>CAMDWG010000012.1 GCA_945878375.1 Roseomonas mucosa | reverse complement strand
GCATCTCAAGATGCGGGAGAGTCGGTCGCCGCCGGGCCACCAAGCCGGATCCTAACACGACACACAACCACCTCCGCGGGGTGGAGCAGCCCGGTAGCTCGTCAGGCTCATAACCTGAAGGTCACAGGTTCAAATCCTGTCCCCGCATCCATCTTGATTTGCTCAACCAGCGCCTCGGCCTCAACGCCGGGGCGTTTGCCGTTTCGGGCGAACCCACCACCCTCCGCAAGACGGAGATCGAGGGCAGGGCGATCCCGCGACGCGCGTCGGGCCTCGTCCGCGTCCAGGGACGCCGCCAGATCCACCCAATAGGATACGCTCCGCGACCAACCGCGTAACCTTCTGTACTTCGCCGCCGTAATGTGGGCGTGGGTAGCGAGGGTGTCACTCTACATGGGTCTAGGCGCAGCCATTTCGATCGTCTGCAAGACGCCGGGTGTCGGCGGCGGCAAGTCGCGCCTTCGGCCGCTGCTTGGGGCGGAAATGGCCCAACGCCTCTCCGCCTGCTTCATCCGCGACGTTGCCACGGCCCTGGCAGCCATTCCCGAAGCGCTGGGACGGCAACTCTACGCGCTCTTCAGCCCAGCTGGATCGGAGGCGGTCCTTCGCACGCTCCTGCCACCGCCCTGGACCCTGGTACCGCGCCAGGAGGCATCCGTCGGCATCGTGCTGCAGGTGAGCGTTGCGGCCTTCCTCGCCGACGGACATGACTGCGCAATCATGGTGAATGGCGACAGTCCGACCTTGCCGACTGAATTTGTCGAGAGGGCGATCACCGCACTTCGTGAGCCCGGCGACCGCGTTGTCCTCGGTCCCGCGCGTGACGGCGGCTACTACCTTGTGGGCCTGAAGCGCCCCCACCCACGGCTGTTCGAGGACATCGCGTGGAGCACGCCGGAGGTACTTGCCTGCACAATGCGGCGTGCCGATGAACTCGGACTGTCCGTTGTCATGTTGCCGATGTGGTACGATGTGGATGAGCCCCAGGACTTCCTGCAACTCCAAGCTGAACTCTCCGGACAATCGCCAGGGATCGGCGCCGCGGCAACGAGCGGGCCCGCGCACCATACCCGCGCTTTCCTGGCCGCTTGGACGGAAGCGCAGCCGGTGGCGCCGTAACCTCGCCGGCGCATCCGTCGAATGGCCTGCGGAATCGAAGGAGGCCGAGCTACGATGCATGCGACAGGGGCAAACCCCGGACTTGCCGCGCGCCGTCCCCGGCTGCACGACGGGGTGCTTGATTCCGACCTCTGCATCATCGGCGCGGGCTCGGGCGGCCTCTCGGTGGCCGCCGGCGCGGTGCAGATGGGGGCCTCGGTCGTCCTGATCGAAAAGCACCGGATGGGCGGCGATTGCCTCAACACGGGCTGCGTGCCGTCGAAGGCGCTGCTCGCCGCGGCGCATGCGGCGGAGGAGGTTCGCGGCAGCGCCCGCTTCGGTGTGAACGGGCACGAGCCCATGATCGACTTCGCCAAGGTGCATGCGCATGTGCATGGCGTCATCGCCGCCATCGCCCCGCATGACAGCGTCGAGCGCTTCGAGGGGCTGGGCGTCACCGTCATCCAGGCCGACGCGCGCTTCACCGGGCCTGAGGAGGTGGAGGCAGCAGGCCAACGCATCCGCGCCCGGCGCTTCGTGGTCGCCACCGGCTCCGCCGCCGCTGTCCCGCCCGTGCCCGGCCTTGCCGAGGTCCCCTACCTCACCAACGAGACCATCTTCGGCTTGACCGAGCGGCCCGGCCACCTGCTCGTGCTGGGTGGCGGCCCGATCGGGGTGGAGATGGCGCAGGCCTTCCGACGCCTCGGCGCCGCAGTGTCGCTGGTGGAACGCGGCGCCATCCTGCCGAAGGACGAGCCGCAGGCCGTCGCGGTCCTGCGCACGGCGCTGCTGCGGGAGGGCATCGCACTGCATGAGGGCGCCGAGGTGATCGCCGCACGCCACGCCGCCAACGGTGTGGCGCTCGAGCTGCGCGGCGCGAATGGGCCCGTGGCGCTGCACGGGACACATCTGCTGGTCGCCGCCGGCCGCCGGCCGAACATCGAGGGCCTCGGTCTGGACGCAGCCGGCATCGAGGCCACGCCGCGCGGCATCACCGTCGATGCGCGGCTGCGGACCAGCAACCGCCGCGTCTTCGCGATCGGGGACGTGGCTGGCGGGCCGCAATTCACCCATATCGCGGGCTACCATGCCGGCATCGTCATCCGGAACGCGCTGTTCGGCCTGCCCGCGAAGGTGGATTACGCCGCGTTGCCCTGGGTGACCTACGCAGACCCCGAACTCGCCCATGTCGGGCTGACTGAGGCTGTAGCGCGTGAGGCGGGCCACGATGTCTCGACCCTGCTGCAGCCGCTGTCGGGCAATGATCGCGCACAGGCGGAAGGCGCGACGGAGGGGTTGGCAAAGGTGGTGCTCGGCCGCCGAGGACAGATCCTCGGCGCCACCATCGTGGCGCCCCGCGCGGGCGAAATGATCGGGATGTGGGGGCTGGCGATCCAGCAGCGCCTGAAGATCGGCGCCATCGCGTCCTCCCTCGCGCCCTATCCGACCATGTCGGAGATCTCGAAGCGCGTCGCGGGAAGCTTCTACACGCCCACATTGTTCGGGCCTCGGACACGCCGCCTGGTCGGCTTCGTCCAGCGCCTGCTGCCGTGAAGGGGGACGCACCATGACCTTCGCCCGCCTGCTGCGCGACCGCCGCCTCTGGATTGGCCTCGGCGTGCTCGGGCTGCTCGTCGCGTTGCGCGCGGCGGGGCTCGCGGATCATCTCTCGCTCGCGACGCTCGCGGCGCATCGGGAGGCGCTGGGTGCCTTCGTCGCGGCGAACCTGGCGGTCGCGGCGCTCGCCTATCTCGGCATCTATATCGCCGCCGTTGCCTTCTCCCTTCCCGGTGCGGTGTTCCTGACGCTGGCCGGCGGCTTCCTGTTCGGTGCGGCGGGCGGCACGGCGCTGACGGTGGTGGGCGCGACCATCGGCGCGACGCTCGTCTTCCTGTTCGCGCAGCGCCTGTTCGGTGCGGATGCGCTGGATCGGCTGGGGCCGAAGGCGCGCGCGCTGGGCGAGGGCATACGGCGCAACGCCGCTTCCTACCTGTTGGTGCTGCGCCTGGTGCCGCTGTTCCCCTTCTTCCTGGTGAACCTGGTGCCCGCCTTCGTCGGCGTGCGGCTTCGCACCTATGTCCTCACCACCGCGCTCGGCATCCTGCCGGGGACGGCGGTGTTCAGCCTCGCCGGCGCCGGTCTCGGCGAGGTGCTGGCGATGGGCGGCGCCTTCGACCCGCGCGCCGTGCTGACGCCGCAGATCCTCGGCGCACTGCTCGGCCTCGCGGCGCTGTCGCTTGCGGCCATCCCCCTCAAGGCGCGCTTCGCGCGCAGCTGATGGAGCATCCCGTGATCCCTCGCCGCGCCCTGCTTGCGCTTCCCCTCGCGGCGCTGCTGCCGCGCGCCGCCGCGGCCGATCCGGATGCCGGGCTCGACGCTCTGCTCGCGCGCCATGTCGTGCCGCATCCGGATGGCGTGATGCGGGTGCGCTACGGGGCGTGGAAGTCCAACGCCGCCGATCTGCGCGCGCTCGACGCCTGGATCGCGGAGGCCGCCGCGCGCCGCCCGAGCGCCATGGCGCGCCCGGAAGCCTTCGCCTACTGGGCCAACCTCTACAACGCGCTGACGCTGAAGGTCGTGCTCGACCGCTACCCGGTCCGCTCGATCCGCGACATCCGCTCCACCGGCGTGCCGCTCGATCCCAAGGGCTGGACCGGGCCGTGGCGCACGCGGCTCGTCACCGTGGAGGGACGGCGCATGTCGCTCGATGACATCGAGCATGAGACGATGCGCCCGACCTTCCGCGATCCGCGCGTGCACTACGCCGTGAACTGCGCCTCGATCGGCTGCCCCAACCTCTGGCCGCGCGCCTGGCGAGCCGCGACGCTCGACCGCGAACTCGATGAGGCGGCTTCCGCCTTCGTCAACCATCCGCGCGGCGTCACGGTGCTGCCGGATGGCAGGCTGCGCATCTCCTCGATCTACAGCTGGTTCCGCGAGGATTTCGGCGGCAGCGAGGCCGGCGTCATCGCCCATCTGCGCCGCCACGCCGCCCCGGCGCTGGCCGCGCGCCTCGGCGAGCGTAGCGCCATCGCCGAGGACACCTATGGCTGGGCGCTGAACGACGCCCCACCGGGCAGATGAAGCCGCCGCGCTCAGCCGCCTCCGATCCGCGCCAGCAGCCGGCCCCAGGCGTCGTCGAAGGGATGCACCCCCGCCGCGCCGGGGCCGAGTTCCAGCGGCCGCCCGTCCACGTGCCAGCGGAAGATCCCGCCGCGGAGGTTGAGCAGCGACGCGGCCGGCGCTTCCGCCGCCGCCTGCCTTATGCCCTGCAGCATCACGCCGGAACGCCAGCCGACGGCGCAGTAGAACACCACGGTCGCGCCGGCCATGCGCGCGCCGTGTTCCGCCAGCACCGCGGCGGCCGGGGCCTCGGGGGGCACGCGGAGTGCGCCGGGGATCCGGCTCTGCGCGTATTCGGCCGGCTCGCGGACATCGAGCAGCAGGATACGCTCACCCGCCCCGATCCGCCTGGCAAGCTCCGCCGGCCCGATCTCCGGCACCGGCAGCAGGCGGGCCACGGCGGCCTCGACATCCTGCATGGTCGTGCGGGTATCGGCCGGATCGGGCAGGCCGCGCCGCCAGGGCCAGGCGAGGGCAGCGCCGCCCGTGACGGCCAGCGCGCCAGCGCCGGCCAGCAGCAGGCGCCGTCGGGGCAGGCGGGAGGATGGGGGCATCTGGTCTGCTCCATCGACAGGCTTGGGGTCGGGGTGACCCATAGCGCAGATCGCCCAGGGCCGGCGGATGGTTACGCATGATAGGGCGTGACGCCGTGCCGCGGGAGGGCGGGCGCCTGCTGGCCTTGGCGGCCCTGCTGGCGGCGGCCCAGGCCGGCATGATCGCCCTGGCCCCTGCGCTGGTGGAGCAGGCCGCGCCGGCACCAGCACATGTGCTGGCCTTCATCAGCCTGGCGCTGCTCGGCGGCGCGGCCTGGTTCGCGGCGATCGGCCCGCTGGAGCGGCTGCCCCCGCGGCGCGCGGTGATCGGCGCCGTGCTGGCCTTCGGTGCCGCGATGCGCCTGGGCTGGCTCGGAACACCGCTCGTCCTGGATACCGACGCGCTGCGCTACCTCTGGGACGGTGCGCTGGTGGCGCATGGCGTCTGGCCCTGGGCGGCGCCGCCGGCCTCCGGCCTACCGCCCGAACTCGGCGAGGCAGGGGCGGCGCTGCATGCCGTGCTGCCCTTCGCGGGCTTGCGGAGCATCTATCCGGGCACCGCCCAGCTCGCCTTCCTGCTGGCGCATTGGGTCGCGCCCTGGGAGTTGCTCGGGCTGCGCCTTGTCATGCTTGGCGCGGAGGCTGCCGGCGTGCTGCTGCTGGCGGCGCTGCTGCGACGCGCGGGGCTGCCCGTGATGCGCGCGGCCGTCTGGTGGTGCTGCCCTTTGCTGCCGCTGGTGCTGACGAACGCCGCGCATGTGGACGCGCTGCTGCCGCCGCTGCTGCTTGGCGCGCTGCTGGCGACGCTCGGCGGGCGCGGGGTGCTGGCGGGCGGCCTGCTCGGGCTGGCGGCAGGCGTGAAGGTCTGGCCGCTGCTGCTGGTGCCATTGCTCGCGCGATGGCTGCCGGCGCACGCAAGGACGCGGGCGGCCGTCGCCTTCGGGCTGGCCGCTGGCGTCACGCTGGCGCCGCTGCTGGCGACCGTCACGGCGCCCGATGCCGGGCTGGCCGCCTATGCGCAGGGCTGGCTGGTCAACAACGCGCCGCTGGCCTGGGCCAAGGCGGCCTTCGGGCCTGGGGTCGGCGATCTGCTGCGACCGCTGCTCGGGCTGTGCGGCGCGGGCGTGGCGCTTGCGGTCGCGCGCCACGCGCCCGGCGAGCCGGCGGCGCTGCTGCGCGGCGCGCTGGTCGTCGCAGCCGCCACCTTCTACCTCTCGCCGGCGCAATACCCCTGGTATGCGGTCTGGTTCCTGCCCTTCGCCGCCGCGCTGAGTTGCCGCGCGCTGCTGCTGCCGGCGGTGCTGCTGCCGCTCTACTATGCGTTCTTCCCGCTGCACGCGCTGGGGCTCGGGGCGGTCTTCGGCCAGGGCGTCGCGGCGATCCACCTCATGGGGGTGTTGCTGATGCTGGGCCTGTCCATGATCCGCCAGAAGGGGCGCCGATGACCACGGCCGGCAGGCTCCGCATCGGCGTCATCATCCCCGCCCGCAACGAGGCCGCGGCGCTGCCCGGGGTTCTGCACGCGATCCTGCCCCTGGTCGCGGAGGTAGTCGTGGTGGACACCGCCAGCACCGACGGCACGCCCGAGATCGCACGCGGCCTCGGCGCCCGCGTGGTGGCGGAGCCGCGCCGCGGCTATGGCCGGGCCTGCCTGGCCGGCATCGCCGCGCTGTCGCCGGATGTGGACACGGTGCTGTTCATGGACGCCGATGCCGCCGACCGGCCCGAGGATCTTGCCGTGCTGCTCGCCCCGATCGAGGCGGGCGAGGCGGATCTGGTCATTGGCGCGCGCCGCCTTGGCGTGGAGCGCGGCGCGCTGACGCCGCAGCAGCGCTTCGGCAATGCGCTGGCCTGCCTGCTGATCCGGCTGATCTGGGGCGTGCGCTACACCGATCTCGGCCCGTTCCGCGTCATCCGGCGGGATGCGCTGGCGCGGCTTCGCATGCGCGACGAGACCTGGGGCTAGACGGTGGAGATGCAGGTCCGCGCGGCGCGCCTCGGCCTGCGCGTAGCCGAGGTGCCGGTGGGCTACCGGCGTCGCATCGGGACGTCGAAGATTTCCGGTACGCTCTCGGGCACGATCCGGGCGGGGTGGAAGATCCTGTGGGTGATCGGGGCGGAAGCGCTGGATGGGTTGAGAACAGCGCGTGGATCGCAGCCGGGCGCGTAACCTCACCGAGGTCTCCGTCGTAGGAAGGCGCAAGCCCGCGTATCGCCCGGAGGAACGCCGCCTTGTCCGTCTGCAGCATCACCCGGCCCGCGCCCCGCGTCGCGAAGTTCCAGGACCCTGCCCTGACCGCGGCGGGGGAGCGGCGCGCGACTGTCGGGCTGAAGGGGTTGCAGACGCTCTGGATCAACACGGGCACGCTCTGCAACATCGCCTGCGCGAGTTGCTACATCGACAGCAGCCCCCGCAACGACGCGCTGTCCTACATCTCGCCGGCCGAGGTGGGCGCTTTCCTCGATGAGGCGTCAGCGCACGGCGAGCCGCTGGAGGAGGTCGGCTTCACCGGCGGCGAGCCCTTCATGAACCCCGGCCTGCTGGCGATGCTGGCCGATGTCCTTGGCCGGCCGGGGCTGTCCGCGCTGGTGTTGACCAATGCCATGCAGCCCATGCGCCGCCATGCCGCCGGTCTGCTCGCGCTGCGCGAGCGCTTCGGCACGGATCGCCTCGTGATCCGCGTCAGCCTCGATCACCATGACGCCGCGCTGCACGACCAGGAGCGCGGCGAGGGCAGCTTCGCCAAGACGCTCGACGGCCTGGCCTGGCTCGCGCGCGCGGGGTTCCGCCTGCACGTCGCCGGCCGGCTCGGCTTCGGCCAGGATGGCGAGGCGGCGATGCGCGAAGGCTATGCCGCGCTCTTCGTCGCGCATGGCATCCAGGTGGATGCGCGCAATCCCGTGGCGCTGATGCTGTTCCCGGAGATGGATGCGGCGGCCGAGGTACCGGAGATCAGCGAGGCCTGCTGGGGCATCCTGCGCAAGTCGCCCGACAGCGTGATGTGCGCCTCCTCCCGCATGGTGGTGAAGCGCAAGGGCGCGGCGCGGCCGGCCGTCATCGCCTGCACGCTGCTGCCCTACGATCCGCAGTTCGAACTCGGCGCGACGCTGGCAGAGGCCGCACGGCCAGTCGCGCTCAACCATCCGCATTGCGCGCGCTTCTGCGTCCTCGGCGGCGCGGCCTGTTCCCGATAAGGTCTAACGCCATGCGTCGCCGTTCCCTGCTGGCCCTTCCGCTCGTCGCGCTGGCCGCACCCGCCCTTGCCCAGGCGACGCCAATCCGCTTCGCCGTCGGCCCCTTCCAGCCGACCGCGGGCGCCACGCGCCGCGCCTTTGCGCCCTTCTTCGCCCATCTCGCCGGCGCACTTGGGCGCCCGCACGAGCTGGCGGTGACCACCGACTGGGCCGGCATCGCGGTGGCCCTCGGCAGCGGCCAGACGGATTGCGCCTGGATGGGGCCCTGGGGCTATGTGCTGGCGCGCGCGCGGGCCGGTGTGGAGGCACTTGCGACCGTGATCTACCAGGGCCGCCCGACCTACCACGCCATCATCATCGCGCGGCCCGACCTGCCCATCTCCCGCTTCCCGGAAGATGCGCGCGGCCGTTCCATCTCCTTCGCCGATGCGGGCTCCACCAGCGGCTGGCTGATCCCGCACCATTGGTTCCTCACGCGCGGCATCGATCCGCGCAGCTTCTTCCGCTACCGCGACGGCGCAAGCCATGCGGCGAACGTGATCTCCGTCGCGTCGGGGCAGGTGGACCTTGCCACCGATTTCGACCGCAACCTTGCCGCCATGGTCGCTGCAGGCCGCGTGCGCGAGGGGCAGGTGAAGACGGTCTGGCGCAGCGATCCGCTCCCCAATGACGCGCTGGCCGTGCGCCGTGACCTCGATCCCGGCTTGGCTTCTGCCATCGCGCAGGCGGCGCTGGCGATCACGGAGGCCGATGCGGCGCGGATCATGCCGCCGAACTACACAGGCTGGGTGCCGGCAACGGCAGAGACCTACGCGCCGATCCAGGCCGCGGGCCGCGCGCTCGGCCGGCTGTCCGGCGCCTGATGCGGCGCGCGGCCTGGATCATCGGCTTTCTCGCGCTGCAGGCGGCCTGCATCTGGATGGTGCAGCCCGACCTCGCGCGGCTCTGGGCCGGCTTGCCGCGGCTCGCGGGTTGGATCGCGGGCGGCTTCCCGCCGGATTTCTCGGGCTTCGGCGACCTGATGGCGCGCGCGGCGGAGACGGTGGCGGTCGCAACCCTCGGCACCACGCTGGCCGCGGTGCTGGCGCTGCCGCTGGCGCTGGCCGCCGCGCGGCCAGCGAACCCTATGCCGTGGCTGTACCATCCCGTCCGCACGCTGCTGGATGCGCTGCGCGGCATCGACGGCTTCGTCTTCGCGCTGATCCTGGTCGCAGCTGTCGGCCTCGGTCCCTTTGCCGGCATGCTCGGCGTCGCGCTGCATTCCGCCGGCAGCCTCGGCAAGCTGTGGTCGGAAGCGTTGGAAGCGGCCGATCCCGCGCCGATGGAAGCCGCCCGCAGCGCTGGCGCCGGCCGGGCCCAGGCCGCCACAGTGGTGCTGCTGCCGGAGACGCTGCCGCAGACGGCGTCGGCCACGCTTTATGTCTGGGAGTTCAACATCCGCGCCTCCACCGTGCTCGGCCTGGTCGGCGCCGGCGGCATCGGGCAGGAGCTGAAGAACGCCGTGGACCTGCTCGACTTCAGCCGCGTGCTCGCGATCCTCGCGCTGATCGTGGCGATGACGCTTGCCGCCGATCGCCTCTCCGCCGCGCTGCGGGCACGGCTGCTGTGATGCTGAACGCCGATCCGGGGCTGGTGGTGCGCGGCCTTGGCGCAACGCTGGGCGGGCGCGCGGTGCTGCGCGATGTCTCGCTCGATGTCGCGCCCGGCGAGTTGGTGGCGCTGATCGGCGCCTCCGGCGCGGGCAAGACGACGCTGCTGCGCGCCATCGCCGGGCTTCTGCCGGCGAGCGGCACCATCATCGCGGGCGGCCAGCCGGCGCTGGTCTTCCAGCAGCACGCGCTCGCGAACCGCCTGACCGCGCGGGACAATGTGCTGGTCGGGGGGCTCGGCCGCATCGGCTTCTGGCGCGCCGCGCTCAGGCTGTGGCCGCGCGCGGAGCTTGCGGCCGCGGAAGCCTGTCTCGCCCGTGTCGGCCTTGAGGGGCTTGGCGGGCGCCGGGCGGACCGGCTCTCCGGCGGGCAGCGCCAGCGCGTCGCTATCGCGCGTGCGCTGCACCAGCACGCCCGCATCCTGCTGGCCGACGAGCCGGTGGCAAGCCTCGATCCCTTACTGGCGGAGGAGGTGCTCGGCCTGTTGCGCAAACTCACCAGGTGCGACGGGCTTGCGGTGCTCGTCTCGCTGCACCAGCACGATCTCGCCGGTCGCTTTGCCGACCGCCTGTTGCACCTGGAGGATGGATGCCTGAGGATCGCGTGACGCGCCTTGCCGCCGACGGGCCGCTGCTCGTCTTCGGCGGTCCCTATTCGAATTTGCAGGCGACGCGCGCCGTACTGGCGGAGGCGGCACGGCGCGGCATCCCGGCGCGGCGCGTGATCTGCACCGGCGACGTCGTCGCCTATGGCGCCGATGCCGCCGCCTGCTGCGACCTGGTCATGGGCAGCGGCATCGCGGTGATCGCCGGCAATTGCGAGGAGAACCTCGCTGCCGGTGCGCTCGATTGCGGCTGCGGCTTCGAGGAAGGCACCGCCTGCGACCTGCTCTCCCGCGCCTGGTACGCGCATGCCGACCGGCAGGTGACGCAGGCGCACCGCGCCTGGACGGCCGCCCTGCCGCGCCGGCTGGCGCTGGACCTGTCGGATCGGCGCAGCCTCGCCGTGCTGCATGGCGGTGCGCATGACATCAGCCGCTTCCTCTTTGCCTCCGCCGAGGAGGCGGATCTCGCCGCCGAGATCGCGGCGACGGGATGCGATGGCGTGATCGCGGGGCATTGCGGCATCCCCTTCGCGCGGCCTGTGGGACAGGGCGTCTGGATCAATGCCGGCGCCGTCGGCATGCCGGCCGATGATGGCACGGCGCGAGTCTGGTTCGCGGTTCTGACGCCCGCCGACCGCGCCGTCCGGATCGAGGTCCTGCCACTCGACTACGACCATGCGGCGGCGGCCGCGGCGATGCGCGTGGCAAGGTTGCCGGAGGGCTACGCCGCCGCGCTCGGCAGCGGGATCTGGCCCTCCTGCGACGTCCTCCCGCTGGCTGAACGCACGCGGCGGGGCGTGCCCCTCGCGCCCCTTCTGCTCGACTGGTAGGCAGTGTCCTACCGAACCGCGATCGAGATGATCGGGAAGGCGTTGCTTCGGGGAGACCCCTCAGCGTCGCCCCGACATGGCGCATTGTTGGGTGCGCCGCCACCTCACGCCTGAATGAGCAACGAAGGGTCCGGCCACGCCGGGGGCAGCGAGGAACCGGCCTGCACCCGTCCCGGGCTGCCCGTCGCACCTCGAAGCTCGCGCAACGGGTCAGAAGGCCGCCGATGCCACGCCGGCGCGCTCAGGGCGCCGCGAGCCCCCGCCGCATGAACCGCGGCCCGATCAGCGATGCCAGCCCGGCCAAGACCATCACGGACATCCCGTGCCACACGAGGACCATGACGGCCGCATCGAGGTGATGGATCAGGCTGAGCCCGACACTGGCCAGCGCCGCGGCGGAAAGGCCCCCGAGTGCCGCCACCGGGCCGGCGCGCAGCCACGCGGCATGGCGGGCGAGCCACAGCATCGCGACCGTCAGCGGCACGCCGAGACCGACGATGAACGCCAGGCAGGGCAGGCTTACGCCAACCCTTAGTGCCTCGGGACCCAGGTGCGCCAAGTCCTGCAGACATCCCCAGCCCATGGTCGCCAGCCAGGCGATGACCGACGGCACGGGCAGCAGCGCCCAGCGCCGGTCCCGCTCCGGCAGCGCAAGCTGGAAAGCCGCAAACGCGGCAAGAATACCGGTGGCCGTGGCGGCAAGGATCTGCGGCAGGTCGAAGCCCGCAGCAAGACGCGCCGCGAGGTCATGGCGCGGCCCGGAGACCAGCACAGCCAGGAGGATGACGATCGCCGCCACGCCGAGCCAGAGTGCCGTGGCGGCAGCCGGGTGCCGGGCGGGGCGGACTGGACGGAGATCGGCAGCCAGGCGGTGGATGAGATCTTCGCTGCGCATGCCGGCCTCACGCCCCCGCGCCGAAGCGCCGTCGCAGCGCACCCATGGCGCGGTGCGTCGCCACTTTCAGCGCGCCGACGCTCATGCCCGAGCGCCGGCTGGCCTCCGCGAGCGAGAGATCCTCGATCTTCGTCAGCCCGAGCGCGGTGCGCTGCGCCGTCGGCAGGTCCTGCACCGCACCACGCAGGCTGGCCGCCGCGCGCTGGGCGTCCAGATCCGCCTCCGCGCCGCGTTCGCCAGACGCGATCTCGCCGGCAGCGTCCAGCTGCACCTCGCGGCCGGTTCTGCGCATACGCGACCGGACCCGGTCGAGCGCGCGCCGCTCGGCGATGGCGACCAGCCAGGGCTTGAAAGGCCGTGCCGCGTTGTAGCTGTCCCGCGCGCGATGGATGGTCAGAAGCGTGTCCTGCACGGCGTCCTCCGCGTCATTCGCATCGCGGAGGCGGGCTCGGCAAATCGCCCTCAGCAGCGGGAGGCATTCGCGGAGCAATGCTTCATAGGCGCGCCTGTCGCCGGCCTGGGCGGCGGCCATCATCCCCGACCAACGGAGGTCGCGCGCATCGCGCTCCGTGGCCGCGGCGGTGGCAGCCTCGCCCCCCGTCACGCAGACCATGCCAGATCGGGATGCCGGTGCGCTGGCATGGGACATCCGGATGCAACCTCTCGCAGGATGGTAGCCCCGCGGCGCGTAGCGCCACGGAACCGCACAGCCCATACGCCCGGGCCGCCGTGGAGGTTACGCAGGGCGCAGCGTTCGCCGCGTCGCCCGAGACACAGAGGTTGCAGGGACGCCTCCCATTCTGTACCACCCGATACATAACACCGACCTGTCTCCCGGCGCCATGGCTCGACCACGCAGTTTCGACGAGGAAGCCGCGCTGGACGCGGCAACCGGCCTGTTCTGGCAGAACGGCTTGGCCAGCACTTCGGTGCGCGACCTCAGCGCGGCCATGGGCCTCGGCCTGCCGAGCCTCTATAACGCCTTCGGCGACAAGCACGCTCTCTTTACCCGCTGCCTGGACCGCTACCTTGAAGGCAGCATGCGCGCGCGGATGCGCAGGCTGGAAGGCACATCCGGTCCGCGCGACGCCATTGAGACCTTCCTCAATGAGATCGTAACCCGCTCGCTTGCCGATCCACGCGGCTGTTTCCTGGTGAATTCCGCGCTGGAAGTCGCGCCGCATGATGCGCAACTTCGCGCGGCCATCGCGGCGCGCCTGGATGAACTCGAGAGCTTCTTCCTGCGCATGCTTCATGACGGCCAGGCGGATGGCAGCATCGCCCGCGGCAGGCCGGCGGCGGATCTGGCGCGGCTGCTGGTGGCCACCGTCATGGGGCTGCGCGTGCTGTCGCGCCTGCGCCCGGAGGCGGAGGTGCTGCGAGGGGCCGCACGGCAGGTGCTCGCCGCATTGGATCCCGCGGCGGAGGAGGGGCGATGACGCGGGAGCGATGCCTCTACGCCTGGGCAACGCCGAATTCGCAGCGCGTCTCCATCATGCTGGAGGAACTGGGCCTGCCTTACGAGGTGCGGCCGGTGAACATCCGCGCGCGGGAGCAGTTCGCGCCCGAGGTCGTCGCGCTCAATCCCTACGGCAAGATCCCGATCCTGGTGGAGGACGGCAGGCCGCCACTCTTCGAAAGCGGTGCGATCCTCCTGCATCTGGCCGAGACGCATGGACGCTTCCTGCCCCCAGCCGGCGATCCCGCTCGCGCGCAGACGCTCGCCTGGCTGATGGTGGCGCTCACCTCGGTCGGCCCCTTTACTGGCCAGGCGCATCACTGGACGGGCCTTGCGCCCGAGAAACCAGAGGCGGCGCGCCTGCACACGGTCGGACTCGTTGAGCGCGTCTACCAGCTGCTGGACAAACGTCTCGGCGCCGCACGGTTCCTGGCCGGCGATGAGTATTCCATCGCCGATATCGCGGCCTTCCCCTGGGTGGCGAAGAAGCATTGGGCCGAGATGGCGCTGGATGACCGGCCCCATCTCGCGCGCTGGTTTGCACACATCGCCAAGCGGCCCGCCGTGATGCGGGGGATGAACGTCCCCGCGGGCGTGCGACTCGACTGAACGGGATAGGGCGGATGAGACGGTTGCGATCCTCGCCGCTGGAGAAATATGCGAGCTGATTGAACCGGTCAGATCGGATGTCTGGCTCTGGAAGTTATTATTCTAGAGCAGCTTATGCCCGATCGGCGGAACCGCGGAGCGGCCTCACCCGATTGGGAGCTGGTCCCGTCAACATAATGCGATCCAAAGTTGTGTTTCTGTACGCGAATCCTGAGACATCACGCCGGAAAATCCGTCGGCTCCTTCTCCAATTTGGCCTTGTGTTCTCGGCACATTACACGATAAGGATAAAGGATCGTAAAGAGTCTAAAATTCAATACGAGGCCTGAAAATATGGACGTTTATGCCGACGAGGCCGGCGAGATGCGTCTTGTCGGCCATGCGGCGGTACCGCCCGATTGCGGGCCCGTCTTCGAGGTGCCGCTCTTCGGGCCGGTCTCCGTCATCCGGGAACGCTTCACCATCGGCACCGTCACCCTGCTGGCGGAGGTGGGGCGCGAGCCGGTCGTCATCCGCGCGGTGCTGCTCTCCCCGGGCCAGATGCCGGACTTGCTGCCCGGCTGGCGCCCGGTCCGAAACTGACGCGAGAGGGGAGCCGGACGGCCTCAGCCCTCGCCTTCGGCCCAACGCGCTTCGGCCGCCATCAACTCGCGCGTGCCCACCACCCCGTCGCGGAGCGCGGCCGGTGCCATGCGGTCCGCCACGCTGCGCCCGTCGCCATCGCGCAGTACCGCCCGGAAGGCCGCATCCATCGCGGCGATGGCGGCGCGCTGCGCGTCGCCAGGATAGATGACGATGGCGAAGCCGAGCCCGGCCAGCGTCGCGGGCGGCAGGGGCAGGCCATGGGCGCTCATGCTGGCATTGAGCAATTGCGGCACGCCGGGCAGGCCGGCGCTGGCCGCGCGCATCGCCTCCGCATCCTCCAGCCCCTCCACGAAGGCGATGTCGGCGCCGGCTGCGACATAGGCGCGCATGCGGCGCAGCGCGGCCTCCAGCCCCTCCGGCTTCACCGCATCGGTGCGGGCGATCAGCAGCGGGCCGCCGCCGGCCTCCGCCGCCGCCGCCCGCGCGGCGCGCAGCCGGGCGAGCATCTCCGCTTCCGGCACCACGGCCACGCCTTCGAACAGGCCGCAGCGCTTGGGGAAGGGCTGGTCCTCGATATGCAGCGCGGCGACGCCGAGCCGCGCGTAGCGCCGCACCGCATGGGCCAGGTTCAGCAACCCGCCATAGCCCGTATCCGCATCCGCGATCACCGGCGCGCCGCCCGCGCCTTCCACGATCTCGCCGATCCGCGCTTCCATCTCCGCGAGGCCCAATATGCCGAGGTCGGGCTGGCCGGCCGCGCGCGCGATGGCACCGCCGCTGGCATGAAGTGCCACAGCACCCGCATGGATCGCGAGCCGGGCCGACAGCCCATCCCACACGCCCGGCGCCAGCAGCGGCATCCGCCCCGCACGCTCCGCCATCATCGCGCGCAACCTGTCCGCAGCCGTGAAGCCCATCGCCTGGTCCGCCCCCTGTGCGGAATCCGCCCTGGCCCCAAAGGGGCTTGATCGCCGGCAGCGTGTTCGGTATGGCGAACGCCGTCCGGAATCCAGACTGCAAGGGGAGGCACATCCTGGTCAAGTCCGCCACCAGGGCCCTGGATGTGCTGGAACTCCTCGCCGCGCGGCCGGAGGCGATGTCCCATGGCGAGATCGCCCGCGCCCTTCGTATCCCCAAAAGCAGCCTGACCGACCTGATCGCCACGCTGGAGCAGCGCCACTACGTGGTCCGCGAAGGCGCGGGCACGGCGGAACGCATGCGCCTCGGCCCCGCCGTGCTGGGCCTCGCGGGCGTGCTGCTGCGGCGGACGGATGTGACGCGGCTGGCCCAGCCGGTCATCGCGGCGCTGATGGCGCGCACCGGGGAATCCGCCGCGCTGGTGCTGCGCGAAGGCGCCGAGGTCGTCGTGGTGTGCAAGGAGAATTGCAACCAGCCGATCCTCTATTCCCTGCAGCTCGGCGAACGCGGGCCGGTGAATGCCTCGGCCGGCGGCAAGGCGATCCTCGGCCTGCTGCCGGAAGCGGAGGCAGCGGCGATCCTGGCCGCCGGGCCGCTGCCGCGCCTGACACCCCTGACCCTGACGGAGCCGGCCGCGCTGCAGCGCGACCTCGCCACGGTCGCGCGCGGCGGCATCGCCTATAGCCGCGAGGAAATGATCGAGGGCATCGTCGCCATGGGCCATGCGGTGCTGGACGCCACCGGGCGGCCCTGCGCCGGCCTGTCCGTGGGCGTGCCCAAGGTCCGCTTCACGCGGGAAAAGGAATCCTTGCTGGCCGAGGCGCTGCGCGAAGCGGCCGCCGAGATCTCCGGCATGCTGGGTTGGCAAGGCGCATTGAGGAGGGCAGCCGCATGAGCGGCGGACAGACCATCACGGAAAAGATCCTCTCGCGCATCTGCGGCCGGCGGGTTTTCGCCGGCGAGGTGGTGATGCCGGAGGCGGAGCTGATCACCGTGCACGATTGGTACACGGCGAACGCCTTCCGCACGCTCGACGAATTCGGCGTGACGAAGCTGCACGACGCATCCCGCGTCCTGCTGGTGACGGATCACGAACCGCTCGCCGTCTCGCCGCAGGCCTTCGCGCGGCAGCAGACGGTGCGGGGAATCGCGAAGCGCTTTGGCGTGGCGCATCGCGATTCCGGCCGCGGCGGGCTCGGCCATGTCTTTCCGATTGAGGAAGGGCTGGTCACGCCGGGCATGTTCGTCTTCGCCTATGATCCGCATGTGACCAATTACGGCGCGCTCGGCGCGCTCGGCGTCGCGGTGCTGACCGAGATCCCGGAAGTGATCGCCTGCGGCTCCGTCTGGCTGCAGGTGCCGGAGACGCTGCGCGTGGACATCGTGGGCAGCCTGCCCTTCGGCGTCTTCGCGCGCGACGTGGCGCAGAAGCTGATCGGCAGCCACGCCGCCGCGCTGTTCGAGGATGCGGTGGTGGAATTCGGCGGCCCGGGCCTCGCCGCGCTCGGCATGGATGCGCGGCAGACGCTGTGCAACACGCCGGTCGAACTCGGCGCCGTCTCCTCCCTCGTCGAGCCCGATGCGCTCTGCATGGCCTATGCGACGCCGCGCGCGCAGCGGCCGATCCATGCGATGCTGCCGGATGCGGATGCGACCTATCGCGCGCGCATTACGCTCGACCTCTCCGCCATCGCGCCGCAGGTCGCGCTGCCGCCGACGCCGGACAATGTGGTCGATGTGACCGCCATCGCCGGCATGCCGGTGGGCCACGCCTTCATCGGCTCCTGCGCGTCGGGCATGCTGGACGATCTGCGCGTCGCGGCGGCGGTGCTGCGCGGGCGGCAGGTGGCGCCGGGCGTGCGGTTCATCGTGACGCCGGCCTCGCAGCAGGTGGCGGCCGATGCGGCGGCGGAAGGGCTGATGGAGGTCTTCCTGCGCGCTGGCGCCATGGTGACGGCCGCCGGCTGCGGTGTTTGCGCCGCCGGGCGCATCGGCGGCGTCGCCTCCGGCGAGGTCTCGATCGGCACCGGCACGCGCAACGAGCCCGGGCGGCTCGGCGCGCATGACGCGGTGCTGCATATCGCCGGCCCCGCGACGGTCGCGGCTTCGGCGGTCGTGGGGGCGATCGCCGACCCGCGACCCTTCCTGCGCGAGGCGGCCTGGGGGATGGCGGCATGAACGAGCTGGTGCTGCGCGGTCGCGCCTGGGTCTATCCCGACAATGTCGCCATCGATGGCGACCTGATGGCGCTGGAATGGGCCATCAAGCGCGAGACGCGGCCGGAGGTGCTGAAGGACCATGTTTTCGCCGGCCTCGACCCCGATTTCCCGAAGCGCGCGCGGCCCGGCGACATCGTGGTCGGTGGGCGGCGCTTCGCGCAGGGCAACGCGCATATTCAGGGCATGATCGGCCTGAAGGGCTGCGGCGTCGGGCTGGTGGCGGAGAGCATCCCCATCGGATCCTTCCGCAACGCGCTCGCCGCCGGGCTGCCCGTGCTGCCGCGCTGCCCCGGCGTGCGCGCGATGTTCGAGAATGCGGAGGAGATCGAGGTGGATTTCGCAGCCGCCCGCATCCGCAACCTGACGCGCGGGACGGAGGCGGGCTTCGCGCCGCTGGCCCCGCACCTGATTGAGATGCTGCGCATGGGCGGCTGGGGGCCGACCTTCCGCCGCCGGCTCGATGCCTTGGCCACAACCTGATCCTGACAGAGGGGGAATAACGGACATGACCAGCTTCCAAACCAGCCGCCGCGCGCTGCTGTCTGCCGCGGGGCTCGCCGCCCTGCCATTGCCGGCCTTCGCGCAGGCCTATCCTGCGCGCACGGTGCGCCTTGTGGTGCCTTTCCCGCCGGGGAACACCTCCGACATCATCGGCCGGATGATCGCGGAGGAGGTGCAGAAGCGCTATGGCGCGACGGCGGTCGTCGAGAATCGTGCCGGGGCGTCGGGCGCGCTCGGCGTGCAGGCGGTGACCGGCGCGCGGCCGGATGGCTACACGATGCTGATCACCACCCAGTCGCCGATCGTGGTGAACCCGCCGCTGCTGAAGAACCCGCCCTATGACGCGGTCCGCGAATTGACGCCGGTCGGGCTGTTCGCGCGCACCGGCTTCATCCTGGTCTGCTCGCCGAACTTCCCGGCGCGCACCATGGCCGAGGCGGTCGCCGCGCTGCGCGCCGCCCCGCGCGGCCGCTACACCGCCGCGACGCCGGGCGTCGGCACGATGAGCCACCTGGCGATGGAATTGCTGAACCTGCAGATCGGCACGCAGGTCGAAAGCGTGCCCTATCGCGGCAGCGCCGCGGCGCTGCTGGATCTGGCGGCGGGCCGCGTGCAGCTGATGATCGACGCCTTCAACTCCGCCTATCCCTTGGCGCAGAACGGCCAGGTGCGCGCGCTCGGCGTGGTGGCGCGCGGCCGCTCTCCGCTGGTGCCGGAGGTGCCGAGCATGACCGAAGCCGGCGTCCGCGAGATCGCCGACCTGGAGGCGCTGTCCTGGACCGGCCTGTTCGGCCCGACCGGCACGCCGCCCGAGGCGATCGCCTGGTGGAACACGGCGCTCAGGGCCGTGATGTCGGACCCAGAGGTCTCCGCGCGGCTCGCCCGCACCTATATCCAGGCCGTGCCGCCGACCTCGGCCGAGGCCTTCCGCGAGGAGATCGCCGCCGATCTGGCGAAGTGGACCCGCGTGGTCCGCGACGCGCGGATCGAGCAGCAATAGGGCGCGCCACTCGACCCATGCTGTATCCGGACCCTCTTCCCCCACGGCTGGGGGAAGAGGGCAGCGTCAGGTGGGGCGGGCGCGCAGGATCGCGCGCCCCCCACCGCGTCAGTGGCTGAAGCGCCGCGTCCCGCCATCCACATGGATCACCTGGCCCGTGATGTAGCGCGCCCGGGGCGAGCAGAGGAACGCGACCAGCACGCCGAGATCCTCCGGCTCCCCGATATAGCCCACCGGCACTTCCCGCTCCGCCCAATCGCGACGGGCTTCTTCCGTCGGCATGATCCGCAGGTCGATCTGCTCGGAATGGATCCGCCCCGGCGGGATGGAATTCACCGTGATGCCATCGCGCCCCAGCTTGCGCGACAGCGCCTTGGCCCAGATGTGCACCGCGCCGTTCGGCGCGCTGGCCGCGTTGATGTTGTGCGGCTCGTCCTGTCCCGTCAGGTTGATGATCCGCCCGAAGCGCTGTGCCTGCATCGCCGGGATGAAGGCATGCGTCATGCGCCGGCCGGCATGGAAGTTCAGCTCCATGCTCTCCATCCAGACCTCGTCGGCGCCGAGATCGGTCTGCGGGCGGGATCCGCCGGCGTTGTTCACCAGGATGTCGCAGCGCCCGAAGCGGCCGAGCACCGCGTCGCGCGTGCGGTCCGCGGCACCTGGGCTGGTGAAGTCCTCGACGATAATCAGCGGCTCCGCGCTGGCGGGCAGGGTGGCCGCCAGTTCTTCCAGCAGGTGGCGGCGGCGCGCGAGGATCGCGACGCGGCAGCCTTCCTCGGCCAGCAGGCGCGCAATGGTGCGCCCGAGTCCGGCGGATGCGCCCGTCACCAGCGCCACCTTGCCCGTCAATTGCAGATCCATCGCCTATCCTCCGCTGCGTCAGCGCCGCAGGGTGCGCCGGTGCGCGCGCAAACGAAAGGGGCCGCCCCTTGCGGAGCGGCCCCCTTGCGGTTCGCGATGGCGCGTCTGGCGGTTACTCCGCCAGCGCCTTGTCCTTGCCCTTCCGGATGCTCGGCAGCAGCATCGAGATCAGCGCAACGGCGGAGATCGCCAGCAGCACGGTGCTGATCGGACGGGTCTGGTAGTCGATGAAGACATACGGGTCGCCGCGGCTCAGCAGCATGGCGCGGCGCAGATGTTCTTCCATCATCGGGCCGAGCACGAAGCCGATCAGCATCGGCGCGGGCTCCAGCCGCAGCTTGGAGCAGAGGTAGCCGAAGATGCCGAACAGCAGCGTCTGGTAGACGTCGAAGACGTTGTTGTTGATGGAGTACACGCCGATCGAGCAGAAGATCAGGATCGACGGATACAGGTACTTGTAGGGCACCTGGAGCAGCTTCACCCACACGCCGATCATCGGCAGGTTGATGACCAGCAGCATCAGGTTGCCGACCCACATGGACGCGATGAGGCCCCAGAACAGGTCGGGCTGCGCTTCCACCATGCGCGGGCCCGGCTGGATGCCCTGGATGATCAACGCGTCGACCATCAGCGCCATCACGGCATTGGCCGGGATGCCGAGCGTCAGCAGTGGGATGAAGCTGGTCTGCGCGGCCGCGTTGTTCGCCGCTTCAGGACCCGCCACACCTTCGATGGCGCCGGTGCCGAATTCATGCCGGAACTTCGAGACGCGCCGCTCCATCATGTAGGATCCGAAGGCCGCGAGCGACGCGCCGCCACCCGGCAGGATGCCGAGCAGCGAGCCGAGCACCGTGCCGCGCAGCACGGACGGGGTCGCGCGCTTCCACTCCTCCTTCGTCAGGAACAGGCTGCCGACCTTGGAGGACAGCACGTTCCGTGACTCGGGCCGCTCGAGGTTCAGGATGATCTCGGCGATGCCGAACATGCCCATGGCGATCGAGACGAAGCCGATGCCGTCCGACAGTTCCGGGATGCCGAAGGTGAAGCGCTGCTGGCCGGTCTGCACATCCGTGCCGACCAGGCCGAGGCCCACGCCCAGCACGACCATGCCGATGGCCTTCAGCACCGAGCCCTGCGCCAGCACGGCGGAGATGATCAGGCCGAGCAGCATGAGGGAGAAGTAGTCAGCCGGGCCGAAGGACAGCGCCACCTTGGTCAGCACCGGTCCAGAGGCCGCGACCAGCAAGGTCGAGACGGTACCGGCGAAGAAGCTGCCGATGGCAGCCGTGGCCAGCGCCGCGCCGGCGCGGCCCTTGCGGGCCATCTTGTAGCCTTCGAGCGTGGTGACAACGGAACTGACCTCGCCCGGCAGGTTCAGCAGGATCGAGGTGGTGGAGCCGCCATATTGGGCGCCGTAATAGATGCCGGCGAGCATGATGATGGCCGTCGTGGCCGGCTGTCCGAAGGTAATGGGCAGCAGCAGCGAGATGGTGGCGACCGGGCCGATGCCAGGCAGCACGCCGATCGCCGTGCCGATCACGCAGCCGAGCAGCGCGAACATCAGGTTCTCGAAGCTCAGCGCGACGCTGAAGCCGAGAGCGAGGTTGGAAATCAGCAGTTCCATGGGTCTTTCTCCGTCCTCGCTACGTCACTTGGTCAGGAAGACGGGCCAGAGCGGCACGCGGATATCGAGTTCGCGGATGAACACCCACCAGCACAGGACGCAAAGGAACAGGATCATCCCGACGACGCCCTTCACGCGGTGCGTCGGTTCGGCGAAGGCCGCGACGGTGATGGTCGCGGCGAGCGACGCCATCAGCCCGAACTGCTCGAGCATCAGCCCGAACACCGCCATGCCCGCATGCACCAGCCCGATCGGCCGCCAGCCCGGCGCGACGGACAGCGCGAAGCACGCCCCAAGCAGGCCGAAGCCCAGCGGGTACCAGCCGGGGAAGCCGATGGCGCGTGCGATGGGGTAGACCACGAAGCAGGTGGCGATGGCGAAGGGTACCGCCATGATCTCGAGCTTCGTCCATTTGGCGAGGGGATCGGGCCCGTTGAACAGGCCCAGCACCATCACCAGCGCGCCAAGACCGGCGAGCAGCCAGAAGGTCAGCATGGGCATGTAGCCCGGGCCCATGCGCCGTGCCGAGCCCAGGTTGTGGTCCAGGTTCAGCCAGAGGCCGATCACCGCGAGCAGCAGCAGCATGCCGCCGCCGATCAAGTCTTTCGTGTTGACCTTCATACGCCCCTCGTTCCCCTGGGCCCCTTACGAGGCCCACAACCTCTGACCCAACGCCGCCCACGCGAGTGCCGCGCGGCCAGACCAGCGCCCCGTTCCGTGGCGGACTGCCGCCGCCCTTGCCCGGCCACCCTAGGCAGGCCGCCCGGTTCACGCAATCGTGAGAAAGCCCGACCCAAGCCGCGCGAAGCAGCCTTGCGGGCCGCCCCTCAATCCACCGTCGCGCCGGATGCGCGCACCACCGGCGCCCAGGCCGCGACCTCGGCCGCGACGAAGGCGGTGAACTGCTCCGGCGTCATGTTGCCGGGGTTGCCGCCGAGTTCGGCGAAGCGCGCCCGCGCCTCCGGCGTCGCGATCACCGCCATGGTCTCCCGGTGCAGGCGCTCCACGATCGGCGCGGGCATCCCTGCCGGGCCCGAGAGCGAGAACCAGGAGGTGCTGACGAGGTCGAAGCCCTGTTCGCGGAAGGTCGGCACATCGGGGAAGGAGGGGTGGCGTTCCGCGCTGCTCATCGCGATGGCGCGCACGCTGCCCTGGCGGATATGCCCCGCGGCAGACGGCAGGCTGTCCGACATCATGGGCACCTGGCCCGCGATCACCGCTGTCATCGCAGGCCCCGCGCCGCGGAAGGGCACATGGGTGAAGTCGATGTTGTTCTGCTGGCTGAAGCGCACGATCAGCAGGTGGTTCGACGACCCCGCGCCGGAGGACGCCATGTCGAGCCCGCCGCGCCGCGTGCGGGCCTGCCGCACCAGATCGGCCAGGCTGTTGATCCCGCTATCCTTGTTCACCACCCAGACGGACGGGTTGGTGATCACCATCGCGATGTGGCTGAAGCTGCGGACCGGATCGTAGCGGAGGTTGCGGTAGAGGCTCGGCGAAATGCCGTGGCTCGCGATGTTGCTCATCACGAGCGTCTGGCCGTCGGGCGGCGCATCCGCGACCAGTTGGCTGCCGGTGGTCGCGCCGGCACCCGCGCGGTTCTCCACCGTCACCGCCACGCCAAGGCGCTGCGACAGTCCATCGGCCAGGAATCGCGCGGCGATGTCGGTGGTGCCGCCGGGGGCGAAGGGGACGACCATGCGGATCGGCCCGTTCGGCCAGCCTTGCGCTTGCGCCAATCTCGGCGCGGCCAGAAGGCTCGCGGCACCTGCCAGCACCAGACGGCGCGCAATCGTCTTTTCCACAGCTTTCTCCCCCGGACGTTGACAGCGCGTATCGCACGCGATTCCAGGGCTCTGCAAGCAGCCCCGCCTTGCCATGACCTATTCTTCACCCGAGGATGCGCGCCATGACCGCGAATGATCCCGCCCGACGCATCCGCGACGCCGCGGAAGCCCTGCAACCGGCCCTGGTCGCGATCCGCCGCGACGTCCACGCCCATCCCGAACTGGCCTTCGAGGAGACGCGCACGGCGGGTATCGTCGCCGCGGAACTCGCGCGGCTGGGCATTCCTCATCGCACCGGGGTGGGGCGCACCGGCGTGCTCGGCGTGATCGAGGGCGCGCGCCCCGGTCCGACGCTCGCCATCCGCGCGGATATGGACGCGCTGCCGATCCATGAGGAAACGGGGCTTCCCTTCGCCTCGACCGTCGCGGGGAAGATGCATGCCTGCGGGCACGACATCCATACCGCCACGCTGCTGGGCGTCGGCGCGGTGCTGAAGGATCTCGCGCCGATGCTGGCCGGGCGCGTGCTGCTGGTGTTCCAGCCGGCCGAGGAAGTGCTGGAAGGCGCCGCTGCCATGATCGCCGATGGCGCGGCCGACGGAATCGACCTCGCGCTTGGCTTCCACAACCAGCCGGACCTGCCGGTCGGCACCTTCGGCTTCGCCCGCGGCGCCTGCCTGGCGGCGGCCGACCGCTTCGACCTGATCCTGCGCGGCAAATCCGGCCATGCCGCGCACCCCTATGCCGCGATCGACCCGATCGTCGCCGCCGCGTCCTTCGTGGCGCAGGTGCAGACCGTGGTGAGCCGGGAGGTGAAGCCGATCCACCCTGCCGTCGTCACCATCGGCAGCTTCCAGGGTGGGGCGACCTACAACATCATCCCCGAACGCGTGCATCTGAAGGGCAGCGTCCGCACCCTGCACACGGAAGCCCGCGACACCGCGGAAGCCGCGATCCGCCGGCTGGCGGCGGGGCTGGAGGCGGCGATGCGCGTGACCTGCGATCTGGACTACCAGCGCAAGGTGCCGCCGCTGGTCAATGACGACCGGGTGCTGGACCCCGTGCTGGCCGCGATCCGCGCCCAGTTCGGCATGGCGCCGCAGGAAGGCGACCCCAGCATGGGCAGCGAGGATTTTTCCGAATTCGCCGCTCGCGCGCCTTCCTTCCAGCTTCGTATCGGCAGCGGCGCGCCGGGGCGCGACGACCGGCTGCACAATGCCGGCTACCAGCCCGACGAGGCCTGCATCCAGCTCGGCGTCCAGGCGCTGAGCCGCGCCGCGCTCGACCTGCTGGCCTGACGCTCCCGCGTCCTGGCCTATCCCCGCACCGGATAGGGCAGGGGGGCGAGGTCCGGCGGCACCCAGCCTCGCCGCGCCGCAACGGAGAACAGGACCGCATCCGACCAATAGGGCGCGAGCGCGCCCTTGCCGCCCGCCAGCGGCCCCGCGCCAAGCAGCGCGTTCACCCGCCGATGGGCTGGCGCGCCGGCTTCGTCGCGCGACAGCGCATCGCGGAGCGCGGCCAGGAAGAAGCGCGTGATCGTCTCGTGATAGCCGCGCGTGTCGCTGTTCGGCACGCCATGGCTGTCATTCAGCCGCCGGATCAGCCCCGGCAGCGCGGCATCGAGGTCCAGCGCGGGATGCAGCAGCATCAGCCCCGCCACCGCCGCGATATGCCCGTCATGCGTCCAGCGCGCCTTGGGCAGCGTCGCCTCCAGCAGGCCCGCGACATGCGCGGCCAGCGCCGCATCGTCCTCGAAGGTCATGCCACCTCTCGCGGTAGATCGGTCTGCCCGAGCACCCAGCCTTCCCAGCGCGCGATCCAGGGATCATCCGGTACATGGTCGGGCTGCGCCCCGTCCAGCACCGCGACCAGGTTCAGCAGGCCCAGCACGCAATCCAGCCTGTCTTCGCCGGCCGCATCGGCGCCAAAGCCCTCGGCCACGGATCGCGCCAGGGCGGGCGAGGGGGCCACGCGCAGCCGCGCCATCGTCGCGCGCAGCGCCCCGGCCAGCGCCAGCCGCGGCGGTTGCGCGCGCTTGCTGCCCGCCAGCTTCAGGCCGAGTTGCCGCAGCGCCTCCGCCGGATAGACCTCGGCCACCGCCACGCGGCCCGGGGCCAGCAGGCCATGCAGCTTCCCCGCGAAGGGCCAGAGCGAGACCGGCGCGCCGGCGGCCAGCGCCGGGGCCAGCCAGTCCCGCCAGGCCGCGATCGCCGCCTTGCCCGATTGGTTGGCGCCGAGCGTCCAGAACACCGGCGCCCCCGCCGGCCGCGTGGCCGTCGCCCGGTCGCAGAGCCGCGACAGCGCCGTCGCGCTGTCCAGCCCCAGCGCCGCCGCGTGGCTCGCGCGCGTCATGCCCTTCACCCCGCGTGCCGGGTAGAAGGGCTGCGCGGGGCCGACGGTGGCGAGCGTCGGGCTCACCTCGAAGAAGGCCGCATCGCCGTCGCGGGCGGCGAGGAAGGCGGGGAAATCCGCCTCCCCCCGTCCCGCCGCGAAGCCACGCGGCACGCCGAGCGGCAGGTCGAGCCCGAGCGCCACCGGCACCCCTTCGGCCAGCAGCGCCGGCAGCAGGGCGGCGGGGTCGCCCACCGGGCGTGGCGCCTCCGCCACCCAGCCTTGCGCCTCGCGCCGGGCCAGCGCCATCCAGCGCTTGGCCGGCGCGATGCTCCAATCGGCATGCGCGGCGAGCATCACCCGGCCGGCAGGGCTCCGGCAGCGCCGTCGCCGTCATAGGCGCTGTCGAAGAAGGCCCGCTCCAGCCGTGCCGCTTCGACGAACAGCGCTTGCACCCGCGCGCGGCCGGCCCTGTCCAGCGCCAGCACCGCGCGGTCCAGCGCCGCGCGCAGGTCTTCGACGAAGCCTTCGAAATAGGGGCTGGCGTGGAGGTCCACCCATTCGGCGCACCAGAAGGGCGCGGCGGGGCGCGTGTCGCGCGCGGGGCGGGCCCAGGACAGGTAGACCCATTCCGCCACGCACAGCACTGCGAGCTGGTCGGCATGATGCGGGCTGTCCGCTGCCTGCTCCATCAGCGCGCGGAAGCCGCGTGCGGCGGCGCTCAGCGGCGGGTCGCGCCGCAGCGCGTCACCCACGCCCAGCGCGTCGAAGCTGCGGATGAAATAGGTGTTCTCCGCCGAGCAGAGCACCCCCATGAAACGACCGAGCGGCAGGCGCGCGGGCAGGTCCGGCGCGGTGTGGATGGCGCGGCCGAGCAGTGCGGTGAAGGCGCCGATGAACTGGTAGTCCTGCACCAGGTAGCGCCGCATCACCGGCGACGGCACGGTGCCGGCGTTGCAGGCCTGGGTGAAGGCGTGGCCCACCGCCGCGCTCCAATCGGGCTCCGCCAGGGCGCGCAGCCATTCGGTCGGCCGCGCGCCGGGGGTGGCGGCGGCCCATTCGGGCCAATCGGGGCCGGGCGTGGTGGGGCAGGGGGGCTCGCTCATCCGGCTTTCGCTTCCATCTCCGGGGCGGGCTCATGCCATAGTGGCGGGCAGGACGGGAGAGACGCGATGGACGAGCCCCAGGCACACCCCCAGGCCGCCCCCACGGCCCCACACACGGCGATGTCGGCGGCAGAGCCCATCCGCGGGCAGGATGTGCTGCACCCGGATGGCCAGTATTCGGCGCTGGCGAAGTGGTTCCATTGGACCACCGTGCCGTTGCTGTTCCTGGCGCTGGCCACCGGCCCCGTCATCCGCTTCATGAAGGATGACGCGAAGATGGGCTTCTACGCCCTGCATGAGAGCGCGGGGCTGGTGGTCCTGTTCATCGCCATCGCGCGTCTGGCCTGGCGCGGCTTCTCGGCGCCACCGGCGCTGCCGGACCACATCCCGGCCTCCATGCGCCGCGCGGCGAACTTCGTGCATCACGCACTCTATGCCGCGCTGGTGATCCAGCCCTTGCTCGGCTTCCTCACCACGAATGCGTATGGCTTCCCGATGCGGGGTGCCACGGCCTTCCTTGGCTTCATCGACCTGCCGAAATTCATGGAGGCGAACGAGACCCTGGCCTTCGTGCTGCATTGGGGCCACAGCCTGATCGGCTGGGCGCTGCCCCTGCTGCTGGTCGCGCATATCGGCGGCGCGATCTACCACCACGCGCTGCGGAAGGACGGGACGCTGCTCAGGATGCTGTGAAGCGGGGCGCCGCTACTTCAGCGGCTGATGCGCCTTGTCCAGCAGGCGGCCGAGCCAGCCCTTCTTCTCGGGCTGGGCAGCCTTGGCAGTGGCCTCGGCTTCCTTTGCGGCCTCGGCCGCTTCCTGCTTCGCGCGCTTGTCCTTTTCGACCAGCCACTTCTCGAGCGTCATGCCGGCCTTGGCGGCGCGGCGGGCCTCATAGGCGCGCTGGCCTTCGGTGAGTTCGCTCGGCTTGGACATCGGCAGGGCCCCCTTCGGCGCGGCTGAATGGCGCGGCGCGCGATGCCGCGCAAGAGAGGCCGCGCAAGCGGGTGGGAGCGGGGCTTGCAGCCGGCCCGCGCCGGGCCGAAGGTCGGCCCATGGAAGCGCGCGTCAAGGCCGGGATCTGGGTCAGCATGGCCACGCGCCTGTCGGACATCGCCGGCCGCCCGGCCGCGGTGATCCGCAAGGGGGACCCGGATTCGGGCGGCATCCTTTGCGTCCTGCGCGGGCGGCAGGGTTTGCTCGTACTGTCCCAGGTCCGCGACGCCGAAGGCCGCCCCGCCTGGCTGCGCGCGACCGGCGAGGCGCCGGTGGATGACCCCACCGCCGATGCCTATATCGCCCGCCAGGTGCAGCGCGACCCCGACCTCTGGGTGGTGGAATTCGAGGCCCCGGACCTCAAGCCGCCCTTCGAGGCCCGCATCCTCTGATAGCCGATGGCTGAGGGTTTGGCCGTCGTCCCCGACCCGCATCTCGGCTGCCGCCGGATGGCCCCCTGGCGGTCGAGACGACGAAGCGTGCGGGCGTGCATGGTCCGCCGCCATCCGCTCGGTCGCTGCGAGATGCGGTTCGTGTCGTGAGGCCCCGGCGGGCTTCCACCGCGGGCGCGGCTGCGCCTATCCTCCCGGGCCAATCGGGGCTGGAGGAAGCGGCATGACGGCGGAACGCCCGGCCGGTCAGATCGTGAAGGCCCAGGACCCGGCCGAAAGGCTGCGGCTGCTGCGGCTGCTGGAGCGCAAGCTGCTCTGGCTCTCGGCCTGGATGATCCACAACGCCAACCACATCCGCCCCAGCCGCGACGGGCTGAAGGTGGGCGGGCACCAGGCCTCCTGCGCGTCCTGCATCTCGATCATGGCGGCGCTGTATCTGGAAGTGCTGCGCCCGCAGGACCGCGTCGCGGTGAAGCCGCATGCCGGGCCGGTCTTCCACGCCATCAACTACCTGCTCGGCCGCCAGGGCCAGCAGAAGCTCTCCACCTTGCGCGCATTCGGCGGCATCCAGCCCTATCCCAGCCGCGTGAAGGATGGGGCGGAGGTCGATTTCTCCACCGGCTCCGTCGGCCTTGGCGTCGCGCTGACCACCTTCGGCAGCCTGGTGCAGGATTATGTGCGCCTGCACGGCATGGGCCGCGCCGAGATCCCGAAGGGCCGGCACGTCGCGGTGGTGGGCGATGCCGAACTCGATGAGGGCAACATCTACGAAGCCCTTCTCGAAGGCTGGAAGCACGATGTGCGGGATGTCTGGTGGGTGGTGGACTACAACCGCCAGAGCCTCGACAGCGTCGTCCCCGACCGGCTGTTCGGCCGGATCGAGGGGCTGTTCCGCGACATGGGGTGGAACGTCGTCACCCTCAAATACGGCCGCAAGCTGCAGGCCGCCTTCGCGCGGCCGGATGGCGATGCGCTGCGGCGCTGGATCGACGATTGCCCGAACAGCCTCTACGCCGCGCTGACCTTCCAGGGCGGGGCTGCGTGGCGCAACGCGGTGCTGGCCGATCTGGGGCGCCTGCCCGGCGTGCGGGCGATCATCGACCCGCTGACCGATGACGAACTCGCCGCGCTGATGACCAATCTCGGCGGCCACGACATCGAGACGCTGATCGAGGCGTTTCGGGCGCAGGACGCCGCCGGCGACCAGCCGACCTGCTTCATCGCCTACACCATCAAGGGCATGGGCCTGCCCTTCGCCGGGCACAAGGACAACCACGCCGGGCTGATGACCAAGGAGCAGATGGTCGCCTTCAAGGCCGCCATGTCCATCCGCGACGGCCATGAATGGGACCCCTTCGAGGGGCTGGACGCGACCGAGGCCGAGTTGCGCGCCTTCCTCGACGCCACGCCCTTCGCCAAGGCGCTGGCGCCCGAAGGCCGGCGTCTGTCCGCGCCGCTGGTGCATGTGCCGGCAACCCTGCCCGTGCCGCGCGCCGGGGCAGGGCGGAAGCTGTCCACCCAGGCCGCCTTCGGCGAGATCCTGGCCGAGCTTGGCCGCGGCAGCGGCGAGGCGCAGGAGATCGCGCGGCGGATCGTGACGACCAGCCCCGATGTCACCGTCTCGACCAGCCTCGGGCCTTGGGTGAACCGGCGCGGCATCTTCGACCGGCACATGAAGAACGATGTCTTCCGCGACGCGAAGCTGGCCTCGGCCCAGCGCTGGGGCATGGCGCCGGAAGGCCAGCATATCGAATTGGGCATCGCGGAGCAGAACCTGTTCCTGCTGCTGTCGGCGCTCGGGCTCAGCCACGATCTGAACGGCGCGCGGCTGCTGCCGGTGGGCACGGTCTATGATCCCTTCGTCAATCGCGGCCTCGATGCGCTCATCTATGCCTGCTACCAGGATGCGCGCTTCCTGCTGGTCTCCACCCCTTCGGGCCTGACGCTGGCGCCAGAGGGCGGGCAGCACCAATCGGTCAACACGCCCCTGCTCGGCATGGCCGCCGACCGGCTGGCGAGCTTCGAGCCCGCCCATGCCGATGAATTGGCGATCCTGATGCGCTACGCCTTCGCGCACATGCAGAAGCCGGATGGTTCCGCCGTTTGGCTGCGCCTGTCCACGCGCGGCCTGGCGCAGCCGGAGCGCAAGCTGGACCCGGCGGCGGTGATCGCGGGCGGCTACTGGGCCGTCCCGCCCGCGCCGAATGCCCGAATCGCCATCGCCTACCAGGGCCCCGTCGCCCCCGAGGCGATGGAGGCCTTCGAGACGCTGCGGGAGGAGGAACCGGGCGCCGGCCTGCTCGCCATCACCTCCCCGGACCGGCTGCATGCCGACTGGCTCGCGTCGCGGCGGGCGCGGCGGCAGGGCAGGGGGGCGGAGTCGTCCGCCATCGAGACGCTGCTGGCGCCGCTCGCGCCCGGCGCGGCGCTGGTCAGCGTGCTGGACGGACACCCGGCGGCCCATGCCTGGATGGGCGCGGTGCGCGGCCAGCGAGTCGTGCCACTTGGTGTGGACCGCTTCGGGCAGGCCGGGGACATCCCCGACCTCTACCGGGAATACGGGCTGGATGTGGATGCCATCCTCGATGCCTGCGCGGAGGCGCTGCTGGGCGGCTGATCGCGTGGGCGGGGGACTCGACCGGCGGCGCTGGCTGTCGCATCTGTTGGCCCTGGGGCGCGCCGGCTGAGGCGTGCCCCGTTATGCGGGCGTGGTGAAACGGTAGACACGCTGGATTTAGGTTCCAGTGGCGCAAGCCATGGGGGTTCAAGTCCCTCCGCCCGCATTTTGTCCTTGCCCTCAGACGCCGGGCGCCGCCTCCGGCGGCTTGGCTTCGCGCAGGCCACGGCTGCGCCAGGCCGGACGTGCGGGCTGTGCGCGGTGCCCTTCGGGCGCTCGGCCGGCCCATGGCCAGCCGCCAGCACCCTTCGATGCCCTCCGTCGCCGCGCGCCTTCCCTCTACCGCTTTGCGGGGGAGGGTGCCCGCGCAGCGGGCGGGTGGGGGCGCGACGAACCTTCCCGGAACGACACCTGCCCTCCCCGCAACGCCCCCCGGCCCCGCCGGAACGACGCTCGCCCCATTGCCCCGCGACGCGTGCGGCGCTAACGGGTCCGGCTTCATGCAGTTGGGCGGCGCCCGCCGGGACGCCGCGATCAGGATTCCGGAAGGTTCATATGCAGGTCACCGAGCTGCCGGCCGAAGGGCTCAAGAGGGCGTTCCAGGTCGTCGTGCCCGCGGCGAGCCTCGCCGAAAGCCAGGCCAAGCGCCTGGCCAAGATCGGCTCCGAGCTGAAGCTGCCCGGCTTCCGCCCCGGCAAGGTGCCGGCCGCCGTCGTCAAGGCGCGCTACGGCCAGGCCGTCGCCGGCGAAGTGCTCGAGGAGAGCGTGAACGAGGCGACCCGCCAGGTCATCACCGACCGCGGCCTGCGCCCCGCCATGCAGCCGAAGATCGAGCTGGTGAACTACAGCGACGGCGCCGACCTGGAATACAAGATCGAACTCGAGCTGCTGCCCGAGATCCCGATGCCGGACTTCGCCGCCGTCGAGCTGACGCGGGAGAAGGCGACTCCGGGCGACGCCGAGGTGGACGAGTTCCTCGGCACGATGCGTGAGCGCCTGGCGGGCAGCGAGGATGTGGCGGAAGCCCGCCCGGCCGCGAAGGGCGAGATCCTGGTCTGCGACTTCGTGGGCCGGCTGAAGAACGAGGATGGCAGCCTGGCCGAGCCCTTCCAGGGCGGCACGGCGTCCGACATGCCGATCGAGGTGGCCGGCGAAGGCTTCATCCCCGGCTTCACCGAGCAGCTGGTCGGCATGTCCCCCGGCGAGGCGAAGGACATCGATGTGGCCTTCCCGGCCGAATACGGCTCGGCCGAGCTGGCGGGCAAGGCGGCGGTCTTCGCCATCACCGCCAAGGGCCTGAAGGTGAAGACCCTGCCGGCGCTGGACGAAGATTTCGCCAAGCGCCTGGGCGCAGACAGCATGGACGCCGTCCGCGCCCGCGTGGGTGAAAGCCTGCAGCGCGAATACGACCAGCTGGCCCGCATGAAGGCCAAGCGCGCCCTGCTGGACGCGCTGGCCGAGAAGGCCAGCTTCACCGTGCCCGAGAGCATGGTGGAAGGCGAATTCGGCCAGATCTGGCAGCGCGTGGAAGCCGACCTGAAGGCCGGCCGCTTGGACGACGAGGACAAGGGCAAGGACGAGGACACGCTGAGGGCCGAATACAAGGCCATCGCGGAACGCCGCATCCGGCTCGGCCTGCTGCTGTCCGAGATCGGGCGGACCAACAACATCCAGGTCACGAATGACGAGCTCTCAGGCGCCATGCGCGCCGAGGCCGGCCGCTATCCTGGTCAGGAAAAGCAGGTCATCGAGTATTTCCGCAACAATCCCCAGGCGGTCGAGGGCCTGCGCGCCCCGATCTTCGAGGAGAAGGTCGTGGATTTCGTGCTGGAACTGGCGAAGGTCACGGAAAAGTCGGTGACCCCGGCCGAACTGACCGCCGCGGCGGGCTGACCCTCCGGGCCTGTCCTCCCCCCAGGGGTGGGGGAGGGCGAAGGGGCAGGGGCGGTCTGCGCCCCGCCCCGCTTGCGTCATGTTTCACCGCTGGATGGGGGGTTTGCGCCCCGCTTCGCATCCCCCACATTGGGTCTGACGCGAGACACTGCCCCGCCGGTCCAGCCACTGGCGGGCATCGCCCGGCACTCGGCCGGGCCTGAAAGGACCTTCCATGCGCGAGCGCGATCCGGTCGAGATCTACAGCAACACCCTCGTCCCCATGGTCATCGAGCAGACCGCGCGGGGCGAGCGGGCCTTCGACATCTATTCGCGCCTGCTGAAGGAGCGGATCATCTTCTTGACCGGGCCGGTCTACGACCAGGTGGCGAGCCTGCTCTGCGCGCAGTTGCTGTTCCTGGAATCGGAGAACCCGAACAAGGACATCGCCTTCTACATCAACAGCCCGGGCGGTGTGGTGACGGCGGGGCTCGCGATCTACGACACGATGCAATACATCCGCGCCCCCGTCTCCACGGTGTGCATGGGCATGGCGGCGTCGATGGGCAGCCTGCTGCTGACGGCCGGCGAGAAGGGGAAGCGATTCTCCCTGCCGAATGGCCGGATCATGGTCCACCAGCCCTCCGGCGGCGCCCAGGGCCAGGCCACGGATATCGAGATCCAGGCGCGCGAGATCCTGAAGACCCGCCAGCGGTTGAATGAGATCTACGTGAAGCACACCGGCCAGCCGATCGAGGAAATCGAGAAGAAGCTGGAGCGCGACACCTACATGTCCGCCGAGGAGGCGCAGGCCTTCGGCCTGGTGGACCAGGTGGTGGAACAGCGCCCGGTGCCGCCCGCCGAGGCGGCCAAGACCTGATCCCGCACACCGCCCAATCCGTCCTGCGAAAGGCGCCGGTCATCCCGGCGCCCTGCCTGGGCGGCCGGGCGGCCCGCGGTTTGGCTTTCCCAGACGAAAACCGGGGGCTATGGTCCCCTCTTGCCGTCCCCCTGACCGGGGGGCGGGCGAGACCCCACGCCGAATCCGCCAGTTTCCTGACAAGGGCTGGGCGGGCCAGGCTCCTGGAGCGCGCATGAGCAAGTCCGGAGACTCCAAGAACACCCTGTACTGCTCGTTCTGCGGCAAGTCGCAGCACGAGGTCAGGAAACTCATCGCCGGACCGACCGTGTTCATCTGCGACGAATGCGTCGAGCTGTGCATGGACATCATCCGCGAGGAGCACAAGACCACCCTCGTGAAGTCCCGCGATGGCGTGCCGACGCCGCGCGAGATCTGCAAGGTGCTGGATGATTACGTGATCGGCCAGGACCATGCGAAGAAGGTCCTCTCGGTGGCGGTGCACAACCACTACAAGCGCCTCGCCCATGCCGGGAAGTCCGGCGAGGTCGAGATCGCCAAGAGCAACATCATGCTCATCGGGCCCACGGGCTCGGGCAAGACGCTGCTGGCGCAGACGCTGGCGCGCATCCTCGACGTGCCCTTCACCATGGCGGATGCGACCACGCTGACGGAAGCCGGCTATGTCGGCGAGGATGTCGAGAACATCATCCTGAAGCTGCTGCAGTCGGCCGACTACAATGTCGAACGCGCGCAGCGCGGCATCGTCTATATCGACGAGGTCGACAAGATCAGCCGCAAGTCGGACAACCCCTCCATCACCCGCGACGTGAGCGGCGAGGGCGTGCAGCAGGCCCTGCTGAAGATCATGGAAGGCACGGTCGCCTCCGTGCCCCCGCAGGGCGGGCGGAAGCATCCGCAGCAGGAATTCCTGCAGGTGGACACGACCAACATCCTGTTCATCTGCGGCGGCGCCTTCGCGGGGCTGGAGAAGATCATCGGCAGCCGCGGCAAGGGCTCTGGCATCGGCTTCGGGGCGGAGGTCCGCGCGCCGGATGACCGCCGCACGGGCGCGATCCTGCGGGAAGTGGAGCCAGAGGACCTGCTGAAGTTCGGGCTGATCCCCGAATTCATCGGCCGCCTGCCGGTTGTCGCGACGCTGGAGGACCTCGACGAGAAGGCGCTGATCGAGATCCTGACCAAGCCGAAGAACGCGCTGGTCAAGCAGTACCAGCGGCTGTTCGAGATGGAAGGCGCCAAGCTGACCTTCACGGAAGACGCGCTGAAGTCGGTCTCGACCCGCGCCATCCAGCGCCGCACCGGCGCCCGCGGCCTGCGTTCGATCATGGAGAGCATCCTGCTCGGCACCATGTTCGACCTGCCGGGGCTGGAGGATGTCGAGGAAGTGGTGGTGAACCGCGAGGTCGCCGAAGGCCGCGCGAGCCCATTGTTCATCTATGGTGAACGCAAGGCGGAGCAGTCTTCCGCCTGACGCGCGCCGGCACCCCTGCCTTCCCGCGACGCCGCCCGGCCATGCGCCGGGCCGGTGCTTGCGGGGCGGGGCGGGCGGGGCCATCTGCATGACACTACCGTGGCGTCGGGCCGTGCCACGAAGCGGGGGGATCGCCGTGCGATCCCGCCGCGGGCGGCCCCACGCCGATCGTCCCTAGCGAGGTCCTGATGGCGGCCAACACCCCCGACTCCAAATCCCCCGTCGCCCACGGCGAGCTGCTGCCCGTGCTGCCGCTGCGCGACATCGTGGTCTTTCCCCACATGATCGTCCCGCTCTTCGTCGGGCGCGAGAAATCCGTCCGCGCGCTGGAAGCGGTGATGCGCGACGACAAGCAGATCCTGCTGGTCGCGCAGAAGAACGCGTCCCAGGACGATCCTGGGGTGGACGACCTCTATGAGGTCGGCACCGTCTCCACCGTCCTGCAGCTGCTGAAGCTGCCGGATGGCACGGTGAAGGTGCTGGTGGAGGGCGGCAAGCGCGCGCGCATTTCCGCCTACAAGACGACCGACCCCTATTTCGAGGCCTTCGCCGCCCCGATGGAGGAGCCGGCCGCGGCCGAAGGGCGGGAACAGGAAGCGCTGGCCCGCAGCGTCGTCACGCAGTTCGAGAGCTACATCAAGCTCAACAAGAAGATCGCGCCGGAGGTGCTGGTCTCGATCAACCAGATCGAGGACGCGTCGAAGCTGGCCGATACGGTGGCGAGCCACCTGAGCCTGAAGATCAGCGAGAAGCAGGAATTGCTGGAGACCGCCGGCGTCGCGCCGCGGCTCGAGCGCGTCTTCGCCCATATGGAAGGCGAGATCGGCGTCCTGCAGGTGGAAAAGCGCATCCGCAACCGCGTGAAGCGGCAGATGGAGAAGACGCAGCGCGAATACTACCTGAACGAGCAGCTGAAGGCGATCCAGAAGGAACTCGGCGAAGGCGAGGAAGGCAAGGACGAGGCCGCGGAGCTCGAGGCCAAGATCAAGGCCACCAAGCTGACCAAGGAAGCGCGGGAAAAGGCGCTGGCGGAGCTGAAGAAGCTCAAGACCATGTCGCCGATGAGCGCCGAGGCGACGGTGGTGCGGAACTACCTCGACTGGATCCTGTCGATCCCCTGGAAGAAGAAGACCCGTATCCGCAACGACATCGTCGAGGCGGAAAAGGTTCTCGACGCCGATCACTATGGCCTGGAGAAGGTCAAGGAACGGATCATCGAATACCTGGCGGTGCAGTCCCGCAGCCAGAAGATCCGCGGCCCGATCCTGTGCCTGGTTGGCCCGCCCGGCGTGGGCAAGACCTCGCTCGGCAAGTCCATCGCCAAGGCCACCGGGCGCAACTTCGTGCGCATGTCGTTGGGCGGCGTGCGGGACGAGGCGGAGGTGCGCGGGCATCGCCGGACCTATATCGGCTCCATGCCCGGCAAGGTCGTGCAGGGGATGAAGAAGGCGAAGTCGTCGAACCCGCTCTTCCTGCTCGATGAGATCGACAAGCTCGGCGCCGATTGGCGGGGCGATCCCTCCGCCGCGCTGCTGGAGGTGCTGGACCCGGAGCAGAACGCGACCTTCAACGACCATTACCTCGAGGTCGATTACGACCTGTCGGATGTGATGTTCGTGACCACCGCGAATTCGCTCCGCATGCCGCAGCCGCTGCTGGACCGCATGGAGATCATCCGCATCCCCGGCTACACTGAGGATGAGAAGGTCGAGATCGCCAAGCGCCACCTGATCGGCAAGGTGAATGAGGCGAACGGCCTGAAGCCGGGCGAGTGGACGATCAGCGACGACGCGATCCGCGACATGGTCCGCTACCACACGCGGGAAGCCGGGGTGCGGAACCTGGAGCGCGAATTGGCCGGCATCGCCCGCAAGGCGGTGCGGGAGATCGTCTCCAAGAAGTCGAAGAAGGTCGCCGTCACCGTCAAGAACCTCGAGAAGTTCGCCGGCGTCCGGAAGTTCCGCTATGGCGAGGCGGAAGCCGAGGACATGGTGGGCGTGGTGACCGGCCTCGCCTGGACCGAGGTGGGGGGCGAGATCCTCACCATCGAATCGGTGGTCGTGCCGGGCAAGGGCAACACCAAGACGACCGGCAAGCTCGGCGATGTGATGCAGGAAAGCGTCAGCGCGGCGATGAGCTATGTGCGGTCCCGCGCGCCGGGCTTCGGGCTGAAGCCGACGCTGTTCGAGAAGCGCGACATCCACGTGCACGTGCCGGAAGGTGCGACGCCGAAGGATGGGCCGAGCGCGGGGATCGCGATGGCGACCTCCATCGTCTCCGTCCTCACGGGCATTCCCGTCCGCAAGGATGTGGCGATGACGGGCGAGATCACGCTGCGCGGTCGCGTGCTGCCGATCGGCGGCCTGAAGGAAAAGCTTCTGGCGGCGCTCCGCGCGGGCGTCACCACGGTCTTCATCCCGAAGGACAATGAGAAGGACCTGGCCGAGATCCCGGAGAGCGTGAAGAAGGCGCTCACCATCCTGCCGGTCAGCCATGTGGATGAGGTGATCGGCAAGGCGCTGGTGCGGGCGCCCGAGCCCATCATCTGGGAAGAGCCGGCCGAGGCGCCGCCCGCGGCCGCGACACCCGGCGACGGAACGGCCGTGCGGCCGCACTGACAAGACCCGGGCCGGACGCGGCGGAGACGCTGCGAAGCCACCGCGTCGCGCGAAGGGCATCTGCCGCCGGGTAGGTGCCCTTTGTGTTTCAGGCGCTTGCGCGGCGCACGGGCACGCTGGCGGCATGGGCCAGGACATGGCGGTTATCCGCCGCGAAGCATGGCCGGCCACGTTGACGTTGGCGAAACGGCGCGCCTAGTGTCCGGCAACCGGCGGGGCGGGATTCGCCTTGTCCGTTTCACCTCAAGAAGGGATTCCAGGGGGGTTCTATGAACAAGCAGGATCTGGTTGCGATCGTCGCCGAGGCCGGCGAGATGCCGAAGTCCCGGGCGGGCGACGTCCTCGACGCGCTCTTCGCGGCGATTACCAAGTCGCTGAAGAAGAAGCAGGAGGTCCGGCTCGTCGGCTTCGGAACCTTCTCGACCTCCAAGCGGAAGGCTGGCAAGGGCCGCAACCCGCGCACCGGCGAGGAGATCAAGATCCCCGCGACGACGACCGTGCGATTCAAGGCCGGCAAGGGCCTTAAGGACGCCGTGAACTGAGCCCTGCTTCGCAGGATCGGTTGCGAAGGGCCGGCTCCGCAAGGGGCCGGCCTTTTTCGTGCAGGGCTACCCCGCGCCAGCTCATCTGCTGCCGCGACCGGGGCTTGGCGCGGCCCGCGAAGCGGCGTAACGCCGGGGACAGGGGCGCTTAGCTCAGTGGTAGAGCGGCGGTTTTACACACCGTTGGTCGGCGGTTCGAATCCGTCAGCGCCCATTTTTCCTTGGCCCAGGCCGCAAGGAAAAATCCCCCGGAGGGAGAGGGGAGCGACCCGCGCGGCACTGCCGCGTGGCGCGGTCGACAGCCCGCGGGCCACCCTGACCTGCCGATACGGCTTCCTTCCAGCCATCTTCATCGCCCCGTCGCTTTTCTGCCTTGGATCCGGTTGACACATGCCCGCCCCCCCCGTAATTCCCGGCTCCTGCCGCGGGCGGGTGTAGCTCAGTTGGTTAGAGCGCCGGCCTGTCACGCCGGAGGTCGCGGGTTCGAGCCCCGTCACTCGCGCCACGCGGCAGATTTCCCCATATCGTCATTCGGTCCATGTTCCCGGCTTCCGTAAGGGGGCCATGTGCTTGCGCGCAATGTCCTTTCATTCGCGCCACGCCCTATGGCGGAGCGCGCCAGGGGCGGCTAAACTGCTTTTGCTGCGGTGCGGCATGGTGGGGACCCGCGAACAAGCGGGACGTCCCCTTTTGCTGCAACCAGATGGGCTCCGGGGCAAAAGATCCCGGGTGAGGTTGGCAAGGCAAGGACGGCACAGGCAGATGACCCAGTCGCTGCTGGCAGAGTATTTCCCGATCCTGGTGTTCCTGGGGATCGCGGCGGTCATCGCATCTGCGATGGTCGGCGGCGCGATGCTGGTCGCGCGCCAGAAGCCGAACCCCGAGAAGCTTTCGGCCTATGAATGCGGCTTCGAGCCCTTCGACGACACGCGCCGGCGCTTCGATGTGCGGTTCTACCTTGTCGCCATTCTGTTCATCATTTTCGATTTGGAAGTGGCCTTCCTGTTCCCCTGGGCGATCGCGCTCGGGGAGATCGGGTGGTTCGGTTTCCTGTCGATGATGGGCTTCCTTGGCGTGCTGACCGTGGGCTTCGTCTACGAGTGGCGGAAGGGCGCGCTGGATTGGGAATGACGCCCCAAGGAACTTCGCAGGGCGTATCGTGAACCGCGGGCGCGGCAGCGCCGGGAGAACGGAATGAGTGGGACTGAACAGATCGCGTGGAACCGCCAGGCCTTGCCGCCTGGCCCCGCGCAGGATGCGGTGATCAAGGGCATCACCGGCGAGGTTGAGGAAAAGGGCTTCGTCGTCGCCAACCTGGACAAGGTGGTGAACTGGGCTCGCACGGGCAGCCTGTGGCCGATGACCTTCGGCCTCGCTTGCTGCGCGGTGCCGATGATCCACGCCTATATGGCGCGCTACGACCTCGACCGCTTCGGCATCATCCCGCGCGGCTCGCCCCGGCAGTCCGATGTGATGATCGTGGCCGGCACGCTGACCAACAAGATGGCCCCCGCGCTCCGCAAGGTCTACGACCAGATGAGCGAGCCGCGCTGGGTCATCAGCATGGGCAGCTGCGCCAATGGCGGCGGCTATTACCACTACAGCTACAGCGTGGTGCGCGGCTGCGACCGCATCGTGCCGGTGGATGTGTATGTGCCCGGCTGCCCGCCCACGGCGGAAGCGCTGGTCTACGGGATCCTGCAATTGCAGAAGAAGATCCGCCGCACGGGGACCATCCTCCGTGGCTGATCCGACGCAGACCCCCGACGCCGAACTGGCCGATCTCGGCGCCGCGATCGCGGAGGCCGCCGGCCCCGCGGTGCAGGAGGCCTTCCTGGAACGCGGCGTGGAACTGGTGCTGCGCGCGACCCGCGCCGGCCTGCAGCCGTTGATGACACTGCTGCGCGACGATCCGCGGCTGCGCTTCGAACAGCTGATGGATCTGTGCGGCATGGACTGGCCGGAGCGCGCCGAGCGCTTCGAGGTGGTCTACAACCTGCTGAGCCTCGCCCATAACCGCCGCATCCGCGTGATCGTCGCGACCGACGAGAACACGCCGGTGCCGAGCGTGGGCGGCATCTGGGTCGCCGCCGGCTGGTACGAGCGCGAGGCGTGGGACATGTTCGGCATCCTGTTCGAAGGCCAGGCCGATCTGCGCCGCCTGCTGACGGATTACGGCTTCGAGGGCCATCCCCTTCGCAAGGACTTCCCGCTGACCGGCCATGTCGAGGTCCGCTACGACGAGGCGCGCAAGCAGGTGGTCTATGAACCCGTCGCGCTGACCCAGGATTTCCGCAACTTCGACTTCCTCTCGCCGTGGGATGCGATGACCACGCTGCCGGGCGACGAGAAGGTGCACCTGACGCGCGAGGCGCGCGGGCAGATCGAGGCGCCGCGATGAGCACTGGCCTGTCCACCCACATCGCCACGCCGGCCGAGGAGCCGGTGACGAAGACGATCGAGGTCGAGTCCCACCACATCAATTTCGGCCCGCAGCACCCGGCGGCGCATGGCGTCCTCCGCCTCATCCTCGAGATGAAGGGCGAGGTGGTGGAGCGTGCCGACCCGCATATCGGCCTGCTGCATCGCGGCACCGAGAAGCTGATGGAGTACAAGACGTATCTCCAGGCGATGCCGTACATGGATCGCCTCGACTACGTCTCTCCGATGTGCATGGAGCACAGCTTCGTCCTCGCGACCGAACGGCTGCTGGGGATCGAGGGCGATGTGCCGGAACGCGCGCGGTGGATCCGCACGATGTTCGCCGAGATCACGCGCATCGCGAACCACCTGCTGAACGTCACGACCTATGCGCTGGATGTCGGCGCGATCACGCCGAGCCTCTGGGGCTTCGAGCAGCGCGAATACCTGCTGGAATTCTACGAGCAGGTCGGCGGCAGCCATTACCATGTGAACTACTTCCGGGCGGGCGGCGTATCGCGCGACCTGCCGGCGGGGCTTGAGGACCGCATCGGCAAATGGTGCGCGCAATTCCCGAAATTCCTCGACGACCTCGAAGGGCTGCTGACGGAAAACCGTATCTTCAAGCAGCGCACCGTCGATATCGGCGTGATGACGGCGGAACAGGCGATGGCCTGGGGCTTCAGCGGGCCGTGCCTCCGCGCCTCCGGCTGCGCGTGGGATCTGCGGAAGTCGCAGCCCTATGAGATGTACGACAAGCTCGATTTCGACATCCCCGTCGGCGTGCATGGCGATTGCTATGACCGCTACCTGGTGCGGATGCAGGAGATGCGCCAGTCGCTGCGGATGATCGAGCAGTGCCTGGCCGCCATCAAGCCCGGCCCGGTGAAGATCGCGGACAACAAGATCGTCCCGCCGACGCGCGGCGCGATGAAGCGGTCGATGGAAAGCCTGATCCACCACTTCAAGCTCTACACTGAGGGCTACCACGTGCCCGCCGGCGCGACCTACACGGTCACGGAAGCGCCGAAGGGCGAGTTCGGCGTCTACATGGTCGCCGACGGCACCAACCGGCCCTACCGCGTGAAGATCAGGGCGCCGGGCTTCGCGCATCTCCAGGCGATGGAGGCGCTTTCCAAGGGGCACATGCTGGCGGATGCGGTCGCCATCATCGGCAGCCTCGACATCGTCTTCGGGGAGATCGACCGGTGAGCGCGCCAGGGACGCAGGGCGATCAGGAACAGCCGACGCATTTCGCCTTCGACGCGGAAAGCGAGGCACAGATTGCCAAGATCATCGCGCGCTATCCGGCCGGCAAGCAGGCCAGCGCGGTGATCCCGCTGCTGTATGTCGTGCAGCGCCAGATGGGGCGGCAGACGGGCAGCGCCTGGGTGCCGCGCGTGGCGATGCACGTGATCGGGGAAAGGCTGTCGATGCCGCCGATTCGCGTCTATGAGGTCGCGACCTTCTACTTCATGTTCAACATGAAGCCGATCGGCCGCTTCCACCTGCAGCTCTGCGGCACCACGCCCTGCATGCTGCGCGGGTCGGACGACGTGATGCGCGCCTGCCACGATGCGGCGCATGTGAAGGTGGGGCAGACCAGCGAGGACGGGCTGTTTACCCTGACCGAGGTCGAATGCCTCGGCGCCTGCGTGAACGCGCCGGTGCTGCAGGTGGATGACGACTACTATGAGGACCTCGACTACGACCGCACGGTCGCGCTGATCGAGGCGCTGAAGCGCGGCGAGCGGCCGAAGCCGGGTTCGACCATCGGGCGGCAGACCAGCGCGCCCGAAGGCGGCCCGCTGACGCTCACCGACGTGGCGGGAGAATAGGTCATGGCGCTCGCCGACAAGGACCGCATCTTCACCAACCTCTACGGCCTGCAGGATTGGCGCCTGCCAGCCGCGCAGAAACGCGGCAATTGGGACGGCACCAAGGGCATCCTGGAGAAGGGCCGCGACTGGATCATCGAGGAGATGAAGCAGTCCGGCCTGCGCGGCCGTGGCGGCGCGGGATTCCCGACGGGCATGAAGTGGTCCTTCATGCCGAAGCAGGCCAGCGAACGGCCGCACTACCTGGTCGTGAACGCCGATGAATCCGAACCCGGCACCTGCAAGGACCGCGACATCATCCGCCACGATCCGCACACGCTGATCGAAGGCTGTCTGATCGCGGGTTTCGCGATGGGCGCGCATGCCGGCTACATCTACATCCGCGGCGAATACTACAATGAAAGCCGCGTGCTGGAGGCCGCGATCGAGGAAGCCTATGCGGCCGGCCTGCTGGGCAAGGATGCCTGCGGGTCGGGCTGGGCCTTCGATCTCTATGTCCATCGCGGCGCCGGCGCCTATATCTGCGGCGAGGAAACCGCGCTGATCGAAAGCCTGGAAGGCAAGAAGGGCATGCCGCGGCTGAAGCCGCCATTCCCCGCCGCCGTCGGGCTGTATGGCGCGCCGACCACTGTGAACAATGTCGAGACGATCGCGGTGGTGCCGACCATCCTGCGTCGCGGCGCGGCCTGGTTCGCGGGCTTCGGGCGGCCCAAGAACTCCGGCACCAAGATCTTCTGCATCCAGGGCCATGTGAACAAGCCCTGCAACGTGGAGGAGGAGATGAGCATCCCGATGCGGGAACTCATCGAACGCCACGCGGGCGGGGTGCGCGGGGGCTGGGACAACCTGCTCTGCGTGATCCCGGGCGGGTCCTCCACGCCGCTGCTGCCGAAGCATATCTGCGACGACGTGCTGATGGATTTCGATGCGCTGCGCGAGCACAAATCGGGCCTCGGCACCGCAGGCGTGATCGTGATGGACAAGTCCACCGACATCGTCCGCGCCATCGCGCGCCTGTCGAAATTCTACAAGCATGAGAGCTGCGGCCAGTGCACGCCCTGCCGCGAAGGCATGGGCTGGGTCAGCCGCATGATGGAACGCATGGTCGAAGGCCGCGCCGAGATCGAGGAGATCGACCTGCTCGAGGAGGTCACGCGGCGGATCGAAGGCCACACCATCTGCGCGCTGGCCGATGGCGGCGTGTGGCCGGTGCAGGGCCTGATCCGGCACTTTCGGCCGGTGATGGAAGAGCGCATCGCCGATTACAAGCGGCGGCATGCGAAGCCTCTTCCGATGGCGGCGGAGTAGACCGATGGGCGATTTGTTTGGCGGCGTTTTCGAGCTGTTACTCGCCCTCGTCTTCTACGTGCTTCCGCTCGCGCTTATTGCTCGGAAAGCTGGTCGGTCGCCATGGCTCGCGCTGCTGGCGATTATCCCAGTCATCGGGATCATCGTTCTACTGCGCGAGTTGGCCGTCGGCGCTTGGCCAAATGAGAGGGGTGGCTGAGATGGGCACTTTCTCGATCTGGCACTGGCTTATTCTATTTCTGGTTGTCGGCTTTTGGGTTCTCATCGGGCGATATGGTTACCTGATCGCTCGGCGTGCCGGGCTTTCTGGATGGATTGGCGCCCTAGTGGGCGTTCCGTTGTTGAACATCATCGTGCTCTGGTACCTCGCGCTTGTGCGCTGGCCTGCCACCACCGAGCGGCGACGGAGTTAGCGCCATGGCAAAGGTCATCGTCGACGGCATCGAGGTCGAGGTCCCGAACGGGGCGACCGTGCTGCAGGCCTGCGAAGCCGCGGGCAAGGAGATCCCGCGCTTCTGCTACCATGAACGCCTGTCGGTCGCCGGCAATTGCCGGATGTGCCTGGTGGAAGTGGAAAAGGCGCCGAAGCCCGTCGCGTCCTGCGCCTATCCTGTCGCGGACGGGATGGTGGTGAAGACCGACAGCGTGATGGTGCGGAATGCGCGCCGTGGCGTGATGGAATTCCTGCTGATCAACCACCCGCTCGACTGCCCCATCTGCGACCAGGGCGGCGAATGCGACCTGCAGGACCAGGCGGTCGGCTATGGCATGGATCACTCGCGCTACCGGGAAGCGAAGCGCGCGGTGAAGGACAAGTATATGGGGCCGCTGGTCAAGACGATCATGACCCGCTGCATCCAATGCACCCGCTGCATCCGCTTTGCCTCCGAGGTTGCCGGCGTGCCGGAACTGGGTGCGACGAATCGCGGCGAGAACATGGAAGTCGGCACCTATGTGGAAAAGGCGCTGACGACGGAGCTCAGCGGCAACCTGATCGACATCTGCCCGGTCGGCGCGCTGACCTCCCGGCCCTACGCCTTCGTCTCGCGGCCCTGGGAATTGCGGAAAACTGACAGCATCGACGTGCAGGACGCGACGGGCACCAATATCCGCATCGATACGCGCGGGCCGGAAGTGCTGCGGGTCCTGCCGCGCATCCATGACGACGTGAACGAGGAATGGATGGCCGATCGCGGCCGCTTTTCCTTCGACGGGCTGAAGAAGAAGCGGCTGGACCGCCCCTGGCTGCGCGTGGACGGCAAGCTGAAGCCGGCCTCCTGGGCCGATGCGTTCCGCGCCATCGCCACGCGCTTCCGCGCGACGACGCCCGACCGGATCGGCGCCGTCGCGGGCGAGTTGGTGGATGCCGAGAGCGTCTTCGCGCTGAAGGCGCTGATGGGCGCGCTGGGGTCTGCGAACCTCGATTGCCGCACGGATGGCGCGGCGCTGGATGCCTCGCGGCGCGATTTCTACCTGTTCAACACCACCATCGCCGGCATCGACCAGGCGGATGCGCTGCTGATCATCGGCAGCAATCCGCGTCTGGAAGCGCCGGTGATCAATGCGCGCATCCGCAAGCGCCATGTGCAGGGCCGTTTCCCGATCGGGCGCATCGGGCCGGCTGGCGTGGACCTGACCTATCCGCACCAGCATCTGGGCGATGGGCCGGCGACGATCCGCGCGCTGCTGGATGGCTCGCATCCCTTCGCCGCCACGCTGAAGGCTGCCAAGAACCCGATGGTGATCCTGGGCCGCGATGCGCTGGCGCGCGAAGATGGCGCGGCGGTGCTGGCGGCGGCGTGGCAGGTGGCAGCGAGCGTCAATGCGCTGCGGCCGGACTGGCATGGCTTCAACGTGCTGCACCGCTTCGGCGGGCAGGTGGGGGCGCTGGATCTCGGCTTCGTCGCGGGCAAGTCGCTCGGCGCGATGCTGAATGGCGGCGTCGATGCGGTGTGGCTGCTGGGCGCGGATGGCTTCGATCCGGGGCTGATCGCGCCCGGGACCTTCGTGATCTACCAGGGCCATCACGGCGACCGCGCGGCCGCGCGGGCCGATGTGATCCTGCCGGGCGCAGCCTATACCGAGAAGGATGCGACCTATGTGAACACCGAGGGCCGCGCGCAGCGCGCCTGGCTCGCGGTGCATGCGCCCGGTGAGGCGCGCGAGGATTGGCGGATCATCCGCGCGGCGGGGGAGGGCTTGGGCATCCGTCTTCCCTTCGACGATCTCGCGCAGCTGCGCGCCGCGATGGCGGCCGCGGTGCCGGCGCTGGCGGCGCCCTTCGCGCGCGGCGGCTGCGCCGATGCGGCGGGGCCCGCGGGCGATGCCGGGGCGATGTCGGACGCGCCCTTCGCGGCGTCGTCCACGCCCTATCATCTGGCTGATGCGATCGCGCGCGCTTCCGACGTGATGGCCGAGTGCGCGAGCATCTACGGCGGCGCGACGCTGCAGGCCGCGGAGTGACCTGACGATGGACGCTTTCCTCGCCACCCCGGTCGGGCATCTGGCGCTGACGGTCGCGCAGGCCATGGCGCTGCTGGTGCCGCTGCTGATCGGCGTTGCCTATCTCACCTATGCCGAGCGCAAGGTGCTGGCGGCGATGCAGATGCGGAAGGGGCCGAATGTCGTCGGGCCCTTCGGCCTGCTGCAGCCCTTCGCCGACGCGCTGAAGATGCTGCTGAAGGAAACGATCATCCCCGCCGGGGCCAGCCGCGTGCTGTTCATCCTGGCGCCGATGATCACCTTCATGCTGGCGATGCTCGCCTGGGCCGTGATCCCGGTGAATGATGGCTGGGCCATCGCCGACATCAATGTCGGCATCCTCTACCTGTTCGCGATCAGCTCGCTCGGCGTCTATGGCGTCATCATCGCGGGCTGGGCGTCGAATTCGAAATACGCTTTCCTCGGCGCGCTGCGGTCGGCGGCGCAGATGGTGAGCTACGAGGTCAGCATGGGCTTCGTGATCGTCACCGTGCTGCTCTGCGTCGGTTCGCTGAACCTGACGGAAATCGTCCGCGCCCAGGCGGATATGTGGTTCATCATCCCGCTCTTCCCGATGTTCGTGATCATGTTCATCTCGGCGCTGGCCGAGACGAACCGCGCGCCCTTCGACCTTCCGGAAGGCGAGAGCGAGCTGGTGGCGGGCTTCTTCGTCGAATACAGCAGCATGTCCTTCGCGCTGTTCTTCCTCGGCGAATACGCGAACATGATCCTGATGAGCGCGCTGATCACCATCCTGTTCCTGGGCGGGTGGTACGCGCCGTTCGACATCGCGCCGTTCAATTGGATCCCGGGCCCGATGTGGTTCGTGTTCAAGATCTGCGCCTGCCTGTTCGTCTTCATTTGGGTGCGCGCGACCTTCCCGCGCTACCGCTACGACCAGCTGATGCGACTGGGCTGGAAGGTGTTCCTGCCGTTCAGCCTGGTGTGGCTGGTGCTGACCGCCGGCGCGCTGAAGCTGTTCGGCTGGCTGCCGGTCGCCTGAGCAGGAGGGAGAGACACATGGCCATCACCCTCGACCGCGTCGCGCGAAGCTTCCTGCTGGCGGAGCTCGTCTCCGGCATGGCGCTGACGCTGCGGCAGTTCTTCCGCCCCAAGGTGACGATCAACTACCCGTATGAGAAGTCGCCGCTGAGCCCCCGCTTCAAGGGGGAACACGCGCTGCGCCGCTACCCGAACGGGGAAGAACGCTGCATCGCCTGCAAGCTATGCGAGGCGATCTGCCCCGCCCAGGCCATCACGATCGAAGCCGAGCCGCGCGACGACGGATCCCGCCGCACCACGCGCTACGACATCGACATGACGAAGTGCATCTATTGCGGCATGTGCGAGGAAGCCTGCCCGGTGGACGCCATCGTCGAAGGGCCGAACATGGAATTCGCGACGGAAACGCGCGAGGAGCTTCTGTTCAACAAGGAACGCCTGCTGGACAATGGCGACCGCTGGGAAGCGGCGCTGGCGAAGCGGCTTGAGCTGGACGCGCCCTACCGATGATCGCCGCCGCCTTCTATCTCTTCGCCGCCGTGCTGATCGCATCCGCGGTGATGGTCGTGACCAGCCGCAACCCGGTGCACAGCGTGCTGTTCCTGATCCTGGCCTTCTTCAACGCGGCCGCCCTGTTCCTGATCGCTGGGGCCGAGTTCCTGGCGATGATCCTTGTCATCGTCTATGTCGGCGCCGTCGCGGTGCTGTTCCTGTTCGTCGTGATGATGCTCGACATCGACTTCGCGAAGCTGCGGGAAGGCGTGCAGCGCTACGCGCCCATCGGCGCGGTGATCGGCGCGATCCTGTTCCTGGAACTGGTGCTGGTCTACGCGACCTGGACCTTCGCGCCGGATGCATCGGGCCTGCGGCTGAACCCGACGCCGGAAGGCGTGGACAACACCCGCGCGCTGGGGCGGATCCTCTACACCGACCATGTCTGGCTGTTCCAGCTTTCGGGCCTGATCCTGCTGGTCGCGATGATCGGCGCCATCGTGCTGACGCTGCGCGGCACGCCGACCAGCAAGCGCCAGGATGTTGGCAAGCAGATCGCGCGCAGCGGCAGCGTGAACCTTCGCCAACCGCCGCTCGGCGCCGGCCTTGGCGAGATCGGGATCGAACGCCCGCCGGTCGATGCCCCGGCGGACGCGCCGCGGCAGGTCGCCCATGGGGGGGGACACCACTGATGATGGCCATCGGCCTGGCGCACTACCTGACGGTGGGCGCGATCCTGTTCACGCTCGGCGTGCTCGGCATCTTCCTGAACCGCAAGAACGTCATCGTCATCCTGATGTCGGTGGAACTGATCCTGCTGTCGGTCACGCTGAACCTCGTCGCCTTCTCCTCGGTGCTCGGCGATCTGACGGGGCAGGTCTTCGCGATGCTGATCCTGACCGTCGCGGCGGCCGAAGCCGCGATCGGGCTTGCGATCGTCGTCATCTACTTCCGCAACCGCGGCACGATCGAGGTGGAGGAAATCTCCACCCTGAAGGGCTAGGCGCATGTATGTCGGTGCCGTCTTCTTCCCGCTGCTCGGCGCGTGCCTGGCGGGCCTGTTCGGCCGCTGGCTCGGCGACCGGGCGTCGCAATGGGTCACGGTGGCGTTCATGGCGCTCGCCGCGGCCTGCGGCATCGGCGCATTCCTGGAGGTCGCGCTGGGCCAGGCGCCCGGCGTGGTGCCCATTCTGGTCTTCCTGGATGTCGGCGGCTTCGAGGTGGAATGGGCGCTGCGCTACGACACGCTGAGCGTCGTGATGGTGGCGATGGTCACCTTCATCTCGACGCTGATCCACATCTACTCCGTCGGCTACATGTCGCATGACGAAACACGGCCGCGCTTCTTCGCCTATCTGTCGCTGTTCACCTTCATGATGCTGATGCTGGTGACGGCCGATAACCTGGTGCAGCTGTTCTTCGGCTGGGAAGGCGTCGGCCTCGCGAGCTATCTGCTGATCGGCTACTGGTACGAGAAGGACAGCGCGAACCGCGCCGCGATGAAGGCCTTCATCGTCAACCGCGTCGGCGACGTGTTCTTCATGCTGGGCCTCGCGCTGACCTTCTGGACCTTCCAGTCGGTGGAATTCGACGCGATCTTCGACGGCGTGGATGCGGCGCGGGAGGTTCGCTTCCTCGGCATGCCGGCGCTCGAGGTGATCGGCGTCCTGATGTTCCTCGGCGCCTGCGGCAAGTCGGCGCAGCTTGGGCTGCACACCTGGCTGCCGGATGCGATGGAAGGGCCGACCCCGGTCTCCGCGCTGATCCATGCGGCGACGATGGTGACGGCGGGCGTGTTCCTGATGGCGCGGATGTCGCCGGTGCTGGAATACGCGCCGGTGACGCTGGCCGTGGTCGCGATCGTCGGCGCCTCCACCGCCTTCTTCGCGGCGACGATCGGCTGCGTGCAGAACGACATCAAGCGCATCATCGCGTATTCGACCTGCTCGCAGCTTGGCTACATGTTCTTCGCCATCGGGGTCGGCGCCTATCAGGCGGCTGTCTTCCACCTGTTCACGCACGCCTTCTTCAAGGCGCTGCTGTTTCTCGGCGCCGGCAGCGTGATCCACGCGATGTCGGACGAACAGGACATCCGGAAGATGGGCGGGATCTGGAAGAAGATCCCCGTCACCTATGCGGTGATGTGGATCGGCAGCCTGGCGCTGGCAGGCATTCCCTTCTTCGCCGGCTACTATTCGAAGGATGTGGTTCTGGAAGCCGCCTTCGCCGCCCATAGCGGGCCGGGCAGCTACGCCTTCGCCATGGGGCTGATCGCGGCCTTCCTGACAGCCTTCTATTCCTGGCGCCTGCTGATCCTGACCTTCCACGGCCAGCCGCGCGCCGATCACCACACGATGGAGCATGTCCACGAAAGCCCGGCGGTGATGCTGATCCCGCTGCTGGTGCTCTCGGTGGGCGCGGTGCTCGCGGGTGCGGTCTTCGCGCCGCTCTTCGTGGGCGACCTGCAGGCGGTGTTCTGGGATGGCGCGATCTATACCGCCGCGACCAATGAGGTGCTGGCGAACACGCATCACACGCCAGGCTGGGTGCCGGTGATCGCCAAGGTTGCGGCCTTCGGCGGCATCGCGCTGGCCTATGCGCTGTACATGTTCGCGCCCGGCATTCCGGGCCAGCTCGCGGCGCGCTTCGCCGGGCTGTACCGCTTCCTGCTGAACAAGTGGTACTTCGACGAGTTGTATGACGCGATCTTCGTCAGGCCCACGCAGCATCTGGCGCGCGCGCTTTGGAAGACCGGCGATGCGCGGCTGATCGACGGCGTGCCGAATGGCGCGGCGGCGCTGGCCGTGCAGGCGGCGCGGGGCGCGGTTCGCATCCAGACCGGACGGGTCGCGAATTACGCCTTCGCGATGATCATCGGCCTCGTCCTTTTCGTCACGCTCCTGCTCTACGGTGCCCGATGAACGCCGCCGGCTTTCCCATCCTCAGCCTGGTCACCTTCCTGCCGCTGGCGGGCGCCTTCATCATCATGATGGTGCGCGGCGAGGAGGAGGTGGTGGCGCGCAATGCGCGCTGGACCGCGCTCTGGACCAGCCTGATCACCTTCGCCCTTTCGCTCGTGCTCTGGGTGCGCTTCGACAAGTCGAGCGCGGAGTTCCAGTTCGTGGAACGCGTGGACTGGCTGCCGGATTTCGGCGTGTCCTACCATATGGGCGTGGACGGCATCTCGGTGCTGTTCGTGCTGCTGTCCACGCTGCTGACGCCGATCTGCATCCTGGCGTCGTGGGACAGCGTGAAGACCGGCGTGCGGGAATACATGGTCGCCTTCCTCGTGCTGGAAAGCATGATGGTCGGCATGTTCTGCGCGCTGGACTTCGTGGTGTTCTACATCTTCTTCGAAGCCGTGCTGATCCCGATGTTCCTGATCATCGGCGTGTGGGGCGGCGCGCGGCGCGTCTATGCGGCGTTCAAGTTCTTCCTCTACACCCTGGCCGGTTCGCTGCTGATGCTGCTGGCGCTGCTCGCGCTCTGGTACCATGCTGGCACCACCGACATCCCGACGCTGATGGACACGCCGATCCCGGCGGCGATGCAGTTCTGGCTGTTCCTGGCCTTCTTCGTGTCCTTCGCGGTGAAGGTGCCGATGTGGCCGGTGCATACCTGGCTGCCGGACGCGCATGTGGAAGCGCCGACGGCGGGCTCCGTTATCCTGGCGGGCGTGCTGCTGAAGATGGGCGCCTATGGCTTCCTGCGCTTCAGCCTGCCCCTTCTGCCGCAGGCCTCCGCCGATTTCGCGCCGCTGATCTTCGCGCTGTCGGTGGTGGCGATCGTCTACACCTCCCTCGTCGCGCTGGCGCAGGAGGATATGAAGAAGCTGATCGCCTATTCGTCGGTGGCGCATATGGGCATCGTCACGCTCGGCATCTTCACCTTCACGCAGCAGGGGCTGTCGGGCGCGCTGTTCACCATGCTGAGCCACGGCATCGTCTCGGGCGCGTTGTTCCTCTGCGTCGGCGTGCTCTACGACCGCGTCCATAGCCGCGAGATCATGCGCTATGGCGGGGTCGCGAAGATCATGCCGGCCTATGCGCTGGTCTTCATGCTGTTCACCATGGCCTCCGTCGCGCTGCCGGGCACGGCGGGCTTCCCGGGCGAGCTGCTGGTGATCGTCGGCGCTTTTCGGGTGAACCCCTGGGTCGCCTTCGGCGCGGCGCTCGGCATGATCCTTGGTGCGGCCTATATGCTGTATCTCTATCGTCGCGTTGCCTTCGGGAAGATCACGCGCGATGACCTTCGTTCGCTGCTCGATCTCGGCCCGCGCGAATATGCGGTCTTCGCGCCGCTCATCCTGCTGACGCTCTGGATGGGGGTCTATCCGTCCTCCTTCCTCGACTTCTTCGAGGTGACGGTGGCCGCGCTCGTGCAGCGGCATGAGGCGGCTCTCGGCGCGGCGCGTCTGGCGGGGATGTGACCATGATCAACTGGACCCTGGCCCTGCCGGAAATCGTCCTGGCCTCTTCGGGCCTCGGGCTGCTGCTGATGGGCGTGATCCCCCGTAAGGAGCAGTTCTTCCCCGTCTCCATGGGCGTGATCGGCGCGCTGGTGCTGACCGCGGCGCTGGTGCTCGGCCAAAGCGAGGGCACGGCCTTCCTCGGCCAGTATGTGTCCGACGCCTTCTCCCGCTTCGCGAAGGTGCTGATCCTGCTGGGGGCTGCGGTCGGGCTGGTGCTGGCGCTCGACTTCAACGAGAAGGCCGGCCTCGCGCGGTTCGAGTACAGCATCCTGATGCTGTTCGCGACGCTCGGCATGCTGGTGATGGTCTCGGCCAACGACCTGATGTCGCTCTATATCGGGCTCGAGCTGCTGTCGCTCTCGCTCTACGTCATCGCCGCCTTCGACCGCGACAACCCGCGCAGCGCGGAAGCGGGGCTGAAGTATTTCGTGCTGGGCGCGCTGGCCTCGGGCCTGCTGCTCTATGGCGCGTCGCTGGTCTATGGCTTCGCGGGCACGACGAATTTCGACCGCCTTGCGGATGCGCTGTCGGGTGGCGATGCGGGGATGGGCGTGGTGGTCGGGCTGGTCTTCGTGCTGGCGGGGCTCGCCTTCAAGGTCTCGGCCGTGCCGTTCCACATGTGGACGCCCGATGTGTATGAAGGCGCGCCCACGCCGGTGACGGCCTTCTTCGCCACGGCGCCCAAGGTGGCGGCGGTCGCGCTGATGATGCGCGTCCTCGCCGGCCCCTTCGGCGATCTTTCGGCACAATGGGGCCAGGTGATCTGGGTGGTGGCGGCGGGTTCGATGATCCTCGGCGGCTTCGCCGCAATCGGGCAACGCAACATCAAGCGCCTGATGGCCTATTCCTCCATCGGCCATGTCGGCTACGCGCTGATGGGCCTCGCGGTGCTGAACGACACCGGCTACCGCGGCGTGCTAGTCTATATGGCAATCTATGTGGTGATGAACCTCGGCACCTTCGCGGTGTTGGTCGCCATGCGCCGCAATGGCCGCGCGCTGGAGGAGGTGGACGACCTCGCCGGCCTGGGCCGCACCGATCCGGCGATGGCGATGTGGATGGCGGTCTTCATGTTCTCCATGGCCGGCATCCCGCCGCTCGCGGGCTTCTTCGGCAAGCTCTACGTCTTCCTGGCGGCGGTGCAGGCGGGCTACTGGACGCTCGCGGTGATCGGCATCCTGACCAGCGTGGTGGCGAGCTACTATTACCTCCGCATCGTGAAGGTGATGTATTTCGACGCGCCGGCCGGCGCGCTGGATGCGCGCCCCGCGAACCTGACGGTGGTGATGACCGGCACCGGGCTGCTGACGCTGCTGTTCTTCCTGTTCCCCGCGGCGCTGATCGGCGCGGCGCAGGTCGCTGTCTCCGCCCTCATTGGCTGAGCTCCCACCCGGATGGCGGCTGCGCGTGGAGCGCAGCCTGCCATCGACATCCGATCTCCTGCTGCGCCTGGCGGCGGGGGGGGAGGCGGAGGGGCTTGCCATCCTCGCCCAGTCGCAAAGCGCGGGGCGGGGGACCAATGGGCGGGGCTGGGCGAGCCCGGAGGGCAATCTCTATATCTCCGTCCTGCTGCGCCCCGGCGGGCCGGCGCGCGAGGCCGGGCGCTATGCGCTGCTCGGCGCGGTCGCGCTGGCGGAGGCGCTGGAGCCCTGCCTGCCCGATCCCGCCGCGCTGCGGCTGAAATGGCCGAATGACCTGCTGCTGGATGGCGCGAAGCTGGCCGGCATGTTGTGCGAGACGGCGACGACCGAGGATGGGGGCCTCGATTTCCTGGTGATCGGGCTCGGCGCCAATCTGGCGGTGGCGCCGGCGCTGCCGGACCGCCCGACCGCCCGGCTGCCGACCCCGGCCGCGCCGGGGGAGGTCGCCATCCGCCTGCTCCAGGCCATCCATGGCTGGCGGCGGCTGCTGGCAAGGGACGGCATGGCACCGCTGCGCGAGGCCTGGATGGCGCGGGGGCCGGGGCAGGGGGCAAGGTTGACGCTGCGCGGCGGCGCGGGTGTAACCACCGGCCTCTACCGGGGCCTCGACGAAGACGGCGCCCTGCTGCTGGAGGTGGATGGCCGCGTGCGGCGCGTCACCTCCGGCGAAGTCGCGGCCTGAGGGAGATCGGCGCGCCATGCTGCTGGTGGTGGATGCGGGGAACACGAACATCGTGTTCGCCGTGCATGACGGGACGGAATGGCGCGGGCGCTGGCGGGTCCGCACCGATGCCGAACGGACCTCCGACGAATACGCGGTCTGGCTGCTGGCGCTGCTGCAGCATGCCGGGCTGAAGCCCAGCGACATCACGCGCTGCGCCATCGGCACGGTGGTGCCCGCGGCGCTCTATAACCTCCGCCGGCTCTGCCGCGACTGGTTCGGCTGCGAGCCGTTGATCGCCCGCGCCTCGCTGGATTGGGGCTTCGACATCCGGGTGGACGCCCCGCATGAGGTCGGCGCCGACCGCCTGCTGAACGCGCTGGCCGCGCATCGGCAATATGGCGGCCCGCTGGTGGTGATCGATTTCGGCACCGCCACCACCTTTGACGTGGTGGCGAAGGACGGCGCCTATATGGGCGGGGTGATCGCCCCGGGCATCAACCTGTCGATCGAGGCGCTGCACCGCGCCGCCGCGCGGCTGCCGCGCATCGGGATCGGCCGGCCGCAGGCGGTGGTCGGGCGCAACACAGTGGCGGCCATGCAATCCGGCATCTATTGGGGCTATGTCGGCCTGATCGAGGGCATCGTCACCCGCATCCGTGCCGAGCATGACGAGGCGCGGGACGGTCGGCTGAAAGTGATCGCGACCGGCGGCCTTGCCCCCTTGTTCGCCGAAGGCACCACAATTATCGAAACGACTGCCCCCGATACGACGCTCGATGGCCTTCGGCTGTTGGCGGAGCGCAACCCCGCCCCCACATTGGGGCGGCATGCGCGCCGCGACGACACGCTGGGCTAGGTCGTCGGCCGTAGCCTCTCAGTTCTCCCTCCGTCCGTCCGTGACGATCAAGACATTGGAACATCCATGACCGGCGACCTGGCCTTCATCCCGCTCGGTGGGACGGGGGAGATCGGCCTCAACCTCAACGTCTATCGCTGCGACGGGCAGCTTCTGGCGGTGGATTGCGGGCTTGGCTTTGGCGGGCCGGAACATCCCGAGGTGGATGTGATGGTGCCCGACGCGACCTGGCTGGCCGCGCGGCGGGACAAGCTCGCCGCACTGGTGATCACCCATGCGCATGAAGACCATGTGGGCGCGGTCGCGCATCTCTGGCCCGGGCTGCGCTGCCCGATCCATGCCGGGCCCTTCGTCTCCGCCGTGCTGCGGCGGAAGCTGGGGGAGGCCGGGCTGCTGAGCCAGGTGGAGATCATCACCCACCCCCTCGGCGCGCGCTGGACGGTGGGCAATTTTGACCTGGAATTCCTGCGCGTCGCCCATTCGGTGCCGGAAGCGCAGGCGCTGGCGATCCGCACGCGCCACGGCACGGTGATGCACACCGGCGACTGGAAGCTGGACCCCAACCCGCTGACCGGCCCGCCGACCGATGAGGCCGCCTTCGCCCGGCTGGGCGAGGAAGGCGTGCTGGCGATGGTCTGCGACAGCACCAACGCTCTGGTGGAAGGCCATTCGGGCAGCGAGGCGGAGGTGCGGCGGAACCTGGCTGCGCTGATCCGAAAGCTGAAGGGCCGGGTCGCCGTCACCTGCTTCTCCACCAACATCGCGCGCATCGAATCCGTGGCACTCGCGGCCCGCGCGGCGGGGCGGGACGTGGCGCTGTTCGGCCGCAGCCTGCGCAATGCCGAAGCCGCGGCGCGCGAATGCGGCTATCTGAAGGAAGTTCCGTCCTTCCTGTCCGAGGACGAGGCGTCCGATGTGCCCGATTCGCGGCTGGTGGTGGTCTGTACCGGCAGCCAGGGCGAGCCGCGCAGCGCGATGGCGAAGATCGCCGCCGACACCCATCCCCACATCTCGCTGGGGGAAGGGGATACGGTGATTTTCTCCTCTCGGATGATCCCCGGCAATGAACGCGCGATCCTGCGGATCCAGGACGAGCTGAGCCGCGCCGGGGTCGATGTGATGACCGCCGACGACCACATGGTCCATGTCTCCGGCCATCCGGCGCGGGACGAGCTGAAGCGGCTGTATCAACTGGTGAAGCCGAAGATCGCCGTGCCGGTGCATGGCGAATGGCGCCACATGAACGAGCACGCGAACCTGGCCGAGTCGCTGGGCGCGGAGGCTTATGTGATCGAGGATGGGGACGTGTTGCGGCTTGGCCCCGGCCGGCCGGATGTGGTGGAGGCCGTGCCCGTCGGGAAGCTGGCTGTCGATGGGGACCGGCTGCTGCCGCTGGATGGCGACGTGCTGGCGGCGCGGAAGAAGATGCTGTTCAACGGCGTCGTCATCGCGTCCCTTGCCGTGGATGGGGCAGGGCGCGTGGTGGGCACGCCGCTTGTCTCGGCGCCCGGCCTGTTCGACGGCACGGGCGACGAGCCGGCGCAGATCGCGGCCGATCTGGCCCGTGCGGTGGGCGAACTGCCGGCGCCGATGAAGCGTGAGGACGGGGTGCTGCGCGAAGCCGCGCGGACCGCCGTGCGGCGTTCGCTCGGCCGGCGGCTGCGGAAGCGGCCGAATGTCGAGGTGCATCTGTTGCGGGTGTGATGGATGCTGGCCGCCCCTGGCGAGATGGGGGCGGCGGGCCAATCTTTCCGCCGCGTGTCTGATAGCGAGGCTTCCCGATGGATGTGTTCACCGGTGTGGTCGTCTACCTGCTGATCTGGTGGACGGCGCTGTTCTGCGTGCTGCCGATCGGCACGCGCCCAACGGCCGAAGCCGATCCGGAGACGGGCGGCTGGCGCGGCACGCCGGCGAAGCCGCTACTGGGGCGGAAGCTGATCGGGACGACGGTGCTCTCTGCCGTGCTGTGGCTCGGTGTCTATGGGATGATCGAGTCCGAGCTGGTGAGCTTCCGGGATGGCTGGTTCGCCTATCAGGGCCCCGGGATTTCGGGGCCGATGCCGGGGCGTGCACAAAATTAAGGCGGCCAACCCGCCTCCCCAGCGGGTGCCGCCTGTTTATGAAGCAAATCAGTTCCGAAAGCCTATTTTCTGGCTTCCATCGGCGGCCTTTCTTGTTGTGCCGCTCGAGCTCCCCACGCCATTATTGCTTTCAGGGAGAGGTTGATCCTCTCTCTGCCGTGTGACTGGCGTTTCCTCCCTAAACTCGGGCTGCATCCTCTCGGATGCGGCCCGTTTTTTTAGTAGCCTTAGAAGAAGGAATTGCAAAGGCCTTTTTGAGCCCGGCGGGCCGATCCTTAGCGCGAATTATTCTTTCGCGGCGCCGTTCGAGATGTTTTGTTGCACCGCAGCATGCGGGTCGCGTGGTGGCCAGGCCGCCTTCGCCCCGCGAAGTCGCACTTGGCTGGGCCGTCGGCGCCCGCCGGTTTCGCCGCCGTCCCGGCTGGGCTAGCTTCCGGCCCATTCACACTGTCCGGAGCCTCGCCTTGCGCCTCTCCCGCGCCTTCCTGCCCACGCTCAAGGAAACCCCGGCCGAGGCGCAGATCGTCTCGCACCGGCTGATGCTCCGCGCCGGCCTGGTGCGGCAGACCTCGGCGGGCATCTATGCCTGGCTGCCGATGGGCTGGCGCGCCCTGCAGAAGGTCGGCCAGATCGTGCGCGAGGAACAGGACCGCGCCGGCGCGCAGGAAATCCTGATGCCGACGATCCAATCCGCCGATCTCTGGCGCCAATCCGGCCGCTACGACGCCTACGGGCCGGAGATGCTGCGGATCAAGGACCGGCATGAGCGTGAGATGCTGTTCGGCCCGACGAATGAGGAAATGGTCACCGACATCTTCCGCCAATTCGCGAAATCCTATCGCGACCTGCCGCGCAACCTGTACCACATCCAGTGGAAGTTCCGTGACGAGGTGCGCCCGCGCTTCGGCGTGATGCGCGGCCGCGAATTCCTGATGAAGGATGCCTATTCCTTCGACCTGACGAAGGACGCCGCGCGGCATTCCTACAACCAGATGTTCGTCGCCTATCTCCGCACCTTCGCGCGGATGGGGCTGAAGGCGATCCCGATGCGCGCCGATACCGGCCCGATCGGCGGCAATCTCAGCCATGAATTCATCATCCTGGCCGAGACCGGCGAAAGCCAGGTCTTCGTCAGCCGCAACCTGCTGGACATGAACCCGCTGGCAGAGATCCCGGACTACGATGCGGATCTCTCGCCGCTGGTGGAACGCTGGACCGGCCACTACGCCGCCACCGACGAGATGCACGACCCCGTTGCCTGGGACGCGCTGCCGGAGGCCGAGCGCGTCTCCGCGCGCGGGATCGAAGTCGGGCACATCTTCTACTTCGGCACCAAGTATTCGCAGCCGATGGGGCTTTCCGTGCAGGGGCCGGATGGTTCCACCGTGATCCCGGAGATGGGCAGCTACGGCATCGGCGTGTCTCGCCTGGTCGGCGCGATCATCGAGGCGAATCACGACGAGGCCGGCATCAAGTGGCCCGACGCGGTCGCGCCCTTCAAGGCGGCGGTGCTGAACCTGAAGCCCGGCGATGCCGCCTGCGACGCGATGGGCGAGCAGCTTTATCGTGCGCTGGGTGACGACGCCGTGTATGACGACCGCGCCGACCGCGCCGGTGCGAAATTCGCCGATGCGGACCTGATGGGGCATCCCTGGCAGGTCATCGTCGGACCCAAGGGCGCCGCGGCCGGCAAGGTCGAATTGAAGCGCCGCATGACCGGAGAACGGCACGAGGTCTCGCCCGAGGACGCACTCGGGAAGATCAGGGGCTGATATGCGATACATGGTTCTGGCGATGCTGCTGCTGGTGTGCGCCTTGGCGGGTGCGACGGCGCTCGACCTGTCGGGGCTGGAACGCTCGTTGTGGCTGGTGGCGCTGGTGGGCGGGGCGGGCGGCCTGCTCGGCGGGTTGGCCGGCAACCTGCTGAAGCAGGCGCGAGGCTAGGGCCGCCGATGTTCGACCCCTTCGAGCGCGCCATCGCCTTCCGCTACCTGCGCGCGCGGAAGGGGGAACGCTTCGTTTCCGTCATTGCCACCTTCTCGCTGGTCGGCATCGCGCTTGGCGTCGCGACGCTGATCATCGTGATGAGCGTGATGAACGGCTTCCGCCAGGAACTGCTCGGGCGGATCCTCGGCCTCAACGGCCATCTCGGCGTGCATGGCGCTGAGAGGGTGCTGAGCGACTACGACGCGGTGGCGGGGCGCATCCGCGCCGTGCCCGGCGTGGTCAGCGCGACGCCGATCGTGGAAGGCCAGGCGCTGCTGACCAGCGAGAACGGCGGCGCCTCCGGCGGCCTGGCGCGCGGGGTGAAGCCCGAGGACCTGCGCGCACGTGGGCTCGTGGCGCGCAACATCGTCGCCGGATCACTCGACCGCTTCGAGGGCGAGGACGCGATCGTCATCGGCACGCGGCTGGCGCAACGGCTCGGCCTTTCGGTGGGGGACAGGATCACGCTGGTCTCGCCGCAGGGGCGCACCACCGTCTTCGGCACGGTGCCGCGCGTGCGCGCCTATACGGTCGTCGCGCTGTTCCAGGTGGGCATGCATGAATACGACAACGGCTTCGTCTTCCTGCCCTTGAAGGCGGCGCAGCTGTTCTTCCAGACCGGCGACAACGCCACCCAGATCGAGGTCTTCGTGCAGGACCCGACCGGGGTTCGCGCTGTCTCTCGTGGCATTCGCGGGGCGTTGCAGGGCCAGCCGGTGCGGATCCTGGATTGGCAGGACGCCAATTCCAGCTTCTTCGCGGCGGTGCAGGTGGAGCGGAACGTGATGTTCCTGATCCTGACGCTGATCATCCTGGTGGCGGCGTTCAACATCGTCTCCTCCCTGATTATGCTCGTGAAGGACAAGGGCCGCGACATCGCCATCCTGCGGACCATGGGCGCGACGCGGGGCGCGATCCTGCGCATCTTCCTGCTCTGCGGTGCCAGCGTCGGCGTGGCGGGCACGCTGATCGGCTTCGCCATCGGCATGGTCTTCTGCGCCAACATCGAAGGCATCCGCCAGTTCATCCAGTCGCTGTCGGGAACGGAGCTGTTCAGCCCGGAAGTCTATTTCCTCTCGCGCCTGCCTGCCGTGGTGGACCCGAAGGAAGTGGCGCAGGTGGTCGGCATGGGGCTTGGCCTGTCGCTGCTGGCGACGATCTACCCCAGCTGGCGCGCGGCGAAGACCGACCCGGTGGAGGCGCTGCGGAATGAGTAGTGCGGCGGTCGCGGCGCACCGCAGGGCCGAAGGCCCGAGGAGCAGAGCGTGAGTCGCAGCGCCAACGATTCCGCGCCTCCGCTTGAGCTTCGCGCCGTCGCCCGCAGCTTCCGCACGGAAGCCGGCGAGCTGACCGTGCTGCGCGGCGCCGATCTGGTGCTACGGGCTGGGGAGATCGTGGCGCTGGTCGCACCCTCCGGCACCGGCAAATCCACCCTGCTGCATCTGGCCGGGCTGCTGGAGAAGCCGGATGCGGGGGAGGTCTTCGTGGCCGGGCAGGCGGCGGGGACGCTGTCGGATGATGCGCGCACGGCGATCCGGCGCGGCACCATCGGCTTCGTCTACCAGTTCCACCATCTGCTGCCGGAATTCACGGCACGCGAGAACATCGCCCTGCCGCAGATGGCCGCCGGCGTCGCGCGCGCCAAGGCGGACAGCCGGGCGGATGAACTCCTGCACGCCTTCGGCCTGGCGGGGCGGGAAGCGCATCGGCCCGGCAAGCTTTCGGGCGGCGAGCAGCAGCGTGTGGCCATCGCCCGCGCGCTGGCCAATGCGCCGCGCGTGCTGCTGGCGGATGAGCCGACCGGCAACCTCGATGTCGCAACCGCCGACCGCGTCTTCCAGGAATTGCTGAACGCCGTGCGCGGCCAGGGCGTCGCCGCGCTGATCGCCACCCACAACCCCGACCTCGCTGCGCGGATGGACCGCGTGGTGACGCTGCGCGATGGGCGGGTGGTGGCGGCCTGACCCCCCGCTGCCGATCGCCGATCCGAGCTACCGCTTCCGCCTGTTCCGCCCTGATCCCTGGGGCGGAACGAAGGCGGCAGCGGGATAGCGCGTGGGGCTGTTGGTCGTGCCCCCTCCCCAACCCTCCCCCGCAAAGCGGGAGAGGGGGTTGCGCGCACTCGTGGTCCCTCTCCCGCTTTGCGGGGGAGGGGGCGCGCACTCATGCTCCCTCTCCCGCTTTGCGGGGGAGGGCTGGGGAGGGGGCACGGCCGACCTTCCCGGTCTGACGCCGCTACCCCGCCACCACCTCCGCCAGGTGGATCGCCGTGTCGGGGCGGCCGACGACGAAGACGATCTCGCGCGGCACGGCCCTACCAGAAGCCCTTGTGCGCCTCCGCCGCCTCGTCCTCCAGCAGCGGGCCTTCCACCGAGATGTCGCGCTGGCCGGCGGCGAAGACCGCGCGGCAGTCCAGCGCCATGGTCAGGTTTTCGGGATGCGGGCCGATCATCGCCTTCAGCCGCGCCTCCGACAGCCCATAGACCACGCGCCCGATCCCGGCCCAGTAGATCGCGCCGCTGCACATCGCGCAGGGCTCGGCGCTGGAATAGAGCGTCGCGGCCGCCCGCGCCTCGGGCGCCAAGTCGATGCAGGCGCGGGTGGCCAGCAGGCGTTCGGCATGGGCGGTGCCGTCGCCATGCGGATGAAAGCCGTTCATCGCCTGCATCAACACGCGCCCTTCCGCATCGGCCAGCACCGCGCCGAAGGGATGCTGGCCCGCCGCGCGGCTTTCGGCGGCCAGCGCGATGGCCTGCCGCAGCAGGCCGAGATCCTCCGGCATCTCATTTCCTTTCGTCGAATCCATTAGCGGCGGCACGCACATTGCAAGTAAGGGGCTATCTCCGGTCTAACACGCCGGCTCCCCACAGGCGGATACCTTCATGCCCGACGCGTCCCAGCCCCAGGGCTCGCCCCCGCGCGAGGGCCCGCACCGCATCGTCGTGGTCGGCGGCGGGGCGGGCGGCCTCGAACTCGCGACGCGGCTGGGCGACACGCTCGGCCGGCGCGGCCAGGCGCAGATCACCCTGGTGGATCGCGCAAGAAGCCATCTGTGGAAGCCGCTGCTGCATGAGGTCGCGGCCGGCAGCCTCGATGTGGACGATCACGAGCTGGACTACCTGGCCCAGGCGCATTGGCACCACTTCACCTACCGCTACGGCGAATTGGTGGGGCTGGATCGGGCGCGGAAGATCGCCCTGCTCGGCCCGACCTTCGACGAGGATGGCCGTCAGGTCACGCCGGAACGGGCCGAGCCCTACGACACCCTCGTCATCGCCATCGGCAGCACCACCAATGATTTCGGCACGCCCGGCGTGCGCGATCACGCCATCCCGTTGGAGACCACGAGCCAGGCGCGGCGCTTCAACCGGCGCCTGCTGAACGCCTGCATCCGCGCTCAGACCCAGGCCGAACCCATCGCGCCCGGCCAGCTGCATGTCGCCATCATTGGCGCCGGCGCCACGGGGACGGAGCTGGCGGCGGAACTGCACCGCGCGACCCGCCAGCTGGTCGCCTATGGCATGGACCGGATCGATCCTGAGCGCGACCTGCGCCTGACCCTGATCGAGGCCGCGCCCCGCATCCTGCCCGCCTTGCCGGAACGGCTTTCGGAGGCCGCGACGAAGCTGCTGGAAGGTCTCGGCGTGTCGGTGATGGCCGGCACCCGCGTCAGCGCCGTGACGGCGGAAGGCGTGCATCTGGCCGATGGCCGCGTCCTGTCCTCCGAGCTCGTCGTGTGGTCGGCCGGGGTGAAGGGGCCGGCGGTGCTCGGCGCGCTGGATGGGCTGGAGCTTGCGCGGATGCACCAGCTGGCGGTGCTGCCGACGCTGCAGACCACGCGGGATGCGGACATCTTCGCGCTGGGCGATTGCGCCGCCTGCCCGGGTCCGGGGCCGGGTGGCTACCTGCCGCCGCGCGCCCAGGCGGCGCACCAGCAGGCCAGCCATGTGCTGCGCCAGATCCGCCGCCGCCTGAAGGGCGCGCCGGTCGAGCCCTTCAAGTATCGCGATTTCGGCAGCCTGGTCTCGCTCGGCCATTACTCGACCGTCGGCAGCTTGATGGGCGTGCTGGTCGGCAAGAGCCTGATGGTGGAGGGGTATTTCGCCCGGCTGATGTATCGCTCGCTCTACAAGATGCACCAGCGCGCCCTGCATGGCGTGCCGAAGACCGCCCTGGCCTCGCTGGGCCGGATGCTGTCGCGGCGGACGGAGCCGCGTGTCAAACTGCACTGATCCGCTGGGTGTGGTAGGAAAGGGGCGTGAGCGACACCTTCATCCACCTCCACGCCCATTCCGCCTATTCGATGTCCGAAGGGGCGATCAAGGCCGAGAAGCTGCCGGCCCTGGCCAAGGCCGCCGGCATGCCGGCCGTGGCGCTGACCGATTCGGCGAATTTGTTCGGCGCGCTGGAATTCGCGCAAGGCTGCACGGGCAAGGGCATCCAGCCCATCATGGGCTGCCAGCTGTTCCTGAGCCGCGCCGCGACCGAGGAACCGGGCCGCGCCGATCTGCACCGCAGCCGGCCCGATCCCATCGTGGCCCTGGCCCGCGACGCGGCGGGGCTGGAGAATCTCCAGCGGCTGTCATCGGCCGGCTATCTCGGCAACGATCCCTCCGGCGAGCCCTGCGTGACGCTCGATGTGCTCGGGCGCCACGCGCAGGGGCTGATCCTGCTGACCGGCGGCACCACCGGCCCGCTCGGGCGGCTGCTGGCGGATGGGCGGCGGGACGCGGCCGCGCGGCTGCTGGCGCAGTTGAAGGAGATCTTCGGCCCCGACGACTTGGTCGTGGAACTGCACCGGCACGGGCTGGCGGTAGAACGCGTGATCGAGCCCGCGCTGCTGCGGCTGGCCGATGATCATGGCCTGCCCATCGTCGCTGCCAATGATGTCTACTTCGCCGAGGCCTCGATGCATGCGGCGCATGACGCGTTGCTCTGCATCGCCGAAAGCCGCGTGCTGGCGGAACAGGAACGCCGCCGCGTGACGGCGGAACATTGGTTCAAGCCGGCGCCTGCGATGCGTGCGCTGTTCGCCGACCTGCCGGAGGCCTGCGACAACACGCTGGCCATCGCGCGGCGCTGCGCGGTGATGGCGGAGGGCCGCAAGCCGGAATTGCCGATCTGCCCGAAAGTCCGCCCCGGCATGACGGAATCCGAGACGGTGGCGGAGATGGCGCGCGAAGGCCTCGAACGCCGGCTCGACGCGCAGCAGACGCCAGAGGCCGCGCGGCCCACCTATCGCGACCGGCTGTCCTACGAGCTTGGCGTGATCGAGAAGATGGGCTTCTCCGGCTACTTCCTGATCGTCGCGGACTTCATCCAATGGGCGAAGTCGCAGGGCATCCCCGTGGGGCCGGGGCGTGGATCGGGCGCCGGTTCCGTCGCCGCCTGGGCCCTGCTGATCACCGATCTGGACCCGCTGCGCTTCGGCCTGCTGTTCGAACGCTTCCTGAACCCCGAACGCGTATCTATGCCCGACTTCGATATCGATTTCTGCCAGGACCGCCGTGACGAGGTGATCCGCTACGTGGTCCGCGAATACGGCGCGGATCGCGTGGCGCAGATCATCACCTTCGGCAAGCTGCAGGCGAAGGCGGCGGTGCGCGATGTGGGGCGCGTGATGGGCCTGCCCTATGGCCAGGTGGATCGCATCGCCTCCCTCATCCCCTTCAACCCCGCCAAGCCCGTGACGCTCGCGCAAGCCATCGAGGGCGAGCCGAAGCTGCAGGAGATGCAGCGCAGCGACGAACAGGTCGCCAAGCTGCTGGAGACGGCGCAGCAGCTGGAAGGCCTGTACCGCAACGCCTCCACCCACGCCGCCGGCGTCGTCATCGGCCGCAGGCCGCTGGCGGAGATCGTGCCGCTCTATCGCGATCCGCGCTCCGACATGCTGATCACGCAGTACTCGATGAAGCATGTCGAGCAGGCGAGCCTGGTGAAGTTCGACTTCCTCGGCCTGAAGACGCTGACGGTGCTGGAACGCGCGGTGGATCTGCTGAAGGCGCAGGGCATCGTGCTCGACCTCGCGGCGCTGCCGCTGGACGACGCGAAATCCTACGCGATGCTCGCGAAGGGCGATGCGGCGGGCGTGTTCCAGTTCGAAGGCCAAGGCATGCGCGACTGCCTTCGCATGATGCGCCCCGACCGCTTCGAGGATCTGATCGCGGCGGTGTCGCTCTATCGTCCCGGCCCGATGGCCAACATCCCCGCCTATTGCCAGCGCAAGCATGGCGAAGCGTGGGAACCGCCGCACCCCGCGATCATGCACATCGTGGAGGAGACCTACGGCATCCTGGTCTACCAGGAACAGGTCATGCAGATCGCGCAGGATCTGGCGGGCTACAGCCTCGGCGGCGCCGACCTGCTGCGGCGCGCGATGGGCAAGAAGATCCGCTCCGAGATGGAGGCCCAGCGGAAGATCTTCGTCGATGGCGCGGTCAAGAACGGCGTGCCCGATGCCAAGGCCGGCGAGATCTTCGACCTGATGGAGAAGTTCGCCGAATACGGCTTCAACAAGTCGCACGCCGCGGCTTACGCGCTGGTCGCCTATCACACGGCCTATCTGAAGGCGAACCATCCGGTTGCCTTCCTCGCGGCGTCGATGTCGCTCGACCTCGACAAGACCGAGAAGCTCGCGGGCCACATGCAGGAATGCGCGCGGCTCGGCATCGCGGTGCTGCCGCCGGATGTGAACCGCTCGGGCGCCGAATTCACGCTGGAGACGCTGCCCGACGGCAAGCCCGCCATCCGCTTCGCGCTGGGCGCGGTCAAGCGCGTCGGCGTGGCGGCGATGAAGGACATGGTCGCGGCGCGCGATCCGGGTGGCCCCTTCGCGTCGCTGTCGGATTTCGCGGGGCGGGTGGAGGCGAAGCTGCTCAACAAGATGCAGCTGGAGAACCTCGCCAAGGCCGGCGCCTTCGACGCGCTGGAGAAGAACCGCGCCCGCGTCGTGCAGGGGGCGGAGACGATCCTGCGCGCCGCGCAGGAAGCCGCCGAGCGCCGCGCGAACCCGACGCGCGACATGTTCGGCGCCGAATCCGCGCCGCCCCCGTTGCGCCTGCCGGAGGCCAATGACTGGCCCGGGCTGGAACGCCTGGCCTTCGAGGCAGAGGCGGTCGGCTTCCACCTCTCGGCGCATCCGCTGGATGCCTACAAGCGCGCCTTGCAGAAGCTGGGTGTCACGCCGTCCGCGCAGATCGCTGAACGCGCGCGCGGGGGCGCGGCGCGGCTGAAGCTGGCGGGCACGGTGGTTTCGACCAAGGCCTTCAAGACCAAGACCGGCAGCCGCATGGCCTGGGTGCGGATGTCCGACCAGCAGGGCGCCTATGAGGTCACCTTCTTCAGCGAGCTTCTGGCCAAGGCCGGCGACCATCTGGCGGAAGGCACGGCGCTGCTGCTGACCGCGGAGGCGCGGCTGGATGGGGAGACGCTGCGGCTGACGGCGCAGGATGTCGAACCGCTGGAGAAGGCGGCCTCCGGCGTCGCGGCCGGGATCAAGCTGTGGCTGGAGCAATCGGCGGCGGTGCCGAACATCCGCACGCTGCTGGAGCGGGAAGGGAAGGGGCGCGGCCGCGTGGTGCTGGTGCCCGTCACCGGCCCGGGGCAGGAGGTGGAGATCGCCTTGCCCGGCCTGTTCAACGTCTCCCCCCGCCTGATGCAGGCCATGAAGGTCCTGCCCGGGGTCGCGGAGGTGCAGGAACTGTAGAGCCCGCGCCACCGATGCGCTAAACCATCGTTCCGATGGACCGCGCCCTGCTCGACCTTTCGCCCGAACGCGCCGCGACGCTGCTCGATGCCGCGATCGAGCGCCAGCACGCCGACCGCCTGTTCGGCGCGGCCGACCACTTCCTCGCGAAGCTTCCGGCAGAGGGCAGCGGGCTTGGCCGCCTGCTGCTGGGGGAACTGGCGCGGCTCGCGGCCCGGGTCGATCAGTTGGAACAGGCCGCCGCCGCTGCCTCTCTCGCGCGGGCGGACAGGCTTCGTATCGACCCGTTGCGCGCGATCCCGGCCGATCGCATTGCCGCCGCCGGCCTGCCCACCCCGCTGCCGGAAGCCGGGCCGGTGACGCTCGATCCCGGCGATCCCGACTTCACCGGCTTCGGGTGGTGGGATGCGGAGCGCTCGGCCGCGGGGTCGCTGCGCTGGTCCGGCGCGTCGCGCTGCGCCACGTTGCTGCTGCCCGCGCTGGGTGGGGGAGAGGTGGTGGTGACCCTCTGCCTCCGCATGCCCTTCGGCCTGCCCTTCGACATCGCGGCGCATGACTGGTTCCTGGACGGCATGCCGCTCGGCTTCACCGCCATCTCCTCCGATGGCGTCGTCGGTGTCTTCGCGGCGCGCGCGGTCCTGCCGCCGATGCCCGCCGGCGCGCGGCTGTGCCTGCTGCTGCACGGGCCGCAGCATGATGACACGGCCCAAGGCCCTCGTCGCGACACGCGCCGCATGGGGTTGGGGCTGGTCGGGGCGCGCATCGAGCGGGCATGACGCGCCGCATCGTCCTGACCGGTGACCTGCTGCGGCCGGCGGATGAACTGTTCCGCCCGGCGCAGACGGGCAACATCCTCTGGCTGCATCGCCTGCTGCGCCGCCCGATCGCTGCCGCGTCGGGGCTGGAGGTGGAGGCGCTGGCCTGGGCGCCGCCGCCGGGGGCCGGCGCGACAGACTTCGACACGCCGGGCTTCTATGCGGACACCGGTGTTGCGCCCGATATCGGGGGCTGGGTCACGCTGTTCGACGCCGATGCGCTGCCCGCCGCCGCCGTCGCGCGCTTCGCCCGCGCCGTCGATGGGGCCGTGGCGGTGATCGGCTTCGAACTGGCGGAGGTGCAGAAGCGCCTGCTCTCGCAATTCGGCATTCCCTGGATCGACCTCAACATCCATCCCATCCGCTTCGGGCCGGATGTGTTCTTCGCCGTGCAGACCAACCACCCCGAGGTTGCGGCCGCGCTGGTTCCGCACCACGCTGAGGACCATGTCTTCGAGCCCTGGGCCGACCTTCTCGCCGCGACTGCGGTCAAGGCGCCGCTGTCGCATCCGGTGGAGGAGGGCGTGCTGGTCGTCGGCCAGACGCGAATCGACCGCGCGCTGGTCGCGGATGGGCGTTTGCTCGATCTCTCGGATTTCGCCGAGGGCTTCCACCGTGCGGTCGGGCCCGAAGGCCGCATTCTGTTCAAGCCGCATCCCTACAACAATGACGGCTTCGGCCTGCATGGCATCGGCCTGCCGCTGCGGCGCATCCTGCAGCTGGATGACAACGCCTATCTGCTGATGGCGCAGGATGCGGTCCGGCGCGTGGTCGGCGTCTCCTCCAGCCTGGTGGCGGAAGCGCGGTTCTTCGGCAAGGACGGCGTGTTCCTGGGCGCCTCGCCGTTCCGCATCGCGCCGCGGCGCGATGCCGTCGCGCCGCTGCTGCATGCCTCCGTGACGGAGGCGTGGCTCTGGGCCGATTTTTGGCGCGACCTGCTGGCACCGCTGACCGATGTCGGCGCGCGCGACGGTCGCCGACCGACGCTTGGGCCCAATGCGCTGCGGACCTCGCTGCGGCAGTTCTGGGGCTGGGACGAGATCGCCTTCCAGCTTCCCTTCGACCTCACCCGCCAGCGCGCGAACCGAAGGGGCGGCTGAAGCCGATCAACCGCGCGGCGCCAGGATGCCCGCGCCGAAGGCGTGGTCGAGGCCGGCGAGGAAGTCCTCGCGCCCGATCGTGTCGCGCACCGTCGCGCCGAAGGTCGCGCGCAGCGCAGGGCTGGCGGCGCGCAGCATGGTAGCGGCCAGGTCGACCGGGGAGCCGCGCTTGAAGTGCATCCCGTCGATGCCGGGCGCGGTCTTCTCCGCCATGCCGCCGATGTCGGAGACGATCAGCGGCGTGCCCGCGCGCCGCGCTTCCTGGATCACCACCGGCGAGTTCTCCCACCAGATCGACGGCACCACGACCCAGCCGACGGAGCGCATGAGGTCGATGGTGTCGAGCGGGTCGTAGCGGCCGGCGAAGGTCAGGCTTTGCCCCGCCGCCTCGATCACCGGGTCCAGCGCGGGAAACAGGCGCAGCACATCCTCTCGCTCCGCGCCGAAGACGGTGAGTGTGATGCCGGGCGCGTCGCGCAGCGCCAGCGGCAGCGCGCGCAGCAGGATGTCGAGCCCCTTGAAGGCCGTGGGCTGGCCGAAGAAGCCGAAGCGCGGCGCGAGCCGTTCCGCATCCCCCTGCTCGCGCGGCAGCGCCATCAGCTGGTCACCCAGGTAGTTCTCCAGCACCGAGCAGCGCGCACCGAGCCCCCAGGCCTGGTAGCGGTCGCGGATGAAATCGGACGGGTAGATGACGTGGTCGAAGCGGCGGAGCACGCTCAGCAGCGTCGCCTTGCGGAAGGCGAAGCGTTCCAGCGTCTGGTCGGGGAAGCAGGCGAGGCAGTTCAGAGGCGCTTCCCGCCGGCACAGCTCGCGCGAGCGCGTCTTGATCATCTGGCCGTGGTGCAGGCAGATCGCCAGCATCTCGTGCAGCGTCATCACGAAGGTCGCCTCGGGCCGGGCGGCCATCAGCTCCTCGATCAGGTCGACCCCGACCCGCCAGTAGTGGTGGAAGTGGTAGACGTCGCATTCCAGCCCGGCCAGGAAGTCCACCAGCATCCGCCGCTGATAGCTATCGTCCCAGGCCAGGCGGTCTTCCGCCATGCCGGGGAAGAAATAGACGTATTCATCCTCCCCATGCGGCATCACCATCTCCATCGCGCGGCTGCTGGCGTAATGGGTGCCGACATCGCAGGCGCCGACGAAGATCGCCTCGCGCCCCGCCGCGCGCATCGCGGTGAATTGGCGGTGCGCCGCCATCTCCCCCCCGCCCTTGGAGAAGTCGGGATGGGAATGCGCCAGGATGCAGACGCGCTGGCCGGTCGTGGTCGTCATGCCGGGTGCGTCAGCCATGAAGGGCGGGCTCCCGCACCGTGCCGGCGGCGCCGGAGGTCCACAGGCGCTGCAGATGCGCGTTCGCGATATCCGCCGCGTGGCGGTTGGACCAGGCGCGCTGCACGGGAGTGAAGCGCGCATCCGCCCTGCGCCTTGCGCGCAGCAGGCGCTGCAGGCTGTCGGCCAGCGCCGGCGCGCAGCCCGCGGCCGCATGCAGCGCGAGCAGCCGCGCGACATCGCCCGGATCGAGCGGCGCGGCGAAGGCGGCATCCGGATCGTCCGCGATCACCGCTTTGGCGAAGGCGACGGCGTCCACCGCGACGACGCCCGCGCATCCCGCGGCCTCGCGCAGGGTCTGCGCGGCCTCCACGCCGACCAGCACGCGCAGCTTGCCGCGCCGGCGGAAGGCCTCCGCCACGTCATCCGCGGCCGAGCCCATCACCAGCAGCGTGTCGCAGCGTGCCTCGAAGGCCGCGGCGGTGACATGGAACATCCGCGCCGCGGCCGGGTCGTCCGCGCCGAGGATCAGCGCGAGGCGCGGCAGGCTGCCGGGCTGCGCGGATGGCGCCGGTGCCGCCAGCGCGGCGAGGGTCGCGCCGAAGGCGGCCTCGCGCCGCGCCACCAGCTGCCGCAACAGCTCCAGCCCTGCGGCCGTTGGCGCTTCCAGCGGCAGGGCAAGTCTCGCGGCGGTGGTGCGGCTGGCCATGTCGAGCAGGTCCGGCACGGTACCGGGGGTCGGCTGGACCCTGGCCCAGACCTCTTCGCCTGGCCGGGTTTCGGCGCGCAGGAGCAGCTCGATGCCGTGCAGCCGGTCGAGCAGGCCGGGATCGAGGCGGGCATAGAAGCCAAGCGCTGCGGGCAGGCGAGCCGCGTGGCAATCCACCGGGCGGACCAGGATGGGCTCCGGCGGCGCATCGGGCTCCGCGCGCAGCCAGCAGACCAGGGCGGCCTCGATTGTGGCCTCCGGCGGCAGCGCGGCGGCGGCGCGGAGCATGACCAGGGCCTCGCCCGCAGCGGTGCTGCCGGCCTCGACCTCCAGCAGCACGCCGAAGTCCTGGATCCTGCCCTGCACAAGGGGCAGGCGCGCCACCCAATCGGCGAAGGCGCCGAAGGGACGGCCCGCATGACGCAGGAGGCCGCCCATGGCGGGGGTGCCGGCCGCGTCCAGCATCAGGCGCAAGGTGACGTGCCAGCTGCGGTCGGCCGTGGCCATGCCGAGATCGGTGCGTATGCGCGCGTCATCCAGTTCGGCGCGGATCCCGTCCTCCCCGGCGGTGAGCAGGAGATCGAGCTCTCGCAGATCCTCCGGCGCCTCGAAGACCAGGGTGAAGCCGTTCAACGCCGTATGGCTGGGATCCGGCGGCACCACATCCGGGCGCGGGTGGAAGCTGCAATGCTCGATCGCGCAATCCCCGCCACGACCGGCCGTGACGGCAAGGCGGGTGGCCACCCCGCGTGGCGTCATCGCCCAGCCATAGACGACGCCGCGTCCCCCCCCGAGCATCGCGACGCAGTCGAGCGCCAGTTGCAGCGTGTCGTCGTGTTGGATGAGCACCCGGACCTCCAAGCCTCCCGCGGGTGCGGCGGACCGGCCGAGGCCGGGCCTGCGAGCCCATCGCGCCATTTAGGGCCGTGAACGTATCGGATTCGTTGCTGGCATATCTGTGCGAATACGGAAAGAGAGTCCTTTGCCGGGTGAGCACAAGCCGGGCCGGGGCATCGGTGTCGACCTGCCGTGCCGGTGGCGTGGCGCCCACGGCCAGCGGGCTGGCCCCCCGGGCCGCGCCATCGTCCCCCCGACGAAGCCACGCCGTGCCCCGCGCGTTCCGCATGGCGCCAGCCCGCCGAGCCTCTCGACCCGTGCCGGGCGCGGGTGCATAGGGGGCGCCTTTCCGGGAGCCGAGATGATGACACCGACCGATATCGCCCGCGTGCAAACCTATCTCCGCCGCCTACTCGGCTCGGACCGGGTGACCCTGGTGCCGCCCGCGCGGAAGGGCATGTCGGTCGAGATCGCGGTGCAGGATGAGGTGATCGGCACCATCCATCGCGACGATGAGGAGGGCGAGGTATCCTACGCCGTCAACATCATCGTGCTGGAAGAAGACCTGCCGCCCGCCCCGGCCGCTGCCGCACCGCGTCGCAATTAGCCCCGCGGCGCCGCGCTGCGCCTGCGGTCAGTCCGTCAGGAAGGCTTGGACCGGGGCCAGCGCCCGCGGGGGGTCTTCTTCCATCGGGACATGGCCGAGGCCTGGCAGCACCACGGTTCGGCTGTCCCGCAATTCCCGCGCGTAATCCGCCGCATGGGCGGCCGGCACCATCCGGTCCGATTCGCCCCACAGCAGCAGGACCGGCGCCGCGATGCCCCGCAGGAAGGGTTCGGGCGGGACCAGCACATGGGTTGCCATGCGGTCCAGGATCGCCGCCCGCACCCCCGGCGCGATCATCATGTCGCGGTAGCGTTCCAGCGCCGCTTCGGTCAGCGAGGCCGCATCGGCATAGGCTGGCGCCACGCCACCGCGCAGCAGCGGCAGGGGCAGGGTATAGGGCAGGACGCGCATCAGCAGAGGCACGCCGGCCGGCTTGCCATAGGTGAAGCCGGCGCTGGCGAAGCCATCCGGCGCCATCAGCACCAGCCGCCGCACCCGCGCGGGCCGTTCCGCCGCGAAGCGCCAGGCGATGCGCCCGCCCATGGAACTGCCGACCACATCCGCCTGCGCCACGCCGAGCCGGTCCAGCAGCCCGTCCAGCAGCGCCACCGCGCGCAGGTCTGAATAATCGCCGGTCGGGTCGGCGCCCGTCAGGCCGAAGCCCGGCAGGTCGAGCCGGATCACCCGCCGGTCGGCCTCCAGCAAGGCGGCCCATGCGTCCCAGGTGTGCAGGCTGGATCCGAAGCCGTGCAGCAGCAGCACCGGCGGCCCCTCGCGCGGCCCGGTGTCGCGCACATGCAGCCGCACGCCCTCCAGCGTCACGAAGCTGCTGGGCGGCGCGGCGTAGCGTGCCTCGAGCGGCGCGCGTTCCGCATCCGGGGTCCATAGCCACCACCCCGCGCCGCCGAGGGATGCCAGCAGCGCAAGGCCCATGATCGACAGCATCCGCCTCACCCCGCCACGGGCGAAAGGCGCCCATCTTGCAGGCGCAGCGCGCGGTCATGGAAGCGCGCCACGCCCTCCCGGTGCGCGATGGACAGCACCGCCGCCCCCGGCAGCCTTTCGCGCAGCAGGGCGTAGAGCGCGGCCTCGGCCGGCGGGTCGAGGCTTGCCGTCGCTTCGTCGAGGAACAGGACATCCGGTTTCACCAGCAGCGCCCGCGCGAAGCCGAGCCTCTGCTGTTCTCCGCCCGACAGGCGACGGTCCCAGGCATCTTCCTCGTCCAGCCGGTCGGCAAGGTGCGGCAGCCCGACGCCCTCCAGCACCGCGCGGATCGCCTCCTCCGGCACCTCCGTGGCGTCGAGCGGGTAGCAGACGGCGCGCCGCAGCGTGCCGAGCGGCAGATAGGGCCGCTGCGGCAGGAAAAGCGCGCGCGCGCCCTCGGGGATGCTCGCCGCGCCGCGGCCGAAGGGCCAGATGCCGGCCAGGGCGCGGAACAGGGTGGATTTGCCGCTGCCGGAGGCGCCGGTCAGCAGCACCGCCTCTCCCTTCTCCAGCCGCAGCGCCGCATCGGTCACCAGTACGCGGCCATCGGGCAGGGCAAGCGTTGCGCCCTCCATCGTCACCGCATCCCCGGGACCGGTCGAGGCGCGCACGCCATCCCCCGCCGCCCGCGCCGCCGCGATGGCGCGCTGGAAGCCTGTCAGGCGCTCCACCGTCGCGCGCCATTCCGTCAGTTGGGCATAGTTGGCCACGAACCAGGACAGCGCGCCCTGCACCTGCCCGAAGGCGGAGGCGGTCTGGATCAGCCCGCCGAGCGGGATACGGCCTGCGAAATAGGCGGGTGCGGCGACGACGATCGGGAAGATGCTCGCCACCTGGGTGAAGCCGGCGGTGAAGAAGGTCAGCCGCTTGGTGGCGACCATGATCCCCCACCAATTCCCCATCAGCGCGGCGAAGCGCGCGGTCAGGCCGCGCTTCTCATCCGCTTCGCCGCCATGCAGCGCGACGCCTTCCACATTGTCGCGGAGGCGGACCAGCGCGTAGCGGAAATCGGCCTCGACCCGCTGCTGGAGGAAGTTCAGCCGGATCAGCGGCCGCCCGATCAGATGCGCGAGCCAGGTGCCGAGCACGGCATAGAGGATCGCGACCCACACCATGTAGCCGGGGATGGAGATGCCGAGCACCTCGAGCGGCCCGGACAGCGACCACAGCACCAGCACGAAGGACAGCAGCGTGACGACGCTGCTCATCAGCCCGAGCGAAAGGCTCAGCGTGTCGTCCACGAAAAGCCGGATGTCGTCGGCGATGCGCTGGTCCGGGTTGTCGGTCTTCGGATCGGTCAGCGCGATGCGGTAATAGGCGCGGCCGGCGAGCCAATCATCCAGGTAGCGGGCGGTGAGCCAGCGCCGCCAGCGGATCTGCAACGCCTGGCGCAGATAGAGCTGGTAGACCGCGATCAGGATATAGGCCGCCGCGATCGCGCAGAAGCCGGGGAACCAGGTGCCGTCCGCCTCCCCGCCCAGCAGCAGCAGGCCCCAGAAGGTCGCGGCGTCCTTCTGTTCCAGGGCGTTGTAGAAGGCCCGCTGCCAATAGGTCAGCACCACCGTCATCGCCACCAGCGACAGGTTCAGCGCGACGACGGCGCCGAGCAGCAGCAGCGCCCGCCCGCGTTCCTCGCTGGACCAATAGGGCCGCGCCAGTGCCCAGGCATCGCCGAGGAAAAAGCCAAACCGACGCATCACGCTCTCCTGCCGCTTCGGTGCTGGCCTGCCCGCCGTTACCGTGCCAGCGCCGCGTCGAAGGCGCTGCGCCAGGCGGCGACCCGCTTCGCATTCACGCCGAGGTCGGAATAGCCAACAAGGCTGCGCGAATAGAGGAACACCCCCACGCCGCCCGGCATCTCCACGATCTGCGCGTTGATCAGGTCGGGGTAGTTCATCAGCCGGGTGCGCGCGACCCATTGCGCTTGCCGGGCCTCCGGCCACTCCGCCATCTTCCACACCCGCTCCATCCCGTCGCCCAGCGCGCGCAGCACGCTCCAGGCGCGGTCGGCCGGGACGGGCAGCAGCGGCACCGTCTCATGCCGTTCATTCGTCGCGCCCGGCGGCGCGGCGAGATGCGCGTTGGGGGAGGTCGGCAGGCGGAGCGTCGGGAAGTCGATCCGCTCCGCCGGGGGCAGGCCGGCGGTGCCGCGGCCGAGCATCATCTGCAGCATGGTCATCCTTCCTCGGCGGGCGTGGCGGCGATCCGCAGGCGGATCACGCCGCGGATGCCGGCTTCGGGATCGACGGGCTTGCCCTTCCGCAGCACCTCCACCCGGCCGTCGCGCGCCAGGCGGATGGCGGTGGCGCGGACTGGGCCGAGCAGGCGTCGCCAGGCGTCTTCCTCCGCCGCCAGGGCGCGGGCGACCTCGCTCGGGCAGATCGACTTGTCGGGGCCGCGTTCGGTGGTCTGGCGCAGGATCTCGGCGGCGATCGCCTCATGGTCGGTCACGACGCCCTCCTCACGGCACCAGCCAGGTCATGGCGGGCGCTGTATCGTCCGCCCAGGTGAAGCAGGCACGCCGATGGCCGCCGGCGGCGAGTTCCAACCATTCCAGCCGCTCGAAGCGCAGCAGGATCACGCGGAAGGCCGCACGCCCGGCCAGGGCATCGCGCGGGGCGGGCGGCGGCGCGGCGATAGGCGTGCCCGGCGCCGGCTCGATCGCGTAGCACATGCGGGAGAAGTCGCGGCTATCCGCCCAGCCCTGCTCCGCCACCGCATCCTCGGCATGCAGCGTGGCGCGTCCGGACAGGCGCAGCTGCAGCTTCGCGCCCGGGTCATACAGGTGCAGCGCGCAGCGCGCGTCCCGCGCCAACTCCGCCGCCTTGGCGGACCGCCCATCGGTGTGCATCCGCAGCCGGCGCGACGCCACGTCGAAGCCGCGCAGCACCACGGTCCGGGCCTGCGGCGCGCCATCGGCGCCGATGGTGGCGAGCGTCGGGGTGTGGAAGGCGGAGCGTCGATCCGCGACGCCGCGGGACAGGCGGCGGAAGGCCTCCGCAAGGCACTCCTCCAGCGCCGGGTCGGACTCGGGGTCGGGCTGGGGCGGCATCAGCCGCCCGCCAGGGCGGCGGCCAGGGCCATGCCGCTCGTCATCGCGGCTTCCGCCCGGGGGGCGATGCACCAATCGCCCGCCGCGCCGATGCCGAGGGCGGGGTCCCACAGGCAGGGCGCGCCGAGGGGCTTTTCCACCAGGGCAAACCGCCAGCGATGCGCGGCAGCGAAGTTGGGCGCCGGCAGCGTCTGCCCGGCCAGTTGCGCGAAAGCGGCGAGCAGCGCTTCGCGCACCACCGGCTCGGCCTGTTCCAGATGCTCGCGCGTCCAGGCGGGGCCGGCCTGCACCACCCAGCATTCGCTGCCCGCGTCGCGGCCGGGCTTCGAGCTGTCGCGGACGGCGGAGGCGATCTCCCCCGCCTCCGGCCGGATCTGGTCGGGTAGGTCCAGCCGCCGGGGGAAGGCGGCCATCAGGGTCCAGCAGGGGGCCATCTCCACCAGTTCGACCACCTGCGCCAGGGTGGGCGCAGGGCGGGCCAGCAGGGCGGCGGCCTGGGGCGATGGGGCGGTGACCAGCACCGCCTCGAAGGGGCCGGATTCCCCCAATCCCTCGGCTGGCGGCCCGCCGGGACGGCGGGGGGCGGCGTGGCGCAGCATCCAGGCGCCCGGTTCGCCCGCGATCTCCACCACCTCCCGCCCCAATGTGACGTCGAGGCCTTCGGCGAGCGCGCGGGGCAGGGCGGACATGCGCGGCATGCCGACCCGCATCTCCCCACCAAGCCAGGGCTGCGCATCCAGCGCGTCCAGCGTGGCGCGGAACAAGGGGCCGCGCGCGGTCAGGTATTGGGCGCCATGGTCGAAGGTGAAGCTGCGCCCCTCGGCCTCCGCGCGCCGCGTGGCCAGCCGGCCGCCTGGCGCGCGGCCCTTGTCGAACAGGCGCGCGGCGACGCCATGCGCGGCCAGCGTCTTGGCGCAGGCCAGACCGGCAAGGCCGGCCCCGATGATCGCGGCGGAACGGATAGGCATGCCTGATGTATGGGGGTTCGGGGGCCTGACGGGAAGTCGTTCCCCGGGGCCTCGGATCAAAGCCGATCAGACGTGTCGGGGTGCATTACCGCTGGCCGTCCCATTGGGCGATGGCGTCCTGCGTCAGCCCGCCCACGCGGGCATGCGGGCGCGGCCCGGTGGTCATGGCCAGGGCGAACAGGATCTCGTCGGGCCGGGGGGCGTCGGGGACGACGCAGGTGATGCCGTCGAAGTGGCTCCGCACATAGGCGGCGTTGCGATGATGGATCGGCAGGTCCAGCACCGCCCCCATCGGGCCGACCTTGGTCATCGATGGCACGATGGCCAGCGCCTTGCCGAGCAGCCCGCGCATCGCATAGCCGCCTGCGACATGCCACAGCGCGCCGTGCTCCAATTCCCCCGCGCTGCCGACCAGCCCGCCCTTGCCATAGGCCTCCACCGCATCCGGATCGCCGCCGAGCCCGGCCAGCAGCCGCTCCGCCACCATCAGCCCGATGGGCTTCATCGCCTCCATCATCCACATCAGCTCGGGCTCGTAGCGGCCGGCGAAGGGGTTCGCGAGGATCACGGCGCACCAGCCCTTCAGCACCGGCTTGTCCCGAGGCGGTCCGCCATCGTGGTGCACTTCCTCGACATGCAGGATGGTCTTCCGGATGGCGAGGTCCTGGGTCATGCGAACTGCTCCGTCAGGGCGGGGAAGGGGGTGCCGGCCAGCCGCGCCTCGCCGGCCAGCCGCAGCGCCGCGCCGCGGATGAGCCCGGCCCGGCACCAGGCCTCGGCCCGCGCCAGGCCGGCCGCGAGCGCCGCCGCGACCTCATCCGGCGCCAGGGCGCTGCAGGCGACGACCACCGGCCGCTCGCCCAGGTCGCTATCCGGGTCGAGGTCCCGCGCCGGGCGGCGGGCGATGGCGGGGCTCACGAGGTCCACGGCGTTCGCGATCAGCGTCGCGGCGGCATCCGCCGTCGCGGCATCCCGCGCCAGCACCGTCACCGCATCGGCGATGCCCAGCGAGAAGGACCGGCCATGCCGGCCGGATGTCGCAACCCCCCCGATCCCGTCGCCAGCGCCGATCCGCAGCGCGCCGTCGAAAGCCGTGCCGGGGAAGGGGGCGGCTGCGAGGCCGATGGCGAGCGACTCGCCCGGCGCCGCGAAGACCGCGATGTCGCCGCCATCATTCACATAGGCGCGGGTCAGATCGGGCGCGGCCTCTCGCATCGCCGCCAGCAGCGTATCCGCAACCGCGCCGGCCACGGCGGCCATCGCGGTGACGAAGATACCCTGCGCCGCGAAGGGGGCGCAGGCATCGCGCATCCGGCGCGCGACGGCGCCTTCCAGATGCGGGGCCGAGCCGACCGGGCGGCGTAGCGCTGGCAGTTCCGCCACCAGTTCATCCAGGATCGTGTGGAACCGCCGCGCGGCCGCGGCCTCTGCGGCGCGCACGGCCTCTGGCGGGCCGAAGCCGGCCAGCACCACATCGATCGGCCCGTGGCTGCAATGCAGCCGCCCGCCGTCGAGGCGCTGGACCGTCGCCCCGGTCATGGCGCGTCGAAGGGCCAGGGATTGCCGGGCATCCACCCCTCGACCCGCAGCTGGTCGCCGAGGCCGCGCAGCAGGGTCTCGACGGGCACGATCTCCGCCATATGCCCGCCGAGTTCGGCGTAGAGCGCACGCGGCAGGGTGAATTCGATCGGCGCGACGAGGGCGGGGGTGGGGACGTAGCCGAAGGCCTTCTTCGGCAGGCGCAGCACATCGGCCATCACCGTGATGCCGCCGCCTGGCCAGAGATAGGCGGGCGCCCCGCCCATCGTCACCCGCACCTCGCCGGATGCGACGGCCCGCGTCAGCCGCACCGGGTTGTCGGTGACGCCCGCGCGCAGCGAACCGCCGGCGCCTGCCATGAACAGCACGGTGCAGAGCGAGGGCTCGCAATTCTCGCCGATGCGATCGACCACGCGGCGGACGGGCGCGGGCATCTCCGCCGGGACGGAGCGCAGCTGGTCGTCCAGCACGCACCACAGCGCGTCTTCGCCGGTGGTGGAGGTCAGCAGCAGGCGTAGGCCGGGCCAGGCGGTCTTGGGGTCGATGGCGTCGATGATGGAAAGCGGGTCGGTGATGTCCGTCCCGCCCCAGCCGAGGCCCGGATTGGCCACCTGGAAATAGCGCCCCGGCGTGGACCGCCGCCCGCGCACGCGGATCCCCGCCGCGCGCATGCCCAGCACCTTGCCCGCCTGGTGTTCGGTCAGCACGCCGGTGATGTGGTCATCCACCACGATCACCTCATCAGCATGGCCGAGCCATTGCTGCGCGAAGATGCCGATGGTCGCGCTGCCGCAGCCAACCCGCATGCGTCGCTCCGGCGTGCCATCCACGATGGGCGCCTGGCCGGCCTGCACCACCACCTCATGCCCGCCATCGATGGTCAGCGTGACCGCGTCCCCCGCGCAGAGGGCCAGCAGCGTCTCGCAGGTGACGGTGCCTTCCTTCTTGCTGCCGCCCGTCAGGTGCCGCACACCGCCGAGGCTCAGCATCTGGCTGCCATATTCGGCGGTGGTGACATGCCCCACCTGTTCGCCCCGCGCGCGCACGGGCGCGGCTTCGGGGCCGAGGTGGCGGTCGGTGTCGATCTTCACCTTCACGCCGCAATAGCTGAAGATTCCCTCTGTCACGACGGTGACGGTATCGACGCCCGCATGGGTGGCGCCGACGATGAAGGGCGCGGGCTTGTAGTCCGGATAGGTGGTGCCGGCGCCGATGCCGGTGATGAAGCTGCGCGCGGGATCGAGCAGCTTGCCGTCCCAGCCGCCTTCCGCGAAGGCGACCACCTTCCCGCCGCCCTCCACGCTGTGCGCCAGCGCCACCGCAGGATCGGTGCGGACCAGTTGCCCGCCTTCATTGGCGTAGCGGCTGCAGGCGCCGGCGCGGCCGGGGCGGATGCGGCACAGCACCGGGCAGGCATCGCAGCGGATGATGCCCTCGCCTTCCGCCTGGCCGAATTTCAGGCTGCGGGCTTCGGCGCTGACGGGGTTATCTGTCACGCATCGCCTCCCACAGCCGATGCGGCAGGACCGGCACCTGGCGGAGGGTGACGCCCGCCGCGTGGCGGATCGCGCCAAGGATGGCGGGCGCGGTCGGCACCAGCGCGGGTTCCCCCACCCCCTTGGCGCCATAGGGGCCTTCGGGTTCCGGGTCCTCGACCAGATGGATGCGGATGGGCGGCACGTCGCCGGCGGTCGGGATCAGGTAGTCGTGGAGGTTCTCCGTGCGGCCGGGGATGAATTCCTCCATCAGCGCGAGACCAAGCCCCTGCGCGATGCCGCCATGGATCTGGCCCAGCACCATCTGCGGGTTGATCGCGCGGCCGACATCCTGCGCGGCCTCGATCGCTTCCACCTTCACCGTGCCGAGCACGGTATCGACGCGGACCAGCGCGATCTGCGCGGCGAAGCCGTAGGTCGCATAGGGAACGCCCTGGCCCTTCGCATCGAGCCCGGTGGTGGGCGGGTCGTAGCGCCCATCGCCTTCCAGATCCTCTGGCAGCGCGGCGAGGTCGATCACGCGATCGCCGCCCGCCCGGTCGCTCACGGTCAGGCGCGTGCCATCCAACGCCAGCGCGGCATCCTCCCCCGCATTGGCCAAAGCGAGGATGCGCCGCCGCAGGTCACGCCCGGCTTCATAGGCCGCGCGGCCGCTGACGAAGGTCTGGCGGGATGCGGAGGTCTTGCCGGCATCATGCGTGCGGTCGGTGTCGCCCAGCACGAAGCGGAAGGCGCCGAGCGGCAGGCCGAGCGCATCGGCGCAGATCTGCCCGATCACCGTCGTGCTGCCCTGGCCGATATCCACCGCGCCGTTGAACAGCGTCAGCGCACCGTCGCGCGCCAGTACCACGCGCATCCGCGACGGGTTCGACATGCTGGTATTGCCGCAGCCATACCACATGCAGGCAATGCCGGCGCCGAGCCGATGCCGCGTGGCCGTCGCATTATGCGCGGCGACGCGGGCGACCATCGCATCCCAGCCCGGCTTCAGCGCATCCAGGCATTGCGGCAGCCCCGCCGAGGCATGCAGCACCTGGCCGGACGGCGTGGCATCCCCGATGCCGATTGCGTTGCGCCGGCGGATCTCCCACCGATCCATCCCGAGCTTGTCGGCCAGCTCATCCACCAGGCTTTCCGTCGCGATGGCGGCCTGCGGCACGCCGAAGCCGCGAAAGGCGCCGGCCGGCGTGTCGTTCGTGTAGATGGCGCGCGTGCGGTTGCGGACATGCGGCACGCGATAGGGGCCGGAGGCATGAACGGGCACGCGGTTCGCGACCGTCGGGCCCCAGCTGGCATAGGCGCCGGTGTTGAAATCGCCATCCAGCTCGAAGGCCGTGAAGCGGCCTTCCGCATCGGCGGACATGCGCGCGCGCAATTCCGCCGGATGGCGCTTGGTGGTGGAGGCCATGCTCTCCGTGCGGGAATAGACGATCCGCACCGCCCGCCCCGTGACCCGCGCCGCGACGGCCAGAAGCGGCTGGATGGAGACATCGAGCTTGCCGCCGAAGCCGCCGCCGCAGGCGCTCGGGCGGATCAGCACGGAGTCCTCGGGCAGGCCGACGACGCGCGCCGTCTCCTCACGGTCCATGTAGGGGGCCTGGGTGCAGGCGAAGAGTTCGACCCCGTCGGGCAGGGGCAGGGCGTGGCCGGCCTCGGGCTCGATATAGGCGTGTTCGACGAAGGCGGTGCGGAAGTTGCCCTCCGCGCTGGCGGCGCCGGCCGCATGGCCCGCCGCGACATCGCCGGTCTCGAGGTAGCCGCGCACCAGCACATTGCCGGGCGCATGCGTGTGCAGCAGCGGCGCGCCTTCCGCCGTCGCGGCGGCGACGCCGTGCAGGGCGGGCAGGGGATCCCAGGCGATGGGCAGCTCGGCGTCGCGCACCGCCTCCACCACCGCACGGGGCCCGAGCAGCATCAGCACGGCTTCGCCGCGGAAGCGCACCTCGGCTTCCGCCAGCGCCGGCTGGTCTTTCAGGTTCGGCATGATGCCGAAGGCGTTGCGGCCGGGGATATCCGCTGCGGAGAGAATGCGATCCAGCCCGAGCCGCCGCGCCGCCGCGCCCAGATCGCCCAGGGTGAAGCGCGCCCGCGCATGTGGCGAGCGCACCACGCGGAGCCAGAGCGCATCGGCCGGCGCCTGGTCCGCGCCGAAGCGATCCGTGCCGGCGACCTTCGCCCAGCCATCCAGCCGCGTGACCGAAGCGCCCACCGCTTCACCGGCCGCCGGCGCGACGGGCAGGGACGGCGCGGCATCCATCACCGCATCGATGATCTTGAGATAGCCCGTGCAGCGGCACAGCACCCCGCCGATCGCATCCGCGACCGCGTCGCGCGACGGCGATGAGTTTTGACGCAGCAGCGCCGCCGCCGCCATGATCATGCCCGGCGAGCAGATGCCGCATTGCGCCGCGCCATGGGCAAGGAAGGCGAGGCGCAGCCGCGCCAGCAGCGGGTCATTTGCCTCGATGGTGGTGACCTGCGCGCCTTCGGCCTGCGCCGTCGGCACCAGGCAGGCGCAGGCCTGCTGGCCGTCGAGCAGGATGGTGCAGGCGCCGCAATCGCCGGCCTCGCAGCCCACCTTCGTGCCGGTCAGGCCGAGCCCTTCCCGCAGCGTGTCCGACAGGGGCGCGAAGCCGGGGGCGTCGGTTTCCACCGGCGCGCCATTCAGCGTGAAGGCGATCATGCGAGCCCCCCCAGCAGGTCGCGCAGCAGCGCGAGCGCCGCATGCCGCCGATAGGCCGCCGAGCCGCGGATATCGTCGATCGGGTCGAGATGGGCGAGATGCCCGGCATCCGGAACCTGCGCCGCGTCCCGCAGCGCGACGCCGTGCAACGCCGCTTCCAGCGCCGGCAGGCGCTGCGCGACCGCCGAACAGGCGCCGAGCGCAAGCCGGGCGGTCGTGATGCGCCCTTCCGCATCGGTGGCGACCACGCCGGCCGCCATCGCGACCGAGATGACAAGGTAGCGCCGCGCGCCCAGCTTCTCGAACGCCCCGCGCGCATCGGCGAGGCGCGGGATCAGCAGCGCCGTCACGATCTCATCCGGTCGCAGCGCCGTCGCGCGGTAGCCGGTGAGGAAGGCCGGGAGTGGCACCACGCGCCGCCCGTCGCCGCCCGCGATCTCCACTTGCGCATCCAGCGCCAGCAGGTTCGGGATACCGTCCCCGGCGGGAGAGGCGGTGACGAGGTTGCCGACCAGCGTGCCGCGATTCTGCACCTGCATCCCGCCCACCTCCCGCGCCGCGCGCTTCAGCCCGTCGAAGAGCGGGGGCAGGGGGGTGCCGCGCAGCGCGGACCAGGTGACGAGGCAGCCGATGCGCCAGTGATCCCCACTGTCCTCGACGGCGGCGAGGCCGGGGATCGCGGAGATGTCGAGCACGTCCTTGTGCGTCGGCTCGCCCCAGGCGCGGCGGGCGGCATGTGCCGGGTAGATGTCGGTGCCACCCGCGATCACCGCGACATCACGCGCGGCGCGGATGGCCAGTGCCTCCTCCAGGCTGCGCGGGCGAAAAATGGCGGTCATAATCCCAGCACGAAGGTTTCACCTTCGTGCCCCTCAGTCGCCGGGCGCGGCCTCCGGCCGCTTGGCTTCGCCGCATAAGCGGCGGCGGCCATTCGGCCGCTCGGCTCTTCGGGCCGCAGGGCGGAAGATCGTGGGCTCTGCATCATGCGAAGGGACCGAACAGGCGTTCCGCCTGCTCGGCCGTATAGGTGCCGCGCGCCACGTCGCGTGCGACCAGCGCGCGGTCGCGGGTGAGCGGGTCGCCATAACCGCCGCCGCCCGGCGTCATCACCTCCACCCGGTCGCCCGCGACAAGGCGAAGGCCTTGGTCCTTCGACAGATGCTCCGGCGTGGTGGTGACGCCGCCGCGATGCAGCTTGACGACATTCGGGGCGCCATCCCCGCCGCCCAGCACGCCGGGCGGCCCGAAGCGACCATGATCCATCACGAAGCTGGCGCGCGCTTCCCCCCGCAGCAGCTCGATCTCGTAATGCACGCCGAAGCCGCCGCGATGCTGCCCCGCGCCGCCCGATCCTTCGTGGATGGCGAAGCGGCGGAACAGGATGGGGAAGTATTGCTCCATCACCTCGACCGGCGGGGTCTTGCTGATGCCGATGGTGGAACAGGCATTGGTCAGACCGTCTTCCCGCGCATTGCCGCCATGGCCGCCACCGGTGATCTGGTACATCACATAGCTGGCCCCCCGCGCCGGATCGGAGCCGCCGAGTGCGAAATTCCCCGATGTGCCCGCCGGCGCGCCCCAGAGCGCATCCGGGATCGCCTGGGCGAGTGCGAGGAACACCGCTTCCGCGATGCGCTGGCTGACCTCCGCCGCGCAGCCCGAGACGGGGCGCGGGTAGTGGGCATCGAGGAAGGTGCCCTCCGGCCGGATCACCTCCAGCGGTTCGAAGGTGCCGGCATTGATCGGGACATCGGGGAAGACATGCTTCACGCCGAGATAGACGGCGCTGCAGGTTGTCGCCCAGACCGAGTTCATCGGCCCCTGGCAGGGCGGGGCGCTTTCGGACAGGTCGAAGATCAGCCGGTCGTCGCGCTTCGTCAGGGTGAGCGCGATGCGGAGCGGCTGGTTCACCACCCCGTCGGAATCGACGAAGGCTTCCGACCGATAGACCCCATCCGGGATGCGGCGGATCTCCGCGCGCATGCGGTCCGCCGATCGCGCGCGGATGCCGGCGATGGCGGCTTCCAGCGTCGCGCGGCCGTGGCGCGCGAGCATCTCGTTCAGCCGCGCTTCCCCTACCAGCAAGGCTGCGGCCTGCGCCTTGATGTCGCCGATGCGCTGGCCGGCGACGCGGATATTGGATTGGATGATGGAGAGGATCTCGCGGTCGATCTCCCCGCGCTTGAACAGTTTGACCGGCGGAAGGCGCAGCCCTTCCTGTTCCACTTCCGTCGCATGGGCGCTGAAGCCACCGGGCACCATGCCGCCGATATCCGGCCAATGGCCGGTGTTCTGCAGCCAGCAGAAAAGGGTTCCATCGACGAAGACCGGCTTGGCGAAGCGCACATCCATCAGATGCGTGCCGCCGAGATAGGGGTCGTTGACGATGTAGATATCGCCCGGTTCCGGCGCCGCGACCTCGCCTTCCCGGATCAGCCGGGCGATATGCGCCGCCGAATGCGCCATGGTGCCGACGAAGACGGGCAGGCCCAATTCGCCCTGCGCGATCAGCGCGCCATCCTCGGCGCCGTAGATGCCGTCGGATCGGTCATTGGCTTCCGCGATCACCGGAGAGAAGGCGGCGCGGGAGAAGGCGATATCCATCTCGTTGCAGACCTGCTGCAACCCCGCCTGGATGACCGCGAGCGTCAGCGCATCCGGTTCGCTCATGCCCGCACCTTGATCCGCAGATTGCCCAGCACATCCACCACGGCCTCGCTGCCCGGTTCCAGCACCGTCGTCGCATCGGCCTGCTGGATGATGGCGGGGCCCGCGATCCGCGTGCCGCGCCGCAGCCTCTCGCGCTGCCAGATCTTGGCTGCGTGCCAGGCGCCATCCGCGTAGATCGGGCGTTCGCCCACCAGCGCATCGCCATCGCCTTCCGGCAGCAACCCGGCGAGGGAAAAGCCCGGGCGCTTGCCGATCACGCTGGTGTTGAGGTTCACCAGCACCGCGCGAATCTCAGGCATGCGGATCTGGAAGCGGGCGAAATAGGCGGCTTCGAAGGCGGCCTGGATCTCGGCGCGGGTCATTGCCGCATGCGGCAGCGGGACACGGATCAGGTGGGTCTGGCCGCGGAACTGCATCTCCGCCGAATGCAGCACCAGCGCGTCCTCGACCTCTCCCTTCTCCGCCAGCACGGTCGCCAGGCCGCGTTCGCGCTGGGCGGCGAGCGTTGCCGCGATCTCTTCCTCCGGGATGTCGTCCAGGCCGCGGTTGAGCGTGTTCACCAGATCCTGCCGCAGATCGGCGACAAGGCAGCCCAGCGCATTGGTCAGCCCCGGCCGGGCCGGCACCAGCACTTCGGGGATGCCGATTTCCCGCGCCAGCGCCACCGCATGCAACGGGCCGGCACCGCCGAAGGCGAACAGCACGAAGTCGCGCGGATCATGGCCCTTGGACAGCGAGACCATGCGGATCGCGCCCGTCATGTGCACATTCGCCAGCCGGATCGTCGCTTCCGCCGCCTGTTCCACCGAAAGGCCGAGCGGCTCCCCCACCTCCCGCAGAAAGGCATCCCGGATGCGCTCCATCGGCACCGCATCCCGCACCGCGAGCAGCCTGGCGGGGTCGAGCCGGCCGAGCACGAGGTTCGCATCGGTGATCGTGGGTCTTGTGCCGCCGCGGCCATAGCAGATCGGCCCCGGCGCGCTGCCCGCGCTTTCCGGACCGACGCGCAGCATCCCCGCGCGATCCAGCCCCGCGATGGACCCGCCGCCGGCGCCGACGGTGCGGACATCGACCATCGGCAGGTGGATGGGCAGGCCATAGGCGATGGAGAGCTCCGCCGAGACCTCCGGCACCCCGCCCGCGATCAGCGCCACATCGGTCGATGTGCCGCCCATGTCGTAGGTGATGGCGTTGGACAGCTCGCTTTGCGCCAGCGTCGCCGCCGCCGCCATGACGCCGGAGGCCGGGCCGGACATCACGGTCTTGGCGGCTTCCTTCGCCACCAGCCGCGCCGGCACCGTGCCGCCATTGCCGTTCATCACCAGCAGGTCGCGCCTGTGCCCGCGCGCCGCCAGCTGGTCCTGCAGGCGATGCAGGTAGCGGTCCAGCACCGGCTGCACGGCGGCGTTGACCGATGCGGTGGTGCCGCGTTCGTATTCGCGGAACTCCGACAGCAGCTCATGCCCCAGCGTGACATAGTGGTTCGGCCAGATCGCCCGTGCGATCTCCCCCGCCCGCTTCTCATGCGCGGGGTTGGCGTAGGCGTGCAGGAAGTGGATGACCAGCGCCTCGCAGCCCGCATCGCGCAGCGCGATCACGTCCCGCGCCACCGCATCCTCATCCAGCGAGGTCACGACCTGGCCGCGCGCATCCACCCGTTCCGCCACTTCGCGCCGCAGCTCGCGCGGCACGAGCGGCTCGAAGCTGCCGGTCATGCCATAGGAATTCGGGCGCGTGCGGCGGCCCAGCTCCAGCACGTCCCGGAAGCCGAGCGTGGTGATGAGGCCGACACGCGCCAGCTTGCGTTCCAGTACCGCATTCGTGGTGGCCGTGGTGCCGTGGATGATCAGGTCGAGCGAGGCCGGATCGGCGCCCGCGGCCTCGATCGCGGCCAGCACGCCATCGGCCTGGTTGGGTGAAGTGGTCGGCACCTTGGACAGCCGCATCCCGCCATCCGCATCCTGCAACAGCAGGTCGGTGAAGGTGCCGCCGACATCGACCCCCGCGACGCGCCGCATCGTCATACTGTCAGATAGGCGGCGCGGGCGCCGTCATCGGCTTCCAACGCCTCCATCGTGCCCTGGTAGCGGATGCCGCCCTTCTCGATCACATAGGCGCGGTCCGACACCGCCGCGGCGAAGTCGAGATTCTGTTCGGAGAGCAACACGGCGATCCCTTCCGCCTTCATCCGCGGCACGGCTTCCGCCATCTGTTCCACGATCACCGGCGCGAGGCCTTCCGAGGGTTCGTCGAGCAGCACGGCATCCGGGTTGCCCATCAGCGTGCGCGCGATGGTCAGCATCTGCTGTTCGCCGCCCGACATCGCGCTCGCCCTGCGGTTCCGCATCTCCGCGAGGTTGGGGAAGACGGCGAACAGGCGATCCGGCGTCCACGCCGCGCGATCGCGCGCGGCGCGGCGGCCAACCTCCAGATTCTCGAACACCGTGAGGTCCGTGAAGATCCGACGATCCTCCGGCACATAGCCAAGGCCGAGCCGCGCGATGCGGTAGGGGGGCAGCCCCGTGATGTCCGTCCCCTGGAAGCGCACGCACCCGCCGCGGGCCGGCAGCAGGCCCATGATGGCCTTGAGCGTGGTGGATTTCCCGGCGCCGTTGCGGCCCATCAGCGCCGCAACCTCCCCCCGCCGCAGCAGCAGGGAGACGCCGAACAGCACCTCCGCCGGGCCGTAGCCGGCGTGCAGCGCTTCCACTTCCAGCACCGTCTCAGCCATGGGCGGCTGCCTTGCGGGCGCGGAGTGCGGCCTTGTGGCCGGTGGTGCCGAGATAGACGCGCTTCACCTGTTCATCGGCGCGCACCTGTTCCGGCGTGCCCTGGGCGATGATCTCGCCGCGCACCAGCACCAGGATGCGGTCGGCATGGGCGAAGACCGCGTCCATGTCGTGTTCGGTGAAGAGCACGCCGATCCCTTCCTCCCGCGCGATGCCGGCCGTCAGCGTCATCAGGTTGGCGCGTTCGCGCGGGGCCATGCCGGCGGTGGGTTCGTCCATCAGCAGCAGGCGCGGCGCGGCGGCCAGCGCGATGGCCAGCTCCACCCGCTTGACGTCGCCATAGGCGAGTTCGCCGATGGGCCGGTCCGCATCCGCCGCCATGCCGACCTTGTCCAGCAGCGCGACGGCCTCTGGCCGGTACAGCGCGGCGGTGCGGGCGATCATGTCCCGCGTGCGGCCGGCATGGGCGATCAGCGCCATCTGCACATTCTCGACCACCGACATGGACAGGAAGGTCTGCGCGACCTGGAAGGTGCGCCCGACCCCCATCCGGCATACGCGGCGCGGCGGCTGGCCGGTGATGTCCTGGCCGGCCAGCGTCACGCGCCCGCTATCGGGGCGCAACTGGCCGCCCACCATGTTGAAGGTGGTGGATTTGCCCGCGCCATTCGGGCCGATGATCGCCAGCATCTCCCCGGCCGCCAACGCGAAGGTGACGTCCTTCGCCGCGACCACGCCGCCGAAGGCCTTGTTCAGCCCCTCTGCCGCCAGCAGCGTCATGCGCGCACCGCCTTCGTCTTCGCCGTCACCTGGGCGCGGAAGGCGCCATAGGCGCCGCCCAGGCCGCGCGGGAAGATCAGCACCAGCGCGATGATCGCCGCGCCGAGGAAGAAGCGCCAGAAATCGGTCAGCGGCATGAAGACGTCCTTGATCGCATGGAACGCCGCCGCCCCCACCACCGCGCCCATCACCGTCTGCATGCCGCCCAGCAGGATCATGGCCAGGAAATCCACCGACATCGGGATGCCGAGCATGGTCGGGTCGATCGAGCCCTTCGAGAAGGCATAGAGCCCGCCCGCCAGCCCCGCCGCCGCACCCGCCAGGATGAAGCCGAGCCAGCGATGCGTCCGCACATCCACGCCGATGGCGTCCGCGCGCTGTTCCGAATCCCGAGCCGCCCGCAGCGTCGCGCCGAAGGGCGCGTAGATCACGTGGCGCAGCGCCAGGATCGCGCCGATGGCGCAGGCCGCGACCAGGTAGAAATAGACATGCCGCGAGCCCGCCCAGGCGCTGGGCCACACCCCGACCACGCCATTGTCGCCGCCGGTGAACTCCACCCATTGGAAGCAGACCGCATAGGCGATCTGCGCGAAGGCGAGCGTCAGCATGGCAAGATAGATGCCCGACAGCCGCACGACGAAGAAACCGAACAGCGCGGCGAAGGCCCCGCCCACGATGGGGGCGGCGATCAGCGCCGGTTCCATCGGCACGCCGCCCTTCGTCACCAGCAACCCCGCCGCATAGGCGCCGAGCCCGAAATAGGCGGCGTGGCCAAAGCTGACGATGCCGCCGTTGCCGACCAGGAAGTTCAGCGAGAAGGCGGCCAGCGCGAAGACCAGCACCTCGGTCGCGACCTTCACCGCATAGGCGTCGCCGAACAGAGGCAGGGCGCAGGCGGCGGCGATGGTCACCCACAGCAGCGCGCGTTCCAGCCGGCCGAAGCCGCGCGGGTGGAGGATGCCTTCCGGCAAGGCGGCGCGGCCGGCGGCGGGCTCCGGACGGCCCAGCAGGCCCCAGGGCTTGATGACCAGCACCACCGCCATCAGCAGGAAGACCAGCACGAGCGTGATCTTCGGGAAGACCAGCACGCCGAAGGCCTGCAGCTGGCCGATCAGCACCGCCGCCAGGAAGGCGCCCGTCACGCTGCCCATGCCGCCGATCACCGTCACCACGAAGACCTCGGTGATGATCGAGAGGTCCATCTGCCCCGAAGCCGAAACACGCGGAATCTGCAGCGCGCCGCCCAGCCCCGCCAGGAAGGCGCCGAGGAACAGCGTGCCGGTGAACAGCATCGCCTGGTTGACGCCGAGCGCGCCGACCATCTCCCGGTCCCGCGTCGCGGCGCGGATCAGGATTCCGAAGCGCGTGCGGTGCATCAGAAGCCAGAGCAGCCCGAGCACGGATGGCCCGACGGCGATCAGGAACAGCTCATAGGCCGGGAAACGCTGGCCGAGAATCTCGACGCCATGGCGCAGCCCCGGCGCGCGCGGCCCGGTGATGTCCACCGGCCCCCAGATCCACAGCACCGCATCCTGCACCATCAGCACCACGCCGAAGGTCGCCAGAAGCTGGAACAGTTCCGGCACCTTGTAGATGCGGCGCAGCAGCAGCACTTCCATCGCCACGCCGAGCAGCCCGACCACCACCGCGCTGGCCAGCACGCCCACGAAGAACAGCCAGGGCGACCGCTCGATCTCCAGCAGCCAGGGCACGATCGTCACCGCCATATAGGCGCCGAGCATGTAGAAGGAGCCATGCGCAAAATTCACGATCCGGGTGACGCCGAACACCAGCGTCAGCCCGGATGCGATAACGAACAGCGATGACGCGCTGGCCAGGCCCGACAGGGCCTGGACCACCAGGAAACCGGGTTCCAGGGGCGTTACTCCGGCATGGCCGCGCTGGGCTTGCGCTTCACGACTGGCGGCGCGCCGCGCGCACTTCCGCTTCGGGGAACATCACATCGGCGCCATCGACATAGCGCGCATTCCGCATGCCGCCCTGGCGGCCGCGCAGCACGGTCTCTCCCACCCAGGTGCCCATCGTGCCCTGCTGGTCGATACCCCGCATGGTGACCGGGCCGGTGACGGTATCGGTCCGCATGTCGCGCAGCGCATCCACCAGCGCTTCATTGTCCAGGCTGTTCGCGCGGTTCAGCAGATTCGCGATCACCTGCACCGTCACATAGCCCAGCAGGCTGCCCTTGCGCGGCGTGTCGTTGAAGCGGGCGCGATAGGCCGCGACATAGTCGCGGTGGGTCGGCCAATCCACCTGTTCCCAGGGGTAGCCGGTGACGATCCAGCCCTCGGGGCATTCATCGCCCAGCGGGATCATGTATTCCGGCTCTCCGGTCAGCAGCGACAGCACGAAGCGGCGTTCGAACAGGCCGCGCGTGTTGCCTTCCCGCACGAAGGCGGTCAGGTCGGGGCCGAACAGGACGTTGAAGATCGCATCCGGCCGCGCCTGCGCCAGCGCGCCCACGGTCGCACCGGCATCGACGCGGCCCAGAGCCGGGTATTGTTCCGCCACGATCTCCGCGCCGGGGATGGCGCTGGTGATCAGCCGCTTGAAATTCGCCGCCGCCGACTGGCCGTATTCGTAATTCGGCGCGACGATCGCCCAGCGCCGCGCCGTGCGGCCGCGCGCGGCTTCGGTCAGCATCCGCGTCTGCATGTAGGTGTTCGGGCGCAGCCGCCATGTGTAGCGGTTGCCCTGCGCCATCGTCAGCGCGTCCGAAAGCGGCTCCGTCGCGAAGAACAGGCGCTTGCGCTGGTTCGCGAGGTCGGCGACGGCAAGGCCCACATTGGACAGGAAGGTGCCGGCGATGAAGGCGCAGTTCTCCCGCGTCAGCAGGTCTTCCGCCACCCGCACGGCATCGCCCGGGGTCGATCCGTCGTCGCGGAAGATGAATTCCAGCGGCCGCCCGCCCATCACGCCGCCGGCGCGGTTGATGGCATCCGCCGCCAGCTGCATCGCGTTGCGATAGGGCACGGAGAAGGCCGCCATGCGGCTGTAGGAATTCAGTTCCCCGATGCGGATCGGCGCGCCCTGCGCGCGCGGGGCGCGGAGGCCGATGAGGGCCGAAGCGGCCAGCCCGCCGCTGGTCGCCAGCGCCGTGCGGCGCGAGATGCTGTTGGTACCCATGATCGCCTCCTCTTGTTCATTATGCTCTTGGCAACATCCTCGCCGTCTGCGCGGCGATGGTCCAGGGGGAGTTGCGCCCCCCCTGGCCGTTTTTCAGCGAAGCGTCAGGTCTGCTCGATCCGCGCCTGCCGCACAACCTCGCGCCAGCGGGCGAGGTCGGCCGAGATCAGCCTGGCGAGGTCCGCGCGGCTGCTGGCATCCACCACGAAGCCGACACGGGCCAGGCGTTCCGTCACCTCCGGCGCGCGGAGCGAGGCGACCATCACCTGGTTCAGCCGGTCGAGGATCGGCGCGGGCGTCGCGGCGGGGGCGACCACCGCCGTCCAGCTGCCGCTGACGATCTGCGGCAGGCCCTGCTCGGTCATGGTCGGGACATCGGGCGTCGGGGCGTGGCGGCGGGGACCTGCCACCGCGATCCCGCGCAGCTGCCCGCCCTGCACCAGCGGCGCGATGGTCGCGGCGTTCAGCACGGCCATGGGCACCGTGTTCTGCACCACCGCCTGCGCCGCCGCTGGCCCGCCGGCGAAGGGCACCGCCGTCGCCTCGGTGCCCGTGCTGAGGCGGAACAGCTCCATCCCCAACTGCTCGGAGGACCCGACGCCGGAGGAGGCGTAGTTCACGCCCCCGCGCTGCGCCTTCATCCAGGCCACGACCTCCGCCACCGTGCGGGCGGGGACAGAAGGATGCACGACCAGCATGTTGGGCGCGGTCATCACCAGCGTCACCGGCGCGAAGTCGCGTTCCACATCGTAGCCGGGGCTGCGCATGACGACCGGGTTGATGGTCAGCGTCCCGCTGGCCGCGACCAGCAGCGTGTGGCCATCCGGCGCCGCTTGCGCGACATGGCGCGACCCGATGGCGCCCGTCGCGCCGGGGCGGTTGTCCACCACCACCGGCTGGCCGAGCGCCGCCTGCATCCCCGCCTGCATCACGCGACCGGCAAGGTCGGTGGGGCCGCCGGGCGGGAATGGCACGACGAGTGTGATCGGCCGCGTCGGCGACCAGGGCGCGGCGGCACCCTGAGCCCGGGCGATGGCCGGCAGCATCAGCGGTGCGGCGAAGAATGTCAGAGCCTGGCGGCGACGCATGCGTGTTCTCTCCCTGAAACGCGTGTTGGCGCCATTGTCGCACAAGCGGCGCCGACGGGAAGCCCATGTTGACGCCCCGCCCGCCCGACCCGCAGGCTTGTGCCATGACCGCACCGTCCCCCGATCAGCTTCGCGCCCGCCTGGATGAGATCCGCGCCGCGCGCGGCTTCGTGCTGCCGCATCACGGCCTGATGGCCGCGTCCCTGCCAGAACTGCACGCGGCCTATGAGACGATGTACCGCGCCCTCACGCTCGATCCGCGCCACCTGTCCGCGCTGGCGCGGGAGAGCGTGTGGCTCGCGATCCTCTCGGCCTGCGAGGAGCCGGTGGGCACGCATCACCTGCAGAAATTCCGTGCCGCCGGCGGGACGGACGCGCAGGCGCTGGCGATTTTCCGGCTTTCCGCCTGGGCGGGCGGCGCCGCGCGCTACGCGACGCTGGATGCGGCCTGGGGCGGGCATTTCCCGGGCGCGTCGTTGCGCGACGCCTATCTGGATGGCGCGCGCGCCCTGCTGCTGGGTGGCGCGCTGGATGAGGCGCTGGCGCGAATCTGCCTCGCCGCGATCCATGCCGCGAGCGACCAGCCATGGGGTCTCGCCGTGGAACTCGAAGCCGCGCTCCTGCTCGGCGTGCCGGAGGCGGAGCTGGCGGAGGCGCTGTCGCTGATCATCTGGCCGCGCGGCGTGAACCGCTTCGTCCGCGCGGCGGAATGCTGGCTGGCGCTGATCCGCGCCGGGCAGGTGCCGGCGAGCGAGGCCTTCCGGGCCTGGGCCGCCGCACCCGACCAGGGGGCGATGAAGCTCAGTCCTTGATGAGGACGATCGCCTCAATCTCCACCGCAATGCCGCGGGGCAGGCTGCCCATGCCCACCGCGGATCGCGCCGGGCGACCATTGTCGCCAAGTACCTGGACGAACAGGTCGGTGCAGCCGTTGATAACCTCCGGGTGGTGACCGAAATCCGGCGTGCCGCGCACCATGCCGAGCACCTTCAGCACCGTATCCACCCGGTCGAGCGAACCCAGCGCACGGCGCATATTGGCCAGCAGGTTGAGCCCGCAGAGCTTCGCGGCCTCATAGCCCTGATCGACCGTCAGGTCGTCGCCGAGCGTGCCGATGATGGAGGACCCATCCTCGTGCCGCGGTCCGACACCCGACAGGAACAGCAGGCCCCCACCGATGCGCCAAGGCACGTAATTCGCCATTGGTGCGGGCGGGTTCGGCAGGGCGATGCCAAGCTGGGCGAGGCGGGCTTCGGCGGACATGGCGCGTTCTCCTGGGTCGGGGCGTCAGCCTGCCGAAGCGCCGGGGCGCTGTCAGCCCTCGATGCGGAGAATCCCCGTGCCTTCCAGGCTGAAGCGCCCCGCGCCGGGGCGCGCGGCGAAGACCTCTACGGGATGGAACAGATAGAGCCAGGGCGGCGCCGCGTGCAGGCGGCGCAGCACGGCGCCATAGGCCTCCTCGCGCGCCTCATCGCCCAGGCTGCGGTTGGCGGCTGCGATCAGGCGCTGCGTCTCGGCATCGTCGTAGCCCTGCCACCAGACGGCCTTGTTGGCCGATGAGATCTTGTCGTCCAGCACGCGGAAGGTCGAACGGGGGGAGCTGTCGAAGATCGCGACATCGCCGATCCGCTTCTGCCCGACCTGCCGCGCATAGGCGGGGCGGTCTTCCTCGATCTCGATCCGGGTCGCGATGCCGCAGCGGTCGAGATCGGCGGCGACGGCCTGCGTGACCTCCAGCGCCCGTTCGGGCAGCACGCGCGGCGTGCGGAGCAGCAGGGGGCCTTGGGTCCGCGCTTCCTCGAACAGCCGCATCGCGCGGTCTGGATCATGCGGGATCGGCGCGAGGCCGGCGGCGCGCATGCCCATATGCACGGGGCTGACCACGGAGGCCGAGAGCACGCCAAGCCCGTGGAACAGATCCCGCAGGATCGCCGCGCGATCCACCGCCAGGTTGATCGCAAGCCGCGCGGCGGGGTGGGTGAAGGCGCCGGTGGTGCAGTTCAGGTAGTGCATCACGGACAGCCCGTTCAGCCCGCGCCCCCAATCCAGCGCCGCTTTCTCCCGCGCATCCTTCGCCGGGCGTTCCAGCTGCATCCCGACATCGGCGACGCCCGCCATCAGCGCCTCGATCCGCGCCTCGGGGCTGGGGATGGCCAGGAAGGTGATGCGATCCGGCCCGGGCGTGTCCGCCACGCGGACCAGCTCCGCCGAGACATCCGGCACGAAGCCGGCGACGCGATAGGGCCCGGAGCCGAGGATCGGCGCGCCGGCTGCATCCGCCCGCACCAGCACGAATTCCGCGAAGATGTCGAGGATGTCGGCGAAGGGCTCGGGGTTCTCGACGCGGATCGTGTCGCGCGTCGGCGCGGTGATGCGCGCCTGCGCCAGATAACGGCTGTAGGACCACTTCATCCCGAACAGGTCGACCGAGCCCAATATGCCCTCGATCATCGCCAGCACATGCGCGGCCTCGACCGCCACGCCGTCATGGAAGCGCGCCCCTTCGCGGATGTGGAAGGTCCAGACGCGCCCGCCAGCTTCCGCCTGCCAGTGGGAGAACAGCGCCGGCACCACGCGCCCGCCATCGGTCCAGCGCAGCAGCGGTTCGAAGACCAGCGTCTGCAGGGTGAGGATGGAGGAGGAATCGGTGACGTTGGCGGGCGGCAGGAAGCGGCATGTCCCGGCCGCGAAGCGCAGATGGCGCATGGGTGCCCTCCGGTAGGGGATGGTGTCAGCCGCGGATCACGGTGCGGATGGCGAAGCTCGACTGGATACGCGCCACACCGGGCATGCGCGAGAGCGCTTCCTTGTGGATGCGTTCGTAATCCGCCGCGTCGCGCGCCTCCAGCCGCAGCAGGTAGTCGGACATGCCGGTCATCAGGTGGCAGGACCGCACCTCGGGGCATTTCCGCACCGCGTCCTCGAAGCGGCGCAGATGCTCGTCGGTCTGCCGTTCCAGCGTGATCTGGACGATCACCGTCACCGCCTCGCGCTGCGGCGGGTCTTCCACGATCACGGTGTAGCCGCGAATCGTCCCCTGGCGTTCCAGCAGGCGCAGCCGCCGGAGGCAGGCGGAGGGCGAAAGCCCCACCGCCTCGGCCAGCGCCGCATTGGGCATCCGCCCGTCGCTGCGGAGGGTGCGGATGATCGCGCGGTCGATCTCGTCCATGGTGCAGATCCTGCCAAGACGTCGCAGAATATGCGAAGAATGGGCCAATTACGCCAGTCCATGCGCCATTCGGGCCGGAAATCCGCCGATCCCTCCGCCTATCCTGACCCTGTCGATAGGCGGAGGCTGTCATGCGCGTCCTCGTTCTCGGGTCCGGTGTGGTGGGGGTGGCGAGCGCCTGGTACCTGGCGCGCGCGGGGCATGAGGTGACGGTGCTGGACCGCCAGCCCGCGCCGGGGATGGAGACCAGCTTCGCCAATGCGGGGCAGGTCTCGCCCGGCTATTCGGCGCCCTGGGCCGGGCCCGGCATTCCCATCAAGGCGATGAAGTGGCTGATGATGCGCCATCGCCCGCTGGTGCTGTGGCCGCTGCTGGATGGTGGTCTGTATCGCTGGCTCGGCCAGATGCTCGCCAATTGCACCGAGGCCGCCTACGCCACCAACAAGGCGCGGATGGTACGGCTGGCGGAGTATTCCCGCGATACTTTGCGCGAATTGCGGGCCGAGACCGGCATTGCCTATGACGAGCGCAGCCAGGGCACGCTGCAGCTGTTCCGCACGCAGAAGCAGCTGGATGCGACGGCTGCCGATATGGAGGTGCTGAAGGCCTTCGGCGTGCGCCATGCGCTGCTCGACCCCGCCGGCTGCATCGGCGCGGAACCCGCGCTCTCCCTGGTGCCGGGCAAGTTCGTTGGCGGGTTGCAATTGCCGGGCGACGAGACAGGCGACGCCTTCCTGTTCACCCAGCGCCTTGCGGCGCTGGCGATGGCGGCTGGCGTGGTGTTCCGCCACGGGGTGACGGTGCGCGGCCTTCTGACGGAAGCCGGTGCGGTCACGGGCGTCGAGACCGACCAGGGCCGCTTCACGGCGGATCGCTATGTGGTGGCGATGGGCAGCTATACGCCCGCGCTGCTCAAGCCGCTGGCGGTGCATGTGCCGGTCTATCCGGTGAAGGGCTATTCGCTGACCCTGCCGATCACCGATGCCGACGCCGCCCCGGTCTCCACCGTGATGGATGAGACTTACAAGGTCGCGATCACGCGCCTCGGCGACCGCATCCGGGTGGGCGGCACGGCGGAACTCGCCGGCTTCTCCCTGCGGCTGCGCAAGCCGCGGCGGGAGACGCTGGCCCATTCGGTGATGGACCTGTTCCCGCGCGGCGGCGACCTGGCGCAGGCCAGCTTCTGGACCGGGCTGCGGCCGATGACGCCGGATGGCACGCCGGTGGTGGGACGGACCCGCTACGACAATCTCTACCTGAACACCGGCCACGGCACGCTGGGCTGGACCATGGCCTGCGGGTCCGGGCGGCTGCTGGCGGATCTGATGAGCAGCCGGCAGCCGGCGATCGCGCATGACGACCTGGCCCTGTCGCGCTACGCGGCGGCTTGATGCCCGAAAATTCCCAAGAAGTTTCTGGTTTCCGCAAGAATTCCGGTTGAATGCCCCCACCGTCGCAATACATGGGTGAAGACGGTGAAGGGGAACAGGCATGCCAGGCCATGATACGCCGCTGATCGCGACAATTGCCGCAGGCTTCATGCTGGCCTTCCTGTTCGGCATGATCGCGCATCGGCTGCGCCTGTCGCCGCTGGTCGGCTACCTCGCGGCCGGGATCGTGGTCGGGCCCTTCACGCCGGGCTTCGTCGCGGACGCCAAGCTGGCCCACGAACTGGCCGAGATCGGCGTCATGCTGCTGATGTTCGGCGTCGGCCTGCATTTCTCGCTGGCCGACCTGATGGCGGTGCGGCGCATCGCCGTGCCAGGCGCGGTGGCGCAGATCGGGGTGGCCACGCTGCTGGGCATGGGGCTGGCGGCGGCGCTGGGCTGGGGGCTGGGGGCGGGGCTGGTTTTCGGCCTCGCGCTGTCCGTCGCCTCCACCGTCGTGCTGGTCCGCGCGCTGCAGGAGAGGAAGATCCTCGAGTCGGAGCGCGGAAAGATCGCGGTCGGCTGGCTGATCGTGGAGGACCTGGTGATGGTCCTCGCCCTGGTGCTGCTGCCCTCGCTCGCCCCCGCGCTGGTCGCCGATACGCGGCTGCCGGCCAGCGAGATCGCGGCGACGATCGGGCTCACCCTGCTCAAGGTCGCGGCCTTCATCGGCGTGATGGTGGTGGCGGGGCGCCGCGTCATTCCCTGGATCATGCACCACGCGGCCCATACGGGATCGCGGGAGCTGTTCCGGCTGGCGGTCTATGCGGTGGCGCTCGGCGTCGCCTTCGGCGCGGCCAAGCTGTTCGATGTCAGCTTCGCGCTGGGCGCCTTCTTCGCGGGCATGATGATGGGCGAAAGCCGCCTGTCCCAGCGCGCGGCGGATGAGGCGCTGCCGCTGCGCGACGCCTTCGCCGTGCTGTTCTTCGTCTCGGTCGGCATGCTGTTCAACCCGGCGGTGCTGGTGGAGGCACCGCTGGCGGTGCTGGCGACGGTGCTGATCATCGTCATCGGCAAATCGGTCGCGGCCTTCGTCATCGTGCGCGCCTTCGGCCATCCGGTGGGCACGGCGCTGACCGTCTCGGTGGCGCTGGCGCAGATCGGCGAATTCTCCTTCATCCTGGTCGGGCTGGGCGTGGCGCTGTCGCTGCTGCCGGAGGAAGGGCGGGACCTGGTGCTGGCGGGCGCCATCCTCTCGATCCTGGTCAATCCCTTCCTCTTCGCCGCCGTCGAGCGCGGGCGGGCGAAGCGGCTGACGCGCATCCAGTTCACCGCCGACCGCGCGGCCGCCCAGGCAGCGCCCGCGCCAGCGCCTGCCGCGCCGCCCCCCGTAGAGCCAGCCGAGGCCGAGGCGCCTTCCGTCACCGTGCTGGCGGACCACGATGTGCTGGTGGGTTATGGCCGCGTCGGGTCCCTGATCGGCCCTGGCCTGCTCGCCGCCGGCCGGCCGCTGCTGGTCATCACCGATGACGATGCCGGCGCCGAGGCCGCCCGCGCGGCAGGCGCCGAGGTGGTGGTCGGCCATGCCGCCGATCCTGAGGTGCTGGCGGCCGCGAACCTTCCCGCCGCGCGCCGCCTGTTCTGCACGCTGCCCGAGGCCTTCGAGGCGGGGCAGGTGGTGGAACAGGCCCGCGCCGCCAATGCGCGGCTGGAGATCATGGCCCGTGCCCATTCGGATGAAGCGGTGGCGCATCTTATGGGCCACGGCGCGACCAGCACCGTGCTGGGGGAGCGGGAGATCGCGCTCAGGATGCTGGAGAAGGCGGGCGCTCAGCCCGCCTGAAGCCGGCGCAGGCTAATCGCCGCGCGCCAGGTGCCGCGAGCTAATCTCCGCGCGCGAGGTATCGCGAACTAATCTCCGCGCGCGAGGTATCGCGCGACAAAGTCCAGCCGGTCCTGGCCCCAGTAGATCTCGTCGCCGATGACATAGCTCGGCGCGCCGAAGACGCCGCGGGCCAGCGCTGCTTCGGCATCGGCCTTGCGGAGCTTCGCCCAGTCCTCGCGGGCTGCTTCGTCGATCAGGCTGGGTGCCAGCCCGACCTCGGCCACCAGCGCCGCCAGCACGTCCCGGTCGGCGCAGTTCCGATTCTCCTCCCACACCGCCTTCAGCACGCGATGGGCGAGCGCGACCGCCGGCGCATCGCCGACCAATTCCCGTGTCGCGATCACCGCCTGCGCCGATAGCGTCTCATCATGCGGGTAGAAGGCCGGGGAGAGCTGGATCGGGATGCCGAGATGCGCGCGCCAGCGCCGCAATTCCTGCATCCGGTAGGCCTGCCGCTGCGGGCTGCGCTGCGGCAGCGGCACGCCGCCCGAGGCCGGGAACACCACCTTCCCGAAATCCACCGGATGGATCCGCAACTGGGCACCGTGGCGCGCCGCCAACGTCTCGACCCGCGCGGCGCCGAGATGCGTCCACGGGCTGTTCAGCGAGACGTAGTAGTCGATGCGCGCCGCCATGCGTCCGGCTCCGTTCCCTGCACGGCGCGGAGCCTCGCGCAGCGCCGCGCGGGGCACAAGATGGCTCAGGTGTCGAGCGTCGAGGCGTCGAAGATCGCCTCGGGCGAGAGGCGCCCGCGCGTCAGGTGTTGCGCCTCCGCCCAGCGCGCCAGTGCTGCAAATTCCGCCCGGTTCGCCGCGTAGCCATAGCGCCAGGGATCGGGCCCGAGCAGCGCTCGCATCGCCGCCCATTCCTCCGCCAGGAAGGGAAACAGCGTGGCGGGGGAGGAGGAGGCGAGCGCCGCTTCCCAATCCGCCTCCGCCACCCGCTTGGCCTCCGCGAAGGCGTCGAACAGCGCACGGGCCAGATGCGGCGCGCGGTCCAGCACGTCGCGGCGCACCCCGATCAGGTGCATGGTGGGGAAGAAGCCGGTCTGGCGGTGCCAGGCCTCCGCCGCCGCGCGGGGGTCGGGGAACAGTCGCGTCACGCGCGGATCGACGGTGGTGAAGGCGGCGGGCGGGGTAGGGGAGAAGACCGCATCCAGATCGCCGGCCAGCAGCGCGGCGTTCAGCGTCGCGCCCTCGGGCAGGGGGCGCACATCCATCCCGGGCGGGAGTTCAAGGGCAAGCCGTTCCTTCCGCCCCGCCACATTGGTCCCGGCGGTGCGCCAGGCGATGCCGTTCACATCGACCCCATGCGCGTCGGCCAGGATGCCGCGCAGCCATAGCCCCATCGTCATCCCGTATTCGGGGATGCCGACGCGCTTGCCCTCCAGCCCCCTCGGCCCGTCGATGCCGGACTCCGCGCGCAGATAGATGCAGCCATGCCGGAAGGCGCGTGCGATCGGCACCGGCAGAGCGACATACGCCGCTTCCCCGCGCGAGAGCTGCACCAGATGCGAGGCGAGGGAGAGTTCCGTCACGTCGAATTCCGCCCGCGTCACCGCGCGCGGGAAGCTCTGCTCGGAGGGCAGCTTCACCCCCGCGATGCGCGCGCCCGCGACGCCCACGCGCCCATCCAGGATCGGGCGCGCGCGGTCGTAGTCGCCGCAAGCGAGGGTGAGGGTCAGCATGCCTCAGCCGGCCTTGATGTTGGCCCGGCGGATCAGCGCGCGGAACCGCTCCAGCTCCGCCGCGATCAGGGCGCGGAAGGCTTCCGGCGAACGCGGCGCGGCCTCCGCGCCTTCCATCGCCAGGCGCTGCTTGATCTCATCATCCGCCAGCAGGCCGTTGATGATGCCGTTCAGGCGCGCGACCAGCTCCGGCGGCGTGCCGGCCGGTGCGACCAGGCCGTGCCATTGCACCATGTCATAGCCCGGCACGGCGGTGGCGCCGACGGGGGCCACGCCGGGCACCAGCGGCGTCGGCTCCCGTGAACTGACACCAAGGGCGAGCAGGCGGTTGTCGCGCGATGCGGGCAGCACGACCGGGGCGCCAGCGAAGCTGCACTTGACGCGCCCCGACAGGAGGTCAGCGAGCATCTGGCCGTTGCCGCGATAGGGCACATGCACCAGGTCGATGCCCGCCGCGTCACAGAAGGCCGCCATGGTGATGTGGGACGCCGAGCCATTGCCGGCGCTGCCGTATTCGAGGACGCCGGGCTGGCGCTTGGCGAGCGCCACGAATTCATCCGCCGTCCGCACGCCGACCGAGGGGTGAACCACCAGCACGCCCGGCAGGGTCGCGACCTGCGCCACCGGCGTGAAGTCCCGCAGCACGTCATAGGGGTTGTTCGGGTAGATCCAGGGGTTCACCGCCAGCGTGCCGACATGACCCCACATCAGCGTGTAGCCGTCCGGCGCGCTGCGCATCACATGCGCCGCGCCCACCGTGCCGCCGGCACCGCCGCGATTCTCGACCACCACCGGGTTGTTCCCCAGCGCCTGCTGCAGCTTCGCCGCCATGGGGCGCGCGAGCAGGTCGTTCGACCCACCGGGGGGGAAGGGCACGACGATCGAGATCGGCCGTGAGGGCCAGCTTTGGGCCAGGGCGGGACGCGCCAGGGCTGCCATCGCGGCAGCCCCGAGCGGCGCGCCGAGAAGGATGCGGCGGGTGGTCATGGGATCGGTTCTCCGGTGGCGTTGGCACAAAACTGCCTCGCGCCGGGATTTTGCGAAAGGGGGTGACGGGACGGTGGGCTGTTCCCAGGCGAACGGCACGTGGTCTAGGCTCCGCCCCCTTGAAGCCTTCGATGGGGGAACGAGTCTATGCGCCTTCTGCGTTACCAGCAACATGAAGGCGGCCCGCAAGCCGCAACCGGCGTGCTGATTGGCGAGGAGGTTGTGCCCCTCGCGGCGCTCGGCGATGTTCCCCAAGACACTGCGGCCATCCTGGCCGGCGGCGCGATGATGCGCGAAGGCCTGATGGCGGCCGCCGCAGCCTGCGCCACGCGCCTGCCGCTGGCCAGCCTCAACCTGCTGATGCCGTTGGAACGCCCGGGCAAGGTGATCTGCATCGGGCTGAACTACGCGCTGCACGCCAAGGAAGGGAACAACCCCATCCCCGACTATCCGGCGGTGTTCCTGCGCGTCCAATCCTCGCTCGTCGGGCCGGATGCGCCGATGCTGCGGCCAGGTTGCTCGACCAAGCTCGACTACGAGGCCGAGCTGGCCGTGGTGATCGGCAAGACCGCGCGCTGCGTGCGGGAGGAAGACGCGCTCGACCATGTCGGCGCCTACAGCCTCTTCAACGACGGCTCCGTCCGCGACTATCAGCGCAAATCCACGCAATGGACGATGGGCAAAAATTTCGACGCGACCGGCGCCTTCGGCCCGGTGCTCGTCACGCCGGACGAAGTGCCGCCCGGCGCCGCGCCGCTCCGCATCACCGCGCGTGTCGATGGCATGACGGTGCAGGACAGCACGACGGGCGACATGATCTTCCCCGTCGCGCGCTGCATCGCGATCCTGTCGGAGGTGATGACGCTCGAGCCCGGCGATGTGATCGCCACCGGCACGCCGTCCGGCGTGGGCTATGCGCGCAAGCCCGATCCCCTGTTCCTCGCCCCCGGCATGACGGTGGAGATCGAGATCGAGGGTATCGGCGTGCTGCGGAACACGATCGCGGACGACCCGGCTTTCGCGCGATAGCGCTATTCTGGCACGCGCCTGATCAGATGAACTGCCCGCGCAGGAAGCCCAGCGCGGGCAGGGGGCTCCATTTCTTCGGCAGGTCGGCGCGGCGGATCGGGGCGACGGAGTAATGGGGCACCGGCTGGCTCGACCGTCGCAGCCAATCGGCATAGGCGCTGACCTGCTGCGCCCGCCAGGCCCGGTCCTCCAGCGCGTCGGAGCGGGCACGGTAGACATTGGCGACCCGGCTGTTGCGCCCGGCGGTCGCGATCACGGCCCAGAGGGTGTCGTCGTCTCCGGCCCGGAGGGTGACGGTGCTTGCCACCCCAATTGGATCGCAGACCGGCCGGGGGGTGGTCAAGCTTGGCGTGCGGGGCGCGGCATGTGATCAAGGCGCCGCACGCCCTGCACGAGGATCGCGGACGGATGATCGATTTCTACACCTGGAACACCCCGAATGGCCGCAAGATCAGCGTGGCGCTGGAGGAGATGGGCCTGCCCTACCGGGTGCATCCCGTGGACATCAGCAAGGGCCAGCAATTCGAACCCGCCTTCCTGGCGATCTCGCCCAACAACCGCATCCCCGCCATCGTCGATCCGGATGGGCCAGGAGGGCAGCCGATCAGCGTCTTCGAATCCGGCGCGATCCTGCTCTATTTGGCCGAGAAGACCGGCCGCTTCCTGCCGAAGGATCCGCGCGGGAAGGTGGCGGTGCAGGAATGGCTGATGTGGCAGATGGGCGGCTTCGGCCCGATGCCCGGCCAGGTGCACCACTTCCTGATGCAGCCCGAGGGCCCGGCGCGGGATTACGGCTTCGCGCGCTACCATGGGGAGACGAAGCGGCTCTACGGCGTGCTGGACCGGCGTCTAGCGGGGCGTGACTTCGTGGCGACGGCGGGTGAACCCTCGATCGCGGATTTCGCCATCCTCGGCTGGGCGTGGCGGCATGAGCGGCACCAGGTTCCGTTCGATGAGCTTCCGAACGTCGCTGCCTGGTATGCTCGCATGATGTCCCGCCCCGCTGTGCAGCGCGGCGTGGAAGTGTCGCTGTCCTGACCTGGACGGCGGCGCGCGCCGAGGGTTGCGGGGGTGGGCGGGGACGGCTAGAGAGATCTCTGCATACGTCGTGCAACTTCATGCGCATGCTAAGCACCCGTGCGGAGGGGTGGCCGAGCGGCTGAAGGCGACGGTTTGCTAAACCGTTATAGGGGTTAAACCCTATCGTGGGTTCGAATCCCATCCCCTCCGCCATTTTCCTGTCGCAAACCCCGTCACTGACCCAAGCGACGCCAAATTTTCGCGTTTTTTCAAAGGGGTTTGGCCGGGCCATCCGAACCGCAGAGACTGGCCCGAGGCCGGAATGCGGTCTCTGAACGGCTTTTGTCTCTAACCGAGCGAACCTCCCCAGTTTCGGTTCGGTCCATGAAATCTAATCTTTTTCAATTGCTTGGCTGGTGACGGCACACGACCTTTTATCGGTAGCCTCGGCGGCAGGCGGGCCTACAGAGACAGCCCGAGATGGGCATGGTGCTATGCGTTGTGGCGTGCGTCTGGGTACGGGTGCGCAACGTCAGTGGCGCGTCGGTCCAGCAGTGCCTACCGTGCCCATCAGCTGCCGCCGAGCGCGGGTGCAGTCGAGGACAATTCGATTGATCTCGTTCTCCGCGATCCTGGTCAGTTCTCGCACATGCTTCATCGTAGTGGCGATGTCGGACAGCTCCGCAGGCTTACTGGCATCACTTGCGATCTGATTGACGCCCGCGATCATGGCGCGGACCTCACCAAGCGTGTCCAGCGACGCGGACGCTTTCTCCGGCAGGTCCAGTTCGTCGGCGCCGTTGAAGAGCCCTTCGACGAAGCCGTCGAGTTCCTGGCGGCGGATCAGAGCCAACTGCGCCAAGCCGACCCGAGTTTCCTGCACCGTGGGTCGAACGAGCCGGAAGGGCTCGCTGCGCTTCTGGTGGCGCGTGAGGGAGTTCCAGAGGCCGTTGACGAGCACGCCGATCAGCTCGTTGACTGCGTCGAGGCTTTCGAACTCGGGGAGTTCGCCACCCCAAAGGTTCTTTACGACGGCGATGGGCGATGCCGACATCGATGGCGTCGCAATATTTCCCAGAAATCGTGTTCTGACCTCGTGAAACGGAACCGGGCACGCGTAGGCCTCGAGCAGAGCGCGGACCTTTTTCTCGTCGACGGCGGCGGGCGGTTTTTTGGCGGAGGACATACAGCGACGGCTCACGGTTCGAATACGACCCGTTCTTTATGCCTCGACGGCGTTGCGCACGCCATGCCGCCGCTTCGCGCCGCCTCAGCCGAAAACGCGCTCCATCTGCCTATCCCATGGCAATTCCGCGATCGCCATCAGGTCATTGATAGCTATCGCCGGCGGTCGGCGGGCAATGACCAGAGCCTCCAGGACGCTCGGGGCCAGGTAGGCCAGCCGGATCATCCGGCCGACGAAGCGGTCGGAGACGTTCTCCGCCACAGCGATGTCCTGGATGGTCGAGACGGCGCCGCTTTCGATCTGCCGCCGCCACTTCCACGCCCGAGCGACAGCACGTAGCACGTGCGGGTCCTGCGTCCGGCCCTCCCGCGCGCAGTGGTCGTCGGGCGGCAGGATCTTCGGCCGCCCATTGCGCTTACGTATGCTTAGCGGGATGACGACGCGGATGGTGTCCGACGAAGCGCTCATGCGCATTCCTCCTTCTGGCGGAGCGCCATCATGTCGCGCAGAACCGATCCCAGCCCCTCCTGGCGCAAGTCGACGGCGATGCCGCTTGTCCCAACGGTAACCCGATCGACCAGAAGCTGGATGATGCGGGTCTGCTCTGCCGGGTAGAGCGCGGTCCAGATCTGGTCGAATTCGCCGAGCGCCTTGATGGTCGCCTTCTCATCTACTGTCGGGCTCTCCTCCCGCAGCATCTTGAGGACCCTGGCCGCGATCTCTGGCGCGCGGATCATGCGCCGGATCTCACCGATGACGGCGTCCTCGACCATGCCTGCGGGCAAGCGCAGCGGCCCCGCGCTTTCGCCGATCGGGCGGTTCCTGATCAGATCCATCGACGCGTAGTAGCGATAGAGGCGCGACCCCTTCTTGGTCGCGGTCGGCGTCATCGCCGTGCCGGTCTCCGTGAAGATGATTCCCTTGAGCAACGCTGGTGTCTGGGCGCGCGTGTTCTTGGCCCGCAGACGCGGGCTCTCCTGCAGGATGGCGTGCACGTTGTCCCAGAGAGCTTGATCAATGATCGCCGCGTGCTCTCCGGGATAGGCCGTTCCCTTGTGAACGGCTTCGCCGAGATAGACCCGGTTGTTGATGAGCTTGTAGAGGAAGCCCTTGTCGACCAACTTGCCGCGCTTGTTCAGTACACCCTCGGCGGCCAGCGCCTTGGCCAGCAT
>CAMDWG010000011.1 GCA_945878375.1 Roseomonas mucosa | reverse complement strand
CGCCGCCGCGGTCGCCGCCGAACTCGAGCGCCGCGGCATCGCCCGCTCCGCCATGACGGTCCAGGCCTTCGGCGAAAGCCGCCCCCTGGTCCCGACCGCCGACGGCGTCCGCGAGCCGCAGAACCGCCGCGTCGAGATCGTCCTGCGCTGAAGCGACGGGGTCGCCGCGACGGCGCATGCGCCGTCGCGGATCAGGCGCGAACACCGCGGGGCACCCCGCCCGAGCCACCGAAGGGGGCGCCGCAAGGCGCCCCCTTTTGCGTTGCGCCCCCTGCCCCGCCCTCAGCGCTTCAGGGTGGGCGCCGGTTGGCCGTCCAGCACCACATTGACCACCGCCGGCCGGCCGGACGCGAAGGCGCGCGCCAGGGAAGGCGCCAGGTCCGCCGCGCGCTCCACCATCTCGCCATGGCAGCCGAGGCCCGCGGCCACCAGGTCGTAGCGCGTGCCCGGCGCCAATTCGCAGCCATGCGCGCGGTTGGCGCCGTAGTCGCGGATCTGGATCTGGTGTTCCGCGTTCCAGCGGCTGTCATTGCCGATGACGCAGACGAAGGGCAGGCCGTGCCGCGCGGCGGTGTCGAGTTCCGCCATGTGGAAGCCGAAGGACCCGTCGCCCATCAGCGCCAGCGTCGGCCGCGCGACCGCCGCCCGCGCGCCGATGGCAAAAGGCAGCCCGACCCCGATCGCACCGGCGACCCCATTGGTGATCCGACGCGGCGCCCGGATGAGGGAGGCGCCCCACTGCCCCACCTCTCCGCCATCGCAGACGAAGGTGGCATCCCCGATGGCGGCCAGCGCGTCGTTGATGGCGTGGCAGAGCGTCGCGGGATGGATCGGCCCCTCCGGCGCCCCGGCCAGCGCGGCCCAGGCCGGCGGGCGCCAGGCGAGCGTCTCCGCCACCCTTGCCGCCCAGGCCTCCTGCGCCGCCACGCGCCGCACCGCGCCGGCCAGCGCGGTGACGGACGCCATGGCATCCGCCACCGCGCCGAACAGCAACCGATCCCCCAGCAGGCGCTGGGCGCGGCCGATCAGCGCCCCATCCGGCTCCAGCGCGATGAAGCGCGCGCCCGGCGCGGTGCGACCGAAGCGGGTGGTGAAGTCGAGCGGCTTGCCGAGCAGCACGACCAGATCCGCCTCCGGCAGCAATTCCGTGAAGGCGCCGAGCGAGGGGTCGGCCAGGCCGCGGGGCGAGTTCATCGCCATCGCCGGCAGGCCGCAGGCGGCCTCAAGCGCCGCCAGCGCGGCCATGCCCGCCGGCGTGCAGAGCGCGGGCGGGGCGAGCAGCAGCGGCCGCGCGGCATCGGCGATGGCGTCTGCCACCAGCCGCGCCGTCGTGGCCGGCAGGGGCATGGCGGCCGGCGCGAAGGCGGCGGCGGGGGGGGGCGGCGGCGGTGCCTCCAGCTTCGCCTCCAGCACGTCGGTGGGCAGGCTCAGATGCACCGGGCCGGGCCGGCCCGACAGCGCGACGGAGATCGCCCGCGCCACATCCGCCCGCAGCCCCGCAGCCGTCTGCGCCGTCCAGGCGGCCTTGGCGACGGGCGCGGCGAGTGCGGCCTGCGGCAATTCCTGGAAGGCGCCGTTGCCGAGTTCGGCCAGCGGCGCATGGCCCGACAGCAGCAGCACCGGCACCTCGCCCGCAAGCGCCGTGGGCAGGGCGGCGACGGCATTCGCATGCCCCTGCCCGCCGGTGACCATCGCCACGCCGACCTTGCCCGTCAGACGCGCATAGGCGTCCGCCATATGCACCGCCGCCGCCTCGTGCCGCGTATGCACCAGGGTGATGGAGGAGCCGACCAGCGCGTCGAACACCTCCATGATGTGGTTGCCGGACAGGGTGAAGATCCGCTCCACCCCCGCCGCTTCCAGCGCGCGCACCAGCACATCCGCGCCACGAGCCTGTCCTGTCATCCTGCCTAGCTCTCCTCCGTCTCGTGCCGAGCCTGCCCCACGCCGCGCCGCGCCGGAAGCCGCCCTTGCCTGTCGCGCCCCAGCGGCTAGCCTGTCCCCCGGGGAAACGGGGAACGCGACGCCAGATGGCAGGCATGCTGACGGTGAAGGTCTGGCGGGGGGGCGAGGACGGCGCGCTACAGGCCTTCCAGGTGCCCGCCCATGCCAACCAGACGGTGCTCGACGTCGTCACCCACATCCAGCGCGAGATCGAGCCGGGCCTTGCCTATCGCTTCGCCTGCCGCGTCGGCATGTGCGGGTCCTGCGCGATGACCGTGAATGGCCGCGCGCGCTGGACCTGCCGGACCCATGTCAGCCGCGTGGCGCAGGACGGCGTGCTGGAATTGCGGCCGCTGGCCAACCTGCCGGTCATCCGCGACCTGGCCACGGACATGGCCCCCTTCTTCGACAAATGGGCCCGCGCGCGCGGCAGCTTCGAGCCGCGCCAGGCCGCCGATGGCGCGGTCCCGGCCGAGTTCGAAACCGTGCCCCCCTCCAGCCCGAAGCGGCAGGCTGCCGATGCCGGCATCGAATGCATCGGCTGCGGCGTCTGCCATGCCAGTTGCGACATCGTGACCTGGAACCCCGACTATCTCGGCCCCGCCGCGCTGAATCGCGCCTGGACGCTGGTGAACGATGTGCGCGACGGCGCGCGGGGCGAAAGGCTGGCGGCAGTCACGGGCGATGCGGGCTGCCATGCCTGCCATTCCACGCAATCCTGCACCGAGCGCTGCCCGAAGGGGCTCGACCCCTCCGGCGCGGTGGCGGGGCTGAAGCGCACGCTGTTCTGGAACGTCTTCGGGATCGACCGATGACGGGTGGGGTCCATCTCTGGGTCGCGCAGCGCGCGACGGCCATGATCCTGGCCGTGGCGGTGGTGGTGCATCTCGCGACCATCATCCTCGCGGTGCGCGGCGGGCTGACGGCGGCCGAGATCATCGGGCGGATGCAGGGCAACCTGGCGTGGTTGTCCTTCTACACGGTCTTCGCGCTGGCGGCGGGGCTGCATGGCGCCATCGGGCTGCGCGGCATCGCGGGGGAATGGCTCGGCTGGCGCGGGCGCGGCTTCGACCTGGCCTGGATCGCGATCGGGTTGCTGACCGCGGCCTTCGGCATCCGCGCCGCCTTCGGGCTGTATGCGGCATGAGGCCCGACCCGCGCCCACGCAGCCACGCGACCTACCTCGCCTTCCTGGTCCATCGCATATCGGGACTGCTGCTCGCGATGTTCCTGCCGCTGCATTTCTGGGCCCTGTCGCACGCCATCGAAGGGGAAGCGGCGCTGGAGGGATTCCTGCGCTGGGCCGACAACCCCGTGCTGAAGGCGGCGGAGACGGTGCTGGTCGTGCTGCTGGCCGCGCATCTGGCGGGCGGGTTGCGCGTGCTGGCGCTGGAATTCCTCGGCTGGCGCAGCGGCCAGAAGACGATGGCCGCCGCATCGGCCGGCATCGCGCTGGCGGCGGGGCTGCTCTTCCTGCTGAATGCCGGCTGAATGGGCTTCGAGGTCCTGATCCTCTCGGCCGGCTGCTTCCTCGCGGCCTTCTGCGCCGGCATGGCGGGCTTCGCCTTCGTGCTGGTGGCCGCCGGCATCCTGCTGCATGTCTTCCCACCCGCCACGCTGGCGCCGGTGCTGGTGCTGGGCAGCCTGTTCGTGCAGTCGCTCGCCCTGTCCGCGGTCTGGGCGGAGATCGACTGGCGGCGGATGCGGCTGTTCGTGGCCGCCGCGACGCTCGGCATCGTGCCGGGGCTGCTGATCCTGGCGCATGGGCCGGCGCGCGGGATCGTGGCGGGGGTCGGCGTGCTGCTGATCGTCTATGCCGGCTACATGCTGGCGCGCTTCGCGCTGCGCGCCGCGCCGCCGCGCATCGCGGGCGGGACGCGCGCCGATCTCGCGGTGGGCTTCGCCAGCGGCATCCTCGGCGGCATCGGCGGCTATGTCGGCGCGCTGCCGGCGATGTGGGCCGATATCCAGGGCATGGACAAGCGCGCCGCGCGCGCGCTGATGCAGCCCTTCATCGTCTTCATGCAGGCCATCGCCATCCCCGGCCTTGCCTGGGGCGGCTTCTTCACCGAGGAAGCGCTGCTGATGACGGCGTCCGCCGTGCCGGCGATGCTGGCGGGAAGCTGGCTCGGCGTCCGCGCCTACAAGGTGATCCCCGCCGAGGGGTTCCGGCTGGTGCTGCTGTCGCTGCTGCTGGTCTCGGGCCTGTCGCTGGTGATCTGATGCAAGGCGCACGAAGGTTTCACCTTCGTGCCCTCAAGCGCCGGTGCTTCGCTTGGCTCGCCGCATGAGCGGCGAGCCGCATTCGCGGCCTCGCCCGCCTTCGGCGTGCGCAGGCCGGAACTTTGTACGGTCGGTCTGAGGGAGGCATGTCGATGACGCTGATGAGCAAGACGGGCACAGAGCCGCTCCGCATCGCGCCCGGCGCGATCGAGGAAGCCGCCAAGCTTCTCTACATCCGCGCGCTGAAGGTGCTGCCGGACGACATCAAGGCCGGCTTCACCCGCCTCGACGCGTCGGAGACGGATGGCACGGCGCGCGCGATCCTGGCCACGATGATCGAGAATATCGGCGTCGCGGAACGCACGGACAACCTGCTGTGCCAGGACACCGGCATCCCGATCTTCAACGTGCTGATCGGGCGGAATGTCGAGTTGGACGGCTGGGCGCTGAAGCAGGCGATCCGGCGCGGCACCGAACGCGCCACGCGCGACCACCCGCTGCGGAGTTCCGTGGTCCACCCCATCACGCGGAAGAACGACCAGACCAGCTGCGGCGCGCATGTGCCGGTCATCAACCTCGACTTCACCGAGGATGACCGCGTGTTGCGGATCGAGATGATCCCGAAGGGATCGGGCAGCGAGAATGGCAGCTTCCTGCAGATGCTGATCCCGGCGGATGGCATGGCCGGGGTGAAGCGCTTCGTCATCGATGCCGCGATGCGCGCGGGCGGCAAGGTCTGCCCGCCGGTGATCATGGGGGTGGGCGTGGGCGGGACATCCGACCTCTGCATGCATCTGGCGAAGGTGGCGGCGACGCGCCCGCTGGGCAGCGTCTGCACGGATGCGGAAGGTGCGGCGCTGGAAGCCGCGCTGTCGGATGCGGTGAACAGCCTCGGCATCGGGCCGCAGGGCCTGGGGGGCGATTCCACCGCCTTCGCCGTGCATGTGGAGGTTGCGGCGACCCACATCACGATGAATCCGGTCGCGGTGAACATCCAATGCCACAGCGCCCGCCGCGCGAGCGCCACCTTCACGCCCGACGGCGTGACCATCGGGTTCTAAGGTCTGAATCGGTCCGCAGGAGACAAAGGCCATGACGCACCACACGCTGCACATGCCCTGCACGGAAGCCGACATCCGCAAGCTGCGGGCGGGCGACCATGTGACGCTGCAGGACACGCTGTTCGGCATCCGGGACGCGACCCAGATCCACATGTTCGACCATGGCCGCCGCACGCGCTTCGACCTCAGCGGCCATGCGGTGATCCACACCGCGCCCAATGTCCGCAAGGTGGACAAGCGCGGCACCAATGACAGCGGCTACGAGGCGGTCTGCATCGGCACCACCACCTCCGACCGCATGGAACGCTTCACCCGCCCGCTGATGGAACGCGAAGGCGTGCGGATCATCATCGGCAAGGGCGGGCTGCGGGAAGACAGCGCCCGCGCCTTCGCCGATCTCGGCGGCGTCTACCTGGCGATCATCGGGGGCACCGCGGCGCTGGAGACGACCTGGATCGAGGCGATCGAGGATGTGGACCTCGACGATCTGCACCCCGAAAGCCTCTGGCGCTTCCGCATCCGCGATTTCGGCCCGCTGCTGGTCGCCATGGACAGCCATGGCGGCAGTCTCTACGCCGAAGTTCAGAAGACCGTGCAGGACCGCCGCGCCGCGGCGCTGGCCCGGCTCGGCGTGACCTGAAGGAGGCTCGCATGGGGATCGTTGCGCTCTTGGCCCTGGCGCTGCTCGGCGGCGTGCTGATCGCCAATTCCGGCACGCAGACGCCGCGCCCCGCCACCGAGGAACAGCGGCCGGCACGATGACCGCCATCCCACGCCGCAGCACCGATATCCTCGTCCTCGGCTCCGGCGGCGCCGGGCTGCTCGGCGCGCTGCACGCGAAAGCGGCGGCGCCGCATCTCGATGTCACCGTCGCGGTGAAGGGCTTGCTCGGCAAGTCGGGCTGCACCCGCATGGTCCAGGGCGGCTACAACGTGGCGCTGGCCGCCGGCGATTCGGCCGAACGGCACTTCATGGACACGATCGAGGGCGGCGGCTGGCTCAACGACCAGGACCTGGCCTGGACCCTCGTCACCATCGCGCAGCGCCGCATCCGGGAATTGGAGACGCGCTGGGGCTGCTTCTTCGACCGGAACCCGGACGGCACCATCCACCAGAAAGCCTTCGCCGGGCAGACCTTCGACCGCACCGTCCACAAGGGCGACCTGACGGGCATCGAGATCATCAACCGCCTGGCCGAACAGACCTGGGCGCGCGACATCGCGCGGATGGAGGAACACCGCGCCGTCGCCCTGCTGCCCAGCCGCGACGGGGCGCGGATCGCGGGCGTGCTGCTGGTGGACATCCGCGGCGGCGGGCTGGTGCTGGTGCAGGCGAAGGCCGTGCTGCTCGCGACCGGCGGCGGGCCGACCATGTACACCTACCACACGCCCTCCGGCGACAAATCCTGCGACGGGATGGCGATGGCGCTGCGCGCTGGCCTGCAGCTTCGCGACATGGAAATGGTGCAGTTCCACCCGACGGGCGTGCTCGCCGGGCCGGGTACGCGCATGACCGGCACGATCATCGAGGAAGGGCTGCGCGGCGCGGGCGGATATCTGCTGGATGGCGCGGGCGAACGCTTCATGCATCGCCACGACCCGCGCGGCGAACGCGCGACGCGCGACATCGTCTCCCGCGCCATGTACCGGGAGATCCTGGGCGGCCGCGCGAACGAACAGGGTGGGCTGTATATCGAGATGGGCCATCTCGGCCCCGACAAGGTCCGCCGCCAGTTCAAGGGCATGGTCGAGCGCTGCGCCGATATGGGCTTCGACCTGGCCGCGGGCCGCGTGCCGGTGGTGCCCACCGCGCACTACATGATGGGCGGCGTGATCTTCGCGGCCGATGGCAGCACCGCCCTGCCCGGCCTGTTCGCGGCCGGGGAGGATACCGGCGGCGTGCATGGCGCGAACCGGCTGGGCGGCAATGGCGTGGCCAATTCCACCGTCTTCGGCGGCATCGCCGGCGACGCGATGGCCGCCTGGGTGCCGCGCCACGGCACGATCGAGGAACCCTGCCCCACCGCGCTGGAGGCCGCGCTGGCGCTGGTCCACGCCCCCTTCGCCCGGCCTGCCGCGACGCTGTCGCCCATCCGCGACGGGCTGCACGCGCTGATGTGGGAGAAGGCGGGGATCCTGCGCGACGCCACGGGCCTGGGCGACGCCGCGCAGGGCCTCGACGCGCTGGAGGATGCGCTGGACGCGACCGGCGTGCACGGCGCCGACCGTGCCTTCAACCTGGCCTGGCACGACTGGCTGAACCTGAAGTCGCTGATCCTGGTCAGCCGCGCCATCGTCGCCGCCGCCGGCGCGCGGGCCGAAAGCCGCGGCGCGCATTGGCGGGAGGATTTCCCCGCGCCCGCCGATCCCGCCGCCGGGCTCGCCGCGACCATCGCCAGCCTCGGCCCCGATGGGCGCATCGCCCTGTCGTCCCGGCCCGTCGCCTTCACGCGGGTGCGACCGGGGCAGTCGCTGCTGGCGGCGGCGGAGTAGGCAACCTCACCCCCGATCCATCCGTTCCCGCCGCGGCGCCGCACCCATGCGGCCCCGCAGCACCAGGGACGCGACGATGGACGACATCTCCAGGCTGATGACCGAACAGCTCCGCGACGCCTACAGCGCGGAAAAGCAGGCCTTGCGCGCCATGCAGAAGATGATGAAGCACGCCGCCAACGACCGGCTGCGGCAGGGGCTGCAGGCGCATATCGACCAGACCGAGGGCCATATGGAACGGCTGGACCAGGCGCTGGACCAATTGGGCGGCAAGCCCGGCCGCAAGGTGTGCGAGGCAATGCGCGGCCTGATCGAGGAAGCGAATCACGAGATGGGAGAGGCTGAGCGCGGGCCGATGATGGATGTCGTCATCATCGCCGCCGCGCAGCGGATGGAGCATTACGAGATCGCCTCCTACGGCACCCTGGCGGCGCTGGCCCGCGCCGCCGGGCAGGACCAGCTCGCCAAGCTGCTCCACCAGACGCTGGAGGAGGAGAAGAAGATGGACGAGGACCTGTCTTCCGTCGCGGAGGCGGAGGTGAACCGGGCCTGGATCATGGACGCCCGGATGAGCGACGAAGACCGCGAGACGGCGAATGAGAACCGCCGCGCCGCCCGCCGCAAGGCCGGATGAGCGCCAGGCGGGGGCCGCTTGACGCCGCCCCCCGCCGCTTCCAAACCGCCCCTGGGCGGCCGCGCATGCGTCCCGCCGCCGGGGCGCAGCGAAGATGGACAGGCCAGAGGGCAGCTCAAGGACCGAAGGCTTTCCCACCTTCCGTGACGCGGTGCGGGTCTGGACCCGCATCGGGCTACTGTCCTTCGGCGGGCCGGCCGCGCAGATCGCGCTGATGCATCGCGAGGTGGTCGAGGAACGGCGCTGGATCTCGGATGCCCGTTTCCTGCACGCGCTGAATTTCTGCATGCTGCTGCCGGGGCCGGAGGCGCAGCAGCTGGCGACCTATCTCGGCTGGCTGATGCATGGGGTGAAGGGCGGGCTGGCGGCGGGGCTGCTGTTCATCGCGCCGGGTGTCGCGGTGATGATGCTGCTGGCGCTGCTGTATGCGACGCTCGGCGATGTGCCGATCATCGCGGCGCTGTTCTTCGGGCTCAAATGCGCCGTGCTGGTGCTGGTGATCCAGGCGCTGGCGAAGGTCGCGGCGCGCGCGCTGAAGGGGGCCGTGCCCTGGCTGATCGCGGTGCTGGCCTTCTTCGCGCTGTTCGCCTTCGCCGTGCCCTTCCCCGGGGTGGTGCTGAGCGCAGCGCTGATCGGCTACCTGCTGCCGCAGGCCTTCGCGACAGCCGGCCACAAGGCGGCGGAGGGCACGGCACCGGCGCTGCTGGATGCCGTGCTGGCCGCCGATCCGGACCGCCCGCGCCGCATGGCGGCGACCGCGCGGCGCGCGGGGCTGGTGGCGCTGGCGATCTGGGCCTGGCCCGTCGCGCTGCTCTATGGCAGCGGCATCTTCGGCGACATCGCCTGGTTCTTCTCCAAGATGGCGGTCGTGACCTTCGGCGGCGCCTATGCCGTGCTGGCTTACGTCGCGCAGGAAGCGGTGGAGGGTTATGGCTGGCTGAGTGCTACGGAGATGCTGGCGGGGCTGGGGCTGGCGGAGACGACGCCCGGCCCGCTGATCCTGGTGCTGCAATTCGTGGGCTTCCTGGCCGGCTTCCGCGATGGCGGCGTGATGGGCGGGCTGGCGGGCGGGATGCTCGCGGTCTTCGTCACCTTCGCGCCGTGCTTCGCCTGGATCTTCCTCGGCGCCCCGCATGTCGAGCGGCTGCACGACGCGCCAAGGCTGAAGGGCGCGCTGGCGGGGGTGACGGCGGCGGTGGTGGGCGTGATCGCGAACCTCGCGCTGTGGTTCGCGCTCCGCGTCGCCTTCACGCGCGTCGAGACAGCGGAGATCGGCCCGATGCGGATCAGCGTGCCCGACCCGCTGACGATGGTGCCGGATGCGGTGGCGCTGACGGCGCTGGCCGGCGTGTGCATCTATGTGCTGAAGCTGGATGTGGTGCGGACGCTGTTCGTCACCGCCGGCGCCGGCTTCGCCGCCCGCACGCTGCTGGGCTTCTGACCCCCGCGCTATACGGCGGCAGCGGCCCAGAGCGTCTCGGCGGCCAGGATGCCGCGCAGCCCCCTGCCCGGGGCGAAGACGGCGAAGCTGCCTTCCGGAAATTCGGCCTGCGCCAGCCCCCGGCCCAGCATCATGCCGAGCGGCACGATGTGCCCCACCAGCACATCCGTCGCCCCCGGCGCCGAAGGCCGGCCGCTGCGCGTGCCGAGCCAGGCGATCCGGTCCCGCAGCAACGCGGCATCCGGCGTGTAGTCGTCGGCCGTCAGCTTCGGCTCGACCACCGCCCGCGCGCCGAAGGCGAGTTCCGCCGTGTCGCGCGCCCGGAAGACCGGGCTGGTCAGCACCTGGCCGAGCGGAATGCCGAGCGCCGCGACCGCCCGCCCGGTGCGAAGCGATTGCGCGCGTCCCTCCGCGCTCAGATTCCGCTGGCCGGCGCGGTTGGCGAGGTCGCCGGTATCCACTTGGCTGCGATCGGTGATGCCGTGCCGCATCACCGTCACCACACCGCCCGCCCGCAGCGCGGCGATCAGCGCCGCCGCCTCCGCCCCTTGCGCGGTCGCGGCGGAGGCTCGCCGCGCCGCCAGCAGCAGCGCCGGCGCGGCGAGGATCAGGCGGCGGTGCGGCACCTCATCAACCCAGGGTGAAGGCCTCATGCACCGAGGATTTGATGCCGCCACCCACCACCGGCCCGCCGCCGGCGACATAGATGAGGTCGCCGATCGTCACCGCGCCCATGCCGTGGCGCGGCGTCGGCATCGGCGCGTGGTGCTGCCAGCTGTCGGTGGCGGGGTCGTAGCTTTCCATCTGCCCATGCACCTGGCCGGTCAGCACGCGGTTCACGAATTCCCCGCTTTCGCCGCCCATCGCGAAGAAGCGGTTGCGATACACCACCAGCCCATGGCCCGACCGCGCGGTGGGCAGCGGCGCGCGCGCCACCCATTGGTCCCGCGCGGGGATGTACATGTGGTGGAGGGAGGTATTGTACTCGAAGGTGTTGAAGCGGCCGCCGACGATGTGGATGTTGCCGTTCCACACCACCACACCCGCATGGTCCCGCGCGCCGGGCAGCGCCTTGCGCCGCTCCCACCGATCCGTCTGCGGGTCATAGACCTCGTGCCAGCCGACCGAGGCGCGTTCCGTCTCGGGTTCCGACGCGCCGCCGATATGGTGGATCTTGCCATCCACCACCGCGAGCGCCCCCGCGCCGCGCGGGCGGGGCATCGGCGCGACGGGCGACCAGCGATCGGCCGCGATGTCATAGGCGAAGGCGAGCGTATCGGCGCCGCGGTTCTGGTTGTTGAAGCCGCCGAAGGCATAGATGCGATCGCCAAGGGTCGCGACGCCCACATGGTTCGCCCCGCGCGGCAGGCGCGCCTTCTCGGTCCAGCTGTCGGTGGCGGGGTCGTAGACATGGACGAAGCTGTTGTTGACCATCTGCTCGGCATAGCCGCCGATGACCCAGAGCTTGCCTTGCGCCTCCGCGGCCCAGGCCATCTCGGTGCGCGGGATGGGCAGCGGCGCGCGGGACACCCAGCGGCCGGGCGGGCCGGCGGGGGCGGGGCTGTCCACCACGCGCTGGGCGAGCTGGGCGGGCGTCAGGACCACCGGCCCCTGCCCGCGCAGCCGCGCCATGCGGTCGGACGGGATGGGGAGGCCGTGATGCGGTTGCTGCGCCCTGGCGCCGGCGGCGGCCCCGACCAGCCCGGCGGCCGCACCGAGCATCAACCTGCGTCGCATCCTTCCTCGCTCCCTCAGAGAGACGGTCCCGACCCTACGCCTCGGCGCGACGGGGGAGAAGACGCTGCGCGGACCCGGCGCATGCGGCGTCAGCGGCCGCGCAGCGCCTTGCCCAGCTCCCGGAACCCGTCCACCTGCTGGCGAACCCAGCCGCCCGTCGCCAGGCTCTCCGGTGCATTCGGGTCGCCGGTGCGGGGGTAGCTCTTGCGGTCGAAATCGGCGGTGCCGAACATCCAGTCCCAGATCGGCAGCAGCACCGCGTAGTTGCGCCCATCCTCGCCCGCCGAAAGCTCCCCGTGATGGATGCGGTGGAAGCGCGGCGAGACCAGCACGCGTTCACCAAGGCGGCCGAAATCGATCCTGGCATTCGCATGGCTCAGGCTTTCGGCCAGTTGGCGCAGCATGACGATCAGCACGAACTGCACCGGCGGCACGCCGATCAGCAGCGCGACGACGCCGAACCACACCGCCGCGATTGCATCATCCAGCAGGTGGTTGCGGTCATCGGTCCAGAAGGTCATCTGGCGCTGCGCGTGATGCACCGAATGCAGTGCGTACCACCAGCGGAAGCTGTGCTGGAAGCGATGGCGCCAATACTCGCCGAAATCCAGGATCACGACATAGAGCAGCAGCGCGAATAGCGGCCAGTCGCGCAGCCCGGGGAACATCGTCTCCAGCGTCGGGGCGACGAAGCCGGTATCGGCCAGCACCCCCTGCAGCGTGCGTTCCGCCCAGGACAGCGCGACGAAGGCAATCAGCGGCAGCAGGCCGAGCCGCGCCAGCAGCGTGTAGATCACATCCGTCCAGACCGCCTTCTGGTCGGTGACGGCCTCCACCGGCTTGATGGCTTCCAGCGGCCGGCAGACCGCATAGACCAGCACGATCTGCACGATGCCGAGCAGCGCGAAATCCAGCCATTCCTGCACCCGGTCGGCCCACACCATCAGCCCCAGCGCATAGAGCGCCGGCTGCACCGCGCCTTCATAGATCGCGCCCGAGGTATCGACCCAGAGGTTCATCAGCCAATCGAACATCAGATCCCTATACCCCCGACTGGCAGGGTTTCGAAACAGAAGCCGCGCGCGATCAAGCCCGAAACGAGGTCCTCGAATATCTCAGCGAAGGGCTCGCGGCGGCTGCGGACGCCCCAATGCATCACCAGCACTTCTCCCGCGCGGATATTGGCGAGGTTCCGGCGCAGCAGCGCAGCATTCGGGTGCTGGCCGCTATCCAGCTCGTCGCCCAGGAAGCCGTTGCGCGTCCAGCCCTGGTGGCGCAGCCCGCAGGCGCCTGCCATCCGCACCGCGCCCGGCGTGGTGATACCCCCCGGCGCGCGCCACAGCGGCAGCACCACCGCATCCGGCACCATCCGCCGCAGCGCGGCGACCGGCCGGTCGAGCTCGGCGCAGAGCGCCTGCTGGTCCAGCACCTCCTGCGCCCCGCCGCCGCGGCGGACATAGCTGACCTGGCCCAGCGCCGGGTCGCCCCGGAAATACCAATGCCGCCAGGTGTGGCTGGCGAAGACATGGCCCTCCGCCGCCCGCGCGCGCCAGAAGGGCGCCCAGGCGTCGGACAGCGTCGTATCGCCGCGAAATGTCGGCTCATCGGCGATGAACAGCGTCGCGCGGATGCGATGCCGCGCGAGGATGGCGGCGATCTGCTCCGCCTCCCGGCTCCAGCCGGTGTCGATGGTCAGGTAGAGCGGCCCCGCGCAGCGCGCGGGGGCTTGCGCGCGGGCCAGGGCGGGCGCCGCGAGCCCGGCCAGGGTCGCACCGAGCCATGCGCGCCGCCGCATCGGTTCAGCGCAGCGCCGCCGGCGTCGCCGCGCCGGGCAGCACGGGCGGGCGAGCGGCGGAAGGGGGGACGGCGAGCGGCGCGGCCAGCGGCCTTGTGCCCGATGTCACGCCGGCCATGCTCCAGGTGAAATCGCCCGCCACGCCATCCCGGCGCGGCTTGAAGAAGATGCCATGCGGGCTGCGTCCCACGCGGCCGGTCTGCCATTGCGGCTGCGCGTTCGGATCGCGCGGATCCACCACCGCGATCCGCCCCTGCCAGCGCAGCGTCATCCATACGCGCCCCTCGGGGTCGAAGGTGATGCAATCCGGCCCGCCGGGGATGTTCCACACCCGCCGCACCGCCAGCGTATCGGGGTCGATCTCCGCCAGCCGGCTGTCCACGCGCGATGTCGCGAAGAGCGACCGCCCATCCGGGGCGGGGAAGATGGTGTGCGCCCCGCGCCCGAGGGTGAAGCCGCGCGTCACCTCCCGCGTCTCGGGGTCGAGGACAGAGAAGTAATCGGCCCCCATCACGCCGATGATGAGCTTGCCGCGATGCCAGATGATCCCCGCCGGCTCCGGCCCGACCTCGGCCGACCAGAGCTGGGTGCGGGTTTCCATGTCGAAGGCCACCACCGCGCGGTCGCCCTGCATGGTGACGAAGACGCGGCGGCTGTCCGGCGAGAAGGCGATGTGGCTCGGCATGTCGCCGGGGCGGAAGCGATGCACCAGCGCAAGCGTCGCGGCATCGTAGATGTCCACCTGGTCGCGCCGGAGGCTCGCGATCACCAGCCAGCGGCCATCGGGGCTGTATTCCAGGTGATAGGGGTTGGAGATGCGCTCCCGCCGCCGCACCTCCCCGGTCGAGGGGTCGAGGAAGATCAGCTCATTCCCCGCCGAATCCCCCAGCACCAGTTCCCGCCCATCCGGCGTCAGCACCAGATGGTGCGGTTCGCGCAGCACGGGGATGCGGCGCAGTTCCTGGCGCGTCGCCGGGTCCAGGACGCTGACCGAGGCCTCGCCCGAGTTGAGGACGAAGAGCAGGTCGGCCCGGGCAGCGGCGGGTGCCAGCAGCAGCGCCAGCACGGGCAGGGCGAACGGCAGGTGGCGCAGGCGCAAAGGGTATCCTCTGGCAAGGGCGATCATGGCGATTGAGCAGTCACCCCGGCGCTTGTCCAGGCCGGTGTTACGGGGCACGGGCAAATCCCTCGTCACCCGATGCCCGGGCGCTTCATTCCGCAGGCTTGAAGTCGAGAGAGACGCCGTTCATGCAATATCGTTGCCCGGTCGGCGGCGGGCCGTCCGGGAAGACATGGCCCAGATGCCCGCCGCAGCGCGCGCAATGCACCTCCGTCCGGGTCATGAAGAAGCTGCGGTCGGTGGTGGTCGCCACCGCGCCCTCGATGGGCTGGAAGAAGCTGGGCCAGCCGGTGCCGCTTTCGAATTTCGCGCCAGCCTCGAACAGCTTCGTGCCGCAGCCGGCGCAGGCGAAGACACCGGCGCGCTTTTCCGCGTTCAGCCGGCTGGTGCCGGGGCGTTCCGTGCCGTGCTGGCGCAGCACGCGGAAGGCCTCGGGCGAGAGGGTCTCCCGCCACTCCGCCTCTGTCTTCGCGACCGGGAAGGTTTCGTCCGTCCGCTTGTCCTTGGCCCCAAACATCACGCCGCCCCCTGCTTCAGCCGATCCGCGAAGGTCTTGCGGAACTTCGCGACCTTCGGCGCCACCACCACCCGGCAATAGCCCGACCACGGGTTGCGCGCGAAGTAGTCCTGATGCTCGGCCTCGCCGGGCCAGAAGCGGGTCAGCGGGACGACCTCCGTCACCGCCTTCGCGCCCCAGATGCCGGCGGCATCGATCTCCGCGATCACCTGCCGCGCAATCGCATCCTGCTCCGGCGAATGGGTCAGGATGATGCTGCGGTATTGCGGGCCGACATCATTGCCCTGGCGATCCCGGGTGGTGGGGTCATGCAGGGTGAAGAACATCCGCAGCAGGTCGGCATAGCTGAGCTTCGCCGGGTCGAAATCGATCTGCACCACCTCCGCATGGCCGGTCCGCTTGGCGCAGACCTCCTCATAGCTCGGATTGTCCACATGGCCGCCGGCATAGCCGCTTTCGGCGCGGCTCACGCCATCCAGGTGGCGCAACGCGCCCTCGATGCACCAGAAGCAGCCGCCGCCGATCGTGGCCGTTTCCATCGCCATGTGGCGTCCTCCTTCTCTCATCCGTGAATGTGGGGTGTCCGGGCCGAGCGTGGAGGGGGTTACCGAAGCCGGGCAAGCCGGGCAGTCTCCATCCCATGAGCACGCCCGCCCTCGCCGCCGCCGCTGCCTTCGCCGCCGCGCATGAATCCCCCTTCCCGCGCGACCTGCGCGCGCATCTGGAAGGCGGGCATTTCGAGCCGCCGCCCTTCAACACCATCCTCGGCCCGATCTTCCCGCGCGGCGCGCCGAATGGCCTCGTCACGCGGCGCGGGGAGGTCATCGCATCCTGGGGTGACACGCGGCAGGCGGACATGACCTTCAGCGTGGCGAAATCCTACCTCTCGCTGCTGGCCGGCATCGCCTGGGCCGACGGGCTGCTGCCCGATATCGACGAGCCGGTCCGCGCCCGCGTCCATGATGGCGGCTTCGAGAGCGACCAGAACGCCCCCATCACCTGGCGGCACCTGCTGACCAACACCTCGGAATGGGAAGGGGAGTTGTTCGGCAAGTCGGACCTGATCGACCGCGGCCGGGACCTGGCGCGGGAAGGCGCGGGGCCGAAGGGCGTTGCGCGCCCCTTGCAGGCGCCGGGGAGCTACTGGGAATACAACGATGTCCGGGTGAACCGGCTGGCGCTGTCGCTGCTGCACCTGTTCCGCCGGCCGCTGCCGGAGGTCTTCGCGGAACGCATCCTGGACCCGATCGGCGGCAGCCGGGACTGGGTCTGGTACGCCTATGACAATGCGGTGGTCGAGATCGACGGCCGCCGCCTGCCCTCTGTCCCCGGCGGGACGCATTGGGGCGCGGGGCTCCGCATCCATGCCGAGGACCAGGAAAAGGTCGGGCGGTTGGTGCTGCGGCGCGGCGACTGGGCGGGGAAGCAATTGGTGCCGTCGCAGTGGCTGGACTGGTCGCTATCCCCCTGCCCGCTCAACCCGTCCTACGGCTTCCTCTGGTGGCTGAACGGCGCGGGGCGTCACCCGCTGGCGCCGCGCAGCTCCGTCTTCGCCCAAGGAGCCGGCGGCAACTACACCTGGATCTGGCCGGAGGGCGAAGTGGTCGCCGTCGCCCGCTGGATCCACCCCGACGCGCTGGGGCGCTTCTGCCAGATGATGGTGGAAGCGGTGGAGGGCTGAGGCGCCCCAAATCCCCTCTCCCGCTTCGCCGGGGAGGGCTGAGGCGCCCACCCCTTCGACGAGCACCCTACATCCCCTCTCCCGCGTCGCGGGGGAGGGTGCCCGAGCAAAGCGAGGGCGGGAGGGGGCGCGACTGCCCTGCGACATGAAGGGGCCTACGGCACTCGGTGAGCGCCCCTGCGCTGTGCGCCCCCCCTCACCCCAACCAACCTGCGTAAGCGGCGGCACACTGCCGCAACTCCGGCGCCTGACGCAGTGCGTCGGACCTCCCCCCTGTGGGGGGAGAGGGAGAAGGTCGCCTGAAGCGGCCGCCCCCTACAAATAGAACCGCGGCACCAGCCCCTTCTCCCGCGCCGCACGGGACAGCTCCTCGCGGAAATCGGGATGCGCCAGGCCGATCAGGGCGCGTGCGCGTTCCGCCACCGACATCCCCTTCAGATTCACGCAGCCGAATTCGGTCACGACATACATCATGTCCGACCGCGGCGTGGTGATGATGTTGCCCGGCGTGTGGTCCAGCACGATCCGGCTTTTCCGGATGCCCTTCCGTTCATAGGTCGAGGCCAGGCAGATGAAGCTCTTGCCGCCGGCCGAGGCATAGGCGCCGCGGACGAATTGCAGCTGGCCGCCGGTGCCGGAGATGTGGCGGTGCCCGTCGCTCTCGCTCGCGGCCTGGCCCTGCAGGTCGATCTGCGTCGTGTTGTTGATCGCCACCACACGGTCGTTCCGGGCGATCACCGCCGGGTCGTTGGTGACATCGACCGGCAGGCAGAGGAAATCGGGGTTGTCCGCGACCGTCTCGTACAGCGCCCGCGTGCCCAGCGCGAAGGTGTAGGTGATCTTCCCCGGCTCCACCGCCTTGGCCGAGCCCTTGATCAGCCCCGCGCGGTACAGCGCCGCGAGGCCGTCATTCATCATCTCCGTGTGGATGCCGAGATCCTTGATCCCCGCTTCCAGCAGCAGCGCGCAGACGGCGTTGGGCATGCCGCCGATGCCGATCTGCAGGCAGGCGCCATCCTCGATCCGCTCGGCGATCTGGGCGGCGACCGCGCGGTCCACATCGGCGACGGGGGCGGAGGGGAGTTCCGGCGTCGGCCCGTCCTCGCCCTGCACCAGGGCATCGACCTGGCTCAGATGGATGCGGTTGTCGGTGCCGAAGGCGGTCGGGACCTGGCCCGAGACCTCGATCACGATGCGCTTCGCGCGCTCCATCACCGCCCCGTGCCAGAGGCTGTTGGGGCCGAGGCAGAGGAAGCCATCCGCATCCGGCGGCGTGGCCTTCAGGATGGCGATGTCCACGCGCTCGATGTTGCGGCGGTAGTAGTGCGGGATCTCGCCGAGGTTGCAGGGGGTGTAGGTGACGCGCCCGGCATCGTGCCAGCGCCGGTCATAGCCGGAGAAATGCCAGTTGAAGACATGGAAGGCGCGGCCTTCCGGTTCCTGTTCCAGCACCGCGCGGGGGCGGACGGTCAGGCAGTTGCGGATGCCGACGCCGGACAATTCCTGGCCGCGCGCGGCGAGTGCGCGGTCCACCGCATCGGGCTGGTTGAAGGATGTGCCGTAGTCCAGCCAGTCGCCGGGCTGGACCAGCGCCGCCGCCTCTTCCGCCGAGATCCATTGCGGCTGCTTGCCGCCCTGAACTGCCGCCATGCGCCGGTTCTCCTCAACGGGGATTCAGGTAGCCGCAAGACGCGGCCGGCGCCAGTCGTCGCGAAGCTGGACAGAGGGGGGCACATAGGATCATATTCCTCTATGCACCCTCTCCTTCCCTTTCCGCGCCGACCCAGCCACATGGCCGGCACGCGGCAGGGCATTTGTCCGAATCCGACATCCCCCCGAAGCCACGGCCCGCAATCGTCAATCTTGATTGACACTCATTTGTCAGTCTGTGTTGACAATCGGGCGGGAAGGCCCCTTTTCGTCAGGCCAACCCGACGAAACTGCTGCGATCCCCGGCTTGTGGAGTCCAGCGTTCGTCACGATAAACCGCGCGCGCAACAGGGGGTAGTCCATGCCGAAGGGTCCTGAGCTCGTGGAGCTCGCTCGCATCTGGCGCGGGCCGGTGGTCGAAAGCCTGCATCACGGGATCGTCGCGGTGGCCGATACCGCCGGCACGCTCCGTCACGCCTGGGGCGATCCGGGCTGGGCACCGACGCCGCGTTCCGCGCTGAAGCCCTTCCAGGCGGTGGCCCTGGTGGAATCCGGCGCGGCGGATGCGCTCGGCCTGACGGATGAGCATATCGCGCTGGCCTGCGCGTCCCATCACGCGGAGCCCTTCCAGGTGGCGCTGGTGACCGACTGGCTCTCCCGGCTCGGCATGACCGAGGATGCGCTGATCTGTGGCCCGGCCCTGCCGAGGGGCGTGGCGGACCAGGGCACGGCCTGGGCCAGCGGCGGCCCGCGCCGCATCTATCATAACTGCTCCGGCAAGCATTGCGGCTTCCTGAGCATGGCCAAGCACATGGGCGGCGGGCTGGATTACGCGAACCCGGACCACCCGGCGCAGCGCCTGTATCGCGACGTGCTGTCGGAATTCACCGGCATGTCGGCCGATGGCTTCGCCGCCGCCGGCGATGGCTGCGGCCTGCCCGCCCTGTCGCTGCCGATCGGCGTGATGGCGCAAGCGATGGCGCGGCTTGGCGTGGCGCAGGCCGTCTCCCCCGCCCGGCGCGCGGCCGCGCGCCGGGTGATGGGCGCCATGGCCGCCTATCCGGACCACCTGGCCGGCAAGGACAGCCCGCTGGCTCGCCTGATCCGCTTCTGCGACGGCAACGTCATCGCGAAGAACGGCGCAGAGGGCTATGTCGTCGCCTGCGTGCGCGACAAGGCGATCGGGATCGCGATCAAGGTGGCCGATGGGGATGCCAGCGGCCGGGCGAAGCTCGGCGTGCTGGCGCGCATCCTCGGCCGCATCCACGCCCTGCCGACCGCGCAGGCGGAGCTGATGATCGCCGCCGTCGAACCCGCCATCACCGACAGCAATGGCCGCGAAGTGGGCCGGGTGGAGATCACCATCCAGCGCCCCGAGCCGACCCAGCCGACCAAGGCGGATCTCGAATTCTGGCTGGCCGGCACCCCGGTCGAGGGCATCAGCGCCTACCTGCCGAAGCTCGTCTAACGCCACACAAAGCCGCTACGCGGCTTTGCGAGGACCCCGGCGCAGGCGCTGATCTTCAGCGGCTGCGCCGCGTTGCCGCCCAGGGCGAGGCGCCGGTTCGATCCGGCGCCTTGAGCCTTTGAAGGCGAGACGGGTCAGGCCCCTCCACCACTATCCCATTGCCGCCAGCGCCCGCCCGCCCGCCAGGCGCAGGATACGTGTCGGGCGTTCCACGCCGATCAGGCGATGGACGATCAGAATCACCGTGCGCCCCGCCGTCGCCTCGTGCAGCGTCTCCAGGAAGGCGCGTTCGGTGTCGGGGTCGAGCCCGGCCGCCGGCTCATCCAGGATCAGCACCGGCGTATCGGCCAGCAGCGCCCGCGCCAGCACCAGCCGCCGCGCCTGCCCGCCGGAGAAGCGCGCCCCGGCCTCCCCGCATCTTGTCTCCAGGCCATCGGGCAGGGTGCGGACCAACTCGCCGATCCCGGCCTCATCCAGCGCGCGCCACAGCGCCACCGCATCGGCATCCGGCCGGGCGAGGCGGAGATTGGCCTCGATGCTGTCGTCGAACAGCCGCGCATCCTGGGTCAGGCAGGTGACGCGCGCGCGGACCTCATCGGCGGCGAGCGTCGCGATATCCACGCCACCCAGCAGGATGCGCCCCGCCTGCGGCGCCGCGAGCTTCAGCAGCAGCGAGGTCAGCGTGGACTTGCCCACGCCGGACGGCCCAAGCAGAGCAATTCGCGCGCCTTCCGGCACATCGAGGTCAAGCCCGTCGAAGACCGGCGGGCGATCCGGCGCCCAGCTGAACTGCACCCCCTGCACCCGGATCGCGTGGCCCGTGGGCGGGGCGGCCGGGTTGACGGGTTCCGCGACAGGCGGGGCCGCATCGGCGGCCTCGAACAGGCGGCGCGCGCTGGCGGCGGCGGCGGCCAGCGCCGCGCCCGCGCGGGGCAGCAGCCCGAAGGCCTCGGCCGCCGCGGCCGCCAGGAACAGGCCGAGCACCGCGCCGGCCACCGCCGCCTGCCCACTCGCCAGCCCCCAGGCTATGGCACCCAGCATCGCCGCCTGGGTCAGCACCTGCCCCGCAGCCCCACCCCAGGCGCCGCGCCAGGCGAGCATCCGCTGCGCCGCCGAAAGCCGCGCCCCTTCCTCCGCCACGCGGCTGGCGGCGACGCGCTCGGCGCCGGCGGACAGCGTGTCCTCGATCCCGGTCAACGGATCGACGGCGGCGGCGCGCAGGCTGCCCTGCGCGGCGGCGACACGCCGCCCGGCCTCCGCCGCGCCGGGGGCCAGCAGCGGCGGCAGCAGCAGGGCGAGCGCCAGCGGCAGTGCGACCAGAAGCGCGAGGGTGGGGGATGCCGCGCCGAGCACCACCGCGATCGCGAGCACCACCGCCGCCGCCGAGACCGCCGGCACCAGCACGCCCAGATACAGGCGGTCCAGCGCATCGATGTCGGATACCAGCCGCCCCAGCAGATCCCCGCTGCGCCGGAAGCCGAGGCCCGAGGGCAGGCGTTCCGCGAGGCGGCGGAAGAACCAGACCCGCGTATCGGCCAGCGCCCGGAAGGCCGCCGCATGGGCGACCAGCCGATCCAGGTAGCGCGCGACAGGCCGTGCCACGGCGAAGACCCGCATCCACACCAGCGCCGCCGCGCCGCCCGCGAAGATCGCCGCGCCGGTCAGCCCCTCCGCCACGCCCCGCCCGGCGAAGCCGAGCAGCGCGAGGCCGAACAGGGACGCCAGCGCCGAGACCGCGATGCCCGCCGCCAGCCAGCCGCCACGGCTGCGCCACATGCCAAGGACGCGGAGAAGGTCGCCGGTCATGCGCGCGTCACTCCCCCGCCATCCGCGCGCCGGCGGCGCGGCCGGCCTCGATCTCCAGCACCCGGCCCAGGATGCGCTGCGCGGCGCGGCTATGGGTCGCGACGATCGCGGTGCGCCCGGCGCAGAGCCGGCGCAGGCTGTCCAGTACATCCGCCTCCGTCCCCGGGTCGAGATGCGCGGTCGGCTCATCCAGCAGCACCAGCGGCGCATCGCGCAGGAAGGCGCGGGCCACCGCCACGCGCTGCGCCTGGCCGCCCGACAGGCCGAAGCCCCCCTCCCCGACCAGCGTGTCGAGGCCCTGGCTCAGCCCGCGGGCGAAGGTCATGACCTGCGCGGCTTCGGCGGCGGCCTCGACCTCGGCATCGGTGGCGTCGGGGCGGGCGAGGCGGATATTCTCCCGCAGCGTGCCGCGGAACAGGTGCGCGCGCTGCCCGACATAGGAGGACAGGCGCCGCAACTCGGCGGGCGCGAGCAGCGTCGCATCCTGGCCGTTCAGCGCGATGCGCCCCGCATCGGGCTTGCGGAAGCCCATCAGCAGCCGCAGCACGCTGGACTTCCCCGCGCCCGAGGCGCCGGTCAGCACCAGCGTCTCCCCCGGCAGCACGCGGAAGGACAGGCCATCCAGCGCCGGCGGGCGGGCCGGGTCGTAGCTGAGGCGCACATCCTGGAAGGTCACGACGACCTTGGGCGGCATCTCCTCCAGCACCAGGCCGGGCGGGCCGGCGAGCTCGGCCAGCAGCGGCGCGAGGTCCCCCGCCGCGCCGCGTGCCGAGAGCTTCTCATGATAGGCCTGGGAGAAGCTGCGGAGCGGCGCGAAGAAGGCCGGCACCAGCAGCAGGCAGAAGATCGCCGCCGCCGGATCCGGATGGCCCGCCCCGAGGATCGCGCCATGGCGGATGGCAAGCACCGCGATGGCGGCCGCCGCCAGCAAATCGAGCGCGGCGGTGGACAGGAAGGCGACGCGCAGCACCTTCATGGTGCGGGCGCGCAACTCCGCCGCGGCGGTGGACAAGGCCTCGGCCTCGGCCTCCTGCCGGCGGAACAGGACCAATGTGGGCAGGCCGCGCATGCGGTCGAGGAATCGGCCCGAAAGGCGCCCCAGCGCCTCGAACTGCCGGCGGCTGGCCTGGGCGGCGCCGATGCCGGTCAGCGCCATGGCGACGGGCACCAGCAGGCCCGCGACCAGCAGGATCACGCCGCTGGTCCTGTCCACCGCGAAGGCGGCGGCGCCGACCATCAGCGGCCCGGCAACGGCGAGTGCCGCCGCCGGCAGCCAGCGGGTCAGGAAGCCTTCCAGCGCCTCGATCCGGTCCACGATCAGCGCGGCGCGTTCACCGACCGGGCGCTGGTCGGCGGGGCCTTCGGCCAGCAGCCTTTCGAAGACGGTGGCGCGGAGCCGGGCCTTCGCCGCTTCCCCCGCCGCGACCAGCGCGCGTTCCTGCGCGACGCCGAGCCCGGCCGAGAGCAAGGCCAGCGCCGCCGCCGCGCCCAGCTCCGTCCAGCCCGCCGCGCCGAAGCCGAGCAAGGCGGCGATCAGGGACGCGATGAGCCAGGCCTGGGCAATGCCGGAGGCCACCTGCGCCACGCCGAGCGCAAGCGGCAGGGCGAGGCGCGCGCGCGCCGCCTTTGCTTCGCGCCGGAGAAGCTCCTCCGCAGCGCGGTCCATTCCTGTCGCAGCCCGTGACATCGCGCCGCAACCTTAGGACAGGCCCGCGGGCAGGTCACCCACCCCCGTCACGTTCACCTGACACTTGCGGTGGAGACAGGGCGGGACAAGCTGTCGCCCCGGATGCGCGCCGAGGAGCCCCGATGCTGCCGACCCATGGACGCTACGACTACACGGCCTGGCGGGGACGCAGGCCATACGCCTGGCCGGGCGGGGCGAAGCTCGCCGTCTATCTCGGCGTCAACCTGGAGCATTTCGCCTTTGGCGAGGGGCTGGGCGCGGAACTCGCGCCCGGCGGGCCGCAGCCGGATGTGCTGAACTTCGCCTGGCGCGACTACGGCAACCGGGTCGGGGGCTGGCGGCTGCTGGATCTGCTGGGGGAGGTCGCGATGCCCGCGACCGTGCTGCTCAACAGCGCGATGTACGACTACGCGCCGGATCTGGTGGCCGCGCATCGGGCGCGTGGCGACGAGATGGCCGGCCATGGCCGCACCAATTCCGAACGCCAATCGGTGCTGCCGGAGGCCGAGGAACGCCGCCTGATCGCCGAGTCGACCGAGGCCATCGCCCGGCATGAGGGAAGCGCGCCGCGCGGCTGGCTGTCCCCCTGGATCGCGGAAAGCCGCACCACCCCGGACCTGCTGGCCGAGGCTGGCTATCGCTACACCATGAACTGGTGCGCCGATGACGCGCCGGTCTGGATGCGGACGCGCGGCGGCCCGCTGCTGGCGATGCCCTATCCGCAGGAGGTCAACGACATCCCCGCCATCGTCGCCCGCCGCGAATCGGCCGAGGCCTTCGCGCGGATGATCGTGGATGATTTCGAGGAAAGGCTGCGCCAGCTGCGCGCCGATGGCCTGCCCCAGGTCATGGGCATCGCGCTGCACCCCTACATCATCGGCCAGCCGCACCGGCTCCGCGTGCTGCGGCGTGCGCTGTCGGTGGTGGCACAGGCGCGGGGGGATGTCTGGATCACCACCGCCGGCGCCATCTTCGACCATGTCGCCGCCTTGCCCGCCGGGGTGGTGCCGGGCTGCACGAAGGGAACCGAAGCATGAAGCGGCTTGCTGTCCTCGCCCTGCTGCTGCTGGGCGCCTGCGACGCGCCGCCGCCGGAAGGCCCGCCGGTGCGGACCGTCGCCAGCGTCGATCTGCAGCGCTACCTCGGCACCTGGTACGAGATCGCGCGGCTGCCGAATTCCTTCCAGGATGGCGGCAGCCGGCGCTGCGTGGAGACCACCGCCACCTACGCGCTGCGCCCGGATGGGCAGGTGGGCGTCACCAATCGCTGCGTCGATGCCGGCGCGGGCAACGCGGAAGCGGTGGCGACCGCGCGGGCCTATGCGGTGGAAGGCAGCGGCAATGCGAGGCTCCGCGTCACCTTCTTCTGGCCCTTCTATGGCGACTACTGGGTGATCGGGCTCGACCCCGATTATCGCTGGGCGGTCGTCGGCACGCCCAGCCGCAACTTCCTCTGGGTGCTGTCGCGCACGCCCAGGATGACGGAGGGCGATTACGCCGCCGCCATCGGCACCGCCGCCGCGCAGGGCTTCGACATCGCCCGCCTGCAACCAACCCCGCAACTGGCGCGCTGAGGTCCATCAGGCGCGGTCGTAAGCTGGGCTTCGGGCCCTCTCCCCCTCATCGGGGAGAGGGTTGGGTGAGGGGGACGTCCAGGCCGGGCTAGGCTTTATCCGCCTTCATAGCCCCCCTCACCCTGCCCTCTCCCCCCTGCGGGGGGAGAGGGTTCTGCAGTCCACCTCCCGCCTTGTGCTGCATGGCGCAGCGACGGGGAGGATAACGGATGAGCTGGGCGATCCCACTTGGCCGGGTTCTCGGCACCGAGATCCGGTTGCACCTCACCTTCCTGCTGCTGCTGGCCTGGATCGGGCTGGCGCATGGGATGCGGGGCGGAATGCCAGAGGCGATCCAGGGTGTTGCCTTCATCACCCTGATCTTCGCCTGCGTCCTGCTGCATGAATTCGGCCATGTCCTGGCCGCGCGGCGCTACGGCATCGCGACCCCCGACATCACGCTGCTGCCCATCGGCGGCGTCGCGCGGCTGGACCGCATCCCGGAAAAGCCAGCCGAGGAGCTGGTGGTGGCGCTGGCCGGGCCGGCGGTGAATGTGGCGATCGCGACACTGCTGCTGCTGCCGCTCGGCGGCGTGCCGGATGTGGCGGCGATGGCGGGGCTGGAGGATCCGGGCCAGTCGCTGCTGGCGCGGCTGTTCTGGGTGAATGTCACGCTGGTGGTATTCAACCTGATCCCGGCCTTCCCGATGGATGGCGGGCGCGTGCTGCGCGCCCTGCTCGGCATGCGGCTGGGCAATCGGCGCGCGACGGATGTGGCGGCCAGCATCGGCCAGGCGCTGGCCTTCGGGATGGGGCTGCTGGGCCTGCTCGGCGGGGCGCCGCTGCTGGTCTTCGTCGCGTTGTTCGTCTGGCTCGGCGCGGGGGTGGAAAGCCAGGCGATGCAATTGCGGGAGCTGTCGCGGGGCATGGTGGCGGCGGATGCGATGGTGACCCGCTTCGAGACGCTGCCCACCGCCGCGCGGATCGCCGATGCGGTGGAGCTGCTGTTGCGGACCACGCAGACCGACTTCCCCGTGCTCGACGCATCGGGCCGGCTGCGGGGCATCCTGACCCGCGCCGACATGATCCGCGCCTTGCAGGAAACCGGCCCGGAGGGCGCCGTGCTGGGGGCGATGCAGTCGGATGTGGCGGTGGTGCCGCATCGCGCGCCGCTTGAGGATGCGCTGCGGGCGATGCAGGACGCGGCCGCGCCGGTCGGTGTCACGGATGGCGCGGGCCGGCTGATCGGGCTGCTGACGCAGGAAAATCTCGGCGAGATGCTGATGGTCGAAGCCGCCCGGCATCGCCGCCCCGCCCCGCGCGGCGATGCGCCGCGCAGCCCCTGGCCCAGCAGCGGGTAGAGCGCGGCCGCGCTTGGCGGCTCAAGCGGGCCCGCTGGCGGAACCCGCTACCCCCGATCCGCCGGATCGCCCGCCGCCGTCTCTCGCCCCGAGCCGGTGAGGGCCACGATCCGCCGCCCAAGCGCATCGGTGCGGCAGACGATGGCGCCCTGCCCTTCCAGCCATTCCAGCAGCCGCCGCGCACGGCCGGGCGAACGGCTGCCATAGGCGCGCGCGATCGCCTCATCCGACGGGCAGGGCCGCGCCGATAGCGCGGCACCGGCCAGCAGCAGGTAGACGCCCTGCGTATCCTCCGGCAGCGCGGCGGCCTGCGCGGCGACTTCGGGCCATTGCGGGTCGGTGGCCAGCGCCGCCTCATCCACCCCGGCGCGGGCGAGCGCCAGCATGCGGCGGAACGCGACGAGGTCGGGCGGCGCGCCGAGCCGCGCGATCTTCAGACGCACCAGGAAATCCTGGTAGAGCACGGCCGGCTGGCGGAAGGCGGCCTCCGGCTCCGTCATCAATTGCCGGAGCACCTGGGCGAGCTGGGTCGCGCGGGCCGCGCGGTCTTCGTCCGATGGCGCCTCCGCCACCTTCTCATGCACCGCCACCGGGCGCGCGGCGGCCAGTTGGGCGGCGATGTCGGGCGCGGGGGCGGGGGCGCGGCGCGGCGGCGGAGTGCGCGGTTCCGGGGCGGCGGCGGCCTTCAGGATCATCTCCCGCGCCTCCTCCGAAGCCGCGCCGGGCGGTGACACCAGCTTCGGCCCGCCGCCGCGCGTGCCGGTCTCCACCTCCCCGATCCTGAGCGGCAGCGGGCGGCGAGAGATGGCTGGGCCGAGCGCCACGAAATGCCCACGCGCCAGGTCGCGGAACATCTCCGCCTGGCGGCGCTCCATCCCCAGCAGATCGGCCGCGCGGGCCATGTCGATGTCGAGGAAGGTGCGCCCCATCAGGAAGTTGGAGGCCTCGGCCGCGACATTCTTGGCAAGCTTCGCAAGGCGCTGGGTGGCGACGATCCCCGCCAGCCCGCGCTTGCGCCCGCGGCACATGAGATCCGTCATGGCGGCGAGCGAAGTACGCCGCGCCTCGTCCGAGACATCGCTGCCCATGGCGGGGGCAAAAAGCTGCGCCTCATCCACCACGACCAGCATGGGCGACCAGGCGTCGCGTTCGGTGTTGAACAGCCCGTCCAGGAAGGCCGCGGCATGGCGCAGCTGGCTGTCCACTTCCAGGTTCTCGAGGTTCAGAACCACGGAGACGCGGTGGCGCCGCACGCCTTCGGCGGCGCGCTTCAGCCCGGCCAGCCCCGACTCGGCCGCGTCCAGCACCAGATGGCCGAATCGGTCGCCGAGGGTGACGAAATCGCCCTCGGGGTCGATCACCGCCTGCTGCACCCAGGGAGCCGATTGTTCCAGCAGCCGCCGCAGCAGATGCGACTTGCCCGAGCCCGAATTGCCCTGGACGAGCAGCCGCGTCGCCAGCAGTTCCTCGAGGTCGAGCGTCGCGGGCGCGCCCGCCTGGGTGGCGCCGATCTCGATCCGGATCGTCATGGCGCCCGCTTAGCCGGGGGCGGGCGGGCTGGCTACCCGAGTTCGAAGCTGGCGATGCCGAAGAGCCGGTCCATCGCGACCGCGGGCGCCGGGCCCGTATACATCCGCGCCGTCTCGAAGACCGGCTTCAGGCCGAGTCGTTCGGCCAGCCCGACCGCCGCGTCATGCGGCTCCGGCACATCGAGGAAAACGGGCCCCGGCGCGACGCGCACCAGCAGCGCGGCGACCAGCGATTCGGCCTGGCCCTCGGTCGCGGTGACCAGGGGGGCGATCTTGTGGCCGTTGTGGCTCGGGCGGATGACACCAAAGCCAGCCACCTCCCCATCCTCAAGCAGCGCCAGCGCGACATGGCCTGGCGCGCCGAGCCAGGCGCGGAGAAAGGCGGGGCGGGGGGCGGGAAACACCTGGCGGTCCAGCGCCTCGATCGCGGCGAAGGGAACGGACAGGGCGGGCACGATGTGGGCGCGCGGCGCGGGCAACATCAGTGCATCGCCCCCGAAGCGGATATTGTTCCAGGCCAGGGCAAAGCCCGATCTCCGGTAGTTCGCCTGCTGCGCCACCACGCCGTCGAGGCCGATCAGCCGGCCTTCGAGCTGGCGCATGGCCGCGCGCCAAACCGCGATGCCATGCCCCTGCCCACGCACCTCGGGCTTCGCGATGTAGAAGCCGATGAAGCCGAAACCCGGATCGTAGCGCGTGGCCGAGATGACGGAGAGCAGGCCGTCCCCCTGGAAAGCGCCCAGGAACAGCCCAGCGTCCTGCGCCAGGAAGGCACCAAGGTCGGCAAGACCCGGGTTCCATCCCTCCGCCGCGGCCCATTCCACGGCACGCTGGGCCTGCTGCGGGGTCAGGGTGCGGATGGCGGTCATGCGCGGCTAATGCATCACGTCGCCGCCATTGGGCGACAGGGTGGCGCCGACGAAGAAATCTCCGCCCGGCGAGGAGGCCAGCAGCAGCGCGGCGGCCGCAATCTCCTCCGGCTGGCCGATGCGGCCAAGCGGCAGGGTCGCGCCCGTCTTCGCCGCCCAGTCGGGGCCGAGTTGCGCGGTCAGGTCGCTGGCGACCGGGCCTGGGGCGATGGCGTTGACCAATATGCCCTTCGGCGCGCCTTCGCGGGCCAAAGCGCGGGTCATGCCCACCAGCGCGGCCTTGGCCGTGCAATAGGGCACGATCCCGGCCGCGCCCTTGAAGGCCAGCTGGCTGGCGGTGGTGATGATCCGCCCCCTGCCCCGCGCGGCCATCCCCGCCCAGACCGCCTGGGCGGCGAAGAAGCTGGCGCGGACATGCACGCCCATGACGCGGTCGAACATCTCTTCCGTGATCGTCTCGATCGGGCCGCGCAGGTTCAGGCCCGCATTGTTCACCAGCACATCGCAGGGGCCGAGCGCGGCCTCGGCGCCGGCGATGAAGGCGCGCAGCCCCGGCAGGTCGGCGACATCGACATCCGCCGCGAAGGCGCGGCGGCCAAGCGCCTCGATGCCGGCCGCGACCTCCGCCGCGCCATCAGCGTCGCGCAGGTGGCAGAAAGCGATATCGGCGCCGTGCTCCGCGAAAAGCAGCGCGATGGCGCGCCCGATGCCGCGGCTGCCGCCGGTGATGATCGCGACCTGCCCGGTCAGCGCGCCCGTTGCAGCCATCCGGAAGCCTCCGCGTCGCCGCGCCGGGGGGAAGGGCCCATGCCCCCCGCCCCGCTGGCGCGAGCCAAATTCCAGTCGTGATCCAGAAGCCCCGCGATGGCCGCGGGGCACTCTCAGACCGGCGCGTATTTGCCGGTCAGCTGGCGCGCCGTAATGCCGGAATCGGGCGGCGTGCCCCCGCGGGCGATGAGCTTCTGGCTTTCCTGCAGGCGGTTCTCGCGCGTCCAGCTCCGCTTCAGGTCGTCGCGGATGTGGAAATGCAGGCGGCCCATGCCGGTGACCTCGAGTTCCACCAGGTCGCCATCATGCATCGCGCTGAGGCCGCGATGATTGGTGCCGGTGGCGACGATATCGCCCGGCTCCAGCGTATGGATGCTGCTGAGCCACGCGATGCAGCGCGGGATGGAATGCGCCATGTCGCTGGTGTTGAAGTCCTGCCGGATCTCGCCATTCACCCAGAGGCGGATATCCAGCGCCTGCGGGTCCGCCACCTCATCGGCAGTGACGATCCAGGGTCCCATCGGCGCGAAGGTGTCGCGCGACTTGGCCTGGAAGAACACGTTGCGCTCCGGCGGCATGCCGCGCGCCGAGCCGTCGATGAAGTTCATGTAGCCGAAGACATGGCTCATCGCCTCTGCCTCGCTGACATTGGTCGCGCGCTTGCCGATCACCAGCGCGACCTCGGCCTCGGCCTCGAAGACTGTGGCGGGGATATCGGGCAGCACCATCGTGTCGCCCGGCCCGATGACGGAGCTCGGGGACTTATGGAAGGCGTTGATCGCCGGCGGCTTCGGCAGCGTGCCGCTTTCCATGTAGTTCGTCGCCATGCAGTCGATCTGTCGCGCGCGCGGCAGGGGCGCGCGCAGGCGCACGCCGCTCAAGGGCACGCCGGCCGCCGTCGCGACATGCGCTTCGAGCCGGGCGCGATGCGCGGCGAAATCCGCGATCAGCGCGGGCATGAGGTCCTGCGTGTCGCGATGCGGCAGGGACGTGAGAAGCGGCGTGAGGTCGATGATCGCATCGCCCTTCACCGCCCCGAGCCTGAAATCGTCGAAATAGGCGAGCTTCATGTCTTCCTCACGGCTGTGCCGGCGGCGCTTCGTCAACGGGGATGCGCTCGGCGCGTCCTCGACGGCGCGCAGGCGTCCCCATCTCGGGGTCTGACGCCTCGATCCCGGGGAGCGTAGGTGGGCGTTCTCCGGACCGTCAAGGCGGCTCAGGCCGGCGCTGCGCGCAGCGCGCAGGCCAACAGGCCCTTCGCGCAATGGCGCAGCTTCCGGAAACTCGAAACCGACGAATTAGGCCTTGCTGGGCGCCAAAGCTGGGATAAGCTTTCACAATAAAATAAACCAGGAGGAACCATAGTCCATGACCACCAGCATCACGCGCGTGTCGCGCCGCCTTGCCCTTGGCCTTGTCGCCGCGCCTTTCCTCGCCAGCGGGGCGCGGAGCCAGACGCGCGCGCTTCGCAATCTCATCTTCGTCCAGCCGAGCCCGTCCGCGATCAACTCCTACCCCATCTACGTCGCCACCGGTGAGGGCTACTTCCGCGAGGAAGGCTTGAACGTCCGCGCTGAATCGGTGAACGGCTCCGGCCCGGTGCTGCAGGCGCTGGCCTCCGGCCAGGCCCAGTTCGGGCGGCCAGGCCCGGGGCCGGTGCTGCGTGCACGGGCGCGCGGGACGGATGTCGTCTTCATCTACAACTCCCTGCCCCGCAGTTCCTTCGGCATCCTTGTGAAGCGCGACAGCAGCTACCGCACGCCGGGCGATCTGCGCGGGAAGGTCATCGGCGTCGGCACGGCCGATGGGGCGGAGGTCGGCTTCGCGCGCGCGATCCTGAACGATATCGGCATGCAGGAGCCGCGCGACTACCGCTTCATCCCGGTGGGGGATGGCGGGCCTGCGGTGGCCGGGTTCATGCGCGGCGACATCGAAGCCTATGTCGGCGCGGCCGCCGACGCCGCGATCCTGAACCATCGCGGCATGCATGTGCGCGACATCACGCCGGACAAGTTCCAGACCTTCTTCGGCAACGGCTACGCGGCAATGGGGCCCTTCATCAACGCCAATCCGCAGGTGGTGGAAGGCTTCGGCCGGGCGCTGGTGCGCGCCACGCGCTTCACCAACGTCGCCGCCAATCGCGAACGCGTGCTGCGCCACCTCTCAGCCGGCAACCCGCAGGAGATCGAGGATCGCCGCTTCGCGAACTCGCTTCTCGATGTCGTGCTGCAGAAGGGGCAGCCGCACGATCCCGCCAAGGGCTGGGGCTACCAGGATCCGCAGCATTGGGCCGCCTGGCACCAGAGCCTGGTCGAGAGCAAGGAACTCGATGCGCCGCTGCCGAACCTGGAGGCAGCCTACACCAACCGCTTCATCGAGGCGTGGAACCGCACTTGAGATGAGTGTCTCGGCGGTAGAGGCCTTCGCACCGGCCGGGCAACAGGCCCGGCCGGTGTATGAACTGCGCAGGGTCAGCAAGACCTATGCCCGGCGCAATATCCAGGCGCTCGGCAGTGTGGACCTGACGCTGACCGAGGGAAGCTTCTCCTCGGTCATCGGCGCGTCGGGCTGCGGCAAGTCCACGCTGTTGAAGATCATGGCGGGGCTGGTGCCGCCCAGCTCGGGCAGCGTGATGCTCGCCGGCAAGCCCGTGACCGGTCCGCGGCGCGACATCGGCATGATGTTCCAGCAGGCGACGCTGTTTCCCTGGAAGACCGCGCTCGAGAATATCGTGCTGCCGATCGAGATCCGCGACGGCAAGGCCGCGGCGCGCGCGCGGCACGACGAGGCGCGGGCGCTGCTCGAACTCGTTGGCCTGAAGGGCTTCGACAGCGTCTACCCGAGCGAGCTGTCCGGCGGCATGGCGCAGCGCGCGGCGATCTGCCGGATGCTGATCACGGAGCCGGAGGTGCTGCTGCTCGATGAGCCCTTCAGCGCGCTGGACGAGCTGACGCGCGACTACATGAACATGGAGCTGCAACGGATCTGCCTGGCCCGGAAGGCGACCGCCTTCCTGGTCACGCATTCCATCTCGGAAGCGGTCATCCTGTCCGACACGGTCTATGTGATGTCGCCGCGCCCTGGCCGCTTCGTCGAGACGGTCGAGATCGACCTGCCGCGCCCCCGGACGCTGGACATGGTGACCACCCCGCGGTTCGGCGCCCTTGTCGACCGCATCCGCGGCCACCTCGACAAGGGGTCCTTCCTGTGAGCCAAGCAACGCTTCCCGCCGCGACGGCACAGGGCGACACCGTCTGGGTCGAGCAGGTGTCCTGGTTCGACCGCATCCCGCGCGCAGTCGCCATGGCGGGACTCGCGGTCGTCTTCATCGGGATCTGGCAGATGGTGTCGTCCATCGGCCTTGTCTCGCCGATCATCCTGCCGTCACCGTCGGAGACGCTTCGGCACATCATCTTCGTGGGGAACAACCTGCTCTCCGGCGGCTACATGCTGCCGGCGCTTTGGATGACCCTGCAGGAGCTGGTGATCTCCTTCGCCCTGGCGATCCTGATCGGCTTCACGCTCGGCGTACTGGTGGGGGAGACGGTGTTCGGCGAACGCGCGGTGATGCCCTATCTGGTGGCGATCGACACGATGCCGAAGGTTGCCTTCGCGCCGATCTTCATCGCCTGGCTCGGCTTCGGCATCGAGAGCAAGGTGGCGCTGGCCACCTTCATCGCGACCTTCCCGATCGTCGTCGGCACCGCCGCCGGGCTTCATGCGGCGGATGAGAATGCGCGCATGGCCTTCAAGACCATGGGTGCCACGCGCTGGCAGACGCTGGTGAAGATGAAGCTGCCGACAGGCATGCCGCAATTCTTCACCGGACTCAAAATCGCGTCGGTCGGCGTCATGGCCGGCGTGATCACCGGCGAGTTCCTCGGCGGCGGCAAGGGCTTCGGCGAGTTGATCCGCGTGGCGTCCACCAATCTCGACACCGGCCGCGTCTTCGCCTTGATCCTGTATCTCAGCCTGCTCGGCCTCGCCACCTACGGCTTGGTCGTCTGGCTGGAACGCAAGATCGTGTTCTGGCAGCGCTCCAGCGCGCGCATCGCCAGCTAGAGGACTTTGCGATGCGTTCAGATGGAGACATCTGAACGCATCCCCTGCCCTATCGCGCCGCGAGCGCTGGCCCGGCGCGCGCCAGCCATTCCAGCAGAAGCCGGTTGAACACCGCCGGCTTCTCCACATTCGGCAAATGCCGCGCGCCGGCGATGGCGATGAAGCGGCCATCGGGCACCAGCCGCGCGATACGCTCGCCTTCCGCCGGCGGCACCGCATGGTCGTCCTCGCCGCAGAGGATCAGCGCGGGCATGCGAAGCGTGGGAAGCCGGGAGACGAAGCTGAAGCGGCTGATCGCTTCTGCGCAGCCGGCATAGCCCTCGGCCTCCGTCGCCGCGATGGTCGCCAGGATCTCCGCCCAGCGCGCCGGATGGGCGGCCTGGAAGGTGGGCGTCAGCCAGCGCTCAATGGTCGCCTGGGCGATGGGCGCGCAGGATCCGGCGGCGCGAACCGCGCGGATGCGCGGGCCCCAGATCTCATCGGCGTTCGGCAGCGATTCCGGCAGGGCATCGCAGATCACGATGGATCGCAGCAGGTCAGGCCGTTCCAGCGCCAGCGCCTGCCCGCTCATGCCACCCAGCGACAGCCCGACAAAATCCACCGGCCCGAGCGCCACGCTGTCCAGCACGCGCGCCAGATCGGCGCCGAGCGCTTCCATCCGATACGGACCGGGGGGCGCGCCGCTGCCGCCATGCCCGCGCAACTCGATGCGGAGCACGGCATATCCCGCTTCGAGCAACGCGGGCACCTGCCCCGCCCACATCGTCATGTCGGCGCCGAGCGAATGCACAAGGCACACGGGCCGTCGCCCGCGTTCCCCGAGCAGGTCGGCGTGGATCCTGTGGCTGCCGCACCCGATCAGCATCGCCCTGCCTCCGGCCCGTGCTCAGTCGATCCGGATGTTGATGCTGCGAACGATGTCCCGCCAGGACCGGACTTCATTCGCGACATAGGCGTTGACCGTCGGCAGGTCGCCGCCGATCGGGTCGAAGCCCTGCTGCGATAGGCGCTGCTGGAAGGCGGGCACGGCCAGCACGCGCGCCACATCCTCATTCACCTTGCGCAGGATGGGCTCGGGCGTCGCGGCCGGGAACATCACCGCGACCCAGGCGAGGTCGATGATCGGCTCGAAGCCCGCCTCGGCCACCGTCGGCACATCAGGCATCGCGCGGTTGCGCGTGGCGCTCGTCACCGCCAGCCCGCGCGCCTGCCCGGACTGCACCTGCGCGACGGCGGAGGGGAGAGAGGTCGCGACCATGTCGATGCTGCCCGCCAGCAGCGCCAGCATCGCCGGCCCCGCGCCGGTATAGGGGATGTGCTGGGCATCGACGCCGCCGACGCGCTTGAAGAACAGCTCCGCCGAGAGATGCGCGGCCACGCCCACGCCGGCCGAGCCGTAATTGATCGGCCGCCGCCGCCCGAGCTCCACCAGGTCGCGCATGGACTTGATGGGGCTGTCGGCGCGCACCACGAAGAGGTTCGGCGTGCCGGCCACCACGGCGGCGACCTTGAACTCCTCCGGCCGATAGCCGGGCTCGCGCGACAGGGTCGGGTTGATCGCGAAGGCGCCGGTGGTCACCAGGGCCGTGTAGCCATCCGGCGCCGCACGCGCGATCTGCCGCGCGGCCACGTTACCGCCCGCGCCGCCGCGATTCTCGACCACCACGGATTGCCGCCACATCGGCGCGAGCTGTTCGCCGAGCGAACGGCCGATCAGGTCCGCGAAGCCGCCGGGCGCGAAGGCCACCACCAGCCGCACCGTGCGCTCCGGCCAGGCGCCCTGGGCGCTGGCGTTTCGCAGGGCCGGCAGCGCGACCGCCGTGCCGAGCAGGATCCGTCGTGTCGTCATGCCAAGTCTCTCCCCTTGCCCGGTTCAGGCCCCGCGCCGCCCGAGGCCATTCGACCGCGCCTGCGGCGACGCGACTTGGGCCGGGCGCGCCGAAGCGCTAGATTGTGCGCCTTCCATCAGAGCACCCTCCATGCCCGAACAGAACCCCCGCATCCTGCTCGCCCGCCGTCCGCAGGGCGCCCCCGTGGCCGAGGATTTCGCCTTCGACACCGCCCCCCTGCCCGAACTGGCGGAGGGCGAGGTGCTGGTGCGACATCGCTTCCTCTCGCTCGATCCCTATCAGCGGGGGCGGATGGATGATGTGAAGTCCTACGCCAAGCCCGTCGCCCTCGGCGGGGTGATGGAATGCCAGGCGGTGGGCCAGGTCGCGGCCAGCCGCGACGGGCGCTTCAAGGAAGGCGACTGGGTGCTGGGCGGCTATGGCTGGCAGACATGGTCGGCGCGCCCCGCCTCCGCGCTGATCGCCATCGACGCGCAGGAAGCGCCGCCTTCCACGGCGCTTGGCGTGCTCGGCATGCCGGGGCTGACGGCCTGGGTCGGGCTGAAGGATATCGGCCAGCCCAAGGCGGGGGAGACGCTGGTGATCTCGGCCGCCTCGGGCGCGGTCGGGCAGGTGGTGGGGCAACTCGGCAAGATCGCCGGGGCGCGGGTGGTCGGTATCGCAGGCGGGACGGCCAAGGGCGCGCTGCTGACCGAGACCTTCGGGTTCGATGGCGCCGTGGACCACAAGGGAGACCTCGCCGCGCAGCTCGACGCGGCCTGCCCGGATGGCGTCGATGTGTATTGGGAGAATGTCGGCGGCGCGGTGCAGGCGGCGGTGTTCCCGCGCCTCAACACCTATGGCCGCATGGTGATGTGCGGGATGATCGCGCAGTACAACACCGCCCCCGGTTCCAACGCGGCCGGCGCGCCGCCGGGCCCGAATCTCGGCCCCGTGGTCCGCAAGCGGCTTCGCATCCAGGGGCTGATCGTGTTCGACAGCTGGCACCGCTACCCGGAGTTCCGCGCCGAGATGCTGGGCCACATCGGCGCCAGCAGGCTGCGCTGGAAGGAGGATGTGGTCCAAGGCCTCGCCAACGCCCCCGCCGCCTTCATGGGGCTGCTGCAGGGCCGGAACCTCGGCAAGCTCATCGTGGCGCTCGACTGAGATGCGGGTGCTGCTGACTGGCGGCACGGGCTTCGTCGGGCGGCAGCTGGTGCCGCAGTTGCTGGCGGCCGGGCATGCCGTGAGCGCGGCGGTGCGCGGCCCCGCGCCCGCGGGCACCACGGGGCTGCGGCTGGACGATGCCAGCCCGGAGGCCGCCTGGGCCGAGGCGCTGCGCGGCGTGGATGCGCTGGTGCATGTCGCGGGCCTCGCCCACCGGCTGTCCGATGACCCGGCGCGTGCGGAAGCCGACCATCGCCGTATCAATCGCGACTGGGCGCTGACCATCGGCCGCGCCGCCCGCGCGGCGGGGGTCACACGCTGCCTGTTCGTCAGCACCGTCTATGTCCATGCCGTACCACCCCGAGGCGTCACGGTGACGGAGGCGACGCCGATCGCCCCCGTCGGTCCCTATGCGATGGCGAAGGCCGAGGCCGAGGCCGGGCTGCGCGAAATTTTCGCCGAGGACTCCCTGGTCATCCTGCGTCCGCCGCTGGTGTACGGGCCAGGGGCGGCGGGGAACCTGGCGCGGCTCGTCCGGCTTGGCGCTTCGGGGCTGCCGCTGCCGTTCGGCGCCGTCGCCAATCGGCGCACGCTGGTCTCGGTGGCATCGCTCTGCCGCGCGGTGGGCGCGGTGCTGGCGCGGTGGGACCAGGGCCCAGCCTCGGGCAGCTATGTGCTAGGCGATGCCGCGCCGGTCTCGACCGGGGGCATGGTCGCGGCGATCCGCGATGGGCTGGAACGTCCGGCGCGGCTGCTACCGGTGCCGCCTGCCCTTCTGCGCGCTGTGCTCGGCGCTGCCGGCAAGGGCGCGATGGCGGAGCAATTGCTGGGCGACATGGCGGTCGATGCCACCGCCTTCGCGCGCGACTTCGCCTGGACGCCGGAGGCCGACACGCTGGCCGGCCTCCGCGCCATGGCGGCCTCGGCGCGCTGAGCTACTCCTTCGCCACCTCGACCAGGACCAGTTCGGCATCCTCGGTCGCGGTGATGGCGATCTCGGCCTCATCGACGATGCCGGCGCCGTCGCGGGCCGCCAGGGCGTGGCCGTTCACCGTCACCGCGCCCTTGGCCGGCACGAGATAGGCGGCGCGGTCTTCGGCCAGCTTCTGCACCAGCGTCTGCCCCGCCTTCAGCGTCGCGGCCATGACCGCGCCATTGACGTTGAGCGGAAGCGCCGCGCTGTCCCCATCCTGCGGACGCCCGGAGGCCAGCACCTCGAAGCCGGCCTCGCGGACAGCCTTGGGGAAGGATTTCGCGCCCCAGTTCGGCTTGGCGCCGCGACGGTCGGGGATGATCCAGATCTGGAAGATCTTCGTCGTGGTGGGCTCGAGGTTGTATTCGGAATGCACCACCCCGGTGCCGGCCGACATGATCTGCACGTCGCCGGCCTCGGTGCGGCCTTCATTGCCCATGCTGTCGCGATGCGTGATCGCGCCTTCGCGGACATAGGTGATGATTTCCATGTCCCGGTGCGGGTGGGGATCGAAGCCGGTGCCGGCCGCGATCTCGTCATCGTTCCAGACCCGCAGGCGGCCCCAGTTCATCCGGGTGGGGTCCTGGTAACCGGCAAAGGAGAAATGGTGCTTCGCGTTCAGCCAACCGTGATTGGCGCCGCCGAGGCTGCCGAAGGGGCGGATATCGATCATTGTGGTGCTCCCGTATAAGGCCGGAAGGCCGGCCCCTCATTGCCCCGTGACATAGGACACCGGCGCGCGCCGCGCAGGGGAGCGGCCGGGATGTTCGGCATTCACGGCATCAATAGCGTGCCGGCGCAACAGCCGGATGGCGGGCAAGGCCGATGCCCTGGCAGGCTCCGCCCTGCCCAGGGAGACCAACCCATGTCCCGCTTCCGCTGCGTTCCCATTCCCACCAAGACCGCGTCTCGCTGGCGTACCACCGGTCGCGACGATCGCGGCAACCCCTTGATCAAGCGCGCCGTAGACGGCCCGGGCTTCCCCTGCCGGCATTGCCTGCGCCTCGGCGCACCAGGGGAGGTGATGCTGCTCGGCAGCTACGACCTGCCGCGTCCCCAGGGGGTCTACTGGACCCCGAGCCCGATCTTCCTGCACGCCGAGGATTGCCCGCGCTTCACGACAGAAGACGCGATCGCGCCCATCGTGCTGGCCCCCGGCATCGTCTCAGTCCGGTCCTACGATGCCGATCAGATGTGCCTCTATGATTTGGGCGCCGTGAGCGAGGGCCAGGACGTCGCCCCGATCCTGGCGCGTGCCGTCGCAGACCCGCGCACCCGCTTCATCAACATCCACACCGCGCGCCCCGGCTGCCTGCTGACGGCGGTGGAAAAGCTGCCTGGCTGACCTCCGGCTGCCTCAGCGGCACATCAGGACCGGCAAATCCGCATTCTCCAGCACATGGCGCGTGACGCCGCCCAGGATCAGCTGGCGCAGGCGGGAATGGCTGTAGGCGCCCTGGCACATCAGATCGGCGCCGAAATCCCGCGCGGCACCCAGCAGCCCCGCCCCCACCTCCCGCGTCGTGGGCTTGAAAGGGACGACCTCGGCCTCAATCCCATGCCAGCGGAGATAGGCGCGGATGCCCTCCGCGCCCGGGCCGCGGCGCTGGTAGTCGTCGGAGCACAGGATGCGCACCGCCTGCGCCCGATGGAGCCAGGGCAGCGCCGCCGCGACGGCCGCCGCACTCTCCGCGCTTCCGTTCCAGGCCACCGCGACGCGGGTGCCGATGGTCGCCGGCGCCTCGCGGGGGGCGATCAGCACCGGGCGTCCGCTGTCGAACAGCACCGCATGCAGCGCGTCGGAGGAGGAGACATCCTCCCCCGCCTCGGGGTGGGGCACCACGGCCATGTCGAACAGGCGCGATTGCTGCGCGACCACATCCTCCTCGCGGCCAGCGAGGGTCTCGAAGCTGACGGTCACCCCCGGCACCTTCAGCGCCGTGTTGGGGTCGGAGGCCAGGGTCAGGTCCCCATGGGTGGTCGCGAAGCGGTCAAACAACTGGCGCACCCGTCCGGCGCGCTCGCCGCTTTCGCGCTCCGTCGCGGCCATCATCTCCTCGATCATCGCGCCCGAGAGGCCTTCCCCGGCCAGGGGGGCGACGTCGCGCGCATCGACGCGGACATGCAGGCAATGCAGATGCGCGCTCCAGACCCGCGCGACATCGAGCGCCGTGGCGAGCGCGGCTTCCCCGGCGGCGGTGCCCGTGAGTGGCAGCAACAGACGGCGATAGGCCATCGCACGCTCTCCCCTTATTCGCGGAAACCTTCCCAACGTGATCTTTATGCGCCGGCTTCGTCCTTCAAGGCCAGAGGCGCCGAGGCCAGGCCCAGGGCCGCCCGGGCGGCGCCCAGCGCATCCCCCGCGGCGTCGAGCCGTGTCCACGCGACCGGCCCCGGATCGGCGGCCGCCGCGCGCTCCAGCACCTCCACCGTCGCGTCCGACGCATCGGCCCCCCGCCCCGCCACGCGGGCGCGCAGCAGGCCAAGGGGGGCCTCCAGCCAGAAGCCGGCGAAGGGATGGGGCGCGGCCACCGCTTCCGCCGCCGCGCGCATCGCGGGGTCAAGGAACATGGCGTCCAGCACCACGGATTGCCCGGCCGCCAGCGCCGCGCGGGCCAGGGCGAAGATCTCGGCATGGACGGCGGCGCTTTCCTCCGGCCGGTAGGCCTCCGGCGGCAGGCGGGTTTCCGGGGCGACGCCGGCGCGGCGCTTGCGGATCTCGTCGCTCCGCAGATGCAGCGCGCCGGGCGCGACGCCGAGCGCCGGGGCCAGCCCGCGCGCCACCCAGGTCTTGCCCGTGCCTTGCAGCCCCCCCACCGCCACCAGGCGCGGCGGCGCGGGGCGCAGATAGTCCTCGGCGGCGGCGAGATAGGGCAGCCCGTCCCGGCCACGGGCGGGTTCGAGCTTGGCCCGCACCAGCGCCCGCTGGGCCATCCAGAAGGGAAGGCCCGCCAGCATCCCGGGGTCCGGGGCGCGGGCCATGATGCGGTTCATCACCCGGTTCGCCGCCGCACGGGACACCCGGACATCGAGGTCCATCAGCAGGAAGGCGAGTTCGTAGCCGATATCGATGGCGGCGAAGGCCTCATCGAATTCCAGCGCGTCGAAGGCCACGGGCCGGCCATCCCAGAGGCAAAGATTCCCGAGATGGAGGTCGCCATGGCAGCGCCGCACGAACCCCGCTCCCGCCCGGGCCGCGAGCAAAGGCGCCAGCGCTTCGAGCCGCGCCAGCATCGCCGCCTCGATGGCGGCGAGCCGGCCGGCGTCGAAGCCCACCTGCCGGCAGCCCGCCAAATTGCCCGCCAGCACCAGCCGCATCCGCGCGGCGCTGTCCACCCCTGTCCGGACCGGCGCGGCGGCGACCAGCGCGGCGGCGGTATCGGCCAGGGCATCCAGCAAGGCGCCATCCAGCCCGCCTCGCGCCGCGATCACATCCAGGAAATCCCCCGCCGGCACAGGGGCCATGCGAAGCACCCAATCCACCACCTCTCCCGGCCCCGCCAGGGCCAGGGTGCCGTCGGCGGCGCGCGTCACGGGCAGCACGTCACGATAGATGGCGGGCGCGTTGGGCCGGTTCAGCTCCAGCTCCCGCCGGCAGAACTGCGCCCGCGCGGCAAGGGGGGCGAAGTCCAGGAAGGGGAGCGTGACGGCCTTCTTCAGCTTGAAGGCCTCGGTCGCGCCCACGAAGACGGCGGAGATATGCGTCTCGATCGGCGCGACCATGGTGATCTGCGCGAGCAGGGCGGCGACCTCTTCCTGCTGCGCGGGGATGGTCACGGGTAGAGCATCTCCAGCTCCCACCCCGCATCCGCCTTGTGGAAGACGCGGCGCTCATGCAGCCGGAAGGGCATGTCGCGCCAGAACTCGATGCGGGCGGGCAGCAGGCGGAAGCCGGACCAATGGGCTGGGCGCGGGATCTCGGCCAGGCCGAATTTCAGCGTGTACTCCGCCACCGCCTTCTCCAGCGCGAAGCGCCCTTCCAGCGGGCGGGACTGCCGCGACGCCCAGGCGCCGATCCGGCTGCCCCGCGCGCGGGAGGCGTAGTAGGCATCGGCCTCCTCGGCGCTGACGGGCTCGATCCGGCCTTCGACGCGGACCGAACGCTGCAGCGTCTTCCAATGGAAGCACATGGCCGCGAAGGGGTTCGCCGCCAGTTCCCCGCCCTTGCGGCTTTCGAGGTTGGTGTAGAAGACGAAGCCGCGCGCATCGACGTCCTTCAGCAGCACCATGCGGGCGGAAGGCCGGCCATCGGGGGTGGCGGTGGCGAGGCAGACGGCGTTGGGGTCGTTCGGCTCGGATGTCGCGGCTTCGGCCATCCAGGCCTCGAAGAGCGGGATCGGGTCTTCCGGGGCGGGCAAGCGCGAGGCCTGGTCCAAGGTCGGTCTCCATAGGCATAGGGAATTGCGCCGGGCACTTGCTCCCGCTGGGGGCATGTGCCATCCCGCCCCCGCCTTCGCAACCAGATGCCGGTCCCACACATGTCCCATGCCGACACGCCCGAAACGCTCGCCGCCGTCCCCGTGGGGACGCTCATGGCGGGCAAGCGCGGCGTTGTGATGGGGGTCGCCAATGACCGTTCCATCGCCTGGGGCATAGCGCAATCGGTGGCCGCGCAAGGCGCCGAGCTGTGCTTCACCTACCAGGGCGAGGCGCTGGAGAAGCGGGTGCGCCCGCTGGCGGAGCAGATCGGCTCCCGCCTCGTCCTGCCCTGCGACGTCACCGACGATGCCAGCGTCGATGCGGTGTTCGAGAAGGTGAAGGCCGAATGGGGCGGGCTGGACTTCCTGGTCCATGCCATCGGCTTCGCGGACAAGCAGTTCCTGCGCGGGCGCTACATGGACACACCGCGCGACGCCTTCCTGCAGGCGATGGACATCTCTGTCTATTCCTTCGTCTCCGTCGCGCAGCGCGCGGTGCCGCTGATGAAGCCGGGCGGCACGCTGCTGACCATGAGCTACCTGGGCGCCGAGCGCGTGACGCCCCACTACAACGTGATGGGCGTCGCCAAGGCCGCGCTGGAGGCGTCGGTCCGCTACATGGCGGCCGATCTCGGCAAGGCGGGTATCCGGGTGAACGGCATCAGCGCGGGCCCGATCAAGACGCTGGCCGCGAGCGGGATCGGCGATTTCCGCTACATCCTGAAGTGGAACCAGTACAACGCCCCGCTGGAGCGCAACGTGACCATCGAGGATGTGGGCGGCGCGGGGCTGTATCTGCTGTCCTCGCTGTCCTCGGGCGTGACGGGTGAGATCCACCATGTGGATTGCGGCTACCACATCGTCGGCATGAAGAACCCCGACGCGCCGGATATCGCGACGGTCTGACCGCAGCCATAATCATCTGCTGGGTAGGAGTTATCCGATGCTGTCGCCCCAAGACATCAAGGCCCGCCTAGAGGTCGCGTTCGCCCCGCTTCGGTGCGTCGTTGAAATTTGGGACTACGAGCATCGGTTGCGCTTCAAGATTTTTGGCAAGGACGGCCGTGGCCTTGTCGAAATGCCAGACATCATCATCCGGGACGTGAGCGACGAGAGCCAGTTAGCCAGCCTCATTGCGCAGGTTCGCGAACGACTACCCCAGACATGAGATATAGTCGAAAGCATCCCTGCTTGCAGCTTAGTGTAATAGGTGCCGCCAGCGCAGCCCTTACTGGACGTTAAGAAATGTCCCACAACACTTGGGGAAAACTGTTCCGCTTCACCACCTGGGGAGAATCCCACGGCGCCGCCATTGGCTGCGTCTTGGATGGCTGCCCGCCGCGCATTCCGCTGACGGAAGCGGATATCCAGCCCTTCCTCGACAAGCGCCGCCCCGGCCAGAGCAAATTCGTCACCCAGCGCCAGGAACCGGACCAGGTGAAGATCCTGTCCGGGACCTTCGAAGGCGTGACCACCGGCACCCCGATTTCGCTCGTGATCGAGAACCAGGACCAGCGGTCCAAGGACTATGGGGAGATCAAGGACCGCTTCCGCCCCGGCCATGCCGACCTGACCTATGACCTGAAATACGGCGTGCGCGATTATCGCGGCGGCGGGCGTTCCAGCGCGCGGGAGACGGCGATGCGGGTGGCCGCCGGCGCCATCGCGCGCAAGCTGCTGGATGGCGTCACGATCCGCGGCGCGCTGGTCTGCATGGGCGGCGACTGGGTGGAGGACGCCAACCGCGACTGGGCGCAGGTCGACGAAAACCCCTTCTTCTGCCCCGACCCGCAGGCCGCGGCGCGGTGGGAGGAGACGCTGACCGCCGCCCGCAAAGCCGGATCGTCGCTCGGTGCGGTGGTCGAGGTCGTGGCCGAAGGCGTGCCCCCCGGTCTCGGTGCGCCGATCTATGGCAAGCTCGACTCCGACCTCGCCGCCGCGCTGATGTCGATCAACGCCGTGAAGGGCGTCGAGATCGGCGCCGGCTTCGCCGCTGCATCCCTGAACGGGGAAGGCAATGCCGATGAGATGCGGATGGGTCCGGATGGAGAGGTGATGTTCGGCAGCAACCACGCCGGCGGTATCCTGGGCGGCATCAGCACCGGCCAGCCCATCGTCGCGCGCTTCGCGGTGAAGCCGACCAGTTCCATCCTGACGCCCCGCCAATCGGTGGACCGCTTCGGACAGGATGTGGAAGTGCTGACCAAGGGCCGCCACGACCCCTGTGTGGGGATCCGCGCCGTGCCGGTGGGGGAAGCGATGCTGGCGCTGGTGCTGGCCGACCACCTGCTGCGCCACCGCGCGCAGAACCCGGATGCGCCGACCAGGGCCCGGCTGCCCCGCAACTGAACGTGACGCCCGGCAGGCCGCAACGGGCCCCTTGGCCAGCCAGCCTGCCGGCGCCACGCTCCTACAGCGCAAGCCGAACCAGAGCCGGGCCAGGGCGCGCCAGGCGCCCCTCCCGCTCCATCCGGGCCAGCGCGCGATACGTCGCCTCATGCGTCAGGCCGAGTTCGCCAGCCAGCGCCTTCCAACTGCGCGGAAGCCGGCGCAGCCCATCCGGTCCCGCCGGCAAGGCAGCCAGGGCGTCCAGCAGCCGGTCCTCGGCCCGCGGCAGGGTCAGTCGCTCGGCCCGCGCCCGCGCCTCCACCAGCCGCGAGGCCAGATGGGCCGCCAACGCCATCGCGAGCGCAGGCGATGTGGCCATGGCGCGGCGGATGGCGGCGGCGGGATGGATGTCCACAAGCGAATCCCGTGCGGCGATGCCATCGCAGTGATGCCGCGCCTCGAACAGCGACGCCTCCGCGAAGCTCTCGCCCGCCCCGGCACGATGCAGGACGGAGGCGCGGCCCTCCGGAGAGACGCGGCGAAGCTCCAGCAGTCCGGCGCGCACGACCACCAGGCCAAGCGCCGGATCGCCCGCATGGAACAGAGCTTCGCCTGCGGCCAGGCGGCGCGGCAGCGCGGCGGGAAGATCGGGCAGGTTCATATGACCATGGTCATACCGAGATCGCGACTTCCCCGGTAGGAGGCAACGTGAATTGGAGTCCGCCCATGCTACGTATCCTTGCCGCAATGAGCCTGTTCGCCCTGCCCGCCATGGCCCAGCATCACACGCCCCCGCAAGCTCACCCACACCCACAGGCCCAGCACCGCCACCACCAGCACGGCGCGGCCGCGCAGCCTTATGCGGGGCTTGAGCAGCGCCGGATCAAGGCGCTCTCGGAGGAACAGGCGGCGGACCTGCTCGCCGGGCGAGGCATGTCGCTCGCGCTCGCGGCGGAGTTGAATGGCTATCCCGGGCCGATGCATGTGCTCGAACACGCGGCGGCGCTGCGCTTGACCCCGGCCCAGGCCCGCGAGGCCGAGGCGCTCCGCGACATGATGGCGACGGAAGCCAAGGCCATCGGCGCGCGGATCGTGGCGCTGGAGGGAGAACTGGATGCGCTGTTCGCCGCCGGCGAGGCCGACACGGCGCGCCTCGCGGCCCTGACCGCCGCGCTCGGGGGCCTCAACGGCCGGCTGCGCGAGGTCCACCTGGGTGTGCATATCACGATGCGGGCAGCACTCAGCGCGGAACAGCGGGCGGAGTATGCCCGGCAGCGCGGCTACCAGCCGCGCTGAGCGCCGCGACCAGCGCCTTGCCGATCCGGGCCGCCCTGCGCCGTCGCGCTGGTGAAGCGCTGGCCGATTGTGCGGGGGCGACCCACAGCACGGCGCTGCTCCTCACCGGCCAAGCCTGAGGCGGCGGCCTGACGGCCGCCCCCCCTTTCATCGCAGGGGCATCGGTTCCGCGCTTGACGCGCCGCTCTGGCTCGGGCTTAGGAAGCGCCACCACCCCAACAACAATACGGGTCGTCGCATGCCCTTCGCCGACCACCGGCCGGACCCGGCCGACCTTGCGCGTTTTCGCGCCCTCTGTGGGGACCGCCGATGGGCGGCCCGCCTTGCGGAGATCGGCCGCCGTGCCGCCGCCGCGTCGCTGGCCGGCCGCGCGGCGCAGCAGCGCCATGCCCTCGAACTCGTCCTCGCGCGCCTCGCCGAACCCGCGGCGCTTGCCAAGGCAAGCCCGGCGGAACGGCGCGTCAGCGCCTTCGCGTGCGAAGCCGTGCGGCTGGCCGCAGCCCTGCCCGCCGGGCCGCGCAAGCGCCTTCGGGAGCTGATCGAGGCCGGGCTGACCGGGGAAGCGACCCTCGTCCCGCTGTTCCACCTGCTCCGCACCGCCGCGCTGCACAGGTCGCGCGGCTTCAACGTGGCCTTCACCGGCCTTGCCGAGGAAACCCCCTGGGACCTCACCATCACCCGCGACGGCGAGACCGCCGAGGTGGTCTGCGAAGCGGCCTCCGCCGAGGAAGGCCGGCAGGTGCATCGGGGCGATTGGTGCGCCCTGGTGGACCGGATCAACCCGGAACTCCAGACCTGGCTGGCCGCCCATCCGGGCCGCTATCTGCTGAAGATGACGCTGCCGGGCGGCATGGCGACCGATGCCCAGGTGGCGGAGCTCCACCGCCGCATCTCGACCCTTCTGGCCGAGGAGAAGCGCCAGGATTCGGGCGCCGATGCCGTGCTCAAGCTCGATCCCCTGGTGCTGGCCGGCGCCCAGGCGGCGATGCGCGGCCTGCCCGGCCAGCTTCGCGCGCAATTCGGTGAGGAAGCGCACCTCGCCGTGACCGCGACCGCCGATAGCGGATCCGTCTTCGTCATGGCCGCCCGTGCGGGGCGGGAGAACACCATCGCCAGCGCCGTCTGCTCCCGCATGGCCGAAGCGGCGGAGGGGCGCCTGTCGGGGCGGCATCCCGGCATCCTCGCCATCTTCCTCGACGACATCGACCGCACCGAATGGCGGTCGCTGCGGGATCGGATGGAACTGGAAGGCAGCACGCGGCGCTGGATGACCGAACCCTCCGCGCGGCGCGTGGTGGCCGTCACCTGTTCCACACGCATGGAGCTGTTCGGCGCCAACCCGCCGGATGCGGCGCCCGGGGGCGAGTTGCGCTTCCGCAACCCGTCCCACCCGGCGGCGAAATCCCCCGCGCTGGCGCCCGCCATCTTGTCCTCACCTTGATCACGATCAAGGCACGCAACCGCCACGCGGTGTCCACGTTCCTGCATTCATGATCCGCAGCGGCCGCCCCTGCGGGCGGCTGCACCGGCCCCAACCGACCGCGGGAACGCCAGATGACCGATCGCGAGACCGAGACGAAGCTGGCTGAACTCGATCGCCTGCTGAACGATCCCGACACCCGCATGGACCCGCATCGCGTCTGGTCGCTGCTGGCGGAGCTGCGCGCCAAGGGAACCCCCGGCGACGCCATGCCCGCCATCCGGCGCGTCTGAGGGAATGGGCAGGAGTCTCCGCGAGTCGCCGCCAGCGAGCGCCGACGAAATGCCTTGAATCCGACACGCCCAAGCGTCACCATCTTGTCATGGTCGGCGCCGCCGGAGATTTGCGGCACCCGGCCGGGACGGAGACGGAAGGAGGAGGGCGTGATGCGTAGGGTCCTGCCGGGCCTTTCCCCGATGGCATCGCCACTGGGCCATTCCCTGATGGGGCGGCTGGATGAACGCCAGGCCGATCTCGAACGGCAGATCACCGCCGAACGCGCGCGCGCCACACCGGATGAGATGCTGATCCGCCGCCTGACGCGCGAAAGACTGCTGGCGCGGGATCGCATGGCCGCGCTGACGGGCTGCGGCATGCCGCGCTGGGCCCGCCCGGACCTGCCCGCCGCCGAATAGGCGGATCGCGTCGGGCGGCCCGCTTCAGCGCATCCTGCGGCCGGTGAACACCACCGCCACCAGCATGCCGCCGACCGCCAGCGTCACGCCGGCCAGCTTCGCCAGGCCCAGCGGCTCGGCCAGCACCATGACCGACAGCATCACCGCCGTGACCGGCACCAGCGCGGTGAGGCAGGCGGTGCGCGTCGCCCCCAGCAACTCCCCTGCCCTGGCATAGAGCGTGGTCGCCAGCGCCGAGGCGACCAGCCCCTGCGCGACCATCTGCAGCAGCGTCATCCCGATCGGCTGCCCGGGCACCGATCCCATGCCGAGCATCAGCCAGACCGGCACCAGCATCAGCGCCGACAGGCAACAGACCGCCGCATTCCCCGCCAGCGCCGGCACCCGCCAGCGCCGCAGCAGCAGGGTGAAGGCCGCCCAGCTGGTCCCGGCGCAGAGCAGGATCAGGTCGCCTCGCCAGGCGCCCGGATGCGCGCCGCCGATGCCATCCCAGCCGATCAGCGCCACGCCGGCGACGATGACGCCGATGGCGACCACCCGCCCGCGCGTCGGCCATTCGCGCAGCAGCGGAATGCCGAGCACCGCGCCCATGATCGCGGCCGTGATGGGCGCGATGGTGCCGCCATGGCTGGCCGGCGCATGCACCAGGCCCCAGGAGAACAGCAGCGCATTCCCCGCCCCGCCCGCGATGGCGATGACGACCAGCCGCTTCAGCCCGATGGCGGCCAGCACCTGCCGCGCCCGCCAGGCGAAGGGCGCCAGCACCAGCCCCGCCGCGATGTAGCGCAACGCCGCGAGGTCGAGCGGCGTGTAGCCCGCCACCGTGCCGCTGCGCGCGACCACCGCCTGCGCCCCCCAGGCCAAGGCGGCGGCAAGCCCGAAGGCGAGGCCGAGGGAAACGTCACGGGTCTGGCTCACCCGGGCAGGCTAGATCAGATCGGATGCGGGCGTGAACGTCCGCCCGCGTGACCCTGCCCTGCAATCGCAAGGTCGGATGTCCATGGGCGGGGCGGAATGGGCTGCCGCCTGCGATCGGGCGCGATGTGGGGCCATCGGCGCCGAGGCAGCGCCGCCTGTCCGGCCCGCGGTCACGGCGCGCGCTGTGGCGATCATGGGCCTTGGGCGATCCGTGACGCCGGGCGCCTCAGATCGGCAGGGCGGTGGTGACCTTCACGCGTTCCATCGCGAAGCGCCCCGTCACCTTCCGCAGCGCCGGCACGGCGGCGACGAAGCGGCGGTAGAAGGCATCGTAGCCGGCCATGTCCGGCACCACGACCCGCAGCAGGTAGTCCACATCCCCGCCCAGCCGCCAGCACTCCACGATCTCCGGCAGGCTGTCCACGGCGGCGGCGAAGCGGGCGATCCAATCGGCGGAATGGTCCCCCGTCTCGACCGCGACGAAGACCGAGATGGGCAGGCCGACCCGCGCCGGGTCCACCAGCGCGACCCGGCCGGTGATGACGCCCTGCTCCTCCATGCGCTTCACGCGCTTCCAGCAAGGGGTGGGCGTCAGCCCCACCTCCGCCGCGATCTCGGCGAGCGAGCGCGAGGCGTCCTGCATCAGCAGCCGCAGGATCTCGCGATCAATGCGGTCCAGTTCCGCGGTGGCGGACATGTCGAAGACCCTTCGCGTGTCGAACAAGTTCCGATAGCAGGAACATCCTCCTCCCGCCTATACTGGCGGGCAGGAGAGGCGGATCTTCTACCGGCGGCGCAATTCCGGCAGGGCGGCGGCCAGCGCGGTGGTCAGCATGAAGCCGGCCGCGACCAGGAAGACCGTGTTCGGGCTGCCGCTGTCCATGAGCCAGCCGAACAGCAGCGGCGCGGCGATGCCGCCCAGGTTGAAGCCGGTGGAGACGATGCCGAAGGCCGCCCCCGCCTGCCCCGGCGGCGCGGCGGCGCGCACCATCATGTCGCGCGACGGCATGCAGAGCCCGCTCAGCGTCCCGGCCACGCCCAGCAGCGCCACCATCGCCACCGCCGGCAGCGGCAGCAGCACGACACAGAGCGTCGCCGCCGCCGCACCGGCGAAGCCCGCCCCCGCCACCAGCCCGTGCCGCTGCACCCGGTCCGCCAGCCGCCCGCCCAGCAAGACGCCTGAGGCCGAGCCGACCAGGAAGGCCGTGAGCCCCGCGCTGGCCAGGCCGAGCGTCATCTCCCGCCCCGCCACCAGCGCGGCCATGCCGAAGTTGTTGATCCCGCCGAGCGACATCGCGATCAGCACGAAGAAGCCGGTCAGGCCGATGATCGCGGGGCTCATCACCCGCTGCGCCGCCGCCTTGCCGCCAGTTGGGCGCGGGGTGGCCTCGTCGCGCGGGCAGGCGACCCAGACATAGGCCGCGACCGCGAAGCCGATCAGTGCGCCCCCCGCCACCGCCCCGCGCACCCCGAAGGCGGCGGCCAGGCCGAGCATCGTCAGTGGCGCCACCGCGCCGCCCGCATAGCCGGCGAAAGTGTGCCAGGAAAAGGCGCGCCCCATCCGCGACGCGCCGATATGCTGGCCGAGGATGGCGTAATCCGCCGGGTGGTAGACCGAATTGGCCAGCCCCGCGAGCGCGGCCGCGAAGATCAGCCAGCCATAGCTGCCGCCCAGCGCGAAGGCCGCGAAGGCCGCGCTGCCCAGCGCGATCCCTCCCGCCAGCACGCGCCGCGCCCCGACGCGGTCCACCAGGAAGCCCATCGGCGCCTGGGTCGCGCCCGAGACCAGGTTGAACAGCGTGACCGCGAGGCCGAGTTCCACGAAGCCCACGCCGAGTTCCGTCCGCAGCAGCGGGAACAGCGGCGGGAAGACCAGCAGGTGCAGGTGGCTGACCGCATGCGCCGCGGCGATGGCCAGCAGCGTCTTCTTCTCCCCCGCCGTCCAGCCGGCCCCGGTGGCGCTGCCCGCGATGGCGCTCAATGCGCGTCCGCCCAGGAACGCCCGTGGCCGACCTCGACCGCCAGCGGGACCGACAGCTCGGCGGCCGATTCCATCACCTGGCGCAGCAGCCGGGCCGTCGCTTCCGCCTCTGCCTCCGGCACTTCCAGCACCAGCTCGTCATGCACCTGCAACAGCATCCGCCCCGACAGCCCGGCGTCCCGCAGCGCCTGGGGCACGCGCACCATGGCGCGCTTGATGATCTCCGCCGCGCCGCCCTGGAAGGGGGCGTTGATCGCCGCGCGTTCGGCGCCGGCGCGGCGCATGGGGTCCTTCGACGCGATCTCCGCGATCCAGAGCTTGCGGCCGAAGGGCGATTGGACATGGCCGCGGGTGCGGGCGTCTTCCTTCAGCCGTTCCATGCAGGCGCGGATGCCAGGGTAGCGCGCGAAATAGGCGTCGATGATCGCCCGCGCCTCCCCCGGCGGGATGCCGAGCCGCGCGCCGAGGCCGAAGGCCGACATGCCGTAGATGATGCCGAAATTGATCGTCTTCGCGCGCCGCCTGGCTTCCTTGTCCACCTTGGCAGGGTCGAGGTGGAAGATGTCGGCGGCGGTCCGGCTGTGGATGTCCTCGCCATTCGCGAAGGCCTGCTTCAGGCTCGGCACATCGGCGACATGGGCCAGGATCCGCAGCTCGATCTGGCTGTAGTCGGCGGAGACGAGCACATGGCCCGCTTCCGCCACGAAGGCGCCGCGGATGCGCGCCCCTTCTTCCGTCCGGACGGGGATGTTCTGCAGGTTCGGCTCGGTGGAGGACAGCCGCCCGGTGGAGGTGACGGCCATCGCGAAATCGGTGTGCACGCGGCCCTGCGCATCGGCCTTCTGCGCCAGTGCATCCACGTAAGTTGATTTCAGCTTCTGGATCTGCCGCCAGTCCAGCACGCGCCGCGCGAGGTCCACGCCCTGCGCGGCCAGTTCTTCCAGCACCGCGGCATCGGTGCCCCAGGCGCCGGTCAGCTTGCTGCGCTTGCCGCCCGGCAGCTTCATCTCGTCGAACAGGATCTCGCCGAGTTGCTTCGGCGATCCGACATTGAAGGGACGCCCGGCCAGCTCATGGCATTGGCGCTCGTAGCGCACGAGCTTCTCGGAAAAATCCTCGCCGATGCGGGCGAGTTCGGCGGCGTCGATCTTGATGCCGGCGATCTCCATGTCCCGCAGCACGCCGACCATCCGGCGTTCCACCTGTTCATACAGCGCGAGCGCCTTCGCCTCTCGCAGCCGCGGCCTGAGTAGGGCCCAGAGCCGCAGCGTGACGTCGGCATCCTCGGCCGCATAGGCCGTCGCCTTGTCGAGCGCGACCTGGCTGAAGGGGATGCGCGCGCGCCCGGTGCCGGTCACGCTGTCGAAGCTGATCGGGACATGGCCAAGATGGAGGGACGACAACTCATCCATCCCATGCCCATGCCGCCCGGCCTCCATGGCGTAGGAGATCATCATGCTGTCATCCACGGGCGCGACGGCGATGCCGCCATTCTCCGCCCGGCACAGCACTTCGAGGTCGTATTTCGCGTTGTGCAGCACCTTGAGGACGGCCGGGTCTTCCAGCAGCGGCTTCAGCTCCGCCATCGCGGCGGCGAAGTCGATCTGCGCCGGCGCGGCCGTGCCCATCAGATCGCCGCTGCCTTCGTGGCGCAGCGGGATGTAGCAGGCCTGGCCGGGCGCGACCGCGAGCGAGATCCCGACGAGGCTGACCTTCAGCGCGTCCAGCCCCGTCGTCTCGGTGTCCAGCCCGATCACGCCGGCCTCTCGCGCCCGCGCGATCCAGCCGCGCAGCGCATCGAGCGTCGTCACCGTCTCATAGGGGCCGAAGGGCAGGTCCTGCGCCGGGGCGGGCGCTTCGGGTGCGGTGGCGACGGGACGGACGGTCTTGGCCGCGCCCGCAGCCTCCCCGAAGCCCAGCCGCGCGAGCAGGCTGCGGAAGCCGTTCTCGCGCAGGAATTTCTCGAGCGTCGCGGGCTCTGGCGCACGCGCGGCCATCTGCTCGATCGGGGTGGGCATCGGCGCGTCGGCGTCCAGCTGCACCAGCCGCTTGCTGATCCGCGCCTTTTCCGCGTTCTGTTCCAGCGCCTCGCGCCGCTTCGGCTGCTTGATCTTCGCCGTGCTGGCCAGCAGCGTTTCGAGGTCGCCATACTCGGTGATGAGTTGCGCGGCGGTCTTGATGCCGATGCCGGGCACGCCGGGGACGTTGTCGGTGGAATCACCGGCCAGGGCCTGGACCTCCACCACCTTGTCGGGCGGGACGCCGAATTTCTCCAGCACCTCCGGCTCGCGGATCGGCTTCTGCTTGATCGGGTCGAGCATCTCCACGCCCGGCCGGATCAGCTGCATCAGATCCTTGTCGGAGGAGACGATGGCGACCGTCCCACCTTCGGCCACGAAGGCGCGGGCATAGGCCGCGATCATGTCGTCGGCCTCATAGCCCGGCTGTTCCACCTTGCAGACGCCGAGCGCTTCCGTCGCGTCGCGGATCAGGGCGAATTGCGGGACGAGTTCGGGCGGCGGTTCGGGCCGATGCGCCTTGTACGCGGGGTAGATCTCGTTGCGGAAGGTCACCCGCGCGCTGTCGAAGACCACCGCGATATGGCTGGCGGCATGCTTCGTCAGGAAGGTCGAAAGCAGGCTGGTGAAGCCGTAGACGGCGTTGACATGCACCCCGTCCGGCCGGGTCATCGGCGGCAGGGCGTGGAAGGCGCGGAAGATGTAGCCCGACCCGTCGATGAGAATCAGGCGCTTCTCCCCCGGCGCGACCGGGGGGACGCCGTTCGCGCCGTTGGTCTCGCTCACTGGCGGCTCAGTGGCCGTCGCGCCGAAGGCGCGCTCAATGGTTGTCTCCGTCGCCGGCGCCCTCGGCCAGCACATAGGTGCGCGAGCAATAGGGGCAGGTGACCTGCCGGTCCTCGATGCGGAGATAGACCAGCGGATGGCCGAGCGCGGATGCACCCCCCTTGGCGCCACCGTCGCAGCCAACGGTGCGGCTTTCGACCGTGATCATCTCCTCCGGCGTGACGCCGGGAAGCTGCACGGGCGTGTAGCCCGTCTGGCGCGCGTCGCGCATGGCGATCCCCTGCTGATGGCAGGCGGAAGATAGGGGGGCCGGGCCGATCAGGCCAGACCGGGCAGATATCCTCCCGCGCGGCTTCAGGCGCGACCCGCCGCGCGGCGCTGGTCATAGGCCCGCGCATGCAGCAGGGCCAGGGCGTGCAAATCCTCCGGCACGCCCGCCTCCCGCGCCGCTGACGCCAGGAAGCCCAGGATATGCTCGGCCTCCGTCCGCCCGCCCGCTTCCAGGTCCCGCAGCATCGACGCGGTGTAGGCGCTGGCCGGGTCCGAGAACAGGGCGCGGTAGCTGTCGAGGAAGGCCCGCGTCATCGCATGCCCATGGGCGGCGGCGATGGCCGCGTTGCGTTCCAGGATCGTGACTAGCACATCCCGCCCCCCGGCGCGCACGATCTCCCCCACGCTGGCCCGCATCAGCACCGTCCCGGCCGCGACGGTGCCGAGATGCACCAGCTTTTCCCACATCCGCCGCGCGATATCGGGCACCGCTTCCGCCTCCAGGCCCTTGGTGCGGCCGAGGGCGGCGGCCAGCGCGGCGGCGCGGCCATCCATCCGCCCGTCCTCCTCGCCGAAGGTCAGCCAGCGCCAGTCGCCGAGATGCTTCACCACCCCATCGGCGGTCAGCGTCGCCTGGCATTTCGCCAGCCCCCCCCAGACCCGCGTGGGGCCGAAGGCGTCGTTCAGCGCGGCCATATGCGCCAGACCGTTCAGCACCGGCAGCACGGCGGCGCCCGCTTCCACCGCCGGGCGGATCGCGGCGATCGCGTCGTCCAGGTCATAGGCCTTGCAGGAGAGCAGCACGGCATCGAAGCCCGGCCCGGCCTGTTCGACCGTGGTCACGGGACGCGTGATGTCGCCCAGCGGGCTTTCGACACGCAACCCGTCGCGCGCCAGTTGCGCCGCGCGGCGCGGCCGCACCAGGAAGGCGACATCCAGCCCCGCTTCCAGCGCCCGCCCGCCGAAATATCCCCCGAGCGCCCCCGCGCCGAGCACCAGCATCCGCATCGCCTGCCTCCCCGCACCATCTTTCGATGCAGGCCGGACATAGGCGCGTTACATGTCTAGGCGCAAACTGGTGTCCCATGCGCCGCGCCCCGCTTCTTCTTGCCGTGATCGCAGCCCTCGGCGCCGCCGCCTGGCTTGGCGCGCCGATGGTGCGGCCCTGGCTGCCCGGCTGGATCGCTGGCGCCGCCGAGACCGCCCCGCGGCTGCGCCTGGCGGAGGCCGATCGCGGCCCGATCACCGCTGTCGTCGCCGCCACCGGCACGGTGAACCCGGTGCTGTCGGTGCAGGTCGGCAGCCAGCTTTCAGGCCAGATCAGGGAGCTGTTCGCGGATTTCAACACCCGCGTCACCGCGGGCCAGCCCGTCGCGCGGCTGGACACCCGCACCATCGAGGCCCGGCAGGCCGCGGCCCAGGCCGATCTGCAATCCGCCACCGCCGCGGTCGCCGTCGCCCGCGCCCAAGGTGAACGCGCCGAAGCCGATCTGGGCTCCGCCCGCGCGCAGCTTCTCGCGGCCCAGGCGCGGCTGGAGAGCGCGGAGGCGCAGGCCCGCGATGCGGAAGCCGAACTCGGCCGCGCGCGGGACCTGCGGGCGCGCGGCGTCAATGCGGAACGCGACCTGAGCCGCGCGCAATTCGTCGCCGAAAGGCTCCGCGCCGAGGTGAGCGGCGCGCGCGCCGCCATCGCGCAGCAGGACGCGATGCTGCTCGGCGCCGAAGCCGCGCGCCGCACCGCCGCCGCCCAGATCGCCGCCGCCGAGGCCGCGCGGGCCCAGCGCGCGGCGCAGCTGCAGCAGGTGGAGGTCGATCTGACCAACGCCACCATCCGCGCGCCGATCGACGGCGTCGTCATCTCCCGCAATGTCGATATCGGGCAGACCGTCGCCGTCAGCCTGCAATCGCCGATCCTGTTCCAGATCGCCGGGAACCTCGAGGAGATGGAGCTCTGGGCAACGGTGGATGAAAGCGACATCGGCCGCATCCGGCCGGGGCAGGTGGTGAGCTTCACCGTCGCCGCGCATCCCGGCGCGACGCTCAGCGGGCGTGTGAAGACCATCCGGCTCGCGCCCACCACGGTGCAGAATGTCGTGACCTACACGGTCGTGGTCACCGCGCCGAACACCCAGGGCCGCCTGCTGCCGGGCATGACCGCGACGCTGCGGATCGTGACCGACCAGCGGGAGGCCGCGATCCGCGTGCCCAATGCCGCTTTGCGCTGGCGGCCCGCCGGCGGCGGGACGGATGGCGCGGCGGCGGCGCCTTCCGGCGGCCCGATCGACCAGGCGCTGCGCGAATTGGACGACCTGACGCCCACCCAGCGCGCGGAAATCCTCGCCGCCCAGGCCGAGCTGCGGGAGCGCATGGCCAGCCTGCCCACCAATGCCGAGGCGCGTCGCCAGCAGGCCCAGGCCGCGCGCCAGCGCCTGACTGCGCGCTTCAACGCGGTGCTGACGCCCGAACAGCGTGCGCGGCTGGCCGCTGCCCGCGGCGGCGCGCGTGGCGCGGGCGCGCCCGGCACGGTCTGGGTGGCAGAGGCCGATGGCGCGCCGCCCCGCGCCGTGCCGGTCCGCATCGGGCTGACGGATGGATCGGTGACGGAGATCGTCTCGGGGCTTGAGGACGGGATGCGCGTGGTGGTCGGCACGGAACGCGCGGCCGCACCGCGCCCCGCCGCCGGCCCGAGGCCCTTCTGATGCCGGCGCTGATCGAGACCGAAGGGCTGACCCGCCACTATCCCGCCGGCGATGGCGTGGTCGCCGCGCTGCAGGATGTGACGCTGTCCATCGCGCCGGGCGCCTTCGTCGCGGCGATGGGGCCGTCGGGGTCGGGGAAGTCCACCTTCCTCAACATCGTCGGCTGCCTCGACCGACCGACCAAGGGCCTCTATCGGCTGGTGGGTGAGGACACAGCCAGCCTCTCGCCCGACCGGCTGGCGGAGCTGCGGTCGCGCCGGTTGGGCTTCGTCTTCCAATCCTTCAACCTGCTGCCGCGCGTCGATGCGCTGGCGAATGTCGAACTGCCGATGATCTATCGCGGCCTGCCGCGCCGCGCGCGGCGCGACCGCGCGGCGGAGGCGCTGGCGCTGGTCGGCCTCTCGGACCGGATGCATCATCGCCCGACCCAGCTTTCGGGCGGCCAGCAGCAGCGCGTTGCCATCGCGCGCGCGCTGGTGAATGGGCCGGACCTGCTGCTGGCGGACGAGCCGACCGGGGCGCTGGATTCCCGCACGGGGCTGGAGATCATGGCGCTGTTCCAGGCCCTGAACCGGGCGGGTGTGGCGGTGCTGATGGTCACGCATGATCCCGACGTGGCCGATTTCGCCGCGCGCACGCTGCGCTTCCGGGACGGGCGGCTGGTGTCGGACAAGGTGCATGCGCCGCGCGATGCGGCCCTGGCGCTGCGAAAGATGCGGCAGGAGCAGGCCGCGTGAACCTTGAGGCCCGCCCGGCTGTGGCGGCCGACGCTTCGGTCACCGAGGCGCCGCGAAGCGTCCTGCCGCCGCTGCCGCCCAGCCGGGCCGGCATGGACCTGTTCGAGGCGCTGCGCGGCGCGCTGGGTGCGCTGGCGGCGAACAAGCTGCGCGCGATGCTGACCGCGCTCGGCATCTTCATCGGCGTCGCGGCGGTGATCGCGACGGTGGCGGTCGGCGCCGGGGCCCGGGACCAGGTGCTGCGGCAGATCCAGGCGCTGGGCGCGAATGTCATCGTCGTCTGGGGCGGCAGCGTGAATATGGGCGGCGTCCGGCTCGGCGCCGGGCAGCGGCAGAACCTGACCTGGGACGATGCCCGCGCGATCGAAGGCGAGATCGGCGCGGTGGAGGCGGCGTCGGGCAATATCCGCAGCAACCAGCAGGTGATCGCCGGCAACCAGAACTGGGCTACTGCCGTCCAGGGTTCCGACCCCGCAATCTTCGCCGTGCATGACTGGCTGGCGGAGCGCGGCCGGCTGTTCACGCCCGAGGAAGCGGCGGGCGGGCGCAAGGTGGCGCTGCTGGGTGCCACGGTGGCGGAGATGCTGTTCGGCGATGCCGATCCGGTGGGCCAGGAAATCCGCATCCGCACCACGCCCTTCGAGGTGATCGGCGTGCTGGCCCGCAAGGGCCAGAACGCGCAGGGCCAGGATCTGGACGACGCGGTCTTCATCCCCTTCTGGACCGCGCGCCGTTCCATCATGGGCGCCAGCCGTACCTGGTTCCGCTCCGTCAACTGGATCGCCGTTCGCGTCCATGAGGGCGAGGATATGCGCGCGGCGGAGGAGGAACTGCGGACCCTGTTCCGCCAGCGCCACCGCGTCGCGGCGAATGAGGCCGACACCGTCTCCATCCGCAACATGGCGGAGGTCGCGGCGACGCGCGATGCGTCCGCTCGCACGCTGTCCACGCTGCTCGCGGCCGTGGCCGCCGTGTCGCTGCTGGTGGGCGGGATCGGCGTGATGAACATCATGCTGGTGAGCGTGACGGAACGGACGCGGGAGATCGGGCTGCGTCTCGCGGTGGGGGCAAGGCGGCGCGACATATTGTGGCAATTCCTACTGGAAGCGGTGCTGCTCGCGCTGCTCGGCGGCGCGGCCGGGGTCGCCGCGGGGATCGGGCTGTCGCATCTGCTGTCGGGGCTGGCGGGCTGGCCGGTGCTGATCCAATGGGATGCGGTGGCGCTGGCGGTCGGTGTGTCGGGCCTCACGGGGCTGTTCTTCGGCTTCTGGCCGGCCCGGCGCGCCGCGAGGCTCGATCCGATCCAGGCGCTGCGGACCGAGTGACGCGGCGGCGAGGTGATCGGCGCAGCCGGCCGCAAGGCGGTCGCCTTGCGGCATGGCGGCGCCGCGCCACATCGGCTTCACCATGACCCATGACCGCAAGCCGCTCATCGCCCCGCCGCTGGCCTCGCTGCCGCCCATCCCGGATTGGCTGGTGGGCGAGCTGCGCTCCGACCATGCCGGGGAGACGGGGGCGGTGATGATCTATCGCGGCATCCTCGCGGTGTCGCGCGATGCGGGCGTGCGCGACTTCGCCGCGCGGCATGGCGCGACGGAACAGGGGCATCTCGACCTGCTGGAACAGCTGCTGCCGCAGGCGCAGCGTTCGCGGCTGCTGCCGATCTGGAAGGTGGCGGGGTTCCTGACAGGCGCGCTACCCGCGCTGTTCGGCCCGCGCGCGGTGCATGTGACGATCGATGCGGTGGAGAGCTTCGTCGATCACCACTACCAGCAGCAGCTGGACCGGCTGGATGCGGAAGCCATCCATCCGGAGATCCGCGCCCTGCTGGCGCATTGCCAGCAGGAGGAGATCGACCACCGCGACGAGGCGCGGGAGCTGCATGGCGGCGGCACGGGGCTGCTGCTGCGCGCCTGGGCCTGGGTGGTCGGCAGCGGCAGCGCGGCGGCGGTGGTGGCGGCGAAGCGGATCTAGCCCCAAGGCCTTGGTGGCCTCAGGAGATGCCAGGGGCCGCCCAGGGCGGCCCCCCGATCAATGCGTCCAGTTCTCCGTGCGGCCGAAGCGGAAATTGTCGGAGTAGCTCTTCGGCTTGATCTCGGCCTGCACCACGGGCGCGGCCTCGACCTCAAAGGGGATGCCTTTCGCCTCGGCCCAGGCCACCGCCGCCTCGGCAGTCGGGAAGGCAAGGCGCAGCTGCGCGCGGGTGTCGCCCGATCCGGACCACCCCATCAGCGGGTCGATGCGCTTGGGCTCCAGCGGCTCGTATTGCAGCACCCACTCCTGCGTCCGCGCGCGGCCGGACTGCATGGCGGATTTCGGCGAACGGTGGATGCGGGCCTTCTGGGTCATGGCGCGAAACCTATCATCCCCCCGCCCGGTCAGGCCAGCCCGGAACGCAGCAGGTCGTGCAGGTGCAGGATGCCGACGGGGCGGCCTTCCGCCACCACGAACAGGCTCGTGATCCGCTTCTCGTTCATCAGGCCGAGCAGGTCGGCCGCGAGCGTCTCCGGCGCCGCGTTGCGCGGGGTCGCGGTCATCGCCGCCGTCACCGGCCCGCCCATCGCCAGCCCGCGCTGGAAAGCACGGCGCAAATCGCCATCGGTCAGCACGCCGACCAGGCAGCCCGCCGCATCGACCACCCCCGTCACGCCGAAGCGGCGCGAGGTCATCTCGACAATCGCCTGTTCCAGCGTCGCGCTGTCCTGCACCAGCGGCAATTCCTCCGCCCCATGCATCAGGTCCCGCGCCCGCTTCAGCCGCGCGCCCAGCTTGCCGCCCGGATGGAAGTCCGAGAAATCCGCCGGCGAGAAGCCCCGCGCCTCCAGCAGCGCCATCGACAGCGCATCGCCGATGGCCAGTTGCATCGTCGTGCTGGTGGTGGGCGCGAGCCCGTTCGGGCAGGCTTCCGGCATCCGCGGCAGCGCGAGGCAGATATCCGCAGCCCCCCCCAGCGCGCTGCCGGCGCGGGACGTGATGGCGACCAGCTTCACCTCGAAGCGGCGGGTGTAGGCGATGATGTCGGCCAGTTCCGGCGCCTCGCCCGACCAGGACAAGGCGAGCACCACATCCTCGCGCCCGATCATGCCGAGATCGCCATGGCTGGCCTCGGCCGGGTGGACGAAATGCGCGGGCGTCCCGGTGGAGGCCATCGTCGCCGCGATCTTTCGCCCGACATGGCCGGACTTCCCCATGCCGGTGACGATGACGCGCCCCGGCGCCGCGCGGATCGCCGCCACCGCGTCCAGCACCAGCGCGCCGAGATCGCCTTCCAGCGCGGCGTGCAGCGCGCGCAGACCATCGGCTTCCAGCGCGACGGTCCGCAGCAGCGTCGCGCGGCCCGCGGCGTCGCTCATCGCATCATCTCCCGCGCGCGATCCAGATCCTCGGGTGTATCGACGCCGAGCGGCACGGCATCCACCGCCACCGCCGCGATCCGCATGCCCGCTTCCAGCGCGCGGAGCTGTTCCAGCTTCTCCCGCTTCTCCAGCCGCGATGGCGGCAGCGCCACGAAGCGCTTCAGCGCGGTGCGCCGCCAGGCATAGAGCCCGATATGGTGCCACAGCGGCCCCTCGCCCCAGGGCGCGGTGGCGCGGGTGAAATAGAGGCAGCGGAAGCGGCCCGGCGCGGTCTCCGTTCCCACCATCTTCACCACCTGGGATGCCGTCCGCTCCTCCTCCCGCGTGATTTCCGCGACGAGGGTGGCGAGATCGACCTCCGCATCGTGCATCGGGTCGAGCGCGGCGCGGATCGTGGCAGGTTCGATGGTCGGCAGGTCGCCCTGCACATTCACCACCACATCATGCCGTCCCTCGGGGTCGAGCGCGTCCAGCGCCTCCGCGATCCGGTCGGAGCCGGAGGGGTGGTCGGCGCGCGTCATCTGCACGCGGCCCCCCGCGCGGGTCACGGCTTCCGCGATCGCCTCGCTGTCGGTGGCGACGACGACGGCGCCGATCCCGGCTTCCATCGCGCGGCGCCAGACATGGACGATCATCGGCGCGCCGTGGATCTCGGCCAGCGGCTTGTTCGGCAGCCGCGTCGCGGCCAGCCGCGCGGGGATCAGGACGACCGGATTCATAGGGGGGTTCAGAAGCCCTTCACCAGCGCATCGATGGCCTGGAGGCGTGCCACCAGCGCCTCGAACTGCGAAAGCGGCACCATGTTCGGGCCGTCCGACGGCGCGCGGTCCGGGTCCTGGTGCGTCTCGATGAACAGCCCCGCCACGCCGACCGCGACCGCGGCGCGGGCCAGGGTTTCGACGAATTCCCGCTGCCCGCCGGACGATGCCCCCTGCCCGCCCGGCTGCTGCACGGAATGCGTCGCGTCGAACACCACCGGGTGGCCGGTGCGCGCCATGATCGGCAGCGCCCGCATGTCGGAGACCAGCGTGTTGTAGCCGAAGGACGCGCCGCGCTCGGTCAGGAACACGCGCGGATTGCCGGATTCCGTCACCTTGGCGGCGACATGGGCCATGTCCCAGGGCGCCAGGAACTGCCCCTTCTTCACATTCACCGCCCGCCCCGTGCGCGCGGCGGCGACCAGAAGGTCCGTCTGGCGGCAGAGGAAGGCCGGGATCTGCAGCACATCCACCGCCTCCGCCACCGGGGCGCAATGCGCGGCCTCATGCACATCGGTCAGGGTCGGCAGGCCGAGGCTCTCGCGGATCTCGGCGAAGACCGGCAGGGCGGCTTCCATGCCCAAGCCCCGCGCGGCCTTGCCGGAGGTGCGGTTCGCCTTGTCGTAGCTGGTCTTGTAGATCAGCCCGATGCCGCGCCGCGCGGCAATCTCCTTCAAGGCGGCCGCCGTCTCCAGCGCATGGGCCCGGCTTTCCATCTGGCAGGGGCCGGCGATCAGCGCGATCGGCAGGTGGTTGGCCAGGCGAACCGGCCCGATTTCGACAGGAGCGGAGGGGGTGGTCATGGCGTGCGGTCTCTCTCCGGCGGCGCGCGGCGGCGCCGACCCGTGCCACCCGGCGATCCGGGGCGCAAGGGCGGCGAGCCTGACCCGGCACCCGCATGGGAGCCGCCGATGACGCCCGCCCCCCGGCAGGAAGCCCGCCCGGGGAGGGTGGAGCCCCCCCCCCCCCCGGCAGGTCGGATCAGCCCTTGGCCGAGTCGGCCGGCTTCGCGTCGTTCGCCGCCTCGGGCGGCTTCACGACGGAGCCGATGGTGCCGCGCAGGACCGTGATGCGCACGCCGGCCGCGATCTCGACCTCGATCTCGTCGCTGTCGTCACGCACCTTGGTGATGGTGCCGACGATGCCGCCGCCCGTGACCACCTTGTCGTTGCGCTTCAGCGCCTGAAGCATGGTCCGGTGGTCCTTCATCTTCTTCTGCTGCGGGCGAATCAGCAGGAAGTAGAAGACGGCGAAGATCAGGATCAGCGGCAGAAGCTGCATGATCACAGACCCGGTGCCGCCAGCGGCGTCCTGGGCGTAGGCGGGAGAGATCCACATGGGCGGTCCGGCGTCCGTCTTGGTTGGAATTGCGCTCTCCCGGCCGAAACCGGCCGGGCAGTCTCGGCGCCCGGCCGCGAACGGCCAGGCAGGTTCCGCCCCGCGGCCGCTTGCGGCCGGCAGGAGCGTGCTCTAGGTCGCGCAACCTAGCTTCCGCCCCCCCGCCGTCAACCCGTCTTCCGGACCGACACCGTGACCGAGACCGCGTCCCCCGCGCATCCGCTGCTGCCCGTGCTGCTCCGCATCGCCGATGCGCTGGAACGCCAGGCGCCGCCCCGCCCGCCCGCGCCCGACCTGGCCGCCGCCGATGCCTTCGTCTGGCACCCGCTTCCGGCCCCGCGCCTGGCGCCGGTGCCGAAGGTCTCGGCTGTCGGCGTCGGGCTGCTGCGCGGGGTGGAACAGCAGAAGAAGATCCTGCTGGACAACACGCTGCGCTTCGCCCGCGGCCTGCCCGCCAACAACGCGATGCTCTGGGGCGCGCGGGGGATGGGCAAGTCGTCCCTGGTGAAGGCCGCGCATGCGCAGGCGAATGCCGAGATCCCCGGCAGCCTCGCGCTGATCGAGATCCATCGGGAAGACATCCGCACCCTGCCCGACCTGCTGAACATCCTGCGCCGCGAGACGCGAAGCTGCCTGGTGTTCTGCGACGACCTGTCCTTCGAGCGGGAGGATGCGGACTACAAGGCGCTGAAATCCGTCCTCGATGGCGGGATCGAGGGGCGGCCGGCCAATGTGCTGTTCTACGCGACCTCCAACCGTCGCCACCTGATGCCGCGCGACATGATCGAGAATGAAAGCCGCGGCGCGATCCACGGCCAGGAATCGGTGGAGGAGAAGGTCTCCCTCTCCGATCGCTTCGGGCTCTGGATCGGCTTCCACAATTGCGACCAGGACACCTTCTTCGCGATGATCGAGGGCTACGCCGCGAGCTTCGCCCTGCCGATCGGGGAAGAGGAACTGCGCCGCGCCGCGGTCGAATGGTCCGTCACGCGCGGCGGCCGATCCGGCCGCGTCGCCTGGCAATTCGTGCAGGAGATCGCCGGCCGCCTCGGCGTCCGCATCCCGGCCTGAGATGCGCCCCGCAAGACCGATGGCCGGTCTTGCGGGAACACTGGCCTCGGCGCTGCTTCGCGTCAGGCGATCAGCGCATCCTGCAGCGGCGGCGTCACGGGGGCCGCACCGGCTTCCGCCGCCTGCGCGTCGAGCGCGGCTTGCAGCAGCGCGCCGAATTCGGCCGCGAAGGCGCCGCCCTCGGTATCCGTGGACAGGATCGCGCCATGGGCGACGGCCAGCAGCGGCTGGAATCCGGCCTCGCCCGCCACCTCGCCCCTGGTGCCCACGCCCTGGGTCGCATCCACGCTCAGGCCCTGCACCTGGATCAGGCGGCCTTCCATGCGGTCCTGCAATTCGCCGAACAGCGCGGCCTCCGCGGCATCATCCAGGTCGAAGCTGTAGGTCTGCTGCAGGCTGAGGAAGCCGTTCTCATCCGCCTCCGGCCAGTCGCCGATCAGCGACGCATCGGTGATGCTGCCATCCCCGGTCAGGCCGAGCAGCACCTGCCCGATCACGGACGCGCCCTCCGACGCCTCCACGAAGCCGTCGAGATCGGCATCGAGGGTGATGTTCGGCAGCAGCGAGGCGCGGTCGTCGGTGAAGCCGTGGATATGCATCGCATGCGCCTCGCCCGGCTCCAGCCCCGCCAGGTCGAGGTCGATGGCCACCGTGCCGGCTGCTTCGTCGAAGGTGATGCTGGCGGCGCCGAAGACGCCGGAGTTGTTCGCCGGCAGGATCAGCGTGGCGAAGCTCCGCGCGCCATCCGCCTGCCCGTCCGTGCCGTTGTCGTCGGTGCCGTTGTCGCCATTCGCGTCGTCGCCATTCGCGTCGTCGCCATTCGCGTCGTCGCCGTTCGCGTCGTCGCCATTCGCGTCGTCGCCGTTCGTGCCGTCACCGTTCGTGCCGTCACCATTGGTGCCGTCGCCATTGGTGCCGTCGCCATTGGTGCCGTCGCCATTGGCGCCATCCGCCAGGAACGGGTCGGGCGCGATGGCGCCGCTGCCATCGGTCTTCAGGGTGAAGGGCGCGACGGCGTCGAGGAAGGCGGTGATCCCGTCCAGCAGCGTCTCGGGGTCGTCGGCGAATTGCGCGACGACCTCATCTGGCAAGGACAGCAGCGGACCCGCGGCAACCGGCAGCAGCGCGGCGTAGCCGCCCTCTCCGTTCACTTCGCCGGGCGTGCCCTCGCCCGCACCCTCCGCGACCTCCAGCCCGTGCAGCTTGATGATGCGGCCGTCGAACTGCGCCTGCAGCGCCGTCAGAACATCCTGGTCCTCGGGATCGGTGGGATCGAGCGTGTAGCTGCGGCTGAAGACGATGCGCCCATCTTCCTCCGCCACGTCGAAATCGCCGGAGGCGCCAAGCGCCGGATCGACATCGCCCGACGCGGTGAGCGAGGCGATGATCGGCCCGAAGGCCGCCGCGGCGCCTTCCGCGGTTTCCACGAAGCCGTCGCCATCGGCATCGTCGGCGGCCACCGCCAGGCGCCCCGTGCCGCCATCGGTGAAGCCGTGGATGTGCAGCGGGTGCGGCTCGCCCAGCGTCACATTGTCGGCGACGAAGCTGACATCCAGCGTGTTGCCATCAAGCCGCAGAGCCGCGAAACCGAGCGCGCCGGAATTATTCGCCGGCAGCAGCAGTGCGAAGGCGGTCTGGGCCGCGGCGCCATCGCCGTTGCCATCGCCGTTGCCATCGCCGTTACCGTCGCCGTTGCCGTCGCCGTTGCCGTTGCCGTTACCTCCATCGGCCAGCGCGTCCTCGATGTTGTCGAGCACCTCCTGCACCGCGTCCTCGGCCTCATCGGCCGCGGCGACCAGATCCTCACGGAGCTGGTCGAAGGCAAGGCCGACATCCTCCACCGCCTGTTCCAGCGCCGCGACGAGGTCATCCAGCGGCTCATCGGCCTCGTCGAGGGCCTGCGCCAGGTCGTTCAAAGCCTGGTTCAGCCGATCGGTCTCGGTATCGCCGAGCCGGTTGGGGCCGAGCAGGTTTTCGACATCGAGAATCGGGGTGGTGCTGCTTCCGGACATAGCGTGCGCTCCCTGGCATGGTGGGCGCCGGACGGCACCCTGGGGCAGCGAACGCCAGCATAACCGGGTGGGTTGCGAGTCCCGGGCAAGTCATCCCCAGTCAGAACGGTGCAACACACCAGTTGTCGCACTTCCGCGATGCAGAACAATCAGACGCCGATACGCTCCATACCACCCATCCAGGGACGGAGGACTTCCGGGATAGTCACAGAACCGTCCTGGTTCTGGTGCGTCTCCATCACCGCGATCAGGGCCCGCCCCACCGCGACGCCCGAGCCGTTCAGCGTATGGACGAATTCCGTCCCCTTCCCCCCAGCGGGGCGGAAGCGCGCATCCATCCGCCGCGCCTGGAAATCGCGGCAATTGGAGCAGGAGGAAATCTCCCGCCACGCCTGCTGGCCGGGCAGCCAGACCTCGAGGTCGTAGGTCTTGGTCGCGCCGAATCCGGTATCGCCCGCGCAGAGCAGCAGCCGCCGCCAGACCAGGCCGAGTTCGGTCAGGATCCGCTCCGCACAGCGCGTCATGCGCTCATGCTCGGCGGCGGAATCCTCCGGCGTGGTGATGGAGACCAGCTCGACCTTGGCGAATTGGTGCTGGCGCAGCATGCCGCGCGTGTCGCGCCCCGCTGCCCCAGCTTCCGATCGGAAGCAGGGCGTCAGCGCGGTCAGGCGCATCGGCAGCGCGGCTTCCGCCAGCATCTCCCCGCGCGCGAAATTCGTCAGCGGCACCTCGGCGGTCGGGATCAGCCAGCGGCCATCGGTGGTGCGGAACAAATCCTCGCCGAATTTCGGCAACTGGCCGGTGCCGTACATGGTCGCGTCATTCACCAGGAACGGCACCGTCGCCTCGGTGTAGCCGTGGTCATCCGCGTGCAGCGAGATCATCCAATGGCCGAGCGCGCGTTCGAGCCGCGCGAGCGCGCCCTTCAGCACCGTGAAGCGTGCGCCTGCCAGCTTGGAGGCGGTCGGGAAATCCATGAGCCCCAGCGCCTCGCCCAGCTCGAAATGCTGTTTCGCGGCGAAGGGCAGCGTGGGGGGCGTGCCGTGGACATGGAGGACGACATTGGCCGATTCGTCGGCCCCGTCCGGCACGTCCGAATCCAGCCGGTTCGGCAGCGCGGCCAGCAACGCGTCGCGCGCAGCTTCGTGCTGGTCGGGCGTCGCGGCGGCGGCGGCATCCACGGCCGCCTTCACCTCGGCCTTCAGCCGCTCCGCCAGCGCCGTGTCGCCGGCCTTCATGGCGGCGCCGATCTGGCGGGACAGTTCGTTGCGGGTGGTCTGCGCCGCCTGGACGATGCGTGTCGCCTCGACCCGCAGGTCATCGAACCGCAGCGCCTCGGTCGCCGCCGCTTGGATGCCGCGCCGAGCCAGCGCCGCGTCGAAGGCTGCGGGATCGGCCCGCAGCGCACGGATGTCATGCATGGGTCGCGCCCTTCGCGATCAGCTCTTCGCCGCCGCTTCTTCGCGCTTCTTCTGGCTGCGCAGCATCAGCGTCGCGGTGATGATCGAGATCTCGTAGAGCAGGATCAGCGGCACCGCCAAGCCGATCTGGCTGATGATGTCGGGCGGCGTGATGATCGCGGCCACGACGAACATGATGACGATGGCGTAGCGCCGACCCTTCTTCAGCGTCTCCACCTGCACGATCCCCACCCGCGCCATCAGCGTCAGCAGCACGGGCAGCTGGAAGGCGATGCCGAAGGCCAGGATCATGTGCATGACGAGCGACAGATACTCGCTGACCTTCGCCTCCAGCTGGATCGGCACCGTGCCGGCGTCGCCCGGCGTCTCGAAGCTGATGAAGAAGGACCAGGCCAACGGGAAGATGAAGTAATAGGCCAGCGCAGCGCCCGCCACGAACAGGAAGGGGGACGCCACCAGGAAGGGCGTGATCGCGCGCTTCTCGGATTTGTAGAGGCCGGGCGCGATGAACAGCCACAGCTGCGTCGCCCAGATGGGGAAGCTGAAGAAGGTGGCGCCGAAGAAGGCGACCTTCAGGTAGGTGAAGAACGCCTCATACAGCGCGGTGAAGATCATCCGCCGGTCGCCGCCGCCCTGCGAGGTCAGGATGTCGGCCAGCGGCGCGGCGAGGAAACCGTAGATCTGGCGCGAGAAGTAGTAGCAGACCGTGAAGGCGATGATGAAGGCGCCGACGGACCAGAGAAGCCGCGTCCGCAGCTCCATCAGGTGCTCGATCAACGGCATCGGCTTGTCGTCGATCGTATCGTTCTCGTCGCGCGGCACTGTCGTGTCGTCCCGGTGTCAGGCTGTGGGGCCGGCCGAAGGCGGCACGGCGGCAGGCGGCACGAAGGCGGGCGGGGCCGGCGCCGCGGCGACCGGCGGCGGCGGCGCCGCGGAAGCCGCAACGCCCGGCGGCACGAAGGCCGGCGCGCCCTGGGGCGCGGAAGACGGCGGCCAAGCGGGCTCGGGCTCGGGCTCGGGCGGCGGGGTCACGATCGCGCCCGTCTCGGCGGGACTGGTGTCCCAGGCATCCTTCAGCGGGTTGCCGATCGGGTCCTCGGTGAAGGTCTTGCGGAGGGCGCCATCCTTGTCGACCTCCTTCTCCACCACGCTGCGGATGTCGAAGCTGCGGATCTCGTTGATCTGGCTCCGCACGTCTTCGAGCTTGGCCTCCCGCACGACCTCATCGACCTGGGTCTGGAACTGCCCGGCCATGCGGCGGAGCTTCTGGATTCCCTTGGCCACGCCGCGCACGGCTTCGGGCAGGTCCTTGGGGCCGATCACGACCACAGCGACCACCGCAATCAGCGCGAGTTCCGTCCAGTCGAGACCGAGCATGCCACCCCTTCCCCCGTCCCGTTCAGCTCGGGCGGCGGGGCTTTCCCGTTAGCAGGAAGGACGCGCCCCGCCAATGAGGCCCGCGCCGCATACTTAGGAAGCCTCGGCCGGGAATACGAAGGCCCGTTCCGCATCCATGGCCACCGAGACCTTTTCCCCCCGGCTCAGCCACACCCCCGGCGGCAGGCGGGAATGGAGGTGCAGCAGCCCCCCCTGCCCGTCCGGCACCGCCAGGTGCACCAGCGTCGTCGCGCCCAGCAGCCGGCAGGCCTCGACCTCCGCCACCGCGCCGCAGCCCGCGAGCCTGCCACCGATGGGCGCGGGCGGGCCATCCCGGCCGGGGGCTTCCAGCACGCGCAGGCCCTCGGGGCGCAACAGCACCTCCACCGGCGCGCCATCCTCGACCGGCAGGGCGACCAGGCGGTTGCCGAGGTCGATGGTGCCGATCGGCGTCTCCGCCCGCCCGCCGCGCAGCCGCCCGGGCAGGCGGTTCACCTCGCCGAGGAAGGTCGCGACGAAGCGGGTGGCCGGCGCCAGGTACAGCTCCGCCGGCGTGCCCAGCTGCTCGATCCGGCCTTCATTCATCAGCGCGATGCGGTCGGCCATGAACATCGCCTCTTCCGCGTCATGGGTGACGATCAGGGTGGCGATCCCGGCTTCCTGCAGGACATGCAGCGTGTCGTCGCGGACCTGTTCGCGCAGCCTTGCATCCAGGCTGGCGAAGGCCTCGTCCAGCAGCAGCACCGCCGGGCGCGGCGCGAGCGCGCGGGCCAGCGCCACGCGCTGCTGCTGCCCGCCCGAGAGCATGTACGGCCAGGCCCCCGCATAGGCCTCCAGCCCGACCCGGGCCAGCGCATCCATGATCCGCCATTTCCGCTGCCCGCGCGGGATGAAGCGCAGGCCGAAGGCGACATTGTCCTCCACCGTCAGGTGCGGGAACAGCGCGTAGTCCTGGAACACGAAGCCCACGCCACGTTCCTCGGGCGGCACGTCCCGGCCCGGCTCGGCCATCGTCGCCCCGCAGAGGGTGATCCGCCCGGATTGGAGGGGCTCGAGCCCGGCCGCCAGCCGCAGCAGCGTCGTCTTGCCGCAGCCGGATGGGCCGAGCAGGCAGACGATCTCCCCCGGCCGCGCCGCCAGCGACAGGCCGCGCAGGACCTCGCCCCGTTCGGGATAGCTGTGGCGGATGTCGTCGAAGGCGATGCTCATGGGCCCGGTCGGTCTACCGCGTCCCGACCGCCACCGCGAGGGCGGGCGGCGGGGCGGCGTGCCTCAACCCCCTGCCACCCGGGCGGGAGGCGCTTCGGCGGGGGCTTCGTCCCCGGTTTCCTCTGCTGCTTCCGCCGGCGCGCCGCCCTGCTCCACCGCCGAGAGCAGCGGCGCGGCGGCTTCGGCGCTGACCAGCTCCTCCCGCTTCGGCAGGTCGCGGAGTGCCTTCAGCCCGAATTGCTCCAGGAAGCGAGAAGTGGTGCCCCACAGCGTCGGGCGGCCCGGGACCTCCTTATGGCCCTTCGGCGCGATCAGGCCGTTTTCCAGCAGCGCCTCCAGCGTCGCCTGTGACAGGCCGGCGCCGCGGATCTCCTCGATCTCGCCGCGCGTCACCGGCTGGTGCCAGGCGATGACCGCAAGCGTTTCCATCGCCACGCGCGGCAGGCGGCGCGGGGCTTCCACCACGCGGGTCAAGGCGGGGGCGAGGTCGGGGGCGGTGCGGAGCCCATAGCCGCCCGCGACCTCCGCCAGCACCACGCCACGGCCTTCCAGCAGGCGCCCCAGCGCCTCCAGCACCGCTTCGGCCGCCTGGCCCTCGGGCAGCACTTGTTGCAGGCGATAGGGCTGCACCGGGCGGTCGGAGGCAAACAGCAGCGCTTCGGCGATTCGCACGGCCTCTGGCGTGACGGCAACGGGCGCGGGCGCCCCCGGCACCGCATCCGCCTCGGCCTGGATCTCCTCAGGCGGCGCGGACATCGCCGGCCTCCTCCACCGGCTCGGCGCGGCGGAGCATGATCGGGCCGAAGGCGCGCTCCTGCCGCAGTTCCAGCCCGCCGCCACGGGCCATTTCCAGCCCGGCCACCAGCGTGCTGGCCAGCGCGGTCCGCCGCTCAACCGAATCGAGTTCGGCGCCGACCTCCGCATCCGGCAGGAAGTGCTGCAGCACGGTCCAGGACGGGACCTCCCCCAGCACCCGGGCGAGGCGGGAGATCGCCTCCTGCACCGACCACAGGCGGCGGGGTTTGGGGCGATAGGGACGCTTGGCGATGGCGCGGCGCCGCCCGGCGACATAGGCCTGGCACAGCGCAGACAGGTCGGCGCGGATGCCGGAGCGGTCCTCGACCGTCAAATTCTCGGGCGCGCCACGCGGGAACAGGTCGCGGTTGAGCTGCGGCCGCGCGGCCAGCCAGGCGGCACCCGCCCGCATCCGCTCCAACTCCGCGAGCCGATCGGTCAGGCGTTCCGCGATCGCTTCCGGATCCTCGGCGCCGACTTCGTCGCGCGGCAGCAGCAGGCGGGATTTCAGCCAGGCGAGCCAGGCGGCCATCACCAGCCATTCCGCCTGGATCTCCAGCCGCAGGCCGCGCGCCTGTTCGATCACCGTCAGATACTGGTCCACCAGCGCGACGATGGAGATGGTGCCGAGGTCGAGTTTCTGGGCCCGCGCCAGATCGAGCAGCAGGTCGAGCGGACCTTCGTAGCCATCGAGCCGCAGATGCAGCACCGGGGTCGCGGCGTTGCCGAGCGGGCCGGGGAAGCGCGGGGCCTCGGCTGGGGCAGCGGTCATGCGCCACCCCCATGCCCGGACAGGACGAAGATCATCCTCAGCACCGGCAAGGCAACCTCCCGCACCATCCAGCCGAGCGGGTCGAAGCCGCTGAGCGCAAGCGGCAGCAGGAAGAGCACGCCGATCACCACCAGCAGGCCATACCGCTCAGTCTGCGCGTAGAGCCGCGCCGCCGGGGCGGGCAGGAAGCCAAGCAGGATGCGCCCGCCATCGAGCGGCAGCAGCGGCAGAAGGTTGAAACAGGCCAGGATGACATTCACCAGCATGCTGAGGACGACGAAGCGCAGCAGCCATTCCACCACCCCGAGGGGGAGCGACTCGGCACCAGCCTCCACCCCATGGGCCGCGAGACCGAAGCCCAGGGCAAGCGCGAAATTGATCGCCGGCCCGGCCGCCGCGACCAGCACCATCCCCCAGCGCGGATTCCACAACTGCCAAAAGGCCACCGGCACCGGCTTCGCCCAGCCGAACATCACCTCCACCCGGCCGATGGTCAGCAACTGGCTGGCCAGCAGGAAGCCCGGCACCAGCAATGTCCCCACCATATCCACATGGCGCAGGGGATTGAGGCTGAGCCGCCCAAGCCGCGCCGCCGTGTCGTCGCCGAGCCATTTCGCGGCATAGCCATGCGCCGCCTCATGCAGGGTGATGGCGAGGATGGCGGCCAGCGCGACCGCCGCGACCTCCCCCAGCCAGTCGGGGGTCACGCGATGGCCGAGGCAGGCCGGCGGGCGCGCCGCGCGGCCTCCCGCGCCTGATCCAGCCTTCGCCCAGCGGCCTCCGACAGGGCCGGACAGGTGGCGAGCAGCGCCGCCGTTTCCGCCAGCACCCCGGTGCAATGCAACACGACATCGCAGCCAGCCCCGATGGATGCGCCGGCCAGGTCACTGGACTGCCCCTGCATCGCCCCCATCGCCAGATCGTCGGAGACCAGCACGCCGTCGAAGCCGATATCGCCGCGGATCACATCGCCGATGATGGCGGGGGAGATCGTCGCCGGCCGCCCCGCATCCCAGGCGGCGTAGAGGATATGCGCCGTCATCGCCCAGAGAGAGGCCGAGCCGCAGGCGGCGGCGACATCGCGGAAAGGCGCGAGATCGGCGGCGAGATCCGCCGCACTCGCCTCGACGCGGGGCAGGCTCTCATGGCTGTCCACCAAAGCGCGGCCATGGCCGGGGATGTGCTTGATAACCGGGATGCACCCCGCCGATTGCAGGCCCCGCACCCAGGCGGCGCCGAGGCGGGCGACCTCCGCCGGATCGGCGGAGAAGGCGCGGTCGCCGATCACGTCATGGGCGCCCGGCAGGCGCAGATCGAGCAGCGGCGCGCAGACCACATCCAGCCCCACCGCCGCGCATTCCGCGCCGAGCCGCGCCGCATTGGCCTCCGCCGCGGCGGCGGGGCCGGATTCGAAGGTGGATGGCGGGGGAAAGGCGGTCCAATGGGGCGGGCGTAGCCGGGCCACGCGGCCGCCTTCCTGGTCCACCAGGATCGGGGCCTCGGCGCCAAGTTCCTCCCGCAGCGCCGCGGCGAGCGTCGCGACCTGGGCGGGGTTGTCCACATTGCGGCGGAACAGGATGGCGCCAACGGGGCGGTGGCGGCGCAGCAGCGCGGCCTCCTCCGTCGTCAGCACCGTGCCGGCGACGCCAATGATGGCTGCCTTCACGCCCCTAGCCTCGCACCGGCATGCAGGCACCGCCCCGGGCGCGGACCCGCTCGCAGAAGGAGGTCGCGGCTTCCTGATCCGCGAGCCCCCCGGTGCGAAGGCGGAACAGAGGCGCCTGACCCTCGCCACGATCCAGCCGGACGACCTGCGGGCTGCGGCCCTGGAACAGCTCCGGCAGCCGGGCCGCGAGGCGGTTCCATTCGGCCCGGGCCGCTTCCTCGCTGATCAGGGCACCCAGTTGCACCTGCACGCGGCCCACCGGGCGCGCCGGCGCCGGAGGGGCGGAAGCGCTGGCCTGTGGCATGGGGGGCGCGAGCGGTGTCGCTGCCTGGGCGATGACGGAGGGCGCGGCCGTGGACGCCTCGGCGACCGGGGCAGCGGGCGGGGGCGCCGGCCGCGCCGGGGGCTGCACGGCGGCGCGCAGCCCACCGAGATCGGGCGCCTCGGCGCCAGGCGTGATCTGGCCGGGGCGGGGCCCCTGGCCCTGCTGGGCGCGCTGGGCGGGGCGTTCGAGGATCAATTCGCTCTGGTTGGGCACGCGAAGCCCGCCCGGATCGTCTGGGCGCACCTTGAAGGGGCGCGGATCGGCTTCCACCAGCGGGACGGAGCCGGGGCCGCCAAGGCCGCGGACGCCCCACCAGCCGGCCGCCGCCAGCACGATGAGCAGCAGCACCCCACCGGCGATCCCGAGCATGCGCCAGGGCACCGAGGATGCCTCGCGCTCCACCCGATAGGAAGGCCTCGGAACGACCGCCTCGCTCATCGCATCTCCTCGACCGGTTCGACCCCCAGCACCGCGAGGCCCGCGCGCAGCGCCGTGGCCGTGGCCGCGACCAGCGCCAGCCGCGCCCGCGTCGCCTCCGGCTCATCCGCGCGGATGAATCGCAGGGTCGAGTCGTCTCGACCCCGGTTCCACAATACATGAAAGTCGGCAGCCAAGTCTTGGAGGAAAAACGCGATTCGGTGCGGCTCCCGCGCCGCGGCGGCGGCTTCCACCGTGCGCGGCCAGGCGGCGATCCGCCGGATCAGCGCCATCTCCGCCGGATCGGCGAGCGCCGAGAGCGGCGCCGAGGCGAGGTCCACCACCGCCGGGTCGCCGGCCTGGCGCAGCACGGACCGGCAGCGGGCATGGGCGTATTGGACGTAGAAGACGGGATTGTCCCGCGACTGCTCCACCACCTTGTCCAGGTCGAATTCCATCTGCGCGTCGGCCTTGCGCGTCAGCATGGTGAAGCGAACCGCGTCCTTGCCGACTTCCTCGATCAGGTCGCGCAGCGTCACATAGGTGCCCGCGCGCTTCGACATCCGCACCGGCTCGCCATTCTTCATCACATGGACGATCTGCGTCAGCACGACATCCAGCGGCACGCGGCGATCGGACAGCGCGCCGACGGCGGCCTGCATGCGCTTCACATAGCCGCCATGGTCGGCGCCCCAGACCTGCACCAGCTCGTCGAAGCCGCGCTCGATCTTGTCGAGGTGGTTGGCGACGTCATTGGCGAAATAGGTCCCCGATCCGTCGGATTTGCGGAGCGGGCGGTCCACATCGTCGCCGAACTGGGTGGCGCGGAACAGGGTCTGCTCGCGCGGTTCCCAGTCATCCGGCGTCTTGCCCTTCGGCGGTTCCAGCACGCCGCGATAGATCAGGCCCTTGGAGGTCAGCAGCGCCTCCGCCTCGTCCAGCTTGCCGGCGGCGACGATGGCGCGTTCGCTGATGAAGATGTCGTGCTGCACGCCGAGCGCAGCGAGGTCTTCCCGGATCGCGGACATCATCAGGGCGACGGTCGTGTCCCGCACCACGTCCAGCCAGGTGTCGGGACCGGCGGGGGCGAAGCCGAAGACGCCGTCGGCAGCGGCCAGCGCATCGCCATGGCGGTCCTTCAGCGCGGCCCCGACGGGGATCAGGTACTCGCCGCGATATTGCAGCCCGCCCGGGACGGATTGGGCGTAGTGCTCCTCCGTCATCGTGGTGCCGAGCGCCTGGAGGTATCGCCAATAGGCGGCGTAGGCGAGGGCGAGCACCTGCGCGCCAGCGTCGTTGATGTAGTACTCGCGCGTCACCTGGTAGCCGGCCTTGGCCAGCAGCCCGGCCAAGCCATCGCCCACCACCGCGCCGCGGCAATGGCCGACATGCATCGGCCCGGTCGGGTTGGCCGAGACATATTCGACATTGACCCGCCCCCCCTGCCCCATCCGGCTGGCGCCATAGGCATCCCCCAGCGTCAGCACGGCGGGGACCAGGGCGCGGAGCGTGTCTTCCCGCAGCCGCAGGTTCACGAAGCCGGGCCCAGCGGGGGCGGCTTCCGCCACTTCCGGCAGGGCTGCGAGCTTCTCGGCCAGGGCGGCGGCCAGCTTCGGCGGGGGCTGCTTCGCGAGCTTGGCGACGACCATCGCGCCATTGGTCGCCATGTCGCCATGGGAGGCATCGCGCGGCGGCTCGGTCTGGACCTTGGCGAAGGCATCCTCCGGCAGGTCCGGCAGGATGTCGCGCAGCGCCGCGACGGTGTGGGCGCGCATCAGGGCAAAGAGGTCGGGGCTGGTCATGATCCTCGCGCTTTAGCGGAAGGCAGCCGGGGTCGCCATGCCCGGAGAAGGCGGATTTCCCTTCCCATGACGGACAGAAAGGACAATACTCCTAACCGCCAAGGCGTGCGGCGCCGCCCCATTTGTCCGAATCGCGCAAAAGCACGCTTCACCCTGGAATCGTGGGGTCCGTCAGGCGCCGGTGTTCCTCCAGCGCGTAGCGGTCGGTCATGCCGGCCAGGTAGTCGCAGACGGCGGCAGCGGCGGCCGCGCCGCCGGGTTCCCCGGCCTTGGCCTGCCACCAGGGCGGCAATTGCCGGGGCTCCCCGTGGAGCAGGGTGAACAGCACCTGCAGCGCGCGCTTGCACTTCTGCGTGGTGCGGTTGACCCGCCAATGGCGGTACATGCGCTGGAACAGGAAGGCGCGGAGTTCGTTGTTCGCCTCCATCATCGCATCCGAGAAGGCGATGACGGGCCGGTCGGCGGCGCGGATGTCGTCGGCCGAATGCGGGCCGAGCCGCTCGATCCGGCGGCGCGATTCGGCCACCACATCGTTGACCATCAGGTTGATGACGCGCCGGATCGTCTCCCCGGTCGCGCGGTCGGCGGGCATGCCGGGCTTGTCCTGCCGCGCGGCGTCATGCGCATCCCGGACCAGGGACAGGGCCGAGGCATCCTCCAGCGTGAACATCCCCGCGCGGATACCGTCATCGAGGTCGTGGTTGTTGTAGGCGATGTCATCCGCCAGCGCGGCGACCTGCGCCTCCGCACTCGCATGCGTGGTCAGGTCCAGGCTGTGGAGGCGGTCATATTCGGCGATGTAGCCCGTGGCGCGGCGCAGGGGGCCGTTGTGCTTGGCCAGCCCCTCCAGCGTTTCCCAGGTCAGGTTCAGCCCGTCGAAGCCGGCATAGCGGGTCTCGAGCAGCGTGACCGCCTTCAGCGACTGCGCGTTGTGATCGAAGCCGCCATAGGGCTTCATCATCGCGTCCAGCGCATCTTCCCCGCCATGGCCGAAGGGGGGGTGGCCGAGATCGTGGGCCAGCGCGAGCGCTTCCGCCAGATCCTCGTCCAGCGCCAATTCGCGGGCGATGGAGCGCGCGATCTGTGCCACTTCCAGGCTGTGGGTCAGGCGGGTCCGGAAGTGGTCGCCTTCGTGATAAACAAAGACCTGCGTCTTGTACTGAAGGCGACGGAAGGCGGTGGCGTGGATGATGCGGTCGCGGTCGCGCTGGAAGGGCGAACGGGCGCCGCCGCCCGGCTCGGCATGCAGCCGCCCGCGCGACAGGCTGGCGCGCACCGCCCAGGGAGCCAGGCCGTCAGGCAGCCGCATCTGGTCCATGCCCAGGGCCTAGCATCACCCCCCGCGCCGCGTCCATCCGGGCGAACCGGGCGGGGATGGTTGGAAACAGGACCGCCGCCGTCCTATCTTCACTCGGCAGGAGACCGCGCCGCCATGTCCGCCGCCACCGAGACGCCCACCACCCCCTTCCGCGTCACTCCCCGCGCCGCCGCCCAGGTGGCCGAGATCGCGGCGCGGGAAGGCAAGCCCGGCGCCGGCCTGCGGCTGGCGGTCGATGCCGGCGGCTGTTCCGGCTTCCAGTACCGCTTCGCGATCGAGGAGACGCCGGCCGAGGACGATCTGGTCGTGGCCGAGGGCGAGGGCCGGGTCTTCGTGGACCCGGTCAGCCTGGAATTGCTGGCGGGGTCCGAACTCGACTGGACCGAGGCGCTGATCGGCGCGCATTTCGCCGTGAAGAACCCCCAGGCCGTCAGCGCCTGCGGTTGCGGGACCAGCTTCAGCGTCGGTTGATCGCCGCCCCCCTACGCGACCAGCCAAGCCGGCGGCGCCCGGCGCCTGAGGGCAGACAATGAAACTCGCGACTTTCAATGTGAACTCGATCCGCAAGCGCGCGGGCCATGTCCGCCGCTTTCTGGCGCGGCAACAGCCCGACCTGCTGTTCCTGCAGGAGCTGAAATGCCGGACCGAGGAATTTCCCGCCCTGGAATTCGAGGGCACCGGCTATCGCGTGCACGCCATCGGCCAGCAGGGCGGGCGGAACGGCGTGGCGGTGCTCGGGCGCATTCCCTTCGAGGTGGTGGCTGAATCGCTCCCCGGCGACGAGGTCGACACCCAGGCCCGCTATGTCGAGGTGAAGGCGGCGGGGATGCAGGTCGCCGGCATCTACCTGCCGAACGGCAATTCCGGCGGCGATGACGGCTATGCCTACAAGCTGGCCTGGATGGCGCGGCTGCGGGCGCTGGCGGCCGCGCGGCTGGATGCCTTCACGCCCTTCGCGATCCTCGGCGACTTCAATGTCTGCCCGACCGCGCTCGACCTCGCGCCCGGCGCGCTTTCCCCGTCCGATGCGCTGGTGCGGCCGGAAAGCCGCGCCGCGCTCCGCGCCATCGAGAATCTGGGCCTGACCGACGCGCTCCGCGCCCTGCATCCGGGCCAGCGCATCTACACCTACTGGGACTATGGCGCGGCCTTCGACCTGAATGCGGGGCTGCGGATCGACCACGCCTTGCTCAGCGCGGAACTCGCCGAGCGCCTGCGGGCGGCGGAAGTGGATCTGGCGCCGCGCGCGGAGGAAAGCCCGTCCGACCATACCCCGGTCCTGGTTGAACTGGAGGCCTAAGGCCTACCAGCGCCGCGCATGCGGACGGCCTTGCCAATGGGGCGGCCTGTAGCCGTGCGGTGGCCCCCAATGCGGGCGGGGGGGCACGGCATGGTAGCGCGGCGGCCCGTAATAGGGCCTCGGCGCATAGTAGGGCCGGGGGGCGTAGTAGGGACGCGGCGCATAGTAGGGGCGCGGCGCGTAGTACGGGGCCGGCGCGTAGCCGTAGCCGTAGCCATGGCCATGGGCGGCCGAGACCACGCAGCCCGGGCCGAGGATGAGCGGCAGAAGCAGGCAAGCCAGGCGGAACCGACGCATCGAACCCTCCGGCGCGGCGGCCATGGAGGCTCAGGCCGCCGCATGCGCGCAGTGAACGCGCGCGGCGTGCCGAAGTGCGGGCAGATTCGAGGCGATGGGATGGCAGGCGGGGGAACCCTCCCCCGCCCGCTCAATCCTGGGGTTCGCCCAGGACCTTACTGATCGGCGTAGACGTGGCTTTCCTCGGCCGCGCCCGGATGGGTGACGGCGCCATTGAACGCCGGGCCGACGAGCTGCGCGTATTTCCACAGCGCACCCGCGGTGTAGAGCGTCTTACGCGGCTGCCACTTGGCGCGGCGGGCGGCCAGCGTCGCGTCATCCACCATTAGGTCGATGCTGCCGGCTTCCGCATCGATCACGATACGGTCACCATTCTCGACCAGCGCCAGCGGCCCGCCCACTGCGGCTTCCGGACCCACATGGCCGATGCAGAAGCCGCGCGTGGCGCCGCTGAAGCGGCCATCGGTGATGAGCGCCACCTTGTCGCCCATGCCCTGGCCGTAGATCGCGCTGGTGGTGGACAGCATCTCACGCATGCCGGGGCCGCCCTTCGGGCCTTCGTAGCGGATGATGATGATGTCGCCCGGCTTGTAGGCGCGCATGTCCACCGCCTTGAAGGCGTCTTCCTCGCAGTCGAAGCACAGCGCCGTGCCTTCGAAGCGCAGCGTCTTCATGCCCGCGATCTTCACGATGGCCCCTTCCGGCGCCAGCGTGCCCTTCAGGGACACGACGCCGCCGATCGGGCTGATCGGGTCGGAGGTCGGACGGATCACGTCCTGATCCTTCGGCACGATCACCTCGCGGTGGTTCTCCGCCAGCGTCTTGCCGGTGACGGTCATCGCGCCGCCGCGCAGATACCCGCCATCGAGCAGCGCCTTGATGATCACCGGCACGCCGCCGACATTGTAGACGTCGAGCGCGACATACTTCCCGCCCGGCTTGAGGTCCGCGATATGCGGCGTGGCGCGCATGATCTCCGCCACGTCGTGCAGGTCGAACTTGATGCCCGCCTCATGCGCGATGGCCGGCAGGTGGAGGGCGAGGTTGGTGGAGCCACCGGTCGCGCCCACGATCGCGGCCGCGTTGAACAGCGCGTCCTGCGTCACGATGTCGCGGGGGCGGAGGTTGCGGCGGATCAGCTCCACCACCGCCTCACCGGACTTCACCGCCCAGTAGTCGCGCGTCTCATCCGGCGCGGGGGCACCGGCGGAACCCGGGAGTGCGAGGCCGATCACCTCGGACACGCAGGCCATGGTGTTGGCGGTGAACTGGCCGCCGCAAGCGCCGGCGCCCGGGCAGGCATGCTGTTCGAGCTCCAGCAGTTCCTCATCCGTCATGTTGCCGGCGGCGTGCTGGCCGACCGCCTCGAACACGTCGAGCACGGTGACGTCGCGGCCCCTGTGCTTGCCCGGCATGATGGAGCCGCCATACATGAACACGCTCGGCACGTTCAGGCGGATCATCGCCATCATCAGGCCCGGCAGCGTCTTGTCGCAGCCGCCCAGGCCCACCAGCCCGTCATAGCAATGGCCGCGCATCGTCAGCTCGACGGAATCGGCGATGACATCGCGGGAAGCGAGGCTCGCCTTCATGGACTGGTGGCCCATGGCGATGCCGTCGGTGACGGTGATGGTGGTGAATTCGCGCGGCGTGGCGCCGGCGGCCTTCACGCCGACCTTCACGCTCTGCGCCTGGCGGGACAGCGCGATGTTGCAGGGCGCGGCCTCGTTCCAGCAGGTTGCGACGCCGACGAAGGGCTGTTCGATCTCTTCCTTCGTCAGGCCCATCGCGTAGTAGTAGCTGCGATGCGGCGCGCGCTCCGGCCCCACGGTGGTGTGGCGGCTCGGCAGCTTCGACTTGTCCCACTTGGTCATGGCTGGCTTTCCCTGCGGAGACGGCGCCCAGCCAGGGCCGGCGCCACGAAGCGGCTTCCGTGCCACATCGCGGCGCCGAGGGTAAGGGGGCCGCCCCTACCCCGTGATGCGCGCCAGCGCGGCGCCGAGGCGCGCGATCTCCGCCTCCGCGGCCACCAGGCGTTCCCGGTTCTCCTCCACCACCTCTTCCTTCGCGCGGGCGACGAAATCGGCGTTGGCGAGCTTGGCGGCGATCTTCTGCGCGTCGCCCTCCGCCGCCGCACGCGCCTTGGCAAGCCGGGTCCGTTCCGCGCCCAGGTCGATCACATCGGCCAGCGGCAGCATCACCGTCGCTTCGCCCACCACGACCTGCGCGACACCCTTCGGGGGCTCACCCTCCAGCGCGCGAACCTCCGTGGCGCGGGCCATGCGGCGGATCGCCTCGATCCAGGCCTGGGCCCGCGCGAAGGTGACAGGGGACGCGCCCTGGAGCAGCAGCGGCACGGTGACGGAAGGCGGCACGTTCATCTCGGACCGCACGGCGCGGACCTGCCCGATCAGGGCCACGAGCCAGTCGAGTTCCTCGCGCGCGGCCTCGGCCTCCGCGACCTGGACGGGGGCGGGCCAGCCGGTGGTGATCAGGCTGCCTTCCGGCCCGTAGCCGAACAGGTGCCACAGCTCTTCCGTCATGAAGGGCATGGCCGGGTGCAGCAGGCGCAGGATGGAGCCGAAGACGTGCTGCGCGATGCCCTTGATCTCCGCCTTCTCCGCCCCGTCCGGCCCGTTCAGCACGGGCTTGGCCAGTTCGATGAACCAGTCGCAGAAGCCGCCCCAGGTGAAGCGGTAGGCGGCGGCGGCGTATTCGTCGAAGCGATACGCTTCGAGGGCGGCGTTGCACTCCGCCGCCGCGCGGTTGTGCTGGTCCAGCACCCAGCGTGCCAGCGGCGTGCGCGCGGTCGCGGGATCGAAGCCGGCATCGGCCTTGATCCCATTCATCTCCAGGAAGCGGGCGGCGTTCCAGATCTTGGTGACGAAGGCGCGGTGGTCCTCCACGCGCTTGCGGCCCAGCTTCACATCGCGCCCCGGCCCGGTGAGCGCGGCGATGGTGAAGCGCAGCGCATCGGCGCCATAGGCGTCGATCAGCTCCAGGGGGTCCATGACGTTCCCCTTGGACTTGGACATCTTCTGGCCCTTCTCGTCGCGGACGAGGCCATGGATGTAGACGTGGCGGAACGGCACCTCGCCCATGAAGTGGATGCCCATCATCATCATGCGGGCGACCCAGAAGAAGATGATGTCGAAGCCCGTCACCAGCACATCGCCGGGATAGTACTTCGCGAGTTCCGGCGTGCGGTCCGGCCAGCCGAGCGTGCTGAACGGCCACAGCGCGCTGCTGAACCAGGTGTCGAGCACATCCGGGTCGCGGATCAGCGTGACGTCGCGGCCGTAATGCGCCCGCGCCTTGGCCGAAGCCTCGGCCTCGTCCAGCGCGACGAAGACCTCTCCATCCGGCCCGTACCAGGCCGGGATCTGGTGGCCCCACCACAGCTGGCGCGAGACGCACCAGGGCTGGATGTCGCGCATCCAGGCGAAGAAGGTGTTCTCCCACTGGCGGGGCACGAAGACGGTCTGCCCGGTCTCGACCGCCTTGATGGCGGGCTGGGCCAGGGTCTTGGCGTCCACATACCATTGCATGGTCAGCCGCGGCTCGATCGGCACGCCGGATCGGTCGCCATGGGGAACCATGTTCGTGTGGGGCTCGATCTTCTCGAGCAGCTCCAGCTCTTCAAGCCGCGCGACGATGCGCTTGCGCGCCTCGAAGCGGTCGAGCCCGTCCAGGCCGCGCACGAAATCGGGATCGCCGCCCTCGGCCGAGAGGCTCGCAGCGATCTCGGCCAGCATGATCTTCGCATCGGCATCCAGCACGCTGACCATCGGCAGCGCATGGCGCTTGCCGACCTCGAAATCGTTGAAGTCGTGCGCGGGCGTGATCTTCACCGCGCCCGTGCCCTTCTCGGGGTCGGAATAGGCATCGGCCACCACCGGGATGCGCCGGCCGACCAGCGGCAGCACCAGATGCTGGCCGACCAGGTCGCGGTAGCGTTCGTCATCCGGGTGCACGGCGACGGCGACATCGCCCAGCATCGTCTCCGGCCGCGTGGTCGCGACAGTCAGGTAGCGGCCCGGCTCGCCCTCCACCGGGTAGCGGAGGTGCCAGAGGCTTCCCTTCACCTCCCGGCTCTCGACCTCGAGGTCGGAGATCGCGGTCTGGAAGACGGGGTCCCAGTTCACCAGCCGCCGGTCGCGATACAGCAGGCCCTGGCTGTGCAGCGTGACGAAGACCTGCACCACGGCCTTCGACAGCCCCGCATCCATCGTGAAGCGCTCGCGCGGCCAGTCGAGGGACGCACCCAGCCGGCGCAGCTGGCGGGTGATGGTGCCGCCCGATTCCGCCTTCCAGGCCCAGACCCGGTTCAGGAACGCCTCGCGCCCCAGGGTCCGGCGATCCTGGCCCTGGGAGGCCAGGAGGCGTTCCACCACCATCTGGGTCGCGATGCCGGCATGGTCCGTGCCCGGCATCCACAGCGCGTCGCGCCCCTGCATCCGGCGCCAGCGCGTCAGCATGTCCTGGATGGACATCGTCAGCGCATGGCCGATGTGCAGGCTGCCCGTGACGTTGGGCGGCGGGATCATGATGGTGAAGGGCTTGGCGGGAGACGCCGGATCGGCCGCGAAGGCCCCGGCCTTCTCCCACAGGTCATAGAGGCGCGGCTCCACCGCCGCGGGGTCGAAGGTCTTGTCGAGCATGCAGCATCCCTTCCGCGCCCGCCGCCGCGCCGTCAAGAGCCGCGGGCGCGGGGAAGGTCGCGGGCGGGAGCCCTCAGGGCAGCGCGCGGCCCACCACGCGCTCGATCTCCGCGCGCACCAGGCGTTCGACGATCGGGGGCAGATGCTGGTCGAGCCAGGATCTCAGCAGCGGGCGCAGCTCCTCTCGCACCACATCCTCGATGGTCGGGCCGCCGCGATGGACCGGGGCGGCGCGTTCATCGGCCACGGCGCGCAGCAACTGGCCGATGGCCTGCGTTGTCGCGGCCGCAACGGCGGGGGCGATCAGCGCATCGGCGCCCGTCGGCAGCGCGACAGGCGCCGGCTGGGGCGAGGCATCGACTGCCAATGGCACCACCCCCGGCGCGGCGCCTTCGGCGGCCGGGGCGGGCTGCACCAGCATCGCCTCGGTCAGTTCCAGCGGCTCACCCGCCGCTGGCGGCTGGGCGGGCGGGGCTCCGCCCTGCGCCTCATCCTCGTTCAGGATGCGGCGGATGGACGCCAGGATGTCGTCCATTTGCGGATCGCCGGCCTGTGGCTTCGGCGGGTCAGGCGTGGGGTTGGTCATGCTGTCAGCGTCCGGCCGTTGTCGGGGGGGCGGCGCCCTGGGCGTAGTCGCCCCAGCCCGCCCAGCGGTTCCGAACTTCGCGGTAATAGGCTTCCATGTCGTAAATCTGGACACGGAGATTGAGGTCCCGAGCCGTCATCCGCCCGACAGCGGCGGCCAGGTTGTGGGAGGCGGTGATCACATTGGCCAGCGCGCGCACCAGCGCCACGCGGGCATTCAGCAATTCCTGTTCGGCATTCAGCACATCGAGCGTGGTGCGGCTGCCGACCACGGCTTCCCGCTGCACGCCGTCCAGCGCGATCTCCGCCGCGCGGATCTGGGCGCGGTTGGCATCCGCCTGGGCGCGCAGCGCGGTGAGGTTCTCGAAGGCCTGGGTCGCTTGCTGGATCGCGGTGCGGCGCTGATCCTCCACCACCTGGCGGGCCTGCTGCGCGGTCTGGCGCGCCTGGCGCACCGCCGCATGTTCCGCGCCGCCCTGGAAGAGCGGCACCGTCACATTCGCCGTCACCTGGCTGCCGTTCACCCGCCGCGTCGCGTCGGTCGAGAAATCGTTGCGGAAGGTCTGCGCGGTGACGCTCGCCTGCGGCATCAGGGCGGAGAACTGGACATCGATCAGGTCGCGGGCAGCCGCTTCGTCGAACAGGGCGGCGACGACGCCGGGGTTGTTCTGCGACGCAAGGCTTCCCGCATCCCGCGCATTGGCCACGGGCTGGCGCAGCGGCTGCGGGGGGGTCAGGCGTTCGGGCGGCTGGCCGACCACGCGGGTGAAGGCCGCGCGGGAATTCTGCAGCCGCCCTTCGGAATCCGAGCGCGCGGCACGCGCGCCGGCCAGGCGGCTTTCGGCCTGCGCCACGTCGGTGCGCGTGATCTCACCCACACGGAAGCGTTCATTGGTGGCCTGGAGCTGGCGCATCAGCACCTGCTCGTTGTTGGTGTTGAGCCGCACCTCCTCCTGGTCGCGGATGACGGCGACATAGGCGTTGACCGTGTCCAGCAGCACCTGCTGCTCGGTCACCAGTAGGCGCGCGCGCTGCGCGAGGACCTGGTTCTCCGCCCGCGAGGTGGAGGAGACGGTGCGCCCGCCCCGGTAGAGCGGCTGCGTGACCGAGGCATTGAGCGTCGTCGGGTCGCGGTTGGTCGAGTTCGTGGCACCGCGGCGGAGCTGCGTCTCGGAATCGACCGTGCCGATGCTGCCGCCCATCTGCACCGTCGGGCGCCAGCCGGCCAGGGCCTGGGGCACATTCTCATCCACCGCGCGCAGCTGCGCGCGGGCGGCCTGCAGGGTCGGGTTGTTGGCATAGGCCAGGGCCAGCGCCTCCGGCAGCGTCTGGGACGCGGCGGGGCGGACGGCGACCACTGCGGCGGAAGCCATCAGCAGGACAGCGAAGGCGAAACGCGACGCGGACATCCAGGTCTCTCCGAGGCTCGGTCAATCCTACAGCAGGACGCGCCCGGCCGGAACGGCCGATAGGCGAGCTCGCCCGCAGTTGCCTGAAACCTACGGCAGGCGGGCGGAAGGGGAAGGCCGGCACGACCCCAGCTGGCCGCGCGGCGCGGCCTTCAGAACACGAAGCCGGGGGCGCGGCGGAAGGCCGGCAGCGGCAGCGTGGCGCAATCGAAGGCATCGGTGGTGCTGAAGCTGCCGCCGATCCGCCGCCCGATCACGGCGCGGGAGGAGACGCCGCGAGACGCCGCCGCCAGCACCGTCACCAGCCGCCCGCCTTCGCCGAGTTGGTCGGCGATGGCCGCCGGCACCTCGGGCACCTCGCCCTCGATCAGGATTGCGTCATAGGGCGCGCCCTCGGCGAAGCCCTTGGCGAGCGGTCCTTCGACCAGGCGCAGCGCATCGGGGGCGGCCAGCCCGGCCAAGGCGCGCCGCGCCTCGGCCACCAGGGCCGCGTCTTCCTCCAGCGCCACCACGCGCGCGCCAGAGCGCGCCGCGACGGCGGCCGCGTAGCCGGCGCCGGCCCCCACGACCAGCACCCGGTCGCCATCGCGGATCGCCAGAAGCTGGACCAGCTTGGCGATCACCATCGGCTCGATCAGCGCGCGGCCGCCGGGAAGGCGGACATCCTCATCCACATAGGCGCGGGCTGCCATGGAGGGGGGCAGGAAGCGCTCGCGCGGGACCTCGCCCATCGCGGCGAGCAGGCGGGGATCGGTGATCCGGTTCGGGCGAAGCTGGCCATCCACCATATGGCGGCGGGCTTCGGTCATGTCGGGTGCCACACGCCCGCTGGCGGGGTGTCCGGCGGGCGGGATGACGGAGAGCGTCTCGGCGCGCATGGCAACAGCCTCATTCATGCGTGCGTTATAGGACCGACCCGGGGCGCGGCCAAGCGCGGCCACGGCGCTTGACCCGGGGCGACGCCTGCCGGATATGGAGGCGTCGCCATCGCATGGCCGCGTGGCAGAGTGGTGATGCACCGGACTGCAAATCCGTGAATGCCGGTTCGATTCCGGCCGCGGCCTTCCCCTTCCATAACCTACACGTGTGTCGCTGAACCGTCCGATTGGCTGTGGGCGCCGTGTCACGCGGCCGAACCTCTGCTCCACGGCGGCGACCATGAGGTCGCGCACGTCGTCGCCGGTACTGCCGCCCGTGGTGCCGACGAAGCCCATGGCCTCGCGGTCGCAGCCGTCGAGGGCAAAGGCGACCCGCACGCGCTCGGCATTGGCGCAGGCGATTTCGAAGCCATCGGAGCACCATCGGATGTTGCGCTCCGGGACGGCGACGCGGCTGTCATGCCGGCGCTCGGCGCCGCCGGCGTGGCGGACCAGCAGCAGGCCGCGGGCCTTCATGACGGCGGAGCGCGGCGGCGCGCTGACGGCGGAGGTCGTCGATCTGGCAAAGTGCTATGGGCGGTATGCCAAATGCATCCGTGCGGAAACAGCGCGACCCGGACTGGCCATCAGAGCACATCTCTGCGGCGATGGCTGATCCATAGTGGCACGGCGACGAGCGGCGACGGGCAGGGGTTGGCTACCTGAACCCGAATCGCGCCGCGAGGCGGTGGTGTGTGCGGATCTGGGGCTTCTACACCGGCCGCCGGACACGACATCAGCGATACCGACCTAATACTGATCCTAAATGCTTGAAGAGATTGGTCGGAGCGGCGGGATTCGAACCCACGACCCCCAGTCCCCCAGACTGATGCGCTACCAGGCTGCGCTACGCTCCGACAGCGAGGGGCATAGCATCCGCCATGCCGCCTCGCCAACCCTCCGGCGGAGGTCAGTTCCGCGCCGCGAGCACCCGCAATTCGGCGGCGAGGCCTTCCAGCACCTGCAGCGCCTCTCGCAGCGCCGCAGTCGCGGCCTCGGCTTCGTCCGGCTCCATCTCCTCGCCGGGATGGCCGAGGGGAAGTTCCGGCGGGCCGCCGGCTGCCGCTTCATCGAAGCCGCCATCGCGCAACAGGCGCTGCACGCCCTTGATCGTGTAGCCCTGGGTGTAGAGCAGCTCGGATATCTTCCGCAGCAGCGTGATATCCTCCGGCCGGTAGTAGCGCCGGCCGCCGCCGCGCTTCAGCGGCTTGAGTTGGGGAAATTTCGATTCCCAGAACCGCAGGACGTGCTGCGGAATCTGAAGGTCATCCGCCACTTCGCTGATTGTGCGAAAGGCCGTCGCCGACTTGCGGGGGCGCATGCGGGGCGCCCCAGCCTCGTCCGGCGCGTCGTCGCTCATGCGTCGTCGTCCCCACTGATCGTCTGGCCCGGATTGAGCCGTGCCTTGAGCACCTGGGACGGGCGGAAGGACAGCACCTTGCGGGGCAGGATCGGCACCTCGACCCCTGTCTTCGGGTTGCGGCCGACCCGCTTGCCCTTCTGCCGGACGATGAAGGACCCGAAGGCAGAGACCTTCACGCCTTCCCCGGCCTCCAGCGTCGCCGACATGCGCTCCAGCACGGTCTCCAGCAGGGCCGCGCTCTCGTTCCGGGACAGGCCGACCTGGGTGTAGATCGCCTCGGCCAGGTCAGCGCGGGTTATGGTCTTCATGGCAGGGCCTTCATGGCGACGTTCCGGCCGCAGCGCAACGCCGCAAACCCCTCTGCCACAATCAAAAGCCATGGGCGGGACAGCCGTCAACCGCCCGGGGCCGCAAGGTTGCGGCAAGGTTGCAGCCGACCACGGCGGCAGCATGCGAGGCAACGCGAATAACGGGCGCGAGTTGCCTGTTTTCAAGCGGCAATCCGGGGCGGTCAGAACCGCGCCAGCGCCGCGCCCCAGGTCAGCCCGCCGCCAATCGCTTCCATCAGCACCAACTCGTCCCGGCGGATGCGCCCGTCTCGTGTCGCCTCCGCCAGGGCCAGGGGGATGGAGGCGGCGGAGGTATTCGCGTGGCGATCCACCGTCACCACCACGCGCTCCAGCGGCAGGTCGAGCTTGCGGCCCATCGCCTCGATGATGCGGAGATTGGCCTGGTGCGGCACCAGCCAGGCGATATCGCCCTGAGCGAGTCCGTTGGCCGCCAGCGCCTCATCCACCGCGGAGGAAAGCTTGCCGACCGCATGGCGGAACACCTCGCGGCCGGTCATGCGGACCACGCCGGTGCCGCCATTCGACCCCGCCCCGCCATCGACGGACAGGATATCGCCATGGCGGCCATCGGCATGGAGATGGGTGGACAGGATGCCCCTGCCCCCGGCTTGGTCGTGCGACACGCCGCGGATGAAGACAGCCCCCGCCCCGTCACCGAACAACACGCAGGTGCCGCGGTCGGTCCAGTCGACGATGCGGGAATAGACCTCCGTCCCGATGACCAGGGCGCCCCTTGCCTGCCCGGTCCGCACCAGCGCATCCGCGACCCCCAGCGCATAGACGAAGCCGGTGCAGGCGGCGGCGAGGTCGAAGGCGAAGCCGCGCGTGACGCCGAGCTTGCCCTGGATGCGGGTGGCGGTGGCGGGAAAGGCGCTGTCGGGGGTTGAGGTCGCGACGATGATCGCATCGACATCGCCAGGCTCGGCGCCGGCCTGCGCCAGCGCGGCGAGTGCGGCCTGCGCGCCCATGTCGGACGCGGTCTCGCCTTCGGCCGCGATGTGGCGCCGGCGGATGCCGGTGCGCTCGACGATCCAGGCGTCGGAGGTGTCGAGGCCCTTCCAGGCCGCGAGCTCATCATTGGTGACGGACCGCGCCGGCAGGTAGCCGCCGGTGCCGTCGATCACGGCGCGGAAGGCGGAAATGGCCTCTACTCCCTCAGCGCGGCGCGGCGGGGATGCGCGGCGGCGCGGTCTCGGCGAGGCGGGCGATCCCCTCGCGGATGCGATCATTGAAGCGATGCGTCACCATGTCCATCGCCACATCGACGGCATGGGCGAAGCCGATGGCATCGGTGCCGCCATGGCTTTTCACGACCACGCCGTTCAGCCCGATCAGCACCGCGCCATTGTAGCGGCGCGGATCCATCCATTCGCGGAGCCGGTCGAGGGCCGGGCGAGCCAGCAGGTAGCCCACGCGGGCGGGAATGGTGCTGGTGAAGACCTGTCGCAGCAGGTCGCGCATCAGCTTCAGCGCGCCTTCGCCGGTCTTGAGCGCCACATTGCCGGTGAAGCCATCGGTGACGATCACATCCACGGTGCCGGCGGCGATGTCGTGCCCCTCGACGAAGCCACGGAAATTCGCGCCGAAGGCGGAATCCCGGATGGTCTCCGCCGCCAGCCGCACGCGCTCATCGCCCTTCAACTCCTCGGAGCCGACATTGAGCATGCCGATGGTCGGCTTGGTCAGGCCGAGCACGGATTGCGCGAAGGCGTCGCCCATCACCGCGAACTCGATCAGGTTCCGGGCATCGCATTGCACATTGGCGCCGAGGTCGAGCATGACCACGTCGCCGCGTGCCGAAGGACCGATCGCGGCCAGCGCCGGCCGGTCGATTTCAGGCAGCGTCTTCACCACGATCTTCGCCAGCGCCATCAGCGCGCCGGTATTCCCGGCGGAGACGACGCCGGACGCCTCCCCGGCCGCGACCGCGTCGATCGCGACCCGCATGGAGGAACCACGAAGGCGCAGCGCCGCCGTCGGCTTCAGGTCGCCCGAAATCACATCCGGCGCATGGCGGATCGAACACAGCTTCGCTGCACGCCGGCGGGTGGCCAGCATGCCGGTCAGGCGCGCTTCGTCCCCAACCAGGAGGAAGCGGGCATGGGGATGCCGCTCCGCCGCCAGTTCGAGACCATCAAGCACCGAATCGGGCGCATGGTCGCCGCCCATCGCATCCACCGCCAGGGAGAAAGCCCCCTGGTGGCTTGGCGTGGGAAGAACAGTGCCGGATCCGGCCATGTCAGCCACGATCAGGCCCCTCCGTCATGGACGAAGACTGTCGCCAGCCGCCTCGTGTCAGAGGCGGACGGCGCCGCTGGTCTTCTCGGCGGCCACGACTTCGCGACCGTCGTAATGCCCGCAATGCGAGCAGACATGGTGCGGGCGCTTCAGCTCGCCGCAATTCGAGCATTCCTGATGCGCCGAGGAGCTCAGCGCTTCGTGGCTTCGACGCATCCCGCGGCGGGAGGGCGAAACTTTCTTTTTAGGGACGGCCATGGCGCCGAGCCTTTCCGATCAATGGACTGTCAGGTCAGGTGAGCCGCGCGGATTACCACCGCCATCCCGGCACCGCAAGCGCCGCGCCGCGCCCTTGATGCCCTGCACGCTAGCCGCCGCGCAGTTTCCCGAGGGCCGCGAAGGGATTGGGCTTCGCCGGCTGTTCGGGCTCGGGCTCCTCCGGCGGGTCGAAAGCAGGCAACTCCGCCCCTTCCGCGCGCGGATAGGGGTCGAGCGCCAACGCCAGCTGTTCCGCCACCGCCTCACCGAGATCCACGAATCCGCCGGAGGTCTCGATCTCATCGGGGCTGTCGGGGTCATCGTCGCCGGGGGTATCGCCCTCGCCGAGGAGTCGCAGGTCGATCCTGGCCCGCACCTGCTGGCGCACCGGATCGAGGGTCACGATGCAGGCCTGCTCGACCTCCGCCACCAGCAGCCCCCGCGCGCGGATCGAGCCGCCCGTCTCCGGCTCCAGCTTGATCCGAGCAGATAGGCTGCCGATGCCGAGGATGCCGAAGCGTTCGGCGAGCGCGGTGCATTCGGGCGCCGTCGCGTCCAGCGCAACCTCCCGCGGGTCGAGGCCGAGGCGGGTGGGGCGGGAAAACTCAGGCTTGCTGTCCATGGACACCGTGCGGCCGGTCAGGCCGGGACAGAGGGGAAGCGCACCTCCCCCGTCACCAGGGCATCGAAGGGCTGCGCGGCCAGCAGGGCATCGGCTTCGGCGACCAGGGCCGCCAGCCGTTCGGCCGCGCCATCCGGGGCTTCGCCGCGCCAGACATTGCGGGCCAGCGCCTCGGCCAGGACCGGAAGGTCGCCGGCGCGCAGCGCCTGGTCATAGGCCTGGGCGCGGCCATGGAAGGCTTCCCACATCTTCTTGACCCGCTTGCCGACGGACAGGTCGCCGACCCCCATCTCCCGCAGGTTCAAATCCATGTCGGCGAACATCGCGTCGAACACGCCCTGAGCCAGGGCCTTCGCCCGCGGGTCGGAATCGCGGGAGATGCGGCAGACCAGCAGGCCGGTGTGCAGCGACACCAGGTCGAAGCGCCCGTCGAGCGTATCGGGCACGCCGAGTGCCGCGAAGAAGATCGGCTGGCGCGCCTGCGCCACGGCGGCGCCGTAGAGCGCGAAGGCGGCGCGTTCATGCGGCTTGCGTCTGAAGAGGCCGAGAAGGCCCATGTCGCTCTCCGGAAGGGGGCGGCGCGCATTGACCGGCGCGCGCCGCGATGGCATGCGGCCCACATGGAGCGCAACTGCCCGATGGTCAACGCGTCGTCCTTTCCGGCGCGGCCGGCCTTCGTCCCCGATAGGGTCCCGCGGCAGTCCCGCTCGGCTCGGCGCGGGCTTGCGCTGGTGGCCGCGCTGCTGCTCAGCGGCTGTGCCTGGATGCCGGACATGCCCCCCCTGCCCGGCGCCGACCTGTTCGACACGCCGCGTTCCCTGCGCGGCAACCTGGTCGAGGACGAGCAGTTGCAGCAGATCGTGGCCGGCGTGTCGTCCCGCGGCGATGTGCTCGCCCTGCTCGGCTCGCCTTCCGCCACCGGCACCTTCGATGACAGCGAGTGGTTCTATATCGGCGGCGTGACCCGCCAGCGCCCCGGCCGGCTTCTGGGGATCGAGGAGCAGCGCGTGGTGATCCTGCGCTTCGACCAGCGCGGCACGCTGCGCGAGATCCGCCGCCTTGGCATGGAAGATGGGCGCGAAGTCGCCGCCGTCAGCCGCACAACGCCCTCCCCGGGCACCGAGCGCAGCTTCCTGCAGCAGCTCTTCGGCAATATCGGCCGTGTGGGCCCCGGCGTGAGCGGCGGGCAATCCACCGGGCCGGGCGCGCCCAGCAGCGGCGGTCGCTGAAGCCCGCCCGTCGCCGCCCCGTGAAGGGGCGGCGGGCCCAGTCTCTCAGGCCGGGCGGGCCATGGGCGGCCGCCGCAGCACCATCACCATCGCGATCGCCAGCGCCGGCAGCAGCGCGAGGTTCAGCACGTTCCACCCAAAGCCCGCATGCACCGCGCCCGAGCTCAGCGCGGTGAAAGCGACGGTGCCGAAGACCAGGAAGTCGTTCGTGGCCTGGGCGCGCACCCGCTCCGCCGGGCTATGGCTTTCGCCCAGCAGGTTGGTGGCACCCTGGAACATGAAGTTCCAGCCCACGCCGAGCAGAACCAGCGCCACGGTGAAATGCCAGAAGCTGACGCCGAGCAGGGCGACGGCCACGCTCAACGCGTTCAGCACGATCCCCCAGGTGATCACGCGCCGCACGCCGAAGCGGGCGATCAGCCGGCCCGTGACGAAGCCCGGCGCGAACATCGCCACCGCATGCGCCTGGATCACGGTCGCGCTGGCCGCGACGGCGAAGCCGCAGGCCATCATCTCGAGCGGGGTCGAGGTCATGACCAGGTTCATCGTGCCATAGGCGACGGCCGCCGTGACGGCGGCGGTGATGAAGGTCGGCCGGCGCATGATCTCGGCGACCGGGGTCGGGCTGGCCTGGCGCGGCGGCGCGGGGGGCAGGCGCACCAGGGTCAGCAGGAACAGGCAGAGCACCGGCAGCACGGCGAAGATCAGATAGGTGCCGAGGAACATGAACGGCACGAAGAGATCCTTCGAGTGCTTCACCAGTTCCGGCCCGAAGATGGCCGCCATGATGCCACCCGTCATGACCAGCGAGATGGCACGCGGCCGATAGGCCGGGGTCGCGACCTCGGCCGCGGCGAAGCGGTAGTGCTGGGCGATGCCGAAGCCGATGCCGACCGGCAGGGCGCCGGCCACATAGAGCCAGAAACTGCCCTGCCAGATCCCCGCCGCGAAGACGAGGCACCCGATGGTCGAAGCGATGGCGCCCAGGCTGAAGCCCACGCGCCGCCCCAATCGGGCGAAGACGATGCCGGCGGGGATGGAGGCCGCCATCGTGGCCAGCATCTGCACCCCCATAGGCAGGGTGGCCAGCGACTTGTCCTCGGCCAGCGAATAGCCGACCAGCGCGCCCATCGCGACCTGCCCGACGATGGAGGCGTTCATCAGCGCCTGGCAGAAGAACAGCAGCCAGACATCGCGCTTCATCAGCTGATCGTCGCCGCCGCTTGCGGGGATGCTCATACCATGTGGCTCCAGCCGGCGGCCGGCAGGTCGAGGGCCGCACCGGTTGCATCCAGCACCCGAACGCCCGCGCCGTCCACAAAATGACCGATGCGCGTCACGGAGGTCTGCGTTGCAGCCGCGGCGGCCAGGACGCGATCCGCATCTCCCGGCGCGGCGGCAAAGAGAAGCTCGTAATCGTCACCGCCACCGAGAATCCGGGCCATCAGCGCTCCATCGGCCGCCACGGCAGCCCGCGCGGAGTCGGAAAGCGGCACGGCATCCGCCCTTATCTCCGCCCCGCAGCCCGCGGCGCGCGCCAGGTGGCCGAGGTCCTGGACCAACCCGTCCGACACATCCATTGCCGCCCGCGCGATCCCCGCCAGCGCCTGGCCCAGCCCAAGCCGCGGCCGTGGCAGGCGATAGCGATCCGCCAGATGCGGTTCCGGCGGCAACCGCCCCGTCAGCGCCAGCAGGCCGAGCGCACCATCCCCGATGGTGCCGGAGACCCAGACATCATCCCCCGGCCGCGCCCCCGCCCGCCGCAGCGCCCGGCCGGGCTCCACGGTGCCGATTATGGTGAGCGAGAAGGTCGCCGGCCCCGGCGTCGCGACCGTGTCACCGCCGAGCACCGCTAGGCCGAATTCCGCCTGGTCGCGCGCCAGCCCCGCGACGAAGCCGGCGATCCAGCCATCCTCGGTGCCGCGCGCGAAGCCGCAGGTCATCAGGTAGCCGAGCGGCGTGGCCCCCATGGCGGCGAGGTCGGACAGGTTCACCCGCAGCAGCTTCCGCCCGATGGTCTCTGGCGGGTCGTCGGGCAGGAAATGCACGCCGGCGACCATGGCATCGGCCGCCAGCACCAATTGCTTCCCCTGAGGCGGGGTCAGCAGCGCCGCATCGTCCGACAGGTCGAGCGCGCCTTCGCCGGCCAGCGGGCGAAAATGGCGGGCGATCAGGGCGAATTCGGCGGGCAGCGTCATCCCACCCTCACCCGCGCCCGCCGCGCGTCACGGGCGCCCGAACTCATCCGCGCGGAAGCGCCGCGCGAGCGCCTCCAGCACGCCATTGGCGAATTTCGGCTCATCGCCCAGGAAGAAGCCATGCGCGATGTCGAGATATTCGTTGATCACCACGCGCATCGGCGGATCGTTCGGCGTCATCAGCTCGGCGGTCGCCGCGCGCAGCAGGGCGCGCAGCACGGGGTCGAGCTTCTCGAGCGGCCAGTCCTTCGACAGCACCTCGCCCAGCGCGGCGTCGATCTGCTCGATATTGCCCGCCGTCGCGCGAACGAGGCGGGCAAACAGCCGCACATCGGCTTCCGGCACCCGGCCTTCCGGGTAGCCATCCTCGGCCTCGTTCGGGCCAATGCGGTGGCGGACGAACTGCTCGATCACCGTCTCGGGGTTCTCGCCGGCCTGTTCGGACTGGAACAGGGCCTGGACGGAGGCGACGCGTGCGCCGGTGCGCGGCCTGCCCGCAGCAGGCTTGCGGCCGCTCATCGGGCCCACCGGCGCGCAAGGGCGATCTGGCCGACCAGGGCATGGGCGGCCTCGGCGCCCTTGTTCATCCGGTCGTCGCGCGACCGCGCCACGGCCTGATCGAGCTGGTCCACCGTCAACAGCCCGAAGCCCAGCGGCACGCCGGTCTCGGCGGAGATGTCCATCACGCCGTGGCAAACGGCATCGCAGATGAAGCTGTAGTGGTCGGTCTCCCCGCGCACGACGCAGCCCAGCAGCAGGAAGCCGTCCCAGCCGCCGTGCCGCACCGCCATCCTGAGCGCCGCCGGCAGTTCATAGGCGCCCGCCACATCGACCACATCCAGCACGGCGTCCACATCGCGCAGCACCTTCGTAGCACCAGCCAGCATGCCGCCGACGACATCGGCATAATAGGGCGCCTGGATGGCCAGCACCCGCGCCGGCGGGCCTTCGAGCCGGGCTGTACTGCGCTCCGGCGAGTCCTGTGTGCTCATGCCGAGTGCACGAAGGCTTCGCCTTCGTGCCCCTCAGACGCCGGGCGGGCCGCATCCGCGGCCCTTGGCTTCGCGGCACAAGCCGCGGGCGCCGTTCGGCGCCTCGGCCCTTCGGGCCGCAGGTCGGAACTTCGTGCGCTGAGTCTCACGTCACATCCTTCGGGATCGGCCGGGTCTCGACGACGGTCAGCCCGTAGCCTTCGAGACCCACCACGGGGCGCGGGTTGTCCGACAGGCGGATGATGTCGCGCAAGCCCAGATCGGCCAGGATCTGCGCCCCGATCCCATAGTCGCGCAATTCGGGCGCGGCGGTGCGCTTTTCGCGCCGGGCGCGGATGGCCTGCGACAGGCCATCGGCCCGCCAGTCGCGCAGCAGCACCACGACCCCCCTGCCCTCCGCCGCGATCGCATGCATCGCGGCGTGCAGATCATCCTCCGCCCGTCCCGCCACCAGGTCGCGCAGCATGGACGCCGCGTGCATCCGCACAAGCGTCGGCTCGGGCCGGGAAAGGTCGCCCTTCACCAGCGCCAGATGCTCGCCATGGTCGAGGGTGGAGGCATAGACGATCACGCGCCAGGTGCCGCCGACGCCCTCGATCTGGCCTTCCTCCTCGCGCTTCACCAGCCTTTCGGTGCGGCGGCGATGGGCGATCAGGTCGGCGATGGTGCCTAGCTTCAGGTTGTGGCGCTGGGCGAAGGCGACCAGGTCGGGCATCCGCGCCATGGTGCCGTCATCGTTCATGATCTCGCAGATCACGCCTGACGGGTTCAGCCCCGCGAGCCGCGCGAAATCCACCGCCGCTTCCGTATGACCCGCGCGCACCAGCACGCCGCCATCGCGCGCGACGAGCGGGAAGACATGGCCCGGCGTGACGATATGCTCCCGCCCGAGTTCCGGGTTGATGGCAACCGCGACGGTGCGCGCGCGGTCGGCGGCGGAGATGCCGGTGGTGACCCCATCCCGCGCCTCGATGGACACGGTGAAGGCGGTCTGGTGCCGCGTGCCGTTCGACTGCGCCATCAGCGGCAGGCCGAGCTGTTCCACCCGCGCCCGCGTCATGGTCAGGCAGATCAGCCCGCGCGCGAAGCGGGCCATGAAGTTGATGGCGTCGGGCGTCGCGAATTGCGCCGGGATGACCAGGTCGCCCTCATTCTCCCGGTCCTCGTCATCGACCAGGACGAACATGCGGCCCCGACGGGCTTCCTCGATCAGCTCCTCCGCGGGCGACAGGAATTCGGCGAAGCTGGTGCGGGCCACCTCGACATTCATCGCTGGTACTCCCGGAGGCGCGCCACGTAGCGCGCCATCGTGTCGATTTCGAGGTTGACCCGCGCGCCCGGCTGCATGGTGCCGAAGGTGGTGACCGTGGCGGTGTGGGGGATGATGTTGACCCCGAAGCTCTCCCAGTCAACCTCGTTGACCGTCAGCGACACGCCGTCGATCGCGATCGAGCCTTTCGGCGCGACATAGGGCGCGACCGAGGCCGGCATGCGGAAGCGCCAGCGGACCGACCCGTTCTCGGGCGTCGCGGAGATCACCTCCCCGGTGCCGTCCACATGGCCCGCGACGAGGTGACCGCCGAGCTCGTCGCCGATCCGCAACGGGCGTTCCAGATTCACCCGCGTGCCGATCGTCCAGCCGCCGAGCGTGGTCTTCGACAGCGTCTCGGCCGAGGCCTCGACCGCGAAGAAATCCCCGCCGAGCTGCACCACGGTCAGGCAGGCGCCCGAGCAGGCGATGGAGGCGCCGATCACCACCGGCGCGGGGACGGTCAGGAAAGCCGGCGAGGTGCCGATGATCAGACGGTGGTCGTGACCGCCGCCGAGCGGCTGCACCTCCCGCACCGTCCCGAGGTCGGTGATGATCCCGGTGAACATGTCTCAGGCCCCTTCGGGTTCGAATTCGGTCAGCCAGTCATCCCCGAGCGGACGCGCGGCGACGCGGCGGAATCTGGGCATGGCGGCCAGTAGCTCAACCGGCAGCGGATAGGCGGCTGGCATGCCATCCCCGCCCATCACGGCGGGGGCGTGGAACCAGGCGAGGCGGCCGACCAGCCCGCCCCGCAGCAGGGCGGCCGCGATGCCCGCGCCGCCCTCGGCCAGCACCCGGGTGATGCCGCGCTGCGCCAGCGCCGCCAGCAGCGCCCGCAGGCTGATGCCCCCAACGTCGCGGGCGGTATCATGCGCGACGGTGATGACCTCCACCCCCGCATCCTGGAAGGGCGCGAGGGAGGTGGGCGGATGGCCCGGGGTGGTCGCCAACAGCGTCGGCTGCGTCCGCGCGCCCGTCACCAGCCGGGCACTCGGCGGGGTGCGGAGCCGCGCATCGGCCACCACCCGCAGCAGCGGCACGGTGGCGGCGCCGGGCAGCCGGCAGGTCAGATCCGGGTCATCGGCCAGGACGGTGCCGGAGCCGACCAGGATCGCATCGTGCCGCGCGCGCATCGCATGCGCTTCCCGCCGTGCGGCCGGGCCGGTGATCCAACGGCTTTCCCCCGTCGCGGTCGCGATCCGGCCATCGAGGGTGGTGGCCAGCTTGAGCGTGACCAGCGGCAGGCCTTCGCGGATGCGACGGGAGAAGCCGGCATTGATCGCCTGTGCCTCGGCCCCCAGCAGCCCTTCCTCCACCGCGATGCCGGCCGCGCGCAGCATGGCGAAGCCGCGCCCATCCACGCGGGGGTCCGGGTCGCGCATCGCGACCACGACGCGCGCCACGCCCGCCGCCGCCAGCCCGTTGCAGCAGGGCGGCGTGCGGCCCCAATGGGAACAGGGTTCGAGGGTCACATAGACGGTGGCGCCGCGCGCCGCTTCGCCAGCACGACGCAGCGCCTCGGTCTCGGCATGCGGGCGACCGCCGGGCTGGGTCCAGCCGCGGCCCACGACGCGGCCGTCGCGGACGATGACGCAGCCCACCGCCGGATTCGGCCAGGTATTGCCGAGCCCGCGCCGCGCCAGGGCCAGCGCGGCGCGCATGTGAAGGAGATCCTCCACCGCCGCCTCAGATTCCGTCGATCTGGCCCAGGAAGGCCTGGAAATCCTTGGCTTCGCGGAAGTTCCGGTAGACCGAGGCAAAGCGCACATAGGCCACCTGATCCACATCGCGCAGCGTGTCGAGCACGACATCGCCGATGCGACGGGATGTCACCTCGCTATCGGCTTCCACTTCCAGACGGCGCTGGATGCCGTTGACGATGCGCTCGATCCGCTCCTCGTCGAAGGGGCGCTTGCGGAGCGCGATCCGCACCGACCGCGCGAGCTTGTCACGATCGAAGGGCATGCGGCGGCCATCGGACTTGATAACGATCAGCTCGCGCAGTTGCACGCGTTCGAAGGTCGTGAAGCGGTTGCCGCAGGCGGGGCAGGACCGGCGGCGCCGGATGGAGGCGCCATCCTCCGCCGGGCGGCTGTCCTTCACCTGGGTGTCTTCATTGCCGCAAAAGGGACAGCGCATTAACCGATGCCCTCAAGCGCCGGGCGGCCGCTCCGCGGCCTTGGCTTCGCCGCGCAACGGGTGCGCCTGGCCGCGCTGGCAGGTGGGGGGCGCCGGCCGCTGTGCGGCCGGATCCTCCATGCGCGGGTTCGGGCCTGGGCGGCCTGTTCCATTTGGGCAGGGGCCTTGGCGGGGCGCTACTGGTAGATCGGGAAGCGCTGGCACAATTCCAGCACGCGGGCCTTCACGCTGGCTTCCACCGCGCTGTTGCCGTCCGGCGCATCGGCGGTGGTCAGCCCATCCAGCACTTCCCCGATCAGTTGCGCCACCTGGCGGAACTCGGCTTCGCCGAAGCCGCGCGTCGTCGCAGCCGGGGAACCGAGGCGGATGCCGGAGGTCACCATCGGCTTCTCGGGGTCGAAGGGGATCGCGTTCTTGTTGCAGGTCAGGTGGGCGCGGTTCAGCCCGCCTTCCGCCAGCTTGCCGGTCAGCTTCTTCGGCCGCAGATCCACCAGCACCAGGTGGTTGTCGGTGCCGCCGGTGACGAGGTCGAGGCCCTGCGCCTGCAACTCGGCACCCAGCGCCTGGGCATTGGCGACCACCTGGCGGGCGTAGCTGCGGAATTCGGGGCGCAGCGCTTCCCCGAAGGCCACCGCCTTGGCGGCGATCACATGCATCAGCGGCCCGCCCTGCAGGCCCGGGAAGACAGCGGAGTTGAACTTCTTCGCCAGCGCTTCGTCATTCGTCAGGATCAGGCCGCCGCGCGGCCCGCGCAAAGTCTTGTGGGTGGTGGTGGTGACGACATGCGCATGCGGGATCGGGGACGGATGCGCCCCGCCCGCGACGAGCCCCGCGAAATGGGCCATGTCCACCATGAAATAGGCGCCAACTTCATCGGCAATGGCGCGAAACTCGGGAAAGTCCCAATGGCGGGCATAAGCGGAGCCGCCCGCGATGATCAGCTTCGGCTTGTTCTCCAGCGCGATGCGCCGGACCTCCGCCATGTCGATCCGCTGGTCCTCGCGGCGCACCGTATAGGGCACCGGCTTGAACCACTTGCCGGACTGGTTCGCCGGGGCGCCATGGGTCAGGTGCCCACCGGCCGCGAGGTCGAGGCCCATGAAGGTGTCGCCCGGCTGCAGCAGCGCCAGGAACACCGCCTGGTTGGCCTGCGCGCCGCTATGCGGCTGGACGTTCGCGAAATTGCAGCCGAACAGCTTGGTCACGCGCTCGATCGCCAGGGTCTCGGCGATGTCCACGAATTCGCAGCCGCCGTAATAGCGCCGGCCCGCATAGCCCTCGGCATACTTGTTGGTCAGGACCGAGCCCTGCACCTCCATCACCGCGCGGGAGACGATGTTCTCCGAGGCGATCAACTCGATCCCGTCCTGCTGGCGGGCGAGTTCAAGGCCGATGGCATGGGCCAGTTCCGGGTCCGTCTCCGCGACGGGGGCCTGGAAGAAGCGCGCCGGGGTGACGGAAGGGGCGGTCTCGTTCATGGGCGCTGGCTCCAATCCGGGGTGAGCATCCTGACGCGGCGCTCATGGCGGCCGCCGGCGAATGGGGTGGCGAGGAAGGCGCGCAACGCATCGAGCGCGACCTCCGGCCCGATCACGCGGGCGCCGAGCGCGATGACATTGGCGTCGTTATGCTCCCGCGACAGGCGGGCGCCGGTCGTGTCATGGACCAGGGCGCAGCGGATGCCGGGGTTGCGGTTCGCGGCGATGGAGATGCCGATGCCGGTGCCGCAGACCAGCACGCCGAAGCGGGCGCGCCCATCGACCACGGCGGCCGCGACGGCGGCGGCGAAATCCGGGTAGTCCACACTCTCCGGCCCATGGGTGCCGAGGTCGAGGACAGGGTGGCCGGCGGCTTCCAGCGCCTCGCGCAGCGTCGCCTTCAGGCCGGTCCCGGCATGGTCGGCGCCGAGCGCGACCGGTGTTTCAACGGGGTTCATGCGGCAAGCGACTACCACGCCCTGGTGCCGTGCGGAACCGCGAACCCCAAGGGCTGGTGTGAAAGGCAGCCCTGCGCCGCCGGGTGAGCGGGCCGTTCCACGGAGCCCGCCGGGCGGAGACGGCAGTGCCACCTCCCCGCCTCCCGCACGGAAGTTTCGCGCGACGCTTGGCCGGACCCGCCGCTCTGTGCCACCACTCTCCCAACGGGCACCCGAAGGATCGCCACCATGACCCACACCAACCCCGAGACCATCGCGCTGCATGCCGGCTGGCGGGCCGACCCGACCACCGGCTCGGTGGCGGTGCCCATCCACCAGACGACCTCCTTCCAGTTCCAGGACACCGGCCACGCGCAGCGGCTGTTCGCGCTGGCCGAGCTCGGCAACATCTACACCCGCATCATGAACCCGACCGTGGACGTGCTGGAAAAGCGCGTCGCGGCGCTGGAAGGCGGGGTCGCCGGCCTCGCGCTCGGCTCGGGCCAGGCGGCGACGACCTTCTGCGTGCTGAATTTGTGCGAGGCGGGGGACAACATCGTCTCCTCCACCGACCTCTATGGCGGCACCTGGAACCTGTTCGCGAACACGCTGAAGCAGTTCGGGATCGAGGTCCGCTTCGTGGACCCGGCGGACCCGGAGAACTTCGTCCGCGCCACCGACGCCCGCACCCGCGCCTGGTACGCCGAGACGCTGCCCAACCCGAAGCTGCACGTCTTCCCGATCGCGGAGGTGGCCGCGCTCGGCCGCAAGATCGGCATCCCGCTGATCATGGACAACACGGCCGCGCCGATCATCTGCAAGCCGCTCGCGCTCGGGGCGGCCATTGTCATGCACTCCACGACGAAGTGGATCGGTGGCCACGGCACCAGCATCGGCGGAATGGTGGTGGATGGCGGCAATTTCGACTGGGAGGCCTGGGGGGATCGCTTCCCGACGCTCAACAAGCCCGACCCCAGCTATCACGGCGCGGTCTGGACCCAGGCGGTGAAGCCGCTCGGGCCCGTCGCCTACATCATCCGCATGCGGACCTGCCTGCTGCGCGACCTCGGCGCGCCGATGGCGCCGATGAACGCCTTCATGTTCCTCCAGGGGCTGGAGACGCTGCCGCTCCGCATCGAGCGGCATTGCGCCAATGCGCTGAAGGTCGCCGCCCACCTCGCGCAGCACCCGGCGGTGGCGAAGGTGATCCACCCCAGCCTGATGGACGGCGAATGGAAGCGCCGCGCGGATGCCGCGCTCAAGGGCGGTTATGGCAGCCTCATCGGCTTCGAGCTGAAGGCGGGTGCCGAGGCCGGGCGTCGCTTCATCGAGGCGCTGAGGATGTTCTACCATGTCGCCAATATCGGCGACGCCCGCAGCCTCGCGATCCATCCGGCGACCACCACCCACAGCCAGCTCTCGGCAGAGGAACAGGCGGCATCCGGGGTCACGCCGGGCTATGTGCGGCTGTCGATCGGCATCGAGCATATCGACGACATCATTGCCGACCTCGACCAGGCGCTGGCCTCGGCGGGTTGATCAAGGACCACGACCTGATGAACGCCTTCGACAAGAACACCGCCATCCCGGCGGCGCAGGCCGCCCAGCCGGGCGCCTTCCCCGCCGTGCGGATGCGTCGCAACCGGGTCGATGCCTTCACCCGGCGCCTGGTGGCGGAGAACCGGCTGTCCATCGACGACCTGATCTGGCCGATCTTCGTCATCGAGGGCACGGGGACGGAGACGCCCGTCGCCTCCATGCCCGGGGTCAAGCGCGTCACGCTCGACCGGCTGGCGGCGCATGTGGAGCCGGCGGCGAAGCTTGGCATCCCGGCGCTGGCCCTGTTCCCCGCGACGCCGGCCGAGCGCAAGGACGCCGAAGGCACGGAAGCCAAGAACCCTGAGAACCTGATGTGCCGCGCCGCGCGGCTGCTGAAGGCGGAATTCCCCGATCTCGGGCTGGTCGGCGATGTCGCGCTCGACCCCTATACCGACCACGGCCATGACGGCGTGCTGCGCGACGGGCCGGGCGGTGCCTATGTGGCGAATGACGAGACGCTGGAGATCCTCGCCATCCAGTCGGTGATCCAGGCGGAGGCCGGGATCGACGTGATCGCGCCGTCGGACATGATGGATGGCCGCGTCGCCAGCATCCGCGCGGCACTCGATGCGCGCGGCCTGATCCACACGCGGATCATGAGCTATGCGGCGAAATACGCCTCGGCCTTCTATGGCCCGTTCCGGGACGCGGTGGGTTCGGGCGGCGCGCTGAAGGGCGACAAGAAGACCTACCAGATGGACCCCGCGAATTCCGACGAGGCGATGCGCGAAGTGGCGCTGGACCTGGCGGAAGGGGCCGACATGGTGATGGTGAAGCCGGGGATGCCGTATCTCGACATCTGCCGGCGCGTGAAGGACCGCTTCGCCGTGCCCACCTTCGCCTATCAGGTCAGCGGCGAATACGCGATGATCATGGCCGCCGTGCAGAATGGCTGGCTGAATCATGAGCGCGCGATGATGGAAAGCCTGCTCGGCTTCAAGCGCGCGGGCTGCGACGGCGTGCTGACCTATTTCGCGGTGGAGGCTGCGCGGGTCCTGAAGCGTGGCTGAGGCGGCGGCGCTCCGGCGCCCCTGGCACGGCGCGTCCGACCGCCATACGGACCCGGCCGTGGCCGCATTGCGGCTGCAACGCGCGGAGGTCGATGCGCTGCTGGCCTTCCGCCATGCCGAGCCCGGCGAGGAGGAAAACCTCGCCTGGTGGCGGCTGCAACGCATTCGCGCGGCACGGCTCGGCCTGCTGGACGCGGCGGCGCGGGCCTCGCTGCCGCCCCTGCCCGCGCCGCCCGCCCATGCGCTGTCCTGGTGGCAGGGCGTGAAGTACCGGGTCGGGCGCTTCCAGGCGGAGCGCGAACAGCCGCCCTCCGCCATCGCGCGGAAGCTGGGAGGATAAAGGGAGGGGGGTCAGAGCCCCCCTGCCCCGTCTTTATTCCACCGTCATCCGGAGTTCGCGCACCAGCGGCCGCACCGCCGCGATCTGCGCGTGGACCGAGGCGCCGAATTCGGCCGCCGAATTGCCGCCCGGCTCGGCGCCGAGTTCCGTGATGCGAGCCGCCAGCGGCGGGTGGCGCGCGGCGGCCGCGATCTCGGCATGCAGCCGCGCCAGCACCGGCTCCGGCGTCCGCGCCGGGGCGAAGAAGCCGTTCCAGCCCAGCAGCTCGGCATTCGGGAAGCCCTGCTCGCGGACGGTTGCGATCTCAGGCAGCGCGCGGGCGCGTTGCGCGGCCAGCGTCGCGATGGGGCGCAGCGTCCCGGCACGGATATGCGGCAGGGAGGACGACAGCTGGTCGCCGCCGAAGGCGATGCGGCCGGCCAGCATCTCCTGCACCAGGGGCGCGGCGCCGCGGAAGGGGACGTGTTCCATCTGGAACCCGCCATCGCGCTTCAGTACTTCCCCGATCAGGTTGATCGTGCTGCCCGGGCCGGTCGAGCCGTAGAAGGCGGGCGGGTTCTGCGCCTTCGCCCAGGCCACCAGCTCCGTCAGGTTGCGTGCGGGCACCTGGGCATTCACCAGCAGCATCATCGGCACGTTGGCGCCCAGCGTGATGGGCGCGAAGTCGCGCTCGATCGAATGCGGCGCGCGGTTGACGAATTCCAGCGCGGCGGTGGTGGTGGAGAAGGTGAGGTTGTGGAACAGCAGCGTCTGGCCGTCCGCGCCGGCCTTCGCGACCACATCCGCGCCGATCGACCCGCCCGCGCCGCCGCGATTCTCCACCACGACGGACACGCCCAGCGTCTCCGTCAGGCGCTGCGCGTAGAGCCGGGCCAGGATGTCGGTGGTGCCGCCCGCCGGGAAGGGCACGATGATGCGGATCGGCGCATTGGGCTGCCAGGCCTGCGCGCGGGCGAGCGAGGGCATCGCGAGCAGCGCGCCACCGGCAAGGGCGAGCGTTCGGCGGGTGATCATGCGTCTTTCCTCCCGGGCGTCGCCACGGCGCGACGCTTCCTTGCGCCGATTGGGCGTTGGCCGGGCCGCGCCGTCAAGCGGGCTTGGGCTTTGCCCGTCAGGCGGTCCAGCCGCCGTCGATCGCGACCTCTGCGCCGGTGATGTAGCTGGCTTCGTCCGAGGCCAGGAACATCACCAGCCGCGCCACCTCATCGGCGGTGCCCGCGCGCTTCAGCGGCGTCGCGTCCACGATGCCCGCATTCACCTCCGGCGTGTTGGCCGCGATCATCGGCGTGTCGATCAGGCCGGGATGGACGGAGTTCACCCGGATCCGGTCGGGTGCGAGCTCGACCGCCGCAGTCTTCGTCATCCCCCGCACCGCCCATTTCGTGCCGACATAGGCCACCGCGCCCGGAAAGCCGCGCAGCCCGGCGATGGAGGAGATGTTGACGATCGCACCCCCGCCCCGCGCGCGCAGCGCCGGCACCGCCGCGCGCATGCCGAGGAAGACGGCAAGCTGGTTCACCCGCCATGTCCGCTCGAACAGCTCCGTGCTGCAGTCGTCAAGCGGGGATGGCTGGTAGATGCCCGCATTGTTCACGACGATATCGAGCCCGCCAAAGGCCCCGCGCGCCGCGCGCACCGCGGCGTCCCAGTGGTCCTCCCGCGCCACGTCGTGATGCTGCCAGCGCGCGCCAGCGCCAAGCTCCCGCGCCAGTTCCTCCCCGGCCGCGTCGAGGATGTCGGTGACGACCACCCGCGCGCCTTCGGCCAGGAATAGCCGCGCCGTCGCCGCCCCCATGCCGCGCGCCGCGCCGGTGATCAGCGCCACCTTGCCGTCCAGTCGCCCCATCCGCGTTTCCTCCAACCCGGGTGCAACGCGCGGGGTGGGGGCACGGCGCGTCACATGCCGGCGAGGAACTCCGCAACCAGGGCGATCTGCCCTGGCTCCATCAGCGCCGGCGCATGGCCGATGCCGGGCAGGACCGCCAGCCGCACGCCGGGCCTGGTCGCCATCTCCGCCGCTGTGTCCGCATCCAGGATGTCGCTCTCAGCGCCGCGGATCAGCAGAATCGGCACGGCGACGCGGGACCAGACCAGGGAGAGGTCCACCGGCCCGGTCGGCGATTGCTCGAAGGGCGCGGCGATGCCGGGGTCGTAATGCGGGCCGAGCCGGCCATCCGGCAGGGTGCGGGCGCTGGTTTGCGCCAGGTGGCGCCATTGGGCGTCGGTCAAGGGGCCGAAGGGTGCATGGACCTGGCGCAGATGCGCCTCCAGCGCCGCGAGGTCGGGGAAGGCGTGCGGCAGCCGGATATAGGCCGCGATGCGATCGGCGGCGGAGGACGGGACGCGGCTGCCGATATCGTTCAGGACGAGCCTGCGGATCGGGTGCCCCGTCCCGGCCGCCACCATCATCCCACAGATACCGCCGAGGGAGGTCCCGACCCAATCCACCGGCCCGTCGAGCCGCGCCAGCAGGTGCGCCAGGGCGACGACATAGGACGGCGGCGTGTAGAGCATCGGGTCCGGCAGCCATTCGGACCCGCCCCGGCCGGGCAGGTCCGGGCACAGCACGCGCCGCCCCTGTGCTGCGAGCGCGGCGGCGATCATGTCGAAATCCCGCCCCGTTCGCGTCAGCCCATGCACGCAAAGAATGGGCGCGCCATCCGCCGGCCCCCATTCGGTCCAGGCGAGGGAATGGAAGCCGCCGGCGAGAAGGTAGCGAAGACGGTGTTGGCGCGGGGTCATCGGGGCTCCTCGGGCGGCGCGGCGCAGCCTGCCTTACCCGATCCCGCCCGCAAAGCGCCATGGCGCGGCAAAGCCGCGGGGCTGGGGCGGCGCCGCGGCTTTGCCGCGGCAATGCAGGGCAACCGCGCAGGAACAGCGCCCAGGCCGGGGTCTCCATAAAGCCGCGTCGCGCCGACGGCGCGACCCGGTTTTATGGGGCGCTCTCAGACGATCTTACGATCCTTCAGCGCCGCGATCTGCGCCGCCGTCATGCCGAGCAGGCCGGACAGCACTTCCTCGGAATGCTCGCCGAGCAGCGGGGGGGGAACGCGGTAATCGGCCGGGGTGCCGGACAGGCGCACGGGGTTGGCCAGCACCTTCACCGTCTCGCCCGAGGCGTGGTCGAGTTCCACCACACAGCCGCGCGCCTGCACATGCGGATCTTCGAAGACCTGGGACAGCTTGTTGATCGGGCCGCAGCCGATCTTCAGCGCTTCCAGCGCCTCCACCCATTCGGTGGTGGTCTTGGACTGCATGACGGGCGTCAGCGTGTCGGTGACCAGCTGGCGGTTGGCGACGCGCGCGGCATTGGTCGCGAAGCGCTCATCGGCCAGCAGGGCTTCCTGGCCGAAGGCCTTGCAGAAGCGCTCGAAGGTCGGGTCGTTGCCGACGGAGAGCACCATGTGCCCGTCCTGCGTCGGGAAGACCTGGTAGGGCACGATGTTCGGATGCTGGTTGCCGAGTCGCGGCGGGTTCTCGCCGGTTGCCAGGAAGTTCATCCCCTGGTTCGCCAGCCAGGCGACGGAGGTATCGAGCATCCCGATATCGACCTGCTGCCCCTGCCCCGTCCGTTCGCGGTGGCGCAAAGCGGCCAGGATGCCGATGCACCCATAGAGCCCGGCAAACAGATCCGCGACCGGCACGCCGACCTTCTGCGGCAGGCCATCCGGCTCCCCGGTCAGGGACATCACGCCGCCCATGCCCTGGATCAGCGAATCGTAGCCCGGGCGCGGCGCATAGGGACCGGTCTGGCCGAAGCCGGTGATCGAGCAATAGATCAGGCCCGGATGCTTCGCCTTCAGCTGCTCGAAGCCCAGGCCATACTTGGCCAGCGCGCCGACCTTGAAGTTCTCGACCAGGATGTCGCAAGCGTCGAGCAGGCTGTGGATGATCGCCTGGCCTTCCTCGGCCGCGATATCCAGCGTCAGCGACTTCTTGTTCCGATTGACCCCGAGGAAATAGGCGCTTTCCTGGGTATTCGGCCAGAAGGGCGGCGCGAAGGCGCGCGTGTCGTCGCCGGCGCCGGGGCGCTCGATCTTGATGACCTCCGCCCCCAGATCGCCCAGCATCTGCGTGCAGGTCGGCCCGGCCAGCACCCGAGTGAGGTCGAGGACCCTGAGACCCTTCAGCGGGCCCGTCGGCGCCTTTTCTGCCATGATATCCTCTCGACTCTCTCAAACGCTGGCAGGCCCTGCCCCCCTTGGCCGACAAGCCTTGTTCTGGCCTTGTCCTTGGGGGGGTCTGGCGCCGCACTGTTCCCGCCCCCTATTAGGTCCCGGACACGCCGGAGGAAACCCATGCTCGACCGTCCCCACCCGACCCCCGAAGCGCCGACCAACGACTGCTTTGCCCTGGCACGTGCCCTTTCCGGGCATCACTTCATCGGGGGGCGCTACGTTCCGGCGCTGTCGGGCAAGACCTTCGCGGTGGTGAACCCCGCCACGGGGCAGGAGATTGGCCGCGCGGCGGAGGGCGATGCGGCGGATGTGGACGCCGCAGTCGCCGCCGCCGCCGCCGCGCAGAAGGCTTGGGCCAAGGTGCCGGCGCGCAAGCGCGGCGCGATGGTCCATGCCTGCGCCACCGCGCTGAAGGCGCATGTCGATGAACTCGGCCACCTCATCGCGCTCGAGACCGGCAAGGCGCTGCGCACCGAAAGCCGGGTGGAGGCGAATGTCGTCGCCGACGTCTTCGAATTCTTCGGCGGCCTCGGCTCGGAGCTGAAGGGCGAAAGCGTGCCCTTCGCGCCGAATGTGCTCTCCGTCACGGTGCGCGAGCCGCTCGGCGTCGTCGGCGCCATCATCCCGTGGAACGTGCCGATGCTGCTGATGGCGCTGAAGGTCGCGCCCGCGCTGGTGGCCGGCAACACGGTGGTGGTGAAGTCGGCCGAGGAAGCGCCGCTGGCCGTGCTCCGCATCTGCGAGATCCTGAACCGCGTCCTGCCGCCCGGCGTCTTCAACATGGTGTCCGGCTTCGGCCCGGAATGCGGCGCGCCGCTGGTGGCCCATCCGCAGGTCCGCAAGGTGACCTTCACGGGCTCCGTCGAGACCGGGAAGATCGTCGCCAAGGCGGCGGCGGAGAAGCTGGTACCGGTGACGCTGGAACTCGGCGGCAAGTCGCCGATGATCGTCTTCGCCGATTGCGACTTCGACAAGACGGTCAGCGGCGCGCTGACGTCGATGCGCTTCACCCGCCAGGGGCAGAGCTGCACGGCCGCCAGCCGCATCTATGTCGAGCGCCCGATCTTCGACCGCTTCGTGACCGCGATGAAGACGGCGGTGGATGCGATGGTCATGGGCGACCCGCTGGACGAGAAGACCGACATCGGCACCATCGTCAGCGAAGGCCAGATGGAGAAGGTGAAGGCCTATATCGCGGAAGGCGCCGCGACGCCGGGTGCGACCGCGCATGTGTGTTCCGCCATGCCGACCGATCCCGCGCTGAAGAAGGGTCTGTTCATCCAGCCCGTGATCTTCACCGGCCTGGATGGCAGCAGCCGCCTGGTGCGGGAGGAGATCTTCGGCCCCGTCACCGTGATCCAGCCCTTCGACGATCCCGAAAGCGTGCTGGCCGCGGCCAATGATAGCGAATACGGCTTGGCCGCGAGCCTCTGGACCAACAATTTGAAGGTCGGGCTGGATTTGGCGCACCGGCTGGAAGCGGGGCTGGTGCAGATCAACCAGAACCTCGTGGTGCAGGCGAACCTGAGCTATGGCGGCGTGAAGTCCTCGGGCCTCGGCAAGGAAGCCTCGCTGGAGGCGATGCTGGAGCACTTCACGCACAAGAAGACCATCATGGTGAATATGGGCTGACGGCTGGCGCGCCCGCCGCGGCGGGCGCGCCA
>CAMDWG010000010.1 GCA_945878375.1 Roseomonas mucosa | reverse complement strand
CGATCGGGATGTCCGACTTCGCGTCGAACTCGATCATCCGGTCCTGGTCCATGATCCAGCCATTGATGCGGCTGCCCGCCTTCAGGCCTTCCACCACCACCACGCCAACGCTGTCGCCTTCGTCATGGACGACGAAATGGATCGTCATCGCGCTTTCCCCCCACCCACTCCTGCGGGCACCCTAAGGGCCGTGCCGGGCCGCTTCAACCACCCCCCGCCTTCAAACACCCCCCGGACCGTGCTTTGAAGGAACGTCTCCAGCAAGGATACGGACGATGGCGGGCGTGTTCTGGTACGGCGGGCAGTGGATGACCGAGGAGCCCAAGCTGATGGGCCCGATGGACCATGCCTTCTGGCTTGGCAGTATGATCTTCGACGGCGGGCGCGCCATTCGGGGCGTCGCGCCGGATCTCGACCTCCACGCCGCGCGCTGCGTCCGCAGCGCGGAAGCGATGCTGATGAAGCCGAAGCTCACCGCGACGCAGATCGAGGAACTGTGCCGGGAAGGCATCCGTCGCATGGGCCAGGAGGCCGAGCTCGACGTCCGGCCGATGTTCTTCGTCCGCAAGGGCATCGGCTCGGCGCGGCCCGATCCGGACAGCACGGATTTTGTCCTGTCCGTCTATGACAGCCCGCTGCCGGCCTGGAAGGGCTTCTCCGCCTGCCTCGTGCCGCATCGGCGCCCCGCGCCCGACATGGCGCCGACGGATGCGAAGGCATCCTGCCTCTACCCCAACGGCGCCCGCGCCGGGGCCTGGGCGGCGGAGCGCGGCTTCGAGAACGCGGTGATGTGCGACGCGCTCGGCAATGTCGCGGAATTCGCCAGCGCGAACCTGATGTTCGCCAAGGACGGGGTGGTGGTGACGCCGGCGATCAACGGCACCTTCCTGAACGGCATCACCCGCCAGCGGGTCCTGATGCTGCTGCGCGAAGCGGGCGTGCCGGTGGAAGAACGCCGCGTGACGCCGGACGAGCTGGAGACGGCGGACGAGATCTTCTCAACGGGCAACTACGCCAAGGTGCTGCCCTGCACGAACTACAATGGCCGCGCCATGCAGCCCGGACCGATGGCGCTCAAGGCCCGCGCAACCTATTTCGAATGGGCCGAGGCGAATTGGCGCATCCTGCCGAAGACGGCGTGATCAGGCGCCGCGCGCGGCCCCGCGCGCGGCCCCTACGAAGGCGGCGATCAGCCCCGCATCCTTGACGCCGCGCGCCCGCTCGACGCCCGAGGACACATCGACGCCCGGCGCGGCGGAGACACGGATCGCGTCCGCGACGTTGCGTGGCGTGAGCCCGCCGGCCAGCAGCCAGGGGCGCGGAATGGCGCGCCCCGCCATCAGCGTCCAGTCGAAGGGCGCCGCATTGCCGCCGGGCAGAGGCGCGCCGGGCGGCGCCTTCGCATCCAGCAGGAAACGGTCCACCGCCGGCGCGTAATCGGCCAACTGCACCAGATCGTCGGCAGTGGCGATGCCGAGCGCCTTCATCACCGGCAGGCCGAACCTGGCGCGGATGGCGGCGCAACGTGCCGGCGTCTCCTCGCCATGCAGCTGAATCACATCGAGCGGCAAGGCGGCGAGAACGCTCTCGATCAGGGCGTCCTCAGGGTCCACGAACAGGCCGACCTTGGCCGGTCCGGGCGCAGCCCCGGGTCCCGCGATGGACGCCGCCTGCGCGGGCGTCACGGCGCGCGGCGAGGGGGGGAAGAACACGAAGCCGATCAGATCCGCACCCGCCGCCGCGGCGGCCTGCATCGCGGCGGCGTCGTTGATGCCGCAGATCTTGGTGATCACGTGGCCCATCCGATTCAGCCTTCCGGTGCTCGCGGCGTGCCGCCGCTGCGCCCTGCGGTCATCGGATGGGGTGGCCCGCCAATGCCAGCGCGATCACCGCCGCCGCGGCGCCCGGATCGGCCGCCTTGGTGATCGGGCGTCCGACCACGACGAAATCGGCACCGGCCGCCGCCATCTCCTCCGGCGTTGCGGTGCGCGCCTGGTCATCGGCAGCGCTGCCGGCGGGACGCACGCCCGGCACCACGAGCGCCGGCCCCTCGCCGAGCGCCGCGCGCAACGGCGCGACCTCACGCGGGGAACAGACGAGCCCATCCGCACCAGCGGCGACCGCGAGGCGCGCGAGGCGAAGCACCTGCTGCACCGGCCCGCCCGAAACCCCCGTATCCGACAGAGTGGCTGCATCGATGCTGGTCAGCACGGTCACTGCCAGGATCTTCATTCGGTCGGCACCGCCCGATTTCTCCGCCGCCTCCCGCGCGGCAGCGATCATCGCGACGCCGCCGGCGGCATGGATCGTGAGCCAGGCCGGCCGCAACGGCGCGAGGGACCGCACGGCCCCGGCCACCGTGTTCGGGATATCGTGCAGCTTGAGGTCGAGGAACACCTTCCCGTGCTGCGCGATGCGCCGCACCGCCTGGCCGCCTTCGGCCGAGAACAGCTCCAGCCCGACCTTCAAAAGCCCCGCCTGCGGGGCAACTGCCCGCGCCCAGGACTCGGCCGTGGCAATGTCAGGCGCATCGAGCGCGACGCAGAGGCCGCAAGGCCGCGCCATGTTCAATGCCCTCCGGCGGCGCGCAGCGGCACTACCGCGGCGTCGGGCACGCGGCCCATATCGGCGTCGCGCTGCGCCTGCGCCTCCTTCTCCCGGAGCGCGGCGAGTTCGGCTTCCAGCAGCTTCGCGGCCTGTTCGACGCGCGCGGCGCGACGGCGAGCGGGCAGGGCCGAGGCCCAGGCGATGATGGCGCCGAGCAGGAAGGCCAGCCCGGCCGCCACCAGGACGGCCATGCCGAGCGATGCGACCCAGACCAGGTCGAAGGGCCAAAGCCTGATATCGACATCCTGGGTGTTCGACAGGGCGAACAGGGCCAGCAGGACAAGAAGCGGTACGAAGAAGACCCAGCGCATCGCGATCCTCTCTGGCGGAAACGGGCGGTTCCGGGGCGGCAAGATCTACGCCGGCACAAGCGCGGCGGGAAGGCCGGCGACCGGGGGTGGCCCGGGGAGGGTCCGCGACACCTCAGGCGATCACGCGCCTGTCGCCCGCCCCAGGGTCAGCCAGCCTGCCAGTTCAGGCGGCGGCGCAGCCAGTCACGATAGGCGGTCGCTGCCTCCGCCGGTGGACAAAGGGTGGCGAGGAGATCCGCCGCGTCCTCTCCCCCTACGCGGCGGGTGGCCGCCTCCTCGGGCTCCCGCGCCTCCTCCACCCAATTGCGGGCCGCGCCGCGCCAGAGCGCGACCGCATCGGCCGACGTAAGCGCCGGCAGCACCAGCAGGCCGCGCACGCGCAAGGCCGCGCCCGCCGCGCGCGACGCCGCGACCAGCTCCGGCTGCGGCCGGTCGCCAAGCAACTCCCCGAAGCTCGCCACCTCGGCCAGGGCGGCATCACGGCCAGGGCGCTCGCCGTCGAAGCCGAACCACGGCACCAGGCCGAGCGCCGCGGCGCGGGCCATCGCGTCAGGCCCGGCCAGCACCACCGCATCCGCGATGCCCGCGCCAACCGCCGCATCGGGCCCGAGGCCGGCGGGCAGGAAGACCGGGGTCGCGCCGTGCCCGATCAGGTCGAGGGCCAGCAACGCGCCAGCTTCTGCAGCGCCGGGTCCGGACAACGCGAGGCGGAGCGGTTGCGCCCCGGTCAGCGCGCCGCGGCCGGCGACCAGGACAGGCACGAGACTGCCGGCAATGGCGGGCCAGTGGCGCGGCTCATAGCGGGCGCGGCTGTCGCCGACGAGCAGCGCCTGCGCCGCGGGCCCGGTCAGCACCAGAAGCATCCGCCCATCCGGCGCCGTGGAGGCGGCGAAGCGATTGGCCGCGGTGATCCCATCCGGCCCGCCCAGAAGGCTCACCCGCAGCGCCGCCGCCTGCACCAGGCCACGGGCCAGGCCCTGCGCGGCCTGCGCAGCAAACACGGCGGCAGCGCCACCCTCCGGGCCGGGCACCAGCAAGGTGGCGGCTTCCGGCACGCCGGTGGCGGCTTGCAGCGGGCGCACAGGAAGGGTCGCGGCCGCCAGTGCGGTGCCGATCAAGGCCCTGCGGGTGGCGCGAGCTTCCGTCATCCGTTCGGCCTCCCCCGCCACGAGGTGGCACCTAGGCGCCCCAATGGGGCGAAAAGGTGGCGCGGTGGGATGGAGACGGGTCCAGGCAGCGGCAAAGGGGGGCTACTCGGAGCCGCCGGCCGGCACGGCCGCCGCGCGCGACAGGGCATGCAGGGTGCGCTCCACAAGGCGGGGCAGGCCACCCACCACCGCCGCGACGCCGGCAGTATCGCCGGCTGCGGCGGCCCGTTCGAGCGCCGTGCCCGCTTCCCGCAAGGCTGCCGCGCCGAAGGTGCCGGCGGCGGATTGCAGCGCATGCGCTTCCTGCTCCGCTTCCGCCAGCGAAGGGTCCTGCACCAGCCGCCGCACGCGCGCGAGCGTTTCCGCAGCGAAGACGCCCAGAAGATCGGGCAGGCGCCCGGGCCCGACGGCGGCGCGCAGTTCCTCCAGCGTCTCGCGGACCAGCAGTGCATGGGATGGGCCGGGTTCGGCGACCGGGGCCATGGCGCGTGGCCGTGCCGGCACGGCGGCCAGCAGGGCCGCGACCGCGCCGAGCAGTCCGGCACGATCGACCGGCTTGGTCAGGTGCGCGTCCATGCCAGCCGTCAGGCTGCGCTGCACATCGCCCGGCATGGCGGAGGCGGTCAGCGCCAGGATGCGCACCCGCCCCGCCGCCCCGCCGAGCGCCCGGATGCGCCGCGTCGCCTCATAGCCATCGAGGCCGGGCATGCGGACATCCATCAGCACCGCGTCATAGGATCCGCTGGCCGCGGCTTCCACCGCCGTCTCGCCGTCGCGGGCCAGATCCACCTCGTAGCCCGCCTTCCGGAGGATGGCGGCGGCGACCAACTGGCTCGCCTCGCTGTCCTCGACCAGCAACAGCCGCGCGAAGGGGGCATCGCCGGCGAGGCGGCGGGCCGGCGCCTCGGCGCGGACAAGTTCGGGCAGGGCGGGCGCATCCTCCGCCGCGGGGCGGAGCGGCAGGTCGAAGCGGAACACGCTGCCCGCGCCTGGCTCGCTCTCCACACCGATCTGGCCGCCCATCAGCCCGACCAACCGCCGGCAGATCATCAGGCCGAGGCCCGATCCGCCATGCCGGCGGGCGGTGCCGGCATCGGCCTGCTGGAAGCGTCGGAACAGGCGGCGGCGCAGCTGCGCGGGGATGCCCGTGCCGGTGTCGCGCACCTCGACCGCGATCCGCTCGGCGTCACGCATGACCCTGATCTCGACGGCCCCGGATGCGGTGAACTTGATCGCATTGTCCACCAGGTTCAGCACCACCTGCCGAAGTCGCCTGGCATCGCCCATGATCCGCGCGGGGAGGGCGGCATCGAGGCTGGCGCTCAGCCGCAGCCCCTTGTCGGCGGCGGTGGCGGCGAGCAGGCCCAGCACATCGCGCACCGGCTGGCCGGGATCGAAGGCGAAATCCTCGAGCTCGAGTTGCCCGGCCTCGATCCGGGACAGGTCGAGCAGTTCGTTGACCGTCCACAGCAGCGTCTCACCCGAACGGCGGGCGGTCTCGGCATAGGCGCGCTGTTCCGAATCGAGCGGCGTGTCGAGCAGCAGCGACAGCGTGCCGAGCACCCCGTTCAACGGGGTCCGCACCTCGTGGCTGACAAAGGCGAGGAAGTCGGATTTCTCGGCATTGGCCCGTTCGGCCGCGCGGCGGGCGCGGCGGGCCGCGTCCTCGGCCTTCACGCGCTCCGTCACGTCATGCTGGATGCCGAGGAAGGAGACCAGCTTCCCCGTGGCGTCATGGACAGGCGAGATGTGCAGTTCGTTGACGAAGCGCTTGCCGTCGCGGCGGTAATTCACCAGGCGGATGTCGATGGGCGCGGCCTTGGCGATGGCCTGGCGGATGGCGCGCACCGCCGCCGGATCGGTGCCCGGCCCCTGGAGGAAGCGGCAGTTGCGGCCGATCACCTCCTCCGGCGGGTAGCCGGTGATGCGATGGAAGGCCGGGTTGGCGAAGATGATCGGGCAGTCGGGCTGGTTCGGGTCGCTGATCACCACGCCCGTGGGCGCGGCGGCGACCGAGGCGGCGAGCGCCCCGGCGAAGCGGTTCGCGTCGGCGAGGGCGAGCGCGGCGGCGGCGTGGCGCGCCGCCTCCGCCGCCACGGCCGCCCCTGGGGCCGCGTCTTCACGCGTCGTAGGAGACGAGCGCTTCGAACGGGACATCGAGGCGTTCACGGCCCTTGAGGAAGCTCAATTCGATCAGGCAGGCAGCGCAGGGCACGACCGCGCCGGCCTGCCGCAGCAGCGAGATGCCGGCCGACATCGTCCCACCCGTCGCCAGCAGGTCGTCGAGGACGACGACACGCTTGCCGGCCGGCACGGCATCCGCCTGCATCTCGATGCGGTCGGTGCCGTATTCCAGCGCGTAGTTCAGGCCGATGGTGAGCCCCGGCAGCTTGCGCGGCTTGCGGAGCATCACGAAGCCAAGGCCCAGCTCGAGCGCAAGCGGCGCGGCGACTAAGAAGCCCCGGCTCTCGATCCCAGCCAGGATGTCGGGCTTGTAGGGCGCGACCTGGGCCGCCATGCGCGCCATCGCGGTGCGCCAGGCCGGCCCGTGCCGGAGCAGGGTCGAGATGTCGTAGAACAGGATGCCCGGCTTCGGGAAATCGGGGATGCCGCGAATATGCGCCTTGATATCGATGCCCGGATCGGCCTCGATGCGCGTGAGCGGCGCGCCATCGCCGGGCTTGTTCGGCTGGTCAGTCATCGGGACGGTCGCGCGGCTCCTTCGGGGCCGGAAGGCCACGCTGCGCCCCGGCCGCGCAATACCTTGCGCGAACCCCAAGACAGCTTGCCTTCCTCTCGTGCCACGCTACGCCGAGCGATGGGCAGCCCGCAACCGTCCGGTGAGACGGGCGTGCAAGGTGTGCGCGACAACCGGGGCTTGGCGCGGTGCGGCAGGCGGGCCACATCGCCTGGTATGACGCGCCCGATCACCGCCCTGTTCGCCGGTCTTGTCGGCTTCGCCGCCTACGTCGCCCTGGTCGTGGTGCTGGCGGATTTCGTGCTGGACCTCCATTGGGTCCTGCAACTCGCCTACTTCCTGGTCGCCGGCATCGCCTGGGCGCCGGCGGCCCGCCGGTTGATGTTCTGGGGGGCGGGCGTCACGCGCTGACCGCCGCGGCCTCGTCGGGCGCCATCCAGACAAAAAACCCCGCCAGGACCTTCATCCTGGCGGGGTTTGCGCGCCGCGCATTGCTGGTCGGAGTGAGAGGATTCGAACCTCCGGCCCCTGCGTCCCGAACACAGTGCTCTACCAGGCTGAGCTACACTCCGGCACGGCAGCGACGCGAGGGGGGCCATATAGCGAAGCGCCCGCGGGGGGGCAAGCCAGGGTCGTGGCGGATCCCCTCATCAATCGTTGCGTCGTATCCGGAACGCTGCGAGGCTTCCGGCGCAAACAAGGGAGCTTCGCGATGAGGGCATGGGTGATGGCCGCGGTGATCGCGGCGGGGGTGGGGTCGGCCGGCATCGCGCTGGCTCAGGGCAATGTCGTGGCCGAGCGCCGTGCAGGGTTCCGCGAGGTGGCGACCCAGATGGAAGCGATCGCCGGCATCGTGCAGTCGCGCGGCGACCAGCGGCAGATCGTCGCGCGCGTCGACCAGATGCTTCCCTTCTTCCAGTCGCTGCCGAACCGGGTGCCGGCCGCCAGCCTGGCCCCGCCCACGGCGCAGGGCACGCAGGACGGCCAGACCCGTGCCTTGGCGGCGATCGAGACCAACCGCGCCGATTTCGGCACCCGCCAGCAGGCCATGCTGACCGCGCTGGCCACGCTCAAGACAACTGCAGAGGCCGGCAACGTCACGGGCGACATGCTGCGGATGACGGGTGGGACCTGCGGCGCCTGCCACCAGCAGTTCCGCGCCCGCTGATCCGGCCGCCGCCTTTCAGATCCAGGTGCCGCGCCGGCGTCAGAAGATGCTGGCGGGCTTCAGCGTGCTGATCCACCACACGAAGCCGGCCGAGGCCGCGAGCAGCGCGAGCGCCAGAAGGTTGCTGCCCATGCGCGGGGCCGGCGTGCCCGCCGGCGCTTCCATCGCGCCGGTCAGCATCGGCTTCACCAGCTTGCGCCGTGCCACGACACGATAGGCCGCCACCGCCAGCACATGCAGCACGGCGCAGCCCAGGATCACCCAAGAGGCGCGCAGATGCACCGATGTGGCCAGGGTGCTCCATGCCTCGTCGACGCGCCGCGCCAGGGGGCCGCGCGTGAAGATCAGGTCGTCGGCGAACAACCCGCTCAGAGCTTGCGTCAGTAGCAATGCCAGCAGGATCAGCACCATGACGGCACCGGCCGCGTTGTGCCCGACCTCCGCCGGAACCTGCCGATGACGCAGATGGCCGAGATGCGCGAGCACCGCCTTCGGCCCCTTCACGAACCGCGCGAAGCGCGCGGTCTCCGACCCCACCACGCCCCAGGCTAGGCGGAACAGCACCAGCGTCAGGATCGCGTAGCCCGACTGGAAATGCAGATCGTAGCGAGAGGTTTCGGCGGTCCACCAGGAGAAGGGCAGCAACAGCGCCACGCTCCAATGGACCAGCCGTACCCAAGGGTCCCAGACCCGCAGGCGCACCATCTCGCCGCCCGACTGCGCCGCCATGCCGCCGACCTTTCCATGTCCGCCGCATCAGGCCCGGCCGGGCTCCGCCGGGCAAGTCTCGAAGCGTGACGGTTGCGCCGGGCCCGAAGCTGAGGTCAGAGAGGCGCGATGGACTGGATCCCCGCCTTCGCCTCCGTGCTCGCACCCTGGCACGCCGCCTTGGTCGCAGGTGCCTGCGCGTTCGGCGTCGCCTGGCTCGGCCGCGCTGCGGGGCGGCCCTTGCTTGGCGCGGCGGCGGCGGGGATCGGCGTGCTCGCCGGTTGGTGGTTCGCCTTCGGCGTGCTGACCGCGAGCCCCCGCCAACTGCCGGAAAGGCTACCCCTGTTGATGCTCGGCTTGGTCCTGGCCGCCCCGCTATTCGGTGCCGCCGCGCGATGGCGTGCTTGGCTGGCGCTGCCGCTGGCTACCGCCGGCGCGCTCTGGGCCGGGTGGTGGATGGCCGGCGCGCCGATGGTCCTACCGGATCTTACCCGCGCCGTGCCTGTGATGGCAGGTATCGCGATCGTCACGCTGCTGCTGGCGCTGTCGGGCGGGCCGCGCTGGGCGGGGCTGGTGGCGGCCTCGACGCTGTTTACGGGCCTGCACCTCGCGCCACTTGCGGGGCCGTATCGCCTGCTGGGCGGTGTGCTGCTGGCGTCGGCGGCCCTCGCCGCGCTTGTGCGCCCCGGAAAGGGCAAGGCGGCCCACCCCGTTGTGATAGCGCTGCCGCTGGCCGGCGCGCTGGCCGCGCTCGCTGCGATCCCGGTCGTGGCGCGCGGCGCCGCATCGGATTTGGCGGTCGCGGCGGCCCCAATCGCCGCGTTGCTGCTCGGGGCCCCAGCCGGGGCGTGGCTGGCGGGCCGAAAGTGGGGCGCGCCCGTCGGGGCAGGCTTGGCGGGCGGGTTGACGGCCTTTGTCGCTGTTTTGCTGCGCTGACACCGTATTGGTTTGACTTGAACACTTGTCCCAATGTCGGCCAAGCCCGTAGTTACACAAGCATGACGTCTACTGCTCGTACGCTCCTGATCGTCGTCCTGGTGTCCCTGGGTGCCGGAGCGTTCCTGGCCGCCCGGTTCCTTGGCGATCCGACCACGGCCCCAGCCACGGCGCCCCCGCAAGCCGAGGCGCCGCACGCGTCGTTGCCGACCAGAACCACCGCTGCCACACCGGCCGCCATGCCACCAAGCCCACCCCAACCCGCCACCCAGCCTGCCTCCGCCCAGTCCATCCCTCCACGTCCCGCCGTCGAGCATCCCAGTTCCGCGCGACCCGTCCCTACGCGGCCCGCCCCCGAACACGCCGGCCCAACGCAGCCCACCCCTCCGCGGCCCACGACCGACCATGCCGGCTCGGCGCAGCCCATCCCGCCGCGTCCCGCCGCTGAGCATTCAAGCCCGGCGCAGCCCACCCCTCCGCGGCCCACGACCGACCATGCCGGCTCGGCGCAGCCCATCCAGCCGCGTCCCGCCGCTGAGCATTCAAGCCCGGCGCAGCCCATCCCTCTGCGTCCCACCGCCGAGCATTCCAGTTCCGCGCAACCCCACCCTCCGCGGCCCACTACCAACCACGCCGGCCCGGCGCAGCCCGTCCCCGTGCCGCCCATTGCTGTGGAGCCGGCCGTTGAGCAGGAACCACCGCGCTTCGATGTGGTGCGGATCGGCGCGCGGGGCGTCGCGGTGATCGCCGGCCGCGCGGCGCCTGGCGCCGAGGTGTTTCTGCTTGAAGACGGGAGGGAGGTGGGCCGCGCGCGTGCCGATGCGCGCGGCGAATGGGTGATCCTGCCGGCCGAGCCGCTGCGCCCCGGTACACGCCAGTTCACCCTGCTGTCCCGGCGCGGCGGCGATGACATCGCCGGCCCCGATACGGTTGTGGTGGTCGTACCGGAGGTCCAGCCCACCATGGCCGAGGCCCCAAGACCCCAGCCCGCTCAGCGGACCTTGGAGGCGGCTTCGCGTTCCCCAAGCCAATCCTTGGCGCAACCGTCCGCGCGCGAGGCAGCGACGACCGAGCCGCCGGCAGCCCCCCCACCTTCGCAGCCACTGGTGGTCCTGCTGCCGGCCGCGCAGGCCATGCCGCGCGTACTCCAGGGCCCGACGGTGCAGCAGGGGCTGACGCTCGACCAGGTCGATTACGACCAGGACGGCGCGATCCGCTTCGCCGGCTCGGCTCAGCCCGATTCGACCGTGCGGGTCTATGTGAACGAACAGCATGTCGGCGATGCCCAGGCCGACGGCCAAGGCCGCTGGACCCTGGTGCCGCGGGATGCGGTGGAAGTCGGCCGCCATCGGCTGCGCCTGGACCGGTTGGCCGCAGCCGGCGCGGTCGCCGCCCGGATTGAAGTGCCCTTCCAGCGCGACCAGTTGCCCGAGGGCAGCGTGGCGGAGGGGCGCGTCGTGGTGCAGCCGGGCAACAACCTGTGGCGGCTGGCGCGGGCGGCCTATGGGCGTGGGGTGCGCTACACCGTGATCTACGAGGCCAACCGGGACCAAATTCGCAATCCGCGGCTGATCTTCCCCGGTCAGGTCTTCATGGTACCGGCTCTGCCCACCCCTGCCACGACCTCACCTGTCGATGCCAACCGCCCCAGGTAACGGCCCAGCGCGAGCGCGAGACGGAATGGGCCGTTCCCCGCCTCGGTAGACAGTGATGGGCGCAGCCGCTCATCCGGCCCGCGATGCGGTCCCGCCAGGGCAAAACATGGTGGGCTTCTTCCCGCCTTGTTGTCCGGAACTGGCGAAGGGACCATAACCCGGTCCATGAGCTTGTCCTCAACCATCCGCATGGTCCTTGCCAAGCCGCATCCGGCCGGCAAGCCCTTCATCTGGGGCGGTTTCGCCCTTGCCGTCATCGGCGGGCTGCTGCTCGGAGCCTGGCTGTTCTGGCTGGGTGCGGCCTTCGCCGCCTTCTGCCTGTATTTCTTCCGCGACCCCGAACGCGTGCCGCCAGCGCGCCACGATGTCGTCGTGGCGCCGGCCGATGGCCGCGTGGTGCTGGTTGGCCCCGCCGGGCCGCCCGTCGAACTCGGGCTGGGCGAGGCGCCGCGCTGGCGTGTCGCGATCTTCCTCTCGGTCCTCGACGTGCATGTGAACCGCGCGCCGGTGGAGGGCCGCGTGACCCGCATTGCCTATCGCCACGGCGCCTTCCTGAACGCGGCGCTCGACAAGGCTAGCGTAGACAATGAACGCAACGCGCTGGCGATCCGCATGGCCGATGGCCGCGACCTTGCGGTGGTGCAGATCGCCGGCCTGATCGCGCGCCGCATCCTCTGCCATGTGCGCGAAGGCGACACGGTCGCGACAGGCGAACGCTTCGGCATCATCCGCTTCGGTAGCCGCACCGATGTCTACCTACCCGAAGGCGTCACGCCGCTGGTTTCGATCGGCCAGACGATGATCGGCGGCGAGACCGTGATCGCGGAACTGCCCCCGCTCGTCCCCGCGCGATGAGCGAGGCTCCGCGCCCGCGGCGTCCTTTGCCGCGCCTCCGGCGGCGCCCCCGCTTCGAGGGGCTGTCCTTCAACCGAATGATCCCGAACATCATGACGATGCTCGGGCTTTGCGCCGGGCTGGTGGCGATCCGCTTCGCGATCGATGCGCGGTGGCCGCAGGCCGCCACCTTCATCGTCGTGGCGGGTGTGATCGACGGGCTGGACGGGCGGCTGGCCCGGCTGCTGAAGGCCACGACGCGCTTCGGCGCGGAATTCGACAGCCTGGCGGATTTCCTGTCCTTCGGCGTGGCGCCGGCGCTGGTCCTGTATTTGTGGTCGATGCAGACGGTTGGGCCGCTCGGCTTCCTGCCCTGCCTGCTGTTCGCGGTGTGCTCTTCGCTGCGACTCGCGCGGTTCAACGCCTCGCTCGATGTCGGGCTCGAGAAGCCGAAGCCGGCCTATGCGTATAACTTCTTCACCGGGGTCCCCGCGCCAGCCGGCGCGGGCTGCGCGCTGTTCCCGCTGTTCGGCGCGCTGGCCTTCAGCGAATGGGGTTGGCCGGGCTTCGCGGATGCGCTCCGCCATCCGATCCTGGTCGGCGCGGTGCTGGTGGTGGTGGGCGGCATGATGGTCAGCACCCTGCCCACTTGGTCGTTCAAGAACTTCAAGGTGCCGCGCGCCGTGGTGCTGCCATTGCTGCTCGGCGTCGGCGCCTTCGTCGCGCTGCTGGTGGCCGAGCCCTGGGCGGCCCTGGCGGCGGCCGGGGTCGTCTATCTCGGCATGCTGCCCTTCTCGGTGCGCTCCTATCTGGCTCTGAAGGCCGAGGCGGAGGCGCTCATCGAGCAGGCGGCAGAACCCCCCCAACCACCCCTTGCCTGATGCGGTGTACCACATGCCTGATCTGACGGTCCGCGGCACGCTGCCGCTTATGGTGGCGGGCCGCGCGGTGACGATCACCGGCGGCCCCTTCGACGCGATCCCCGATGGCGCATTCGGTGTCTGCCTGGAAATGGAGGCGCTGAAGGCCTGGCTGGCCGATGTGCCGCTGCCCACACCCGATTTCGGCCTGCCCGATCCGGCGGCGCTGAAACGCGCGGTGGCGGCCGTGCTGGCACAGCTGGAGGCCGAGCCGGAACGGCCCGTCCATATAGGCTGCCGGGCCGGTGTCGGGCGGACCGGGCTGTTCATGGCCTGCCTTGCCCGCGCCGCAGGGGTGGAGGGCGACGCGCTCGACTACGTGCGCCGCCACTACCTGGCCCATGCCGCCGAGACGGAAGACCAGCAACGGATGGCGCGGCTTTTCACCTGGCCCTGACCACTTGGTCCTGGGCCGCGCGCCGCCTGTCAGCGGCGTTCGGCCACCACCACGCCGGCGGCCGTCAGCGCCGCGATCTCATCCTCGGTGAAGCCGTGCGCCGCCAGGATCTCCGCCCCATGCTCATTGAAGCTTGGCGGCGGGCTGCGGAGGCCGCCGGGCGTACGGCTCATCTTGATCGGCGTGCCGAGCGCGCGGAACCAGCCCTGCTCCGCGACCATCTGGCGATGCGCGGTGTGGGGCGCCTCCATCGCTTCATCGACATGCAGCACCGGGCCTGCGGGCAGGCCGGCGCGCAGCATGGCGTCACACAGCGCGTGGCCGTCCTCGCTCGCCAGCCGCTCGTCCAGAAGGGCGTCGAGCGCGGCGCGGTTCTGCACGCGCAGCGCGTTGGTCGCGAAGCGCGGATCGGCAATCAGGTGCTGGATCCCGAGGAATTCGCAGAATTTCCGCCACGCCGGCTCGTTGCCGCAGGCGACGAAGATCTCGCAGGTCCTGGTCGCGAATTTCGAATAGGGGCTGATGTTCGGATGCGGGTTGCCGAGTGCCTTGGGCCGCTTGCCGTTCAGGAAGAAATTCGCCGCCTGCGGATGCAGCAGCGCCATGCCGCAATCATGCAGGCTCATGTCCAGGAACTGGCCCTGTCCGCTGCGGGCCCGCTCGTTCAGCGCCATCAGGATGGCGATGGCCGAATAGAGCCCGGTGGCCAGGTCCACGATCGGCGTGCCCATCCGCAAGGGGCCGGTGCCGTCATGGCCGTTGATGGACATCAGCCCGACCATCGCCTGGATGATGGCGTCGTAGCCCGGCAGGCCGCCGAGCGGGCCTTCGCCGCCGAAGCCGGAGACGCGGCAATGGATCAGGCCGGGGAATCGCTTCGACAGAACATCGGCATAGCCGATGCCCCATTTCTCCATGCTGCCGGGCTTGTAGTTCTCCACCAGCACATCGGCGCCTTCGAGCAGCCGCAGCAGCACCGCGCGGCCCTCCGGCTTCGAGAGATCGAGGGCGAGGGCACGCTTGTTACGGTTGACGCCGATATAGTAGCTGGCATCGCCCTCATGGAACGGGGGGCCCCAGGCGCGCGTCTCGTCGCCCTGCGGGGGTTCGATCTTGATCACCTCTGCGCCGTGGTCCGACAGGATCATCGTGCAGTAGGGCCCGCCCAGCACGCGGGTCAGGTCGATGACCTTGAGGCCCGCCAGCGCCCCGGCGGAGGCCGCGAGGCCTTTTCCCTCGGTCATGGGAACGGCGTCGGTCATGCGGCCTGTTTCCTTCCAAACACGCGTGAACAGAACTCTGGGTAGGTTTCCAGCATCTCGTCGCAGACCGGTCCGCGCAGCAAAGCGAGCTCGGCCCCTGTCGGATCGGGGGTGGCCGGCACGGTGTCCGGCACATCGAAGTCGAAGCCGGTCTCGGCGCGGATGCTCGCGACGCTCTCGCCCGGATGGACGCTGTCGAGCGTGAAGCGCGCCCGATCGGGATGGAAGCGGAACACGCAGCGCCCCGTCACGAGTGCCTGCGCCGTGCCACGGCGAAACACCCCCGGCGGCGAGACGCCCGGCGCCGAGATCATTTCCACCTTGTCCACCAGCACGCGCGGCGAATGTTCCTCGCGGAACAAGATGGTGCGCGGGGTCATGAAATACATGAAGGCGGATCCGAATGACCCCGGGAAGCGCACACCCGTCCCCGGCCATTCGCCGGTGCCGACCAGGTTGATATTGGCCTGGCCGTCGATCTGCCCGCCGCCCAGGAAGAACAGGTCTATCCGCCCCTGTCCCGTCAGGTCGAACAACTCGCGCGAGCCTTCGGTGAAGGGGTTGCCGCTGCGCTTGTGCAGCAGGCTCAGCCGCACCGGATGGCCCTGCTTCTTCACCAGCCAGCAGGCCGCGGCGGGAATGGGGGATGCCGCGCCGACCGCTATGTGCCGCGCCGGTGGCGCGGAGGGATCCAGGATCAGCCGCGCCAGCGTGGCGGCGATCCGTTCCTCGGGCCTGATGCTCATTCGGCGGCCTGCGCGGGCTGGCCGAGGACATGGCGCGCGAGATACTCGGCGAAGCCCTCGGCGGTTTTCGCCAGCCGAGCATAGTCTGCGACATGCGCGGCATCGAAGCCGTATTCGTCGAGCAGCGCCACCGGCCAGGCGCCACGGCCCGCGATGGCAATGCTGTCGATATAGGTCGCGTTGATGCAGCCGGGGGCCAGCCGCTCATCCTCCAGCATGTTGCCCGGGACCAGGCGCTCCACCGTGGCCAGCACGCGCTTCGAGGCATGGGCCAGCGTGGCCAGTTCGCGCCGGCGGCCGACCCAGACATTGCCCTCGGCATCCGCCATCATGCCATGGATGGCCGCGACATCGGGCGATTTCGCGGGCAGCAGCACGATGGGGTCGGTGACCCCATCGCCGAAGGGGTTCGGCACCACGCGCCAATCCGGCCGATGGGCGAGGATGTCGGACCCGATCAGCCCGCGCAGCGGCATGAAGGGCACGCCCTTCTCGGCCGCCTGCAGCATCGTGTGGATGGCCGGGCAGGTCGCGTCGCGCACCACGATCCGGCCTTCCTTCAACGCCGCGGAGAAGCGCGGCGCGAAGCCGGCTTCACCGAGGGAGACAGCGCTCGTCTCCACCTCCGCCACGCAACCCGCGCCGATCAGCAGGTCGGTCGCGAAGCCGGAGACGGGCACGCCGAGCAGGCGGAGCCCCTTCGCCCCGCGCCGCACCAACGCCCGCGCCAGCGCGACAGAAGGCAGGGAATTGTCGGGCGGCAGGGCCAGCAGGGCGCCATCGGGCACGGATGCGGCCATCGCCTCCAGCGGGATCGGGGTCATGGACGGGTCCTCACGCCACCGGAAAGTAGTCCTCCGGGCCGTCCGGGCCAAGGCATGCTATCACTTTCGCATGCCCGATCCGATCACCAGAGCCCCAATCGCCCCACCGCCGGTCGTCCTGCACGGTCCCCGCGTCACGCTTCGCCCCTGGCGCCTGCCGGAGGATCTCGACCCGTTGTTCGCCATCAACGGCGACCCGGCCGCCATGCGTCACTTCCCGCGTGTGCATGACCGTGCAGAGAGCGACGATTGGGGCCGGCGGATCGCCGCCGATTGCGCCGCCAATGGCCAAGGCTTCTGGGTGGTGGAACTGCGCGGCGAAGGCATGGTCGGCGTCACCGGCATCAAATCCGCGCCCTTCGAGGCGGATTTCACGCCCGCCACAGAGATCGGCTGGCGCATCGCCACCCGCTTCCAGCGCCAGGGCCTGGCCGAGGAAGCCGCGCGGCTATCCCTCACACATGGTTTTGGCCCGGCGGGGCTGGATCGCATCGTCGCCTGGACGCCGCCAGCGAATGAACCATCCTGGCGGCTGATGGAGAAGGTCGGCATGCGCCGGGTGAAGACCTTCGACCATCCGCGCCTGCCCGAAGGCCACCGGCTGCGGCCGCATCTCCTGTATGAGATCACGCGGGCGGAGTGGATCGCGGACCGGCTGGGCTGAGCGGCGCGACCGGATATCGCGCCCCGCGCGAGCGGTTCGGCGCGCGCTTTCCCATTCCCGTTGCCCGTCCGGCTGGCTGCTTGCAACGCGGGGCAGGATTGATCACAACGGATGGCATGCGACGCCGTGGCGCATCCATCGCCGTCCTGGTCCTGGCCCCGCTGCTTGGCGGCGCGGCCTCACCCGGTGTCACGCCGGCGGATCTCGAGGCGGAGGGCTGGCGCAAGGCCGCCTGGGGCGGCATTCGCCCGGCCGAATTCTCCCGCACCGCTTCGCGCGGCGTCCGGATCCGTGCCGAGGGACAGGGCAGTTTCATTGCCCGCCCCCTCTCTGGCCCGGCCGGGTGCCTCGCCTGGCGCTGGCGCGTGGATGCCGGGCCGCTGGCGACGGATCTGAGCCGGCGGGGCGGCGATGACCGCGCGATCGCGGTTTCGGTGGGCTTTGCGGGCTTCGCGCCTTCCGCGGGCGTCGTGCTGCGCACCCAGCATGCGATGGCCCAGGCTTCGGCGGCAGAGCAGGCGCTGCCGCGCAGCGTGCTGTCCTACATCTGGGGCGGCACGGGCCAGGAGGGGGCAAGCCAACCGCATGGCTTCTTCCAGAGCCCCTGGACGCCCGGCATCACCCAATTGAGCGTCCTGCGCCCTGCGGAGGCGCCGCGCGGCCAGTGGTTCGAAGAACGCGTGGATCTCGGCGCCGACTGGCGCGCCGCCTTCAGGGGCCCAGAGGCGCCGCACATCACCGAGTTGATGATCTCGGTCGATGTCGAGGATACCAAGGCCCGCGTCGACGCGCAGGTTGAGAACATCCGCCTCGTTCCCTGTCGCTGATCCGGGCGGCCGCTGTCGCGCTGCCGCTTCCCAAGGCCGCCTCTCCGCCCCATCTTCCGGGCGATCTCAGGGGCGCCGCAGCAATGACCGTTTCACGCGAGCAGTTCCGCGACGCTATGGCGCGCCTCGGCGCCGCGGTGAATATCGTGACGACGGACGGCACCGCCGGCCGTGCCGGCTTCACCGCGAGCGCGGTCTGTTCCGTCACCGACGACCCGCCGACCCTGCTGGTCTGCCTCAACCGATCGAGCCGGGGCAGCGCCGCGCTCAAGGCGAATGGCGTGCTCTGCGTGAACACGCTGGCGGCCGGGCAGCACGCCTTGTCGGATGCCTTCGCGGGGAAGGGCGGGCTGGATACCGCGGCGCGCTTCGCCCTGGCGCGCTGGAGCACCCTGGCCACCGGCGCCCCGGTGCTGGAGGACGCCGCCATCGTCGGCTTCGACTGCCGCATCGCGGAGATCGTGGAAAAGGGCACGCATTCCGTGCTGTTCGCCGAGATCCAGGCGATCCGCCAGGGTACCCCGGGTGCTGGGCTGATCTGGTACGCGCGCGACTACCACCCGGTAGGTCACGCGGCGTAGCGAGGCGTCGGCTCGCGATTCCGCACGGTCGGTTGCGCCCCGCTTGCCCAGCCAGCCTGCGTAAGCGGCGGCGATGCCGCCCCAACTCCGGCGTCCAACGCCTTTGGCGTCACCCCCCTCCCCCGCAGAGCGGGGGAGGGTGCACGAGCGCAGCGAGGGCGGGAGGGGGCGCGACCGACCGTGCCGATGCCGGAACCGCCCCTCACCACTCGCCGTAGAACACGCCGGCCGCCTTGTGGCGGTCGGTTCGGAACTCGGCCTCGGCCCAGGTGAGCGTGGTGCGGCGCTTCAGCCCGCAGAACCATGCCAGCAGTTTCTCGCGCATCGCCTCCCGCACCCCCCCCAGCGCCGGATCAGCGCCGAGGTCGTGAAATTCCTGCGGGTCGGATTCGAGATCGAACAGCTGCGGGCGATGGCCGCTGCTCCAATGGACGTATTTCCAGCGTGCCTCGCGCACCATCCAGGCATGGTGCTGGCCGGTGGGATGGCCGAGCCGCCTCCTGGCCCCGCGGAAGGTCCAGTCGAGTTCGGAGAACACCGCATCCCGCCAGGATGCCGCCGTTCCGCGTGTGAGGCCGAGCAGGGAGCGCCCTTCCACCACGTGTTCCGCCGCATCGAGCCCAAGGGCATCGAGGATCGTCGGCACGACGTCAATCGCCTCGACGAAGCGGTCCTCCACCCGCCCGCGCATCGCATCCGCCGCCGGTGAGGGGTCGTACAGAAGAAAGGGCACGCGCTGGATGCAGTCGTGGAACAGCTCCTTCTCGCCCAGCCAATGATCGCCGAGGTAGTCGCCATGGTCGGAGCAGAAGACGACCAGCGTGTCGCGCCATCGCCCGAGCCGCTCCATCTCCGCCCAGAGGCGGCCGAGGTGATGATCGAGTTGCGAGACCAGCCCCTGATAGGCGGGCCGCACCGTGCGGATGCAGGCATCGTCCTGGAAGCTTTGCGCAACCTCCTCGTCCTGGAAGGCGCGCATCACGGGGTGTGCGGCGTCGCTGCGTTCGGCCGGGTGGCGCGCGAAGGGCCGGCACTCATTCTCGGAATACATCGCGTGCCAGGGCGCGGGCGCGATGTAGGGCCAGTGCGGCTTCACATAGGACAGGTGCAGCACCCAGGGGTCGTCGCCCTGCCGGCGCATGAAATCCAGCGCGACATCGGTGGTGTAGGCGGTTTCGCTGTGCTGTTCCTTGACGCGCGCGGGCAGGCGAGCGTTGCGCATCTTCCAGCCGTTATGGACGCGCCCGGCCTCGTCCTCCACCGCGATGACGTAGTCGGTCCAGGGATCCTTGCTGTCATAGCCCTGCGTGCGCAGCCAATGGGCATAGGCGGAATCGGGCTCGGCATGATGGCCGTCATGGCGATCCACCAGCGTGAACCAGCCTTCCTCCAGCAGCGCCTTCAGATCGTGCTGGCCATCCAGCTGCAGCCGCTTCATGCCGCGCGCATCGGGCAGCACATGCGTCTTGCCCGCCAGCGCCAGCGTGCGGCCGGCTTCCCGCAGGTGCCAGCCGAGCGTCACCTCCCCGACCGAAAGCGGCACGCGGTTATGGGTTGCGCCATGCGAGGCGACGTAGCGCCCCGTGTAGTAGGACATGCGCGACGGCCCGCAGATGCCGGACTGCACATAGGCCTGCGCGAAGCGCACGCCACGCGCGGCGAGCGCATCGAGGTTCGGCGTGCGCAGAAAGGGGTGGCCAGAGCACCCCATATAGTCCCAGCGCAGCTGGTCGCACATGATGAACAGCACGTTGCGGATTGCCGTCACGGTCACGCTCCCCATTCCTGTTCAGGGAAGCATCGAGGCGGCACAGCGGCAACTCGGCCCGGGCCGCGGGGCGACGGCCGCGCGCCGTTCAGCCGGGCAGCAGCGCGTCGATCGCCCGCGCCAGCCTGACGTCGCGATCCGAAAGACCGCCCGCGTCATGCGTGGTCAGCACGATCTCCACCCGGTTCCACACATTCGACCATTCGGGGTGGTGGTCCTGCGCCTCCGCCAGCAGGGCGACGCGTGCCATGAAGCCCCAGGCTTCCGAGAAATCCTTGAACCGGAAGCCGCGCCGGATCGCGTCGCGGCCTTCCACCAGGCTCCAGCCCGGCAGGGTAGCGGGAAGCGCCGCGCGGGCGGCGGCATTGAGGGGGGCGACCATGGGGCGTGTTCTCCGGCTTGACGCGAGGGGCCTTCGGGATGTGGATGCGCCATGTCCCGCTTCCACCACCCCCCGACGCTCGACGATATCGTGGAGATGGCCGAGCAGGCCTTCGCCGCCATCCCGAAGGAGCTGCGAGACCTCGTCCGCGGCGCCGCCATCGTGGTGGAGGATGTGGCGGATGAGGACACCGCCGCAGAGGTCGGGCTCGAGAGCCCCTGGGCCCTCACGGGGCTCTATCGCGGCACGCCGGTGACGCAGAAATCCGTGCTCGACACGCCGCTGGAGCCGGACACGATCACGCTCTACCGGGAGCCGATCCTGCTGGAATGGGTGGAGACCGGGGAAGACCTGTTCCGCCTGGTCCGCAACGTGCTGATCCATGAGATCGCGCATCATTTCGGCTTCTCGGACGACGACATCGAGCGGCTGGAAGGGCGAGACTAAGAGGGTCCGACCAAACGGCATCCAGCCCTGGGCGGCGCCGCGGCTTTGCCGCGGCAACGCAGTGCGACCTTGGAGAAGCAGTGCCAAGGTCGGGGTCCCCGCAAAGCCGCGAAGCGGTTTTGTGGGGATTTCTAGTCCAGCGGGAGCGGCCCGGCCGGCACCGCGACGCCGCCACGCGCTTCGCCGCGCGCGGCCACTTGCACGCCGGCCACCGCCCAGCCCTCTCCGGCCCGCACCAGCAGCGGCCCGCCGGAACTACCGCGCGTCGCCGCGCAGCCATGGACCAGCAGCGGCCCCGCCGCATCCTGGCCCCTCGCCTCGATCCTGCAGGCCGTGTCGGCCAGCAGCGCATGCGCGCGGTCCCGCTGCCAGCCGCCGAGCATCGCGGCCATCCCCGGCGCCGCCGCGACCACCGGCAGCACCGGTGCGGGCAGCGGCGCGGCGAGCCGCAGCACCGCCCAATCCCCACCGCGCGGCCCGCCAGCGGCGGGATCATAGGGTCCGGTGACATACGACAAGGCAACCGTATGCCCGCGGAACGCGCCACGGTCATAGCCCGCCAGCAGGTTCACCCGCTCTGGCCGCAGCCAGGCGCGGGTGCGCGTTGCGACCAGACAATGCGCCGCGGTCAGCACGCGATCGGGCGCGACCAGCACGCCGGTGCATGTGCCGCCCGCCTCGGATTGCACGCGCACCAGGGATGACCAGGGCGGCAAGGCCGTATCGACCGCTTCGCGCGCCTCGGCTGCCCCCAGCCCGGCGCGCGGGTCGGGTTGGGCGAAGGCCATGGCGGGTGCCAGGAGCAGCGCCAAAAGGACGCGGATCACAAGCCGTCCAGCAGGCTCTGCACGAATTCCGGCACGATCTCGGTCGCGGGGCCGTGCCGTGCCTCGTCGAACAGCCGCGTCCCCGCGCTCGGTTCCAGGTTGAGTTCGACCGTGCGGGCGCGATGCGCGACCTCGGCGACGAAGCCGGCGGCGGGATAGACCTGACCGCTGGTGCCGATGGAGACGAAGATGTCGCAGCGTTGCAGTGCCACATCGATGTCCTGCATGTGCAACGGCATCTCACCGAACCAGACGACATGCGGTCGCATCCCGCCGGGCTGGCCGCAGGCGGGGCAGGCGGTCGTGGTCGAGAGATCCTGGTCCCAGGGCTGCACGGCCTGGCAGAGCAGGCAGCGCGCCTTGTTCAATTCGCCATGCATGTGCAGCAGCCGGCTGCGGGCGGCACCCGCCATCATGCCCGCGCGGGCATGCAGATCGTCCACATTCTGCGTGACCAGCAGCAACGGGCCCGGCCAGCGCGCATCCAGCACCGCGAGCGCCAGGTGCGCGGCGTTCGGGACGACCGCCGGATCGCGCAGCTGCGCGCGGCGAGCATTGTAGAAATCGTGGACGCGCCGGGGATCGCGCGCGAAGGCCTCCGGCGTCGCGACATCCTCGATACGGGTCGTGGCCCAGATGCCATCGGCATCGCGGAAGGTGGCCAGCCCGCTCTCGCGACTGATCCCGGCGCCGGTGAGAATGACAAGGCTTGGGGCGGTCATGGCGCCACACTACAACGGTTTGCGATCATCGCTGAACGCAAACCGCTATCGCGTGGCCGGCGCGGCGCCGTTGCGGCCTGGGCCTTCGCCCCGATCCGCTATCGCCGCGCCCGGATCAGGCTGGCTACCGCCCAGACCGCCGCCGCGGCGATGCCGAGCGCCACCAGCGGATGGGCGCGCGTGGCATCGCGCAGCTGCCCGGCGGCATCCAGCGCGACATCGCGCCCATGCTCGATCTGCGCCCGCGTGCTGTGCAGCGCCGCGCGCGCGTCCCGCGACACCTCTCGCGCGGCGGGGTCGAGACGATGTTCCACGATGTCCTCGATCCGCGACCAGAGCCGGGCCAGCTCCGCGCGGGCCTCCGCGGTGCCGCTGCCGCGCCCGTGCCAGGCCGTCATGTCGCGCAACTCGCGCGCGATGCGGCCCAGGCCCGCCTGCATCCCCTCAGCCATCCGCGTCCTCCGTCGATCCGCTTGCGCGGTCTGAACGGCTGGGACGCGGTCAGGTTCGCTGCGGCGCAGGGTCCCCAGGCGGCAGGCGCCAGATGAGCAGCCACAAAAGCCCGGTCAGCAGCAGCAACACCCATGGCACCGCATCCGCCCCGGCCCAATCCGCAGCCAACCCCATCAGCCCCGGCAACACCGCCACGCCCGCCATCGCGGCCGCGACCTGGAGTCCGATGGCCTGCACCGCCAGCGGCCCGAGCCGCGCCGGGGTCCGCGCCATCACGGTCGGATAGACCGGCGCCACCGCGACGGCGAACAGGATCAGGAAAAGCACATCCAGCAGCCCGAGCGCGAAGCCCATCGCCGCCACCACCGCCACCGGCATGCCGAGGCGCAGCAACCGGTCGGCGCCGATCCGGTCCACCACGAAGCCCAGCCCGATCCGCCCGCCCGCGAGCCCGGCCCAGAACAGCGTGGCGGCCAGCGCGGCCTCGGCGGGGGTGGCGCCGCGCGCGGCCAGGATGGTGGCGGCCCATTGCCCACCACCCACCTCGAGCCCGGTGTAGACGAAGAACACGGCCATCTGCAGCCGCACGACCGGGTGCCGCAGGGCGAAGACAGTACCGATCCGCCGGCCCGGAGGCGGCGCGGTGCCATCCCAGCGGCGCCGTGTGACAAGAAAGGCGGCGCCGAGCGCCGCCAGCGCCGCCGCGACGGCGGCATAGGCTGCCTGCCAGCCCGCCCCCGCCGCCAGGATCGCGGCGGCGGCGGCGGGGCCGAGCGTCGCGCCGATCCCCCAGCAGGCATGCAGCCAGTTCAGGTGACGCGGCGCCAGCCGCTGGGCCGCATAGACATTGAGCGCGGCATCCACCGCCCCACCGCCCATGCCCGCCAGCACGGCCAGCCCCACGAAGACCGGCCAGGGCGGCGCCAGCGCCTGCCCCGCCGCGGTCAACGCCGTGGCCGCGACCGAGCCCGCCACGACGCCGCCGATGCCGAAGGCGGCGATGAGCCGTGCCGCCGTCAGCCCCGCCAGGATGTAGCCGCAAGACAGGCTCGCCAGCACCAGCCCGAGCGCCGCGTTGGGCATGCCATAGGCAACCCCCACCTGCGGCCAGAGCGTCCCTGGCAGCGGGTCCGGCAGGCCGAGGCCGATGAAGGCGAGATAGGCGAGGGCGAGAAGCGGCACGGGCCTCGCCTACCCTGCCCTTGGCCCGGTTGATAGCGCCGCAGACATGCCCCCTCCCCCGCGCGGGGAAGGGGGCGCGTCGGTCAGTGCCGGTGGCCGCCCCCATGGCCCGCGCCGCGGGCCCCGGCGCTTTCGACCGCCAGCCGGATCTCGACCTCGCCAGCCCGTTCGAAGACCAGCGTGACGGGCACGCTCGCGCCCTGTTCCAGCGCGGCCTTCAGGCCGATCAGCATCAGGTGGAGCCCGCCCGGCACCAGCCGCACCTCCTGCCCGGGGGGCAGGTCGATGGCGGGGACCGGGCGCATCCGCATCACGTCGCCCTCCCGGATATGGGTGTGCAGTTCCACCACATTGGCCGCGCTGGTGCGGCCGGACAGCAGGCGATCCGGCTGGGTGCCCGTGTTCCGGATCGTCATGAACCCCGCCCCCGTGCCGCCGGCCCGCATGGCGCGGGTCCAGGGGTTGGAGATGCGGAGGGCGCCGGCCGACACCTCCCGCGCCTGCAGGGGCCGGCTGCCGAGGACGGAAGCGCCCAGCAGCGTGGCGGCCGCCCCGATGGCGGCACGGCGTGCGATGATGGTCATGTCCGCCCCCTCAGCCCAGCGCGTCGAGGTCGGCGGGGTTCAGCCCCGCGCGGCCTTCGATGCGGCCCGCAATCCGCGCCAGGTTCGCCGCGATCCGCGCCCCCGCCACCGGGTCGCCGGTGGTGCAGGTGGTATTGGCCAGCGTCAGCGCGCGCTGCATCGCCATCCGTTCGGCCGGCGTGGCATGCGGCAGCGCGGCGTCGAGCGCGGCGCGCGCCGGGGCCAGGGCGCCGTCGCACACCGCGGTCAGGTGCGCGTCCATCGCCTCCGCATCGCAGGCGCCGGCCGGGCGCGTGGCGAGAGCGGCGGCGCCGGCCAGGGCGGCCAGCGGCAGGAAACGTCGGGTCTCGTTCATCCTCGTCCCCTCTCAGTTGCGCGGCAGCAGGCGGAGCGCCGGCGCCGGATAGCGGTACTCGCTCACCCGGCGGCCTGGCTCCGGGATCTCGGTCCAGGCGGCGGTGCGGCCGCCCTCGCAATGCTGCACGACCGGGATGTGCAGCAACTCGCCCGGGCGGTCGGGCAGGCGGAAGCGGATGATGAACTCGTCATAATGCGCGTCTTCCAGCCGCCCGCCGTCCCAGGCGATCTCGCCGAGTTCCCGCGCCGCGCCATGGGCGGTGGGCGCCGGGGCGTCGGCGCGCGGGGTGGTCACCAGCGTCCAGCCGGCCTTGGGCATGGGGCGGGCCTGGACGACCCCCTCCGGCAGCTGGACCACAAGGCGCGTCATCGTCGCGCCGTCGCAGCCATGCGGGACGCGGAAGACCGCGCGATAGATGGAATTGGCCGGCGCCTGCTGGACTTCCAGCGTGACATGCGCGGCGGCGGGAGCAGAGGCGAGCAAGCCGAGGGCGAGTGCCGCCATGCGGGAGATGGTCATGTGTCGATGTCCTGAAGCCGTTGTGGGGGGAAGGAAACGGATCAGGAGGTCGGTGGCGCCCTGGGCTGGCAGGGGGAAGGTTGCGGCGTGGGCGCCGGGATGCGCGGCGTGGGCGGCGGGTCCGCCGCCTGGGCCAGCAGGACCGGCGCGGCGAGGGTGACCGGCGGCGGCGTCAGCGCGAAGGCGGCTGGGCCCTGGCAGGCCGGGCAGGGCAGGGCCGTGCCATGGCCGTCATGCTCGCCGCCGTCGGGGTGCTGCTCCCCGCCCGGCTGCAACGGCATGACCACGCGATGGATGCCGTCGGCCGTGCAGATCTCGACCGTGAAGCCATCCGACTGCGCCGCCCCGCGCTGGGTCAGGGACAAGCAATGACCGAAGGCGGTGCCCCATTGCAGGAGCAGCAGCACGGCGAGCAGCTTCGTCAGGGCGGGCCGGATGGTCACGCGCGGTTGTTACCATCCCGCTGCCCGGATGGGGAAGCAGGCTCTCGCAGACCGTTTGTCAGGCCAGTTCGTAATCCACCTCAGGCACGTAATGCGCGGCTTCCTTGCCGAGGTGGGAGGAGAACAGGGTGAAGTGTTCCACCGCCACCGGCGGTGCGCGGAACAGGCTGTGCGTCTGCACGAAGGACACCAGCTTGTGCGTCTCCGCCCGGTCGGTGCGGGCCAGGGTGACATGCGGCGCGAAGCGGCGGCGCTCGGGTTCCAGGCCGATGCGCTGCAGCGCGGTCTCCACCTTGCCCTGCAGGCGGGTCAGCGCTTCCGACCGTTCGGCGGTGACATGGATCGACTGGATGCGCCCGGCTTTCTCGAAGGTGCCGAGCCCGGCCAGCGCCAGGTCGAAGCGCGGGGCGCGGATGGCGGCCAAGGCCGCATCCACCTCCTCCGCCAGCCAGGGCTCGATCTCGCCGATGAAGCGGAGCGTCAGGTGGTAATTCTCGGGCGGGATCCACTTCGCCCCCGGGATGCCCCCGGACAGCGCCGCGAGCTGGGCCTTCACCGGGGCCGGCAGGTCGAGGGCGACGAAGAGACGCAGCATGGGCAGGCCCCCTGCGAAGCGGGGGGACCGGCGAGCACCACGGCTGCGGCCGCGGGACTCGCCGGCCCCGACAGACCTAGCCTGCGGCGGAAACCCGCACCCGGTCCAGGAGGGTTTCAATGAAAGGTAGCATCCGCCGTGCGATGACATCGGCGCCCTCGGCGGTCGGGTGGATGCGGTCCGGCTGGTTCAGTCGCGGCTCCCCGGCCACCCCGTCCAGCAGGAAGGGGTAGAAGACCAGATCGGGGCGCTCGCGCGCCAGCGCCTCGAAGACGCCGGCGAATTCGCGGCCGTAATCGGCGCCCAGATTGGGCGGGGCGACCATGCCCGCCAGCAGGGTCGGTATGCTGCGCCGGGCGAGCGCATCCAGGATCGCGGTCAGGTTGGCGCGCATCTGCGCCGGCCCCAGGCCGCGCAACCCGTCATTGCCGCCGAGCGCGACGATCGCCGCATGCGGCCGATCCGCCAGCGCCCATTCGATCCGCGCCCGCCCGCCTGCCGAGGTATCGCCCGAAACCCCGGCATCGATCACGCGGACGTGACGCCCGGCTTCCCGCAGCCGCGCCTGGATCCGGGCTGGCGGGCCCTCCGCCCGCGCCAGGCCGAAGCCCGCCGTGATCGAATCGCCCAGCATCAGCAGCCGGATCTCGCCGCCCGGCACCCCCTGGGCGCCCGCCCCCCCGGCGCCGGCCAGCAACATTCCGAGACCCGCCAGCGTCTTTTGCAGCGTCGTGCGGCGCCCATATCGGGAGGAATTGCCGATGGACCCCTCCCCCGTGACCGCACCGCTCATCCACGCCCAGGGCCTTGTCTTCACCGCTGCCGCCGCCTCGGGCCCCGTGCCGGTGCTGCGCGGCCTGGACCTCTCCGTCGCCGCCGGGGAGGCGGTGGGGATCGTGGGACCTTCGGGATCCGGCAAGACCTCACTCCTGATGCTGCTCGCCGGGCTCGAGCGTCCGACCGGCGGGAAACTTTCGGTGGCGGGCCGCGACCTGGGCGGCCTGGATGAGGATGCGCTGGCGCGCTTCCGCCGGCAGGAAGTGGGGATCGTCTTCCAGGCCTTCCACCTCGTTCCCACCATGACGGCGCTGGAAAATGTCGCCGTCCCGCTCGAATTCGCTGGCAGGCGGGATGCCTTCGACCGTGCGGCGGCGGCGCTCAAGGATGTTGGGCTGGGCCATCGGCTGGAACACTACCCCGGCCAGCTTTCGGGCGGCGAGCAGCAGCGCGTGGCGCTGGCCCGCGCCGTGGTGGCGGAACCGCGCCTGATCCTGGCGGATGAGCCGACCGGCAATCTCGACCGCACGACGGGTGCCGTGGTGATGGATTTGCTCTTCGACCTCCGCGCCCGGATGGGCACGACGCTGCTGCTGATCACCCACGACCCGCTGCTGGCCGAGCGCTGTGAACGCCAGGTGCGGATCGAGGATGGCCGGATCGTGAGCGACACCGCCACCATCCGCCTGGCCGCCCAATGATGCGGGATATCCTCCTCGGCTGGCGGCTTGCGCGGCGGGAATTGCGCGGGGGGCTGAAGGCGCTCCGCATCGTGCTGGCCTGCCTCGCGCTTGGCGTGGCCGCGATCGCGGCGGTGGGCACGCTGCGCGCCGCGACCGAGGCCGGGCTGCGCGCCGATGGCGCAAGGCTGCTCGGCGGCGATATCGAGGTCCGGACCAGCCAGCGCCCGATGCCCCAGGCCGCGAAGGATTGGGCCGTGTCGCGCGGCGCGGTGCTGTCCCAGGCGGTCGAGATGCGCGCCATGGCCATCGCGCCGTCGGGCCAACGCACGCTGGTGGAGCTGAAGGGCGTCGATTCCGCCTATCCCCTTTATGGTGCGCTGGTGCTGGCGCCGGCAGAGGCCAGCCTCGCGCGCCGGGATGGCCGCTTCGGCGTGGCGCTCGATTCCACCATCGTGGAGCGGCTCGGCCTTCGGATCGGGGAGGTCATCCGACTGGGCGAGGCGAGCTTCACCTTCGTCGCGGTCATCGTGACCGAGCCGGATCGGGTCGCGAGCCCGACCGTGCTCGGCCCGCGCGCCCTGGTGCTGGAGGCCGCGATCCCCGAGACCGGGCTGGTCCAACCGGGTTCGCTGGTGGCCTGGGACCTGCGGCTGCGCCTGCCGCCGGGCATCGAGGCGCGGCCCTTCGCGCTGGACTGGCAGGCGGCGCATGGCGATGGCGGCTGGCGCGTCCGCTTCGCCGGAGAGGCGGAACCGGGCGTGAACCGCTTCCTGGACCGCGCGGCGGCCTTCCTGGTGCTGGCGGGGCTGACGGCGCTGCTGGTGGGCGGGATCGGCGTGGCGACGGGCGTGCGCGCCTGGCTCGAAGCGCGGGCGCGCACCATCGCGACCCTGCGATGCCTCGGCGCGCAGGCGGGCACGATCCTTGCGACCTACCTGATACAAGTCATGCTGCTGTCCCTGGTGGGCATCGCGATCGGGCTGGTGGCGGGCTTCGGCCTGACCTGGCTGGCGGCGCAGGCGCTGGCGGGGGCCTTGCCGGTGCCGCCACGGCTTGGCGTCTATCCGCGGGAATTGGGGCTCGCGGCGCTCTACGGGCTACTGACGGCGCTGGCCTTCGCGCTCTGGCCGCTCGGCCGTGCGCAGCGCATTCCGGGCGCGGCGCTGTTCCGCGACAGCATCGTGGCGACCCCCGGCTGGCCTTCGCGCGGCATCCTCCTGGCCAATGGGGCGGCGGTGCTGGCGCTGGCCGCGCTGGTGATCGGCACGGCGGAACAGCCGCGCTTCGCCATGGGCTTCGTCGCCGGCGCGGCGCTGACGCTGGTGCTGTTCCGCCTGGGTGCAGGGCTGCTGATGCGCGCCGCGCGCGCCTTCCGCCATGTGCGCCGGCCGGCGCTGCGGCTCGGCCTCGCCAACCTCCACCGCCCCGGCGCGCCGACGCCGACCATGCTGGTGGCGCTCGGCATCGGGCTGACGACGCTGGCCGCCATCGCCACCATCGAGGGCAATCTGCGCCGCCAACTGGCCGACCAGCTGCCCACCGCAGCACCCTCCTTCTTCTTCATCGACATCCAGAACGACCAGGCGCGGGATTTCGACACGCTGGCCCGCGCCCAGGCGGGGGTGGACGATGTGCGCCGGTCCCCCTCGCTCCGCGCCCGCGTCGTCGCGGTGGACGGGACGCCGGCCGAGCGGATGGTCGTGGCCGAGGAGACCCGCTGGGCGCTGCGCGGCGATCGCGGCCTGACCTATGCCGCGACCCCGCCCGAGGGCACGCGGCTGGTCGCCGGCCAATGGTGGCCGGCGGATTACGATGGGCCGCCGCTGGTCTCCTTCGACGCCAACATCGCCCGCGGCTGGGGCATCGGGCTCGGCTCCGTCATCACGGTGAATGTGCTGGGCCGCGATATCGACCTGAAGATCGCATCTCTGCGAGAGATCCAGTGGCGTGGGCTCGGCATCAACTACGTCATGGTCGCCTCGCCAGGGCTGCTGGAGGCCGCACCGCACACCCATATCGCAACTGTTCGGAGCGCCCCGGCGAATGAGGTTGCCGTGCTGCGCGCGCTGACTGACGCCTTCCCCAACGTCTCCGGCATTCGCGTGCGGGACGCGCTGGAAGCGGTGGCGGGGCTGTTGTCCCGCGTGGGCGTGGCGCTGCAGGCCACCTCCTCCGTCACGCTGCTGGCGGGGATGCTGGTGCTGGCGGGCGCGGTCGCGGCCGGGCAGCGGGCCAGGGTCCGCGACGCGGTGGTGCTGAAGACGGTGGGCGCGACAAGGGCGCAGATCCGCAGCGCCTGGCTGGTGGAGTTCGGCATCCTCGGCCTGGTTGCCGGGCTGCTCGCGGCGGCGGCGGGGTCTGCCGCGTCCTGGGCGGTGGTCCGATTCGTGATGCGGGGCGAATGGGTGTTCCTGCCGGGGACGCTGGCGGCGGTGGTGATCGGCTGCGTGCTGCTGACGCTCGCGCTCGGCTATGTCGGCACGGCGCTGGCGCTGCGGGTGCGCCCGGCGCCGCTGTTGCGGAATGAGTGAGGGCGCGCTTCCATCCCATCATGGAAGATCCGATCGCCGAACCTGATACGACCCGCCTGCGCCACGCCTATGCGCTGGCCGCCAAGGCCCGCGCCCGCGGTGACCGCCCCTTCGCGGCGGTGATCGTCGCGGAGGATGGCGCGGTCCTGGCCGAGGGCCTCTCCACCCAGGGCACGGGCGGCGGCGGAACGCTGGCGCATTCCGAGATGAATGCCTGCCAGGCCGTGATCGCCGCCACCATCCCGCGCGAGAAGCTGCGGCGTGCCACCATCTATTCCTCCGGCGAGCCCTGCGCGATGTGCGCCTCCGCCATCTTCTACACGGGCATCGGGCGGGTGGTGTACGGGCTGTCGGCGGCGGCGATCCTGCACCTCCGCAACGCCCAGCCGCACACGGCGGGGCTTTCGCTGTCCTGCCGGGCAGTGCTGGACAGCGCGGCGGAGAAGGTGGCGGTCGTCGGACCTTGCCTCGAGGCCGAAGGGGCGGTGCCGCACCAGGGCTATTGGGGCCAGGGCGCGGCCTGACGGGGATTTCACGCCACACCCGGCGCGCCGCGCGCGGAACGGCCCCACTCCCCCGTTGATTCGGATTACGAAACCTACATATGCTAGGGCAGGGCCGGACGGATCTTCACCCTCGTCCCGCCAGGAGGATTATCGCGACATGGCTTTCGGTCCCGACAACCGCTTTCAGACGGGCGCGTCGGCCTGGACCCAGCCCTTCGGGCGGTCCGCGGCCGTTGATGCCGCGCAGCTCGACGCCGGGCTGCGGAGCTACATGCTGGGCGTCTACAACTGGATGGCCTCCGGCCTCCTGCTGACCGGCATCGTGGCCTTCCTGATCGTGCACACCGGCGCGTCGGAGCTGTTCTACCAGGTGGTTCGTACCTCGCGCGGCAATGCGACGGTGCCGACGATCCTCGGCTGGGTGGCGATGCTGTCGCCGCTGGCCTTCGTGCTGGTGCTGAGCTTCGGCATCAACCGGATGAGCAAGACGACGGCGCAGGCGCTGTTCTGGGCCTTCTGCGCGGTGATGGGCGCTTCGATCAGCAACATCCTGCTGATCTACACGGGCGCCTCCATCGCCTCGACCTTCTTCATCACGGCGTCGATGTTCGCGGGCGTCAGCCTGTATGGCTACACGACCAAGGCAGACCTGACCCGCATGGGCTCCTTCATGATGATGGGCCTGATCGGCATCCTGATCGCCGGCCTCGTCAACATGTTCCTGCAGAGCTCGGCGCTGCACTTCGCCATCAGCATCATCGGCGTGGTGGTGTTCGTGGGCCTCACCGCCTACGACACGCAGCGGATCAAGGCCGACTATGTCGAGCACGCCTATGCCGAGGGCACGGAACTGGCCGGCAAGCGCAGCGTCTTCGATGCGCTCGGCCTGTACCTGAACTTCATCAACCTGTTCCAGCTGCTGATCCAGCTGATCGGCGTGCGCCAGAACAGCGACTGATCGCGAATGGCCGCACGCGGCCAGGGCACCGGCCTAGTCCGGCACCCATCGCGGGCGGCCTTGGCGCAGTAAGGAAGGCTTGATGGCGGAGGAGCGGTCACGCTCCTCCGCTTTTCATTTCAAGGAGCCGATTTCAACGGCGCCTTGGAGTGCCGGTTGCCCGTTAGAGTGTCGTGCCTTTGGCACGCATGCCACATACGTGCCTTTGGCACGCAGGCCGCAGACATGCCTTTGGCATGTCCCCACACGGCCCGCCTGCGGCAGTCGTCATTCGGTCGCTGACCTGTCGCGCTGGTGTCATGGCATCGGCCAGGGGCGCCCCGGCAGGCTCGTTCCTACCAGCCCAGCCTGACGAGCATCCGCCGCAGCCGATGCCTCAAACGTGTGGCGAGTGGCGTGGCGGCGGCCTCGCGCGCGTCCCGCGCGGTCCACTTCCCCTGGTTCCAGGAGAAGTCGCGCCGCATCAGCATCGCGCGATCGCGCACCGCGAATTCCAGCGTCAGGGCACGCCGTGGCCCGGCGGCCGTGTTCGGCCCCGCCCCATGCAGCGTGCGTGAATGGTGCAGCACCGCATCGCCGGCCGAAAGCGGCACGGCGACCGCGCGGGAGATGTCGGGGTCGACCGCCGTCAGCGCATGCGCGCGGCGATCTCCGCCCACGCTCGCATGGTCGATCAGCGGGCCGTGATGGCTGCCGGGCACATACTGCATGCAGCCATGCGCTTCATCCACATCCTGCAGCGCGATCCAGCAGGAGACGGCGGTGCGATAGGGTGTGCCGATGGTGAAGGAGGCCTCGTCCTGGTGCCAGGGCGTCGCGGCACCATCGCGCGGGGGTTTCATGATGGCGAATTCCCAGACCAGCTCGGCGCCCGGCAGCAGCGAGCGCGCGAGGGCCGTCGCGTTGTGCCGCGTCAGCGTCTCCGCCAGCCAGGGGGTGTGGCGCGAGGGCCAGACCAGCTGCGGCAGGCGGGCCGCGTCGGGCCGGTCTTCCGGGTCCAGCATGTCGAACAGCTCGCCCCGTTCCCAACCCGCGCGGGATTCGAACATCCGGTCATAGAGTTCGCGGATCGGCACCAGCTCCTCGGGCGGCACCACGCCGCGCGCCACGACGAAGCCATCGCGCTCGAAGGCGGCGATGGCGTTCGCATCCAGGGGCTGCGCTGGCAGCGCCTGGCGATGGATGAGCATGGGTTCTCTCCCGGCCGAAGTTTTCCGTGGCGGGGAGGAATATAGTTAGGGCTTCGCCATGAAGCGCGTCACAGCCGCGTGGCTGGGCATCGTGCGATCAAGGCAAGGATTGCAGCTGGCGTTCCACCACCGCGCGCCAGGGCGCATCGCGCGGCGCGTCGGCCAGCAGCGCCTGCCAGACGTTGCGCGCATTGGCTGGCCGCCCTGCGCGCGCTTCTGCAAGCCCGGTCAGGAATCGCAGCCGCGGATCGCCCGGCGCGGTGGCCAGCGCGCGGGCCAGCAGCACAGCGGCGGGGGCGTGGTTCTGCGTCTCGATGTACAATTCTGCCAGGTCGCCGGCCAGTTGCGGGTCGAAGCGGATCTCGAGCGCACGCGACCAGGCGGTCGCCGCCTCCTCCAGCCGCCCGCGATTGCGTTCGGCATTGCCGAGCAGCATCAGCCCCTGGCGGGCGGGCTCGCTGTTCGGGTCCACCTGCGCGATGCGTTCGCGCAGCGTGTCGAGCAGCCTGTCCTCGGCCTCCGCCTGCTGGCGGCGGAGGTCATGAGGCGCGCTTGGCATCTCCGGGATGCCGCGCGTCAGATACAGGCCGATCGAGGCGGCGGGGATGATGAACAGCGCGGCGGCCACGAAGGCGGCGCTGCGCTTGCCCGCCTGCACCGCGTCCTCCTTTGGGCCGGACAGGATGCGGCGCTGCACTTCCAGCGTCGCCGCGGCATGCGTCGCGGCATCCAGCCGTCCCGCATCGCGTTCACGGTCGAGTTCCGCGAGCTGCGCGCGATAGAGCGCGAGGTCGGCTTCCGCGCGGCCGCGCGTGCGCGCCGGGCGCAGCACCGTGATGGCCAGCGGCAGCATCACCACCAGGGTGAGCACGCCCACCAGAATCCAGATGATCACGCCCGCGTCCCGCCCTCTTCCGGCGGCAGGCCGAGCGCGGCCAGCCGCTTGCGCTCCTCATCCGTCAGCGGTGGTGCTGCCGGGGCGGCGGCGATCCGCCGCCGCATCGCCAGGATCAGCCCGAGCCCGGCCCCAAGCGCCACCAGCGGCGTCGCCCAGAGCACCGCGGTGGACCAGGCGAAGGGGGGCTTCATCAGCACGAAATCGCCATAGCGCGCATGCAGGAAGCCCCGGACTTCGGCATCCGTGTCGCCGGCGGCGATGCGTTCGCGCACGATCAGCCGCAGGTCCCGCGCCAGGCCGACCTCGCTATCCTCGATCGACTGGTTCTGGCAGACCATGCAGCGGATGTCGCGGCCGAGGGTGCGCGCGCGGTCCTCCTGCACCGGGTCGGGCAGCATGTCGGCGGGGTTGCCGACCGCCAGCGCCTGCAGCGGCAGCAGCAGCACGAGCAGCAGAGCCAGGCGGCCCGCGTGACGCCAAAGGCGTGGCATTCCCCCGACAGAAGCTGAGCGCGCGCCCGGCGTCTGAGGGCTCATGAAAAAATAGCTCATGCTGCGTACCGCCGCAGCAGCGGCCGGATGTCTTGCTCCAGCACATCAGCGGTGATCGGGCCCGCATAGCGCCAGCGGATGATGCCCTGATGATCGATCAGGTAGGTCTCCGGCACGCCGAAGACACCCCAGTCGATGGCGACCCGCCCCGGTTCGTCGCGCGACAGGCGCCGGAACGGGTTGCCGTGCTGGCGCAGGAAGCGGAGGCTGTCCTCCGGCTTGTCCTTGTAGGCGATGCCGAAGACGGGCACGCCTTCGCGATGCAGGCGCATCAGCTGCGGGTGCTCGATGATGCAGGGCACGCACCAGCTGGCCCAGAAATTCACCAGTACCGGCCCGGTCAGGGCGCGCAGATCGGCCGAGGCCAGGGCGGGCGTATCCGTGCCATCCAGCGTGGGCAGGGTGAAGTCGGGCGGCGCGCGGCCGATCAGGGCGGATGGCACGCCGCGCGGGTTGTAGCTGCCGCTCTGCATGCCTTGCAGCATGCCGTAGAAGGCGACGCCGCCCGCCGCCGCGGCGGCGAAGGGCGCGAGCAGCAGCGCGCGGCGGGTCGTCGGCGTCATGCCGGCGCACCCCGGATCGCGGCCTTGCGGGCGGGCGCCGAGACCCGCACGCGCCGATCCGCCAGCGACAGCCCGGCGCCCAGCGCCATGATCGCGGCCCCGATCCAGAGCCAGGGCGCGAGCAGGTTGAAGTGGATGCGGATCACCGCCTTGCCGGTCGCGGCATCCTCCTCCCCGATCACCGCGTAGAGGTCGTAGAGCAGGTTGGTGCGGATCGAGACCTCTGTCGTGTGCATGCGGCCGATCGGGAACCAACGGCGCGACGGCTCCATCACATGCAGCACTTCGCCATCGCGCAGCACGGTGATGGTCGCCTTGCGCGCGGTGTAGTTCGGGCCCTGGTGGTCACGCACGCCGTCCAGCCGCCACGTGTAGCCCGCCATCTGGGTGGTGTCGCCCGGTGCCATTGCGATCAGGCGTTCCTGCGCCAGCCCCATCCCCGCCACGCCGGCGGCGACGATGCCGATGCCGGCATGCGCGATGGCCGCGCCCCACACCGCGCGCGGCAGGCCCTTCGCCCGCGCCCAGGCATTGCCCATGCGCGTGCGGAACAGCGTCGCGCCGGAGGCGCGCTTAAACAAGGCGATGCGGTCCGCGATGTCGGTGACCGCCGCGCCGAACGTCCAGGCCGCGAAGGCGAAGCCGATGGCGGGCAGCACGTTGTGCCCCGTCAGCAGCATCGCCACGAAGAACATGCCAAGCGCGAGAAGGCAGGCCCACCACAGCCGCTGGAGCACCGGCCACAGCTGCGCGCGCTTCCACGGCATCAGCGGCCCGGCCGCCATCGCCAGCAGCAGCGGCACGACCAGCGGGAAGGAGGCCATGTTGAAGAAGGGCGGCCCTACCGAGACCTTCGCGCTGAACAGCGCATCGGCGAACATCGGCCACAGCGTTCCGACGAAGACCACCGCGGTGATCGAGCAGACCAGCAGGTTGTTGAGCACGATCGCGCCTTCGCGCGAGATCGGCGCGAAGATGCCCGTCGGCACCATCACCTGCGCGCGCCAGGCGAACAGCAGGAAGGCGCCGGCCATGTAGAACATCAGCAGGCCCAGGATGAACAGACCGCGCTCGGGGTCGTTGGCGAAGGAATGCACGCTGTTCAGCACGCCAGACCGCACCAGGAAGGTGCCCAGCAGCGACATGCCGAAGGCGATGATCGCCAGCAGCACGGTCCAGGTCTTCAGCGCATCGCGCTTCTCGACCACGATGGCGCTGTGCAGCAGCGCGGTGCCGATCAGCCAGGGCAGCAGCGACGCGTTCTCGACCGGGTCCCAGAACCAGTAGCCGCCCCAGCCCAGCTCGTAATAGGCCCACCACGACCCCAGCGCGATGCCGAGCGTCAGGAACGCCCAGGCCGCCAGCGACCAGGGCCGCACCCAGCGCCCCCAGGCGGCGTCCACGCGGCCTTCGATCAGCGCCGCGATGGCGAAGGCGAAGGTCACCGCATAGCCGACATAGCCCACGTACAGCAGCGGCGGATGCATCGCGAGGCCGATATCCTGCAGGATCGGGTTCAGCCCCTGGCCATCCGGCGCCGGCGGCCACATCCGCTCGAACGGGTTGGACGTCAGCAGGATGAACAGCAGGAAGCCGACGCTGACCGCGCCCAGCACGCCGATCACGCGCGCCTTCAGCGGGGATGGCAGGTCGCGCCCGAAGGCCGCCACCGCCAGGCCGCACATCGCCAGGATCAGCACCCAGAGGATCAGCGAGCCCTCGTGGTTCCCCCAGGTGCCGGTGATCTTGTAGAGCAGCGGCTTCAGGGAATGGCTGTTCTGCACGACGTTCAGCACCGTCGTGTCGTTGATGACATAGGCGTACATCAGGCAGCCGAAGCTGGCCGCGATCGCCAGCGTCTGCCCGATCGCCAGCGGCGACCCGCTGGCCATCAGCCGCGCGTCGCGCCCTTGCGCGCCCAGCAGGGGCAGGGCGGTCTGCGCGAAGGCGAGGATCAGCGCCAGCACCAGCGCGAAATGGCCGAGTTCGGCGATCATGTCCCGGGCCTCCCCTGCGGCGAAGCGCGCGCGGGATCGAGTGTGTTCCAGGTGGCGGCCGGCGGCGGCGCCCCCTGTTCGGGTTGCCAGTGGCCGGCGCGTTTCAGCGCGTCGGCGACCTCCGGCGGCATGTAGGTTTCGTCGTGGCGGGCCAGCACCTCGGCGGCGCGGAAGACGCCATCGGCGGCCAGCCGGCCCATGGTGACCACGCCCTGGCCTTCACGGAACAGGTCGGGCAGCACGCCCTGGTAGACGACGGAGATCGTGTTGGCGCCGTCCGTCACGCGGAACCGCACCGTCGGGCGCTGGCCGGCGATGGCGGGCTCGCGTTCCACGCTGCCGGCTTCCACGAGGCCCCCCAGGCGGAAGGCGCGTTCGGGCCCGGGGCGCTCGGCGATGATGTCGGATGGCGAGCGGAAGAAGACCAGGTTGTCCTGGAAGGCCGTCAGCGTCAGCGCCGTCGCGCTGCCGAGCCCGATGGCGCACAACAGCAGAATCCACATCCGGCGACGCTTGCGCGATGTCATGTTCTTATGCCCTCAGGCGCCGGGCGGCTGCTCCGCAGCCTTGGCTTGCGCGCCGACGCGCTGGCGTTCCGGTCCATGCTGTCGGTCTGCGCGCGGGGCCGCTTTGCGGCCCGTGGGTCTGTCCTGCTCACGCTTCGCGCTCCCCGCGTGGGCGGCTGCTCCGCAGCCTTGGCTTGCGCGCCGACGCGCTGGCGTTCCGGTCCATGCTGTCGGTCTGCGCGCGGGGCCGCTTTGCGGCCCTTGGGTCTGTCCTGCTCACGCTTCCCTCTCCCCTCGCGGATCGAGTTGGCGCAGCCGCGTGGCGGCGGCGCGGTGGCGCAGGAAGGCCCCGAGCGCCAGCGCGGCGAAGGCGCCGGCCGTCAGGCCCCAGGACAGGGTCACATGCAGCCAATGCGTCGTCATGACGTGGCGTCCAGCCGGCGGGCGCGGGCCGTCTCAAGCGCGCGGACGCGCCGTTCCATCACCGCGGCGCGGGTGCGCGCCAGCACGACCACGGCGAACAGCAGCGAGAAGCCCAGCGCGCAGGTCAGCAGCGGGTAGAGCATGTCCACATGCATCCCCGGCGCGTTGATCCGCGTGACGGAGGCCGGCTGGTGCAGCGTGTTCCACCAATCGACCGAGAATTTCACGATGGGGATGTTCACCACGCCCACCAGCGCCAGGATCGCGCCCGCCCGCGCGCCGCGCTCCGCCTCGTCGAAGGCGCGCACCAGCGCGGCATGGCCGAGCCACAGGAAGAACAGCACCAGCACGCTGGTCAGCCGCGCATCCCAGACCCACCAGGTTCCCCACATCGGCTTGCCCCAGAGGCTGCCGGTGGCGAGGCAGAGCGCGGTCACCGCCGCGCCGACCGGCGACAATTCCCGCGCCGTCAGGTCGGCCAGCGGATGCCGCCAGATCAGCGACATGATCGAGAGGATCGCGAGCCCCGTGTAGCCGCCCATCGCCAGCCAGGCCATCGGTACATGGACATACATGATCCGGACCGTCTCGCCCTGCTGCCAGTCGGTCGGCGAAAGGACCAGCGCCCAGACCGCCCCCGCGCCCATGACGCCCAGCGCGAGCGCCCAGAGCCAGGGCATCCACGGATCGGTCATCCGCAGGAACCGGCCGGGATTGGCGAAACGGTGCAGGGACCGCCCCCCCTGGGGGGCGGGTGCACGGATCTGCTGCGGCCCGGTTGACCGGGTCGGCGCTGGCGAGCTTGCTTCCACGGCGCATAACCTAGGGCGGACTTGCGCCGGATTGAAGCCGGAGCTTGCACGGGTTAGGTGCCTGATCCGCAATAACGTCGCCGGGGCCGCCGCCACGGCTGAAAGCCAGGGAGATCGGGCAAGAATGTTGTTCACCATCGCCTGCACGGACAAGCCTGCATCGCTGGAACTCCGCCTCGCCACGCGCCCGGCGCATATCGAGCATCTGAAGGCTGAGGCCGACCGTATCGTGCTGGGCGGCCCGGTGCTCGATGCGGCCGGCAATCCCTGCGGCAGCCTGCTGGTGGTCGAGGCCGCCGACCGCGCCGAGGCCGAGGCCTTCGCCGCCGCCGACCCCTATGCCAAGGCCGGGCTGTTCGAAAGCGTCGCCATCCGCCCCTTCCGCACCGTGTTCAAGGATGGGGCGGCGGTCTGACCATGCCGTCCCATTGGCTGGTGAAGTCGGAGCCCGACGCCTTTTCCTGGGACCAGCAGGTCGCCAATGGGGTCGAGCCCTGGACCGGCGTCCGCAACCACATGGCCAAGGCCAACCTCAAGGCCATGAAGGTCGGCGACCTCGCCTTCTTCTACCATTCGAATATCGGCAAGGAGATCGTCGGCGTGGTCGAGGTGGCGCGCGAAGCCTATCCCGACCCGACCGTCGGCCCCGACGATCCGAAGGGTGAGTGGGTCTGCGTGGACATGAAGGCGGTGGGGCCGATGCCCCGGCCCGTGACGCTGGCCGCCATCAAGGCCGAGCCGGCGCTGGCCGAACTGGCGCTGGTGCGGCAATCCCGGCTGTCCGTCATGCCGATTTCGCCGGCGCATTGGGCCATGCTGTGCCGGATGGGTGGGTGGCAAGGGTGAGCGGGATCACGGCCAACGAACGCCTGCTCTGCCACCTGTCCGACCTGCCGGAGGGGGAAAGCCGCGGCTTCCCGCCGGCGCCGGGCGGCTTCACCGGGCTGTTCGCGATCCGCCAGGGCACGGCGGTGCGGGTCTATGTGAATTCCTGCCCGCATATCGGCCTGCCGCTGGACCCCGCGCCGGACCGGTTCCTGGATGCGAAGAAGACGGTGATCGTCTGTTCCGCCCATGGGGCGCGCTTTCGCATCGAGGATGGCGAATGCATCTCCGGCCCCTGCTATGGCGAGAGCCTGGAGGCGGTGTCGGTGCGGATCGATGCGGAAGGCCGCGTGCTGGTCCCGGCGGATGCGGGGGCGTAGGGCGGCACGGTGAAGGAGCTGCGGCGCAACGGCGAAGGCTGGCCAAGCTGGTTCGCCAGCGTCTTCTTCGGCGTGCGGGACGGGGCGGCGCTGGGCGCCGGTCTCCGCCAGATCATCTCGGCCTTCGGACCGAACTGGCAGCGCGGCAGCTTCGCTGGCGACAACCTGTTCGTCTTCAGCCGCAACCTCTCCTTCCTGGATGACGAGCGGTTCATGGCCGCCGTTGCGCGCCATGCCGAGCAACCGATCGAGCGCACCATCATCTGGCGGACCGCCGTGTTGGTCTGGGCCGCGCGCAACGGGCTGCGGCGCGAGGGCGACTTCGTCGAATGTGGCTGCTATCGCGGAACCTCCGCGCGGATCGTGGCGGACACGCTCGATATCGGCGCGACCGGGCGCGGCTACTGGCTCTACGACCTGTTCGAGTTCCCCGAAGGCGGCATGCATGCCCGCCTGCCGCAGCTCGGCCCCGACCTTTACGAGACCACCAAGGCCCGCTTCGCCGACCTGCCGGGCGTCCGCGTGCTGAAGGGCTCGGTCCCGGAGGTGCTGGAAGGACAGTCGCCGGATCGCATCGCCTTCCTGCACATCGACATGAACAACGCCCCCGCCGAGATCGGCGCGCTGGAGGCGCTGTTCGATCGCGTCTCCCCGGGCGGGGCGGTCGTGCTGGATGACTACGGCTACCATGGCTATCGGGAGCAGCGCGACGCGGAACGCGCCTGGTTCGCCGCGCGCGGCTACGACGTGATCGAGTTGCCGACCAGCCAGGGGCTGATCATCAAATAGCAGAGCCGATGGGGCAGCGCCTCGGTTCCGCCGCCATCGCCCCCGCCGCGCCTCCATCGCCGCGAAGATACCTCGCGGCGACCTCACGCCCGTCATAGGCCCCACGCCCCCCCGACCACCGCGCCCCACTCGCCGCTTGGTTGCGGTTGACGCGTATCAAGGCCGCATGCTTCCAAAGGGCAGACAAAAGGACAGGGCCCATCCCAGAGGCCCGGTCGTCCAGGTGGGGAAGCACACGCATGTCCGATACGCTGATCGCGGTGAAGCCGGAAATCGCCGCGAAGGCCCTCGTCGACGCCGCGAAGTACAAGGCCATGTGCCAGCAGGCCGATGCGGACCCGGATGCCTTCTGGCGCGCCGAGGCGGATCGCATCGCCTGGATGAAGCGGCCCACCCGCATCAAGAACGTCGACTTCACCGGCGACGTCTCGATCAAGTGGTTCGAGGATGGCGTGCTGAACGCCTCCGTCTCCTGCCTCGACCGGCATCTCGCGACCCGGGGCGACCAGGTCGCGGTCATCTGGGAAGGCGACGACCCGAATGCCGACGCGAAGGTGACCTATCGCGAGCTTCACGCCCGCGTCTGCCGCCTGACCAATGCGCTGCGCAAGCTCGGCGTGAAGAAGGGCGACCGCATCTGCATCTACCTGCCGATGATCGTGGAAGCGGCGGTTGCGATGCTGGCCTGCGCGCGGGTGGGCGCGATCCATTCCATCGTCTTCGGCGGCTTCTCCCCGGACAGCCTCGCCAGCCGCATCCAGGACAGCGAATGCTCGATCCTGATCACCGCCGATGAAGGTCGCCGCGGCGGCCGCAAGGTGCCGCTGAAGACCAATGCGGATGAGGCGCTGAAGAACTGCCCGTCGATCCGCCATGTCATCGTGGCGAAGAACACCGGCGGCGCCGTGCCGATGCAGGAAGGGCGCGACATCATGTGGGACGAGGCCTGCGCCGGCCTGCCCGACACGGCCGAGCCCGAGCCAATGGGCGCCGAGGACCCGCTGTTCATCCTCTACACCAGCGGTTCCACCGGCAAGCCGAAGGGCGTGCTGCACACCACCGGCGGCTACATGGTCTGGGCGTCCTTCACCCACCAGAACGTGTTCGACTACCGCGATGGCGAGATCTACTGGTGCACGGCCGATGTCGGCTGGGTCACCGGCCACACCTACATCGTCTATGGCCCGCTCGCGAACGGCGCGACGACGCTGATGTTCGAAGGCGTGCCGAACTACCCCACCGTCTCCCGCTTCTGGGAGGTGATCGACAAGCACCAGGTCAATATCTTCTACACCGCCCCCACCGCCATCCGCGCGCTGATGCGCGATGGCGAGGCGCCGGTGAAGAAGACCAGCCGCAAGTCGCTCCGCGTGCTGGGCTCGGTGGGTGAGCCGATCAATCCGGAAGCCTGGCTCTGGTACTACCGCAATGTGGGCGATGAGCGCTGCCCGATCGTGGACACCTGGTGGCAGACCGAGACGGGCGGGATCCTGATCAGCCCGCTGCCCGGCGCCATCGCGCAGAAGCCGGGCTCGGCCACGCTGCCGCTGCCCGGCGTGAAGCCCGCGCTGGTGGATGGCGAAGGCAAGATCATCGAGGGCGCGGCGGAGGGCAACCTCGTCCTGCTCGATAGCTGGCCCGGCCAGATGCGGACCATCTATGGCGACCATGAGCGCTTCGGTCAGACCTACTTCTCCACCTTCAAGGGGATGTATTTCACTGGCGACGGCGCGCGGCGCGATGCGGACGGGTATTACTGGATCACCGGGCGCGTGGACGACGTGATCAACGTCTCCGGCCACCGCATGGGCACCGCCGAGATCGAGAGCGCGCTGGTCGCGCATCCGAAGGTCGCGGAAGCCGCGGTGGTCGGCATGCCACATGACCTCAAGGGCCAGGGCATCTACTGCTACGTCACGCTGAAGACCGGCGAGGAGCCGACGGATGCGCTGCGGAAGGAGCTGGTGGCCTGGGTCCGCAAGGAAATCGGCCCGATTGCCGCGCCGGATGCGATCCAGTGGGCCCCGGGCCTGCCCAAGACCCGTTCGGGCAAGATCATGCGCCGCATCCTCCGCAAGATCGCCGCGAACGAGACCGAGGGGCTGGGCGACACCTCGACGCTCGCGGACCCGGCGGTGGTGCAGGAACTGATCGAGAACCGCGTCGGCTGAGCGCGCGCGCCGCGCCGCGGGTCCGGGCGGGCCCGCGGCGCACGAACGCAGAGCCCGTCAGGACACGGCGGCGGGGTGTGGCCGCGACGCGTCGCCTTTCAGCGACGGCCGCGCCGGCCCGCCTTCACCTTGGGGGCCGTCTTCCGCTTGGCCTGTGCCTTGGATTTTTTTGCCGCCCGGGTGACGAGAACAGGCTCGGCCGCGGGGATGCCCTCCGTCCCGACATAACGCTGGAGCGTCGCGCCGGCCGCGATGTGCGGATAGGCCGCGGCGCCTTTCGGCCATAACCGCGCGAAGGCGGCGACCTCGGCGTGATCCTGTTTGCGGATGGTCGCGACGAGGAAGGACGTTGCCTGGGCTGGCCGCAACCTCTCCTGGCGCAGCAGGCGAAGGTGCCATTCCAGGGCCCGCAGGGAGCACCAATCCACCAGGGATTCCTGCAGGGCGCGGCGCACCTCGACGGGCAATGCGTCATAGGCGGTAGGGATCGCCCTTCAGCTTGCTGTAGGGCTTGGTCGCCGTGCTGTTGTCCATCGGCGGCTTCTACTGAAGGGGGGGCGGCGGGGAAACCATCCTCCGCCCCTCTGCGCCGGATGGCCTGCTGAGCAGTTGCGTGGTCATTCGGAGCAGACTGTGTGTGGATCGGGGCACGCATTGCGCCTGACGCCGACCGGGCGCACATCGGCGCCCCATGGCTTCCCCGCCCGATCCCACGCAGCGCGTGATCCTCACCCTTGGCCTCGCGGCCTGCGCCTCGGTCCTCGCGGGGCGGGCGCTCGATCCGCTGGTGGCGGAGATCGGCGCGGAATTCGGGGCGGCGGCGGCCACGGTCGCGCTGCTCGGCAGCGCCTATGCCCTGCCCTATGCGTTGGTGCAGCCCGTGCTGGGGCCGGTCGGCGATGCCATCGGCAAGCGCCGTGTCATCCGCGCCTGCCTCGTGCTGCTGGCCTTGACGCTGCTGGTTTCGGCCGCCGCGCCGGACCTGCTGTCGCTGTCCATCCTGCGCGTGCTGTCGGGGGCGGCGGCGGGTGGGGTGTTCCCGCTGGCCATCGCGCTGATCGGCGACCTGGTGCCCATCGAGAAGCGCCAAGTGGCGCTCTCGCGCCTGCTGGTGGCGGGTCTCACGGGGTCTGCCGCGGGCGGGCTGCTGGCGATCTTCGTGGCACCCGTCTTCGGCTGGCGCAGCGTGCTTCTGGTCTGCGCCGCGGCCACGCTGGCAGCGGTTGTGTCCATGCGCGGGCGCGACCAGGTGCCGGCCGGCAGTCGGCCCAACCTGCCAGAGGCGCTGGCGCGCTACCGTGGCATCCTCGGCCTTCGTGCGGCGCGGATCCTCTACGCCGCCGTCTTCGTGGAAGGCGCGCTGGTCTTTGGCGTCTTTCCCTTCATCGCGCCGCTGCTGATCGAGCGCGGCCTGGGCGGGACGGCGGAAGCGGGCTTCGCGCTCGCGGGCTTCGCCGCCGGCGGCTTCCTGTTCGGCGCGCTGGCGCCTTGGCTGCTCCGCCGCTTCGGCCAGGGCGGGGTGGTGGCCATCGGGGGTGGGATGGCCTCGCTCGGGATGGCGGGGCTGGCGCTGCTGCCGGCGGTCACGGCGCTGGCGGCCACATGCCTGCTGCTGGGGCTCGGCTTCTACATGATCCATTCCGCCATCCAGACCCGGGTGACGGAACTGGTGCCGCAGGCGCGTGGCAGCGCGGTGGCGCTGCATGCCTTCTGCTTCTTCCTCGGCCAATCGCTCGGCCCTGTCGTGCTGGGGCTGGGCTGGGGGCTGGTCGGGCCGGGGCCGAGCCTGCTGCTGGGGGCGGCGGGCATGCTGGCCTTGTCCGCCTGGCTTGCCGTGACGGGGGGCGGGAAGGCCCCTCGTTAGATCAGAGGCACGTTCCCGATTCGCCCCGGTTCTGGAACGCCGGGTGAATCGCGGGCCGAGGCATCCCTAAAAAAACATGTCTTTTCAGATGCCTGATCCGATTCGCGCGAACATCCGATCCGCGCCTGCCGGATGTTCTCCGCACACAACAGATTGGGCCGGGCGCCGAACCGGGCCACAAGCGGGTTCCGCTTCAGGCTCCCGAGTCGCGTCCGAGTCGCGACTCGGGCAACCACAATCCCTGGGGGCTCTGGCGCCTTCGACCCACAATCATGTTCGCGCTGTCGCGCCCGAGTCGCGCGAAACATTATGACAATGCCGGCGCCTTCCGATCAGAAATCGCTGACCCGGCCCTTCCGTTCCCAATCGCCGTAGCGGGTCGGTTCCGGCCCGGCCGGCCCGCCGACCTCCTTCATCCGCACCGGCGCTTCCTTCGGCGGATCGCCGGCGGGGGGCGGCTGGCTCGGCCCGGGCGTGGGTTCGGGGGCGGGCCGGCCGGGCGGGGGGACGGCGGGTTCATCGGGGGGAAGCGGCACCTGGCCGCCGGGCGAGGCCTGCGGGCCCCTGTTGTCCGTTTCGCTCATGGCGCTCATGTAGCGTCTCCTGGCATCTTGTCGCGCGTCCAACGCGCAGGGCACGCATTCGGGAGCGTCAGACCATGGCCGGCTATGTCCGTACAGCCCTTCTCCTCGCCGGGCTCACGGCGCTCTTCGCCGCCGTCGGCTTCGCCATCGCGGGCGAACAGGGGATGATCCTCGCCTTCGTCCTTGCCTGCGGGATGAATGTCTTCGCCTGGTGGAACAGCGACCGCGTGGTGCTGGGGATGCACAACGCCCAGCCCATCGGGCCGCAGGACGCCCCGCGACTTTACGCGATGACGGCCGCCCTCGCATCCCGCGCCGGTCTGCCGATGCCCAAGCTCTATGTGATCCATGAGGACCAGCCCAACGCCTTCGCCACCGGCCGCAGCCCGGAGAAGGGGGCCGTCGCGGTGAATACCGGCCTGCTCGACATGATGAGCGAGCGCGAGGTCGCCGGCGTGATCGCGCATGAGCTGGCGCATATCAAGAACCGCGACACGCTGATCATGACCATCACCGCGACGCTGGCGGGTGCGATCGGCATGCTGGCGCAGTTCGGGATGGTGTTCGGGCGTAGCAATCAGCGCAACAACGCCTTCGGCCCGATCGGCACGATCCTGCTGGTCGTCCTTGCGCCCATCGCGGCGATGATCGTGCAGATGGCCGTCAGCCGGTCTCGCGAATACGAGGCCGACCGCATCGGCGCTGAGATCGCCGGCGATCCGCGCGGCCTGGCATCCGCGTTGCTGCGCCTGGAACAGTACAAGCAGGGCCGGCTGAATGAGGCGGCGGAGGCCAATCCGGCCAGCGCGCATGTGTTCATCATCAACCCGCTTTCGGGGTTGCGGATGGACGGGCTGTTCTCCACCCACCCTGCCACGGCGAACCGCGTGGCGGCGCTTGAGCGGATGGCGGGGGGGATGGGCCCGCCTGAAGGAATCTCGTCGGGCGGCGGATCCGCGGGCATCCCGCCGGCCCCGCCGCGCGTTCAGCCTTCGCGTCCGGGGCCCTGGGGGCAGGGCGGGCGCAGGAACCCGTGGGGGTGAGAGACCGCCATCAGCCGCCCGCGGCGATGGGGAACAGGATCGTCCGATGCGAAACCTGATTGCGGCCTGGCGCCACCTGCCGAAGCTCGTGCGCTTCCTGGTCGCCCATGGCGCGCTGGGCTTCGCGCTCGGGGCCGTCTTCGTGGCTGCGCTGCTGGCCTTCGATCCGCAGGATGCCGCCACGCTGCTGCTGACGGCGGCGGGGCATTGGTGGCCGGTGCTGGTGCTGTGGTTCTTCACCAGCCTGACCTTCGGGGCGGTGCAGATCGGTGTCGCCACCATGCTGCTGGCGCGGCAGGATGCCCCGCGCCCGCCACGAGGCCCCCGCGCGCCGGCAACGCTGGCCCCCGTCCTGCGGCGGGTGCCTGGGCGCCACCGGCGGTAGATATCTCTGCTACGGGCGCTTGCGGACTCGCGTGGACCAGATGTGCCACGCATAGGTGCCGAGGATGCCGGCGACGACCACATAGGACAGCGGCCCGAGCCAGCCCTCGACCTTGTCGTAATGGTCTTCCATCCAGTAGCCCGCGCTGGTCAGGAACAGGATCCACACCGTGCTGCCGAGTGCGGTCCAGACATAGAAGATAAGGCGCGGGATATGCGCGAGGCCCGCGGGGATCGAGATCAGCGTGCGGATGCCCGGCAGCAGCCGGCCGAAGAACAGGGCGACGGGCCCGTATTTCCGCAGCGTCGTCTCGGCCTTGTCGAAATCCTTGTCATCCACCGCGAACCAGCGGCCATAGCGCGCGAACAGCGGCCGGATGCGGGCAGACCCGATGGCGCGCGACAGCTCGTACCAGAAGGCGTTGCCGAGCAGCGTGCCGACGATCCCCGCGATCACCGCCAGCGTGAAGGACATCTGCCCGCGCGCCGCCGCGAAGCCCGCCAGCGGCATGATCACTTCCGACGGGATCGGCGGGAACAGGTTCTCCAGGAACATCAGCCCCAGCACGCCCAGCCAGCCACCCGCCGCGACCAGGTCGGTCACCCACTCGATCATCCATCCACTCCCCAGACGCCGATCGCGGCCCGCCCGTTACGCGCGGCCGCACCTAGCATGGCACCGGCCCGGGGGCCATAAACCGGCCGCGATGCCCGATCCTCGTCCCGCCTCCACCCCCTCCACCCGCCCCGCCAGCGCGGCCGGCATGCCCGCGCGCCAGGCGGCGCTGGCACTGCTCGCCGCCGTGATGGAGCGCCGCCGGCCGCTGGAGGAAGCGCTGGATGCGCTGCCGGGCACGCTGGCACCGCGCGACCGTTCGGCGGCGCACCGCATCGCCGCGACCGTCCTGCGCCGGGCCGGCAGCCTCGATGCCGTGCTGGAGCCCTTCCTGCGGCGCGAACCGCCGCCCGTTGTCCGCGCGGCGCTCAGGGCCGGGGCGGCGGAGCTGCTGCTGCTCGGCACGCCCGCCCATGCCGCCGTGGCGGCGACGGTTGCGGTGGTGCCGAACCCCTTCGCCGGGCTTGTGAACGCCGTGCTCCGCAAACTCGCGACCGAAGGCCCGGCGGCGCTGGAGGGGCTGGATGCCGAACGGCTTGACACGCCCCCCTGGCTCTGGACGGCCTGGCACGCGGCCTATGGCCTGGCGGTGCGCGCCATGGTGCGCGCGCAGGCCGCGCCCGCGCCGCTCGACCTGACGCTCGCCCCCGGCGCCACGGCGCCGGAGGGGGCGGAGATGCTGCCGACCGGCAGCGCAAGGCTGCCCGCCGGCACGTTGCTGGCCGACCTGCCCGGCTTCGCGGACGGCGCCTTCTGGGTACAGGACGCCGCCGCGGCGCTGCCGGCGAAGCTGCTGCGCGTGCAGGCTGGCGAGCGCGTGGCCGATCTCTGCGCCGCCCCCGGTGGCAAGACCGCGCAACTTCTTGCCGCCGGGGCGCGGGTGACGGCGGTGGAGCGCGACGCCCGCCGCCTAGGCCGCCTGCGGGAGAACCTGGCGCGGCTGAAGCTGGAGGCCACGCTGGTCCAGGCCGACGCAGCCAGCTGGTCGCCGGCCGAGGCGGGCTATGACGCGATCCTGCTGGATGCGCCCTGTACCGCGACCGGCATCATCCGCCGCCACCCCGACATCCCGCATCTGAAACGCGCCGCCGACATCGCCCCTATGGCGGAGGCGCAGGCACGGCTGCTGGCCCATGCCGCCACCCTGCTGCGTCCCGGCGGCCGCATCGTCTTCGCCACCTGCTCCCTGCAGCCGGAGGAAGGGGAGGCGCATCTGTCCCGCGCGGCCTCGCTTGGCCTCACCCTCGACCCGATCCGGCCCGAGGAACTCCCCGGGCTGGAAGCCGCGCTGACCACCGCCGGCACGCTCCGCACCCGCCCCGACATGTGGGCGGAGCGCGGCGGGATCGACGGCTTCTTCGCCGCGCGCTTCGTGAAGCGGTAGGCCCTATTTCTCGCAGCGCAGCAGCACCGTGCTGCGATGCGCGATGTCCCCCACATCGGCCGCGCTGCGGTCCGTGCCGCGGCTTTCGACCGTGCGGAAGGGGATGTTCGCGCGGCGCAGGAAGGCCTGCGCGGCGTCGCCCTTCACCGCGAAATTCACATTGTCCACATTCTGCACCCGGCGACTGTCGAGCTTCGAGACGACGACGCCCACCACATGCCCCTGCATATCCAGCAGCGGCCCGCCGGAATTGCCCGGCTGCACCTCGGCGCTGATCTGGAAGTTGTTCTGGTCGTTCTGCACCCCGCCCAGCGCGTTGATCACGCCGCGCGTCAGCTTCGGATCGGCCGACAGCAGCCCCGCCAGCGGGAAGCCATAGGCGATCACATCCTCGCCACGGCGGATATTGGGCGCGGTGCGGAAGGACAGGATGGGCCCCGGATTGCCGGGGATCGTCAGCACCGCGAGATCCAGCGCGCGATCCACCTGCGCCGGCGGCGTCGCGGCCAGCCAGCGCCCATCCGGCGTGCGGGCCAGCACGCGGTCGCAGCCATCGACGACATGCTGGTTGGTCAGAACCCGGTTGGGCGCGATCACGAAGCCGGTGCCGGAGGAGACGCGCCGCGCCTGCTGGTTCGGCCTGGCCTGCGCCACTGGCGGCGCGGCGGGCTGGGGCGCGGCGGCGGTCGCCATCTCCACCCGCGTCTCGGCGCAGATGTCGCGGTCGCGCGCCACGCTCTCCCGCCCATCGGCCAGCACCAGGCGGATGTCGAAGCGGCAGCCGGCCTCGGGGTTCACGCGCAGGCTGAACGCCTGGTTCGGGCCGAGCGGCCCGCGGTTGAGCAGGTTGCCGCCCCAATCCGGCCGGCCGCTGCGCACCGCGTGCAGGGCGGTGGCCTCCACGCCTGTGCGGTTGGCGATCCGCACCGGATCCGGCCCCGGCGCCTGGGCGGCGGCGGGGGCGGCGAGGAGAAAAAGGACAAGGGCGGGGAGGTGGGCTCGCATGGGCGTGATGTCGCGAGGCGTCGCGGGAACGTCAACGCCCCGTCCCCGGGCCAGTAAGCTGATCGAGATCAAGGCGCAGGCCCGCCGAACCCGGCAAGGCTGGCGGCCGGCGGTGGATGGGCCCTTGACCCTCCCATGATGGGAGGCCCCATGTCCCCCGCATGGAACCGACCCGTACCGCGATGCCCGAGGCACCGCCGACCGCGCTTCCGCATCTTTCCCTTCCCGTCGAGGGGATGACCTGCGCCTCCTGCGCCGGGCGGGTGGAGCGTGCGCTGCTGAAGCTGCCGGGCGTCGCGACGGCGCAGGTGAACCTGGCCGCTGAGCGCGTCGAGGTCGCCGGCACCGCCACCCCGGTCGACCTCGCCGGCGCCATCCGCGCGGCGGGTTACGCCGTGCCGGAGGCGGAGCGGAGCATCGGCATCGAGGGCATGACCTGCGCGAGCTGCGCCGGCCGTGTGGAACGGGCGCTGGCCAAGGTGCTGGGTGTGATCTCCGTCAGCGTGAACCTGGCGGCGGAACGCGCGACGCTGCGCCTGCTGGCGGGGGTGGAGGATGCGGCGCTGGCCGCCGCGCTCGCCAAGGCCGGCTATCGCCTGGCCGCCATCCCCGACGATGCCGAGGCGGAGGAACAGGCCGCGCAGCGCCGCCTGTCCCGCCAGGGGCGGGAAGTGCTGGGCGCGGGGGCGCTTGCTTCGCCCTTCCTGATCGGGATGGCGGGGATGCCCTTCGGGCTGGACCTGCTGCCGGGCGCCTTCGTGCAGCTGGCGCTGGCCGGCGCGGTCTTCGCCTGGTTCGGACCGCGTTTCGCCCGTGCCGCCTGGGCGGCGCTCCGCGACGGCACCGGCAACATGGACCTGCTAGTCACGCTCGGCACCGGCAGCGCCTTCCTGCTCTCGCTCTGGCTGATGTGGCGCCACGGGACCAATCACGCACATGGCCTGTATTTCGAGGCAGCGGTGGTGGTGCTGTTCTTCGTCCTGCTCGGCAAATGGCTGGAAGCGCGCGCGAAGCGCGGCACGGGGGCGGCGATCCGCGCCTTGCTCGCGCTGCGCCCGCGCGAGGCCTGGCTGCTCGGCGATGACGGCACGCCGCGCCGCGTGCCAGCGGCATCGCTGGTCCTCGGCGACCGGATCGTGGTGCGCCCCGGCGAGGGCGTTCCCGTGGATGGCACCATCGAGACCGGCGAGGCCGGTGTCGATGAAAGCGCGCTGACCGGCGAATCCCGCCCGGTCGAGAAAGCGCCGGGCGCTTCGGTGGCCACTGGCACGGTGGTGCTGGATGGGCGGCTGGTGCTGCGCGCCACGGCGGTCGGGCGCGACACCACGCTGGCGCGCGTGGCGGCGCTGGTCTCCGCCGCGCAGGCGTCCCGCGCGCCGGTGCAGAAGCTGGTGGACCGCGTGAGCGCGGCCTTCGTCCCCATCGTCATCGGCATCGCCGCGCTGACGGCAATCGGCTGGCTGATCGCGGGGGCGGGGGCGGAGGCGGCGATCCTGCATGCGGTGGCCGTGCTCGTCATCGCCTGCCCCTGCGCGCTCGGCCTCGCGACGCCGGCGGCGATCATGGCCGGCACGGGGGCCGCGGCGCGCGCCGGCATCCTGCTGCGCGACGCCGAGGCGATCGAGCGCGCCCGATCCATCACCCTCGTCGCCTTCGACAAGACCGGCACGCTGACCGAAGGCAAGCCGCGCCTCGCCGCGCTGCATGCGGCGGAGGGCGTGACGGCCCTGCAAGCGCTGGCGATGGCCGCCGCGCTGCAATCCGGCAGCGAGCATCCGCTGGCGTGCGCGGTGCTCGGGGCGCAGGGCGGCGTTCCGCCGGCTGCCGAGGGCTTCCGCGCGCTGACCGGCCGTGGTGTCGAAGCGACTGTCGAGGGACGCCGCCTGGCGCTCGGCAGCCCGCGGCTGCTCGCGGAATCGGGGGCGAATCCCGGCGTGCTTGCCGCGCAGGCGGAAGCAGAGGCGGCGCAGGGCCGCAGCCTCGCCTGGCTGATCGATCCGGAAGCCCGCGCCGCGATGGCGCTGCTGGCCTTCGAGGATTCGCCGAAGCCGCGCGCGGCCGAAGCCGTGGCCGAATTGAGGGCGATGGGCGTCGAGGTCGCGATGCTGTCCGGCGACATCGCGCCTGCCGCGCGGGCCGCCGCCGAGGGCCTCGGCATCGCGCGCGTGGCGGCGGAGGTGCTGCCGGCCGACAAGGCCGCACAGGTCGCGGCGTGGCGGCAGGGCGGCGCGCGCGTCGCGATGGTGGGCGATGGCGTCAACGACGCGCCGGCGCTGGCGGCGGCGGATCTCGGCATCGCGATGGGGACGGGCACGGATGTGGCCATCGCCGCCGCCGGCATCACGCTGATGCGCGGCGATCCGGGGCTGGTGCCCGCGGCGCTCGACATCACGCGCAGGACATACGGCAAGGTGAAGGGGAATCTCGCATGGGCGTTCGCATACAACCTGCTGGGCCTGCCGCTGGCGGCGCTCGGCTTCCTGTCGCCGATGCTGGCGGGGGCGGCGATGGCGATGTCCTCGGTCTGCGTGGTGGCCAATGCGCTGCTGCTCGCCCGGTGGCGGCCCAGCCAGGGACCGCGTCCGGTGGCGCACGCGGCATGACGATCGGGGAAGCCGCGCAGCGTTCCGGCGTCTCGGCCAAGATGATCCGCCACTACGAGGCCATCGGACTGATCGAGGCGGAACGTCGCGCCAATGGCTATCGCAGCTATGGCGCGCAGGACGTGGCCGTGCTGCGCTTCATCCGCCATGCCCGCGACCTGGCCTTTCCGCTCGAGGATGTCCGCAAGCTGCTCGCGCTGTGGCGCGACCGATCGCGCGCGAGCGCGGAGGTGAAGCGCATGGCCATCGCGCATGTCGAGGCGCTGGAGACCAAGGCGGCGGCGCTGAATGCGATGGCCGGCAGCCTGCGGCATCTCGCCAACCATTGCTCGGGCGACGAGCGGCCGGACTGCCCGATTCTCGCCGAACTGGAAGGAAAGCCGGCATGACGATCTAGATGAAGGTGGCGGGCATGACCTGCGGCCATTGCGTGAAGGCGGTGACGCAGGCGATCCAGGCGCTGGATCCCGCCGCGAAGGTCGAGGTCGTGCTAGCCGAAGGCCTGGTCCGCGCCGAGACCACCCTGTCTCCCACCGTCATCGCCGCCGCGCTGGCCGAGGAAGGCTACCGCCCCGCGCCCTGACCGGCCGCGCCCACCGCTTCGTGACCCATCCGCCGCGCCCTGCCGTGCCACGGATCGGCGGGGACAAAGGACGCAGGCGGTGGAACCCTGGTGGCGCGGCGCGGTGATCTACCAGATCTATCCGCGTTCCTTCCGCGATACGAACGGGGACGGCATCGGCGATCTGCGCGGCATCATCGAGAAGCTGGATCACATCGCGGGGCTCGGCGTGGACGCGCTTTGGCTCTGCCCGATCTACGCCTCGCCCGGCGCCGATCTTGGGTACGATGTCAGCGACCATCGGGCGGTCGCGCCGGAGTACGGCACGCTGGCCGATCTCGACGCGCTGGTCGCCGCCTGCCATGCGCGGGGGCTGCGCGTCCTGCTCGACCTGGTGGTGAGCCATACGAGCGAGGCCCATCCCTGGTTCCAGGCTTCCCGCGCTGCGCGCAGCGGGCCGCTCGCGGCGCGCTATGTCTGGGCCGATCCCGGGCCGGATGGCACGCCGCCGAACAACTGGCTGTCGGTGTTCGGCGGCCCGGCCTGGCGATGGGAACCAAGGCGGCGGCAATACGCGCTGCATCATTTCCTGCCGGCGCAGCCCGCGCTGAACCTCGCCGATCCCGAAACCCTCGATGCGGTCGCGGAGATCATGCGCTTCTGGCTGGCGCGCGGGGTGGATGGGTTCCGCGTCGATGCGCTGGATTTCGTCGCGCATGATCCGCTGCTGCGCTCCAACCCCGCCGCGCCGCTGCGCGCGGTGCCGGCGAAGCTGTTCGGCATGCAGGCGCATCTGCACGACATGATGGGCGTAGGCACCGACGCCGTGCTGCATCGCCTGCGCGCGGAAGCGGAGGCTTTCGAAGATCGCGCGCTGCTCGGCGAGTTCTCCTCCCAACCCGGCGCCTTCGCGCGCATCGCACATGCCACCGGGCCGGGACGGCTGCACATGGCCTATACCCTCGCCCCGCTGCGCGGCGCCTTCGGCCATGCGGAGGCGCGCGCGCTGGTCCAGGCGGCGGCGAACCCGGAAGGCTGGCCCTGCTGGTCCTTCAGCAACCACGATGTCGCGCGGGTGGCCACGCGCTGGGCGCCCGGCGGGGCGGCCGACCCGCGGGTAACGAAGCTGCTGCTGGCGCTGCTGCTGACGCTGCGCGGCAGCGCCTGTCTCTATCAGGGGGAGGAACTCGGCCTGCCGGAGGCGGAGTTGCCCTTCGCCGCGCTGCGCGATTCCTTCGGCATCGCCCATTGGCCCGACTTCCGCGGCCGGGACGGCGCGCGCACGCCGATGCCCTGGCAACGCGCCGCGCGGCATGCCGGCTTCGGGGCCGGCACGCCCTGGCTGCCGGTGCCGGAGGCGCATCGGGCGCTGGCGGTGGACGCACAGGAAGCAGACCCGCTTTCCATGCTGAGCTTCGCCCGCGCGATGCTGCGGGCGCGTCGCGCTTCGCCCGCGCTGGTCGCGGGCGGGATCGAGCCACTCGACCTGCCGTCGCCGCTGCTGGGCTTCGACCGGGTTGCGGCAGGGCTGCGGGTTCGCTGCGTTTTCAACCTGTCGGCGGATGCCGCGCCCGTGCCGCTGGCCCTGGCCGAGGGCACAAGGCCGCTGCCTCATGCGCCGGTGGCCGGCGTCCCCGAAACGCTTGGGCCCTGGGGGGTGGGGATCGGCGGGGCGGGTTGACGGCCTGGGGCGGGCGGCGTTTCAAGCGTGTCGCATTTCCCGCTCGGAGCGACACGCATGAACCCCGCCACCAAGGCAGCCCTGATGGACGTGACCACCGCGACCCTGACCACGGTGCTGCTGAAGAAGGGCGTGCGCTTCGCCTATGTGAACGGCGCGCGGCCCATCGTGCCGGGCAACTTCACCCGCATCGTCGGCCCGGCCTTCACGCTGCGCTTCACCCCGACGCGGGAGGACCTGGCGACGGTCGATAGCTGGTCCTCCCCCCGCTCCACCCGCGCCGCGATCGAGGACATGCCGGAAGGCTGCGTCGCCATCGCCGATGCGATGGGCCTGACCACCGCCGGCATCTTCGGCGACATCCTCTGCGCGCGGATGCGGGTGAAGGGCGTCGCCGGCCTCGTCACCGACGGCATGGTGCGCGACGGGCAGGGCGTGATCGGCACCGGCCTGCCGGTGTTCTGCCAGGGCTATGTGGCGCCGGCCTCGGTCGCCGCGCTGAACTTCGTCGGCTGGCAGGAGACGATCGGCTGCGGCGGCGTCACCGTCGTGCCGGGCGACATCGTGGTGGCCGATGGCGACGGCGCGGTGGTGATCCCCGCCGCGATGCTCGACGCCGTGACGGAAGCCGCGGTGGAGCAGGAGCGTCTGGAAGGCTGGATCATGAACGAGGTGGGCAAGGGCCTCGCCCTGCCGGGCCTCTACCCCGCCAATGCCGAGACCAAGGCCCGCTACGAGGCCGACAAGGCCGCCGGCCGGGTGTGATGCCCGGCGGTTGCCTCCGGCGACCATGAAAAAATCCCCGGTGCCGCGAGGCACCGGGGAAAGTAGGCTCCGCACATCATCGCACGGAACCGCCGGGAGAAAACGTCGAGGCATCGCCTGGACGAGAAGCATCTTGCCCGGACGCCTCTCACGCCGCCGTGACCTGCCAGTGAAGCCTCCGACAGCCATTGCGGAGGGCTTTCGTGCCGCTGTCGGCAGGCAGGCAACCTCCCCGCCGCTTCCCGTCACGCGGTCGCGATCCTATGTTCCGTTCCCATGCGAAATCTTCTGCAGGACGCCGATCGCGACCGGCTCGTTGCGCCCCTGGCGCTGATGGCGACGGAGATCGCCCTGGCGGGCCAGAGCTTCCGCGCCCTGCCCGAGGCCGAGGGCAGCGCCTTCTTCCCCGTCGTCGCCACCGCGACCGCCGCTGAATTGCTGATGCTGCCCGGCCTGCGGGACGCGCATGCACCGCTGTCTGATTCCCTGCTTGACGCGGTGATGGCTCTTGCGCGGGCGCCTGGTGGGATGCGCGCCGTCGGCGGCGCGGCCGAACTGCTCCGCGACGATCCTGCCGACCTGCTGATCCGCACGCCGCATCACCGCTTCACCGGCGACCTCCGCGCCGGCGTGCTGCGGCAGGAACCTCCAGGGGGCGGCCGGCCGGCACTGCGCCACACCGGCAATCTGGTGGAGTTCCGCATCGGCCGCCGCCCCGCCTGCGTCGATGTCGAGGACAACATCACCGAGGCCTCCGTGACGCGGGAGGATGGGCGCATCGTCCTGACCCATGCCGGCACGATCCGCGGCCTCGCCGGCCTCTTCACCGCGCGGGAGGTGGAGGCCGGGCGGATCGCCTATCGCTATGAGATCGACCCCTTGAGCCCGTTGCTGCGCGTCGAGATCCGCTTCACCGCCGCCCGCGCGCTGTCGCGGCTGCGGGTCACCACGGCGCTCGATGCCGTGGCGGAGGACGGCCCCGGCGGCACCGCGGCGCGGATGATGGAGGCCGGCGCCTGGCGCGATGCGGCCCCGCCCGCGGCCCCAGGCGCCGAGAGATGGGCTCGCGGCATGCCGGTGGCGCATCTGGCGATTGGCGCGGCCGGTTGGCCGGATGGCGCGCCGGCCGTGCATATCCGCCCGCATGACCCCGCGCGCGTCCTGTCCGTCACCGCCCAGGCCATGCGGGGCGGGGAGTTGCATTGGCTGATCCTCCGCAATGGCCCGGTGGACCTTGCCGCCGGCCAGACGCTGGTGGTGCGGGAGGACCGGTTGCTGACGCCGGGCCAGGTGGAGACCGTCGCCGCCATGATGGAAGCCGGCCTGCCGCCCGGCCTTGTTCCCGATCCGCGCCCCGATCCGGGGGCGGGTCTGCGCGCCGTGGCGGCGGCGCTGCTGTTCGATGCCGGGGGCGCCTGGGCCGAGCCCCTGCCCGCCCCCCGCCGCGCCACGCTGCTGGCCTTCGCCGAGGATCAGCTCGCGCTTCTCTCGGCGCTGGGGGGTGTGGCGGAGCTTGCCTCCGCCCTGCTCGGCGCCGATTCGCTGCGCCGGGCGCGGCGGCCCGGGGAGGATGCGCTGCCGGCCCTCGCCCTGCGGCTGGCCCGCGCGCTGGAGGCCGAACCGGCCGATCTCGGCGCCCGCGCGCTGGGCATCCTGGCGCTCGCAAGGGCCGCGACCTGGACCGATGCAGCCGCTGCCGCCAGGGCCCTGCCGGGCCTGCTGGACGGCATCGGCGCCTCCGCCCCCGGCACCGCACCGGCGCTCATGTTGGAAGGCGCGCGGGTGGATCCGCTGGCGGAGGCAGAGGGCGTCGCGAGGATTGCCCGCGCCGCCGGGGCCGTGGTGCTGGCGGCCGATGCGGGGGTGCCGATGGCCCCTTTGGCCGTCGCCAAGGCGCGGGAGGTGCACCGGATCGCCGTCGCGCTGCTCCGTCCCCTCGTCCGGCCGCGCGACGGCCGGCTGGAGGTCCATGGGCCGCTGGGCCTTGCCCCCGGGTTGCAGGCTTTGCTCACCCTCGGCTTCATGGCGCCGGAGCGCTTGGTCTTCACCCGCGCCTGACGCCGCCGGAGTCCCCCGATGCCCGATCTGTTCGACCCGCTGACGCTGCGCGGCGTGACCTTCGCCAACCGCATCGGGGTGTCCCCGATGTGCATGTATTGCGCCGCCGATGACGGGAAGCCCACCGACTGGCACCTGGCGCATCTGCTGCAGCGCGCGATCGGGGGGGCGGGGATGGTGATGGCGGAAGCCACCGCCATCACCGCGGATGGCCGCATCACGCCGGGCGATCTCGGCTTGTGGGAGGATGGGCAGGTCGCGGGCCATGCGCGGCTCGCTGCCGCCATCGCCCATGCCGGAGCGGTGCCGGCGATCCAGCTCGGCCATGCCGGGCGCAAGGCGTCCCGCCTGCCGGCCTGGCATGAGGGCCCGGCCGATCCGGGGTGGGAGGTCGTCTCAGCCTCCGACCAGCCAGTGGGCCATTTCGCCACGCCGCGCGCCCTGGCGGAGACGGAGGTCGCCGCGATCCCCGCCCTTTTCGCCGCCAGCGCCCGCCGCGCGGTCGCGGCCGGCTACCGGCTGATCGAGATCCATGCCGCCCATGGCTACCTGCTGCACCAATTCTTCTCGCCCATCGCGAATCGCCGGAACGACCGCTGGGGCGGTGATTTCGACGGCCGGGTCCGCCTGACGCTGGAGGTGGTGCAGGACGTCCGCGCCGCGATCCCGGCGGAGATCCCGCTGTCTCTCCGCGTCAGCTACACCGACTGGATCGAGGGCGGCTGGACGACGGCGGATACGGTGGAGCTGGCCCGGCGCGCCAAGGCGGCGGGGGTGGATATCGTCGATGTATCATCGGGCGGGATCGACCCTGCGCGCCAGAAGATACCGGTCGGCCCGCTCTACCAGGTGCCGGGCGCGGTCGCGGTGCGGGAAGGCGCCGGGGTGGCGGTGGCCGCCGTCGGCCTGATCACCGAGCCCGAGCAGGCCCAGGCCCTGGTGGCGGAAGGCAAGGCGGATATGGTGCTGCTGGCCCGCGCCCTGCTGCGTGACCCCTATTGGCCGATGCGCGCCGCGGTGGCGCTCGGCCGGACGGGGGCGGTCAAGGCGCCACCGCAATACGATCGCGGCTGGAACGGAATCGGCAAGTTCGGCATGCGGTTCGAAACCGGCGCACCCTTTCCGGCGCTTTAAGCACCGAAAAGGCCCGAAACGCCGCCTTCTACTCAAGACTCCGCGCTGGTAAGGTGCTCCACCCGCCGAAGGGCGGGTCGGGAGCCAATCGGGGGCGCCCCGGCAGGCGGCAGGGCTTTGAGCCCCGTGGCCCCGGGCGCCGCCAGTCGTCGGGACGTCGGGTGCCATGAAGTTTTCCGTGGACAGGGCCGTGCTGCTCAAGGCGCTCGCGCATTTGCAGAGCGTGGTGGAACGGCGCAACACCATCCCCATCCTCGCCAATGTCCTGCTGGAGGCGCGCGAAAGCGGGCTGAAGCTGACCGCGACCGACATGGAGATCGCGGTGGTCGAGGAAGTGCCCGGCGTCACCGTGACGCGCCAGGGCCGCACCACCGCCCCAGCCGCGACGCTGTATGAGATCGTCCGCAAGCTGCCGGAGACGGCGAAGCTCGAGCTGGACCACCCGGGCGGCGATGCGCTGATGACGCTGCGCGCCGGGCGCTTCGACGCGAAGCTCGCCGTGCTGCCGGTGGATGATTTCCCCTCGATGACCGAGGGGAAGCTGCCCCATCGCTTCGCCCTGCCCGCCGGCCAACTGCGGGAGCTGATCGACCGCACCCGCTTCGCGATCAGCACGGAGGAGACGCGCTACTACCTGAACGGCATCTACTTCCACGCCACGGAGAGCGGCGGTGCGAAGGTGCTGCGCGCGGTCGCGACAGACGGCCACCGGCTGGCGCGGGTGGAAGAACCGCTGCCCGATGGCGCCGCCGGCATGCCGGGCGTGATCATCCCCCGCAAGACGGTGGGTGAACTGCGGAAGCTGGCGGAGGAGATGCAGGACGAGATCGCCGTCGCGCTATCCGACACCAAGATCCGCTTCACGCTGGGGGCGGTGCAGCTGACCTCCAAGCTGATCGACGGCACCTTCCCGGAATATGAGCGGGTGATCCCGCGCGGGAACGACAAGGTGCTGCGCGTGTCGAAGAAGGACTTCGCCGAGGCGGTCGGCCGCGTGGCCGGCATCAGCAGCGAAAGGTCGCGCCCGGTGAAGCTCAGCGTGGACCGCAACCACCTGCTGATCAGCGCCGCCAGCCCCGAGCTGGGCCAGGCGCAGGAGGAACTGGAGGGCGATGTGGTCAGCTATGATTCGAGCCCCATCGAGATCGGCTTCCAAGCCCGCTACCTGAACGACATCACCGACCAGATCGTGGACCATGTGGAGTTCCGCTTCTCGGACGGATCCGCCCCCACCATCGTGACCGACAGCGCCAAGCCGGAAGCGCTGTACGTCCTGATGCCGATGCGGGTCTGAGACCAGCGGCCGCTTGCCGTGCGACGAGCGGGCGGCATGAAGGGGGGCGGGCGCCCCCCTTCCGATTCCTGCCGTGCGGCTGACGCGCCCGGCGATGGATTGACGTTCCGGCTTCGTTCGCTCAGATCTCGCGTTACCCTGGCATCGCGGCTGTCCTGACCCAAGCGCCTCTTCCGCCGCTGCGCCTCACGCGCCTGCGGCTCACCGATTTCCGGTCCTACCCGGCTTTCGAGGCGCGCTTCGAAGGCCGCATCGTCGCGATCGCGGGTGAGAACGGGGTGGGCAAGACCAACCTGTTGGAATCCATAAGCCTGCTGGGTCCCGGCCGCGGCTTGCGGGGCGCGAAGGCAGCCGAGATGGGCCGGCGCGTGGCCGGCGAAGGCCGCCCCTGGGCCGCCTGGGGCCGCTTCGAAGGGCCGCATGGCGCTTCCGCCATCGCCACCGGGACGGTGGGGGAGGACGGCGCCGATGCCCGCCGCAAATGGCGCCTGGACGATGAGCCGCTGAAATCCGGCGCCGAGCTGGCGGACCGCGCGGCGGCGGTCTGGCTCACGCCGCAGATGGACCGGCTGTTCCAGGAAGGCGCATCCGGCCGCCGGCGCTTCCTGGACCGGCTGGTCTGGGCGCTGGAGCCCGCCCATGCCCGGGATGTGGCGGCGCATGAGACCGCCATGTCCGGCCGCAACCGCCTGCTGGCGGAAGGCCGGCGCGATGCCCGCTGGCTGGCGGCGCTGGAAGACGCGATGGCGCGCCACGCGGTGGCCGCCGCTGCCGCGCGCCGCGCCCTGGTCCAGCGGCTGAACGCGCTCCTGGCCTCCGGCACCGCCACCGGGGCCTTCCCGGCCGCGAGCCTCGCGCTCCTCGACCCCGTCGCCGCCTGGCTGGACGAGGCGCCGGCGCTGGCGGTGGAGGACCGGCTGCGCGACGCGCTCGCCGCCAACCGCGCGCGCGATGCCGCCGCCGGGGGGGCGGCGATCGGCGCGCACCGGGCCGATCTTGGCATGACCCACCTGCCCAAGGACCTGCCCGCCGAGTTGTGTTCGACCGGGGAGCAGAAGGCGCTGCTGGTCTCCGTGGTCCTGGCCCATGCTGCGCTGATCGGCGCGGCGCGCGGCTTCGCGCCCCTGCTGCTGCTGGATGAGGTCGCGGCCCACCTGGACCAACGGCGCCGGGAGGCGCTCTATGCCGCCCTGGCCTCGCTTCCGGCCCAGGTCTTCCTGACCGGCACCGAGCCCGATATCTTCGCGCCCCTGCAAGGGTCCGCCGAGGGCTTTCGCGCGACGCCATCCGGGTTGGTTCCGCTACCGAAATTCCCCGTGCCGAATCCCGTCTGAATCCCTATATATATTGGATTCAGCCGCATCACCGAAGGAGCCTACGCCGGCATGTCCGACGCCGCCGCGCGCGCCACGCCTCCCGCCCCCGGAACCGACTCCGCGGAGGCCTATGACAGTGGCTCCATCACCGTGCTGCGGGGCCTTGAGGCCGTGCGCAAGCGGCCGGGGATGTATATCGGCGATACCGATGACGGCTCGGGCCTGCATCACATGGCCTTCGAGATCATCGACAACGCAGTGGACGAGGCCCAGGCGGGCTTCGCAACCCGCTGCGATGTGGTGCTGAACGGCGATGGCAGCGTCACCGTCACCGATGACGGCCGCGGCATTCCGGTCGATATCCACCCCGAGGAAGGCGTCTCCGCCGCCGAGGTGGTGCTGACCCGGCTGCATGCGGGCGGCAAGTTCAACCAGAATTCCTACAAAGTCTCGGGCGGCCTGCACGGCGTCGGCGCCGCGGTGGTCAATGCGCTGTCCGAATGGATGGAGGTTCGTATCTGGCGCGAGGGCCGGGAGCATTTCATCCGCTTCGAGCATGGCGACACGGTGCAGTCGCTGAAGGTGGTCGGCCCGTCCGACCACCCGAACGGGACCGAGGTGACCTTCAAGCCTTCCTCCGGCACCTTCACCAAGGTCGAATATGATTTCGCGGTGCTGGAGCGCCGCCTCAGGGAATTGGCGTTCCTGAACAGCGGACTTGGCATCACCCTGAAGGATGATCGCCACATCCCCGCCAAGCAGGCGGAATTCTGCTTCAAGGGCGGCCTTGTCGCCTTCGTCGAATGGCTGGACCGCAGCAAGCAGCCGATCTTCAAGCCGCCGATCTCGCTGGTCAGCAAGGACACCGATATCGGCATCCGCGTGGAACTCGCGATGTGGTGGAACGACAGCCCGCATGAAGTGGCGCTGTGCTTCACCAACAACATCCCCCAGCGCGATGGCGGCACCCACCAGGCCGGCTTCCGGCAGGCGCTGACGCGTGTGGTGATGAAATACGCCGAGGATCTGGCGAAGAAGGAGAAGGTCGAGCTTTCGGGCGAGGATATGCGCGAAGGCCTGACCGCCGTGCTGTCCGTGAAGGTGCCGGACCCCAAATTCAGCTCCCAGACCAAGGACAAGCTCGTCTCGTCGGAAGTGCAGCCGGTGGTGCAGATGGCCGTCGCCGACGCGCTGTCCCATTGGTTCGAGACGCATCCGAGGGAAGCGAAGCAGGTCCTGGAACAGGTCGTGCTGGCCGCTGCCGCACGGAAGGCGGCGCAGCTGGCGCGGGAAAAGGTGGGGCGCAAGAACGCGCTCGATATCTCGACCCTGCCCGGCAAGCTCGCCGACTGCCAGGAGAAGGACCCGGCCAAGTCCGAGATTTTCATCGTCGAGGGCGACAGCGCCGGCGGGTCCGCCAAGCAGGGCCGTGACCGGCGCTTCCAGGCGATCCTGCCGCTCAAGGGCAAGATCCTGAACGTCGAACGCGCGCGGATGGACAAGATGCTGTCCAGCGCCGAGGTCGGCACGCTGATCACCGCGCTCGGCACCGGCATCGGGCCGGGACCGGCCGAGAAGGGCGGCTTCGACGCGGGCAAGCTGCGCTACCACCGCATCGTCATCATGACCGACGCCGATGTGGATGGCAGCCACATCCGCACCCTTCTGCTGACCTTCTTCTTCCGCCAGATGCATGAGCTGATCGCGCGCGGTCACCTGTATATCGCGCAGCCGCCGCTGTACCGCGCCAAGCGCGGGCAGGAGGAACGCTACCTCAAGGACGACCGCGCGCTGGAAGACTTCCTGCTGGAAAAGGCGCTGGCCGGCGCGCGCTTCCGCTTCGCCGACGGGCGCGAATTGCGCGGCGACGAACTGCGCGCGGAGGTCGAGACGCTGCGCCAGGTCCAGTCGCGCATCCGGCGCCTGGCCACCCAGCTGCCGGCCGAGATCGTGGAACAGGCGGCCGTTGCCGGTGCGCTGACGCTCGACCCCGACCGTGCGCCCCAGGCGGCCGCGCTGCTGCAGCAGCGGCTGGATGCGCTGGCGCCGCCGACCGAACGGGGCTGGAAGGCGACGGCGGATGGCACCACGCTTTCGCTCGGCCGCGTCGTCCGCAGCGTGGCGGAACGCCATGTGCTGGACGCGACAGCGCTGAAAAGCGCCGAGGCGCGCTGGCTGGACGAGCGGCGCGAGGTTTTCGCGCGCGACTTCGCCGCAGGCCCGGCGATGGTCGGCTTCGATGCCGGTGCGGATGCGCCGCAATCCGGCCCGCTGATGGTCTGGGACCGCATCATCGCGCAGGGCCGGAAGGGCCTGACGATCCAGCGCTTCAAGGGCCTTGGCGAGATGAATCCCGACCAGCTCTGGAAGACCACGCTCGACCCCGCCGTGCGAACCCTGCTGCGCGTGCGCGTGGAGGATACGGAAGATGCCGAGCAGGTCTTCTCGACCCTGATGGGCGACGTGGTCGAACCGCGCCGCGACTTCATCGTGGAGAATGCGCTGAAGGTCGCGAACCTCGACGTCTGAGGGTACCGGCGGGGGCGGTGTTTGCAGCCGGCCCCGCAGCCTGTATGGACCCCCCGCCATGACCGACGACGCCCCGATCACCCTCCCCGACCGCCTCTCCGTCGATCCGCGGAGCCCGCACCACGATGCGGAATTGCTCAACCGCGGCGTCGGCATCCGCTTCAACGGGGCGGAGAAGACCAATGTCGAGGAATACTGCATCAGCGAAGGCTGGGTCCGCGTTGCGGTCGGCAAGACGCTGGACCGGAAGGGCAATCCCCTGACGATCAAGCTGCAGGGCAAGGTCGAGCCCTATGTGAAGGACCAGCCCGCGGAGGGCTGAGCCCGCAGCGCTACCGGCCATCGAAGACCTGGCGCCCATGCCGACCGGCCGGGAACCTCAGGCTGTAGGCCTGTCCAGTGGGACGATTCCATGTCGCGACGCGGCGATTCATCCGTCACGGCGCCAACGTCACCCCTTCCCGCCGAACAGCCGCCTCAGCTTCGCCCAAAGCCCCTCGCCGCGCGCCGCGATGCGCTGGTGCGATACATGCGGGCGATGCGCCGGCGGGGGCAGGGCGCTGGCCATGGTGTGGCGGCCGGTGTCGCCGGCCTCGATCAGCCGCTGTTCCAGCCGCACCACCTGCGCCACCACCTCCGGCACCGATTGGCCCAGCAGCCATTCGGCGGTGGCGGCGGCGTCGTCCCAGGCCTCGGCGCGGCGCAGCGCATCCACCACCCGCACTGTCTGCTCCGCGTCCAGAGGCGGGCCGCCGCGCCACAGCGCGACCGCATCCAGCCGCCAGGTCCGCGCCAGGTCCGGCCGGTCGAGGTCGTCGGCCACCCAGGCCGCCTGGAGCGTCGCCTCGGCCGAGGCATGCATGGCCCCGCTTTCCTCCAGCACCAGCGCATAGGCCAGGAAGCGCCGCGCCAAGGGCGGGATGCCGTTGTCGGCCAGCAGGGCGCGGAACGGGGCGGCGCGCACCGCCTCGGCCGCTGCTGGATGGGCGCGGGTGATGTCTGGGGCGCAATAGCCGCAGCCTGGGCATTGCTGCAGCCAGCGCGGCATGGTCGAGCGCACCGGCTCCCCCGGCCGGAGGTCGAGGTCGGGCGCCTGCTCGGGCAGGCCCGGGCGGAAGGGGGGCTGCCGGCTCTCGGTGCCGCAGACGCCGCAGCGGATCGTGCCTGCGGGTGCGGACCGGGACCCGGCCGAAGGGGTCTCGGCCATGCCGCCAACCTAGTCACCCCGGCGCCAACAGCGAAGGGGCAAGCGCGGGAATGTTGCCGGAAGGGCCAAGGCGTCGTTAAACCCCCCCCCATGCCGCGCGGTGACCTGTTTCCCGATATCGCTCCCTACGAAACCGGCCTCCTGCCGCTGTCGGGGGGGCATGTCATGTATTGGGAGCAGGTGGGCAACCCGCGCGGGCAGCCGGTGCTGTTCCTCCATGGCGGGCCGGGGGCCGGGGCGGGGGCGATCCATCGCCGCTTCTTCGACCCCGGTCATTGGCGGGTCATCATCTTCGACCAGCGCGGCGCCGGCCGGTCCCGGCCGCTGGGCGAATTGCGCGACAACAGCACCCCCCATCTGGTGTCCGACATCGAGGCGCTGCGCCGCTTCCTCGGCATCGATAGCTGGTTGCTGTTCGGTGGCTCCTGGGGCTCCACCCTCGCGCTCGCCTATGCCCAGGCGCATCCCGCCCGCGTCGCGGGCTGCGTGCTGCGCGGCGTCTTCCTTGGCCGGCCGAGCGAGGTGGAGTGGTTCCTCTACGGCCTCCGGCGCGTCTTCCCCGATGCCTGGTCCGCCTTCGCCGAGCACATCCCCGCCGCCGAGCGCCACGACCTGCTCACCGCCTATCTGAAGCGGCTCTGCGACCCCGACCCGCTGGTGCATGGCCCCGCCGCGCGGGCCTGGAGCCTCTATGAAGGGTCCTGCTCCACCCTGATGCCGAGCCCGGAGACGGTGGCGAGCTTCGCCCAGGACCGCAGCGCGCTCGGCCTCGCGCGGATCGAGGCGCATTACTTCGCGCATGACCTGTTCCTGCCGCCCGAGGGGCTGCTGGGCGGCATGGACCGGATCGCCCATGTGCAAGCGGAGATCGTGCAGGGTCGCTACGACATGGTCTGCCCTTGCGACACGGCCTTCGACCTCGCCGCTGCCTGGCCGCGCGCACGGCTGACGATGATCCCCGGTGCCGGCCATTCGGCGCTGGAGCCCGGCGTGCGGCTGGCGCTGGTCGCGGCGGTGGAGCGTTTTCGGCGGCGGAGCTGAAGTCAGCTACGCCAGCCGGATCAGGTCCGTCTTCAGCATCCACCCCAGCGCCCGCTGCATCCGCCATGCCCGGGACGGCTGCATCTCCGCCACGAGGTCGCCGGCCCGGGCCGGCCCATCCTGCAGCCGCGCCAGCACCAGCTCGAAGGCGTCGAGGCCGGGCAGCAGCTCGCGGCGCGGCGCGATGCCGGGCATCGCGACCAGCGCGCGCAGCCGGCCGAGCGCGGCGGCCGCGTCCTCGCCGGGCACCAGGGCGAGGCGCGTCTCCGGCGCCAAGCGGCGGGTCGGGTAGTCGGCGAAGACCAGGCTGGGGTCGGGCCGGTGGGGCACGCGGTCCTCGCCGCGCAGCGGCTGGGCGCGTTCGGCCCGCGCGGCGCGGCGGATACGGGCCATCTCCTTCCACAATTCGCGCCATTGGCCGATCACCACGGACCAGTCGAACAGCGCGACCGCCCGGCGTCTTCCGGCTTCCCCCATGCGGGCCCGGAGCCCAGGATCGGCGACCAGCGCGCCGAAGGCCTCGGCGGCGGCGGGGATGTCCACCGCCGTGCATTGCGCGACGCCGGCGATGTAGCTGTCATAGGTGTCGGCGCCGCTGGCGTGCCGCTCCGCCAGGTCGGCCATCGGGCCGGCGAGGGTGGTCGGCACGCGGAAGCCGGTCTCGCCATGGACGATGGTATCGCGCAGCCCGTCCCAATCGGTGCCGACCACGGGCAGGCCGGCGGCCATCGCCTCGACCGGGGCGATGCCGAAGGTCTCCTGGATGTTGTCGGACAGCAGGGTGAAGATGTCGGCGGCGTTGCGCAGCGTGGTCCCGGTCTCGGGCCGCTCCACCAGCCGTATCGCGAGCCTCGGCGCCAAGGCGCGGGCCTGCTCAGTGAAGGCGCGGCGCTGGGTCTCGTCCGCGAACCAGCCAGAGAGGATCAGCACGACCTTCGCCCCTGCCGGCGCGTACTCCGCCGCCCGGGCCAGGCCGAGGAACATCGGCAGCGGATGGGCCTTGGCGTGGAATGAGAGCCGGCCATGGTGCAGCACCGCGATATCCGCCTCGCCGATACCGAGCTTCGCGCGCCACTCCGCCCGGGCGCGGGGGGCCGGGGCCAGTGCGGTACAATCCACGCCGAGCGGGATCACCGGTAACGCCGGCCCCTCGATGCGGGTGGCACCGAGCCGGCGGGCCAGGTAGCTGGCCTGCATCTCCATCTGGCGCCGCACCGCGCCGCGCGCGGCGGCGGAGGTGCAGATGATCGCATCCCAGGGCTGCACCGGCGCGATCAGGCTGTCGAGGATACTGTCCATCGCGCCGGCGGAGGCGATGGTGTGGGTCAGCCCGATCAGGGAGAAGCCCCGCGCATCCCCCACGCGCCGCCGCCGCCAGGCATGGTCGCCAAGCCCCGGCCCGGGCAGGAGCAGGCAGCCGATCTCGGCCAGGCGGTGGAACTGCGCGTCCGGAATCGCTTCGGTCGGGAGCTGGATGCCGAGGGGGGTGGCCAGGGCGGCGACATGGCGGCGGAAGGCCTCCGCATCCGCCTCCGTGCGGGTCAGCGCCACCAGCCGGTCGAAGCCCGCATGGCGGACCATGCCGCCGAGGAATCCCTCCCCCGCCGCATGCCGGCCCATCAGCCGGGGGCGTGAGGTGTCGTAGCCGTCGGGCGCATAGAGCAGCGCGGCACGAGCGGGTGTCGGCGGGGTGATGGTCATGCTGCGCCGAGGCTGGGGTGGGGCCCCCACCTCGTCAACCGGCGGGTGTGCGTCGCGCCGCCTGCGGTTGCCCGGAACGGCGCCCCGGCCTATCGCTACGGCCATGGATTCCCCGCCCAAAGAGGCGGCGCCCAATGAAGGCCCGCTGCCCGCCTACCGCGCCATGCTCGTCGCCGGCACGCTGCACGCCGACCCCGCGCAGGGTCGGGCGGCGGAGGTGCTGCAGGATCTGTGGCGCCGCACCCGCGGCTACGACCCGCATCCGGAACAGCCCGAGCAGGGCGGCTTCTTCGCCCGCTTCCTCCGCCGCAAGCCGGTGGCGCCCGAGGAAGCGCCGGCTGGCGCGCCGATGGGCCTCTACCTGGTCGGCGAGGTCGGCCGGGGCAAATCGATGCTGATGGACCTGTTCTTCGCCACCGCCGAGGTCCCGCGCAAGCAACGCATCCACTTCCACGAATTCATGCAGCACCGCGTCCATGCGCGCATCCATGCCTGGAAGCGCCAGCATGGCGACACCGCCGATCCCATCCCCCCGCTGGCCGATTCCATCGCCGCGGAGGCCGCGCTGCTCTGCTTCGACGAATTCCAGGTGCATGACATCGCGGACGCGATGATCCTCGGCCGGCTGTTCCAGGCGCTGTTCGCGCGCGGGACGGTGGTGGTGGCCACCAGCAACACCACGCCCGACGACCTGTTCAAGGGTCGCCCCGGCCGCGACGCCTTCCTGCCCTTCATCGGGCTGATCAAGCGCCGGCTGAACGTGCTGGTGCTGGACAGCGCGCGCGACTACCGCCGCGCCCGCATCGTGGAGATGCCGACCTGGCACATGCCGCTCGGCGGCCGTGCCGACGCGGCTATGGACCAGGCCTTCCGCGAGTTGACGGGCCAGGACCATGGCCACCCCACGCGCCTCACCCTGCTCGGCCGCGCGATCGAGGTGCCGCAGGCCGCCGACGGCGTCGCCCGTTGCGACTTCGAGGATCTGTGCGGCAAGCCGCTGGGCCCGGCGGACTACCTGGCGGTGGCGACGCATTTCCACACGTTGCTGCTGGATGGCATCCCCCGGCTCGGCACGGAGAATTTCGACCGCGCGAAGCGCTTCATCACGCTGGTGGATGCGCTGTACGAGCATCGGGTGAAGCTGGTCGCCAGCGCCGCCGCCAGCCCGGACAACATCTACGAACGCGGGGAGAACGCGGCGATGTTCGCCCGCACTGCATCCCGCCTGCATGAGATGCAAAGCCGGGATTGGCGCGCGCGGGACCACCTGCCCTGAAGCGGCGAGCCGGGAGCTTGGCGCGCCCCTCGCCGGGCCTCGGGCCCTGAAACAACGTGAAACATGCGTTGACAGGCCACGGTGCTCTCGGTCATTTGAGCGCCTGGAAGCGTGTCACAGGTCCGGGGGGACCTTGCTTCGGCGTCCTGCCGGGGCCGGCACCAGAGGGGGATGACCGAAAGCATGCGCAGAGTCCTGCTCGCCCTCATCGTCTTCGCCTGCGTGGCGCCAGCGGCCGAGGCCGCGCCCAAGGAGCAGCGCGGCGGGACGACGGCCAGCAGGTCGGCGCAATCCGCACCGCCCCATGCGCGGACCCCTGCTCCCCGGCCGCTGCAGGCGCGCGCCGAGCCGGCGCGGTCCCGCCCCGCGCAGCGGCAGGCCACATCGAATCTGCGCCCTGGTGATGTCCGGACCTCGACCGGCGGCGTCCTGGTGCGCGGCGCCTCCGCCGCCACCGTGTCGCGTGAGGCCCCGGCCACCCGCACCCGGCCGGCGGCGGTGGCGCGCAATGGGGTCGCCAAGTGCACGCAGCGCAATGGCCGTCGGAGCTGCGCCCCGGCGCGCAGCAGCGTCGCGGGCTGGCAGTCCGGCCTGCCGGTGGCGAGTTTTTCGCAGCGCGAATGCCCCGAGGGTACCTTCGCGACCCTCGCCCGCGGTCATGACGACGTCGTGCGCTGCATGCCGTTCTGAGGGGGATGGCGGCCAGTCCAGGGGAATGGGCGCCTTCGGGCGCCCTTTTTCGTTCGGCCCGCGCGGACGTCGTCCCGCCTTGCCCATGCTGCGCCGCGGGAGTAGGAAGCCCCGGGGCGTTGAGCGCCCTTGAAATACGGCATGCCCGGCATAAAGCGGCCTGAAGCCGCCCGGGCCAGGTTGAGGATCGCGCATGGCCCGCAAGAAGATTGCCCTCGTCGGCGCCGGCAATATCGGCGGCACGCTCGCCCATCTGATCGGGCTCAAGGAGCTCGGCGATGTGGTGATGTTCGATGTCTTCCCGGGCGTCGCGGCGGGCAAGGCGCTCGACATCATGCAGTCCGGCCCGGTGGACGGCTTCGACAGCCACATGACCGGCGCGGGCGACTACAGCGCCATCGCGGGCGCGGATGTCGTCATCGTCACCGCCGGCTTCCCCCGCATGCCGGGCATGACGCGCGACGACCTGCTGACCAAGAATGCCGGCGTGATCGGCCAGGTGGCCGAGGGCATCAAGACCTACGCCCCCGACGCCTTCGTCATCTGCATCACCAACCCGCTCGACGTCATGGTGTGGGTGCTGCAGCAGAAGTCCGGCCTGCCGCCGGAGAAGGTCGTCGGCATGGCCGGCGTGCTGGACAGCGCCCGCTTCCGCCTGTTCCTGGCCCAGGAATTCGGCGTGAGCGTGGAAGACGTCACCGCCTTCGTGCTCGGCGGCCACGGCGACACGATGGTGCCGCTGACCCGCTACTCCACCGTCGCCGGCATTCCTGTGCCTGACCTCATCAAGATGGGCTGGACCACGCAGGAGAAGATCGACGCGATCGTGCACCGCACCGCCAATGGCGGCGGCGAGATCGTGAAGCTGCTGGAAAAGGGCAGCGCCTTCTACGCGCCGGCCGCCAGCGCGATCGCGATGGCCGAAAGCTACCTGCTCGACAAGAAGCGCGTGCTGCCCTGCGCGGTGCTGCTGAACGGCGAATACGGCCAGAACGACTTCTATGTCGGCGTGCCGGTGGTGATCGGCGCGGGCGGCGTCGAGAAGATCGTCGAAGTGCAGTTCACGGCCGAGGAGAAGGCCGCCTTCGACAAGTCCTGCGACGCGGTGAAGAAGCTGATCGAGGATTTTCGGAAGCTCGGCGTCTGAGCCGTTGAACCCCCTCCGGGCGGAACGGGGGGCTGCGGCCTCTCCGCCGCCCCCCTTCCCTGACCGGAGACCCGGATGAACATCCACGAATACCAGGCCAAGGAGCTGCTGCGCCGCTATGGCGTCGCGGTGCTCGACGGTCATGTCGCCTGGACCGCCGCCGAGGCCGCCGAAGCGGCACGCAAGCTGCCCGGCCCCGTCTATGTCGTGAAGTCGCAGATCCATGCCGGCGGCCGCGGCGCGGGCCGATTCGCCAATGATCCGAACGGCAAGGGCGGCGTCCGCGTCGTCAAGTCGGTCGAGGATGTGCAGGCGGCAGCCGATGCGATGATCGGCAAGGTGCTGGTCACGAAGCAGACCGGCCCGCAGGGCAAGCTCGTCTCCCGCGTCTATGTGGAAGATGGCTGCGACATCAAGCGCGAGCTGTATCTCGGCCTGCTGGTGGATCGCGACACCTCCCGCGTCGTCATCATGGCTTCGACCGAAGGCGGGATGGAGATCGAGGAGGTAGCGGCCAACCACCCTGAGCGCATCCTGAAGGTCGCGGTGGACCCGGCCTCCGGCATCTCCGGCTTCCACGCCCGCAAGCTCGCCTTCGGCCTCGGCCTCGAGGGCAAGCAGGTGTCGAGCTTCACGAAGTTCGTGACCGCGCTCTACGGCGCCTTCATCGAGCTCGATTGCGCGATCGTCGAGATCAACCCGCTGGTCGTCACCGGCAAGGGCGAGATCGTGGCGCTCGACGCCAAGGTCAGCTTCGACGACAGCGCGATGTTCCGCCACAAGGACCTCGAGGCCCTTCGCGACGACAGCGAGATGGACCCGAAGGAGCTGGAGGCGGGCAAGCACGACCTGAACTACGTCGCGCTGGATGGCGAGATCGGCTGCATGGTGAACGGCGCGGGCCTGGCCATGGCCACGATGGACATCATCAAGCTCTACGGCTCCTCGCCGGCGAACTTCCTCGATGTCGGCGGCACGGCCAATGCGGCGCGGGTGACGGAGGCGTTCCGCATCATCACCTCCGATTCGAACGTGAAGGCGATCCTGGTCAACATCTTCGGCGGCATCGCCAAGTGCGACATGATCGCGACCGGCATCGTCGAGGCGTCGAAGAACCTGTCCCTCAAGGTGCCGCTGGTCGTGCGGCTCGAAGGGACGAATGTGGATCTCGGCAAGAAGATCCTGGCCGAATCGGGGCTTGCGATCATCGCCGCCGACAACCTCGCGGATGCGGCCCAGAAGGTCGTCGCCGCGGTGAACGCCACGCGCGCCTCCGGCGCGACGCAGAAGGGGGCCTGAGCCATGGCCGTTCTCGTCGGCAAGCACACCCGCGTGATGACCCAGGGCTTCACCGGGGCACAGGGCACCTTCCACGCCTCCCAGGGCATCGCCTACGGCAGCACCTATGTCGGCGGCACGACGCCCGGCAAGGGCGGCACGATGCACCCGGAACTGAACCTGCCGGTGTTCAACACGGTGGCCGAATGCGTCCACGCCACCCAGGCGAACGCCTCCGTCATCTACGTCCCCGCGCCCTTCGCGGCGGATGCGATCCTGGAAGCGATCGACGCCGAGGTGCCGCTGATCATCTGCATCACCGAAGGCATCCCGGTGCTGGACATGGTGAAGGTGAAGCGCGCGCTGCAGGGCTCGAAGTCGCTGCTGGTTGGGCCGAACTGCCCGGGCGTGATCACGCCGGATGCCTGCAAGATCGGTATCATGCCGGGCCACATCCACCGTCGCGGCTCGGTCGGCATCGTCAGCCGTTCCGGCACCCTGACCTATGAGGCGGTGGCCCAGACCACCGCCGCCGGCCTCGGCCAGTCCAGCTGCGTCGGCATCGGCGGCGACCCGGTGAAGGGCCTCGACTTCATCGATGTGCTCGAGATGTTCCTGAAGGACGACGAGACGCAGTCGATCATCATGATCGGCGAGATCGGCGGCGAGGCCGAGGTGGTGGGCGCCGAGTTCCTGCGCCGCGAGAATTTCGGCCCTGGCAAGCCGAACAAGCCGGTGGTCGGCTTCATCGCCGGCGCCACGGCGCCTCCGGGCCGCCGCATGGGCCATGCCGGCGCGGTGATCTCGGGCGGCAAGGACACGGCGGAGGCGAAGATGGCGGCGATGGCCGAGGCGGGGATCCGCGTGGCCGACAGCCCGTCCTCTCTCGGTTCGACCATGGTGAAGGCGCTGGGGCGGTAGGCCAGACGGGGAAGGTCTGGTCGCGCCCCCTCCCGGCTTCGCTGCGCTCAGCCACCCTCCCCCGCTACGCGGGAGAGGGATCGTCCGGTGCGACTGGCTCCCTCTCCCGCGTAGCGGGGGAGGGTTGGGGAGGGGACACGACTGGCCGTGCCAGCGGGGCACTCGCCCGTTATGCGTCCGGAAGGGTGTATCCCGGACCTTTAGGCCCAAGGGTCGGGGGGTCTGCCAGGATGGACCAGTTCGGCTTATGCTGATTGGCGAACCGTCCCCCACCGGGGACGGTTGCGTAACCGGGACAACGGTCCGGGACGACCAGGTTGGGGAAACCGGCGGCGCCCAGGCCGGCGCCGTCGAGGAGGACAAGATGGCCGGAGTGGATATCCTCGCCAGCGTGATGTCGGGGGCGAATGCCGCCTTCCTCGCGGATCTCTATGCCCGCTGGGTGGAGAAGCCCGACAGCGTCGATGCCTCCTTCGCGGAGCTGTTCGAGGCGCTGAACGACGAAGCGCGGTCGGTGCTGACGGATGCCTCCGGCGCGTCCTGGGCGCCGCGCACCCGCGGCCGCTTCGGCCCCGATCCCGAACCGGCGCCCGCGCCGAAGAAGGATGACAAGGCCGCCGCCGCTCCCGCCGCGCCCACCATGGACAAGGCGGCCGCGCAGCGCGCGGTGCTCGATTCGATCCGCGCGCTGATGCTGATCCGCAGCTACCGCGTCCGCGGCCACCTGGAAGCGCAGCTCGACCCGCTGGGCCTGCAGAAGCCGAAGCCGCATGCGGAACTGACGCCCGCGACCTACGGCTTCACCGAAGCCGACATGGACCGGCCGATCTTCCTCGACTTCGTGCTCGGCAAGGAATTCGCGACGCTGCGCGAGATCCTGGCCATCTGCCGCGCCTCCTACTGCGCGTCCATCGGCGTCGAGTTCATGCATATCCAGGACCCGGACCAGAAGTCCTGGATCCAGCGCCGGATCGAAGGCGCGCCCTGGCTGGGTTCCTTCGACAAGGGCCAGAAGAAGCACATCCTGCAGGAGCTGACCGAGGCCGAGGGCTTCGAGGCCTTCTGCGCGAAGAAATACGCCACCACCAAGCGCTTCGGCCTGGAAGGCGGCGAAAGCACCATCCCCGCGATCCAGACCGTGATCGCGACTGCGGCCGCGCAGGGCGTGAACGAAGTCACCATCGGCATGGCGCATCGTGGGCGCCTGAACGTGCTGGTGAATGTGGTGAAGAAGCCCTACTCGGCCGTCTTCTCGGAGTTCAAGGGCACCTCCGCGCATCCTGAGGACGTCCAGGGCTCGGGCGACGTGAAGTACCATCTCGGCACCTCGACCGACATCGAGATCGCCGGGCGCATGGTGCACCTCTCGTTGCAGCCGAACCCCTCGCATCTGGAAGCGGTGGACCCGGTCGTGGTCGGCAAGGTCCGCGCGCGGCAGGACATGGCGGGCGACACCAAGGGCCGCCGCTCCGTCATGGCCATCACGCTGCATGGCGATGCCGCCTTCGCCGGCCAGGGCGTGGTGTATGAGACGCTGGCGATGAGCCAGCTGGTCGGCTACCGCACGGGCGGCACGATCCACATCGTCACCAACAACCAGATCGGCTTCACCACCGTCCCGCTGCACGCCTATTCGGGCCTGTACTGCACGGATGTGGCGAAAAGCATCCAGGTGCCGATCCTGCATGTGAATGGCGACGACCCGGAAGCGGTGGTCTTCTGCGCGACGATGGCAGCGGAATTCCGCATGGAATTCGGCGCGGATATCGTGCTCGACATCGTCTGCTACCGCCGCCACGGCCATAATGAGACCGACGAGCCCGCCTTCACCCAGCCGCTGATGTACGGCCGGATCAAGGAAACCAAGACCACCCGCACCAAATACGCCGAGAAGCTGGCGGCCGAGGGAGCGCTCTCGGCCGAGGAGTCGAAGGCGATGCTCGACGCCTTCTACGCCACGCTGGAAGACGCCTTCCAGGCCGCGGCGTCCTTCAAGCCGAACAAGGCGGATTGGCTGGAAGGCCACTGGTCCGGCCTAAAGGCGGTCACGACCGGCGAGGAAGTGGAACGCCTGCACGAGACCGCCAGCGGCCTCGACACGCTGCGCGAAGTGGGCGCGGCGCTGACGCGGGTGCCTGCGGATTTCAACGTCAACCCGAAGATCGCGCGCCAGCTCGAAGCCAAGAAGCAGGCGATCGAGACCGGGGAGGGCGTGGACTGGGCGACCGGTGAGGCGCTGGCCTTCGGCTCCCTGCTGCTGGAAGGCCATCGCGTGCGGCTATCGGGCGAGGATGTGCAGCGCGGCACCTTCAGCCATCGCCACGCCTATCTGGTGGACCAGGCCACCCAGGCGGAATACGTGCCGATGAACAACATCCGTGCCGGCCAGCCGCGCTTCGAGGCCTTCAATTCCCTGCTGTCGGAATTCGGCGTCCTCGGCTTCGAATACGGCTACAGCCTGGCGGATCCGCGCACGCTGGTGCTGTGGGAAGCCCAGTTCGGCGATTTCGCGAACGGCGCGCAGGTCATCATCGACCAGTTCATCGCCTCCGCCGAGACGAAGTGGCTGCGGATGTCCGGCCTCGTGATGCTGCTGCCGCATGGCTATGAAGGCCAGGGGCCGGAGCATTCCTCGGCGCGCCTCGAACGCTACCTGCAGCTTTGCGCGGAGCGGAACATGCGCGTCGGCAACCTGACCACGCCGGCGAACTACTTCCACGCGCTGCGCCGCCAGATGAAGGCGAATTACCGCAAGCCGCTGGTGCTGATGACGCCGAAGTCGCTGCTGCGCCACAAGCTGGCGGTCTCTGCGCTGGCGGATTTCGCGCCTGGCAGCGCCTTCCAGTACGTGATCCCCGAAGTGGATGCGATCGCCCCGCCCGAGAAGGTGAAACGCGTCGTGCTCTGCACCGGCAAGGTCTATTACGACCTGCTGCAGGAACGCCGCGACAAGGGCATCACCGATGTCGCCATCGTGCGTGTCGAGCAGCTCTATCCCTTCCCGAAGACCAGCCTCGGCAAGGCGCTCGCGCCCTACAAGAACGCCGAGGTGGTGTGGTGCCAGGAGGAGCCCGAGAATATGGGCGCCTGGACCTTCCTCGACCGCCGCATCGAAGGCGTGCTGGGCGAGATCGACATCCACGCCAAGCGGCCGCGCTATGTCGGCCGCATCGAAGCGGCGAGCCCGGCCACGGGCCTCGCCAAGATCCATCAGCAGCAGCAGGAGGCCCTCGTCCGGGACGCGCTCGGCCTCGGCTGAGCGCGTCGTGGATGAGGCATCAGGACGGAACCAAGATGACCGGGATCATCGTGCCCCCGCTGGGGGAAAGCGTCTCCAGCGCCACCGTGGCGCGCTGGCTGAAGAAGGCCGGCGAGGCCGTGGCGGCGGATGAGCCGCTGGTGGAGCTTGAGACGGACAAGGTGACGGTGGAGGTCAACGCGCCTGCCGCCGGCGTGATCGAATCGATCGCCGCGCAGGAAGGTGCGGAAGTGACCGCCGGCGCCGTGCTCGGCACCATCGCCGCCGGTACGGGCGCGGCGAAGCCCGCCGCCGCGCCTGCCCCCGCCGCGAAGCCCGCGCCGGCCGCCGAGGCGCCGGCCAAGGCGCCCGCCGCCGCCCTGCCGAATGGCCCCGCCGCGACCAAGGCGATGGCCGATGCCGGCGTGACGCCTGCGCAGATCGGCGCGGGCAGCGGCAAGGATGGCCGCGTGACCAAGGGCGATGTGCAGGCCTTCCTCGCGAAGCCCGCCGCTGCCGCTGCCGCCCCGGCCGCCAAGGCTTCCGCCCGCCCGCTGGAAGGCGGGGAGGAGCGGGTGAAGATGACCCGCCTGCGCCAGACCATCGCGCGCCGCCTGAAGGAAGCGCAGAACACCGCCGCGATGCTCACCACCTTCAACGAGGTGGATATGGGCGCCGTGATGGGGCTGCGCGCCGAGTACAAGGATGCGTTCGAGAAGCGGCATGGCCAAAAACTGGGCTTCATGAGCTTCTTCGTGAAGGCCGCCGTCGCCGCGCTGAAGGAATTCCCCGCGGTGAACGCGGAGATCGACGGCGACGAGATCATCTACAAGAATTTCGTCCATATGGGCATCGCCGTCGGCGGGCCGAGCGGGCTGGTGGTGCCGGTGCTGCGGAACGCTGACCAGCTGGGTTTCGCGCAGATCGAGAAGGCCATCGGCGATTTCGGCCGCCGCGCCCGTGACGGCGCGCTGAAGCTCGAGGAACTGACCGGCGGCAGCTTCACCATCACCAATGGCGGCATCTATGGGTCGCTGATGTCCACCCCGATCCTGAACCCGCCGCAGTCCGGCATCCTGGGCATGCACAAGATCCAGGAACGTCCGATGGCGGTGGGCGGGAAGGTGGAAATCCGCCCGATGATGTATCTCGCGCTCAGCTACGACCACCGCATCGTGGACGGGAAGGAAGCGGTGAGCTTCCTGGTGCGGATGAAGGACGCCATCGAGGATCCGCGCCGGCTGATGCTGGACGTCTGATCCGGGGCGCGCCGGTTATTGGTGCGTGTATCAGGGCGGGCTCCTTCGGGGCCCGCCCTTTTTCCTGCGCGGTGGCGAGACGCCATGCTGCCCTTGGCGGGACGCAATGGGATCTGCTGTTCTGGCCGAACGTCTTCGGTTCCACCCCCAGAGATCAGCGCGCACCAAGTTCCTCCGGCGTCGCGGCGATGCGGTGCGCGCGCAGCCGGGCTGAGACGCCAGGATCGGCGCTCCAGACGCAGAGCGGGATGGCGAAGACCATGCCGAGCGTGAAGGGCAAGGCCAGCAGCAACGCTGTCGGCGAGACCAGCGCGAAGCAGAACGTCAACGCCACGCCGGCCAGCATGTGCGGCCACAGCAGCCGCGCCGCATCGGCCCAGGCGATGCCGCGATCGGCGCGGTTCTGCGGCGCCCAGCCCGTGCGGCGGCCGAACGGCAGCGTGGCGAGGAACATCGCCTTGTTCAGCGTCGACAGCGGCTCGAACAGCTGCATGAAGGCGATCTCCGTCGCCGTGCCCTTCGCGAAGGCCGCGCGGCCGCCGTACTGTGCGGCGACGCGGCCCTGGATCAGCGCCTGCGCATAGCCCGAGAGCTTCGGGGAGAAGTAGCAGAGCCAATGCGCGAGGATGGCCAGCGCCAGCGCGCCCATCGGCGTGTCCGCGCCGCCGCCCGCAATCCCGTTCAGCGCGGCCAGCAGCAGGATCAGCGCATAGAGCGGCGCGCCCAGGAACAGCAGGATCGCCTGCACCAATTGCAGCCGGCCCATCGGCGTGAAGTTGGGCAGGCGCAGCAGATGGAAATACTGCATGTTGCCCGCGCCCCAGCGTTCGTCGCGGCGGAGGAATTCCGGCATGGCGGGCGGGTTGGCTTCCAGGCTGCCATCCTCCGCCGGCAGGCAGCGCACGCGCCAGCCGGCGGCTTGCAGGCGGACGCTTTCGACCATGTCGTGGGACAGGATGCGGCTGCCATCGGGCAGCGCTTCCAGCCGCGCATGGCGGCGGAAGGGCTCGCAGCGGAGGATCGCGTTGTGGCCCCAATAGGGGCCGGCATCGCCCTGCCACCAGGCCTGCCCCGTGGCCCAGCTCCGCATGGCTGCGCGCATGCCGAACTGGAACAGCCGTGGGAAGGCCGCCGTGGCGGGCCGCCCGACGATCAGCTGCTGCACGATGGCAAGGCCCGGATCCGCTTCCATGACCGCGACCAGGCGCAGCACGGCATCCGGCGTCATCACGCTGTCGGCATCGAGGGTGATGAAGAATGCGGCGTCCCCGGCGTGATGGTCCAGAAAATCCATCACGTTGCCGGCCTTGAAGCCGTCATTCGCCGCGCGGCGGCGATAGCGGATGGCGGGGCCCTCGGTGCGACCGGCGGCGAAGGCGCGGATCGCGGCCTCCTCCGCCGCCGCGATGGCGGGTTCCTGGGTGTCCGACAGCAGCCACAGCACGAAGCGATCCGCAGCTCCCCGCGCCGCCAGCCCATCCAGCAGCGCGCCGAGCGGCGGCAACACGGCCCCCATCTCCTCGTTGCGGATGCAGACGGCGAGTGCGGTGAGCTGCCGGGGCGGGCCGGGGCGCGCCTGGCGCAGCGCGGGCAGCACCGCGCCCGGCGGATCGCGCGAGGCCAGCAGGATGGCCAGCCCGACCAGCGAATTGCCCGCCGACAGCGCCGCCCAGGGCGTCACCAGCAGCAGGCAGGCCAGAATCAGCGCCTCTGCCACGTTCACCCCGCCCGGCGCCAAAGCGCGCCAGGCGAGCCAGAGCAGGATCAGCGCGATGGCCGCGACCAGCCCGCCGAACAGGCCGCGCCGCAGGGGGATGTTCTCGTCGGTCACATCAGATGCATGAACGCCGATCGTGGCGCGCATGCGGCAAGCCGGGGCTGGCGCAGGCCTCGGCCGGCGATGGTATAGGGCGGCGAAACCCCTCCGGGCGCGGCAGATGGATCAGAAGGACGAGCTGGCGAAGGTGAAGGCGCGCATCCGCGCGCTGGCCTCACGCACCGTGGAGCGCGGCTGTTCCGAGGCGGAGGCCATGGCCGCCGCCGCCAAGGTGGGCGAGCTGCTGGAGGTCTACGGCCTCTCGATGTCAGAGGTCGATCTGCGCGAGGAAGCCTGCGTGCAGCGCGTGATGGTGTTCGACGATCCGCGCCGGCAGGCGATGGGCTGGCTGTTCCCGGCACTGCTGCGCTTCACCGACTGCCGCGGCTGGACCGTGGGGCGGGCCGATTATGTGATCTTCGGCCTGGAGCCGGATGTGCAGATGGCGGAATACCTGATGCATATGATCGCGACCGCCCTGCACCATGAGGAATCGCGCTTCCGCCGCAGCCCCGATTACCTGGGCGCGCGGGCCGCGCCGCAGGCGGTGCTCCGCAGTTTTCGGATCGGCTTCGCCGACCGCCTGGCGACGCGGCTGGGCGAACTCGGCAGCCACCGCCGCGCCAGCGAACAGGCGGCGCGGGACCAGGCGGCGCGCGCCGGTGCCGGTGCCGGCGGCACGGCGCTGGTGCTGCTGAAGGAACGCAAGATCGAGGACGGCTTCCGCGCGCTCGGCGTGCGGCTGCGGACCGTCACGCGCAGCACCGTGGTGCGCGACAAGGGCGCCTATGGACGGGGGCGGGAGGCCGGCGGGCGCGTCGGGCTGGATCGCCCGGTCGGCGCCGGCCCGGCCGCGGGCCGCCTGCCGCGCAGATGAGCCGCCACGACCGCGCGGCGATCCGGCTCTATGCGTGGGAGGACGCGGTGGTCGCGCCCCGCGACCGCAGCCTGGTGCCCTTCGCGCGGCTGCAGGCGCTGGTCGATCATGTCTGGGCGGCGGAAGGCCGGCGCTGGCCGCCGCGCATCCGGCCCTTGCCGAAACAGGCAAGGCGCATCGTGGCGCGGGCCAGCCGCACCGCCATCGAGGCGCCGGCCGAACTCCCCTCCTGGGTCCTGCTGCATGAAATCGCGCATGCCCTGACGGCGGAGGTGGATGGCAGCCATGCGGGCCACGGGCCGGCCTTCGTCGCGGCCTATCTGCGGCTGCTGGAACGCCATGCGCGAATGGATCGCGCGCTGCTGGAAGCGACGCTGGCGGAAGCCGGGATCGCCTGGGCGACCGAGGCGGGTTGAGCGCGGGCGGTGTTCTAGCCTTCGCCCCGCCGGCCGCCCTGCAGCATCTCAACCTGCCGCCTCAGCCGGTCCACCTCGGCCTGCAGCGCGGCGATGCGGGCGGCGTCGCCGGCGGCCTCGGGCGGCTCGGCCCCGGTGCGGAAGGGGGCGAACAGCGTCATGGCGCGTTCCATCATCGCCATGTTCTGCTTGCCCATCTCCTCGAGCCCGCCGAAGGGGTTGAAGCCGCCCATCGTCTGCTCCACCGCGCGGCGCACCTGGACCTGCTGGCGGGAAAAGGCGCCCATCACATTCTCAAGATAACGCGGCACCAGCGACTGCATGCTGTCGCCATAGAAGCCGATGATCTGCCGGAGGAAGGAGGTCGGCAGCAGGCTCCGCCCCTTCGCTTCTTCCTCGACGATGATCTGGGTCAGCACCGATCGGGTGATGTCATCCCCCGACTTGGCGTCATAGACCACGAAGTCGCGGCCCTGCCGCACCATCCCGGCCAGGTCTTCGAGCGTGACGTAGGACGAGGATTCCGTGTTGTAGAGTCGCCGGTTCGCGTATTTCTTCACGACGACAGGGGGGCCGACCGGGGCCTCTGCTGCATCATCCGGGGGGAGCGTGGTGTCCTGTGACATGCGATCGCCTTCCGCGCGGCCGTGCCGCCGCTTCCAGGATGATGCTATCATGGGTCGCGATGCACTGCGAAATACGCGATGCGGCAGGTCTGGCGGGACTGGAACCAAGGCGGCGATGGACGCCGGCAGCGGTTCCGGGCCGTGACCGGCAGGGGAGCCTGGATGGACGCGGATCGGCCGAAAGCCGAGCAGGAGGAGGTCGAGCGCCTCGCCGAGGACTGGATCACGCTCTGGCAGAGCGAGATCGCGGCCCTGGCCGCCGACCGGGAGGCCGCCGAGGCCTGGTCCGCCGCCACCTCGGCCTGGGCGGCGCTGGGCGCGGCCTGGCTGCGCGCGGCCGCCGCCCCGCCCTTCGGCCGCCCGCCCGCCCCCTGGCCAGCGGCACGGCCCGCCGATGACGGCGCCGCTCCGTCGCCGCGGCCCGCGCCCGCTGCCGATGCACCTGATGCTGGGGGCGGGGCGCGGGATGCTCGCGATGGCGGGGCTGATGCCGATGCCGCCCTTCGCGGAAGGCTGGCCGAGCTGGAGCGACGCCTGGCCGATCTCGAAGGACGGCCGCGCGGAGCTGCTCCGGATCCGAGGGCGCCTCGCCGAAGGCGGCCACGCGGCTGAGGCCTTCCGCGCCGCCGTGCTGCGGCGCCTGCTGCGCGAGGATCGCGCCTTGCTGGCCGGCATCGCCGCCTATCGCCGCCATCCCTTCGAGCGCGACCTGCCCGACCCGCCCGCGATCTGGGCGGAGGGCGAGACGCGGCTGCTGGATTACGCACGGGGCGACGCCACGGGGCCGGCGGTGGTCTTCGTCCCGTCCCTGGTGAACCGCGCCCAGGTGCTGGACCTGATGGAGGGGCGTTCCCTGCTGCGCCACCTGGCCGGGCAGGGAGTGCGCGCCAGGCTGCTCGACTGGGGCTGGCCCGGGGAGGCCGAACGCGGCTTCACCCTGACCGACTACATCGCCGGGCGGCTGGAGAGGATGCTGGCGGCGCAGCCGGGGCCCGTGGTGCTGGTGGGCTATTGTATGGGAGGTCTGCTGGCCCTGGCTGCCGCCCTGCGCCGCCCGGACCGGGTGGCCGCGCTTGGGCTGCTGGCGACGCCGTGGGATTTCCACGCAACGCCAGGGGACGCGACCCGCGCCGCCGCCGCGGCCGCGCTGCTGCCGGGGCTGGAGCCCGCGATGGGGGCCACCGGCACCCTTCCCGTGGATTTTATCCAGGCGCTGTTCGCCGGGCTCGACCCCTGGGGCATCCCGCAGAAATTCCGCGCCTTCGCGCGGCTCGACCCGGCGTCTTCGCGTGCGGCGCTGTTCGTGGCGCTGGAGGATTGGCTGAACGATGGCGTCCCGCTGGCCGCGCCCGTGGCGCGAGAGACGCTGGGCGGCTGGTACGGGGCCAATACCACCGCCCGCCTGGCGTGGCGCGTCGCCGGCGCCGTCATGGACCCGGCGGCGCTGGCGGTCCCGGCCTTCCTGGCCATCCCCCACCGCGACCGGATCGTCCCCCCTGCCTCGGCCCGCGCCCTGGCCTCCCGGCTGCCGCCCGGCGCGGTGCTGCACGAGGCCGCCGCCGGCCATATCGGCATGGTGGCCGGGACCGGCGCCGAGGCCGCCCTGTGGCGCCCGTTGCTGTCATGGTTGCGCGGCTTGTAGATGGCCCCGCACCGCACCAAAGTGCTGGCCCAAGCCTGACATCCCCAGCGACAGCCCGAGGAAGGGAAGACACGACATGACCGAGATCGTCATCGCCTCTGCCGCGCGAACCCCTGTCGGATCCTTCAGCGGCGCCTTTTCCTCCATGCCCGCGCATGCGCTCGGCCAGGTCGCGATCCAGGCCGCCCTCGCCCGCGCAGGCGTGACGCCGGATGAGGTGGATGAGGTGATCCTCGGCCAGATCCTGACGGCCGGCGCCGGCCAGAACCCGGCCCGCCAGGCCGCGATGGCCGCCGGCATCCCCGCCGAGCGGACCGCCTTCGGCATCAACCAGCTCTGCGGGTCCGGCCTGCGCGCCGTGGCGCTCGCGGCGCAGCAGATCGCCACCGGCGATGCGGCGATCGTGGTCGCCGGCGGGCAGGAGAGCATGACCCAGTCGCCGCATTGCGCGAACCTCCGCGCGGGCCAGAAGATGGGCAGCCTCGAATTCATCGATACGATGCTGAAGGACGGGCTGTGGGACGCCTTCCACGGCTATCACATGGGCAACACGGCCGAGAACGTGGCCCAGAAGTTCCAGCTGACGCGGGAGGAGCAGGACCGCTTCGCCGCCGAAAGCCAGCGCAAGGCCGGGGAAGCGATGAAGGCTGGCCGCTTCCGCGACGAGATCGCGCCTGTCACCGTGAAGGGCCGCAAGGGCGACGTGGTGGTCGAGAACGACGAGTATCCGAAGCCCGAGACCACCTTCGACGTGCTGCAGAAGCTGCGCCCGGCCTTCGCCAAGGACGGCACGGTGACGGCCGGCAATGCGTCGGGCATCAATGACGGCGCGGCCGCCGCGGTGGTGATGAGCGCGGCGGAAGCCGCGAAGCGCGGCATCGCCCCGCTGGCGCGGATCGTGTCCTGGGCCACGGCGGGCGTCGATCCCGCCATCATGGGCACGGGCCCGATCCCGGCCAGCCGCAAGGCGCTGCAGAAGGCGGGCTGGAGCCTGGACAGCCTGGACCTGATCGAGGCGAACGAGGCCTTCGCCGCGCAGGCCTGCGCGGTGAACAAGGACCTGGGCTGGGATCCGGCGAAGGTGAACGTCAATGGCGGCGCGATCGCGCTGGGCCATCCGATCGGCGCATCGGGCGCGCGGGTGCTGACGACGCTGCTGTACGAGATGCAGCGCCGCGGCGCGAAGCGGGGCCTCGCCACGCTGTGCATCGGGGGCGGCATGGGGGTTGCGATGTGCGTCGAGCGGTAACGCTCGCGGATACGAGCGAGCGGTAACGCTCGCGGAGACAGTCGAGCGGTAACGCTCGCGGGAATAGGCGAGCGGTAGTGCGGGCGAGGGCGAAGGCCCCTCGCTCGACCGACTACCCGTTCAGCAGCGCGTCGATCTCCGCCTGGGCAAGGTCGGGGGTGCCTGGGCGCGACTCCACCGTCCGGATTTGCGTCGGCACGTCCAGCCTGGGCCTCTCCGGCGCTTCGACGCCCGGCAGCAGCGCCTTCAGCGCGCCTTCCACCTGCTGCAAGTGCTGGATGGCGCGGCGGATGCGCTGGCCGGTCAGGTCCTGGAAGGAACAGGCTTCGAAGATCGTGTTCACGCGCCCGATGATGGCTTGCGCGCCCTCAGCGTCGCGGCCCGCCGCGATCCAATCCCCGATGGCTTCCGCGGCTTCCATGATCGTGTTGGCCGCATCCTCGGTCACCTGCACCACCGCTTCCAGCTCCAGCCCGCTATTGCGGGTGGCGGCGGCGGGGACGGCGACGAGCTGCGCGATCTGGTCCTGCATGCGCGCGATGTCCCCGGCGATGCGCGCCTCACCCAAATCGGCGAGTTCCACGCTGGCATGGACCTCCGCGCTCAGCTCAGCGATGCGGCGATCCATGAAGCTGCGCAATTCCGCCAGCCGCGGCTCCAGTTCCGCCCGCAGCGCGGCGCGCAGGATCTCGTCCGGCGGGAAGGCGGGGGCGGTGCTGTCCATGCGGGACATATCGCATGGCGGGGATTACCCCGCGGTTGACGCATCACCTGGATCAGGAGGGATCAGGCCGGCGCGACCACCCGCCGGCGCAGCCTGACGGTGCCGGCCGGCACCGCGGCGAACAGGTCCTTTTCCGCCTCCACGATGAAGACGCCCGCCAGCCGGGGGCACAGCATGCGCCCCGCACCTTCCAGCACCAGCGCGGCGGAGCCGATCCGGCCCAGCCCGTAGGGCGGCACGAACAGCGCCGCCTCTCGCCGCTCGGCGCGGAACAGGTGGCGCGCCAGCAGCCGCTCGATCTGGCCGCGCGAATAGGGCTGTCCATGGCCGAAGGGGGTGCGGTCCAGATGCGCCCACAGGCCGGTGCGGTTGGGGACCACCAGCAGTAGCCGCCCATCGTCGCGCAGCACGCGCCAGACCTCTCGCAGCAGGCGTCGGGCATTCTCCGCCGCCTCCAGCCCATGCACCAGCAGGACGCGATCAAAGCTGTCATCGGGGAAGGGCAGCCGGTCTTCCTCCGCCACCAGCGTGGCGCGGGGGGTCTCGGGCGGGGCCAGGGGCTGCGTGGCGGGGATATGGGCGGGCACCAGCCCGATGCAGCGCTGCGCCTCGGCCCGCCACAGGCCGAGATAGGGGGCGGCCCAGCCCAGCCCCAGCACCGAGCACCCCGGCAGCGCCGGCCACAGCGCTGCCAGCCGCGCAGCGACAAGCCGCGCAGCCGTTTCCCCGCCCGGGGAGGCATAGAAGCTGGCCAGGCCGTGGACCTCGCTGGTCATGCGGGGTCATATAGGGGCATATGCGGCCGGATGGGACGACCCAGGCGAAACGAGCGCCGGGCCACCCGGTACAGGACGGAGATGCGCCATGGCCCTGCAGGTCAAGCCGGTTCCCTGCCTCCAGGACAACTACCTGTGGCTGCTGCGGGAGAATGCGACCGGCGCGGTGGCGATCTGCGACCCTGGCGAGGCGGGGCCCGCCATCGCGGCGGTGGAGGTCTGGGGCGGGCAGCTCGACCAGATCCTGCTGACGCATCACCACGCGGATCACATCGGCGGTGTGGCCGCGCTGAAGGCGCGCTTCCCCCGCGCGAAGGTGGTGGGCGCCGCGATCGACGCGCACCGCCTGCCGCCGCTCGACCTGATGGTGATGGACGGGGATGTGGTGCGCCTGGGCGCGGCGCGGTCGGTGGTGATGCACCTGCCGGGCCACACCACCGGCCACATCGCCTTCCACTTCATCACGGACAACATCCTGATGTGCGGGGATGTGATCTTCGGCCTGGGCTGCGGCCGCCCGCTGGAAGCCGGCGGGATGGAGGCGCAGTGGCGATCACTCCAGCGCCTGGCCGCGCTGCCGCCCGCCACGCGGCTCTGCTGCGGGCATGAATACACGGAAGCCAATGCCCGCTTCGCCCTGCATGTGGACCCCGACAATGCCGCGCTGAAGGCGGAAGCCGAGGCCGCCGGGGCGCTGCGCGCGGCGGGCCGGCCGACGGTGCCGACCACGATTGCCCAGGAACTTGCCGCCAACCCCTTCCTCCGCGCCCGCGACCTTGCTGAATTCACCGCGCGCCGAGAGGCCAAGAACACCTTCCGCTGACAGGACCCGTCCCAGGATGATGAAGCTTCATTTCAGCCCCGCGAGCCCCTTCGCCCGCAAGGTGCTGGCCTGCGCCATCGCGCGCGGCATCGACAACCGCATCGAGACGGTGGCGACCGACCCGCACGGCTCCCCGGCCGAATTGCTCAAGGCCAATCCGCTGTCGAAGATCCCCTGCCTGATCACCGAGGACGGCCATGCGGTCTATGACAGCCCGGTGATCTGCGAATATCTCGACACGATCGGGGAAGCGAATGCGCTGTTCCCCACATCGGGCACACAGCGCTGGATCCGCATCTCGGTCATGCATGCGCTGGCCGATGGCATCATGGATGCCGCGGTGGCGCGGCGGATGCGCTTCGGCAAGCCGATGGATGCAACGCGCGAAGCCTTCCTGGCCCGCCAGAAGGCCGCCGTGGATCGCGGCCTCGCGGCGCTGGAAGCCGCGCCGCCGCAGGGGCTTTCGGATATCGGCGCGATCGCGGTGGGCTGTGCGCTGGGCTACCTCGATTTCCGCTTCGCCGGCGAGCCCTGGCGCGACGCGCATCCGCGTCTCGCGGCCTGGTTCGCCGAGGTCTCGGCGCTGCCGCCGATGGCGCGCACCGCGCCGCCGGCCTGATCGGTGGATCTGCGCAATCCGGGGCTCGGCGCGGCGGCGGTGATCGCCGCGCTGGGCCTCCGCCCACACCCGGAAGGCGGCCATTACCGGGAGCTGTGGCGGGATACCCCGGCGGGCGGCGGGCGCGGCGCGGGCACCGCGATCAACTTCCTGCTGGATGCGAATGAGCGCAGCCATTGGCACCGCGTGGACGCCGCCGAGCTGTGGATCTGGCAGGCCGGCGGGCCTCTGGCGCTGTCGCTGGCCGAGGGTCCGGCGGGGCCGGTGCGGGAGATCCGCCTCGGCCCCGATCTCGGCGCGGGGGAAGCGCTGATCGGCCTGGTGCCGCAGGGCTGGTGGCAGGCGGCGCGGCCGGCGGCGGCGCGCTGGGCGCTGGTCTGCTGCACCGTGAGCCCCGCCTTCGAATTCTCCGGCTTCGAGCTGGCCCCGCCGGGATGGGAACCGGGGCGATGAGCACCTCTCTGGCATGGGACGAGCGCTATGGCAGCGGCGACTTCCAGTTCGGGGAAGCGCCGAACCGCTACCTGGAGGAGCTGCGCCCCTGGTTCGCGCCGGGCCTGCGGGCGCTGGCGCTGGGCGACGGGGAAGGACGCAACGGCGTCTGGCTGGCGCAGCAGGGCCTGACGGTAACTTCGCTCGACTGGTCGCCGGTTGGTGTCGCGAAGGCGGCGGAACTGGCCCGGCGGCGCGGCGTGACGGTGAACGCGCTCGTCGGCCACGCGGCGGCCTGGAGCTATCCGGAGGCCGGCTTCGACCTGATCGCCTGGATCTACCTGCATCTGCCGCCCGCCGACCGCGCGGCGGCGGCGCGCGGCGTGATGCGCGCCCTGGCGCCGGGCGGGCTTCTGGCGCTGGAATGCTTCAGCCCCGCGCAGGAAGGCCGCCGCAGCGGCGGGCCGAAGATGCCGGACCTGCTCTGGTCGCGCGCCATCGTGGAAGAGCTGTTCGGTGGGCTGGAGGTGCTGGAATTGCTGGAAGGCACCGTGCATCTGGATGAAGGCCCGCGCCACCAGGGCCGCGCCGAAGTGGTGCGGGCGCTGCTGCGAAAGCCCCTCTGATCAGCGCGCCCGCGCCGCGATAACTCCGCCGCCCGCGACCATCAGCGTCGCGGCGGCGACGCGCAGGGACCACTCCCCTTCCCCGGCCGCGATCAGCAGCAGGGTGGAGGCGACCGGCACCGCATAAGCCAACGTGCCGAGCAGGCGCGGATCGCCGCGCTTCATGCCGACATCCCAAAGGAAGAAGGCCGCGCCGACTGGCCCGAGGCCCAGCGCCAGCACGGCCAGCCCTTGCCGCGCATCGGGCATCACCGTCGTCTCGAAGCCCAGATGCAGCAGGGCGGCCAGCGCCGCCGTGGCCAGGCAGAATCCCGCGACGGCCTCGGTGGGCACGCCAGCCAGGCGGCGCGTGCCCGAGGTGACCGAATAGACCGCCCAGACCACCGCGCAGCCGAGCGCGGCGACGAAGCCTGCCACCGCCTCGGGCGGGAAGGCCGCGCCCGGCCCGACCAGAAGCGCGCAACCGGCAAAACCCAGCCCCACGCCCGCAAGCCGCGCCGGGCCTAGCCGCAGGCCACGGATCGGCGCGGCGAGCAGCACGATCAGCAGCGGCCAGAGATAGTTGATGAGGTTGACCTCGACCGCCGGGGCGAGGGCAAAGGCGAGGAAATAGAGCGCGTGGTAGCCGAACAGCCCGCCGACGCCATGCACCCAGGCCAGCGGCCCCTGCCGCAGCGCCGCCGCCTGCCCGCGCGCCAGCACGACCAGCAGCGCGACGGTCCCGCCCAGCGCGAAGCCCATCGCGGTCAGTTGCAAGGGCGGAATGCCCGCCGCAAGCCGCGAGAGCAGCGCCAGGAAGGACCAGAGGATCAGCGCGCCGCAACCGGCCAGCGTGGCGGGGGACATGGCCCCTGCTCATAGCGGCCCAGGTGCGGCAAGCGAACCCACCTGCGCGACGCACGTTCGGACGGCCATGAAGGGCACCCCGCGCAGCCTGTTCCTTTCCGCCGCCAACCGCGCCGCCGGCTGGTGGCTGGGCCATGCCGCCAATGCGATGCGGCGTGGCCAGGCGGCGTGGCTTGCCACCGCGACGAAGGCGGCGAGGCCGAAGCGAAAGCCACGCCGACGGATGCCACGTTGACCAATCAGCGGGGCTGACGCAGAGCGCGAGGGGTGCCGCGCGCTTGGCACGTTGCGGACCTCACACAAGCCCGGTGGCCCCCCGGTGCCCTGCCGTGGCTTTGCCACGGCAGGCGGAACCGCCCTTGCGGAAGGCGACGACCATTCGGGGTCCCCATGGCGTCGCGCAGCGACGTCATGGGGAATTCAGTACATATGCTGGCCGCCATTGATCGACAGCGTGGAGCCGGTGATGAAATCGGCCTCATCGGCCGTGAGGAACACCACGCCGCGCGCGATGTCCTGCGCGGTGCCGAGGCGGCCGCGCGGGATGCGGGCGATGATCTTCTCCAGCACATCGGCGGGCACGGCGCGCACCATCTCGGTGTCCACATAGCCGGGCGCGACCGCATTCACCGTGATCTGGTTGCGCGCGCCTTCCTGGGCGAGCGCCTTGGTGAAGCCGTGGATGCCGGACTTCGCCGCCGCGTAGTTCACCTGGCCCAGCTGCCCGGCCTGGCCGTTGACGCTGCCGATATTCACGATGCGGCCGAACTTGCGGGCGTTCATGCCGTCCCACACCGCCTTGCACATGTTGTAGCAGCTGCCGAGGTTGGTATCGATCACGTCGTCCCACATCTGCCGCGTCAGCTTCCGCATCATCGCGTCGCGGGTGATGCCGGCATTGTTCACCAGCACCTCGATCGGGCCGACCTCGGCCTCGATCTTCGCCACCGTCGCCACGCAGGCGTCGAAGTCGCCGACATCGAATTTGTAGCAGGGGATGCCGGTGCGTTCCGTGAAGGCCTGCGCGGCGGCGTCGTTGCCGGCATAGCTGGCGACAACCTTGCGGCCCGCCGCCTGCAACCCTTCGCTGATCGCGGCACCGATGCCGCGCTGCCCGCCCGTGACGAGAGCCACTCGTGCCATGTGTCGCTTTCCCTGTTTCGGTCGAAACGGTCGCGCGTGGATGCCGCGCCGCCCCTGGCCCCATCCTCGCAAGGTCGGCGCGGAAGGGCAAACACGCTTTGCCGATCCGAGCCGAAAACGGTTTGATCTGGATCAAGGCGGGTCGGCGCGGTCGCGCCTAGTCTTGTGATCGTCCCGGGGTGGGAAGCCGCCCCGAGGACGTTCCTGGACGTTTCCTCCCTCGACTTTCCCCTGGCGGGCCTTCCCGCCGGGGTTTCTTTTGGGCGGCCGCCCGGCAGCCTGATCGGGCGAAGCCAATTCCTGGTTGAATCTCGACCCGAGCGATTGCGTCTTCACGCCGACGTGACCCGCATGCGAAGCGTCCTGCCCTCGCGCCGCCTGCGGCGCCCCGCCTTACGGAATGGAATAGTCATGCGCGCCGATACCGAGATGACCGCCCCCCCCAAGCCGGACGACGATGCGGCGCTGCTGCTGATGCTGGCCTATGTCGAAGCGGAATGCCGTCGGCTGGGCGCGGAAGCCGCCGCCGCCCATGTCGCCCTGGCGGCAGCCCTGGTCCCCGGCACACCGCCGGCGCAGCGTCGCATGCATTGAAGGCGCGCCGGTGGGACCGGGAAAGGGCCTAGCCCCGCCGCAGCAGGAACAGCCCCTGTTCGCCGAACAGATTGGCCAGCCAGGGCGAGCGCTTCCAGGGCGTGCTGAGGCCCTTGTCGTCCACCGCCAGCCAGCGTTCGACCACATAGCCATCCTTGGCGCAGAGCGCGAAGAAATCGCGGATCGTGCAGGGGTGGATGTTCGGCGTCTCGTACCAGGGGCGATCCCAGGTCTCGTTGTCGGGCATCCGCCCGGTGGTCAGCAGCCGCCAGCGGAGGTGCCAATGGCCGAAATTCGGGAAGGACACGATGGCGTAGCGCCCGATCCGCAGCATCTGCCGCAGCACCTCGCGCGGCCGTTCCACCGCCTGCAGCGTGCGCGACAGCACGACATAGTCGAAGGCGCCGTCCGGATAGAAAGCCAGGTCCGCATCGGCATCGCCATGGATCACCGGCAGGCCCGCGGCGACGGCTTCCGTCGCCTCTGCCATGTCGATCTCGATGCCGCGCGCATCGGCGCCCTTCGCGCGGATCAGGTGGTCGATCAGCGCGCCATCGCCGCAGCCGATGTCGAGCACGCGCGCATCGGGCGCGATCATCTCCGCGATCAGGCGGAGGTCGAGCCGCATATTCTTCGCGACGAAGCGGATTTCCGTCGGGGCGTCGGGCATCACACGCCCACTTTCTGCGCCGCGCCGCGCAGGAAGCCGCCCAGCGCGCGGTGGAAGACAGGTTCATCCAGCAGGAAGGCGTCGTGGCCCTTGTCGGTCGCGATCTCGACGAAGCTCACATTCGCCGCCGCCGCGTTCAGGGCGCGGACCAGCGCGCGGCTTTCCTGCGTCGGGAACAGCCAGTCGGAGTTGAAGGACGCCACCAGGAAGCGCGTCTTCGCGCCGCGGAAGGCGGCCGCGACATCGCCGCCATGCTCGGCCGCGAGGTCGAAGAAATCCATCGCCCGCGTGATGGTCAGGTAGCTGTTGGCGTCGAAGCGGCGGACGAAGGTGGAGCCCTGGTAGCGCAGGTAGCTTTCCACCTCGAACACGTCTTCCAGGAAGGTCAGCGCGCTCGCGCCCCGCAGGCGGCGGCCGAATTTCCGGCCCAGCGCGGCTTCGGACAGATAGGTGATGTGCGCGACCATGCGCGCGACCGAAAGGCCCTTGGCCGGGATGCGGCCATCTTGCCAGTAGCGCCCGCCCATCCAGTCCGGATCGCCATGGATGGCGGCGCGGCCGACCTCATGGAAGGCGATGTTCTGCGCCGAATGATAGGTCGCGGTGGCGATGGGGGCGGCGGCGACCACCATCTCCGGATAGGTCGCGGCCCATTCCAGCACCTGCATGCCGCCCATGCTGCCGCCGACGACCGCCATCAGCCGGTCGATGCCGAGATGCTCCACCAGCCGCTTCTGCGCGCGCACCATGTCGCGGATGGTGACGGAGGGAAAATCCGTGCCCCACAGCCCGCTGCCATCCGGCTTCGGTTCCGCCGGGCCCGAGGAACCCATGCAGCCCCCCAGCACATTGGCGCAGATGACGAAGTAGCGGTCGGTGTCGATCGGCCGGCCCGGCCCCACCACGGTGTCCCACCAGCCGGGCTTGCCGGTCAGCGGGTGCGGTTCTGCCACATACTGGTCGCCGGTCAGGGCGTGGCAGATCAGCACGGCGTTGGATTTCGCCGCGTTCAGCGTGCCATAGGCGCGATAGGCGACCGCGAGGGGGGCCACCACGGCCCCGCAATCGAGCGCGAGACCGTCCGGGAACAGGACGCGCTGATGCTCGAGTCGCTGGAAGGGGGCGAGGGCCTCGTTCATGTCCCGTTACGGTCCCCCGAAGGAGAACAGGAGGTCAGGGGCGCGAAGCAATAGGCGGCAAGCCGCCCCGGGGCAACCGGCCACCCCGCGACAAGGGGGCCGCGCGCCGCCTTGGCGGCGCGGGCGGCGGGCTTTATGGAACCTCACGGACCCGGACCCTGATGCCCGACACGACCCCTCCCGCCGCCGCTGGCCCCACCCCGGGCCCCACGCCGGGCGATGCCGAACTGGCCGCGCTGCGTGCCGAGATCGACACGCTCGACGATGCGATCCACGACCTGCTGATGCGGCGGGTGGGCGTTGTCGCCCGCCTCGCGGCCAGCCGCGCCAAGGGCAAGGGCCCCGCCATCCGGCCGGGGCGGGAGGCGATGATCCTCCGCCGGTTGCTGGCCCGCCATGGCGGGCCGCTGCCCCGCGCCGGGCTGGTGCGGCTGTGGCGGGAATTGCTCTGCGCCACCACCAGCATGCAGGCGCCGCTGACCGCCACCGCCTGGCTGCCGGATGCAGGGGTGGAGGTACTGCGCGCCCATCTGGGCCTCGCGGCGCCGGTCACCCGCTGCGCCGGGGAAGCCGCCGCGATCGAGGCCGCCACTTCCGGCGCCACGGCGCTGGCCGCCCTGCCGCCCGCCGGCCGATGGTGGCTTACCCTCGATCCCGCGCGCCTGTTCGTCACGGCGCGGCTGCCCTTCTTCGGCGTCTCCGACGCCACGGTCTTCCTGCTGTCGCCCACCCCGCCCGACGCCTCCGGCGATGATCGCAGCCTGGCGCGCATCCCCGCCGCGGCGGCGGAAGCCCTTGCCGCCGCCGGCCTCGTCCCCACCCTCATTGCGCAGCAGGACGAAGTTCTGCTGGTGGAACTGCCGGGCATGATCGCCGCCCATGATGCGCGGCTGGCCGCGCTCGGGGGCACCCTTCTCGGCGTCTACGCCGCCCCCGTCACCGCCTGAACCCGGGATGCCCGCCATGTCCGTGATGCCGCGTCCGTCCATCCTCTCGGTCGAGCCCTATGTCGGCGGGGAATCGAAGGTTCCGGGGGTGAACCGGATCATCAAGCTGTCCTCCAACGAGGGCGCCTTTGGCCCGCCGCCCGCCGCCATCGAGGCGATTGCCCGCAGCGCCGCCGGCGCCCATCGCTACCCCGATGGCGGCGCGACCGCGCTGCGGGAGGCGATCGGGGCGCGCTTCGGGCTGGATCCCGCGCGCATCGTCTGCGGCAATGGCTCGGACGAATTGCTGTCCATGCTGATCCTCGCCTATGGCGGGGAGGGCACCGAGCTGATCATGTCGGCGCATGGCTTCATGATGTACGACCTGACCGGCCGCTGGGCCGGCTGCCGGGTCATCAAGGTGCCGGAGAAGAACCTGACCGCCGATGTGGACGGGTTGCTCGCCGCGGTCGGACCGCGGACGAGGATGATGTTCCTGGCCAACCCGAACAACCCGACCGGCAGCATCCTGCCGCAAGCGGAGGTGGAGCGGCTGCGCCGGGAGCTGCGGGACGACGTGCTGCTGGTGCTGGATGCGGCCTATGCCGAATACGTCACGCGGCCCGATTACGACGCCGGCCAGAAGCTGGTGGATGCGACGCCGAACACGGTGATGTGCCGCACCTTCTCCAAGATCTTCGGGCTGGGCGGCATGCGGCTGGGCTGGGCCTATGCGCCGCCTTCCATCGTCGATGTGCTGGGGCGCGTGCGCGGCCCCTTCAACGTCAACGCCGCCGCGATGGCCGCCGGCATCGCCGCCGTGGCCGAGCCGGGCTGGGTCGAGGCCTCGGTCGCGCACAACACCGAATGGCGCGGCAAGGTGGCGGATGCGCTGGCGGCGGCGGGGCTGAAGACCTGGCCGAGTGAGGGCAATTTCCTGCTGGTCGATTTCGGCGGCGCGGACCGCGCCAAGGCCGCCGACGCGCATCTGCGCGCGCGCGGGCTGATCGTGCGCGCGATGGGGGGCTACGGCCTCGGCCAGATGTTGCGCGTGACCATCGGCACGGCGGAGGAATGCACCCTGGTGACCGAGGCGCTGGTGGCCTTCGCCCGTGCCGGATAGCGGGACGCCCCAGGCCCCCGGCGCGGCCCCGCTGTTCGACCGGCTCTGCCTGCTCGGCGTCGGGCTGATCGGGTCGTCCATCGCGCGGGTGGCGCGGGAACGCGGCGACATCGCGCGCACCATCGTCGCGCATGCGAAGACGCCGCGGACGCTGGACCGCGTCCGCGAACTCGGCATCGCCGATGTGGTGGAAGCGGATCCGGCCAAGGCGGTGCAGGGCGCGGATTGCGTCGTCTTCTGTGTCCCCGTCGGCGCCTATGCCGAGTTGATGAAAACGGTCGCCCCGCATCTGAAGCCGGGCGCCATCATCACCGATGTCGGTTCCACCAAGAGCAGCGTGGTGCGCGACCTGGGCCCGCTGGTGCCCCCTGGCGTGCATCTGGTGCCGGCGCATCCGATGGCGGGCACCGAGTATTCCGGCCCCGATGCGGGCTTCGCCACGCTGTTCGAGGGGCGGTACTGCATGCTGACCCCCCTGCCGGGCTCCGACCCCGCCGCAGTGGAGGCGGTGAAGGAGTTCTGGCGCCGCTGCGGCAGCATGGTGGAAGCGCTGGACCCGGCGACGCATGACAAGATCGTCGCCATCGTATCCCACCTGCCGCATCTGATCGCCTTCACCATCTGCTCGACGGCGGATGATCTGGCGGAGGAGACGAAGGAAGCCGTGCTGAAATTCGCCGCCGGCGGCTTCCGCGACTTCACCCGCATCGCCGCCAGCGATCCGACCATGTGGCGCGACGTGTTCCTGAACAACCGCGAGGCGCTGCTGGAGATGCTGGCGCGCTTCACCGAGGACGCACAGGCGTTGGGCCGCGCGGTGCGCTGGGGGCAGGCGGAGTATATCGAGGACCGGATCAGGCGTGGCCGGAAGATCCGCCAGAACCTGATCGACCGACACCAGGCGTAGCGCGACCGGGCCGACCGGCTTTGCGGTTCCACCCGACCGGAGCCTGATCTAGGCTCCGCCCCGACACCACCGACAGAGAACCGCCCGATGTCCTGGCCCCATGCCGAGCGCCCCGGCGAGCCCGCCGATACCAACCGCCCTTGGCATTGGGTGGCGCGCAAGGAGGATGGCGGCCAGCATCCGCTGCCGCTTGGCTGGAACCCGCATCTGCGGAACTGGGTGTTGTGGGACGGCACCAGCCTTGCCCCGGCGGAAGCCGCGCAGCGCTTCGGCTATCTCGGCGCCTGCATGACCCCGGCCGAGACCGACGCCAAGGTCAGCGCGGCCGTTGCCGCCGTCGCGCCCGCCCCGGCGGCCGAGTTGCGTGGGCTCGCGGCGCTCGGCGCATCTTCCGTGCCGGATCCGCCGCCGGAGCTGGTGCGGCGGAAGGACGCGATCCGCAACCACCTGCTGATCTTCGCGGGCACGCTGTTCGGCACGCTGTTCCTGATCGACAAGTTCAACCTGATGCGGTGACGGGTGGGATGGGGGCGATGACGCGCTCTCATCCCGGTCAGGTCGGTCGGGCCCCCTCCCAGCTGCGCTGCGCGCAGCCACCCTCCCCCGCTACGCGGGAGAGGGCTAGCTGACGCAACCTGCTCCCTCTCCCGCTTTGCGGGGGAGGGTTGGGGAGGGGGCCCGACCAATCCTGCCGTCAGCCCTCCGTCTGCCCCGGCCGGACACCGAGCAGATGCGCGATCGCATAGGTCAGGTCGGCGCGGTTCAGCGTGTAGAAGTGGAACTCGTCCACGCCATTGGCCTGCAGCAGCCGCACCTGCTCGGCCGCGACCACGGCCGCCACAAGGCGGCGCGTCTCCGCATCTTCCTCGAGCCCGTCGAACAGCCGCGCCATCCAGGCCGGGACCGAGGCGCCGCACATGGCGCTGAATTTCTGCACCTGCTTGAAGTTGGACACCGGCAGGATGCCCGGCACGATCGGCACCGTGATCCCCGCCGCCGCGCAGCGATCCAGGAAGCGCAGGTAGATGTCGGTGTCGAAGAAGTACTGGGTGATCGCGCGGGTGGCCCCCGCATCGATCTTCCGCTTCAGGAAATCGAGGTCGAGCGCCGCCGAGGTCGCCGCCGGATGCGTCTCCGGATAGGCGCCGACGCTGATGTCGAAATCGGCGATCTTCCGGAGGCCGCGCACCAGATCCTCGGCCTGGGCATAGCCGCCGGGATGGGGGGTGTATTCGCTCGCACCCGCCGGCGGGTCGCCACGCAGCGCCACGATGTGGCGCACGCCGGCGTCCAGATAGCCGCGCGCGACCTCATCCACCTCGTCCCGCGTCGCGCCGACGCAGGTCAGGTGTGCGGCCGGCGTGAGCGAGGTTTCCTTGGCCAGGCGGGAGACCGTCTCATGCGTGCGGGTCCGGGTCGTGCCGCCGGCCCCGTAGGTGACGGAGACGAAGCGGGGTGCCAGCGGCTCCAGCCGGCGGATCGCGGCCCAAAGCTGCTGTTCCAGCGCCTCGTTCTTCGGGGGAAAGAACTCGAAGGACAGCTTCGGCGCCGGCAACTCCATCGGCTGCGGCAGGCCGGTAACGCGCGGTCCGGTCAGCCAGCGCTGCAGCGTCCCGCTCAGGGCCATATTCATGTCGGGTTTCTCCTGGTCGGCGCCGCCGAAGAACTGCAGGACGCGGCCACCTGCAACAACCAATGGCGTTCCGGTTTTTGATCGCCGCGGATATAAGGGCGCTATGGCGGCCTCGGAAGACCCTGGCCGGTGCAACGAGGCGCTTCGCCCGCGCGCGTCTGCCCCGGACAGGACTGGACGACAGCCGGAAAGCGGTGCCAAGAGGCCCCACTTGTGGCCGGACAAGCGAAGGTTGGACAGGTGACGAACGGGGACGTGACGAGCGGGCAGCTTATGCGTGGCCAAGCACTGGCACGCGCGCATCGCCGTGCCCGGCCGGCTGGCTTGGCGGCCCTGGTCGCGCTCGGCCTGCTCATCGCCGGCTGCGCCACCCGCCCCGACCCCTCGGACCCGGAGGAGGTGGCGGAATTCGAGGCCACCAACGATCCGATCGAGCCCTGGAACCGGGCCATGTTCGTTGTCAATGACGGGCTGGATACGCTGGTGTTGCGCCCGGCCGCGGAAGCCTATCGCATCTTTATTCCCCCTCCGATCCGGACGGCGGTGCAGAACATGCTCGGCAATCTCCGCAGTCCGGTGATCCTGCTGAACGACGTGCTGCAGGGGGAAACGCAACGGGCGGGCAACACGCTCGGGCGGTTCGTGCTGAATACCACCCTCGGCGTCGGCGGCATCCTGGATGTCGCGACCGATTTCGGCTTGCCGGCCCATGGCGAGGATTTCGGCCAGACGCTGGCGGTGTGGGGCGTTCCGGAAGGGCCCTACATCTTCATCCCCGGCCTCGGCCCATCCAATCCGCGCGACCTGCTGGGCACCGGGGTGGACGCGGTCACCAATCCGATCAGCGCCATCACCGGCGGCGAGATCTTCGATCCGATCACCGTCACCCGCATCGGCGTGCAGGTGCTGGACACGCGCGAACGGCTGATCGAGCCGCTGGACGCGCTGCGGGCCGGCTCCATCGACCCCTATGCCAGCTTGCGGAGCGCCTATCGCCAGCGGCGCGCGGCAGAGATACGAAACCCCGCGAGCGCCGGTGATCCGGCCGCTCGCGGAACGGGCTTTGGCGTCGGGGCCGGCGCGCAAGGCCCCGGCCTCTGACCGCCGCCCAGGGGATAGGGACCCGCATGACCTCCGCCTCGATCTTCCCCCGCCGGCTGTTCCTGGGCGGCTTTGCCGCCACCGGCCTGGTCGCGGCACCCGCGCGCGCGCAGCAGACCGACATCGCCCGGGCCACCGCCTTCATCCAGGCCACCGGCCAGGAACTCGTCACAGCCATCAACGCCACCAACGCGCCGGTCGCCCAGCGGCGGGAACGCGTGGCGCAGGTCTTGCGCCGCGCGGTGGATGTGGACGGCGTCGGGCGCTTCATCCTCGGCCGCTGGTGGCGCACCGCCACCGCCGAGCAGCAGCAGGAATACCTGCAACTGTTCGAACAGGTGCTGATCCGCAACCTCTCGGCCCGCTTCGGCGAATACCAGGGTGTGCGCTTCTCCCTCGGTCGCACCCAGGCGCGGACGGAGGAGGATGCGCTGGTCAGCACCATCGTCGAGCGCCCCGGCAACCCGGCCTTCGGCCTCGATTGGCGGGTGGCCGAGGTCGGCGGCCAGCCGAAGGTGGTGGATGTGATCGCGGAAGGGACGAGCCTGCGGCTGACCACGCGCAGCGAGTATTCCTCGGTCATCTCGCGCAATGGCGGCAACGTGGCCGCGCTGCTGGCCGCGATGCGCCAGCAGATCCAGACGCTTGCGGCGCGCGAGGCGGGCTGATGCCCGGCGGAGGACGGGTTCCCACCCTCGTCCTCCACTCGTCGGCGCCGGGACGGCGCGCCTACCTTAGGCTTTCGAAGATCAGCATCTCGTGGTTCTGATGGCGAAAGTCGCCGCAGATGCGCATGCCGATGTCGTGCATCACGCTGATCGAGGACCCGTTATCGGCGCGCGCCACCGCGATGATGCGCTTGAGCCCCGCCTGGTGGCCGAAGTCCACCGTGGCGCGCGCTGCCTCGCGCGCGTAGCCCTTGCCCCGGCATTCCGGCCATAGCGCATAGCGAAGCGCGACGCCGCGCCCGTCGGGGCGTTCCATCAGCCCGCAGATGCCGAGGAATTCGCCCGTCGCGCGTTCGAAGACGCTCCAGGTGCCGTAGCCGCGCACCAGCCAGAACTCCATGTCGTCCTCGAGTTCTTCCTTCGTGCGCTCGGGGCTGCGGGTGCCGTGCAGCATGAAGCCGAAGACGCGCTGATCGGCCTTCAGGCGGATCAGGTCGGGCAGGTGCTCCCGGCCCGGCGGCAGCAGCGACAGCCGCGCGGTCGTCAGCGTGCGCGGGGCGCTGTGCAGGGCGGAGGTCATGCGGGCTCAAGCCGGATGGCGGGGCGGGCCTTGTCGTCGCACGCGATGCCGCGCGCGCGGACGCGCAGGAAGGAGGCCGCCGAGCACAAACCACGCGCCGAGACCCAAGCCCCCTGCATGGCAGCCTAGTGGCCCGATCGCCGCTGTCGGTTCTCGACAGCGGCGTGGATCGGCCAACCAGCCAAAGCGCTGGTGGTGCGGTCCGCAGCCGCCGGGCAGGGAACCGGCTCCATGGATCGCACCACTAGCGGGCGAGAGGCCGGTACTTGATGCGGTGCGGCTGGTCCGCCGCGGCACCCAGGCGCCGGCGCTTGTCGGCCTCATAGGCCTCGAAATTGCCCTCGAACCATTCGACATGGCTGTCGCCCTCGAAGGCCAGGATATGCGTCGCCAGGCGATCGAGGAACCAGCGGTCGTGGCTGATCACCACGGCGCAGCCCGCGAATTCCTCCAGCGCGTCTTCCAGCGCGCGCAGCGTGTCGATGTCGAGGTCGTTCGTCGGCTCGTCGAGCAGCAGCACGTTGTGCTCGCGCTTCAGCATTTTTGCCAGATGCACGCGGTTCCTTTCGCCGCCGCTCAGAACCCCCACCCGCTTCTGCTGGTCCGCGCCCCGAAAATTGAAGGCGGCGACGTAGGCGCGCGACGGAATGGTGCGCTTGCCGATGGTGATCTGGTCCATCCCGTCGGAGATTTCCTGCCAGACGGTCCGGTTGTCGTCCAGGCTGTCGCGGCTCTGGTCCACATAGCCGAGCTTGACCGTATCGCCGACGACGAGCGTGCCGCCATCGGGCTGTTCGACATCGGTGATCATCTTGAACAGCGTGGACTTGCCCGCCCCGTTCGGCCCGATGATGCCGACGATGCCGCCCGGCGGCAGCTTGAAGCTGAGGTCGTCGATCAGCAGGCGGTTGCCGTAGCCCTTCCGCAGCTTGTCCGCCTGGATGACGATGTTGCCGAGGCGGGGTGCGGGCGGGATGATGATCTCGGCCTCGCCCGGGCCCTTCTCCTGGCTTTTCGCCAGCATCTCCTCATAGGCTGCGATACGGGCCTTGGACTTCGCCATCCGCGCGGCGGGGCTGCGGCCCATCCATTCCTGTTCGCGCGCAAGCTGGCGCTGACGGGTGCTTTCCTCCCGCTCCTCCTGCTGCAGGCGCTTGCGCTTCTGGTCGAGATACGCCGAGTAGTTGCCCTGGTAGGGGAAGCCGCGGCCGCGATCGACCTCGAGGATCCAGTTGGTCACGTTGTCAAGGAAGTAGCGGTCATGCGTCACGATCAGCACGGCGCCGCGATAATCCTTCAGCGTCTGCTCCAGCCAGGCGACGCTTTCGGCGTCGAGGTGGTTCGTCGGCTCGTCCAGCAGCAGCAGGTCGGGCTTTTCCAGCAGCAGCTTGCAAAGCGCCACGCGCCGGCGCTCACCGCCCGACAGGTGCGTCACCGGGCTGTCGAAGGGCGGGCAGCGCAGGGCATCGAGCGCGATCTCGATGCGGCGGTCGATCTCCCAGCCCTCGGCGGCGTCGATCTTTTCCTGCAGCGCGGCCTGTTCGGCGAGCAGCGCGTTCATCTTCTCGTCGTCCATCGGCTCGGCGAATTCTTCCGAGATCGCGTTGAAGCGCGCGAGCTGGGCCGACAGCTCGGTAAACGCTTCCATGACATTCTCGCCGACGGTCTTGTCCGGGTTCAGATGCGGCTCCTGCGACAGGTACCCGACGCGCGCGCCTTCCGCCGCCCAGGCCTCGCCGCCGAATTCCTTGTCCTGCCCGGCCATGATCCGCATCAGCGTGGACTTGCCGGCGCCGTTCGGGCCGAGCACGCCAATCTTCACATCGGGGAGGAAGGAGAGGGTGATGCCTTTGAACACCTCACGGCCGCCCGGATAGGACTTGGTGAGATCCTTCATCACATAGACATACTGCCAGGCGGGCATTGGCTGCGGTTCCGGAGGCGGATGGGGGAGGGAGCGGGTGGGTTCTATCGCGGCGGCGGGGGCGGTGCAAAGTGGCAGGCCACCGCCACCGCCCCGGTCATGTGTCGACGATGCTCTCGGCGTAGATCGAGCCGTCGGTGCAGGCCAGGATCCGGGCCATCGCGCGGTTCTCCCTCAATGCATCGCGGTCTTTGCGGTGGCGTCCTGCCTGCCATAGCTGGCCAGCCGGTGCACCAGCTTCGCGCTGGACTCGTTCATGCCGCGAATCTCGACCTCGGCGCCCTCGCGGCGGAACTTCAGCACGACACGGTCCAGCGCCGCCACCGCCGTCAGGTCCCAGATATGGGCGCGCGAGACATCGATCACCACGCGCTCCACGCCCTCGCGTAGGTCGAAGGCGTCGCAGAAGGCGTCGGCCGAACCGAAGAAGATCTGGCCGGTGACGCGGTAGCTGCGGGTCTTGCCATCGGCCGAGAGGTCCGACGTCACCTCGAAGATGCGCGCCACCTTGCGCGCGAAGAAGATGCCGGAGAGCAGCACACCCGCCAGCACCCCCTGCGCCAGGTCATGCGTGAGCACCGTGATCGCCACCGTCACCAGCATGACGACGCTCGATTCCCGCGGATGTACGCGCAGATCGGCGATGGACCGCCAGGAGAAGGTACCGATCGAGACCATGATCATCACCGCGACCAGCGCCGCCATCGGGATCTGCCGCACCAGGTCCGCGAGCACCAGGATCAGGAACAACAGGAACAGCCCCGCCCAGAGCGTGGAAAGCCGCCCGCGCCCGCCCGACTTCACGTTGATGACGGACTGCCCGATCATCGCGCAGCCCGCCATGCCCCCGAAACAGCCGGCGACGATATTCGCCACGCCCTGGCCCATGCTCTCGCGATGCTTGTCGCTGTCGGTGTCGGTCAGCTCGTCCACGATCTGCGCCGTCATCAGGGATTCCAGCAGCCCGACCACCGCGAGCGTCGCCGAGTAGGGCAGGATGATCGAGAGCGTCTCCCAAGTCAGCGGGACCGCGGGCAGCAGGAAGACGGGGAATTCGGCCGGCAGCTCGCCCATATCGCCCACCGTCCGCACCTCGATTCCGAAGCCGATGGCGACCGCGGTCAGCACCACGATCGCGACCAGCGGGGAGGGTATGGCCTTCGTGAAGCGCGGCAACAGATAGATGATCGCCAGCCCTGCGGCGACCATCACATAAGTGAGCCATGCGACGCCGATCAGTTCCGGCAGCTGCGCCATGAAGATCAGGATCGCGAGCGCGTTGACGAAGCCGGTCATCACCGACCGCGAGACGAAGCGCATCAGCACGCCGAGCTTCAAAAGCCCCGCGCCGATCTGCAGCACGCCGCACAGCAGCGTTGCCGCCAGCAGGTATTGCAGCCCGTGTTCCTTCACCAGCGTGACCATGACCAGCGCCATCGCACCGGTGGCGGCCGAGATCATGGCCGGGCGCCCGCCGGCGAAGGCGATGACGATCGCGATGCAGAGGGAGGCATAGAGCCCCACCTTCGGATCGACGCCGGCGATGATGGAAAAGGCGATCGCCTCGGGGATCAGGGCGAGGGCGACGACGGTGCCGGCAAGGATATCGGCGCGGACATTGCCGAACCATTCGGCGCGCAGCCTGACAAGGGACATGGGCGGACAGCTCCGTGAAGGCACATCGTCCGGTCAGGCCAGCCGGCCTCGCGGGGCGGGCTGCGGCGCTGACGGAACAGGGTATGCGTGGCGCGCGCGCGCGGGGGCGCGGCGCGGAGATCGGCCGATCCTGGATGCCTTACGGCGGCGCGACCGTCATCCGGATCAGGTCAACAGAGCCTTGCTGCGCGGCACAGTCAGCAACCAAGTGTCTGACCCTGGCAGGGGAAGGGCAGGGAAATGGGCCCGGAGGGACTCGAACCCCCAACCAAGCCGTTATGAGCGGCCCGCTCTGACCATTGAGCTACAGGCCCGGAGACCCTTCCCTGTTGGCGAAACCGGCCGCCGGACGCAAGCCCGGGGCCGGTCGGGCGGCCCCTTACCCGGCCGCCTTGGCGCGCTCGATCGACTCGATCACATATTGCCGCGCCCGCGCCGCATCCCCCCAGCCGAGGATCTTCACCCACTTGCCGGGCTCCAGGTCCTTGTAATGGGCGAAGAAGTGCTGGATCTGGTCCAGCGTGATCTGCGGCAGGTGGGTGTAGTCCGTCACATGCTCATACCGCTTGGTGAGCTTCGGGGACGGCACGGCGATAATCTTCTCGTCCTGCCCGCCATCATCTTCCATCAGCAGCACGCCGACGGGGCGGACATTGATGACCGCGCCCGGCGCGATCGGGCGGGTGTTCGCCACCAGGACATCGAGCGGATCGCCATCGCCGCAGAGCGTGTGCGGGACGAAGCCGTAATTGCCCGGATAGCGCATCGGCGTGTGCAGGAAGCGGTCCACGAACAACGTGCCGGACGCCTTGTCCATCTCGTACTTGATGGGCTCGCCACCCACCCCGACCTCGACGATCACATTGATGTCGTCCGGCGGGTTCTTGCCGATGGCGATGTGTTCGATGCGCATGCAGCCTGGGCTCCTGGTGGCGGTCGGCGGGGGATGAACCACAAAACGGCGCCCGCCGCGAGGGGCCCCGGAATGAAGCCGCCCGGCGGCCAAGGGGGCGGGGCCGGCGGGCTGGCGGCCCGATGCCTTGGTTTTGCGGGGTTTTCCCTGGCAATCGCCTGATTTGTGGCGTTGCCAGCCGCGTGGGCTTCGCGCAAGCTTCGTTCGAGCCCGCGGGCCGGGCCGGCCCGACGACGCGTGCCCCCGCACCCGGAGCGTCAGCCTGCCCCGCGCGCCAATGAAGAAATTGGGGGGGTATGCGACCTTGATGATGTTATCCGTCTTGTTGATCATCGCGCTGGGCGCCTTGTCCATCGCCTATGGTCTGGTGACCGCGAAGGATGTGCTGAGCCGCGATGCGGGCAACGCCCGCATGCAGGAGATCGCGGCGGCGATCGCGGAAGGCGCCAATGCCTATCTGAAGCGGCAATACACCACCATCGGCATCGTGGGCGCGGTGCTGTTCGTGCTGATCCTGGCCGCCTTCGGCTTCGGTGGCCACGCCTTCGCGGTGGGCATCGGCTTCCTGATCGGTGCTGTCCTGTCGGGGGCGGCGGGCTTCATCGGCATGAATGTGTCGGTCCGCGCGAATGTCCGCACCGCGCAGGCGGCGACGCAGTCGCTGGCCTCCGGCCTCGATGTCGCGTTCAAGTCGGGCGCGATCACGGGCATGCTGGTCGCTGGCCTCGCGCTGCTTGGCGTCGCGGTCTACTTCCTGGTGCTCGTGGTGATCGGCGGCTTCGCGCCGAACAGCCGCCTGGTGATCGATGCGCTGGTCGCACTCGGCTTCGGCGCTTCGCTGATCTCGATCTTCGCCCGCCTCGGGGGGGGGATCTTCACCAAGGGTGCCGATGTCGGCGGCGACATGGTCGGCAAGGTCGAAGCCGGCATCCCCGAGGATGACCCCCGCAACCCCGCCACCATCGCCGACAATGTGGGCGACAATGTCGGCGACTGCGCCGGCATGGCAGCCGACCTGTTCGAGACCTATGCGGTGACCATGGTGGCCACCATGGTGCTCGCCGCCATCTCCTTCCCCGCGGAATGGCGCGTGGCGGGGATGCTGTTCCCGCTGGCGATCGGCGCGGTCTGCGTCGTGACCTCCATCGCGGGCACCTACTTCGTGAAGCTGCCGGCGAACAACAGCATCATGGGTGCGATGTATCGGGGCTTCATCGTCACCGGCGCCTTGTCGCTCGGGGTATTGCTGCCGCTCTGCTACATCGCCTTCGGCACCGGCACGGTGACGGTGGGCGGCAGCAGCTTCGGTGCTTTCAGCCTGTTCCTCTGCGGCGCGGTGGGGCTGGCGGTGACGGCGGCGATCGTCTGGGTGACGGAGTACTACACCGGCACCGATTTCCGCCCGGTGAAGTCGATCGCGGAAGCGTCCCAGACCGGCCACGGCACCAATGTGATCCGTGGCCTCGCGGTCAGCATGGAAAGCACGGCGCTGCCGGCGCTGATCATCATCGCGGGCGTGCTGTCGTCCTACGGTCTCGCAGGCCTCTACGGCATCGCCATCGCGACGACGACGATGCTGGCACTTGCCGGCATGGTGGTCGCGCTCGACGCCTTCGGCCCCGTCACCGACAATGCCGGCGGCATCGCGGAGATGGCGGGCCTGCCGAAGGAAGTGCGCGTGTCCACCGATGCGTTGGACGCGGTCGGCAACACCACCAAGGCGGTGACGAAGGGCTATGCGATCGGCTCGGCGGGTCTTGGCGCGCTGGTGCTGTTCGCGGCCTATACGCAGGACCTCGCGTACTTCATCGCCAACCCGACGCTCTACCCGTACTTCGCCGGGATCGGGGAGCTGACCTTCAGCCTGTCGAACCCCTATGTCGTGGTCGGCCTGCTGTTCGGGGGCCTGCTGCCCTATCTGTTTGGCGGCATGTCCATGACGGCGGTGGGCCGCGCGGCCTTCGCGGTGGTGGAGGAAGTGCGCCGCCAGTTCCGCGAGAAGCCGGGCATCATGACCGGCGCCGACAAGCCCGATTACGGGCGGGCGGTGGACATGCTCACCAAGGCGGCGATCAAGGAGATGATCATCCCATCCCTGCTGCCGGTGCTGTCGCCGATCGTGGTGTTCGTGGTGATCCTGATGATCGGCGGCAAGGCTGCGGCCTTCTCGGCCGTGGGCGCGATGCTGCTCGGCGTGATCGTCACGGGCTTCTTCGTCGCCGTCTCCATGACCACCGGGGGCGGTGCCTGGGACAACGCCAAGAAGTACATCGAGGAAGGCCATTACGGCGGCAAGGGCAGCGAGGCCCACAAGGCCGCGGTGACCGGCGACACGGTCGGCGACCCGTACAAGGACACGGCGGGCCCGGCGGTGAACCCGATGATCAAGATCACCAATATCGTCGCGCTGCTGCTGCTGGCGATGCTGGCGCATAGCTAAGCCATCCTGATCCGGCATGGTGGGGCCGGCGGAGCGATCCGCCGGCCCTTCCTTTTTGCAGTCGCGATCTCGCAGCCCGACCCACGCCGCGCTACATCCAAAGGCAAGAAAATCCGGGAGAGGGGGATCTCCGCCGTGGAGCAGGTTGATGCCGTTGTCGTCGGGGCCGGTGTGGTCGGGCTCGCCGTCGCCCGTGCGCTGGCGCTGGCCGGGCGCGAGGTCCTGGTGCTCGACGCCGCCGAGGGGATCGGCACGGAAACCTCCTCGCGCAATTCCGAGGTCATCCACGCCGGCATCTACTACCCCGCCGGCAGCCTGATGGCGCGGGCCTGCGTGGAGGGGAAGCACCGCCTCTACCGCTACTGCGCCGAACGCGGCGTTCCCCACAGCAATTGCGGCAAGCTGATCGTCGCGACGACGGAGGAAGAGGCCGGCAAGCTCGAAGGCATCCGCCAGCGCGCCGCCGCCAATGGCGTGCCGGAACTGCGCCTGATCGGCCGCGCGGAAGCCTGCGCGATGGAACCCGCGCTGCAGTGCACGGCGGCGCTGCATTCCACCACCACCGGCATCGTGGACAGCCACGCCTATATGCTGGCGCTGCAGGGCGACGCCGAGAATGCGGGCGCCGTCTTCGCCTTCCACGCCCCCGTCACGCGCGGCCGCGCGACGGAAGACGGCATCGAGATCGAGGTGGGCGGCGCCGAGCCGATGGCGCTGCGCGCGCGGCTGTTGGTGAACGCGGCCGGGCTGCACGCGCCGCGCCTCGCCCGCGCCATCGCCGGCATGCCGGAGCCCAAGGTGCCGCAAGCCTATTACGCCAAGGGCAACTACTTCACCCTGGCGGGGCGTTCGCCCTTCTCGCGGCTGATCTATCCCGTGCCGGTGCCGGGCGGGCTCGGCACGCATCTGACCATCGACCTCGGCGGCCAGGCGCGGTTCGGGCCGGATGTCGAATGGGTGGACAGCATCGACTATGCGGTGGACCCGAAGCGCGGCGACAGCTTCTACGCCGCGATCCGCCGCTACTGGCCCGACCTGCCGGATGGCGCGCTCTCGCCCGGCTATTCCGGCATCCGCCCGAAGATCGTGCCGCCCGGTGCACCGGCCCAGGATTTCGTGGTGCAGGGGCCGTGCGTCCATGGCATCGCCGGGCTTGTCAACATGTTCGGAATCGAGAGCCCGGGGCTGACCGCCTCCCTCGCACTCGCCGACCATGTGCTGGAAGCCTGCGGCGAGACGCCGACGGCCAAAGCGGCGTAGGCGCTGCAATCAATCGCGGGATCGCGCCGCGATCCCGCAGGCGGTCAGGCGCGCAGCCGGTCCGGAATGGGCAGGCCGAGCCGGTTCGGCACCGGCCAGACTTCGCGCATCGTGCGGATCACTTGGAACCCGGCTGCGATGTAGTTGGGCAGGGCGCGCGGATGGTCGGCGGTGCAGGTGTTCACGGTCAGCACGCGCGGCTTTTCCGCCCAGGCGCCGTCGATCGCATGGCGCAGCAGGCTGCGCCCGACGCCACGCCCGATCGCATGCGGCATCAGGCCGAAATAGGCGAGGTTCGTCCCCGTCTCCCCGCCCCGCCGCTCGATCTCGTAGAAGCCGGCCGGCTCGCCGCCCTGGTAGAGCACATGGATCGAGATGTCGGGCCGCGCCAGCAGCCCCGCGATCTCCGCATCGGGCAAGGTCCGCCGCAGCCACCACACCCAGTCGCGCCCGACGGTGTCGTAGAGATACCGGTAGAACGGCACCGAGCAGCGCGGCAGGCGCAGCACGGTCGCGCCCTGCGGCAGTGGCGTCACGGCCCCGTCCGGCGGGGCGTCCATGCGGAGGAAGGTGACATCCACCGCGACGCGCGTCGTCGCCTCGCGCTGGGTCGCCGCGCCCTGCATGTCAGTTTTCCAGGAAGGAGCGCAGCTTCCGCGACCGGCTGGGGTGCTTCAGCTTGCGCAGGGCCTTCGCCTCGATCTGGCGGATGCGCTCACGCGTCACGTTGAACTGCTGGCCCACCTCCTCCAGCGTGTGGTCGGTGTTCATGCCGATGCCGAAGCGCATCCGCAGCACCCGTTCCTCGCGCGGCGTCAGGCTGGACAGCACGCGGGTGGTGGCCTCGCGCAGGTTGGACTGGATCGCGGCATCGAGCGGGATGATCGCGTTCTTGTCCTCGATGAAGTCGCCGAGGTGGCTGTCCTCCTCGTCGCCGATCGGCGTCTCGAGGCTGATCGGCTCCTTCGCGATCTTCAGCACTTTTCGGACTTTTTCGAGTGGCATGCCGAGCTTCTCGGCCAGTTCCTCTGGCGTCGGTTCGCGGCCGATCTCGTGCAGCATCTGGCGCGAGGTGCGGACCAGCTTGTTGATCGTCTCGATCATGTGCACGGGAATGCGGATGGTCCGCGCCTGGTCGGCGATGGACCGCGTGATCGCCTGCCGAATCCACCACGTCGCGTAAGTCGAAAACTTGTAGCCGCGGCGGTATTCGAACTTATCGACCGCCTTCATCAGGCCGATATTCCCTTCCTGGATCAGGTCCAGGAATTGCAGGCCGCGATTGGTGTACTTCTTGGCGATGGAGATCACGAGGCGGAGGTTCGCCTCGATCATCTCTTTCTTCGCCTGCGTCATGTCGCGCTCGCCGCGGCTGACGGTGGAATAGACGCGCTTGAACTCATCGACCGGCAGGCCGGTATCGCCGGCCACCTTGCCGATCTCGGCGCGCAGGAGCTCGACCTCGTCCTTCGCCTTGGTGACGAAGTTCTGCCAGCCCTTGCCCTTCAGCTTCGCGAGGCCCTCGAACCAGGCCGGGTCCAGCTCATGCCCGCGCCAATTCGCGACGAATTCCTCGCGCTTGACCTTCTGGCCCTCCGCCAGCCGCACGATCTGGCCTTCGAGGCCCATGAGGCGCCGGTTCAGGCCCTTGAGCTGGTCCACCAGCTCCTCGATCCGGTTGTTGTGCAGCTGCACCTTCTGCACCAGCGCAACCAGTTCGCCGCGCTGCTTCTCATAGGTCTTCTCCGACCGCTGAGAGGTCTCGCCGCCCGAGGTGTAGGCGTCCATCCGCTTGGCCGAGAGCTTGTGCAGCTTGGTGTAGTTGGCCTCGATCGCCTCGAAAGCCGCCAGCGCCTCGGGCTTCAGCTTCTCCTCGAGCGCCGAGAGCGACAGGCCGAGCCCGCCTTCGCCTTCCTCGCCTTCCTCGAACTCCTCGGCCTCGGCCGGGGCGCCGGGGACGGCTTCGGGGTTGTTCGCGCCGGCGGTCGCTTCCAGGTCGATCACGTCGCGCAGCAGGATGCGGCCTTCCTTGACCGCGTCATGCCAGGCAACGATGGCCTTGAAGGTGAGCGGGCTCTCGCAGAGCCCACTGATCATCATGTCGCGGCCGGCCTCGATCCGCTTGGCGATCGCGATCTCGCCCTCGCGCGACAGCAACTCGACGCTGCCCATCTCGCGCAGATACATGCGGACCGGGTCGTCGGTGCGGCCGAGGGTCGCCTCGTCCACATTGCCGCCCGACTCCTCGTCCTCCTCCTCCTCCTCGGCCTTCGCGACCGGCTTGGGGGGGGCGGCTTCGCCGTCCTCGCTCTCCTCGTTCTCGACGACATTGATGCCGAGGTCGGACAGCATCGCCATCGTGTCCTCGATCGTCTCGGAGGACACTTGCTCTGAGGGCAGCGCGGCGTTCAGCTCGTCATAGGTGACGTAGCCGCGCTCCTTGCCGCGGGCCACCAGCTTCTTCACCGCGGCGGACTGGATGTCGAGCAGCACGCCCTCCACCACCTCGTCGCGACCTTCGGCTGTCTCGGTGCCGTTCGCGGCCTTGGTTGCCATGCGTGACCTGCTCCGTCGTGAAGGCTCGCCACCACCCCGCCGGTGATGCGAAGCCCCTCTATACTTAGGGGGTGTCCCGCGAGGGATCGTCCCCGACGCCGGTGGAAGCTCCCGCCGGCCCGTCCGTTTCCTCGTCCCATTCCCCGCGCCGAAGCGCGGCAATGGCGGTGCCGAGGCGCACCAGGCGAAGGGACGCCCGTTCCTGCCCGGCCGGATCGGTGCTTTCCGTCCAGGCCCGCAATGCCGCGGCCCGGTCCTCCAGCAGATCGGCCTCGCCGCGCAGCAGCCCGAAGAAATGCCACCAGCCGTCCAGCGCTTCCTTGGGCTGGGCGTCAGGCTGCGCCGCGGCGGGCAGGGACGGATCGCGCAACAGCGTTGCGGCAAACTCCCCCAACCCAGCCTGCGCGAGGTGGTCCATGAGCCCCGCCGAGTCAAGCGCATGGCCCCCCGAGAGCCATGCGAGGGCCAGGTTTCTGCAGTGCGCGGCCGGCCCGGGGCCGAGATCGAGCCCCCCCAGGCTCTCCTCCACCTCCGGCAGCAGCCAGGGATGGCGCAGCGTGATGGCCATCAGCGTGGCGGCCTGGGTGGTGCGGGTGCGGGTGGGGGTGATGGCCGGGCGGGGGCGGGCGGGGGCGAGCGGCTTGCGGGCGCCGCCCGGGCCCCCGCGGCCGCCCATCTGGCGGCTCGGCGCGGGGCGGGTGGCCTGGAAGAAGCGATCCAGCAGCAGGCGGCGATATTCGCCGGCCAGGGACCTGTCCTTGATGGCATCCGCCGCTTCCATCAGCCGGTTCCGCAACGCCGCGCGCTGTTCCGGGGTGGCCATGGGCCGCCCTTCCGCGATCAGGCCGAACAGCGCGTCGCCCAGGCCGCGCGCCCCATCCAGCACCGCCTGGAAGGCGCCGGGGCCGCCCTTGACGATCAGCGTATCGGGATCCTCGCCGGGCGGCAGGGTGGCCAGCTTCAGGCTGCGTTCGGGCGACATCAGGGGCAGCGCCGCCTCCGCCGCGCGGGCGGCGGCGCGGGCCCCTGCGGCGTCGCCATCGAAGCAGAGCACCGGCTCCGGCGTCAGGCGCCAGAGTTCCTCCATCTGCTCCGTGGTCAGGGCCGTGCCGAGGGGGGCCACGGCACCCGCGAAACCCGCCTGGTGCAGGGCGATGACGTCCATATAGCCCTCGACCGCCACCACGGCGCCGCCGCGGAACGCCCCTTCCTTCGCGAGATCAAGGCCGTAGAGGCTGGTGCGCTTCTTGAACAGCACCGTCTCCGGCCCGTTGACGTATTTTGGCACGCCATCGCCCAGGATTCGGCCGCCGAAGCTGATCATCCGTCCGCGCCGGTCGCGGATGGGGAACATCACGCGGTTGAAGAACAGCTCCGTCGGCGGTCCGTCCTCGCGTTCGCGCAGCAGCCCGGCTTCCAGCAGCTGGTCGGGGGTGATGCCCTCTGCCTTCAGGTCGGCCACCAGCGTCCCGCGCCCCGCGCCGGACCAGCCGAGGCCGAAGGCGCGGATCGTCTCCTCCGACAGGCCTCGACGTTTCAGATAGGACAGGCCCTCCGCCCCTTCCGGCAGGCGCAGCCGGCGTTCGAAGGCGGCGCCGGCGGCATCCAGCACGCCATGCAGGTCGCGGGCCCGCTTCTCCCGCGCTGCGGCCTCGGGCGTCGGCTTCGGGACATCGAGCCCGGCTTCGGCCGCGAGGCGTTCGACGGCTTCGGGGAAGCTCGCCCCTTCGGCCCGCATGACGAAGCTGATGGCATCGCCATGCGCGCCGCAGCCGAAGCAATGGAAATGATCGTCATAGACGTAGAAGGAGGGGGTCTTTTCCCCGTGGAAGGGGCAGCACGCCTTCCAGTTCCGCCCCGAGCGGACCACCCGCGTCTTCCGCCCGATCAGGGAGGGCAGCGGGGTGCGGAGCCGCAGCTCGTCGAGGAAGGCGGGGGGCAGGGCCATGGGGGAGGGTGGTGTAGCATGTGCGGCGTATCGGCGCGCCTGGGGTGCGGTCCTGGCCGGTCGGTCGGGCCCCCTCCCCAACCCTCCCCCGCTGGCGCGGGAGAGGGAGGCAGGATGCGCCCCAAATCCCTCTCCCGCGGAGCGGGGGAGGGGGAACCGGCGCGCAGCGCCGGTGGGAGGGGGCGCGGCCGCCCTACGGCATCACCCGCCGAGCTTCACCTTCACCACCGGCCCCGCCTTGCCCATGTCCAGCGCCCCGCCGAGCTTCTTCAGCGCGGCCATCACCTTGCCCATGTCCTTGACGCTGGTCGCGCCGGCTTCCGCGATGGCGGCGTCCACGGCGGCGGCGATGGCCGCGTCGTCCATCTGCTGCGGCAGGAAGCCCTCGATCACCGCGATCTCGGCTTCCTCCTTGGCGGCGAGTTCCTCGCGGCCGCCCTGGCGGTAGAGATCCACCGCCTCGCGCCGGGACTTCACCATGCCGCGCAGCATGGAGACCACCTGCTCATCCGGCACCTTGTCCACGCCGGACGGGCGGGCGGCGATGTCCACATCCTTCAGCTTGGCCATGATCATCCGAACGGTGGAGGTCGTGGCGGCGTCCTTCGCCAGCATCGCTTCCTTCAGCGTGGCGGTGAAACGGGTGCGCAGGTCATCGGCCATCGGCGTGGTCTCCTTACTTGCCATCCGATCTAGCCCTTCGGCTGCCCAGGCCCAACCCTTCCGGCCGGGCTTCCCCCAACCCAGGGCCCCACGGAATTTTCTTCCCAGTCCGAGATCGCGCTGGACTTGGGAAGTTTTTTCCCAGATAAGCCCCTTATGCATACGGTCGAGGACATCGTCGCCCTGCTGGGTGGCCCCGAGGCGGCGGCAACCCGCCTTGGCATCGGCACCGAAGCGGTGCGGAAGTGGCGCCAGGCGCGCGCCATCCCCGCCAAGCATTGGCCCGTGGTGCTCGCCGCCACCGGCCTCGTCCTCGACGACCTGCCCAAGGCCGACACACGCAAGCCCCGCCCCGACCTTCGCACGGAGACCGCCGTGACCGATTCCACCATTCCCGAAGGCCTTGCCGGCCTCAGCGCGCCCGAGGGCGCGACCGCCGCCCTCGTCCTGGCCGACGGCGCCGTCTTCTGGGGCCGCGGCTTCGGGGTGCATGGCACGACCGTCGCCGAGATCTGCTTCAACACCTCCATGACCGGATACCAGGAGGTGCTGACCGATCCGTCCTATGCCGGCCAGACCATCTGCTTCACCTTCCCCCATATCGGGAATGTCGGCACCAACCCCGAGGATATCGAGGCGACCACCCCCGCGGCGCGCGGCCTGATCGTCAAGCAGGATGTGACCGAGCCGTCCAACTGGCGCGCGACAAAGCACCTGCATGATTGGCTGAAGTCCCATGGCGTGCCCGGACTCTGCGGCATCGACACGCGCGCGCTGACCGCCCGCATCCGCGATGGCGGCGCGCCGAACGGCGTGCTGGCCTTCCCCGCCGATGGCGCCTTCGACCTGGACGCGCTGCGCGCCATGGCAGCCGGCTGGCCCGGCCTGGAGGGGATGGACCTCGCGAAGGAGGTCACGACGCGCCAGAGCTACAGCTGGACCGAGACCACCTGGACGCTCGGCACCGGCTACGGCACGCAGGCCGCGCCGAAGCACAAGGTCGTGGCGGTGGATTTCGGCGCCAAGCGCAACATCCTGCGCTGCCTGGCGGCCGCCGGCTGCGCGGTGACGGTGGTGCCCGCCAGCGCGACAGCGGAGGAAATCCTGCGCCACAAGCCGGATGGCGTGTTCCTGTCCAACGGCCCGGGCGACCCGGCGGCCACCGGCGCCTATGCGGTCGCCAACATCCGCGAGGTGCTGGGCACGGGCGTGCCGGTATTCGGCATCTGCCTGGGCCACCAGCTGCTGGCGCTGGCGCTGGGTGCCAAGACCTACAAGCTTGATCGCGGCCATCGCGGCGGCAACCAGCCGGTGAAGGACCTGAAGACGGGCAAGGTGGAGATCACCAGCCAGAATCACGGCTTCGCGGTGGATGAGACCAGCCTGCCCGAGGGCGTCGAGGTGACGCATCGCAGCCTGTTCGACGGATCGAATGAAGGCATCGCCAGCACGAAGCTGCCGGCGTTCTCCGTGCAGTACCACCCGGAAGCCAGCCCCGGCCCGACCGACAGCCATTACCTGTTCAAGCGCTTCGTGGAGATGATCGAGACCAGGAAGGCGGCGTGACCATGGCCCTCTTCGACCTCTCCGGCCGCGTCGCACTGGTCACCGGCGGCAATGGCGGCATCGGGCTTGGCATGGCGCGGGGGCTCGCGGCCTGCGGCGCGCGGGTGATCGTGGCCGGGCGCGATGCGGCGAAGAACAGCGCGGCGGTTGCGGAACTGGGTGGGGATGCCGCGGCCTTCGCGGTGGATCTGCTCGATCCCGCGGCGGCGCCGAAGCTGGTCGCGGATGTGCTGGCGCTGGCCGGCGGGCTCGACATCCTGGTCAACAACGCCGGCACCAATATCCGCAAGCGCCCCGAACTCGTCACCGACGAGGAATGGGCGACCGTTATCGACACCAACCTTACCAGCGTGATGCGCCTGACGCGCGCCGCCTATCCGGCGCTGAAGGTGTCAGGGCGCGGGCGGATCATCAATATCGGCTCGATGCTGTCGATCTTCGGCGTCCCCTTCTCCCCGGCCTATGGGGCGAGCAAGGGCGCGGTGGTGCAGTACACCAAGTCGCTCGCCGCGGCCTGGAGCGCGGATGGCATCACCGCCAATGCCGTCCTGCCCGGCTGGATCGACACCGCCTTGACGCGCCAGGCGCGCATCGACGTGCCCACGCTGCATGACGGCGTGCTGGCGCGCACGCCGGCGAAGCGCTGGGGCGATCCGGCCGATTTCGCGGGTGTCGCCGCTTTCCTCGCTTCCGACGCCGCCGCCTTCGTCACCGGCGCCGCCATCCCGGTGGATGGCGGGTTCTCGACGCTGGGCTGACCATGCCGTCCCCCGAGACGCTGCTGATCTTCGCTGCGCTCTCGCTCGGCCTCGCGGTCACGCCGGGGCCCAACATGCTCTATCTCGTCTCCCGCGCGCTGGCGCAGGGGACGGGGGCGGGGATGATCTCGCTCATCGGCTGCCAGTTCGGGTCGCTGACCATCATGCTTTGCGCGGCGGCGGGGATCACAGCGGCGCTGATGGCCGTCCCTTACGCCTGGGATGTGCTGCGGCTGGGTGGGGCGGCCTATCTGCTGTTCCTTGCCTGGCAATGCGTGCGGCCGGGCGGGCAGCCTCTGTTCGCAGCGCGCGCGCTGCCGCGTGAACCGGCGGCGCGGCTGTTCGGCGTGGGCTTCGCCACCGCCGCGCTGAACCCGAAGGTCGCGCTGTTCTACATGGCGGTGCTGCCGCCCTTCCTCGACCCCGATCGCGGCAACCTGTTCGTCCAGGCGGCGATCCTCGGGCTGGTGCAGATCGTGGTCTGCACGGCCTGGGATGCGGTGCTGGTCTGGGGCGCGGCGGGGGCCGCGAGGTTCCTGTCGACCAAGCCGTTCTGGATGGCGGTGCAGCGCTGGGTGCTGGGTGCGGCGCTCGGGCTGCTCGCGGTGAAGCTCGCCACGGAAAGTCGCGGCTGATGGAATTCGCGCTCGCCTTCTTCGCGCTGGGCTATTCGGGCCTCGTGCTGTTCGTGCTGGCCAATGCGCTGCGGAAAATCTACCCGCCCAAGCGCGCCGCACTCACCGCCTTCGCGCTTTCGTCCGCCATCCATGGCGCGACGACGCTGATGATGGGTGAGCAGGCCATCTGGGCCTTCGCCTTCTGGGGCGTCCCCCACCTTCTGATCCTGCCTGCCCTGCTCTGGTCCGCGTCGCGCCAAGCGCGCGCGGATAAAGAGCATCAGAATTCGACCGGAGCCTGACATGCCGAAGCGCACCGACATCTCCTCGATCCTCATCATCGGCGCCGGCCCGATCGTCATCGGCCAGGCCTGCGAGTTCGACTATTCCGGCGCCCAGGCCTGCAAGGCGCTGCGCGCGGAGGGCTACCGGGTCATCCTGGTGAACTCCAACCCGGCCACGATCATGACCGATCCGGGCCTCGCGGATGCGACCTATATCGAGCCGATCACGCCCGAGATGGTCGAGAAGATCATTGCCAAGGAACGCCCCGATGCGCTGCTGCCCACCATGGGCGGCCAGACCGCGCTGAACACCGCGCTCAAGCTCGATGCGGCCGGCGTACTGACGAAATACGGCTGCGAGCTGATCGGCGCGAAGGCGGATGTGATCGACAAGGCCGAGGACCGCCAGAAATTCCGCGACGCCATGGCCAAGATCGGCATCGCAAGCCCGAAGAGCGCCATCGCCCATTCGATGGCCGAAGCCCATGCCGCGCTGGACGAAGTGGGCCTGCCCTGCGTCATCCGCCCGTCCTTCACCCTTGGCGGCACGGGTGGCGGCATCGCCTACAACCGGGAGGAGTTCGAGCAGATCATCTCCGCCGGCCTCGCCGCCTCCATGACCACCGAGGTGCTGGTCGAGGAAAGCGTGCTCGGCTGGAAGGAATTCGAGATGGAGGTGGTCCGCGACAGCGCGGATAACTGCATCATCATCTGCTCCATCGAGAATCTGGACCCGATGGGCGTGCACACCGGCGACAGCGTCACCATCGCGCCAGCGCTGACGCTGACCGACAAGGAATACCAGATCATGCGCGACGCGAGCATCGCGTGCCTGCGCGAGATCGGCGTCGACACAGGCGGGTCCAACGTCCAGTTCGGCATCAACCCCGCCGATGGCCGCATGGTCATCATCGAGATGAACCCGCGTGTCTCCCGCAGCTCCGCCCTGGCGTCGAAGGCGACCGGCTTCCCGATCGCCAAGGTCGCGGCGAAGCTTGCTGTCGGCTACACGCTGGATGAGCTGGCGAACGACATCACCAAGGTGACGCCCGCGAGCTTCGAGCCGACCATCGACTATGTCGTGGTGAAGATCCCCCGCTTCACCTTCGAGAAGTTCCCCGGCACGCCCGCGACGCTCACCACCGCGATGAAGTCGGTCGGCGAGACGATGGCGATCGGGCGGTCCTTCTGCGAAGCCTTCCAGAAGGGGCTGCGCGGCCTGGAGACCGGGCTCACGGGCCTCGACGACCTGCCCATCACGGACCACACGGCGCTCCGCACCGCGCTCGCCACGCCGACGCCGGATCGCGCGCTGGTGGTGGCGCAGGCGCTGCGCGCGGGGATGAGCGTGGAGGAGATCCACGCGGCGTCGAAGTTCGATCCCTGGTTCATCCGCGAATTTTCCCGAATTGTGCAGGCCGAGGAGAAGGTGAAGGCGGAAGGGCTGCCGAAGACGGCCACCGCGTTCCGCAACCTCAAGGCGCTCGGTTTCTCCGACCGTCGCCTCGCGACGCTCGCGGGCATCACGGCGGCGAAGGTCGCGGCCGCGCGGCAATCGCTCGGCGTCACGCCGGTCTACAAGCGCATCGACACCTGCGCGGCCGAGTTTTCGTCCGATACGCCGTATATGTACTCGACCTATGAAGGCGGCTTCGGTACGCCGGTTTGCGAATCCCGTCCGACGAACGCCCGGAAAATCATCATCCTTGGCGGCGGTCCGAACCGGATCGGGCAGGGCATCGAGTTCGACTATTGCTGCGTCCACGCGGCCTATGCACTGCGTGAGGCCGGCTACGAGACCATCATGGTCAACTGCAACCCGGAGACGGTCTCCACCGACTACGACACCTCCGACCGCCTGTACTTCGAGCCGCTGACGGATGAAGACGTGATCGCCCTGGTCCGCAAGGAACAGGAGAATGGCGAGGTGCTGGGCTGCATCGTGCAGTATGGCGGCCAAACGCCACTGAAGCTGTCCCAGGCGCTGCACAAGGCGGGCATCCCCATCCTCGGCACCAGCTCGGACAGCATCGACATCGCCGAGGATCGCGAGCGCTTCCAGCAATTGCTGAAGGGCCTCGGCCTGCGGCAGCCCGCCAACGGCATCGCGCGCGACCTGGACGAAGCGCAGGCGGTGGCGGAGCAGATCGGCTATCCGGTCGTCGTCCGCCCGTCCTACGTGCTCGGCGGGCGCGCGATGGAGATTTGCCACAACCGCGAACAGCTGCGCCGCTTCGGTGCCGTCGCAGTGAAGGTCTCGGGCGACAATCCGATCCTGGTGGACAAGTACCTGGTCGATGCGATCGAGGTCGATGTGGATTGCATCGCCGACCTGAACGGCGAGGTCTATGTCGCCGGGGTGATGGAGCATATCGAGGAAGCCGGCATCCATTCCGGCGACAGCGCCTGTTCGCTCCCGCCCTACTCCCTCTCGCCCGCGCTGGTCACGGAGCTGAAGGCGGAGACGGAAGCGATGGCCCGCGCGCTGAAGGTCAAGGGCCTGATGAACGTGCAATACGCCGTGAAGGATGGCGAGGTCTTCGTGCTGGAAGTGAACCCCCGCGCCAGCCGCACCGTGCCCTTCGTCGCCAAGGCGACCGGCGTGCCGGTGGCGAAGATCGGCGCGCGGGTCATGGCTGGCGCGTCCTTGCGCGAGTTCGACCTGGATGACGCCGCCGTCGCGCCGCATGTCGCGGTGAAGGAAGCGGTCTTCCCCTTCAACCGCTTCCCCGGCGTCGATGTGCTGCTCGGCCCGGAGATGAAGTCGACCGGGGAGGTGATGGGCCTCGATGCCAGCTTCGAGCGCGCCTTCCTGAAGTCCCAGCTGGGCGCTGGGGTGAAGCTGCCGGAATCCGGCACCGCCTTCATATCCGTCAAGGACAGCGACAAGGGCGCCGCCATCACCCTGGCGCGCCGCCTGCTGGAGATGGGCTTCCGCATCAGCGCCACCCAGGGCACCGCTGCGCGGCTGCGGGAAGCGGGGCTGGACTGCACGGTGGTGGGCAAGGTGCTGGAAGGCCGGCCGCATTGCGTGGACGCGATCAAGTCGGATGCGATCCAACTGGTCATCAACACCAGCAGCGGCGGGCAGTCGGTGTCCGACAGCTTCGACATCCGCCGCAGCGCGCTCACGCATGGGGTGCCGCACTACACCACCATGGCCGGGGCCCGCGCGGCGGTGCATGCCATTGCGGCCCTGAAGGGCGGAACCCTTGATGTTGCGCCCCTGCAAGCCTACTTCCAGCGCTCATTCTGAAGTGTAGGGCGGCAGCGGGGCGGTACCCTGTCTGCCGCCATCTTCTTGTTCGCCCCCGCCGGACGTTTCATGCTCTGCTGCAATTCGGCCCCGGCGGGCCGTCGGTAAGACCCGGCCGGCCGTGTCTGAACGCGTGATGAACACCCTGGGACACTTCACCCGGGGCGGTCATTCTCCAGGGAAGGACGTGACGTGCAGAAGTTCCCCATGACCGCGGAGGGCCTGACCCGCCTGCAGGAGGAACTGCGTGTACTGAAATCGGAGGAACGCCCGGCCGTGATCCGTGCGATCGCGGAAGCACGCGCGCATGGCGACCTCTCGGAGAACGCGGAATACCATGCGGCGCGGGAACGCCAGTCCTTCATCGAGGGCCGCATCGCGGAACTCGAAGGCATCATCCCCTCGGTCGAGGTGATCGACACCTCCAGGCTGTCCGGCGACCAGGTGCGCTTCGGCGCCTATGTCACCGTGGTGGACGAGGAGACGGAGGATGAAAAGACCTACCGCATCGTCGGCTCCCACGAGGCGGATATGAAGGCGGGGTCGATCTCCATCTCCTCGCCCCTGGCCAAGGCGCTGATCGGCAAGAAGGTCGGATCTTCCGTCGAGGTGCCGGCCCCCGGCGGCGCCCGGGTGTATGAGATCGCGGGCGTCCGCTTCGGCTGAACCGCCATTGCTGCCGCCCGCCCTGTCCCGCTATGCGGGGCAGGGTCGGGGCAAGGGCGCGCCCGGCTTCTTCCCCGCCACGCCCAGCGCAGGGACCATCCCATGTCACCGCTGCGTACCGCGGCCGAGTCCTTTGAACCGGCCACGCCGCTCGTCACCCTCGCCGACATCCGCGCCGCCGCCGCGCGCATCCAGGGCGCGGTGGTCCGCACGCCGACCATCCGCTGCGATGCGCTGTCCCGCGCGACGGGCGCGTCCATCCACCTGAAGCTCGACAATCTTCAGGCCACCGGGGCCTTCAAGGAACGGGGAGCGGCCAACCGGATCGCGCTGCTGTCGGCACGGGAGCGTGCGGCGGGCGTCATCGCCATGTCGGCCGGCAACCATGCCCAGGCCGTCGCGCGCCATGCCGCGCTGGCCGGCATCGGCGCCACCATCGTGATGCCCCGCTTCACACCCTCGACCAAGGTCACCCGGACCGAAGGCTGGGGCGCCAAGGTCGTGCTGCATGGCGAAACCCTGGCCGAGGCCGCCGCCCATGCCTGGGATCTGGCGGCGCGGGAGGGGCTGACCTTCATCCACCCCTATGACGATCCCGGCGTCATCGCCGGCCAAGGCACCGCCGCGCTGGAGATGCTGGAGGATTTTCCCCAGATCGAGACGCTGGCCGTGCCGGTCGGTGGGGGCGGCCTCGTCACCGGCTGCGCGGCGGCGGTGCGCGAATTGAGCCCGGCCGCCACCGTCTATGGCGTGGAGGTCGAGGGCTACCCCGCGATGGCGCAGAGGCTTGCCGGCCAGCCGGTGTCCGTCGGCGGCCCGACGGTGGCCGAAGGCATCGCCGTGCGCGATGTGGGCGAATTGCCCTTCGCCTGGCTGAAGGCCCACCGGATCGAGGTCCTGGTCGTGCCCGAGCGCGCGGTGGAGGAAGCCATCGCCATGCTGGCCGAAGGCGCGAAGCTGGTCGCCGAAGGCGCGGGGGCCGCGGGCCTCGCCGCCGTGCTGGCCTTCCCCGAGCGCTTCGCCGGCAAGTCGGTGGGCATCCCGGTCTGTGGCGGCAACATCGATGCGCGGGCTTTGTCGAATGTGCTGCTGCGCCAATTGCTGCGCGACGGCCGCCTGCTGCGGCTGCATTTCGACATCCCCGACCGCCCCGGCATGCTGGCCGACATCTCCGCCCGCATCGCGTCGCTGGGTGGCAATGTGATCGAGGTGCAGCACCAGCAGCTGTTCGGCGCCCCCACCGTGCAGAGCACGGAGCTGCACCTGATGGTGGAGGTGCGCGACGGCGCGCTGGGCGAACAGATCATCGCCGCGCTGCGGGCGCGGGATTACGTGGTGCGGCGGGGCTAAGAACTCCCCACAAAACCGCTTCGCGGCTTTGCGGGGGCCCCAGGATTTGCACCCATCCGCGACGGCTGCGCCGCGTTGCCGCGGCAAGGCCGCAGCGCCGCCCGGGCCATCGTCGGGGTTTGGATAAGTGCTCTAAGGGCGCCCCACCTCACCCCCAAGCATGGCAAAGTGGTAAGGTTGCCGGCCGCTGTCAGGCGGCGGCCGGCTCGCGGTCCCGCTCGATCGGCACGCCGGACAGGTCGCGGGCGGTGCGGATGGTCTGCAGCGTCTGCACGCGCAGCACATGCGCGGCCTCCGTCAGGCGAACGGTCAGCGCATTCTCATGCTGCGTGTCCCGCGCGACGAGGCGGAGCAGGAAGTCGCCGCCGCCGCGGATCATGTGGCACTCCCGCACCTCCGGCCAGGAGGTCACCATGCGCTCGAACGCGGTCAGCACGGCTTCCTTCTGCGTCTCCAGCCCCACCAGGGCGAAGAAGGTGATCTCCCACCCCAGCACCTGGGGGTCGAGGTCGGCATGATAGCCGCGGATCACCCCCTGTTCCTCCAGCCGCCGCACGCGGCGCAGGCAGGGGGGCGCCGACAGGCCGACGCGCCGGGCCAGTTCGACATTCGTCATTCGCCCGTCGGCCTGGAGTTCCGCAAGAATCTGACGGTCCACGCCATCCAGGTCGGGCTCAGCAACGCGTCGCATCGTGGGTTCCCCGCAATTCCCGAAGCCTTCGTGATCAAGACCTAGGTTCACATTAAATTTTCTTCAAGTCCAAACCGCCGCAATGGCCGTGAATACCCAGCCGGCCCCCGCCCCGGGGCGGTTGAGCCGGGGCCGCGCCTGGAGGATATGGAACCCCTGACGAATCGCGGAAGCAACCGAGCCGTGGCCGACACCCGACACACCAAGCTTCTCATCATCGGCGCCGGCCCGGCCGGCTACACGGCCGCGATCTACGCCGCCCGCGCGGGGCTCGCGCCGCTGGTCGTCGCCGGCATGCAGCCCGGCGGCCAGCTGACCATCACCACCGATGTCGAGAACTACCCCGGCTTCGCCCAGGCCATCCAGGGCCCCTGGCTGATGGAACAGATGCAGGCCCAGGCCGAACATGTCGGCGCGACGGTCGAACAGGATGTGATCCTCGACATCGACCTCTCCCGCCGGCCCTTCCGCGCGACGGGGGATAGCGGCACGGTCTACCTGGCGGACGCGCTGGTGATCGCCACCGGCGCCCAGGCCCGCTGGCTCGGCATCCCCGGTGAGAAGGAGTTGTCGGGCTTCGGTGTTTCCGCCTGCGCCACCTGCGACGGCTTCTTCTTCCGCGGCAAGGATGTCGCCGTGATCGGCGGCGGCAATTCCGCGACGGAGGAAGCGCTGTACCTTTCCAACCTCGCCCGCCACGTCACGCTGGTGCATCGCCGCGACAGCCTGCGGAGCGAGAAGATCCTGCAGCAGCGCCTGTTCGCGAAGGCCAATATCAGCGTGGTCTGGGACAGCGTGCCGGAGGCCGTGCTGGCCGATTCTTCCGGGCGCGTGCCGGTGGCGCGCGCGCTGGCGCTGCGGAACGTGAAGACCGGCGAACAGTCGGAACTGCCCGTGCATGGCATCTTCGTCGCGATCGGCCACGCCCCGGCGACCGCGCTGTTCAAGGGCCAGATGGACATGGATGCGGAGGGCTACATCCTCACCACCCCCGGCTCCACCCGCACCTCCGTCCCCGGCGTCTTCGCAGCCGGCGATGTGCAGGACCGCATCTACCGCCAGGCCGTCACCGCCGCCGGCACCGGCTGCATGGCGGCGCTGGAAGCGGAGAAATTCCTGGCCCATTCCCCCGCCGAAGCGCATATCTGAACGCAACATCGCAGCGCGCGGCACTAAACATCTGTTCAGACTGCCATCTTTCGTGGCACGCTGACCCGATTCGGTGGATATTGTAGGGAGACGCCGCGGGCATGCCGCTCGACTGGGACAAGCTGCGCGTGTTCCACGCGGTCGCCGAGGCCGGGTCCTTCACCCATGCCGGAGAGACTCTGAACCTCAGCCAATCCGCCGTCTCCCGCCAGATCCAGGCGCTGGAGGAAGCGCTGCAGGTGCCGCTGTTCCACCGCCATGCGCGCGGCCTGATCCTGACCGAACAGGGCGAGACGCTGAACCGCGCGGTGCGGGAAGTCTTCGCCAAGCTGGCGATGACAGAGGCGCTGCTGACCGAAAGCCGCGAAAAGCCGACCGGGCGGCTCAAGGTCACCACCACCACGGGCTTCGGTAGCGTCTGGCTGGCGCCGCGCCTTCACCGCTTCCTGCACCTGCACCCCGATGTGACGCTGACCGTCCTGCTGGACGATGCCGACCTGGATCTCGCGATGCGAGAGGCCGATGTGGCGATCCGCATGCATCCGCCCCGGCAGCCGGACCTGATCCAGCGGAACCTCGGCAGCTTTTCCTGGAAGGTCTGCGGCGCGCCGGACTACCTCAAGCGCGCGGGCATTCCCCAGCGGGCCGAGGATCTCGATGCCCACCGGATGATCGTCTATGGCGACTACCGCCCGCCGGTCGAAAGCGTGAACTGGCTGACCGAGGCCGGCCGCCGCCCGGGCACGCCGCGCCGCGCGGTGCTGGAGATGAATTCGCTGCCCGGCATCCTGGAAGCGGTGCGCAGCGGCCTCGGGCTCGGCGCGCTGCCCGACTATATGGGCGAACAGCTGGACGGGCTGGTGCAGGTGCTGCCGGAACTGAAGGCGCCGCGGATCGAGGCCTATTTCGTGTACCCTGAGGAACTGCGGCATTCGAAGCGCGTGGCGGTGTTCCGGGATTTCCTTGTGTCGGAACTCGCGGCCCCACACCGGGTGGCGGCGCAATAGCGACCGCCGCAGGAACCGCCGCGCCGCATCCGGGTGTGTCACATAAGGCAGGATTGAGGCATCTCGCCGCCAATCCATGCGTTTGCCGCATGGCCGGCCCGGCCATTTACCCAACCCCTCAGGCCCGGCTTCGGCCTATGGTTTCCACGTCGCGTCGGCAACGGCGCGGCAGGGTGCGCCGGGCTGGTCCCGGCCCCCCTCGTCTCCCAGACGTGAAGCCTCCCTGTTCGACTTCGGGCGCTACCCCAACGGGTTAGCGCCCTTCTTTTTTGCCCGGAGCGGCCTGCGCCGCCCCGCCAGCGCGAAAGACCCGATCACCCCCCCGGATTACCCCGGCGTGACGAACCGCTTCGCCGCCGCGTCATAGGCGCCATAGCCCAGCACATCGCGGAAGGCCTGGGGCGAGAGCGCGCCCGCGGCTTCCGAACCGCCGGCCGCGATCGCCGCAAGGCCAGCCTGCATCGCCGCCATGGCGGGGGAGAGCAGCCCGGTCGGGAAGGTGCCGATCTTAAGCCCGAGTTCCGCCGCCCGCGCCTGGGTCGGCGTCTCACGCGGCGAGCCAGGCGACAGGACGGCGAAATGCGGCCGGCCACCAGACGCGGCGACGGCGCGGCGCACCTCCTCCTCATCCTTCGGGCTGTCGAGGAACAGGATGTCGGCCCCTTCCTCCACATACATGGCGATGCGCGCGACGGCTTCGTCGATGCCGGCGGTGGGGCGGCAATCGGTGCGCGCCATCACCAGGATGCCGCTATCCTTGGCCGCTTCCACGGCGGCGCGGATCTTCATCCGCGCGTCTTCCCGCGGCAGGCAGGGCTTGCCGCCGGCGGTCAGGGCGCGCGGCGTCACCTTGTCCTCGATCAGCACGGCGGCGGCCCCGGCGCGGCCATAGGCGCGGACCGTGCGCTGCACATTCATCGCATTGCCATAGCCATGGTCGCCATCGGCCAGCACCAGCAAATCGGGCGCGGCGCCGCGCACCATCTCCAGGCTGTCGAGCATCTCGGCGAAGGAGATCAGGTCGAGGTCCGGCCCACCCAGCCGCGCGGCGGCGACGCAGGAGCCGGAGAGGAAGCCGGTGGCAAAGCCGGCGCCATGGGTCAGCTTGGCGGTGATCCCGTCCCACACCGCCGGCATGGCGACGAAGCCGGGCGCGGCGAGCAGGGCGCGAAGTCTGGCGGGTGGGGTCATCTGTCTAGTCCTCGGGTCTATGCGACGGGCGCGAGGCGCGCGCGGGGGTCGTGGCGGCCGAGGCGGGTGAGCAGGTATTCCACCTCCGCCCGCGCCGCTTCGGTCATCGCGGCCGCCGGGCGGCGCTGTGCGTCGGATGCGATGATGCCGCGGCGCATCAGCACGTATTTCCGCACCGCCAGCCCCACCCCCGGCTGCAATTCGTAGCGGATCAGCGGCAGATGCGCGTCGAACAGGTCATGCGCGCGGTCCCGTTCGCCAGCCGCCGAAAGGCGCACCAGCTCCACCAGCATGTCGGGGAAGGCGTAGCCCGTCATCGCGCCATCGGCGCCGCGTTCCATCTCGAAATCCAGGAAGACGCCGCCATTGCCGCAGAGGATCGACAGCGGCCGCAGCGAGCCTTCCGCCTGGAATCGGCGCAGCGCGGAGATCTTCTCGAGCCCCGGATAATCCTCATGCTTCAGCATGACGCAGGAGGGCAGGTCCATGACGATGCGGCGGATCACGCCGGGGGTCATCTGCACCTGGAACAGCTGCGGATAGTCCTGCAGCACGAAAGGGATGTCGTCCCCGATCGCCTCCACAGCCTGGCGGTAATAGGCGACGATGCTGTCATCGGTCCGAAGATGGCTGGGGGGTGCGATCATCACAGCTGCCGCCCCGGCCTCCATCACGCCGCGCGCCAGGGCGCGCATGGCGGCGAAGCCGGGGGCGGTGACGCCGACGATCACGCCAGCCTTGCCCGCGCGGCGGATGATGCGGCGGCTGATCTCCAGCGATTCCGCGCCATCGAGCTTCGGCGCCTCTCCCATCACGCCGAGGATGGTTATGCCGTCGCAGCCGGCCTCGAGGAAGAACTCCGTCATCCGGTCGGTGCTGGCCTCGTCCACCCGGCCATCGGGCAGGAAGGGCGTGGGCGCGATCACATAGACGCCCTTGGCGGTGGCATCGAGCAGCATGGGGCGGGCTCCGGCAGGGGGCATCGTTCTTCGAACTCGCCTGCGGGCGCGTCAACCCGCCCCGGCCCGTGCAAACCTGCCGCGACCGGATGGGGGTTGCGGCGGGGGCGGCGCGTCCCGTTCTATGAGGCCATGCGGCGCTTTGCCCTTCTTCTCCTGCCCGGCCTGCTGGCCGCGATGCCGGCCGGCGCGGTGGAAAGCCCCGTGCAGCGCTCCCAGGCCGCTGCCGTCTCGCTGGCGGCCGATGTCGCGGCGGTGGCGCCGGGGGAGGCGTTCCGGATCGGGTTGCGGATGCGCCTCGCGCCCGGCTGGCACAGCTATTGGCGCAATGCCGGCGATGCCGGCGCCCCGGCCGAGGTCACGCTCACCCTGCCCGAGGGCGCGCGCGCCGATCCCATCGCCTGGCCGGCACCGGAGCGGATCGAATACGGGCCGCTGGTCAATTTCGGCTACAAGGGCGAGGTCCTGCTGCCCATCGCGGTGCAGGTCCCCACCACCGCCACGCCGGGCGACAGCTTCCGGATCGAGGCCGAGGCCACTTGGCTGGTCTGCGAGCAGGTCTGCATCCCGGAGGAAGGCCGCTTCAGCCTGACCCTGCCGGTCGCACCCCGCGCTTTGCCGTCGCCCCTGATGGCGGATCTCTTCGCGGCCGAGGCCGCGCGCCTGCCCCGCCCCGCGCCCTGGCAGGCGGAGGCCGGGCAGACCGGCCGGCAGGCCAGCCTGACCATGGCCGGTCCCGGGCTCGCACCGGGCCTGGTGCAGGGCGCCTTCTTCTTCCCCCACGCCCCCGGCGTGATGGACAACACGGCCCCCCAGAGCCTGACCTGGCGAGATGGCGCGCTGACCCTCGGCATCCGGCTGGCCGAGGGGGCGAGGCCGCCTGCGCTGGAAGGCACGGTGGTGCTGCGCGACGCGGGCGGCCAGCGCGCGGCCTTCGATGTGACGGCGGCCGTGGCCGGCCCGGCGGCGGCGGCCCCGCCGCTGCCCTTCTGGCAGGCGCTGGTCTTCGCGCTGCTCGGCGGGCTGATCCTGAACCTGATGCCCTGTGTCTTCCCCGTGCTGGCGATGAAGGCGATGGCGCTGGCGCGGCTTTCGGGGGAGGCGAACCGGGCGATCAGGCTGCATGCCGCCAGCTACACGGCCGGCGTGCTGGTGAGCTTCGCGGCGATCGGGGGCGGGCTGGTCGCGCTGCGCGCCGGCGGTGCGGCTGCCGGCTGGGGCTTCCAGTTCACCGAACCCGCCTTCGTCGCCGCCATGGCGTGGCTGATGCTGGCCGTGGCGCTGAACCTCTCGGGCGTGTTCCGCCTGGGCGGGGCGGTCGGGGCGGGGCAGGGGCTGGCGGGGCGCGGGGGCCATGCGGGGGCCTTCTTCACCGGCACGCTCGCGGTGTTGCTGGCGACGCCCTGCACGGCGCCCTTCATGGCCGCCGCGCTGGGTGCCGCGATGGTGATGCCGCCCGCGATGACGATGGGCGTGTTCCTGGCGCTCGGGCTCGGGCTCGCGCTGCCCTATGCGTTGCTCGGCGTCTTTCCTGGCGTGGCGCGGATCCTGCCGCGTCCCGGCGCCTGGATGGAAAAGCTGCGGCAGGCGCTGGCCTTCCCGATGCTGGGGGCGGCGGCGTGGCTGGTCTGGGTGCTGGCGCAGGGCAGCGGGCCGGATGGGGTGCTGCTGGCGCTGGCCGGGGGCGTGGTGCTGGCGGCAGGGCTCTGGGCGCTCGGGCTGGCACAGCGGGCCGAGGCGGGCCGCCTGGCGATCGCGGGGCGCGTCGCGGCCGGTGTCGCGGTGCTGGCGCTGGCCGCCCTGCTGCCGCGCCTGTCCTCCGCCCCCGCCACGGCGGCCGATCTCGCGCCCAGCGGCGCCCTGGCGGCGGAAGCCTGGTCCGCCGCGCGTGTCGAGCAGTTGCGGGCCGAGGGCCGCCCGGTCTTCGTCAACGCCACCGCCGCCTGGTGCATCACCTGCCAGGTGAATGAGCGGGTCGCGCTGCGCGGGGCGCCCGTGCAGGACGCCTTCGCGGCGCGGGGCGTCGCCTATCTCAAGGCGGATTGGACGCGGGGCGATGCCGCCATCGGCGCGCTGCTGCGCCGGCATGGGCGGGATGGCGTGCCGGTGTATCTCTACTGGGCCCCCGGCGCGGTGGAGCCGGTGCTACTGCCCCAATTGCTGACCGAGGGCATCGTGCTGGACGCGCTGCGGGGGTCCTGACACGCGGCGCCATTCGTTACGCTGTTGCGCGCCCGTCACGGAGAAGGCAACTTGTGCGCCTCGGCCGGGAGTTTCCGATGCGCGTCCTCCTGCTCCTGCTGACCCTCGCCTGGCCCGCCTCGGCGCAGGACATTCCGTCCTGCACGCAGGACCGGCTGGGCGCGGTCGCCTGCATGTCGGGCAAGCTCTGTTCCTGCGGCTACCAGCGGGGCGGCGTGATGTCCGGCCGGCCGGATGGCTACAGCTGGGATTGCGGCGTGCTCCGCCCCGCCTGCGGAGAAGCGCTGGCTCCCCCGGCCGATTTCGGCCAAGTGCCCCAGCCGATGCCGCAGATTTTGCTGCCCTTGCCGCAGATGGATCAGCCGGGTTGGCCGCAGCGGCCGGGCAACCGGCCGCCGCCCAACACGCTATGGCCGCGCTGAGCGGAACCAGCCGCTTCGGCGCCAGTGTCCGGGCGTGTGACGGCCCCCCGCTATTCGGCGCGCAGCGCGGCGCCGGCCGCCAGCGGGGCCATCGGCGCGGCGATGGCCAACAGGGCGCCGAGCAGCAGCAGATAGGGCCGCGCGACGAGCCCGGCGGCGGCGGCCTCGATCGCCGCAGCGCCGAAGATCACCGCGGGGATCGCCAGCGGCAGCACCAGCACCGGCAG
>CAMDWG010000009.1 GCA_945878375.1 Roseomonas mucosa | reverse complement strand
AGCAGCAGCAGCATGCCGAAGGCCCGGTCGCCGAAGGCCTGTGCCATCTCGCCCAGGCTGATGCGCTCACCCGGAAAGGCGGCCGCGACCTCTGCGACGATGCGCGAGATGGACGCGGAAGCGTCCTCGGCGGGCACGACATCGACATTCATCGCGACGCGGTTCCTATTCCCTCGGGCAGTCCATGCACCGCGCAGCCACCCACGCGGATCACGGTCGCCCTTCCCGTTGTTGCGCGCCATTCGCGTGCCGGCCGCAGGCAGCCACCGCGATCACGCGCCTTACCCGAACATCAAGCCGAGCCCGCCGAACAGCGCCCAGCCGAGGCTGCCGACGACGCCCAGCGAGAAGGCCGCCGCCAACAGGTCGAAGCCTGCGCCGGCGAGGATAACCACTCCATCCTGCTCCAACATGCCCAAGGCCATGACAAGGCAGGCCAGCGCGGGCGGGCCGTTGGTCAGCGGGGTCGGCAGGACGACGATAGCGGCCAGCACCATCCACCAGGCACCCACCAGCCTCTCCCCGGTGCGGGTGGTGAGGAAGGAGGGGCGTGGCTTCACGAAGCGCTCCACCCTGTGCAGCCAGGGCGAGGCCTTCCGGATCATGCCGAGCAGCGCGGCACCCCGCATCGATCGGCGCGCCACCACATCCGGAAGCCGCGGCGTGGTGCGGCCGAAGGCCAGCTGCGCGCAGATGACGAACATCGGCACCCCGACCAGCGGGCTGAGGAAGGGCACCCAGAAGGGCAGCAGGTTGGGCAGGGCGAGCAGGACGATCAGCGCGCCATAGCCGCGCTGGCCCAGCGCCCCGATCAACTCGCCGAAGGTCAGACGATCCGTGGGCCAGGTACGGAGGATCCCCTGCACCAGTTCCGAGATGGGGCTTGAATGATGGTCAGGGGGCAGCAGGCGATCCGCCCCGTTCAGGCCGATTATGGCCAGCTTCCTTCGATTCTCGACGCCGGCCGATTGCCGGGGCTTCCCTTGTCGCAATCGCTAGCATGCGCCGCAGGGCGGGGACAGGGGCATGGCGTGACGGGCGGCCCCGTGGTCGCTGCCCACCGGGCCGGAGATCCCGGATCCAGAGGTTGGCGAGAAGCCCCTTCCCTTGCGACAAAGGACCGCATGGATCCGGTCGATATCGCCCTCTGCCTTTCGATGGACGTCTCGGCGAGCGTCGATTTCGACGAATTCGCCCTGATGGCCGGCGGCACGGCCGCGGCGCTGCGCGATCCCTCGGTGCTGGCGGCCGCCACCTCCGGCCCCCGGCGCGCGGCGGCCATCTGCCTTGTCCTGTGGTCGGGGGTGGGCGCGCAGGATGTGGCGCTGCCCTGGACCAGGCTCGACGGGCCGGACAGCGTCGCCGCCATCGCGGAGGCCATCGAGAACGCGCCCCGCCTGCCGCGCCCGGGCGCGACGGCGCTGGGTGAGGGAATGGCCGCCGGCCTGGCGCTGCTCGGCGCCTTTCCGGGGGATGCGGCGCGCTATGTCATGGATGTCTCGGGCGATGGCCCGCACAACCAGGGAAGGGCGCCGGGGCCGGTGCGGGACCTGGCGGTGGATGCGGGCATCACCATCAACGCGCTTGCCATCCTGAACGAGGAGCCGGACCTGCTGGAGCATTACGCGGCGGAGGTGATCGGTGGCCCCGGCAGCTTCGCGATGAGCTGCGCCGACTACCCGGATTTCGCCGATGCGATCCTGCGGAAGCTGAGGCGCGAATTTTCTGGACCGCTGGTGGCCTGATGCCGCTTCCTGCGGCGGCCGAGGCGCGGCATACCCAAGATGACGCGAAGGGTGCCTGAACAGGCCCCCGACGCGACCGCGCATCACGGAATCCCGCCCATGCTCATGCTGCTTCCCGGCCCCGTGCAGACCCGCCCCGAGGTTCGCGCCGTGATGGCCGAGGACATCGCCCCCTGGGACGACAGCTTCCGCGCCGAATACGCTGCGATGCGCCCCCGGATCGTGGCGATCGCCGGCGGGGTGGAGGGGGAGCATGTCTCCCTGCCGCTGCCGGGCTGCGGCCACATGGTGGTCGAAGCCGCGATCCGCACCTTCGTGCCCTCCGGGCAGAAGGTGCTGGTGGTGCAGAATGGCGGCTACGCCGACCGCCTCGCGCGGCTGGCGACCGAGGCCGGGCGCGTTGTCGTGTCCCTGCGCGGCCCGGACAATGAGCCGATGAGCCCGGAGAAGCTGGCCGCCGCCCTGGCCGAGAACCCCGATGTCGGCCATGTGGCCATCGTGGTCAGCGAGACCGGGACGGGCATCGTCAACGATCCCAACATCCTGGGCCCGGTGGTGCGCGCGGCGGGACGACGGCTGATCTGCGACGCGGTCTCGGGCTTCGCCGCCCTGCCCTTCCGCATCGCCGACCATCCGGAATGCGACGTGGTGGTCTTCACCTCCAACAAGTGCCTGGAAGGCCTGCCGGGCTTCGGCTTCGCGGTGGCGCCCATCAAGCGGCTGGAGGAATGCGCGGGCAATGCCGGGTCCTGGGTGATGGACCTGCACGATGTCTATCGCCACGCGCTGCGGGATGGCTGGGGCAGCTTCCGCTTCACCCCGGCGGTCCAGGCGCTGCGCGCCTTCCGGGTGGCGATGGAGATCTATGAGGCCGAAGGCGGCCAGCCCGCGCGGCTCGCGCGCTACGCCCGCAACAGCGAGGTCTGGTACGAAGGCCTGCAGGCGCTGGGCTTCCGCCCCTATGTCGCGAAGGAACACCAGGGCCCGATCATCGTCGTGGTCCACCAGCCGGCGCACCCGGCCTGGAACTTCCAGGACTTCCTGGGCCGGATGAAGGCGCGCGGGGTGATCATCAGCCTGCACTTCACCACCGCCACGCCGACCATGCGGCTGGGCTGCATCGGCGCCATCGACGAGACGGATGTGCGCTTCGCCCTGGCGCAGATGAAGGTGGTGCTGGCGGAGATGGGCATCGCCCCCCAGGCCGCCGCCTGAGTCATAGGGGCCGTTGGGGGCGGTCTGGATACCGCGCCCAACGGCTCGATGCCTTGGTGTCGAGGCAGATCGCGCAAACCGGCTGGCCCGCCGCGCACAGAGCGCGGGCGGGCGCAGCAGGCGGCCGGTTCAGGCGCCGGCGCGCATCACCTTGGGGATTTCCTCGCGGAAGCGGAAGCGCAGGGCGGACCAGGTGTCGTCCAGCGCCACCTGCGTCACCGGCAGCAGCCCTTCGCTCGTCACCGGGTCCCAGCCATGGTCGCGGTCCAGGTCGGAGCGGACGGGGCCGGTCTTCTTCGGATAGGCGAACCAGAGCCGCGCGCCGATCCCGTAGAGGTTCAGCGCCCGCGGCGCGACGGACCGCAAGGTCGCCCGATCCGCCGCGAAGGCCAAAATCAGGTCGGCCGCCGCGGTCGCACCGCTGGGCAATCCGAACGTCATGCCTGGCGGGTTCCCGATCACCGCGCAAGCCATTCCCGGCCGGTAACCCAGTCGCCTGGCCACCTCCCCGATCACGACACCCATTTGTCAGCCAGTTCCGTCACACAGTTGACACCCTGGAGACCCCTTAGCCGATCTGGGTCAGCGGTGCAGCCTTAATCTTCGGCAGGGCCGCCCTGCGTTTTTCGCCCATATCCCCCGCGCCGCCCCCCGTGTTGGCCAAGCCCCGCCAGATGTGAACAGGGTGTCACGCCGCCCAAGGCGGCGATCGTCACATCATCGGGGTGGACAGCCTGCGCCGGCCCGGCGGATGCTGCACCACGATGGACGAGACCCCTTTCCCCGGCTTTCCCCAGGGTCGCCGCCATGCCCTGGCCCATCGCATCACCGCGGCGGAGCTGGCCCCGATCGCCGCCCTGCTCGGCACCAGCGACCCCGCCCTCACCAGCCGCTCCGCCGCCACGCTGATGACAAGGCTGCTCGTCACCCGCTTCCCCGGCCCCGGGACGCGCCTGCTGCGGGAGGATTTCCGCTTCGCCGGCCAATTGGCCGAAGGCGACCAGATCGAGCTGGCCGTCGAGGTCTCCGGCCCCACCGCGGCCGGCGCCCTGGCCCTGGCCTGTTCCGTCCGCCTGCCGGACGGCACCAAGGTGCTGGACGGCATCGCGGAGGTCATCCCCCCCGCCGCGCCGCCCGGCGGGGCCGAGACGCCCTTCGACATCCAGCCCCGGCGGATGTTGCAGATCCTGCTGGACCGCTGCCGGGCCCTGCCGCCGCTGCCGACCGCGGTGGTGCATCCCTGCGACGCCGCCAGCCTCGAAGGCGCGCTGCTCGCTGGCCGGCAGGGCCTCATCACCCCCATCCTGGTCGGCCCGGAGGCCCGCATCCGCGCGGCGGCGGAGGGCGCCGGGCTCGACCTTTCGGGGCTTGAGATCGTCGCCACCCCGCACAGCCACGCCAGCGCCGAGACCGCCGTCGCCCTGGTCGGCCAGGGCCGGGCGGGGGCGCTGATGAAGGGCAGCCTGCACACCGATGAGCTGCTGTCGGCGGCCCTGGCGCGGGAGGCGGGGCTCAGGACCGAACGCCGGGTCAGCCATGCCTTCGTCATGGACGCGCCGCTCTATCCGCGGCTGCTGATCATCACCGATGCGGCGGTGAACATCGCGCCGGACCTCGAGGCCAAGGCCGACATCATCCGCAACGCCATCCGCCTGGCCGGCGCGATCGGGATCGACCTGCCCCGCGTCGCGATCCTCTCGGCGGTGGAGACGGTGACGCCGAAGCTCGCCTCCACCCTCGATGCCGCCGCGCTCTGCAAGATGGCGGATCGCGGCCAGATCATGGGCGGTATCCTCGATGGCCCGCTGGCCTTCGACAATGCGGTGAGCGAGGCGGCGGCGAAGGCCAAGGGCATCGTCAGCGGCGTGGCGGGGCGGGCCGATATCCTCGTCGTGCCGGATATCGAAAGCGGGAACATGCTGGCCAAGCAACTGGCCCTGCTCGGCGGGGCGGAGAGCGCGGGGATCGTGCTGGGCCTCCGGGTCCCGGTGGCGCTGACCAGCCGCAGCGACGACGCCACCTCGCGCCTGGCCTCGGCCGCCCTGCTGCGCCTGACGGCCTGACGCCACGGGCTGCGTTCACGCGAAGGCGGCGCACTCCCGCCAAGGCCAATGCGGCCAGATGGACCCGATCTGGTCGGATATTGCTCCAGACCCTATCGAAACCAGAGCAGCTTGCGCCCGATCGGCCGTTGGCATGGGAACGCCCGCTGCCACAATCGCGCGGCGACCCTACATGGTTGGCATGCCCAAGACTGTCCTGATCTGGTTCCGCCACGACCTCCGCCTGGCCGACCACCCCGCCCTCGCCGCCGCGCTCGCCACCGGGGCGCGCGTTCTGCCTGTCTTCGTCTGGGACCCGGAGGCGGCGGGCGACCATGCACCGGGCGGCGCCGCCCGCTGGTGGCTGAAGCGGAGCCTCGCCGCGCTCGGCGCCGATCTCGCCGCGCGCGGCGCGCCGCTGCTGCTGGCGCGCGGGCGGGCGGAGACGGTGATCCCTGCCCTGGCGGCGGCGACCGACGCGGCGGCGGTCCATGCCGGCCGGGCCGTCGAGCCCTGGGCCCGCGCCCAGACCCGCCGGGTGCATGAGGCGCTGGAGGCGTCGGGCCGCGCGCTGACCCTGCACACCACGGTGCTGCTGCGCGAACCGCATGGCGTCGCCTCCGGCAGCGGCAAGCCCTATGCGGTCTACACGCCTTTCGCCAAGGCGCTGCTGGCCGCCGGCGATCCGCCCCCGGCGCTGCCCGCCCCGGCCGCCATCCCCGGCGCCACCCTGCCCGCGGGCGGCGAGAGCCTGGACGATCTCGGCCTTCACCCCAGCAAGGGCGAGCCCGACTGGGCGGCGGGCTTCGATGCGCTGTGGCAGCCGGGGGAAGCCGGCGCCGCCGCGCGGCTCGCGCGCTTCGCCGCCGGGCCGCTCGCGGCCTATGATGCCCAGCGCAACCTGCCGGGGATCGAGGGGTCCTCTGGCCTGTCGCCGCATCTCCGCTGGGGCGAGGTCTCGGCCCGGCAGGTCTGGCACGCGGCCCGCGCGGCGGCGCGGGGGCCGGGCGTCGAGACCTTCCTGAAGGAGATCCTCTGGCGCGAATTCGCCTATCACCTGCTCTGGCATCGGCCGGAGATGCCGGCGCGCAACCTGCGCGCCGAATTCGACGCCTTCCCCTGGGCGGAGGACGCTGCCCTGCTCCGCGCCTGGCAGCAGGGGCGCACGGGCTATCCGATCGTCGATGCGGGGATGCGCCAGCTCTGGCAAACCGGGTGGATGCACAACCGGGTGCGGATGGTCGCGGGCAGCCTGCTGGTGAAGCATCTGCTCCAGCCCTGGCAGGCGGGCGCGGCGTGGTTCTGGGACACGCTGGTGGATGCCGACCTCGCCTCCAACAGCGCGTCCTGGCAATGGGTGGCGGGGTGCGGGACGGATGCCGCGCCCTATTTCCGCGTCTTCAACCCGGTGCTGCAAGGCGAGAAATTCGACCCCGAGGGCGCCTATGTGCGCCGCTTCGTGCCCGAATTGGCGAAGCTGCCGGCAGCCTTCATCCACAAGCCGTGGGACGCGCCGCCCATGCTGCTCGCCTCCTGCGGCGTCAGGCTCGGTGCCAGCTATCCGCGCCCGGTGGTGGACCCGGCCGAGGGCCGCGCGCGGGCGCTGGCGGCCTTCGCCGCGCTGCGACGACCCGACGCGGCATGAGCCCGCCGCCCTCCCATCTCTGGCGCGGCTTCGCGGGGCTTCGGGTGGTGGCCGATGTGCATGGCGAGGCCGCGCAGTTCATCGCCGCGATCGAGGGCGCGCTGGCGGCGGATATGTTCGTGCTCCAGCTTGGCGACCTGACCGACCATGGGCCGGACAGCCCCGAGGTGCTGCGGCGGATGTTCGCGCTGATCGATGCTGGCCAGGGCCTGTTCCTGCTGGGCAACCACGACCACAAGCTGCGCCGCGCCCTGGCGGGGGAAGCGGTGCGGGTGCAGCCAGAGGGGCTCGGCCGCACCCTCGCGCAGCTCGATGCCGCGCCGGACGGACCAGCGCTGAAGGCCCGCGCGATCGCCGAGATCGCTCGCGCGCCGGCCTGGATCCGCGATGGCGGCAGGGTCTTCGCGCATGGCGGCTTCCATCCCGGCATGCTGCATGCGCCGCCGCCGCCGGGGGCGGGCGCGGCCAAGGCCCATGGCCTGGTGACGCGGGCCATCTTCGGCCAGGTCACGGGGCGGATGCGCGCCGACGGCTTCCCCGACCGCGTGCATGACTGGGTGGACCGCATCCCGCGCGACATGCTGGTGGTGGTTGGCCACGACCGCCGATCGACCGATGGGCGGCCGGTGACGGCGGACGGGCTGCTTGGCGGGCGCTGCGTGTTTCTCGATTGCGGGGCCGGCAAGGGCGGCCACCTGGCCTGGCTCGACCTGCCCGCCTGGGCCTGAAGGACCACGGCCGCTTGGGCGGCTTGGGTCGATCCGGTCCCCGCGGCGGGTTGCTCGTGTCGGCTGGGCTGGCGGGAGAGGCGTGGCTGGGGGACCTGGATTCGAACCAAGACTGCCCGAGTCAGAGTCGGGAGTTCTACCGTTAAACTATCCCCCACCAACCGGTGGATGCGCCGCTGTCCTGCGCAGGGCGCGGGGGTTACCACAGCCCTCTGGGGTGGGCAACATCCCCCCGCGCACCGGCCTGCGTGGAAATGCCTTGCCCCAGGGGCTACATGACCGGATCATGATCTTTCGCCTCCGTCCGGAGGCTTCCTCCCGTGTGTGATGCCAGACGACGCCCTTCCCCCTTCCGAGCCCTGCGCCGCAGCGCGGCTGACCGACACGGCCCAGCGCCGTGCGATGCCGGCTGGCCCGAGCTATGCGGCGCTCGACCTCGGCACCAATAATTGCCGGCTGCTGATGGCCAGCCCCGCGCCGGGCGGTTTCCGGGTGGTGGACAGCTTCAGCCGCATCGTCCGCCTCGGCGAAGGGCTCGTCTCCACCGGCCTTCTGTCGGACGCCGCGATGGACCGGGCGATGGCCGCGCTGCACGCCTGCGCCGAGAAGCTCGCCCGCCGCCCCGTGCGCGGCTTCCACGCGGTGGCGACGGAAGCCTGCCGCCGCGCCCGGAACGGCCCCGCCTTCCTCGCCCGGGTCGAGGCTGAGACAGGCTTGCGCCTTCGGACGATCTCGGCACGGGAGGAAGCGGAACTCGCGATGGACTCCTGCGCCCCGCTCTTCGAGCCGGGCGACCGCCGCGCGCTGCTGTTCGACATCGGCGGCGGCTCCACCGAGATCGCCTGGATCCGCATCCACGCCCAGACCGGCGCGCCGGAGCTGATCGGCTACATCTCCGTCCCCGTGGGCGTGGTCACGCTGTCGGAGCGCGGCGGGCCGTCCTGCTTCACCGAAGCGGGCTTCCACGCGGTGGTCGACGAAGTGGCCGAACGCCTCGCCGGCTTCGATGCCATCCACCGCATCGGGCAGGAGATCCGGGCGGGCGGGGTGCGGCTGATGGGTACCTCCGGCACCGTCACCACGCTGGCGGGGGTGGCGCTCTCGCTGCCGCGCTACCGCAGGCCGCTGGTCGATGGCTGCACGCTGGAGTCGACACAGGCCGACAGGGCGCTCGGCGACCTGTTTGCGCTCGGGCGGGACGGGCTGGCGGCGCATCCCTGCGTCGGGCCGGAGCGGGTGGATTTCGTGCTGCCCGGCTGCGCCGTCTACGCCGCCATCCGCCGCATCTGGCCGGTGCCGAGCCTGACGGTCGCCGATCGCGGCCTGCGGGAAGGGCTGCTGCTGCGCCTGATCCGCGGCGACCGCGCAGCGCCGCGCCGCCCGGACCCGCGCGCGGCGGGCTGGCAAGGGGGCGGCTGAGGGCCGATACACCCCCCCGCATGACGAAATCCCCCACCACCGGCGGCGGGCGCCAGCTCTTCACCCGGCTGCGCCCCTCCACCAAGCGCAGCCCGCAGAGCAAGCGCTGGCTCGAGAGGCAGTTGAACGACCCCTATGTCGCCGCCGCCAAGGCCGCCGGCTACCGGTCCCGCGCCGCCTTCAAGCTGGTGGAGCTGGATGAGAAGTTCCGCCTGCTGAAGCCGGGCGCGCGGGTGGTCGATCTCGGCTGCGCGCCGGGGGGCTGGATCCAGGTGGCGCTGAAGGCGGTCGGCGAACGCGGCCGCGTGGTGGGGCTCGACCTGCTGCCGGTCGATCCGGTGCCGGGTGCGACGATCTTCCAGGGCGATTTCCAGGACCAGGCCGCCGAGAAGCAGGTCGAGGACGCGCTGGGCGGCCGGGCGGACCTCGTTCTGTCGGACATGGCGCCGAACACCACCGGCCATGCGGCAACCGACCACCTGCGGATCATGGGCCTCGCCGAACTCGCGCTGGATTTCGCGCTGCGCGTGCTGGCCCCTGGTGGCGCCTTCGCGGCGAAGGTGTTCCAGGGCGGGTCGGAGAAGGCGTTCCTGGACACGCTGAAGGCCCGCTTCGCCCAGGTGCGCCACGCCAAGCCACCCGCCAGCCGCAAGGACAGCGCGGAGCTGTATGTCGTGGCGACCGGGTTCCGGGGATAGCCGCGCGCCCCGCGGCGGCCATGCCGCCCCGTCATCGCCTCTTCACGGGCCAGTTCGGGCCTCTGCCCTGGACGGGGCGCGCCGATCGGGTGTAGGGCGGGCCGCCAAGGTCGCGCTCCGCACGAGGTCCCGCCATGGCTCCCCCCGACTTCCCGTCCGACAGCTCCCCTGCCCTCCGCGGGCGGTTCGAGGAGGCCTATGCCTTCGACGACGTGCTGCTGGTGCCGGCCTATTCCACCGTGCTGCCGTCCGAGACCGACACCCGTACCCGCCTGACGCGGGAGATCTCGCTGCACATCCCCCTCGTCGCCGCGGCGATGGACACGGTGACGGAAGCGCCCATGGCCATCGCCATGGCCCAGGCAGGCGGCATTGGCGTGGTGCACAAGAACTTCTCGCCGGAAGATCAGGCCGCGCAGGTGCGGCGGGTGAAGAAGTTCGAATCCGGCATGGTGGTGAACCCCCTCACCATCCATCCCGACCAGACGCTGGCCGATGTCCACGCCCTGCAGGACGCCCACAAGATCAGCGGCATCCCCGTGGTGGAACGCGAGAATGGGCGGCTGGTCGGTATCATCACCAACCGCGACGTCCGCTTCGCCACCGACCCCAACCTGCGGGTCTATGAGCTGATGACGCGGGAGAACCTGATCACCGCGAAGGGCGACATCTCCCCCACCGAGGCGCGCGGGCTGCTGCACAAGCACCGGATCGAGAAGCTGCTGGTGGTGGACGAGGCCTATCGCTGTGTCGGGCTGATCACCGTCAAGGACATGGAAAAGGCGCAGGCCAATCCGAACGCGGCGAAGGACGCGATGGGACGGCTGCGCGTGGCCGCCGCGACCGGCGTGGGTGAGGACGGGTTCCGCCGCGCCAGCCTGCTGGTGGAAGCGGAGGTCGATGTGATCGTCGTCGATACCGCCCATGGCCATTCGGGCGGCGTGCTGCGCGCGATCGAACGCATCAAGCGCCTGTCGAATTCCGTCCAGGTCGTCGCCGGCAATGTCGCGACGCCGGAAGGCGCACTGGCCCTGATCGAAGCCGGGGCGGATGCGGTGAAAGTCGGCATCGGACCGGGCTCCATCTGCACTACGCGCATCGTCGCCGGCGTCGGCGTGCCGCAGCTGACGGCGGTAATGGAAAGCGCCGCCGCCTGCCGCGAACGCGGCGTGCCCTGCATCGCCGATGGCGGCATCCGATCGTCCGGCGACATCGCCAAGGCCATCGCGGCCGGCGCCGATTGCGTGATGATGGGCAGCGTCTTCGCCGGCACGGACGAAGCACCCGGCGAGGTCTTCCTGTACCAGGGCCGCAGCTACAAATCCTATCGCGGCATGGGCAGCCTGGGCGCGATGGCGCGCGGCAGCGCGGATCGCTACTTCCAGGCCGAGGTCGCGGACAAGCTGAAGCTGGTCCCCGAAGGCGTCGAAGGCCGCATCGGCTACAAGGGCCCCGTGGCCGGTGTCGTGCACCAGATGGTGGGCGGGCTGCGTGCCGCGATGGGCTATACCGGCAGCGCCACCATCGCCGACATGCAGAAGACCGCGCGCTTCCGCCGCATCACCAATGCGGGCCTGCGCGAGAGCCATGTGCACGACGTCGCGGTGACGCGCGAAGCGCCTAACTACCGCATGGAGGGGTGATCGCGGGCCGCCTCGGCCGCGCGGCGCCCCGCCCCCCCCCCGCACCCGCCCCGCACCCGGCGGATCGGCAACCGCCCCGGGACAAGCGCCGCTGCGCGGGCTATCCCCCGGGCAGGGCGCCCCCACGCCGTCCAGATCGCGTGTCACGGAATTGTGATTGCGCTTGCGTTATTTCTGTGGAACCGAGGCTCCGCTCGGATAGGGGGCGGAGATGGATATACTCGGCAGGCCGAAGCTGCGGTTCTTGGCCTTCAAATGGTCGATTTACATATTGCTGGTCATCAACGTCTATTTCTATTTCACGACCGCCGAGTTTTTCGAAGCGTTCGATTCCATCGGCTGGCTGCTGCTGCTGGCGGTCTTCGAATATGAATCGAGCACCCTCGACAAGCCCTATGGCAACCGCGCCGAAAAGATCTTCATCTGGACCGTCCAGGCCCTTGCCTACGGCCTGATATTCTTCGCTCTCTATATGTATGTGACCGAGGGCATGTGGCTCGATTCGGCGAATGCGTCGCTGTGGGTGCTCGTGACCGCCGCGCTCATCTACGATATTCATGCGCCTGGCGAATTCGGCGAGACCGAGTGGCGCATCCGCAATGGCGTCAAGATCAGCCTCTATGGCGCTCTCTGCGTCATCGCGGTTCTGTGGGGCCTGGAGGGCGACGTGCTCGACTTCTACGATGCCTTCCTCTGGATCCTCTGCTTCTTCGTCGTGGAGCTGAACGTCCTGACCTTCGAGGAGCAGGAGGATGCGAAGGCGGCTGCGGCCGCGAAGGCCCCGAAGACCACGCAGATCGCCTAAGACGGGGCCGGCCGAAGGCGCGCCCTTGCCTGCGGGGCGTGCCGGCTTGCGCTTTCCCTTCCAGGGGGCGAGGCTCCGCTGTGTTCAGGATCTCCCGCCCCCATGCCAGCCGACGCCGTTCCCCCGCCAACCGCGGTCGTCTTCGACGCCTACGGCACCCTGCTCGACGTCCATGCCGCCGTGACGCGCCATGCGGCGCGGCTCGGACCGGCCGCCGCCGCGGTTTCCGCCATGTGGCGGCAACGGCAGTTCGAATATTCCTGGATCCTGTCGGCGACCGGCGCCTATGAGGATTTCGCGGCGATCACGGCCCGCGCTCTCGATGTGACGCTGGCGGCCCATGGCCTGACGGACGAAGCCTTGCGGGAGGATCTCCTGGCCGCCTATCGTCGGCTCGATGCCTTCCCCGACGCCCTGCCTGTGCTGTCCGGGTTGCGGCGCGCGGGGCGACGCATCGGAATCCTCTCGAACGGATCGCCGGCGATGCTGGCCGAGGCGGTGCGGGAGGCCGGGCTGGCGCCGGTGCTGGATGCGGTGCTCTCGGTCGACACGCGGCGGCTCTACAAGCCGCATCGGCAGGTCTATGAGCTCGCGCCGGCGCAGTTCGGCTGCGCGCCGGACCGGATCGCGTTCGTGTCCGGCAATGCCTGGGACGCGTTCGGGGCGGCGCGCTTCGGCTTCCGGGTCTTCTGGCTGAATCGCACGCCGCAGCCGGAGGAATATGGCCTCGCTACGCTCGCCGAGCGCCGTATCGCCTCGCTGTCGGAGCTGCCGGCGCTGCTCGCATGACGCCCGCGGCCCGCATCGCGGCGGCGGCGGACCTCCTCGCCGCGGTGGAGGCCGAGCCCCGGAGGCCGGCGGACGCCATCGCGAACGACTTCTTCCGCGCCCGGCGCTACATCGGCGGCGGCGACCGGCGCGCGGTGTCGGAACTGGCCTGGGGCGCGATCCGCCAGCGGATGCGGCTCGGTTGGCACCTCGCGGAACTCGGCCAGCCGGCCTCTGCCAGGCTGCTCATGGTCGTGCATCTGCTGCTGGCGGAAGGCTGGACGGCGCCGAAGCTGGCCGGGCATTTCACCGGCGACCGCTTCGCCCCCCCGACCCTGGCGCCCGCCGAGATCGAGCTGGTCCGCCGCTTCGCCAGCCGCACGCTGGTCGATCCCGCCATGCCGGAGGATGTCCGGCTGAACCTGCCGGGCTGGGCGCTGCCCGGGCTGCGGGCGCGCTTCGGGGACTCGCTGGCCACGGAAGCCGCCGCGATGGAGACGGCCGCGCCGCTCGACCTGCGCGCCAACCTGCTGCGCACGACGCGGGAGGCGGCGCGGCTGGCGCTTGCGGCGGAAGGGCTGGTGGCGGAGCCGATGCCCTTCTCCCCCTGGGGCCTCCGGATCGCGGACCGCCAGCCGGTCTCCGCCACCGCCGCCTTCAAGGACGGGCTGGTGGAGGTGCAGGACGAGGGCAGCCAGTTGATCGCGCTGCTGACCGATGCGCGGCCCGGCATGCGGGTGGCCGATTACTGCGCGGGTGCGGCCGGCAAGACGCTGGCGCTGGCGGCCACCATGGGCAATCGCGGCCATATCGTGGCCTGCGACGTCTCGGCCACGCGACTCGATGGCGCGGGGCGGCGGCTTCGGCGCGCGGGCGTGGACAATGCCGAGCGGCACCTGCTGCAGGCGGGCGACAAATGGCGCAAGCGGCGCGGGCGGAGCTTCGACCGGGTGCTGGTGGATGCGCCCTGCACCGGCAGCGGCACCTGGCGGCGCAATCCTGATGCGCGCATTCGCACGAATGCGAACGATCTGGCCGAACTCACGACCAAGCAGGCCGCGATTTTGGAGGACGCATCAGAATTGGTGCGTCCGGGCGGAAGATTGGTCTACGCTACCTGCTCTCTCCTTCCGGAGGAGGACGAAATGCAGATCGAGCGCTTCCTGGCGCGGCATCCTGATTTCGTCGTTGTACCCGCCCTGGGGATCTGGGCGGAGGTTTGTCCTGGTGCGGCGGCGCCGGGAGAGGGTCCGTATCTGGCGCTGTCGCCCGCGCGCCAGGGCACGGATGGCTTCTTCGCCGCGGTGCTGGAGAGACGACCATGATCAATGTCCGCCGCGCCCGCGCGGATGACGCCCCCGGCATCGCCGCGGTCCATGTGGCCGCCTGGCGCAGCGCCTATGCCGGCCTGCTGGACGAGGCCTATCTGGCGCATCTGTCGGAAGAACGGCTGACCGCCTTCTACCACCGCGCCATCCTCGACCGCCGGGATGGGCATGCGGTGTTCGTCGCGACCGCCGGCGGCCAGGACCGGCCGGATGACGCGACCGGGCCGGAGGCGGCGATCATCGGCTTCGGATCGGGCGGCAAGGCCCGGCGCAAGGGGCTGGCCCAGGGGGAGGTCGAGACGCTCTACGTGCTCGACGATTTCCGGGAGCGCGGGGTGGGGCGGCGCCTGATGCGCGCAATGGCGGCGCATCTGCGCGCCATCGGCTGCGGATCGGCCCTGGTCTGGGTGCTGTCCGGCAACCCGGCCAACTGGTTCTACCGCCACCTCGGCGGCAAGCCCGTGATGACGGAAGAGATCCGCGTGGCGGGCCGGCCGGTCGCGCAATCGGCCTATCTCTGGGACCCGATCGATATCCTGATGTCGGCGACCGCCTCGGTGAAGGAAGCGTAGCGGGGGCGAGGTCCCGCCCATCGCCCGATCGCACGCAAGGCTGGACCAGAGGGGGCCGGATGTGATTTATAGGATCAATGTCCTATGACCTCCCGCCCCTCCTGGCCTTCCGCCGCATACCCCGCCACCTTTGCGGCCGGGACCTATTTGTCCGAATCGCGCATCCCCGCCCGCCGCACCGCCACCCGGCGCTTGCCGCCGGGGCTGCGGTGTGGTCATAGCCCGCCATGACGCCGCCCGCCGCATCCACCCCCGCCACTAGCCCTGGCCCCGGCCCCGCCATCCGCCATGAGCGGATCCTCATCCTCGATTTCGGCAGCCAGGTGACGCAGCTCATTGCGCGCCGGGTGCGGGAATCGGGCATCTATTGCGAGATCTGGCCCTTCAACGCCGCCCCCGAGGCGCGTATCCGCGAATTCGCGCCGAAGGGCATCATCTTCTCCGGCGGCCCGGCCTCGGTGACAGAAGGCGAAAGCCCCCGCGCGCCGGATTGCGTCTTCGCGATGGGCCTGCCGATCCTCGGCATCTGCTACGGCCAGCAGACGCTCGCGCACCAGCTGGGCGGGAAGGTCGAAGGCGGGCATGCGCGCGAATTCGGCCGCGCCTTCATCGACGTCACCGGCGATTGCGCCCTGACCCAGGGGCTCTGGGCGAAGGGCGCGCGCGAACAGGTGTGGATGAGCCATGGCGACCGCATCACCGAACTCCCCCCCGGCTTCCGGGTGGTGGCGAGTTCGGAAGGCGCGCCCTTCGCGCTGATCGCCGACGATGCCCGCCGCTACTACGGCACGATGTTCCACCCGGAGGTGGTCCACACCCCGCATGGCGCGGCCTTGCTGCGCAACTTCACCCACCTGGTCTGCGGCTGCGCCGGCGACTGGACCATGGGCGCCTTCCGCGCCGAGATGATTTCCCGAATTCGCGCCCAGGTCGGCAGCGGCCGGGTTGTCTGCGGGCTTTCGGGCGGCGTCGATTCCTCGGTCGCCGCGGTGCTGCTGCATGAGGCGATCGGCGACCAGCTGACCTGCATCTATGTCGATCACGGCCTGATGCGCGCGGGCGAGAGCGAGCAGGTCGTCGCGACCTTCCGCGACCGCTTCAACATCAAGCTGATCCACCGCGACGCGTCCGACCTGTTCCTCGGCCAGCTCAGCGGCGTGACGGACCCGGAAGTAAAGCGCAAGACGATCGGGCGCCTGTTCATCGAGGTGTTCGAGGAAGAGCAGACCAAGCTCGGCGGCGCCGACTTCCTGGCGCAGGGCACGCTCTATCCGGATGTGATCGAAAGCGTGTCGGCCACCGGCGGGCCTTCTGTCACCATCAAGTCGCACCACAATGTGGGCGGCCTGCCGGAAGGCATGCGGATGCAGCTGGTGGAACCACTGCGGGAGCTGTTCAAGGACGAGGTCCGCGCACTGGGCCGCGAGCTCGGCATCCCCGAGGAGATCGTCGGCCGCCACCCCTTCCCCGGCCCCGGCCTTGCGATCCGCATCCCCGGCGATGTGACGCGGGAGAAAGCGGACCTGCTGCGGAAGGTGGACACGATCTACCTGGAGGAGATCCGCAACGCCGGCCTGTATGATGCGATCTGGCAGGCCTTCGCGGTGCTGCTGCCGGTGCGGACGGTGGGCGTGATGGGCGATGGCCGCACCTATGACCAGGCCTGCGCGCTGCGCGCCGTGACCTCGACCGACGGCATGACAGCGGATGTCTATCCCTTCACGATGGAATTCCTCACCCGGGTCGCGGGCCGCATCGTGAACGAGGTCCGCGGCATCAACCGCGTGACCTACGACATCACCAGCAAGCCGCCGGGGACGATCGAGTGGGAGTGACGCCGATGAGCGTGACCATCCACGGCATCAAGTCCTGCGACACGATGCGAAAAGCCTTCGCCTGGCTCGACGCGCAAGGCGTCGCGTATCGCTTCCATGACTACAAGACCGCGGGCCTCGACCGGGCGATGCTGGAAGCCTGGGTGGCGCTGCTGGGGTGGGAAGCGCTGCTGAACCGCGCCGGGACCACCTTCCGCAAGCTGCCGGAAGAACAGAAGCAGGGCCTCGATGCGGCGAAGGCGGTCGCGCTGATGCTCGCGCAACCATCGATGGTGAAGCGGCCGGTGCTGGATGCGGGCGGGCGGCTGCTGGTGGGCTTCGCCCCGGACGCCTGGGCGAAAGCCCTGTAGCACCGCCGCCGCCTCAGGCGGGCTTGCGCGCCAGGCGCGGCGCGCGCCGCGCCGCGGCCATGATCACGGCAACGCCCGCCAGGGCCGCGAGCGTCGATCCCGCCAGCACGCCCAGCCGCACCTGGTCCATCAGCGCCTCGCTCTCGAAGGCCAGCACGCCGATGAACAGGCTCATGGTGAAGCCGATGCCGGCGAGCCAGGCGACGCCCAGCAGGCCAAGCCACGTCGCGCCCGCCGGCAGGCGCGCCAGGCCGCTCCGCTGCGCCAGCCAGACGCAGGCCAGGATGCCGATGGGCTTGCCGACGAAGAGGCCAAGCGCGATGCCCGCCGTCACCGGATGGGCCAGCGCCCCGAGCCCGAGGCCAGCCAGCGGCACGCCGGCATTGGCCAGCGCGAAGACCGGCATGATGAGGAACAGCACGCCGGGCTTCAGCTTCGCCATCAGCAGGTGCAGCGGGCTGTGGCCCCCCGCGCCGGGCGCCACCCGCAGCGGGATGAAGAAGGCCAGCAGCACGCCGGCCAGCGTCGCGCTGACGCCGCTTTCCATGAAGAACACCCAGAGCGCGAGCCCGGCCAGCATGTAGGGCCCAAGCTGCCGCACGCCGCCGAGGTTCATGCCCAGCAGCACCGCAGCCGTCCCCCCCGCGCCAACCAGCGCCCAGGGGTGGACCTCGGCCGTGTAGAACAGCGCGATGATCAGGATGGCGCCGATGTCGTCGATGACGGCGACGGCCAGCAGGAAGGCCTTCAGGGTCACCGGCACCCGCGCGCCGAGCAGGCCGACCACGCCGATGGCGAAGGCGATGTCGGTCGCGGACGGGATCGCCCAGCCGGCCGCCAGCGCCGGATCGCCGCCCACCATCAGCAGGTAGACCGCCGCCGGCAGCGCCATGCCGCCCGCGGCGGCGGCAAAGGGCAGCGCCGCGCGGCGCGGATCGGACAGGGCGCCGTCGCGGAATTCGTATTTGATCTCGAGCCCGACGAAGAGGAAGAACACCGCCATCAGCGCGTTCTTGATCCAGCCCTTCACCTGGTCGGCCAACTCCCAGCCCCCGATGCCGAGGCGGATCTCGGTCCCCAGCACCGCCTTATAGGCGCCGGCCAGGCCGGAATTGGCCAGGACGAGGGCAAGCACCGTCGCGCCGAGCAGGACGAAGCTGGCGGCGATCTCGGTCGATTTGCCGTGCGCCTCGGCGGCCATGGGGTCTTCTCCTGTCGGATGCCTCGTCGAGGGGGATGGCGGGCACCAAGGGCTGCGGTCCAAGCCCGCATCCTGCGAGAGTGGCCAGGCGGGAGGCCGTGCTGATCGGCTGCGCCGCGGCAGCAGTTGGGCTTGGTACCGAGGCGATCAAGGTCGCCAATGGACCAGTTTCGGGACCCTTCCGGGGCTTGCCCCCCGTTTCGCTTGAAAAGTTATGGTGATATGGCATGACTTGTGCGTCACTTGCAGCCGCGCCCAGGCTCAACGAAGAGTCGCGTTCAACGACGGGCCGTCCGCCCGCACCTGGTCAGAGGGAGATTCCGAAGCATGAGACTCGTCCGTACCGCGCTCGCCATGGGCGCCGCGCTCTTCATGAGCGCCCCGGCCTTCGCCCAGCCCGCGGCCGACACTGTCGGCGCGATCCGCGCCCGTGGGCAGCTGGTCTGCTCCACCTCGCCCTCGACCGTCGGCTTCTCGCTGCCGGATAGCCAGGGCGTGTGGCGCGGCCTCGATGTCGATTATTGCCGCGCGGTGGCGGTGGCGATCCTCGGCGACGCGAACCGGGTCCGCATCGTCCCCTCCTCCACCCAGCAGCGCTTCACCATGCTGCAGTCGGGTGAGATCGACATGCTCTCCCGCACCACGACCTGGACGCTGAGCCGCGAGGCCTCGCTCGGGCTCTCCTTCGCCGGCATCAATGTCTATGACGGCCAGGGCTTCATGGTGCATCGCGACAGCGGCGTCACCTCGGCCCGCCAGCTGGATGGCGCGACGGTCTGCGTGCAGCCCGGCACCACGACCGAGCTGAACATGACGGATTACTTCCGCGCCAACCGCATCCGCTTCACCCCGGTGGTCATCGAGAACATCGAGGAAATCCGCTCGGCCTTCATCAACCGCCGCTGCGACGCCTACACGACGGATGCCTCCTCCCTCGCCTCCTTCCGCGCGGCGCAGGGCGCCAATGCCGGCCGCTACCTGCTGCTGCCCGAGATCATCTCGAAGGAGCCGCTCGGCCCGGTGGTCCGCAAGGGCGACTGGCGCTTCTTCGACATCGTCCGTTGGACGCATTTCGCGCTGGTGACCGCCGAGGAACTCGGCATCACGGCGGCGAATATCGACAGCTTCGCCAACAGCAACAACCCGGACGTGCAGCGCTTCCTGGGCCGCTCGGGCGAGCTCGGCCAGATGCTCGGCCTGCCCAACAACTGGACGGTCAACGTCATCAAGGCGGTGGGCAATTACGGCGAGATCTGGGAGCGCAACATGACCCCGATCGGCTTCCCGCGCGGTCCGAACAACCTCTGGAACAATGGCGGCCTGCAATACGCCCCGCCGATGCGCTGAAGCACAGCCATAACGCCTGAGGCCGTCAGCGGCCGAGGGGCTTCAGGGGCCGGCGGGGAAACCCGCCGGCCCTTTGCGTTTCCGCTGCCTTGGCGTTGCATCGGCCAGCCCCGCGCGGAGACGGACCCCGGGCCTGTGGAAAGCGGGGAGATCGGGGACGCTTCGAAACACCCCCTTACGCCCGATACCCCCGGCATGGTCCAAGGGATGGGCGCGACAGGATGGCGGCGCGACGCAGCGTGGCGGGGCTTGCGCCCATGAACGAAACGGCAACATACGCTGCGCTGCCAAGCTCCGTTGGAAAATGCAACAGCGGAACCGCATGGCAGCAGTGGTGTTTGTCGGAGTGTGGCAACACTACATCTTGTTGCGATGGGCCTTCCGGGGCAATGTAAGCGTCGTGGGGGAGTCGCCCCGGGTTACTGGGGCTGGATAGGGGGTCGTTGTGTTCGACGCGGTACAGCTAGAAGGGCACAGCCAGGTTCGGATCGACCGGTCTCGCGACGCGCTGCTGACGGATTTCGGCAAGGCGACGCTCGATGATCGGTACCTGCTGCCGGGCGAATCCTACCAGGACCTGTTTGCGCGGGTGGCATCCGCCTATGGCGACGATGCCGCGCATGCGCAGCGGATCTACGACTACATCTCGCGCCTCTGGTTCATGCCGGCCACGCCGGTCCTGTCCAATGGCGGCACGACGCGCGGCCTGCCGATCTCGTGCTTCCTGAACGAGGCGAATGACAGCCTGGATGGCATCGTCGGGCTGTGGAACGAGAATGTGTGGCTCGCGGCCAAGGGCGGCGGGATCGGCAGCTACTGGGGCAATCTGCGCGGCATCGGCGAGAAGGTCGGGCGCAACGGCAAGACCTCCGGCGTCATTCCCTTCATCCGCGTGATGGACAGCCTGACGCTGGCGATCAGCCAGGGCTCGCTGCGCCGCGGCTCGGCCGCCTGCTACCTGCCGGTGAACCACCCGGAGATCGAGGAATTCCTCGAGATGCGCCGCCCGACCGGCGGCGACCCGAATCGCAAGGCGCTGAACCTGCATCACGGCGTGCTGATCCCCGACGCCTTCATGCGCGCGGTCGAAGCGGATGAGGATTGGGCGCTGGTCTCGCCGAAGGACGGCACGCTGATGCGGAAGGTGACCGCGCGGTCCTTGTGGATCCGCATCCTGACCGCGCGGATCGAGACCGGCGAGCCCTACATCATCTATTCCGACCATGTGAACCGGAACCGGCCCGAGCATCACAAGCTGGCCGGGCTCGAGGTGAAGACCTCGAACCTCTGCTCCGAGATCACGCTGCCGACGGGCATCGACCAGCACGGGCAGGAACGCACGGCGGTGTGCTGCCTGTCCTCGCTGAACCTCGAGACCTGGTTCGAGTGGAAGGACGACGCGCAGTTCATCCCCGATGTGATGCGCTTCCTGGACAACGTGCTGCAGGGCTTCATCGACACCGCGCCCGATTCGATGGCGCGCGCGAAGTACAGCGCGATGCGCGAACGCAGCGTGGGCCTCGGCGTGATGGGCTTCCACAGCTTCCTCCAGGCCCTGAACGTGCCCTTCGAAAGCGTCGTGGCGAAGTCGTGGAACAAGCGGATGTTCCGCCACATCCGCGACGGCGCCGACCGTGCGTCCCGCCTGCTGGCCGAGGAACGCGGGCCCTGCCCGGATGCCGCCGAATACGGCTTCATGGAGCGCTTCTCGAACAAGATCGCGATCGCGCCGACGGCGTCCATCTCGATCATCTGCGGCGGCGCGTCCCCGGGCATCGAGCCGATCGCGGCCAATGTCTACAACCACAAGACGCTCAGCGGGTCCTACATTGTCCGCAACCCGTATCTGAAGGCGGTGCTGGCGAAGCATGGGCAGGACACCGACGAGGTCTGGACCGCGATCACCGTCCGCAAGGGCAGCGTCCAGCACCTGGATTTCCTGACGGAGCAGGAGAAGGCGACCTTCAAGACTGCCTTCGAGCTCGACCAGCGCTGGGTGATCGAGCATGCGGCCGACCGCACGCCCTTCATCTGCCAGTCGCAGTCGGTGAACGTCTTCCTGCCGGCCAATGTCCACAAGCGCGACCTGCACCAGATCCACGTCATGGCGTGGAAGAAGGGCGTGAAGTCGCTCTATTACTGCCGCAGCCTCTCGATCCAGCGCGCCGACGCGGTGAGCGAGAAGGTGGTCGGGCAGTCCAATGTCATGACCGTCCACAAGGATGATCCGCAGCCCTCGCTCAACCTCGTCTCCCCCCAGACGAATACAGCGAATTACGAGGAGTGCCTCGCATGCCAGTGATGGACAACGCGGTGGCCGAGGACGCCGCGCGGATCGCCGCGCGACGCGCCCATGTCGCGCGCCAGCTCGACCTCATGATCGATACGCGCGGGCCGGTGAACGAAGTGCGCCGCCTGATCGCCGATCTCGACGCCGTCTCCGCCGATCTGTCCCGAGTGCTGCGCGAGACAGAAGCCACCACCCGGCGCTGACGGCGCCGGGTTCCCCCCCATCCCACCGCCCAGCGAACGAGAGCACCCATGCCGGACGACGTCATCGCCCGCGACGAACTGCCGATCAAGTTCGACCTGCTGACCGCGAACCCTGTCTACAAGCCCTTCCGCTATCCCTGGGCCTATGAGGCGTGGCTGCAGCAGCAGCGCATCCATTGGCTGCCGGAAGAAGTGCCGCTGGCAGACGACGTGAAGGACTGGCAGAAGAACCTGACGGCGACCGAGCGGAACCTGCTCACCCAGATCTTCCGCTTCTTCACCCAGGCGGATGTCGAGGTGAACAACTGCTACATGAAGCAGTACAGCCAGGTCTTCAAGCCGACCGAAGTGCTGATGATGATGTCGTCCTTCTCCAACACCGAGACGATCCACATCGCCGCCTATTCGCATCTTCTTGACACCATCGGCATGCCGGAAATCGAGTACACGGCATTCCTGAAGTACAAGGAGATGAAGGACAAGTACGACTACATGCATTCATTCTCGGTCGAGAACAAGACCGAGATCGCGAAGACGCTGGCCGCCTTCGGCGCCTTCACGGAAGGCCTGCAGCTCTTCGCGTCCTTCGCCATCCTCATGAACTTTCCCCGCTTCAACAAGATGAAGGGGATGGGGCAGATCGTCTCGTGGTCGGTGCGGGATGAAACCCTGCATTGCCTGAGCGTGATCCGCCTGTTCCGCACCTTCATCCAGGAAAACCCGGAGATCTGGACCGAGGAACTGAAGCGCGATCTCTACCTCATCTGCTCCACCATCGTGGACCATGAGGACGCCTTCATCGATCTCGCCTTCGAACTCGGCAATGTGCAGGGCCTCGATGCGGCGCAGACCAAGCAGTATATCCGCTTCATCGCGGATCGCCGCCTGCAGCAGCTGGGCCTCGAGCCGCTCTACAAGATCGAGAAGAACCCGCTGCCCTGGCTCGATGAGATGCTGAACGCGGTGGAGCACACCAACTTCTTCGAGAACCGCGCGACGGAATACTCCAAGGCCTCGACCGCAGGCTCCTGGGAAGATGCCTTCGCCGACAGCACCTTCACCACTGCCCAGCCCGAGGGCGAGCTCGCCGTCGGGCGTCACTGACGCACCGCCCCCTCCCCCGCCACGGCGGGGGAGGGATGGCGCGGCGGCCCGCCGCCCGGTGGTGGACGCGGGGCCGGCGCCGCCCTATCTCCCGCCTCGCATGCTCCAGGCCGTCCGCATCCTCGCCCTTCTTGTCCTTCTGGCCCTCGGCGCGCTCTGGGGCTGGGCCTGGCTCGGCCGAGGAGAGGGAGAGGGGCTAGCGGACAGCTTTGCGCGCCGCGCTGCCACGCTGTTCGGCCATGATGTGCCCGCCCCATCGGCGGGCGGCGTGCAGATGCCGCAGGGGCTGGTGCTCGGCGGTCCCTTCAGCCTGGTGGACCAGACCGGCCGCTCGGTGACGGAAGCGGATTTCGCCGGACGCTTCCTGCTGGTCTATTTCGGCTTCACCTATTGCCCGGATGTCTGCCCGACCGAACTCGGCATCATCGCCGCCGCGATCGACCTGCTGGAAGGCCAAGGCGAACGGGTGGTCCCGGCGCTCATTACCATCGACCCCGAGCGCGACACGCCGGCCGTGCTGGCCGACTACGTCAGCCGCTTCCATCCGCGCATGATCGGCCTGACCGGCACCGCCGAGCAGGTCGCGGCCGCCGCGCGGGCCTATCGGGTGTTCTACGCGAAGGTTCAGCGGCCGGAGATGACGCAATACCTGATGGACCATTCGTCCTTCATCTATCTGGTGGGGCCGGATGCGCGCGTCCGCGCCCTGTTCCGGCCGGAAACCGCGCCGGAAGCGATCGCGCAGGCGGTCCGCGGCCAGTTGCGCGGGGGCTGACCCCGCCGGTATTTTCGCCCAGATGGCCGTTGTCTCCACCTCGGTGGGTTCCGGGATGAACAACAGGGCGATATGTTCTGCCCTCGTTTGGTATGCTACGATCTACTTGGCCGTCTTCGCTGAGACGGCCACAAGGGAGCCCAGTCGTCTATGGCCGAAGAGGAACGGGACCAGCCTAGCCGGGACGCCGGTCGATCGGCCGCCGGGCAGCCGCGCCATACGCGCCGCCTGTCCGACAAGATTTTGCTCGCCTTTCACCACTCTTGCGATCAGAGCGATTTCGAGGTGGCGGAAGATCTTCTCCGAATCCTGGAGATGATGCTGACGCGCCGGCCCGTCTCGCCGGATGCGAATCGGCGAAAGATCATGGAAAGCCTGGTCGCGGCGCATGAGCGGCTCTGGCTGCTCCGACATCCTGAGGCGAACGAAACCTAAAGCAGCGCCCGACCGGGTGGAACCGCTCCGCGGTTCCGCCGATCAAGCATGAACTGCTCTGGGATCGCTATGTCCAGAGCAAGACATTGGATTTGCGGGGTTCAGTCAGATCGGACCCTGCCCCAGCCCAGGCTGCGGCAACGTCGCGCCCGATACCCATGGCCGGGCTGGGCGGCAACTTCCCCTATCTGCTCGGCGGGCTGCTTTCGAAGGGGATTCGAAGCCGCGCGCCTGGCACGAATGCATCGAAGGGGCCGGCCGTGCCGGCATCGCGAAGATGCTCCCGCCCGAAAGTCATGCCCTGGTTGCGATCCGGCGGCAGCAGCATCGGCTCGACCGTCGCGGCGGGCGGCGGGGTTGGGCGGCCGGCAGGGGCCTCGATGTCGCGGTTCGGCACCGGGGCCGGTTCGGACCGCAGCACGCTGGCATTGGGCGGGATCAGCCGCATCGGCTCGGTCAGGGTCGGGGGAAGCCGCGCCTGACCGGCGCTGCCACCGAAGGGCCGGGCGGCGGGCGAGGCCGTCGCCGCGAGTTCCGTGGCGCTGGGCTGGGCCAGGGCCGATGCGGCGAGGGGCATCAGCACCAGCCCAGCCAGAAGCGGCGGCAACAGGCGGCGCATCAAACCCCCGCCAGCGGCGTGGTGCCGCGCTGGTCCTCGGCCGGATTGGTGCGCGGCGCGCCGAGCGGGCCAGGCCCGGCCTCGCGCCACGCGTTCAGCACCCAATGGACCGAGGGAAAGGCCAAATCCTCCCATGGGATCTCATCCCAGTCGAACAACCGCACCTCCAGGCTTTCCTCCCCTGGCGCGAAGCCGGGGCGGGCGAGGTGGGCGCGGAACAGCACCTGCACCTGGCCGATTCGCGCGATGGAGTAGATCGCCAGCACGCCCTCGATCGCGATCTCGGCGCAGGCTTCTTCCCGCGCCTCGCGGATCGCGGCTTCCTCCACCGTCTCGCCGAGTTCCATGTAGCCGGCGGGGATGGTCCAGAAGCCGCGGCGCGGCTCGATGGCCCGGCGGCACAGCATCACCCGGCCATCGATGGCGACGACGGAGCCGGTGACGATCTTCGGGTTCTGATAGTCGACGAAGCCGCAATCGGCGCAGGTCAGGCGCTCGCGGTCTTCCCCTGCGGGGGTGCGGCGGATGAAGTTGGTGGCGCCATTGGGCATGTCGTCAGGGTGGGGCGCCGATGTGGCGACCGCAAGGCGCGGGACGGCTTCGGAACATTACCGATCCGGTCACGTTGCATGAGGGCCGAGTCCCCGGCCTTTCCGGGTCGAAGCTCGGGCCCGCGCTTCGCCCGGATCAGACCCGGAGGTCGAGCAGCGACCCGCGCGGCATCGGCATGGCGGGCGGTGGCGGCAGCGCATCCAGCCGGCGCGGTGCCTCGGGCGAGGCGGTGGGGGAGGAGGTGGGGGAGGAGGTCGCGGCCCGCGCCGGGGCCGGGCCCTGCATCCGGGAGACTTCCGCCGTGAAGGCGGCCAGGGAGTTCATGCTGATCATGCGGATGATGATGGGCCACAAGTCTAAACGCCGCGTGAAGCGGGAGCCTGAAGATGACGGGGTGGGGCGCGGAGTCCGGCCAATGGGGCGCATCGCCCCCAAATGCCCGATTTCGGCATCAATCTTCCAGTCATGATTGACCGAGAAAGTGCAATTCCTGACGAAAAGGAAACGGCCCCCGCCCGGTCAGCCCTCCAGCGCGGCCACCCCCGGCAGCGTCTTGCCTTCCAGCCATTCGAGGAAGGCCCCGCCGGCCGCCGAGACATAGGTCATCCGGTCGGCCACCCCCGCATGCTTGAGCGCGGAGACGGTGTCCCCCCCGCCGGCGATCGACTTCAACCCGGCAGAGGCGGTCAGCGCGGCCGCCGACTGGGCGAGCGCCACCGTCGCAGCATCGAAGGGCGGCGTCTCGAAGGCGCCGAGGGGTCCGTTCCAGACCAGCGTCGAGGCCTGGCGCAGCCTATTCTCCACCGCCGCCACCGTCTGCGGCCCCACATCCAGCGCCATCATCTCTGGCGGCACCCGGTCCACGGCGACCGTGCGGGTCGGCGGATTCGGCGCGAAGGCGGCGGCGACGACGAGGTCTGAGGGCAGCAGGATCTCGCAGCCGCCAGCGGCGGCCCCGGCCAGGATGGCGCGGGCGGTGTCGTGCAGGTCTGCCTCCTGCAGCGACTTGCCCATGTCGTGGCCCTGGGCGGCGAGGAAGGTGTTGGCCATCGCGCCGCCGATCACCAGCACATCGACTTTCTTCGTCAGGTTGCCGAGCAGGTCGAGCTTGGTCGAGACCTTCGCGCCGCCGACGATCGCGACCACCGGCCGCGCCGGCGTGCCGAGCGCGGCATCGAGTGCTTCCAGCTCCGCCTGCATCAGCCGCCCGGCATAGGCGGGCAGCAGGCGCGCGACGCCCTCGGTCGAGGCATGGGCGCGATGCGCGGCGGAAAAGGCGTCGTTCACGAAGGCATCGGCCAGCCGCGCCAGGCCCTGCGCCAGGGCGGGGTCGTTCTTCTCCTCGCCCGCGTGGTAGCGGGTGTTCTCCAGCAGCAGGACACCGCCATCGGTCAGCGCGGCGGCGGCGGCCTCGGCCTCCGGCCCGATGCAGTCATCGGCCCAGGCGACCGGGCGGCCGAGGACGGCGGCGAGCGCTTCCACCATCGGCTTCAGCGACATCTCCGGCACGCGCTTGCCCTTGGGCCGGTCGAAATGGCTGCAGACGATGACTCGCGCGCCGCCCTCGGCCAATTCGCGGATGGTGGGCGACAGGCGCTCGATCCGCGTCCGGTCGGTGATGCGGCCATCGCGCACCGGCACGTTCAGATCGGCGCGCAACAGCACCCGCTGGCCGCGGGCGTCAAGGCTATCGAGGGTGCGGAAGCGGGGCATCGATCGTCCCTTCGTCAGACAAGGAAGCGCCAAACCAGAACCGGCGCTGGCGGCCGGCAATGCCGGCCGTCACGCCAAAGGCGTGCCTTCGGCACGACGCCGCGAATGCGGCCCGCGCCCAGACCATCAGCGACGCCGGGCGCGCCAGTGCGTGGCGCGAAGCCAAGCGCGCGAAGGCGCGCGCCCGGCGTCTGAGGGCATCAGAAAGCTAGCAATCGCAGTCGGTCACAGACGCCCGAAAAGGGCCGCTGTGTCCGACATGCGATTGCTGAAGCCCCATTCATTGTCATACCAGGACAGCACGCGCACCAGGCCGCCATCGACCACCTGGGTCTGGGTGGCGTCGAAGGTGCTGCTATGCGGGTCATGGTTGAAGTCGATCGAGACCAGCGGCTCCGTGCAGTAGCCGAGGATCCCCTTCAGCTCGCCTTCAGCCGCCGCCTTCATCGCCGCGTTCACCGCTTCCTTCGTGACGCCTTCGGCGCGCGGCACGAAGTCGAGCGAAACCAGCGAGACATTCGGCGTCGGGATGCGGATCGCGGTGCCGTCCAGCTTGCCCTTCAACTCCGGCATCACCAGCCCCACCGCCTTCGCCGCCCCCGTCGAGGTCGGGATGGCGGAGACCGCCGCGGCGCGGGCGCGGTGGAGGTCCTTGTGCAGCGTGTCCACCGTGTTCTGGTCGCCGGTATAGGCGTGGATGGTCACCATGTAGCCGCGCAGGATGCCGAAATTCTCGTGCAGCACCTTGGCGATGGGCGCGAGGCAGTTGGTGGTGCAGGACGCGTTGGAGATAACCGTCATCTCCTTCGTCAGCGTCTTGTGGTTCACGCCATAGACGATGGTCGCATCGGCGTTGTCGCCGGGGGCGGAGATGATGACCTTGCGCGCACCGGCCGCGAGAAGGGCGGATGCCTTCTCCTTGCTCGTGAAGATACCGGTGCATTCCATCGCGACATCGACGCCCTGGAAGGGCACCTTGGTCGGGTCGCGTTCGGCGCTGACGACGATCGGCGCGTAGGTGCGGCCATTCGCCTTGATCAGGATCTTGTTGCCGTCCACCGCGACCTCGCCGGGGAAGCGGCCATGGACGCTGTCGTAGCGGAACAGATGCGCGTTCGCCTCGACGCTGCCGAGGTCATTGATGGCGACGCATTCCACATCGTCGCGCCCGCTTTCGATCATCGCGCGCAGCACCAGGCGACCGATGCGCCCGAACCCGTTGATGGCGACCTTCACGGCCATTTTCTTCAGTTCCTTCCCCGGATGGATCAGACCAAGCGCGGCGTCAGCCCAGCCGCTTCCTCACGGTGGCGACCAGCGCCTCCGCCGTGATGCCGAAATGGCGGAACAGCACCTCGGCCGGCGCGCTGGCGCCGAAGCCCTGCATGCCGATGAAGGCGCCATCGCTGCCCAGCCACCGTTCCCAGCCCATCGGGATCGCGGCCTCGATCCCGACGCGCAGCGCATCGCCCAGCACCTGCGCTCGGTACCCTTCGTCCTGCAGCGCGAAAAGTTCCCAGCAGGGCAGAGAGACGACGGCGGTCGGGATGCCCTCCGCTTCCAGCGTCTCGCGCGCCGCAACCGCCAGGTGCAGTTCGGACCCGGTGGCGACGATGGTCGCGCGGCGGGGGCCGGAGGACTCGGCCAGCACATAGCCGCCGCGAGCGGAGCGGTTCTCGCCCGCCTCGGTGCGCAGCAGCGGCAGGTTCTGCCGCGTCAGCGCCAGCACGGACGGGCCGTCATTGCGCCGCACCGCCAATTCCCAGCATTCCGCCGTCTCCAGCGCGTCGCCGGGGCGGAAGACAAAGAGGTTCGGGATGGCACGCAGCGAGGCCAGCGTTTCCACCGGCTGGTGGGTCGGGCCGTCCTCGCCCAGGCCGATGCTGTCATGCGTCAGCACATGGATCACCCGCTGGCGCATCAGCGCGGCCAGGCGGATGGCGGGACGCATGTAGTCGGCGAAGACCAGGAAGGTGCCGGAATAGGGGATGATGCCGCCATGCAGCGCCATCCCGTTCATCGCCGCCGCCATGCCGTGCTCGCGCACGCCGTAGTGGATGTAGCGCCCGGCATAGTTGCCGGGGCTGATCGCCGGGATGCCCTTCACATTCGTGTTGTTGGAGCCCGTGAGGTCGGCCGAGCCGCCGACCATCTCCGGCACCGCCGGCACCAGCGCTTCCAGCGCGCGCTGGGATGCGATGCGGGTTGCGATCTTCGGCTTGTCCTCAACCTGGCTGGCGCGCAGAGCCGCCAGCTTTTCGTGCCAGCCTTCGGGCAGCTTGCCGGCGATGGCGCGGTCGAAGTCGTCCCGCAACGGGTGGCGGGTCAGGCGCTTCAGCCAGGACCGGCGCGTGCCCGCGCTGCGACGACCCGCTTCTTCCCACCGCGTCTTCAGCGCGTCGGGCACCTCGAAGGGTCCATGGGTCCAGCCGAGGGCGGCCTTGGTCGCGGCGGCCTCCGCCGCGCCGAGCGGCGCACCATGGCTGGCCGCCGTGCCGGCCTTGGCCGGGGACCCGAAGCCGATGATGGTGCGGCAGGCGATCAGCGTCGGCTTACGGCTGCGCGTCGCCCAGGCCATCGCGGCCGCGACCTGGTCGTGGTCGTGCCCATCCACGCGCCGCACCGCCCAGCCATAGGCGCGGAATCGCGCCAGCGTGTCGTCGGTGAAGGACAGCGCGGTGTCGCCGTCGATGCTGATGGAATTGTCGTCCCACAGCACGCAGAGCCGGTCGAGCTTCAGATGCCCGGCGAGCGACGCGGCCTCATGGCTGATGCCTTCCTGCAGGTCGCCGTCGGAAGCGATGACCCAGGTGCGATGGTCCACCAGGCTCTTGCCGAAGCGGGCCGCCAGGTGCCGTTCGGCCAGCGCCATGCCGACGGCGGTCGAGATGCCCTGGCCGAGCGGGCCGGTGGTGGTCTCGATGCCCGGATGCTCGCCGAATTCCGGATGGCCGGCGGCGGGGGAATGGAGCTGGCGGAAGCGGCGCAGCTCCTCGATCCCCATCCCCGCATGCCCGGTCAGGTGCAGCAGGGAATAGAGCAGCATCGAGCCATGGCCGGCGGACAGCACGAAGCGGTCGCGGTCGGGCCAGCGCGGGTCGGCGGCGTCGTATTTCAGGAAGCGGGTGAACAGGACCGTTGCAACATCGGCCATGCCCATCGGCATGCCGGGGTGGCCGGATTTCGCCGCCTCCACCGCGTCGATGGCAAGGGCGCGGATCGCATCCGCCATGTGCCGCGCCTCGGTCGCCGGGCGGGCAAGGAGGGTGGCCTGGAGCGCCTGGGCGGGGGTGGGCCCCGCATTCGGCTTGGTATCGGGTTCGATGCTGGCCAACGAAGGTATCCTGGACGGGTGCGTCGGGCGAGGCCGCTATAGAGGCCGCCCGCCCCCCGGACAACCCGCCGCGCCCAGCCGCCCGCACCCCCGCGTCGGCCCGGCCCGGCCCGATCACGGCTTCGCGCGAAGTAAGAACGACTCGCACCCCCTCACTTCCTCGGCTTCAGGCATTGGCTTGGCCGCGCCACCCCCGCTACTCTGCCCAGATGCATGACGGACACGCCCCGGAGCCGACGCGCGACGGCCTGCCCCCGATGCCGCCCGGCCCGCCGCATGAGGAACGCCACTTCACCCAGAACGCGGTGGTGCGCGACCTCGTCATCGGCACGGCCGATGGCCTGACGGTGCCCTTCGCCCTGGCCGCCGCGCTGTCGGGCGCGGTCGCGGCCAACCCGCTGATCGTGACGGCCGGCCTTGCCGAGATCGCGGCAGGCTGCGTCGCCATGGGCCTCGGCGGCTACCTCGCCGCCCGCACGGATGCCGAGCACTACGCCAGCGAACGGCGGCGGGAGGAGGAGGAAAGCCACCTCTACCCCGAACGCGAGAAGTGGGAGGTCGCCGCGATCCTCCACCGCTACGGCGTGCGCGGGGACGTGCTGCGCCAGGCCGTCGATGCCATCGCGTCGGACCGCAAGAAGTGGGTCGACTTCATGATGCGCTTCGAGCTGGACCTGTCGGAACCGGACCCCAACCGCGCCGCCCGTTCGGCCGCGACCATCGGCGGGGCCTATGCGGTGGGCGGGCTGATCCCGCTGGCGCCCTACATGATCTTCAGCACCACGAAGCCGGCGCTGCTGGTCTCGGCCGGGCTGACCAGCATCGCGCTGTTCGGCTTCGGCTGGCTGAAGGCGCGCGCGACCGGCTTGCCGCCGCTGCGTGTCGCGACCCAGACACTGGCCATCGGCGGCGCCGCGGCCGTGGTCGCCTATCTCGTCGCATCCCTCTTCGGCCACTAAGCAATGGGCGGCGCTGGCCCGCCCACGTCCTGGCACGCCCTGTCCGCGGAAGCGGCGCTGGAGCGGCTGGATGCCTCGCCGGACGGTCTCTCCGCCGCCGAGGCCGCTGCGCGCCTCACGCGCCACGGCCCGAACCGCCTGCCGGAGCCGCCGCGGCGCAGCGCGCTGTTCCGCTTCCTCGACCAGTTCCGCAACCTGCTGATCTACGTCCTGCTCGGCTCCGCCGCGATCAGCGCCGCGCTGGGGCATTGGCTGGATGCCGGGGTGATCCTGGCGGTCGTCCTGCTCAACGGCATCGTCGGCTTCATCCAGGAAGGCCGTGCGGAAGCGGCGCTGGCGGCCATCCGTGACCTGCTCGCGCCGCATGCGGCGGTGCTGCGCGACGGCGCGCGGCGCGATGTGGATGCGGTGGGGCTGGTGCCCGGCGACATCGTGCTGCTGGAAGCGGGGGATCGCGTGCCCGCCGATCTCCGCCTGCTCTCGGGCCGTGGCCTGCGCGCGGAAGAAGCGATGCTGACGGGCGAATCCGTCCCCTCCGACAAGGAGGCCGCGCCGGTGGCGGCGGATGCGCCGCTCGGCGATCGCGCGCCGCTGCTGTTCTCCGGCACGCTGGTCGTTGCCGGCCAGGGGCGCGGCGTGGTGGTCGCGACCGGCGCGGCGACCGAGATCGGCCAGGTCAGCGCCCTGCTGGCCCGCGTCGAGGTGCTGGAGACGCCGCTGCTGCGGCAGATGAACCGCTTCGCCCGGATCGCCACCGCCGTGATCCTCGGCGTCTCCGCGCTGGCCTTCCTGGTCGCCATCGCCGGCGGCCGCGCGGCGACGGAGGCCTTCATGGCGGTGGTCGGCCTTGCGGTTGCCGCGATCCCCGAAGGCCTGCCGGCGGTGATGACCGTGACGCTGGCCATCGGCGTGCGGCGGATGGCCGCGCGGAATGCCATCATCCGCCACCTGCCGGCGGTGGAAACGCTCGGCGCGGTGGGGGTGATCTGCTCCGACAAGACCGGCACCTTCACCCGCAACGAGATGGTGGTGGGCGCGGTGGTGACGCCGTCCGGCACGCTGCACATGGAGGGCGAGGGCTACGGCCCCGAGGCCACCATCGCCTGCGCCGACGGCACCCCTCCCCCGCCCGCCGCGCTGGCGGCGCTCTCGACCCTCGGGCGCGCCGCCGCGCTCTGCAACGACGCCGTGCTGCAGCGGCGCGAGGATGGGCGGTGGGAGGTGCTGGGCGACCCGATGGAAGGCGCGCTGCTCGCGCTGGCCGCGCGGGCGGGCGTCTCCGCCGAGCTGCCGCGACGCGACGCGATCCCCTTCGATGCGCGCCATCGCTGGATGGCGACGCTGCACGATGCGCCCGGGGGGCCGCTGCTGGCGCTGAAGGGCGCGCCGGAAGCCGTGCTGCCGCTCTGCGCCACCGACACGGCGGCATGGGAAGCGTCGGCGCATGGGCTGGCCGCGCAGGGCTTCCGCGTGCTGGCCCTGGCCGAGGCGCGGTTGCCCGAAGGCGCCGCGCTGGACTTCGGGCGCATGCCGCCGCTGACGCTGCTCGGCCTCGTTGGCCTGCTGGACCCGCCGCGGCCGGAGGCGGTCAAGGCGGTCGGGGTCTGCCGCGCCGCCGGGATCCGGGTTGCGATGATCACCGGCGACCACCCGGGGACGGCCCGCGCGATCGGCACCGCGCTCGGCCTCGTGAACACCACGGCAGCGCTGACCGGCAACGACCTCGACCGGCTCGACGATGCCGCACTCCGCCAGGGGGTGGCGGCGACGGACATCTTCGCGCGCGTCAGCCCCGAGCAGAAGCTCCGCCTCGTCGCGGCCTTGCAGGAGGGCGGCGCGGTGGTGGCGATGACCGGCGATGGCGTGAACGACGCGCCCGCGCTGAAGCGCGCGGATGTCGGCGTGGCCATGGGTCGCAAGGGCACGGAGGCGGCGAAGGAAGCCGCCGACATGGTGCTCGCTGACGACAATTTCGCCTCCATCGCCGCAGCGGTGCGGGAAGGCCGCACAGTCTATGACAACATTCAGAAGGTCATCGCCTGGACCCTGCCAACGAATGGGGGGGAGGCGCTGGTGGTGCTGGCCGCGCTGCTGCTCGGCCTCGCCTTGCCGATCACGCCGGTGCAGATCCTGTGGATCAACATGGTCAGCGCGGTCGCGCTGGGCCTGACGCTCGCCTTCGAGCCGCCGGAGCGCGACACGATGGCGCGCCCGCCGCGCCCACCGGGCGCGCCGCTGCTGGACCGGCTGCTGCTGTGGCGGCTCGCCTTCGTCTCCGTGCTGATGGCGGGGGTGGCCTTCGCCTGCGACCTCTGGGCAACGCGGCAAGGCCTGGCGGCGGAGGCGTCGCGGACCCTGGTGGTCAACGCCATCGTGGCGATGGAGATCGGCTATCTCTTCGCCGCGCGTCAGGCGCGGCTTTCGGGCGTCTCGGCGGAGGGGTTGCGCGGCACGAAGGCGATCTGGACGGGCATTGCCATCGTGGCCGTCGCGCAGTTGCTGCTGACCTATGCGCCACCGCTGCAAGCCGCCTTCGGCACCGCGCCGCTGGGCCTGCGGGAATGGACGATCTGCGCCGCCGCCGGGGCACTATTGCTGGCGGCGGTGGAGATCGAGAAGGCGGTGCGGCGGCGTTGAGGACGCAGCCTTCGCGGCACTCCCCCCTCACCCTGCTCTCTCCCCCCGAGGGGGGAGAGGGTTCCGTGTGCCGGGTCCCCGCGCGCGTCAGATCTGGCGGTTCGCGCGGGCCACCACGGCCTCGAACAGCACCTGGCCGCCGGCCTCGGCCTCCGTCGGCGCGATGCTCTCGGCCTCGTTGTGCGACAGCCCGTCCTTGCAGGGGGTGAAGATCATCGCCGCCGGCACGCAGCGCGCGACATAGACCGCATCATGCCCCGCGCCGGAGACGATCCGCCGCGAGGGATGGCCGAGCCGGTCCGCGGCCTGCTGCACCAGCGCGACGCAATCCGGGTCGAAGGGCTGGGCGGCGAAGCGGAACAGCTCCGTCAGCTCAAGCGTGCAGCCCGTCTCGGCGACCAGCGCCAGCGCCTCGGCGGGGAAGCTGGTGGCGAGGTGCTCGATCTGCGCGGTGTCGGGGTGGCGGAATTCGACGCTGAAGGCGACCTCGCCGGGGATGACGTTGCGGCTGTTGGGCAGGACCTTCAGGAAGCCCACCGTGCCGCGCCCGTCATCGCCGCGTTCGCGCATGCGGCGATCCACCAGATCGATCACGCGCGCGGCGGCGACCAGCGCGTCGCGCCGCGCATAGGGCGGCGTGGTGCCGGCGTGGCTGTCCTGGCCGATGATGCGCGCATCCCACCAGACCTGCGCCTGCGCGCCGGTGACGACGCCGATGGTCCGGCCTTCCTTCTCCAGGATCGGGCCCTGTTCGATGTGCAGTTCGAAATACGCATCGGCCGGGAAGGGCCTGGCGGGGTGCGGGCCCTTGTAGCCGATGGCGGAGAGCGCCGTCTCCACGCTCACACCGTCCACATCCGTCAGCCCATAGGCCTTGGCCTGCGGATAGACGCCGGCCCAGACGCCGCTGCCCATCAGCGAATGGCCGAAGCGGCTGCCTTCCTCATCGGTCCAGTTCACCAGCTCCAGCGGTGCTTCGGTCGTGATGTTGAGGTCGTTCAGCGTCCGCATCACCTCAAGCCCCGCGATCACGCCGAGCGCGCCGTCGAACTTGCCCCCCGATGGCTGGCTGTCCAGGTGGGAGCCGAACAGCACCGGCAGGCGGTTAGGGTCACGCCCCTCGCGCCGGGCGAACATGTTGCCGATGGCGTCCACCCGGACGGTCAGGCCGAGCGCCTCGCACCAGGCGGAGAAGCGTTCGCGGCCGGCCTTGTCCACTTCGGTCAGCGTCAGCCGCTTCACGCCGCCCTTCGGCGTGGCGCCGATCTCGGCCATCGCCATCAGGCTGTCCCACAGCCGCTGGCCGTCGATCTTCTGGTTGGTCGCGTTCATCGCCCGATCCCCTGGAATTCCGGATTCGGCCGCAGCTCGATCGCATTCGCAAGCCGGTTGGACATGGAGAAGAAGGCCGCGATCGCGCCCGTATCCCAGACCTCGTCCTCCGAGAGCCCGGCATCGCGCAGGCCCTGCCGGTCCGCTTCCGCCACGAGGTGGGAGGTGGTGGCGACCTTCGTCGCATAGGCCAGGATCGCCGCCTGCCGCGCGGGCAGCCGGGCCTTGCGCCAATTCGCCGCGACCAATTCGCTGATCGCGGGATCCTTCGCCCGCACGCGCAGGATCGCGCCATGCGCCACCACGCAATACTGGCACTGGTTGCCGATGGAGACGACGACGACGATCATCTCCCGCTCCGCCGCCGTCAGCCCCTCGCGCTTGTTCATCAGCGCGTCGTGATAGGCCATGAAGGCGCGGAATTCCTCGGGCCGCCAGGCCAGGGCCAGGAAGATGTTGGGGATGAAGCCGGACTTCTCCTGCACCGCCAGGATGCGGGCCCGGATGTCGTCGGGCAGCGTGTCCAGCGCAGGCACGGGGAAGGCACTGATCGGGTCGGACATCGTCATCGCTCCTTGCCGGCGGCGCGCCGGGCTGCAATGGATTCAGACGCTCTTCGGGAGGACACCATGGCCCACGCCCACGGCAACGCAACCGCGCCCGCCATCCTTCGCAACTCCGCCCTCGACGGGGAAGCCGTCCGCCAGGCGCGGATCGACCTTGCGGCCTGCTTCCGCATGGCTGCCCGGCTCGGCATGCATGAAGGCATCTGCAACCACTTCTCCCTGGTGGTGCCCACCGGCCCCGGCGGACGGGACGACCTGTTCCTGGTGAACCCCTATGGCTGGGCCTTCTCCGAGGTCACGGCCTCCCGCCTGCTGATCTGCGACTTCGAGGGCAATGTGATCGCCGGCGACGGGGTGCCGGAAGCGACCGCCTTCTTCATCCATGCCCGCGTCCACAAGAACGTGCCGCGCGCCAAGGCCTGCTTCCACACCCACATGCCGAACGCGACGGCGCTGGCGATGCTGGAAGGCCCGCCGCTGCTCTGGGCCGGGCAATCGGCGCTGAAGTTCTATGGCCGGACCGTGGTGGATGAGGATTACAACGGGCTCGCCCTGGATACCGCCGAGGGCGACCGCATCGCCGCCAGCATCGGGGATGCCGACATCGTCTTCATGCGGAACCACGGCGTGATGGTCTGCGGCCGCAACGCGGCGGAAGCCTGGGACGACCTGTACTACCTGGAACGCGCCGCAGAGGCGCAGCGCCTGGCGCTGTCCACCGGCCGCCCCCTGAAGCCGGTGCCGCCCGCCATGGCCGCCAAGACCTATGCCCAGATGCAGGAAGGCGACCGCGAAAGCGCGCGGCTGTTCCTCGATAGCGCGAAGCGGATCCTGGCCAAGGAAGAACCCGACTTCGCGGATTGACCGCTTGCGCCTCGCGGCCGGTGATCGCCGGCCGCGGGGCTACGCGGTCTCAGCCGAGGATCAATCAAGGCCGACGAGACCCCTGGCATAGTCGCGCGCAGCGAAGGGGCGGAGGTCGTCGGCCTTCTCGCCGACCCCCACGAAATGCACCGGCAGGCCGAATTCCTGCGCGAGCGCGACCACCACGCCGCCCTTGGCGCTGCCGTCGAGCTTCGTCACCGCCAGCCCATCGACCTCCACCATCTCCCGGAACACCTTCACCTGGCTCAGCGCGTTCTGGCCGGTGGTGGCATCGAGCGTCAGCAGCACGGAATGCGGCGCCGTCTCGTCCAGGCGGCGGATGACGCGGACGACCTTCCGCAATTCCTCCATCAGCGCCGCCTTGTTGTGCAGGCGGCCGGCGGTATCGACCAGCAGCACATCCATCCCCTCCGCCCGCGCGCGGGCCAGCGCGTCATGCGCGAGGCCCGCCGCATCCGCGCCCATCTTCGCGGGGGCGACGACGGGGCAGCCGGTGCGCTCGCCCCAGATCTGCAATTGCTCGACGGCGGCGGCGCGGAAGGTGTCACCGGCGGCGAACATGACCTTCAGCCCCTGGCGGCGATATTGCTGGCCGAGCTTGGCGATGGTCGTCGTCTTGCCGGTGCCGTTCACGCCGACCACCAGCACCACATGCGGCGCGCGGCCTGGCTCGATCGCCAGGGGCTGCGCGACGGGGGCGAGGATCTCCGCGATGGCATCGGCGAGTGCGGCCTTCACCTCCTCATCCGTCACTTCCTTGCCGAAGCGGGTCTTGCGGAAGCCGTCCACGATGCGGCGCGCGGCGGGCAGGCCGAGATCGGCGGCGATCAGCGTCTCCTCCAACTCCTCCAGCGCCTCCTCATCCAGGCGGCGCTTGCGGAAGACGGTGGTGATGGCGTCCGTCAGCCGGGCAGTGGAGCGCGACAGCCCGGCCTTGAGGCGCGCGAACCAGCCGCCCTTCTGTTCGGGCTCCGGCTCCTGTTCCGGTTCGGGCGCGGGCACCGGCTCGGCGACCGGGGTGGGCTCTGGCAGGGCGGGGGGCGGTGCCTCAGGCGCGGCGGGAGCTTCAGCCCGCGGTGGCGCAGCCTCGGGCTCCGGCGCCGCGGGCGGCGGGGCCGGGGGCTGCGGCTCGGCCGGCGCCTCGGCCGGTGGCAACGCTTCGGCTGGTGTCTCGCGGCCGCGGAGGCGATCCCAGAAACCCTTGAGTGCCATGGGTCAGGCAACCTCCGCGATCAGGCCATCATCATCGCACGCCACCGCCCGCAGCGCCTGCAGCGCGCCCCGGTTGCCCACCGCGCCGCGCAACCGCACCGGCGCGAACTGGGCGCTGTGGCCACGGTCCGGGCGTTCCAGCAGCACCTGTTCCACCTGGCCGATCCGGCCTTCGTAGAAGCGGCGCGCCGCGCGGCGCCCGGCCTCCCGCAGCCGCGCCGCACGCTCGCGCCGGAGCGGCACGGGCAGTTGCGGCATGCGGGCGGCGGGGGTGCCGGGGCGTTCGGAATAGGGGAAGACGTGCAGGAAGGTCAGGTCGCAGGCCTCGACGAGATCAAGCGTCGCGGCCGCATCGTCTTCCGTCTCGGTCGGGAAGCCGGCGATGAGATCGGCGCCGAAGGCGATGTCGGGGCGCAGACGCCGCGCGCGGTCGCACAGCGCTACCGCATCCGCACGCAGGTGCCGCCGCTTCATCCGCTTCAGGATCAGGTCGGCCCCGTGCTGCAGCGACAAGTGCAGATGCGGCATCAGCCGCGCTTCCTCCGCCAGCAGGCGCCAGAGGTCGTCATCCATCTCGACCGGGTCGAGGGAGGTCAGCCGCAACCGGGGCAGATCCGGCACCAGCGCCAGCAGGCGCCGCACGAGCTGGCCGAGGCTCGGCCGGCCGGGCAGGTCGGCGCCGTAGCTGGTGATGTCCACGCCCGTCAGCACCACCTCCCGGTAGCCGCTCGCGACCAGCGCCCGCACCTGGTCCACCACCGCGCCGACGGGGACGGAGCGGGACGGGCCGCGGCCATAGGGGATCACGCAGAAGGTGCAGCGATGGTCGCAGCCCTGCTGCACCTGCACGAAGGCCCGCGCGCGGCCGGAGAATTCCGTGACCATCCGCGCGGGGGGGGCGCTCGCCGCCATGATGTCGGACACCGGCGCGGGCGTGTCGAGCGCCGCCCAGGTCGCGGGGCTCAGCTTGTCCGCATTGCCGATCACGCGCGCGACGCCGGGCAGGTTGGCCCAGGTGCCGGCCGCGATCTGCGCGGCGCAGCCGGTGACGATGATGCGCTGGGCCGGCTTGTCCCGCGCGGCCTTGCGGATCGCCTGGCGGGCCTGCGCCTCCGCTTCCGCGGTGACGGCGCAGGTGTTGACGATCAGCACATCCCCCTGCCCGGCTTGTGCGGCGAGTTCGCGCATCGCCGCGGACTCGCTGGCATTCAGCCGGCAGCCGAAGGTCAGCACCTCGGGCGTCATGAGTAGCGGGCGAGGTCCAGCGCGCCGGTGAAGGCGGTGGCGACCGGGCCGGTCATCAGCACATGGCCATCTGCGCGCCATTCCATCTCGAGCGGCCCGCCGGGCAGTTCGACCGTCGCGCGCCGCCCTGTCAGCCCGCGCCTTGCCGCGTTGACGATGGTGGCGCAGGCGCCGGACCCGCAGGCCAGCGTCATGCCCGCGCCACGTTCCCACATCACCAGCCGGATGCGGTCCGGGGCCAGGATCTGGGCGAAGCCGATATTGGCGCGGTCGGGGAAGATCGGGTCGCGTTCCAGGACCGGGCCGATTTCCGCCACCGGGATGGCGGCGAGGTCCTCGACGAAGAAGGTCGCGTGGGGGTTGCCCATCGAACACGCCGCCGGGTCCGAGACGGGACCGAGGGCGAGTGGCAGGTGCAGCGTATCGACCTCCCGCGCCAGGGGCACGTCGCGCCAGGACAGGCGGGCGGGGCCCATATCGGCGCGCCAGAGATCCTGGCCCCCTTTGGCTGGCAGGCGCTCCACCGGCAATTCGCCGGCGATGGTGCGGATGACGACGCGATCCTTGCGGGCCTCATCGGCGACCAGGCTCGCGATGCAGCGCGTGGCATTGCCGCAGGCACCGGCCTCCGACCCGTCCGGGTTCAGGATCCGCATGAAGACATCGGCGCCCGGCGGCGGGGGCTCCATGACGATCAACTGGTCGAAGCCGACGCCGGTGTAGCGATTGCCGATGCCGCGCGCGGCGGCAGGGGTCACGGCCAGGGGCGCGGCGCGGGCATCCAGCACGACGAAGTCGTTGCCCAGGCCGTGCATCTTGCGGAAGGGAACCATCACCGACCGGATATAGGCCGCGGGCCACGTCGCCGGAACCCTCGGCGCGGCGGAGCAGGGAAGCCCCCGGCCGAGGCCGGGCGGGGAACGCGACACCCTTCGGGCGCGCCACACGGAGTGATTTTTCGCTTTTTTCCTGGGCATCTTGCGGGAAAGAAGAAAACTCGCCTCTTTCCGGGACAAGTATCGTCCGGAGCCCCCGATGTCGCAGGTCCATGTCATCCACGAGAACGACGCCTGGGTCGTGCCGCTGCGCGCCGCCTTCGCCGGCCTCGGCACGCCCTTCCAGGAATGGTTCCTCGACACCGGGCTGATCGACCTGACCCGCCCGCCGCCGGAGGGCGTGTTCTACAACCGGATGAGCGCGTCCTCTCACACCCGCGGCCACACCTACGCGCCGGAATATGCCGGCGCCGTCATCGAATGGCTGGAACGGCATGGAAGGACGGTGGTGAATGGCCGCCGTGCGCTGCAGCTGGAGCTGTCGAAGGTCGCGCAGTACCAGGCGCTGGCCGCGCATGGCATCCCGACGCCCGACACCATCGCGGTGGTCGGCACCAGCCAGATCGCGGAAGCGGCCGCGCGGCTCGGCTTCCCGGTCATCCTCAAGCACAACCGGGCGGGCAAGGGGCTGGGCGTGCGGCTGGTCCGCAGCGAGGCAGGGCTCACGGAAGCGCTGGCGCTGATCGCCGCCGATCCCGACCCCTTCGCCCATCCCCGCGACGGTATCTGGCTGGTGCAGCGCTACATCGAGGCGCCGGAGCCCTTCATCACCCGGGCCGAGTTCATCGGCGGCCGGTTCCTCTATGCCGTGCGGGTGGACACCTCGGAGGGCTTCGAGCTCTGCCCGGCGGATGCCTGCCAGGTGGGGGAAGGCGCGGTCTGCCCGGCGGTCGCGCCCGGGGAGAAGTTCCGCATCGTCGAAGGCTTCGCCCATCCGCTGCTGCACCGGATGGAAGCCTTCCTGACCGCGAACGGCATCGGGGTGGGGGCGATCGAGTTCATCACCGACCGCGAAGGCCGGACCTTCGCCTATGACGTGAACACCAACACCAACTACAATGCAGACGCCGAGCGGAAGGCGGGCCGAGAGGGCGCGCGGACCGGCATGGGGGCCATCGCCGCCCATCTGTCGGAACTGCTCCGCCGCCGGCTGCCCAAGGCGGCCTGAGGGGGAAGGGCCGAAGGGCCAGGGTTGCATCGGGGGCGGGGGCGGATTAGACACCCGCTCCCCGCGCCGTGGCCTCCTGGACATGCCCGGCCGGCCCGCTTCCCCGCCGCATCGTGCGGCCCCTGCCCCGGCAGGGCGCAAGGAGGGACGCTTCACCCCGAGGAGGGCCAAATGTCCAAGATGAAGACGAAGTCGAGCGTGAAGAAGCGCTTCCGACTCACCGCGACCGGGAAGGTCAAGGCTGGCGCCGGCAACAAGCGTCACTGCCTGACCGCCAAGACCACCACCATGAAGCGCCAGAACCGCGGCATGATGGTCATGGACAAGCAGGACGGCGACACGGTGAAGCAGTGGCTGCCCTACGGGCTTGGTCGCTGAGCGGAAGGGTCTGACAGATGGCACGCGTCAAGCGGGGCGTAACCAAGCACGCCCGTCACAAGAAGGTCCTCAAGCTCGCCAAGGGCTATGTCGGCCGGTCGTCCACCGCCTACCGCCCCGCCCTTGAGCGGGTCGAGAAGGCGCTCCAGTACGCCTATCGCGACCGCCGCAACAAGAAGCGCGAGTTCCGGGGCCTCTGGATCCAGCGCATCAATGCCGCCGTGCGCGAGCATGGGCTGACCTATTCCCGCTTCATCGCGGGGCTGAAGGCCGCCGGGGTGGAGATGGACCGCAAGGTTCTCGCCGCCATCGCCTATGAGGACATGGCGGGCTTTGCCGCCATCGTCGAAAAGGCGAAGGGCGCCCTCCCCGCGCAGGCCTGATTCCCCTTCCGGGGATAGGGTTTATCGAAGACAAGAGGGCCGCTCCCGCCAGGGGGCGGCCCTTTGTTTATCCGGAGCCGACGATGTCAGACGATCTGGCGACACTGCGCGCCGAGACCGAAGCCGCGCTGACCGCGGCGGACGACCTTCGCGCGCTGGACGCGGTGCGCGTCGGCGTGCTCGGCAAGTCGGGCAGCCTGTCCGGGTTGCTGAAGGGCCTCGGCGCCGTCGCGCCCGAAGCGCGGAAGGAACGCGGCGCGGCGCTGAACCGCCTCAAGACCGAGATCGAGGCGCTGCTGGATGCGCGGCGCAGCGTGCTGGAAGCCGCCGCGCTGGACGCGAAGCTGAAGGCGGAGCGCGTGGACGTCTCCCTCCCCCCCCGCCCCTTCGCGCCCGGCACCGCGGCCGACGGCGGCATCCACCCGATCAGCCGCACCATCGAGGAACTGACCGCGATCTTCGGCGCCATGGGTTTTCGCGTGGTGGACGGGCCGGATATCGAGAGCGACTGGCACAATTTCGGCGCGCTCAATATTCCGGACCACCACCCGGCGCGGCAGGACCACGACACCTTCTACATGCCCGGCACCGATGAGGCCGGGCATCGCCGCGTGCTCCGCACCCAGACCTCGCCGCTGCAGATCCGGACCATGCTGGGCGAGCCGCCGCCGATCCGCATCATCGCGCCGGGCCGCACCTATCGCGCCGATCATGACGCGACGCACAGCCCGATGTTCCACCAGGTGGAGGGGCTGGTGATCGACCGCGGGATCACGCTGGGTCACCTCAAGGGCTGCCTGGTGGATTTCCTGCGCGCCTTCTTCGGCATCTCCGACCTGCCGGTCCGCTTCCGGTCGTCCTACTTCCCCTTCACAGAGCCTTCGATGGAAGTGGATATCGGCTGGAACCGGAAGACCGGCGAATTGGGCGGCGGCGGCGACTGGCTGGAGATCCTGGGCAGCGGCATGGTGCATCCGAAGGTGTTGGCCAATTGCGGCCTCGACCCGCGCGAGTGGCAGGGTTTCGCCTTCGGCATGGGGATCGAGCGCATCACCATGCTGAAGCACGGCATGCCGGATTTGCGCCCCTTCTACGAAAGCGACCTGCGCTGGTTGAAGCATTACGCCGCCGATCCGCTGGCGCCGGCTTCGCTGCATGAGGGCATCTAGCATGCACTTCGCACATATCGGCACCGGCCTGCGAGGATGCGGCCGCAACGCGGCCGCCGCCGCCCAACCGACTTCGCCGCTGGCGCGACAGCGGCGCGGCGAAGCCAAGGCCGCGGATGCGGCCGCCCAGCGTTTGAGGGCATAAAAAAATGAAGTTCACCCTCTCCTGGCTCCGCGAGCACCTGGATACGCAGGCTTCGCTCGATCAGATCACGACCACCCTCTCCGCCATCGGCATCGAGGTGGAAGGCGTGGAAGACCGCGCGGCCACACTCGCTTCCTTCCGCGTCGCCCGTGTGATCGAGGCGGTGCAGCACCCGAACGCCGATCGCCTTCGCGCGCTCCGCGTCGATCTCGGCGATGCGCGCGAATACTCGGTGGTCTGCGGCGCGCCGAATGCGCGCACGGGGCTGGTCGGCGTCGCGGCGGTGCCGGGCGCCTTCATCCCAGGGACGGGCATCACGCTGAAGATCGGCGAGATCCGCGGCGTGAAATCCGAAGCGATGATGCTGTCGTCGCGGGAGATGGGGCTCGGCGACGACCACAATGGCATCGTCGAACTGCCCGCCGATGCGCCCGTTGGCGCACGCTATGTGGATTACGCCGGCCTCGATGATCCGATCATCGAGATCAAGGTGACGCCGAACCGCGGCGACGCGCTCTCGGTCCGCGGCATCGCGCGCGATCTGGCCGCCGCGGGCCTTGGCACGCTGAAGCCGTGGGACATGGCGCCGGTCGCGGCGGCCTACCCCTCCCCGCTCGCCTGGCAGATCCAGGATCCGCGCGCCTGCACCTGGGTGCTCGGCCGCGCGGTGCGGGGCGTGAAGAACGGGCCTTCGCCGCAATGGCTGCAGGACCGGCTGACGGCCATCGGGCTGCGCCCGATCAACGCGCTGGTGGATGTGACGAACTTCTTCACCTTCGCCGTCGGCCGCCCGCTGCATGTCTTCGATGTGGCGAAGGTCGCCGGCCCCACGCTGTCCATGCGAATGGCACGCCCCGGCGAGGAACTGCTCGCGCTGAACGGCAAGACCTATGCGCTGACCGATGAGGATGGCGTGATCGCCGATGCCAAGGGCGTCGAGGCGCTGGGCGGCATCATCGGCGGCGAGCATTCGGGCTGCGACGAGGGCACCACCGAATGCTTCATCGAATGCGCGCTGTTCGATCCCGTGCGCGTGGCCCTTTCGGGCCGGCGGCATGATGTCCGCACCGATGCACGGTCCCGCTTCGAACGCGGCCTGGACCAGGCGCTGCTGCCGAAGGCGCTGGACGCCGCAACGCGGATGATCCTCGATCTCTGCGGCGGCGAGGCGTCCGAGGTGTCCTCCGCCGGTGCGGAACCGGCCTGGGCGCGCAACGCGACGCTGCGCTTCGAGCGCATCGCTGGGCTCGGCGGCCTCGACCTGCCGCGAGAGGAAGCAGAACGGCGCCTCGCCGCGCTCGGCCTCCACACCGTCGCGCGGGATGAGCAGGCGATCACCGTCGCGGTGCCGCCCTGGCGCAACGACATCGCGGGCCATGGCCCGCTGGCGCAATCGCCCTCGCTGCCCGCAGACCGCGCCCGCATCGCGGCCGAGGGCTGCGCGGCGATGGAGCCGGAATGCGACCTGGTGGAGGAGGTGCTGCGCCTCGGCGGACTCGATGCCGTGCCGGCGGTGTCGCTACCGGTTGCCTCCCCCGTCCCCCGCGCGGCGCTGAGCCCGAAGCAGACCCGGGCGGCGCTCGCGCGCCGCGTGCTGGCCGCGCGCGGGATGCAGGATTGCGTGACCTACGGCTTTCTCGCGCGCGGGACCGCCGCGCTGTTCGGTGAGACGCCGGACAGCTTGCGGCTGGAAAACCCGATCGCCTCCGACCTCGACCAGATGCGGCCGACGCCGGTTGCGTCGCTCGCGATGGCGGCTGCGCGCAACGCGGCGCGCGGCTTTGGCGATGTGGCGCTGGCGGAGATCGGCGGCGCCTATCGCGACACCTCCGGCCCCACCAGCCAGCTGGCCACGGCGGCGGGGGTGCGGGCGGGGATGACGGCGCCGAACTGGGCGGCGCCGGCGCGCGCGGTGGATTGGCTCGACGCCAAGGGCGACATGCTGGCGGTGCTGGCCGCGCTCGGCGTGCCGATGGCCGCCCTCCAGGTCACGGCCGATGCGCCGGGCTTCTACCATCCGGGGCGGTCCGGCGTGGTGCGGCAGGGGCCGAAGACCGTGCTCGGCACCTTCGGCGAATTGCATCCGCAGATCCGTGCCGCGCTGGATATCCAGGGCCCGGCCGTGGCCTTCGAGGTGTTCCTCGATGCCGTCGCGGAGCCTAAGAAGCGCAAGAAGGGCGCGCCCGACCTGCCCCAATTCCAGCCGCTGCGCCGAGACTTCGCCTTCCTGGTGGATGCGGGCGTCGGCGCGGAGGCGCTGCTGCGCGCCGCGAGGGGCGCCGACAAGGCGCTGATCACCGATGCCGTGCTGTTCGACCGCTACGCCGGCGAGAAGGTTCCGGAGGGCAAGGTGAGCCTCGCGATCCAGGTCACGCTGCAGCCGCGCGAACGGACGCTGACGGATGCGGAGATCGAGGCCGCGGCGCAGAAGATCGTGGCCGCCGTGACCAAGGCCACCGGCGCGGTGCTGCGCGGATGAGGGTGAGGAAGCGCCACCCGTGACACACCTGCGGGGAAGTTTGTGGCGGGCGGCTGCCCAACACACTATCTTCAAGCGCAGGAGACGATCTCGCTGAGGAGGGTAGCATGGAACGTGTTTTGCGCATTCTCACGGGAGAGACGGCGTCACTCCCGAAGCTGGCCGCTGAGGTTTCAGTGGCGAATACGGAGGTGATCAACGTCGCCGAGGCACTCGCCCGTCAGGCTTCGGAGACTCAGAACGCGGAGTTGCGTGACCAACTGATGAAAGCGGCCACCCGATTGCTTCAGGCCAACAGGCGCGTGAATGTTGCCATCGAAACGGCCATCGGTGTGCCGGAGCGCTGATGACCGTGCCGAAACGGAGTGATGCCGGCGAGCCTGGGAGCGCCCATAGTCCTGAAGCCCTGATCCAACAGATCTTGGACGGCACCGAGCGGACGCGCACGAACACCGAGAAGGCACAGAGTAGCATCGAGGAGCGAGAGGCCGACGATCGCTCTCACATTACGCGTACCGTTATGGACGTGCTGCGCTGGGGACTGCCCGCGGCCATTCTCTTGCTTCTGCTCCTCGCTGTGCTGGAGCCGTCATCGTCATCGGAGTCGATCAAGGCCGTGGTCGAAATCTTCAAGGCGGTTCTGCTGCCCATCATGACGCTGGTCCTGGGCTATTACTTCGGCAGAGGTGGTAAGGTCTGATTCAGCGCCCAGGCAGCACGGCCATGGTCCGCCGGGTCGGGAAGCCTCGCCAACTTGCCCTTCTTTACGTCGCAGTGCTGCTCTGCCTCTCGGTCTGGTTCGCGGGCACGGCGGCGGTTCCGGACCTGCTGGCCTCCGGCCTCGTCACCCCGGCGCGGGCCGCCTGGCTGACGGCGGCAGTGCAGCTGGGCTTCGTGGCGGGGACGCTGGTCTCGGCGGTGCTGTCGCTGGCGGATCGGCGCGATCCGCGGCTGCTGTTCCTGGCTGCTGGTCTGCTGGCCTCGGCGGCGACGCTGGCGCAGACGCTGGTGGCGCCTTCGGGCGGCGCGGCGCTGGCGCTGCGCTTCCTCGCGGGGGCGGCGATGGCGGGCGTCTATCCGGTGGGGATGAAGCTGGCGGCGTCCTGGGCGCGGGGCGATCTCGGCCTGCTGATCGGGATGCTGGTGGGGGCGGTGACGCTGGGCTCGGCGCTGCCGCACGCCATCCCGACCCTGCTGGGGGGCATCGGGTGGCAGGCGGCCTATCTCGGCGCGGGGGTGCTGGCGGGGCTCGGGGGGCTTGCGATCCTGTTTTTCCGCCCGGGGCCGCTGCTGGGCGCGCGGCCCCCGTTTCGCCCGGCGCAGGCGCTGGAAGCATGGCGGAACAAGGGGTTGCGCTACGCGAACCTCGGCTACCTCGGGCATATGTGGGAACTCTATGCCATGTGGGCCTGGATCGGGCTGTTCCTGGCGGGCGTGCTCGGCGGCGCGCCGGGCCAGGCGGGGCCATTCGTTTTCGCCGTGCTGGCGATGGGCGCGGTCGGCTGCGTGGTCGCAGGCGTGGTGGCGGATCGGTGGGACCGGGCGGCGGTGGCGGCGGTCTGCATGCTGGTCTCAGGCGCCTGCGCGCTGCTGATCGGGCCGGCCTGGGCGCTGGCGGGGCCCGCGCTGGCGCTGGCCATCGCGCTGGTCTGGGGCTTCGCCGTGGTGGCGGATTCGGCGCAGTTCTCGGCCTGTATCGTGACCCTTTCGCCGCCCGACTATATCGGCACCATGCTGACGGTGCAGACCTGCCTAGGGTTCCTGCTGACGGTGCTGACCATCGGCATCGTCCCGGCGGCGGTCGGGCTGCTGGGCTGGGAATGGGCCTTCGCGGTGCTGGCGCCGGGGCCGTTGCTGGGCGCCTGGGCGATGTGGCGGCTGCGACCTTATCTCCCCAGATAAGCGAGCGCTTCCCACCGCGCCCCACAACCCCTATCTGACGGGGAAATCCACGGGCCGCCAATGACCGACGTACCCCTCGACCGCATCCGCAACTTCTCGATCATCGCGCATATCGACCACGGCAAGTCCACGCTGGCCGACCGGTTGATCCAGACCACCGGCACGGTGGCCTTGCGCGACATGAAGGAACAGCTCCTCGACAACATGGAGCTGGAGCGCGAGCGCGGCATCACCATCAAGGCGCAGACCGTCCGGCTGACCTACCCGGCCAAGGACGGCAAGACCTACACGCTGAACCTGATGGACACGCCGGGCCATGTGGACTTCGCCTACGAAGTCTCCCGCAGCCTCGCGGCCTGCGAGGGCTCGCTGCTGGTCGTCGATGCCTCCCAGGGCGTCGAAGCGCAGACGCTGGCCAATGTCTACCAGGCGCTGGATGCCAACCACGAGATCGTGCCGATCCTCAACAAGATCGACCTGCCCGCCGCCGAGCCCGACCGGGTGAAGCAGCAGATCGAGGATGTGATCGGCCTCGATGCCTCCGACGCGGTGATGATCAGCGCCAAGACGGGCATCAACATCGAAGGGGTGCTGGAAGCGATCGTCACGCGCCTGCCGCCACCCTCGGGCGATCCGAACGGGAAGCTCAAGGCGCTGCTGGTGGATAGCTGGTACGACGCCTATCTCGGCGTCGTGGTGCTGGTGCGGGTCAAGGACGGCACGCTGCGGAAGGGCCAGAAGATCCGCATGATGTCGAACGGCTCCACCCACACGGTGGAACAGGTTGGCGTCTTCACGCCGAAGATGGTGCCCGTGGACTACCTCTCGCCGGGGGAGATGGGCTTCGTCACCGCCGCGATCAAAACCGTGGCCGATACCAATGTCGGCGACACGCTGACCGAAGACCGCAACCCCGCCACCGAACCGCTGCCCGGCTTCAAGCCGAGCGTGCCGGTGGTGTGGTGCGGTCTGTATCCCGTCGATGCCGATGATTTCGAGAAGCTGCGCGAATCCGTGGGCAAGCTGCGCCTGAACGACAGCAGCTTCCATTACGAGGCGGAGAACAGCGCGGCACTCGGCCTTGGCTATCGCTGCGGCTTCCTCGGCCTGCTGCACCTGGAAATCGTGCAGGAAAGGCTGAGCCGGGAATTCGACCTCGACCTGATCGCGACGGCACCGTCGGTCGTCTACAAGATCCGCAAGACGAATGGTGAGACGATCGAACTCCACAACCCCGCCGACATGCCCGACCCAAGCGTGATCGACGAGATCGAGGAGCCGTGGATCAAGGCGACCATCATGGTGCCCGACGACTATCTCGGGCCGGTGCTGACGCTCTGCAACGAACGCCGCGGGCAGCAGGTGGAGCTGACCTATGTCGGCAACCGCGCCATGGCCGTCTATCGCCTGCCGCTGAACGAGGTGGTGTTCGACTTCTACGACCGCCTGAAGTCGATCAGCCGCGGCTATGCGAGCTTCGACTATGTGGTCGATGGCTACCAGGCCGGCGACCTGGTCAAGATCTCGATCCTGGTGAATGCGGAACCGGTGGATGCGCTGTCCTTCATGGCGCATCGCAGCCAGTCCGACCGCCGCGGCCGGCAGATCTGCGAGAAGCTGAAGGAACTGATCCCCCGCCAGCTCTTCAAGATCCCCATCCAGGCCGCGATCGGCGGCCGCGTGATCGCACGAGAGACGATCAGCGCCATGTCGAAAGATGTGACCGCCAAATGCTATGGCGGCGACATAAGCCGCAAGCGCAAGCTTCTCGACAAGCAAAAAGAGGGCAAGAAGCGCATGCGGCAATTCGGCAAGGTGGAGATCCCGCAAAGCGCCTTCATCGCCGCGCTCAAGATGGACGCCTGACAAGGGCGGGCTGCGGCCGGGACATCACGGATCCCGGCGAAGCGCGTTCCTGCTTGCGAGCGCCCCTCAGCGCCGCCCCGAGGGCGTGTGCCAGTCAACCGTGCCGAAGCTCGGCCATCGGTTGACGCAGATCAATGTGGTTCCCGGCGCCTCGCCACACCCTCCCACCATCGGACGGATGTGGCTGCCGCGCCGCGGTGGACCGCCCGTCCGGCCAGGATGGCCATGCGGGGGCCGAACCCGGCAGGCCCATCCGACCAGCCGGGAGATATCGCTCATGACCCTGACAACGCTTGTCACCCTCGTCGAACCTGGCGAAGCCGCCGGGGTGGAAGCTGCGCTCGCGACGCCCTTCGCGCTGGCCGAATCCTTTTCCGCAGCCCTCACGGCGCTCGTCTTTCCGGTCGAGGGGCAAGGGGCAACCGTGGATGAGGACGACACGGTCGCGCGCCTGCGCACCCTCGCCGACCGTCGCGCCATCGCGTGCGACATCCGGTCCCGTAGCAGCTTCGCCTATGGCGTCGGGGAGGTCCTCGCCGACCATCTGCGGGTCAGCGACCTCGGCGTGCTGGGCTGGCATGTGGACCAGCCCGCCTCCCGGCGCCTGCTGCTGCATGCTGCGATCTTCGACAGCGGTCGCCCCGTCGTGATTGCGCCGGAGGGGCGGCCGCTGCTGGCGCCGCCATCACGCATCATGGTGGCCTGGGACGCGACGCCCGCGGCCGTGCGCGCGACGCATGGCGCCCTCCCCTTCCTCCGGCGGGCGGCGGAGACGATCGTCGTCACCGTGGCCGACGACAAGGAGGTGCGCGCGGGGCAGTCGGGCATCGAGCTGACGCATCTCCTCGCACGCCACGGCGCGACGGCGCGCTTCAGCGCGGTGCGGCGCGGCGGCGGCACCGCTCTCGCAGCGATCCTGGCGGCGGCGCGGGAGGCGAAGGCGGAGCTGCTCGTGATGGGCGGCGTGCGCCATGCGCCGCTGCACAACATGATCTTCGGCAGCACCACCCAGGACCTGCTGGATCGCGGCCCGCAGCTCGCGACCCTGATCGCGGCCTGACCAGCGGGCTGGGGACGGGGCGATCGGGAGCATGGGCGGCCGGGGCAACCCGGCCGCCCTTCACCCGCCGCGCGCTGCCATCAGCCGCCGCAGCTCGCTTTCCTGCAAACGGAGAATCCGCGCCGTCTCCCCATCGGAGAGCCGGCCTCGGCGTGCCTCAAGCAGGGCATGCCCTTCACCGACCAGCGCCAGGGCGGCACGGCGCGCGACGGGGCCGTGCTCGTCCTGCACGGTCGCGCCCTGCCCGGCGGCTTCGCCATCGAGCACCTCGGTCTGACGCCGGAGGGCGGCGATCACCGCCTGGAAGGGCGCGTCGCCGCGCTCCACCGCAACGCGCAGCTGCGGCGCGCGCCAGTTGCGCCGCACGCCATCGGCCAGCGTCTCGCCCAGCGCATCGACCGCCGCCGCACCTTCCGCATCGAAGGGCATCACGCGCGCGGCGAGGGGGCCGAAGGGATTGGTTCGGCCACGCGGCAGCCCGTCATCGGCGATATAGGCCAGGGCCCCGAGCCAGGCGGCGGCGGCTTCCTGCAAGGCGCGTACCGCACCTTCCCGCCCTTCCGCCGTCACCTCCGCCGGTGGGGGCGGCGCGATGGCAAGGCCGATGGCCGGGCGCAAGGAGGCCGGGGGCAGCAGTGTCTCGCGCGCCTGCACCGACCAGTCGCGCACCGCCGAGTAGTCGGGCGCGCAGGCCGCGAGCAGCCCCAGGCAGAGCCCAGCGGCGGCCAAAGAAAGCGGGGGCGGGGCGGGGCGCCGGCCGATGGTCATGGCGCCGTCGCGGCAAGGGCCGAAAGCCGCCGCAGCTCGCTTGCCTCCATCCGCATCCGGCGCCCCGTGTCGCTCTGCCCGAGGATAGATCGGCGCTCGAACAGCAGGGCATGGCCTGCGCCGATCCGCGCCATCGTCGCATCCCGCGCCGGGCGCGAAGCCGGGGCTTGCCGGGCGATGGCGGCCAGCACGGCCTGGAAGAACGGGTCGCCATAATCGACCGCATGGGCCAGGTGCCCGCTCACCCAGCCCCGCTGCGACACGAAGGCGGTCGCGCGAACGAGGTTGACCGCCGCCGCCGACGCCTCCAGGTCCGCGAGGTTGAGGGCGCGCTGCTCGATCGATGCGGTGTCGTCGGGGGGCGTCGCGTCATCGGCCAGGGCAGCCAGGGCGGCCAGCCAGGCGCCGGCGGCCTCCCGCAGCACCAGGGTCGTTTCCTCGGTGGCGTGGCTACTCTCCGGGCCGTCAGGGGCGGGGCGCGCCAGGGCGGGCGGCAGCACGGCCTCCCGCGCCTGGAGCGACCAGTCGCGGACGCCGCTCTGGTTCGAACCGCAGGCCCCCAGGGCGAGCAATCCGCACAGCAAGGCAAGCGCGCCGAGCCGGCGCGCGCCCGCAGGCCGGCAACTGCGCCATGCGCGGCGTTCAGAGACCGTTTGAGAATGCCGGCGGCTGAGGGTCCGCAGGGGATTTTTCGTCCCTGCCAGGAAGCGGATGCGGCCGATGCTGGTTGCATCGGCAAGTCCGCTGACGCCGCAGGGGCGGAAAAAACCCGCGGAACCGACCCGTCCGGTGATCTCAAACGGTCTCTCAGCCCTGGCGGGCCTTCAGGCGCGGGTTCTTCTTGTTCAGCACGTAGACCCGGCCCCGGCGACGCACCAGGAAGCAGTTTTTGTCGCGGGTCTTCGCGGTCTTGAGCGAGTTGCGGATCTTCATCGGAGTGACCTTTCGAGGTCGGGCGAGATACGGGGGGTGGCGGGGCCTGTCAACAGCCCAAGGGCGCCATCACGGCGCCAGGGGCGGCGCATCAGGCCGAGGCTTCCTCCAGGAAGACCTGCACCGCCTGGAACAGGGCGCCGCGGTTGCGCTCCATCCACATCTGGTGCGTGCCATCCCCCACCACGACGAATCGCTTGGCCGGAGAGCGTGTCAGGCGCTGGAAGGCCGCGAGGCCCATTGCGGGCGGGGTGGTGCGGTCCCATTCGCCCACCACCACCAGCGCCGGCGCCCGGACCCCAGCCGGGTCCCAGCCCGGCTGGCCGGCATTCCAGGTCTCGACCTGATCGGCCGCCGAGCCATAGGGCACGCGCAGCACCTGCGGGTTCTGCCGCACCCCATCGGGATCGAGCGCCCAGGTGAGGCCGGCGAAATGCTCGAACCAGCCGGGCGGCAGCAGGGCGGCGCGGCGATCCTCCGGCGCTTCCGCCAGCACCAGGTCGCGCAGCTGCGCCTGGGTCACGGCGCGCCAGGCCGGCAGGGTAGTGGGGGGACGGGCGGCGCCCTCCCGGACCCAGGGGGTGCCGAACAGCACCAGCCGTTCGACCTCCGCCGGCTGTTCGGCGGCGTAGCGGCCGGCCTGCACCGAATTCCAGCCATGGCCGAGCAGCGCCAGCCGCTCGATACCCCGCAGGCGGCGAATATGCGCGACGGCAGCGGCCAGGTCGCGCATCGCCTCCGCCCCCCGCACGGCGGGCGGGTTCTGGTCAGCCGGGGCCGAGAGCGCGGCCGGGCGGCTGGCACGGCCGAAGCCGCGCATGTCGAGCGTCCAGACATCGAAGCCGCGCGCGGCGATGTAGTCCACCCAGGACACGCCGGCGAAGGGCAGGTCGAAGCTGGTGCTGGCGCCGAACAGGCCGCCATGCAGCATCAGAAGCGTCCGCCCCGGCGCGGCCGCCGCGCCCTCGGGGCGCTTGGAGCGCAGGAAGACCTCGATCCCGGCATCGCCGGTCGGGATCATGAATTCCTCGGTGACGATGCGCGGCGCGGCCTGGGCCGAGGCCGGGCGGATCAGGGAAGGCGCGGCAAGCAGGACAGGGGCGGCGAACAGGCTGCGACGCTGCATCGGATAACGTCCTCGGCGGGAATGGCGCCTATCTAGCGCGGGCCATGCGCGCCGCACAGGCGGAACCGCAACGGGCGGATGGGGAAGGATGCGGCAAGGCAGGCTATAGCCAGGAGATGGACGCCGCCCCCCCTGCCCCCAACCCGCGCCGGGCCGCCACATGGCGGGCGGAGGCGGTGGCGATGCTGGCGCTCGCCTGGCCCCTGGTGCTGACCAACCTGTCGCAATACGCGCTGACGCTGACCGATGCTGTCTTCCTCGGCCGGGTGGGCACGGATGAACTGGCCGCCGCGACGATCGGGGGGAACCTGTTCTTCACCGCGCTGGCCCCCTGCTTCGGCCTTGCGATGGCCGCCGCCCCGATGGCGGCGCAGACGCGCGGGCGGGGCCGGGGCTTCGTGCGGGGAATGCGGCGCGACGTGCGGGCCGCCTTATGGGCAGTTGCGGTCTGCACCATCCCGGTCTGGCTGCTGCTGTGGCAGACCGAGCCCATCCTGCTGGCACTGGGCCAGGAGCCAGGGCTGGCCGCGCTGGCGGCGGATTACGTGCACGCGCTGATGTGGGGCATGCCCTGCTTCTGCGCCTTCATCGCGCTCCGCGGCTTCCTGGCCGCCGAACAGCGGCCCGGCGCGGCGCTGGTCGTGTCCTTGTTCGGGATCGCGCTGAACATCCCGCTGAACTGGTGGCTGATCCATGGCGGTCTCGGCGTCCCGCCGCTCGGCGTGGTGGGGGCGGGGGTCGCGTCCTCGCTCTGCAACCTGGCGATGCTGGCGGGGCTGGTGGTGCTGATCGCGCGCGACCGGCATCTGCGGCGCTTCCGGCTGCTCGGGCGCCTCTGGCGCTTCGATGGTCGGCGGCTGCGGGAAGTGCTGGTGATCGGCCTGCCCATCGCCGGCGCGATGCTGCTGGAGATCGGGGTCTTTTCCTTCGCCGCCATCGCGATGGGGTGGATGGGCGCGCTGGCGGTGGCCGCCCATGCCATCGCGGTGCAACTGGCGTCTGCCGCCTTCATGGTGCCGATGGGGTTGGGCCAGGCGGCGACCGCGCGGGTCGGGCTCGCGACCGGGGCGGGCGATGCGCGGGCGGCGGCGCGGGCGGGCTGGGTGGCGCTGGCGATGGGCGCGGCGTTCATGGCGGCGTCGGCCGTCGCGATGATCGGCTGGGGCGAGAGCATCGCCTGGGCCTTCCTCGACCCCGCCAATCCCGGCGCGGCGGAGACAGCGGCGCTGGCGACTACGTTGCTGCTGGTGGCGGGGCTGTTCCAGTTGTCGGACGGGGTGCAGGTGGTGGCGGCGGGGGCGCTCAGGGGGCTGAAGGACACCGCCGTGCCGATGCTGCTGGCAGGCTTCGGCTATTGGGTGGTGGGGCTGCCGCTCGGCCTGCTGATCGCCTTCCCGCTGGGCTACGGGCCGGTCGGGGTCTGGATCGGGCTGGCGGCGGGGCTGGTGCTGGTGGCGGGGCTGGTCACGCGGCGCTGGATGCTTCTTTCCGCCCGCGCCGCTTGAGGGGGGCCGCTTGACGGGGGAAGGCGGCGCCGCCTCACTCGGCGGATGAGCAGTCTCTGGAAGCGCCCGACCGACATCGACGCCATCAATGCCCGCATCGCGCGCGGTGCGGGCGGCGTCTTCGGCATCCGCATCACCGCCTTCGGCCCCGATTCGCTGGAAGCGGAGATGCCGGTGGAGGCGCAGCACCTGCAGCCCTTCGGCCTGCTGCATGGCGGCGTCAGCGTGGTGCTGGCCGAGACGCTGGGCTCGCTCGCCTGCCTGATGACGCTGCCGCCCGATCGACACGCGGTGGGGCTTGAGATCAACGCGAACCACCTGGCGGCGGTGACGGCGGGCCAGGTGGTGACCGCGATCTGCCGCCCCTTCCACACCGGCCGCACCACCCAGGTCTGGCAGACCGAGATCCGCCGCGCCGATGGCAAGCTCGCCTGCGTCTCGCGCCTGACCTGCGCGGTGCTGGAGGGCGGGGTGGCATGACAGGCCCGTCGCGACTTCAGTTCCAGGCGGCGCTGCGCTGAACGGGCCGGCAGCCATCCTCGACCGGTCGCCAATCCATCGTCCGGCAGTACCGGCCGTCGCGGCAATAGCCGACCGGCGTGCCGTCGCGGCTGACCAGGGTCGAGACCGCGCAGGGCCGCCGCATCAGCGCGGGGTGGATATCGAGTTCCTCCCACGGGATCGGGTCGCCCGCCATGGTGGCGGCGCGCACCGCCGCCAGCTCCTCGTCGGCCGGGCCGCCGGCGCAGGCGGCCAGCACGAGGCATCCCAGGATCGACATACGGCGCCAGACCATCGCAACCCCTCCGCGCTTCGGCGGACGAAACGATGCAGGCTCGGGCAGGTTCCCACCCGGCGCCGCGCAACAGCACCCAGCACAGGATCGTGACAGCATGACCAAGCCCCGCATCGCCGTGATCGGAACCGGCGGCACCATCGCCTCCCAGGGGGCGGGGCCGCTGGATACGCAGGACTACGCCTCCTCCGGCCGGCCGATCCTGGATGCGGCGGCGCTGGTCGCGGGCGTGCCCGCCTTGGCGGAGGTGGCGGAGGTGATCCCCGTCCCCTTCTCCGCCGTGCCTTCCACCGCCATCGGCTGGCCCGAATGGCGGGCGCTGCTGGCCACCATCGCCACCGTGAAGGCGGCGCATCCGGACCTCGCGGGGATCGTCATCACCCACGGCACCTCGACGATGGAGGAGACGGCCTATGTCCTGTCGCTGACCCTGCCGGACGACCTGCCCGTGGTGCTGACCGGCGCGCAGCGGCCCTTCACGGGGCTCTCCTCCGACGGGCCGATGAACCTGGTGGCGGCGGTGCGGGTCGCGGGCGATCCGCGTGCGCGCGGCCTCGGCGTGCTGGTGGTGCTGAATGAGGAGATCCATGCGGCGCGGGAGGTGACCAAGACCTCCAACGGCCGGATGCAGACCTTCCGCGCGGTGGATGCGGGGGTGCTGGGCCATGTGGATGCGGACCGCGTCACCTTCTGGCGCCGATCGGTGCGCGTGCTGCCGCCGGCCGAGCGCTTCGCGGTGGCGGAGATCGCAACCCCGCCACGCGTCGATGTCGCCTATTCGGTGGCAGGCGGCGACGGGGTGGCGGTGCGCGCCTTCCGCGCGGCGGGCGCGCGGGGGATCGTCTCCGCCGCCTTCGCGCCGGGCTTCCCTTCACCGGCGGAGCGGGAGGCGCTGGCGGAAGCGGCCGCGGCGGGCTGTATCGTCGCGCTGTCGTCCCGCGCCGGGTCCGGGCGCGTCTTCCCGGCGAAGCGCTATGCGGCGCAGGGGATGATCCCGGCGGAGGATCTGACGCCGCAGAAGGCGCGGATCCTGCTGATGCTGGCGCTGACGCGGACCAGCGACCGCGCCGAGATCACGGAGTTGTTCGGCCGGGCTTGAACGACGAGGCTTTCCCGCCCGATCCGTCGGTATCCTGCCGCGGCTTTGCCGTGGCAGGGGGCGGCACAACGGCAGGATGAAGCGCCAAGCCGGGGTCCCCACGGCGTTGCAACGCAACGCCGTGGGGAATGGTCAGCAACCGCCAGGAATGGCGGTCAGCTCCAACAGCCGGCCGGTGACGGTGAATTCGCCGAAATCCATCGTCAGCTCATCGGCCACGCCATTCTCGAAATAGCGCAGCCCGACCTCGTAATCCGGCGCGCTCGCGCCGCCCTGCGCCGCGCCGCCCTCGAAGAAGGCGATCCGCATCCGGCCGGAGGCGAGGCCCGCCAACATGGGAAAGCGCGGCTCGCCCGGCGTCGGGCCCCAGCTGGTCATCATCGTCGTGGTGTCCTGCGCGCCCTCATCCGACGTGCCGTCGAACAGGGGGGCGATCAGCACGCGGCCGCGGGCGCGCGCCGTTTCCACCGCGAGCGCGGTGTGACGCATGGGCAGCAGCGTACCGGGGGGCAGCGCTTCCTCTCGCCCCGGCGGTTCGGTGAAGCGGACGCGGCCGGCGCCGTCGGAGCCGAGCTCGGCCTCCCCGCCGATGCGCTGGCTCACCGCGCCTTCCGTGGTCTGGGTCAGGGAGAAGCGGAGGCGCGAATTGTCCTTCGCCTCATAGGTCGCGTAGTCGGAGATCGTCTCGATCTCCTGCCCGTCGCGGTCGGCGATGGTCATGGTCATGCGCTGGCGCGTCGCCCAGCCTTCGCAGGCATCGACCACGTCGAACACCATCGCGCCCCGCACCGCGACGATGCCCGACCCCCGCGCTTCCCCCAGATCGAGCCGATAGGCGGCGCGATGCGGGGCAAGGCGGGCGATGGCGGCGGCCAGCGCCTCCGCGCTCACGGTCGCGGTCTGGGCGGCGGCCGGCGGGATCGAAGCCCCCGCCGCCAGCACAGCCAGGGCCAGCACGCCGAAAAACCGCCGCGCCAGGCGCCGCGCGGGGCGCATGGGTAGGCTGGGAGGGGGCGGCATGGCGGCTCCGGCTGGCTGCATGGACAGGATCTAGGAAGCCTTCGGCCCGGCTGCACCCTTGGCAGGCGGCAGATCGAGCTTGATCGACAATTCCTTGAGCCGTGCCGGCTCCACCGCCGCAGGCGCGCCCATCATCAGGTCTTCAGCCTGTTGATTCATGGGGAACAGAATGACTTCGCGAATATTTGGCTCGTCCGCGAGCAGCATGACGATCCGATCGATCCCGGGGGCCGAGCCGCCATGGGGCGGCGCACCGTAGCGGAAGGCGTTCAGCATGCCGCCGAAGCGCGCCTCCACCACCTCTGCCCCATAGCCCGCGATCTCGAAGGCGCGGAGCATGATGTCGGGGCGGTGGTTGCGGATGGCGCCGCTGCTCAGTTCGATGCCGTTGCAGACGATGTCGTACTGGTACGCCTTGATGTCGAGCGGGTTCATGGTGTTCAGCGCCTCCAACTCGCCCTGGGGCATGCTGAAGGGGTTGTGGCTGAAGTCGATCTGCCCGGTTTCCTCGTTCAATTCATACATGGGGAAATCCGTGACCCAGCAGAATCGGTAAGAATCTTTCTCGATCAGGCCCAGTTCATGGCCGAGTCGCGTCCGCGCCTGCCCCGCGAGCTTCGCGGCTTCATCCTTCTTGCCGGCGGCGAAGAAGACGGCGTCGTTGTCGCCGAGCCCGCAGGCGGCCTTCAGCGCGGCCACGCGGTCCGCTTCCAAATTCTTGGCGATCGGCCCGCCCGCCTGGCCGCCGTTGAAGGTGATGTAGCCGAGCCCACCCGCGCCCTGTTCGCGCGCCCAGTCGTTCAGCTTGTCGAAGAAGCCGCGCGGATTGGCGCCCGCCCCCGGCGCCGGGATGGCGCGCACCACGCCGCCGGATGCCGCGATCTTCGCGAACAGCCCGAAGCTGCCGCCCGCGAAATGCGACGTCACATCGCGGATGCGGATCGGGTTGCGGAGGTCCGGCTTGTCCGAGCCGAATTCCAGCATCGACGTCTCATACGGGATGCGCGGGAAGGGATAGGGCGTCACCGCGCGCGCGGTTCCGCTGAAGTCCCGGAATTCCTCGAACACGCCCGCCAGCACCGGCTCGATCGCCGCGAAGACGTCTTCCTGCGTGACGAAGCTCATCTCGAAGTCGAGCTGGTAGAACTCGCCCGGCGAGCGGTCGGCGCGGGACGCCTCGTCCCGGAAGCAGGGGGCGATCTGGAAGTAGCGGTCGAAGCCCGCGACCATCGCCAGCTGCTTGAACTGCTGCGGCGCCTGCGGCAGCGCGTAGAATTTTCCCGGATGCAGCCGCGCGGGCACCAGGAAGTCCCGCGCGCCTTCGGGGCTGGACGCCGTCAGGATCGGCGTCTGGAACTCCCGGAACCCCTGTTCGATCATCCGCCGGCGGATGGAGGCGATGACGGCGCTGCGGAGCATCAAATTCCGCTGCTGCTTGTCCCGCCGCAGGTCGAGGAAGCGGTAGCGCAGGCGCAGATCCTCGGGGAATTCCTGTTCGCCCGCGACCTGGATCGGCAGCACCTCCGCCGCCGATTGCACCGCAACCTCGCGCACGCGCAGCTCGATCTCCCCGGTAGGCAGCTTCGCGTTCACCGTGCCGGCTTCACGCGGCACCACTTCCCCGGTCACCGTCACCACGCTTTCGGGGCGGATCGAATCGAGGGTCTGGAAGCTCGCCGAGCCCTGCGCCACGACGCATTGGGTCAGGCCGTAATGGTCGCGCAGATCGACGAACAGCAGCCCGCCATGGTCGCGCTTGCGGTGCACCCAGCCGGAGAGGCGGACGGTCTTGCCCGCATCGGCGGCACGAAGGGCGCCGCAGGTATGTGTGCGGTAGGCGTGCATGAGATGTCCCGGAGTGCCTGAAAGAAGGGCGAAAACGCCCCCGCGCCACCCCAAAGTCAAGCCATGTCGCGCGCGGGACGGCTTCCCGCACCGGATCGCGAGGTCTAAACCGCTGCAATGATACCCAGCCAACAAGGTTCCGTCCTGCGGCCCGTAGGGCCGAGCGGCCGAATGGCCGCCGCCGCAAGTGCGGCGAAGCCAAGCCGCGCGGATGCGCGGCGCCCGGCGTCTGAGGGGTACGAAGGCGCAGCCTTCGTGCGCCGGATATGAACCGCCGCATGCCGGCGGGCGCCGATGCCGCGCCCGATCTGATCACGACCTCCGAAGGGCTCGCCGCCCTGTGCGAAAGGCTCCACCAGGAGACCTTCGTGACGGTGGACACCGAATTCATGCGGGAGAGGACCTACTGGCCCGAACTCTGCGTCGTCCAGCTGGGCGGGGAGGCGGAGGTGGCGGTGGTCGATGCCCTGGCCCCCGGCCTCGACCTCGCGCCCCTCGGCGCGCTGCTGGCAGACCCGGCCGTGGTCAAGGTGTTCCACGCCGCCCGGCAGGATGTGGAGATCTTCCTGCTGCGCTTCGGCGCGGTGCCGACCCCGATCTACGACACCCAGATCGCCGCCATGGTGGCCGGCTTCGGCGACCAGGTGAGCTATGACGGGCTGGCCCGCGCGCTGGCCAATGCCTCCATCGACAAGGCGCACCGCTTCTCGGACTGGGCGGCGCGGCCGCTGAGCCCGGCGCAGATCGCCTATGCCGCGGCCGATGTCACCCATCTGCGCCGCATCTATGAAGGCCTGACCAGCCGGCTGGAACGCGAAGGCCGCACGCCCTGGGTGGCGGAGGAAATGGCGGCGCTGGCCGACCCGGCCACCTACATCGCGGACCCCGAGGTGCAGTGGGAACGCCTGAAGCCCCGCAGCACCAACCGCCGCTTCCTCGGCGCGCTGCGCGCCGCCTGCGCCTGGCGGGAACGCGAGGCCCAGCGCGTGAACATCCCCCGCCAGCGCCTGGTGAAGGACGAGACGCTGCTGGAGATTGCCGCGACCGGCCCGCAGAACGCCGCCGAGCTGGCCCGCGCGCGCGGGATCAGCGAGGGCTTCGCGAAGGGCAAATCCGGTGCCTCCCTGCTCGCCGCGCTGGCCGAGGCCCGCGCGCTGCCCGATGACGCGCTGCCCGAGGCCGCGCGCGAGCGGTCCGGCCCGCCCCCCTCCCCCGCCTTGGTGGCGCTGCTGAAGGTGCTGCTGGCCGCGCAATCCGAGGCGCATCACGTGGCGCCGAAGCTTCTGGCGAATTCCGACGATCTGGAACGCCTGGCCGCCGGGGATTCGGACCTGCCGGCCCTGCATGGGTGGCGGCGCGAGGTGTTCGGCGAAGCGGCGCTGGCGCTGAAGGCCGGGCGGATCGCGCTGGGGGTGGATGGGCGGAAGGTAAGGGTGATTCAGGCGGGGTAGAGGGGAGGGGGAGACTTCCCTGTTGCGGCCGCCCATGCCGTCTTCATCCGAGATTGCCGCCGGGTGGTTGCGGCACTTCCCTCCAAGTATCGGGAGCAACGGCTGGGCTCGCGACCTCTCGTTCGATATGCGTTCCCTATTGGCGCACCCTAGGGTAAAATCTGTCGATGAGCCTGGAACAAGGATTCGACCTCTCTTTCGTTGCGGCCCACGCCCTGCGGGAGAAGCAAATCCAGCAGGTCTACCGCCCCTACGTAGCCGTCCATAAATGGTTTGCTCGCCGTCCCGGCAGCCTGTTCCGCAGCCTTGTGCTTGCCGAGTTCTGCAGGCAGCCGCTTCGCGAGGCTTACTACCAGGGCCACGACTTCGCTGGGAAGGTTGTGGCGGACCCTTTCATGGGAGGCGGAACGCCGATTATCGAGGCCAACCGGCTCGGGTGCGACGTCTTGGGATTCGACATCAACCCTATGGCCACCTGGGTCTGCCGGGAGGCCGTCGAGCACCTCGACCTCGCGGCCTACGCAAAGGCCGCCGATGAGCTAATCAAGGCCCTGCGCCGCGACCTCGGGAGCCTCTATCTCACCGACTGCCCACTTTACGGCGACAAGGACGTTCCGGCGAAATCGTTTCTGTGGGTGAAGGTCATTGGCTGCGAGTCCTGCGGGCGGGACGTAGACCTTTTCCCCGGCTACCTGCTGGCCGAAGACGAACGGCACCCGCTCAACGTCCTCGTCTGCCATGCCTGCGGTGACCTGAACGAGGTGGAGGACCGAAAGCAGCCAGGCGCCTGCAAAAGCTGCGCGGCCGAGCTGAGGTTGGAGGGTCCCGCCAAGCGGGGCAAGTGCGCGTGCACCGCCTGCGGTCACGTGAACAGCTTCCCGCGTGGAAGCAAGGCGCCGCCCCGCCACCGACTGTTCGCTATCGAGTACTACAATCCTGGCCGCAAGAAGACCCACAAGGGCCGCTTCTTCAAGAAACCAGACGCCCGCGATCTGACGCGCGTAGCCGACGCGGAGGCTGCGTGGGCAGCACAGGCGCCCCGCTTCGTGCCGGAGGACGACATCCCGCCGGGGGACGAAACGGACCGGCTGCACCGTTGGGGCTACTGGCGTTACCGTGACATGTTCTCCGCGCGACAACTCCTGGGTCTAGAGTCCAGTGCGCGCCTGATCGCGGCCATCCCGGACGAGCGGGTGCGCCACGCACTGGCGACCAACCTCTCTGACCTTCTGCGCTACCAGAACATGCTCTGCCGCTACGATACGATGGCCCTCAAGGCGCTGGACATCTTTAGCGTCCATGGCTTTCCGGTCGGCCTTGTGCAATGCGAAAGCAACCTCCTCGGGATCGTCAACGCAGGGGAGCGGAAGCTTTCCACCAGCAATGTCGGCTCCGGCGGCTGGTCCAACATCATCGAGAAGTACCGCTCAGCCAAGGTTTCCTGCGACGCGCCCTTTGAGGTTCGGCCGGGCGCCAGGGGCAAGGATGCACAGGTGCCCGTGCCTGGCGAGTGGATCGGGGAACGCCGGGAGGGTTCCCGGCCGCGCAGCATCGCCATCCGGTGCCAGTCTTCCACCGAGGTAGAGCTGCCCCCAGGAAGCCTCGATGCCTGCTTCACCGATCCGCCCTACTACGGGATGGTGCAGTATGGGGAGCTTATGGACTTCTGCTACGTCTGGCTCCGCAAGCTGGTGTCCGAGGACGCCGAGGGCTTTAAGGCGCCGTCGGCCCGCTCGCCGAGCGAGGTGACCGGTAACACGACCAAGGGGCGCGACCTAGCACGCTTCACCGAAGGACTAGCTGCTGTATACTAACGTATGTCGGCCGCGCTAAAGCCCGGCGCGCCGCTCGCCTTCACCTTCCACCACAACAAGCTGGAGTCTTACGCCTCGGTGGCGGTCGCCATCCTGGACGCGGGCTTGACTTGCTCAGCCTCCCTGCCCTGCCCCGCCGAGATGGCGGGCAGCATCCACATCTCTGGCACTGGTTCGTCCATCGTCGACACGGTGTTCGTCTGCCGCGCCAGTGGCCAGACCCCGCGCGCGTGGTTGTTCGACGATGCCGAGGGGCTAGCGGCCATCGTCAGTCGCGACCTTGAGCAGTTGCGGGCGGCCGGAATGAAGCCTACGGCCGGGGACACCAGGTGCATCGTCTTCGGCCATATGGCGCGGATGGCAATCTGGAACCTGCGGCCGAATTGGCGGGCTTGCCTGACAACCGCAGAGAAGCTGAAACTCGTCGGCGAGGAGATGACCCGGCTGGCGACCCTCGACGCGGTGGTGGCGGCGATGGCCCCTGCCCAGGCAGTTCTGGCCGGGCTCCCCCTGTTCGCGCAACGCCGGGTGCCAGAGACGATTGATGCCGTTTCCTTTTGAGGTTCCAGCCGCGCATTTGGAGGCCAACCTAGAGGCCCACGTCGACTCGATTTACGCGGGCTTGTCCTCAGATTTCATCGCAATGCCCAAGGGCGACGGCTTTGTGGACTACGCGACCTTCGAGGAGGGTTACGAGGCTCTGAAGAAAGCGACGGGCGGGTTCTCCATCCTGGAACTCAACACCCTCATCGGTTGTATCCTTGAGGTTCCGATCGCCTTCGTAGTCCTACGGACGATGCTGGGCTTCACGCCTCCAGAATTGGCCTACACCACGACGGTGCGGACAAAGGTTGAGGTAGACCAAGGCTTCGCCCGGACACTCGACCGTAAGGTCCGGCTGGAGCCAAAGAAGCCCCTAAAGGCGTCGCCCCTCGTCATGTCGCGGCTACAGGCGATGGTCTGGACTGCAAACCAGTTGTTGCGCGAGGGGGTACCGGAGAAAACGCCTGCAACGCTGGTGCACCGGCTTGGAAAGATCGACACACAGCACGGCAAAGTTTCCATAAAGGCGTCCTCCGAACTCGGCATCCCTTATGCGGCCCTGCTCTATGAGCCGTTTCTTGGCCGCCCCTTCGCGGGCCACCGCGACTCGGTGTCCGAGCTGGTCGGCGACGCGATGGAGAGCGCCATCGAGCGGCAGCTCTCGCGGTGGGGCGTCAGCAACCACAAGACCAAGCGGGCGGAGAAGGTGCCGGGCTTCGTGCAGGCGCCAGACTTCATCATCCCGTCCTGGGCCAACCCGAAGGTCATCATCGAGGCAAAGGTCACTGAGGATGACGGGACAGCCCGGGACAAGGTGACCCGAATCATCAACCTGGTGAACCTCGCCAAGCAGGTTGGTGAGCCTCCTAAATACCAGGTGGTGGCCGCGCTCGCCGGCAGGGGCTTCGCGGTGCGCCGCCAAGACATGCGGAATCTACTGGTGGCGACCGGGGGCAAGGTGTTTACCCTCCCCACCGTTCGCCACATCGTCGAGCACACGGACATTAAGGGCTTCGCTACTCGAACTCCGGAGCCGGAGCCGGAGCCGGAGCCCGAGGTCGCTTCAGACGTCATGGGCGTCGAATACGAGTTCCTTACCAACGCCATGAAAGACGCCGGCGCGGAATAAGGCAGGCTGCTTAAGCCCGCCTTCACAAGGTTGAGGCCACGGCGGCGATCATAGCCGCTTCGCCGCCCCCCTTACCCCGCCCGCCTTCCCCTCCCTCCCCCCTGGCTCGCCCGCCGCGGCGCCGGGGGGCGTTCCACCGGTGCGGCCCTTGGCGCTCGGGACACGCCGCGGGGCGGGTCCAGGCCGCGCAGCACGCGGCGGGGGATGTCGGGCAGGCGGCTGAGGCCGGGTGGGCGCGGCGGCGCGGCGCGGGGTGGTGGGCAATCCGGGTGGTTCAGGCGGGGCAGGACCCCGACAGGGTCGGGATTCTGCGCCTACGCCACGGACCGGCTCTCCCCTTGCCATCCTGACGCGGGCATCACTGCCCCCAGCCCAGATGCGGCAGGGCAGGAGCGATCAGCAGCAGCGTCCCGTGGATGATGTAGTAGCCGGCGATGACGGTGATCAGACGGTTCGCCCAGAGGCGGAACTGCACGTCGGTCATCGCGTCCAGCAGGCGGCGTGCGGCGGTGGTGCCGAGCATCGAGCAGGCCACGGCCAGCACCGCCATCACCGGGTCGAGCGCCGCCGGGTCGGCGATGATCGCGCCGAAATAGGCCAGCTTCGCCCCATGCCCGACCACCTGGCACACGGCCTTGGTCGCCACGATCTCGCGCCGGTCGAGCCGCCCACCGAGGAAGAAGGTATCGACCAAGGGCCCCGACACGCCCGTGAACAGCATCAGTGTCATCGATGCCGCGCCGCAGGCCACGCCGTCCCGGGCCCTGGCAGGGTCCGGCTTCAGCGCGGGCGGCAGCAGGCGCACGACGAAGGGCGACAGGCCGAGCATCAGCAGCGCGACCGGCTTGTCCGGCACCCAGCCCACCAACGACCAGGCCGCGAGCACCACCAGCACACCGCCGATGAAGGGCAGCGCCGCCAGCCAGCGGATGTGGCGCCACCACAGCACCGCGCGCCAGAGGTTCGAGGCGATCTGCGTCACCGCATGCAGCGCCATCGCCGCCGGCAGCGGCAGAAGCACGAGCAGGACCCCGATCAGCACCATCCCGCCCGCCATGCCGAAGACGCCCGAGAGGAAGGCCGTCGCCACCATCACGGCCGAAAGGCCGGCCATGAGCAGCAGGCTCACCGCCCCGGCGCCTTGGCCGCGGCCAGCGCCGCCCGCCCCCGCTCGGTGAGCACGACCAGGCTATCGCCCAACCTTGTCCCGTTGCCTGTCTCGAGCCGGATGAGGGCCTCGGCGGTTGCGTCCTCCCACACCGGCAGCCTGGGGCAGGAGGTGCGCCAGGCGGACATCGTCTCCTCATAGGCGCGCGGCTGGGCGTCCACCCAGGCGAGGAACTGGAGCAGCAGCAGGGCGGATGGATCGACGGTCGGAGTCGCGGGCTCTGACACGGCTGCGTTTCCTCTCGGTTTGAAACCGGCATAGCCACTTGCCTTCATGCTAGGCAGACGCTTCGGTGACGGATCTGCATACCTTGGGAGTATGGGATGATCGAGTTGCGCCGCCTCCAGGCCTTCGTCGCCGTGGCCGAGGACGGGCACATCACCCGCGCGGCCGAGCGACTCGGGATGCAGCAGCCGCCACTCAGCCGGTTGCTGCAGGGGCTGGAGGCCCAGCTTGGCTGCCGATTGCTGATCCGGCGCCCGCGTGGGGTCGAGCCGACGGCGGCCGGGCTGGCCCTGCTTGAGGAAGCGCGGGCCGTGCTGGCCCGCGCAGCCGCGGTGGAGGATGCGGTGCGCCGCGCCGCGCGCGGGCAGGCAGGGCGGCTTGCCGTCGGCTTCACCAGTTCGGCCGCGCTGCACCCCTTCGTGCCCGCCACGATCCGCCATTACCGGGAAACCTGCCCCGGCGTGCAGATGGAACTGGACGAGGCAGGAACGGCGGAACTCGTGGAGGCGGTGCTCGTCGGACGCCTCGACGCGGCCTTCGTGCGCTCTCCGGTGGGCAATGTGGCCGGCCTGCTGGTCGAGCCGTTGCTGGAGGAACCGATGGTGGCGGCCCTGCCGGCGGGGCATCGCCTCGCGCTGGAGGGCGGGTCACCCCTGCCGCTGTCCGACCTCTCGTCGGACCCCTTTGTCCTCTACCGCCGGAGATCGGGGCCCGGCCTCTACGACGCGATCCTGGCCGCCTGCCGAGAGGCCGGCTTCACGCCCACGCTTGTGCAGGAGGCGCCGCGCCTGCCGGCGACGCTGAGCCTGGTTGCGAGTGGCCTGGGAACCTCGATCGTCCCGGCCTCGATCCGGCACGCCACGCCTCCGGGGATTGCCTATCGAGCCATCGACACGAAGCGACCGCTGGTGGCGCCGATCCTCCTGATCCTTCGCAAGGCCGGTACCGCCGCAACGGCCACGCGGTTCGGCGCGGTGGCAAAGGCACTGGCGTCGCGCGCCGCGACGAGCGGAGGGTGATGGCCGTTCGGGCTGGGGCACGCAGCCGGGATGAAGCTGGCCCTGCGCCGGCGGGACTGATCGCCGGTTCCGCAGGCCTGTCGCTGCTCTCCGCGCGGTGCACGGCGCGTTGCACCCGCCAGCGCAGCGACACCAGCGAATCCTCCGCGAAGACATGGTCGGACACGGCGATCAGCAACCGGTCCAGCACGCCGGTCCGCCCGGCAGTGGAGCCACCCGCGCGGGCGTTCCCGCCCTCCCGCGATCCGCTCTATTGCGAATGCTTCGCAATTGCGCTAACTCTGCCGCGCCGCACAGGACCGGGTCGCATCGCACCGCCCGCCGTGCCATGACGGAGACACGCCATGACCAGCCGCCGCACCCTTCTCACCGCCAGCCTCGGCGCCACCGGCGCCGCGCTGTTTGCCCCCGCCGCGCTGCGGGCGCAGGACCGGACGCTCGCGATCTATTCCTCCCGCCACTACGACACGGACCGGGAGCTGTATGACGGCTTCACCCGGCAGAGCGGCGTCCGCATCCGCCTGATCGAGGCCAATGTGGACCAGCTGCTGGAACGCATCCGGGCCGAGGGCGCGAATTCCCCCGCCGATGTGCTCGTCACCGTCGATGCCGGCCGCCTGGCGCGGGCGAAGGAGGCGAATATCCTCCTCCCCTTCCGCTCCGCCGTGCTCGACAGCCGCATCCCGGCCCATCTGCGGGACCCGGAGGGCGCGTGGTACGGCTTCTCCATGCGGGCACGCGTGGTCATGTATGACCGCAACCTCGGCCTGCCCGCCGGCCTCGCGCGCTATGAGGATCTGGCGAAGCCGGAGTATCGCGGGATGGTCTCCACCCGCTCCTCCTCCAACATCTATTCCATCGGCTGGACGGCCAGCATGCTGGCGGCCAACGGGGCAGAGGCGACGGAGGCCTGGGCGCGCGGCATCGCGGCCAACCTGTCGCGCCCGCCGCAGGGCGGCGACACGGACCAGATCCGCGCGGTGGCGGCGGGCCAGGGGCGGCTTGCGATCTCCAACACCTATTACCTCGGCCTGCTGCATCGCGCGGCCCGCGCCGAGGATCGGGAGATCGCGTCGCGCATGGCGGTGCTGTTCCCGAACCAGGGAGATCGGGGGACGCATGTGAACATCTCCGGCGCCGGGGTGGTCCGCACGGCGCCGAATCGGGCGGCGGCGCAGGCCTTCCTGGAATACCTCTCCTCCCCGCCGGCGCAGTCGATCTTCGCGGATGGGAACATGGAATATCCGGTGGTGGCCGATGCCCAGCCGCATGCCTTCCTGCGCAGCCTCGGCCAGTTCAAGCAGGACCCGCTGAACGCGGCGCGGATGGCGGAACTCAGCCCGGACGCGCTGCGGATCATGCAGCGCGCCGGCTGGCGCTAACCAATCCCCACGAAACCGCGTCGTGCCGAAGGCGCGCCTTCGGCACGACGCATTTTCGTGGGGGCCCCGGATTGGCGCTGCACCTGCGCTGATGCACCGCGTTGCCGCGGCAAAGCCGCGGCGCCGCCCGGGGCCAGGAACAGATCTGGTAAGGCGCCTTTACGCTATGCCCCGAACATCGTGTTGGGCAGGAAGGTGACGATGCCGGGGAACAGCGTCACCAGCACCACCGCCAGCACCATGATGAAGAAGAAGGGCAGCGTGCTGCGCGTGACGGACAGGATGTTCCGCCCCGTCAGACCCTGCAGCACGAACAGGTTGAACCCCACCGGCGGCGTGATCTGCGCCAGTTCCACCACCAGCACGATGAAGATGCCGAACCAGATCAGGTCGAAGCCGGTCGCGGCGATGATGGGCAGCACGACACTCGCGGTCAGCACGATCATGCTGATGCCGTCGATGAAGCAGCCCAGCACCAGGTAGATCAGCGTCAGCACCAGGATGATGGTAAACGGCGAGAAGCCCTGCGCGCCCACCCAGGCGGCCATCGCGGCCGGAATGCCGGAATAGGCCATCGCCTTGGTCAGGAAGGCCGCACCCGCCAGGATCAGCATGATCATGCAGGACAGGCGCGTGGCACCCATCAGGCTGTCGGTCAGGCTCTTCCAGGTCAGCGTGCCGCCCCAGGCGGACAGCGCCATCGCGCCCGCCACGCCGAACACCGCCGCTTCCGTCGCGGTCGCCCAGCCGAAATAGATGCTGCCCATCACGAAGCCGATCAGCAGCAGCACCGGGAACAACTGGCCGGACGCCTTCAGCTTCTCGCGGAAGGGCATCGGCGGGTCGGCCGGCGGCGTCAGGCGCGGGTTCAGAGCCGACCAGATCGCGATATAGCCGCTGAACAGCACCATCAGCAGCAGCCCCGGGATCAGGCCGGCGATGAACAGCCGCACGATCGAGACCTCGGCGGCGACGCCATAGACGATCATGACGATGGAAGGCGGGATCAGCAGGCCGAGCGTGCCCGCGCCCGCCAGGCTGCCGATCGCCATCGGCTCGTGATAGCCGCGCGCCTTCAGCGCGGGCAGCGACATCTTGCCGATGGTGGCCGCGGTGGCGGCCGAACTGCCGGAGACGGCGGCGAAGATGCCGCAGCCGATGACGTTCACATGCATCAGCCGCCCCGGCAGCCGCTGCACCCAGGGGGCGAGGCCCTTGAACATGTCCTCGGACAACTTGGTGCGGAACAGGATCTCGCCCATCCAGATGAACAGCGGCAGCGCCGCCAGCGTCCAGGAGGACAGCGAGCCCCAGACCGCGCTGCCCAGCACCTTCTCCGCCGGGAAGGTCGCCATCCCCGGCATCAGCATGGGCAGGGCGACAACGCCGACCAGCCCCGTGGCCAGCAGCCCGAGCCCGATCCAGACGCCGAGTGCCAGGATCGCGAACAGCGCGCCGAGCAGCAGCAGCCCGGCTTCCGTCTGCGCCAGGTCCATCATCAGAGTTCCTCCCCCGCTCGGTCCAGCGCCGAAGCCTCGGCGGCCTTGCGATAGGATGGGGTGCCGCCGGACAGGTGCGCGGCGAGGTCATCCACGATCGCGACGGCGAACAGGGCGCAGCCCAGCGCGCAGGCGGCCTGGGGATACCAGAGCAGCCAGGGCACCGTGCCCTGCGCCACATCCTCGAACTGCCAGGAATCGAAGGCGAGATCGGCCATCGCATAGGCCAGGAAGGCGCAAAGCCCGGCGGTCAGCACCAGCGCCACCGCCTCCATCGCGAAGCGCGCGGCGCCCTTCACATGGCCGATGATGAGATCGACGCGGATATGCGCCCCATGCCGGAAGGCATAGGCCAGCGGCAGCAGCGCGGATGCCGCGACCGCGAAGGCCGTCAGGTCGTCGGCGCCGGGAAGCTGGAAGCCGAATTGGCGGCCGATGACCTGCACGGCGATGATCGCGCCGATGGCGGCGAGCGCCACGCCGCCGGCCACGCCGCCCGCGAGATACAGCAGGTCGAGCCCCTTGCGGAGAACGGTCATGCGGCTTGGTGCCTCCGGCCGGGTGGATGTGTCGCGCGGATCATGGACCGGGCGACCCCGCGCGGGAAAGCCCGCCACCGGTGGCGCGCCGCGCATCCACCGCCCTGTCCCGCCAAGGGCGGGACAGGGCGGTGGCATGGATCAGGCGCGGCGGTAGGCTTCGATCAGCGCGCGGCCGTCATCACCCGCGCGGGCAACCCATTCACTGGTCATCTGGGTGCTGACGCGGCGGAGGCCTTCCATGAACTCGGCCGTCGGCGGGATCACCTGCATGCCGCGCTGCGCGAGCGTCCGTTCGGAGTTCACCTGGCTTTCGCCGGCCAGTTCATAGCCGCGCACCTCGGCGCGGGCGGCGGCGGCGCGGATATCCTGCTGCAGGCCGGCCGGCAGCGCTTCCATCGCGCGGCGGGACACCATCACGGCGTTCTTCGTCATGGTGAAGCCGAGCGGCGTGAAGACCCGCGCGTAATCCCAGGACGAGGTATCGACGCCGGTCTGGGCCGAGGTGATCTGCGCCTGCGCCACGCCGGTGGCGAAGGCCTGGGCCAGTTCGGCCGCCTGCACCAGCGTCGGCTGCGCGCCGACGATGGCGGCGAAGCGGTTGGTGGCGGGGCTGAAGGTGCGGAAGCGCAGCCCGCGCAGCCCTTCGATGCTGGTGATCGGCTGCTGCGCATACAGCCCGGCCGGGGGCCAGGGCACCATGTAGAGCAGGCTCAGGCCCTGGCGGGCCAGCCGCGCCTCGATATAGGGGCGCTGCAGGTCGGCCAGCTTCTTCGCCTCGGCCAGGTTGCTGACCAGCTGCGGGATGCTGTCGGCGTCGAAGAACACATCTTCGTTCGAATAGGCCGCGAGCAGGATCTCACCCAGTTGCACCTGGCCGGTCTGCACGCCGCGCTTGATCTGCGGCATCGGCAGGAGCGACGCGCCGGTGTGGAGCTGGACCGCGAGCCGCCCGCCGGAGGCCGCCTGGATCTCCTCCACGAAGCTGCGGATGTTACGGGTGTGGAAGTTCCCGTCCGGATACGGCGTGGCCATCTGCCAGCGCGCGGCGGCGCCCTGGGCGGCGGCGCCGCGGGCGAAGGCGGGCGCGGCGAGCGCGGCGCCGGCGGCGATGATGTGGCGGCGGTTGAGCATGTTGGTTCGATCCCCCATTGGAAGCCTCTCAGGTCGGTAGCTTCGCCGCCGGCCACCGCGCCGGCAAGGGGGGGCTACAGCGGGGGGCCTCAGCCGGCGGTCTCGACGTAGTGGCGCAGTTCCTCCGCCTCGTGCAGCGCCTCATCGATCCGGGCCTTCACCAGGTCGCCGATGGAGACCATGCCGGCCAGCGTCCCGTCTTCAGCCATCACCGGCAGGTGGCGCACGCGGCGGTCGGTCATCAGCGCCAACGCCTCCGTCACCTTGCTCGCTGGCGTCACGGTGTGCAGCGCGCGGGTCATCAGCATCGCGGCGGGCAGCGCAACGGCACCCGCGCCATGGGCCGCGATACAGCGGACGATGTCGCGTTCGCTGACGATGCCGAGGACGTCGCCGCCTTCGTCGCGCACCAGCACCGCGCCGATGCGCGCTTCGGCGAGGATGCGCGCGATGGCGCCGACCTCATCCTGCGCACCGACGGATACCACCTCGGCGCCCTTGCGGCTGAGAATGCTGGCGATGACCATGAGAGGCTGCCTCCCTGTTGATCGGACAGGCTGCCAAAGCAGGCCAGCGCGATGCAAGGAAAGCCTGTGCTGCACCGCGTCAATGCGCGGCGTTCACCCAGGCGCGGGCTCGGCGCCCCCGGCCAGCTGCGTGCGGACCAGCTCCGCGAAGCGCCCATCCTGGCGCACCAGCGTGGCGAAATCGCCGCGTTCCATCACCTGCCCGCCTTCGAAGACCAGGATCTCATCCGCGTCTCGCACGGTGGACAGGCGATGGGCGATGATGAAGGTGGTGCGGCCGGCCATCAGCGCCTTCAGCGCCTTCTGCACCCGCGCCTCCGTCGCGGCGTCCAGCGCGCTGGTCGCCTCGTCCAGGATCAGCACCGGCGGGTCCTTCAGCAGCGCGCGCGCGATAGCCAGCCGCTGCCGCTGCCCACCCGACAGGGCGGAGCCCCTCTCCCCCACCATCGTGTCGTAGCCCTGGGGCTTGCGGGTGATGAAGTCATGCGCTTCGGCCATGCGGCAGGCGCGCTCGATATCCTCCTGCGTCGCGTCGGGGCGGCCGACCAGCAGATTGTCGCGGATCGAGCGGTTGAACAGCAGCGCTTCCTGGAACACCACGCCGATATTCCGCCGCAGGCTTTCCAGCGTGACGTCGCGCAAATCGTGGCCATCCAGCGTGATGCGGCCATCCACCGGGTCCCACAGCCGCTGCAGCAGTGCCATGGCGGTGGATTTCCCCGCCCCCGTCTGCCCGACCAGCGCGATGCTGCGCCCGGCCACCGCCTCGAACTCGATCCCGTCCAGGATGCGCGGGCCGCCGGGATAGGCGAAGGCCACGCGGTCGAACCGCACCGCGCCCTGCACCCGGCCGAGGGTCGCCGCCTCCGGCTTCTCCGGCACCGAGGATCGGGCATCGAGCACCTTGAAGAACTGGTCGAGCGAGGGGGCCTGCATGACCATGTGCGACACGAAGGCCACCGCACCTTCCAGGCGTGCGATCAGCAGGGTCGCGAAGCCCATGAAGGACACGATCTCCCCCACCGTCGCCTCCCCGCGCACATGCAGCCAGGTGCCGAGGACGAAGATCGCGATCACGGTCAGCGTCGCCGAAGCCCGCGTCAGCACCGCCACCACCGCCCACCAGTTCAGCACCGGGAATTGGCGGTCGAGCAGTTGGCGCATGATCTCGCCGAACATCCGCGCCTCCGACCCCAGGCGGGAGAAGGACTGCACCACGACCACATTGGACAGCGCGTCCTGCACATTGCCCGCCAGCTGGGTGTGCAGCGCTTCCACCTGCCCCTGCGCGTCGTGGGTCTTGCGGATCACCCAGGCGGAGACGACGGCGAACAGCACCACCAGCCCGATCAGCAGCAGGCCGAGGCGCCAGTTGAGGAACAGCGTCAGCGGCAGCAGCACCACCGCGCCGATGAAGGTGATCAGGTGTTCCCGGAAGAAGGACAGCCACAGGCCGAACAGATTGTCCGACCCCATCAGCATGATCTTGATCAGCCGCCCCGATTGCGTGTCGCCATGGAAGGACAGCGGCAGGGACAGGACGTGCTGGAAATAGCCGCCCATCACGATCAGGCGGTTGCGATGCGCCATCCGGTCCGACAGCAGCGCGACCGCGACATTGGCGCCGATCGCCGAAAGCCCGACCGCGCCCCAGAGCGCGAGCAGCGCGAAGGCCTCCGCCCAGACCACATCCGGCGCCAGCCGGTCCGACCGCGACAGCAAATCGACCACGCGGCCGAACAGCACCGGCTCCAGGAAGGACAGGCCGGCCAGCGCGAAGGCCGCGCAGGCCAGCCCGATCGCTACCCAGCGGTCGGGCGCCAGCAGCGCCAGCACGCGCCCATAGAGCCTGATGAAGTGCATCCGCACGCCCCTTCCGGCCGCCGCGCCCGCCGAAGCGACCGGGGCGCGGCGACCCCGGATCTAGGACTCGCGAAATTCCCGCCAAGTTGCAAGCCGAGGCCAGTTTGCCGCAGCAACGTCGGCCAAGCGCGGCAGCGGGAGAGCGGTTCCCGCACCTTTCACCCGCGCCGGACGCCGGCGGTCCGGGTTGATGACGCGGGAAACCCGGACCATAATGCCAAGACAAAGCGTTAAAAACGGGAGGTAACGCCATGCGTCGTTCGATGACCCTTACCCTTGCCCTTGCCGGCGGTCTTGCCCTGTCGGCGGCGCCGGCGACGGCGCAGGAAACCCTTCGTCTCATGACCGGCCCGCAGGGCGGCGTGTGGGTGCCGGTCGGCGGCGCGCTGAAGAACATCTGGGAACGCGGCATCCCGGGCATCTCCGTCCAGACCCTTCCGGGCGCCGGCGTTGCGAACGTCCGCGGGGTCGAGGAAAACCGCGCCGAGATCGGCTTCGGCAACTCGATCAGCACGGTGGACGGGCTGCGCGGCGAAGCGCCCTTCCCGCGCGCCGTCCGCAATGTCTGCAACATCGGCTCGCTCTACCCGCAGTGGTTCCAGGTGGTGGCGCTGGCCGATTCGGGCATCAACCGGATCGAGGATCTGCGCGGCCGCCCGATCGCGCTGCAGCCGCGCGGCAACACGGCGGAGGTCGTGACCCAGCACGTGCTGCGCGCCGCGGGCCTCAGCTACAGCGATGTCCGCCCCAGCTTCCAGGCGAGCTACACCGACGCGGTCGGCCTGCTGCGCGATGGCCATGCGCAGGTCTTCACGCTCGGCACCACCATCCCGGCCAGCTCGGTGATGGACCTCGCCAGCGCGCGGAACATCCGCTTCGTCGACCTCGCGCCCTATGTCGCGCGGATGCGACAGATCAACCCGGGCTACCAGGGAGAGCCGCTGCCGGCCGGCACCTATCCGCAGCAGCAGGGCACACCGGTCCAGATCACCTACACGGCGCATCTGATCACCGCCTGCAACCGCAGCCCCGAGCAGGTCTACCAGATGACCAAGCTGCTGTGGGAGAATGTGGACACGCTGCGGAACATCGTCGGCGCCATGCGGCAGAGCACGCCGCGGACCGGCGCGGCCGATATCGGCGTGCCGCTGCACCCGGGCGCGGAGCGCTACTACCGCGAGGTCGGCGCGCTGCGCTGATCCGACCCAGACAAGCAGGATACTCCCGCCCGTGACCTATGCGCGCCTCATTCACTGGCTCGCGGGCGGGATCGCCGCCGCGATGGCCGTCTACCATATGTGGGCCATCGCGGTGGCGCCGCCGGAAGCGGTCGTCTTCCGCGGCACCCACCTTCTGTTCGCCATGGCGCTGGTCTTCCTGCTCTACCCGACCAGGGGGGTCGGCCGCGCCGGGCGGCCGGGGCCGGAGGACTGGCTGCTCTGCGCGCTGTCCGTCTGGGCGGTCGGGCGGCTGTTCGTCGACTATGACTGGCTGGTCAACCGCATCCCCTATATCGACGACCCCCGGCCCGAGGATGTCGTCGCGGGCTGGCTGCTGATCGCGCTGGTGCTGGAAGCGACGCGGCGCGCCATCGGCTGGGCGCTGCCGGTCACCGCGCTGGCCTTCCTCGGCTGGGCTTATTTCTTCACCAGTGTCGGCGCGCTCGGCATCCTGGATCAGCTCTACCTGACCACCGACGGCATCTTCGGCTCCACGCTCGGCGTCTCGGCCGGCTTCGTCGTGATCTTCGTCCTGTTCGGGTCCTTCATGGAACGCTCGGGCGTCGGGCGGCTGTTCATGGATTTCGCCCTCGCGCTCACGGGGCGCAGCACGGGCGGGCCGGGCAAGGTCGCGGTCGTCTCCTCCTCCCTGTTCGGGTCGGTCTCGGGCTCTGCGGTGGCCAATGTCATGGTCACGGGCCAGGTGACGATCCCGCTGATGAAGCGCAGCGGCTTCCGCGCCCCCTTCGCCGCCGGCGTCGAAAGCGTCGCGAGCACCGGCGGGCAGATCATGCCGCCCATCATGGGCGCGGCCGCCTTCGTGATGGCCGAGTTCCTGCAGGTCAGCTACATGCAGGTGGTGATCTGGGCGGCGATTCCCGCCCTTCTCTACTACGTCGCGACCTTCGCGGCCGTGCATTTCGAGGCGAAGCGCACCGGCCTCGCCGGCCTGCCGGAGAACGAGGTGCCGCGCCTGGGCGCGGTGATGCGCGACAGCTGGCATCTCTTCATCCCGATCCTGATCATCGTGGTCGGCTTGTTCGGCGGCTATTCGGCCCCGCTCGCGGCGCTGGTCGCGACCCTGGCCTGCTTCCCCGTGGCGGCGCTGCGCGCCAACAGCCGCGGCAATGTGACGCCGACCGCCGTGTGGGAAGCGCTGCTGGACGGCGCGCGGAACACGCTCGGCATCGCCATGGCCTGCGCCTGCGCGGGCATCGTCATCGGCATCATCGCGCTGACGGGGGTGGGCATCACCTTCACCCAGCTCGTGGTGAACGTCGCCGACAACAGCCTGATCCTGGCGCTGGTGCTGACGATGATCGCGGGCATCATCCTCGGCATGGGGATGCCGACGACGCCGGCCTATATCGTGATGGTCTCGCTGCTGGTGCCCGCGCTCATCGCGCTCGGTGTGGTGGCGCCGGCGGCGCATATGTTTGCCTTCTACTTCGCCATCCTATCGGCCATCACGCCGCCCGTGGCGCTCGCGGTCTTCGCGGCGGCGGGGCTGGCCAAGACGGATATGTGGAGCTCGGGCTTCGCCGCGATGCGGATCGGCGCGGCGGGCTTCATCATCCCCTTCGTCTTCGTCTACCAGCCTGCCCTGCTGCTGATCGGCTCCCCGGGCGAGGTCGCGCTGGCGGTGGCGAGCGCCACCGCCGGGTCGCTGCTGCTGGCCGCATCGCTGCACGGCTACCTGCTGGTCGTGACGCCCATGTGGCAGCGCGCGGCGCTGCTGGTGGCGTCTCTGTCGCTGATCAATCCCGGCGTGCTGACGGATGCGCTCGGCGTGATCCTGGGCGGCGGCGTGCTGGTCCTGCAGATCATCGCGCGCCGCCGGGGCGATGGCAGGGCGGCGCCGCGCGCCACCTGACGGGGCGCGAGGCCCATCGGGGCGCGCGGGTGTCGCCCGCCCCGATGGACCCCGGCTTGATGCGACAGCTGCGGAGCGGGCGCCCTGCACGCCCCACCGCCTGCGCCGGGCCAAGCCGCTTCCGCCGCCCCGCATCGCCGCCGTTGTCTGCGCCGTCCCCCCTGGCTATCTTGGGCCGGAATACGGGAACACAGCATGAACGACCTATTCGGTCGCGCCCGTCCCAAGGCGGGCGCGGGGCAGATCAGCGCGAGCTCCGACTATTCCGCCAAGGATATCGAGGTGCTGGAGGGGCTGGAGCCCGTCCGGCGGCGCCCCGGCATGTATATCGGCGGCACCGACGACAACGCCCTGCACCATCTGGCCGCCGAGATCATCGACAACGCCATGGACGAAGCGGTGGCCGGCCATGCCGATTTCATCGAGGTCACGCTGGACCCCGACAACTGGCTGACCGTGCGCGACAATGGGCGCGGCATCCCGGTGGACCCGCATCCGAAATTTCCCAAGCTCTCGGCGCTGGAGGTCATCCTCACCACCCTGCATTCGGGGGGGAAGTTCTCCGGCAAATCCTATGAGACCTCGGGCGGCCTGCACGGGGTGGGGTCCTCCGTCGTCAACGCGCTGGCCGAGCGGATGGAGGTGGAGGTCGCGCGCGACCGCACCCTGTTCGGCCACGCCTTCGAACGCGGCAAGCCGGTCCAGAAGCTGAAGAACCTCGGGCCCATCCACAACCGGCGCGGTACCACGGTGCGCTTCAAGCCGGACCCCGAGATCTTCGGCAAGCAGGCCTTCGCCCCCGCGCGGCTGCACCGGCTCTGCCGGTCCAAGGCCTATCTGTTCCGCGGCGTCGAGATCCGCTGGAGGTGCGATGCAGCGCTGGTCGCCGGCAGCGACACGCCGGCGGAAGCGGTGCTGCATTTCCCGGGCGGGCTGGCCGACTTCCTCGCCGCCTCCGTCGAAGGCCGCCAGGCGGTGGTGCCCGCACCCTTCGCCGGCGAAGTGGGCTTCACCGAAAGCGGGAGTGGGGAGAAGGCGGGACGGGCGGAATTCGCGCTGACCTGGCTGGAACAGGGGGAAGGCTTCCTCAACACCTACGCCAACACCATCCCGACGCCGCAGGGCGGCACGCATGAAGCGGGGCTCCGCGCCGCGCTGGTGAAGGGGCTGCGCGCCTATGGCGAGCTGAAGCGCGACAAGCGGGCGGCGACGCTGACGGCCGATGACGTCTTCGGCGGGCTGGCGGGGATGCTCAGCGTCTTCATCCGCGACCCGCAATTCCAGGGCCAGACCAAGGACAAGCTGACCAGCCCCGAGGCCGCCCGGCTGGTCGAGACCGCGCTGCGCGACCATTTCGACCATTGGCTCACCGGCGATCCCGCCACCGCCGACAATTTGCTGGCCTGGGCGGTGGAACGCGCCGAGGAACGCATCCGCCGCAAGGAACAGAAGGACACGCCGCGGAAATCCGCGACGCGGAAGCTCCGCCTGCCCGGCAAGCTCGCCGATTGCTCCCGCGCCAGCGCGGAGGGGACGGAACTGTTCCTGGTGGAAGGCGACAGCGCCGGCGGGTCTGCCAAGCAGGCCCGCGACCGGGAAACACAGGCGGTGCTGCCGCTCAGGGGCAAGATCCTGAACGTCGCCAGCGCATCCGCCGACAAGCTGCGCGCGAACCAGGAGCTGAAGGACCTGATCGAGGCGCTGGGCTGCGGCGTTGGCGAACGCTTCGACCTCGCGCGGCTGCGCTATGGCCGCGTGGTCATCATGACCGATGCCGATGTGGACGGGGCGCATATCGCCGCCCTGCTGATGACCTTCTTCTACAAGGAATTGCCCGAACTGGTGCGGGAGGGGCGCGTGCACCTGGCCCAGCCGCCACTCTACCGCCTGCAGGCGGGAGGCCGGACCGTCTATGCGAAGGACGACGCCGACAAGGACCGGCTGATGAAACGGGACTTCAAGGCAAACCAGAAGGTGGAGGTGTCCCGCTTCAAGGGGTTGGGCGAGATGCCGCCGGCCGCCTTGAAGGAGACGACGATGGATCCGCGCAAGCGCACCCTGCTGAAGGTGGTGCTGCCGCCGGAGGAACGCGCGCGGACCTCCGATCTGATCGAGGCGCTGATGGGCCGCCGGCCCGAGCTGCGCTTCAAGTTCATCCAGGACAATGCGGCGAAGCTCGACGAGGGGGCGGTGGATACCTGACCCCGGCGCCGGCGGAAGCCTGGGGTCGGCGCAGGTCGCGGACGGGCATCACCCCCCGTCTGCTGGGCTGCGGAGCGGGGCAGGCGTGAATAGCGCCTCCTCCAGCGCGAAGACACGCAAGGCGCTAGCCAGCGGCAAGGCCAGGTCCGCGCGCCGCGCATCGACCTCTGCCACCAGCGCCGCGAGGCTGAGCCGACGCCCCGCCGCCACATCTTCCAGCGTCGCCCAGAAGGGCGCTTCCAACGCCACTGAGGTGCGGTGGCCGGCGAGGCGGAAGGACCGCTTCATCAGGTGGCGGGTCATGCGCCACCCGGCGTCGTCGCCGGGCCGACCATCGCCTCGGGCCGCACCCAGCGGTCGAAATCCTCCGGCGCAACATGGCCGAGCCGCGCGGCGGCTTCCTTCAGCGTGATGTCCTCGGCCAAGGCGAGCTTCGCGACCTGCACGGCCTTGTCGTAGCCGATATGCGGGTTCAGCGCGGTGACCAGCATCAGCGACTTCGCGACATTGTCGGCAATGCGCGGCAGGTTGGCTTCCAGCTTGTCCACCATATGCGCGGCGAAGCTCGCCGCCGCATCCCCGATGAGCCGGGCGGATTGCAGCACGGCGTGGATGATCACGGGCTTGAAGACGTTGAGTTCCAGGTGCCCCTGCGCGCCGGCCACCGTCACGGTCGTCTGGTTCCCCATCACCTGCGCGGCGACCATGGTCAGCGCCTCGGCCTGGGTCGGGTTGGTCTTGCCGGGCATGATGCTGCTGGACAGGCCATCGGCGGGAATCAGAAGTTCGGCGAGGCCGGCCCTGGGTCCGCTGCCCAGCAGGCGGATGTCGTTGCCGATCTTGGTGAGCGACACCGCCACCGTGTTCAGCGCGCCGTGCAGCTCCACGAAGGCATCATGCGCGCCCATCCCCTCGAAGGGGTTGTCGCTGGCGGTGAAGGGCAGGCCCGTCAGCGCGGCCATGCGATCCGCGAAGGCGCGGGCGAAATCGGGATGGCGATTGAGCCCCGTGCCGGCCGCGGTGCCGCCCTGCGGCAGCGGCATCAGCCGGGGCAGCGCATCCCGCAGCCGCGCGACGCCGAGGTCCACCTGCCGCGCCCAGGCGGCGGCTTCCTGGCCGAGGGTCACGGGCACCGCATCCATCATGTGGGTGCGGCCGATCTTCACGATCCCCGCCCATTCCGCCGCGCGGCGCGCGAGCGATGCGTGCAGCGCCAGAAGGCCGGGGATGGTCGTGTGTGTCACCGCCTCCACCGCCGCGACATGCATGACGGTTGGAAAGCTGTCGTTGGAGGACTGGCCACGATTGACGTGATCATTCGGGTGAACCGGCCTGCGCGGATCCGCGGAGCCGAGCACGCGGTTGGCCAGATGCGCGATCACCTCATTGGCGTTCATGTTGGTCTGGGTGCCGGATCCGGTCTGCCAGACCGGCAGGGGAAATTCATCGTCATGGTGGTTCGCCGCGATCGCGGCCGCGGCGGTCGCGATGGGCTGGGCGATGCCGGCGGGCAATTCGCCAAGCGCCTGGTTGGCCTCCGCCGCCGCCTGCTTCTGCAGGCCGACGGCGCGGATCAGGCCCGCGGGAAAGCGCTCCACGCCGATCCGGAACAGGCGCCGCGCCCGTTCGGTCTGCGGCCCCCAGAGGCGATCTGCCGGGATGTCGATGGTGCCGAGCGAATCGGTCTCGGTGCGGGTGGCGGCTGACATGAAAAGGAGTGTGGTTGAAGCCAGCGCCAAGCGCTACGTTTGCTAAATCGAATCGATACGAAAGGACAGATACGATGTATCCGATCGAGAAAATCGAAGGCGTCGGCAAGGTCTTTGGTGGGAAGCTGCGGGCAGCCGGCATCAAGGACACGGGCGCGCTGCTGAAGGCCTGCGCCAAGCCCAAGGACCGGGAGACGCTGGCGACCGCCACCGGCCTCAGCGGGAAGCTGATCCTGAAATGGGCGAACCGGGCCGACCTGATGCGCGTGAAGGGCGTCGGGGAGGAATATGCGGACCTGCTGGAAGCCGCCGGCGTGGACACCGTGCCGGAACTCGCGCAGCGCAGGGCGGATAATCTGCACGCGGCGCTGATGAAGACGCAGGGGGACAAGAACCTGGTCCGCCAGCCGCCCGCCCTCAAGACGGTGGAAGGCTGGATCGCGGCCGCGAAGGAGATGGAGCGGGTGCTGCACTACTGAGGGCGAAGCCCGCGCCCCGTGACCGCCTGGCGGCGGCGCTGCCTGGGCGAGGATCGGGCGCGATCCACGCCCTTGGCGGGACGGCAGGCTACCCCCCGAACGCATCCCCGTAGCTCGCGATCTCGATCAGGTTTCCGTCGGGATCGCGGCAATAGACGGAACGGATCGGGCCGAGCGCCCCCTGCTTCGCCACCGGCCCGACCTCCACCGCGACGCCGATCGCCTCCAGGTGTTCGACCACCTGCTCGGGCGGGACGGTGACGACGAAGCAGAGATCGTCGGAGCCGGGGATGCCGCCGGCGGCGCCGGTGAACCAGTCCTCCTGCGTCGCGGCGACGGGCCGCAGGTTGATCTTCTGCCCGCCGAATTTCAGCGCGGTGCGGCGCGTGGCGGTGCCGAATTCCTCCCGCTCCATGCCCAGCACGCGCTGGTACCAATTGGCCGAGACCTCCACGTCGCGGCAGGTGATGACCAGGTGGTCGAGGCGGTCCACGGCGAAGCGCATCAATCTCTCCGGAGCCTTGCGGTGACTTCGACTTCGATCTTCATCGCGGGCGATTGCAGCCCGGCGACGAGCATGGTGGCAGCGGGGCGCGCGGTGCCCAGGTGGCGCTTCACCACCGGCCAGCAGGGCGGCCAATCGGCGCGGTCGGGCAGGTAGAAAACGACGCGGACCACATCATCCAGCGTCGCGCCGGCCTGATCGAGTGCGGCGGCAATGTTCCGAAAACACTGCTCGCATTGCGCGACGACGTCATCGGCGATGGTCATGGTGGCGTAGTCATAGCCCGTGGTGCCGGAGACGAAGATGTCGTCGCCATCCACCACGGCGCGGGAATAGCCGATCTGCTCCTCGAACGCGGAACCGGAGGAGATCAGCCGGCGAGGCATGGGCTATTCCAGCCCTTCGTAGAAATCATTCCCCTTGTCGTCCACGACGATGAAGGCGGGAAAATCTTCCACCTCGATGCGCCAGATCGCTTCCATCCCAAGCTCGGGATATTCCAGCACCTCGACTTTTCGGATGCAGTCCTGCGCCAGCCGCGCGGCGGGGCCGCCGACGGAGCCAAGGTAGAAGCCGCCGTAAGTCTTGCAGGCGTTCAGCACCGCCTTGGACCGGTTGCCCTTCGCCAGCATCACGAAAGACCCGCCCGCCTTCTGGAAGGCCTCGACATAGCTGTCCATGCGGCCGGCCGTGGTCGGGCCGAAGCTGCCGGTCGGCATGCCCTGCGGCGTCTTGGCGGGGCCCGCGTAATAGACCGGGTGGTTCTTCATGTAGTCGGGCAGGCCAAGGCCCGCATCCAGCCTGTCCTGCAGCTTCGCATGCGCGATGTCGCGCGCGACCACCATCGGGCCGGTCAGCGACACGCGCGTCTTCACCGGATACTTCGCAAGCGTCGCGCGAATCTCGTCCATGGGCCGCGTCAGGTCGATCTTCACCACATGATCTCCCTCTGGCCCGCCCAGGATGTCGTCCGTCGCCTCGGGCAGGAAGCGGGCAGGGTCGTGCTCCAGCTGTTCCAGGAACACGCCCTCCGGCGTGATCTTCGCCTTGATCTGCCGGTCGGCGGAGCAGGACACGCCGATCCCGATGGGCAGCGACGCGCCGTGGCGGGGCAGCCGCACCACGCGCACATCATGGCAGAAATACTTGCCGCCGAACTGCGCGCCGATGCCGAGCGACTGCGTCAGCTTGTGCACGTCCTTCTCGAACTCGACGTCACGGAAGGCGTGGCCGGTGATGCTGCCCTGGGTCGGCAGCCCGTCCAGCCAGCGGGTCGAGGCCAGCTTCACCGTCTTGAGCGTGGCTTCCGCGCTGGTGCCGCCGATGACCACCGCAAGGTGATAGGGCGGGCAGGCGCTGGTCCCGAGCGACTTGATCTTGTCTTCCAGGAACTTCAGCATCTTGTCCTTCGACAGGACCGCGCGGGTCTGCTGGAACAGGAAGGTCTTGTTGGCCGATCCGCCGCCCTTGAGGACGAACATCAGGTGCAGCTCGTCGGCATGGTGCTCGCCGGGCTGCGCCATGATGGAGAATTCGACCGGCAGGTTGTTGCCGGTATTCTTCTCATCCCACATCGTCAGCGGCGCCATCTGGGAATAGCGCAGATTGGTCTCGGTGTAGGTGCGGTGGACGCCGTAGCTCAGCGCCTCCTCCTCATCCCCGTCCACCCAGACGCGCTGGCCCTTCTTGCCGAAGACGATGGCGGTCCCGGTGTCCTGGCACATGGGCAGCACGCCGCCGGCGGCGATGGAGGCGTTCTTCAGCAGGTCCAGCGCGACGAAGCGGTCATTCGCCGTCGCCTCGGGGTCCTTCAGGATTGTCCCGAGTTGCTCCAGATGGCCGGGGCGCAACAGGTGGGACACGTCGCGGCAGGCGGCGAAGGCCAGCTGTTCCAGCGCCTCCGGCGCCACCTTCAGCACGCGCTTGCCCTCGACCTCCACCGTCGAGACGCCCGCGATGTCGAGCTTGCGCCAGGGCGTCGCATCCGCACCAAGGGGGTACATCGGGCTAGAGGCGAAGCCGGCTGGCCGCCCACCCGGCTTGGAACCCGGGGCGGAGGGATGGGACTCGGCATCGAGCGGGGGGGTCATCTCTGGTCTCCGCGGCAGCGACTATCGCCACGGCTCCTACCCCAGCGGTGCAGCCGCGCCAATCTCGCCTGCCAAGGGCAGAACACGCTGGGCCATCCGCGCGGCGGGCAGCCGCGATCGGGGCATAGCTTCAATGTCTGGGACGATGGGAAGGGATGGTGGGCGCTGTAGGGCTCGAACCTACGACCCGCTGATTAAGAGTCAGCTGCTCTACCAACTGAGCTAAGCGCCCCACCGGGGTGGCGGCTGATAGGGCCGGCGACCGGTTTTGTCCAGCCCATAGATGCAGGGCTGACCCGAATGAGGCGCAGCCCCCTCAGATCCGGCTGTCGGCGCCGCCCATCTCGGCATCACGGTGCACATGCGCCGACATCAGCACGCCGAATCCCACCATGGTGGTCAGCATCGCCGATCCGCCATGGCTGATCAGCGGCAGCGGCACGCCGCCCACCGGGATGCTGCCCGTCACCATCGCGATGTTCACGAAGACATACATGAAATAGTTCGTCGCCAGCCCCACCGCCACCAGCCGGCCGAATTGGTGGCGGGACCGCAGCGCCACAATGAAGCCGAAGGCGATCACCAGCGCCAGCAGCCCCAGCACGGTCAGCCCGCCCACCAGGCCGAATTCCTCCGCCAGCATGGTGAAGATGAAATCGGTCTGCTTCTCGGGCAGGAAGTTCAGATGGCCCTGGGTGCCCTGCAGGAACCCCTTGCCCCACAGCCCCCCCGAACCCAGCGCGATCTTCGACTGGATGATGTTGTACCCCGCGCCCAGCGGGTCGCTTTCGGGGTCGAGGAAGGTGGTGATGCGCGAACGCTGGTAGTCCTTGAGGTTGTCGTAGACGATCGGCGCGATCAGCGCGATGCCGCCCAGCCCCAGCGCGAATTTCCACAGGCGCACGCCGGCGGCGAAGAACACCGCGCCGCCGACCATGATCGTGATCAGCGCATTCCCCAGATTCGGCTGCCGGCAGATCAGCAGCGCCGGGATGGCGATGGCGACCAGCGGGGGGATGAGGAACAGCGGGTTGCCGATCCGCTCCCAACTCGCCGTGTGGAACCAGGACGCCAGCGCGATGACCAGCAGGATCTTCATCAGCTCCGATGGCTGCAACTGGATGAAGCCAAGGTCGATCCAGCGCTGCGCGCCCTTCCCGACCTCCCCATGCAGGGCCACCAGCACCAGCAGGGCGATGCCGAAGGCGTAGCCGAGCCAGGCGAGCTTCGCGATCAGCCGGATATCCACCATTGCGATGCAGAGCATCAGCACCAGGCCGAAGCCGAAGCGGATCGCATGCTTGGCCGCATAGGGCTCCGGCGCGCCGCCACCCGCGGAATACAGCGCGACATAGCCGACCGCCGCGACGGCACAGAGCAGCAGCACATAGAGCCAGGGGATCTGCCACAGCTTCTCCACCACCCCGGTTCCGCGTTCGCGCAGGATCAGGCGCCGCTCGAACCTCATGGCGTGGTGCCCCGGGGGGCGGCTGGCACAGGCGGGCCGAAGGCGATCACCGCGGCCCCTCCGCGATACGCGGGCCTGCTCCGGCCGGGCTGGGCCGCAGGCGCTGGAAGGCCTCCACCAGCACATCCCGCGCCAAGGGCGCCGCGGCGCCCGAGCCGCTGGTGCCGTGTTCGACCACGACGGAGACGGCGAAGACCGGATTTTCGTACGGCGCATAGGCCACGAACAGCGCATGCGGACGCCATTCGCGCGGCAATTGCTCCACCCGGAACCCCCGCTCCCGCTGCTCGCGGGAGATGCGGCGGACCTGGGTGGTGCCGGTCTTGCCCGCCATCTGCACCCCCATCGAGGTGGGTAGGCGAGAGGTCCGGGCCGTGCCGCCTTCCTCATTCACCACCGACCACATCGCCTCCCGCACCAGGCGCAGATGCGCCTCGGGGATGCCGAGGCTCGGCCAATCCTCGGCGCGGGTGCCGCGCAGCGGCCGCCCGCCCACCAGCCGCGTCAGATGCGGCTGCACCGCGCGGCCCGAGGCCAGCCGCGCCGTCATGGTGGCGAGCGAGAGGGGGGTGAGCTGGTAGAAGCCCTGGCCGATGCCGTGCACCACCGTGTCGCCCAGCGCCCAGGGGCGCCCCTGCGCCTGGCGCCAGGCGCGGTCCGGCACCACGCCCGCCCGTGTCCCCGGCAACTCGATATCGAGCGGCACGCCGAGGCCAAGCCGCCGCGCCATCGCCGCGATACGGTCGATGCCGAGCCGCTTGGCGACCTCGTAGTAATAGACGTCGCAGGACACTTTCAGCGACTGGCGCATATCGACCGGGCCGTGCCCCGGCCGGTGCCAGCAATGGAAGCGCGATTCGCCGAGGTCCATGTGGCCGGGGCAGTAGATGCGTTCCCCGGGCGTCACCACGCGCGCTTCAAGGGCTGCCAGCATCACCACCATCTTGAAGGTGGAACCCGGCGCGTAGAGCCCGTTGGTCGTCTTGTTGATCAGCGGCGTCGCACGGTTCGCGGTCCATTGCCGCCATTGCGCGGCGGAGACGCCGGAATTGAAGATGTTGGGATCGAAGCTCGGCTGGCTGGCCAGTGCCAGCACCTCGCCACTTCTGGCATCCATCAGCACGACGGAGGTGCCTTCCTCGATCTTGCCGCGCAGCGATTTCTGCAGTCCCGCATCGATGGAGATCTGCACGTCGTCGCCCTGCACGCCTTCGCGGCGCTCCAGTTCCCGGATCACGCGGCCGACCGCGTTGACCTCGAGCTGCACGGCCCCCGCGCGGCCGCGCAGCGTGCGGTCGTGGTGGCGTTCGATCCCGGCGCGGCCGACGCGGATGCCGGGCAGTTCCAGCAGCGGATCGCCATCGATATCGCGTTCCGAAGGCGGCGCGACATAGCCCACGATATGCGCCAGGTGCTCGCCTTCGGGGTAAATCCGCGTGGTGCCGAGTTCCACGCTGATGCCGGGCAGGTCGGGGGCGTTCAGCTCGATCCGCGCCATCTCCTCCCACGTCAGGAAGTCGCGCACGATCACGGGCACGAAGCGGCGGCGGCGGCGCACCTCGCGCTCGATCCGGGCGCGCTCGGCATCGGTCAGGGGAACGATCTTCGACAGCGTCTCCAGCGTCGCGCCGACGTCATGCGCCTGTTCGGCGACCAGCAGCGCGCGCCAGTTCAGCCGGTTGCCCGCGACGATCGCGCCATGGCGGTCCAGCACGCGCCCGCGGGGCGGGGCGATCAGCCGCGCCGAGAGGCGATTTTCCTCCGCCAGGGTGGCGTAGCGCTCGCCCTGATCGACCTGCAGCGTGTGCAGCCGGTGCGCGAGATAGCCGAGCAGGCCCATCTGCCCAAGGCCGAGCAGCAAGGCGCGGCGGCCGAAGATGCCCCGGACCCGTTCTTCCTCGCGCTGGCGCCGGCTCATGCCGCTTCCTCCGCGCGCAGCATCGTCCGGTGCAGCCGCCCGAGCAGCGCGGCGAAGGCGGGGTAGAGCCCGATCGCCAGCATCGCCTGGTGGAAGGCCGGCTGGACGGGCGGCAGGCTGAAGGACAGCAGCGCCGTCAGCGCGTAGCCGAGTGCCGAGGCGCCGGCCGCGAAGCCGCAGAAGCCGAGCCACATCACCAGGAACCCCTGCCGGGCGAGGAAGCGCCGCCAGGTCACGGCCACGCCCTGCGCCACCAGCAGCGTCAGCACGCCGGTGCCGAGCGGCGCGAGGCTCAATAAATCGAGCAGCAGGCCGAGCAGGAAGACCACCGGCGGCGCCATCGCGGCGGGGCGGAAGATGGACCAGAACACCACCTGCGGCAGCGTCACCGCGGCGACCAGCGTGGGCAGGCCGGTGGGGCCGGCGGCCAGCACCATCAGCAGCGCCGCGCCGAAGCCCGGCAGCACCGCACGCGCCCCCGCTTCCAGCCGGCGCACCAGCCCCGGCGAGGGCTCCGTCCGGCCGATCTGGGGGGGCGACGGTCTCATCGGCGCGCGCGTGGCTCCGGCCGCGCGACCGATTCGGGGGGCAGGATGCCCCCTGGGTTGAAGTCGAAGACCCTGAGCAGGTCGAGCCGGTCGAGGCGCGCGAACAACTCGACCTCCGCCGTGCCGGCCGGGCTGTAGCGCACGACGCCGATGGGCAGGCCGGGCGGGAAGGCGATGCCCTCCGCGCTGGTCACCACCCTCTCCTCCTCGGCAGGGCGGGTGCCTTCGGTCCAGTGCTGCAGCCGTGGGCGGGCGCCGTTGGTGCCGACCATCATCGCCCGCGCCCGGCTGCCTTCCAGCGTCACCGGGATGCGGCTGTTCATGTCGGTCGCCAGCAGCACGCGGGCCGACCGGCTGCCCACTTCCGTCACGCGCCCCGCGAAGCCGCGTTCATCCAGCGCGATCTGCCCGCGCCGCAGCGTCATCCCCGGTGGCACCGCGACCAGCACGGAGCGGGCATAGACGCCCCCCGCATCGGCCACCACCCGCGCGGTGACGAAGGCCGGCGCGGCTTCGGGCACGAAGGCGAGTTGCCGCCGCAGCAACGCATTCTCGGTCTCGAGCGCCAGCGCCGCCGCCTGCCAGCGCCGCAGCCTTTCATTCTCGTCCCGCAGGCGCTGGTTTTCTTCCCGCAGGGAAAGAAGGCCGGACACATCCGCCGCAAGGTCGCGCACCGCACGCGCCGGTTCGGCAAAGGCGGCGTAGAAGGGGGCGAGGATGTCCCCCATCACGGTGCGCGCACGTTCGGCGATGACGGCATCCGCCTTGCCGAGCAGCATCGTCCCGAAGGCGACCGCGATCAGCACCGGCAGGGTGAGCCGCGACAGCGCCTGGCGAAGCTGGATGCTCAAGCGGAACAAGCGGGATCACCCCCCGTCCGGTTTGCGACGCGCCCCGCCGGCCTCAATACATCGAGGTCAGGACGTGGCGAAGCCGCTTCATCTCCTCCAGCGCGCGCCCGGTGCCGAGGGCGACGCAGGACAGCGCATCCTCCGCCACCACCACCGGCAGGCCGGTCGCGTCCCGCAGCACCGCATCCAGCCGGTTGAGCAGCGCGCCGCCCCCGGTCAGGACGATGCCCTTGTCCACGATATCGGCGGCGAGTTCCGGCGGCGTATTCTCGAGCGCCACCTTCACCGCCTCCACGATCTGGCTGACCGGTTCGTAGAGGCTTTCGGCGATCTGGCGCTGGCTGACGATGACCTCACGCGGGACGCCGTTCATCAGGTCGCGGCCGCGCACTTCGCAGAGCGGGCCGTCCTCGGCGCCGTCCGGCGCGGCGGCGGCGCCGATCTCCATCTTGATGCGCTCGGCGGTGCTCTCGCCGATCAGCAGGTTATGGTTGCGGCGGATGTAGGAGATAATGGCCTCATCCATCTTGTCGCCACCCACCCGTACCGAACGGGCATAGACGATGCCGCCGAGCGAGATCACGGCCACCTCCGTGGTCCCGCCGCCGATATCGACGATCATGGACCCCGAGGGCTCGGTCACCGGCAGGCCGGCGCCGATGGCGGCGGCCATCGGTTCCTCGATCAGCAGGACCTTGCGCGCGCCGGCGCTCTCGGCGCTTTCCTGGATCGCGCGGCGCTCCACGGCGGTGGAGCCGGAGGGGACGCAGACGATGACCATCGGGCTGGCGAAGCCGCGACGGTTGTTCACCTTGCGGATGAAGTGCTTGATCATCTCCTCCGCCGCTTCGAAATCGGCGATGACGCCGTCGCGAAGCGGCCGGATGGCGGCGATGGAGCCCGGGGTGCGTCCGAGCATCAGCTTGGCTTCCTCACCGACCGCGAGCACCTGCTTCTTGCCCCGCTGGTCGGAAATGGCGACGACCGACGGTTCGTTCAGCACGATCCCCCGGCCCTTGACATAGACCAGGGTGTTCGCGGTGCCGAGGTCGATGGCCATGTCGGCCGAGAAGAAGCCGAACAGGCGAGCAAACATGCTGGTGGTACCCTTCGGGCATCGTGCCATGGGCCGGCGGGCGGGCCCCGGCGCCTTCCGCCCCGGCGCCTCATGCCCGCGTCCCCGCACGGTGGCGTGAGGCGGGACCCTTAGCCCTCCGCCGGGCCGCGCTCAAGCCCCGCGACGGTCCTCGATCCGTCCCGCACGCCTTGGGGCCCCTGGCCTCTTTTCCGGCCCTCGCGACCGCCTTATGGTCCGCCCCGACAGGGAAGCCTTCATGAGCGACGACGCACGGCCGGCCGAAAGCCTGATCCCCTACGAAGCCTGGACCGACGACGCGCTGCGCGATGTCGTGGCGTGCTCGCTTGAGCTGGCGGCCCGGGAAGGCCTGCCGGGGGAGCACCATTTCTACCTGACCTTCCGCACGGACCATCCGGGCACCAAGGTCCCCGGCCACCTCAAGGCCCGCTACCCGCAGGAGATGACCATCGTCCTGCAACACCAGTTCGAGGCCCTGACGGTGGATCGGGCCGCCCGGCTGTTCTCGGTGCGGCTGCATTTCGGCGGCGTGCCGTCCACCCTGGTGGTGCCCTTCGCCGCGCTGACCGGCTTCGCGGACCCCGCCGTCCGCTACGGGCTGCGCTTCCAGCCCGTGATGGAGCCCGAGGCGGGACCGGTGGCCGAGGACGCGTCCACCGAGGCCCCCCCCGCCGCGCCGGCGCCCGAATCGCCCGCCCAGGTGGTGAGCCTCGACGCCTTCCGCCGGCGCCCCGCGCGGGACTGACCCCAATCGCCGCCCCTGGCGGCCTTGGTCTGGTTGCCGGATGCCATCAGGCGGCCGCCATGCCTACGCGCCCCGGCGGCCGAACAGCAATTCCACCCGGTCCTGCAGCCCCATCGGATCCCAGGCGGTCGGCGCAGCCATGGGCTCCGCGCCACGGCGCGCCAGCGCGCGGGTCACGCGGAGCTGCTCGGCCGGGGTGAGTTCCGACCAGAAGCGCGCGAGCCAGGCATTCTGCCGCAGCAGATTGGCCATGCGCTGCGCCGGGTCGGGCGGGACGACGGGGTTCGGCGCAGCAACCGGGTCTTCCGGGGCGGCGGGCGGGTCGGGGATGTACCAGCCCGGGGGCAGGGTGCCCGGCTCCCACGCCAGTTGCGGCGGGAGGATGGCGGCGGATGCGCCCTCCGGCATCTCGGCGACGACCGGCACCGTCTCCTTCGGCGGCCCGGCAGAGGCCTGATCCATCTGGGCAGGCGGCGCGGGGATGCGGCCGGGCAGGCCCGCGCGCCCCGCCCCGCCCTCGGCGGCGCAGCCACCGAGCGCCACCGCCAACCCCAACCATGCCAAGCCCCGCATCATGACGCGCAACAACGGCGGCCGGGCGCGACCGTTCCCTTTATCCTGGCGGCGCCAGGGCCAGCGCGCCCTGGCGCGTGGGCAGGGCCGGGTCGGTGACGGAGGCGAGGCCATCCAGGAACGTCGCCGCCGCATCGCGCATCGCGCGGACCTTCGCGGGATCCATCTTCGCCATCGTCCGCAGCGGCATCGCCATGCGCGGGTTGCGCGCCAGCAACTCCGCATGGCGCGCGATGAAATCCCAGTACAGGAAGTTGAACGGGCAGGCGCGCGGCCCGGTCGCCGCCTTCACGTCGAAGGCGCAGCCGCGGCAATGGTCGGACATGCGGTTGATATAGGCGCCCGACGCCGCATAGGGCTTCGACGCCATCACCCCGCCATCGGCGAACAGCGCCATGCCATGGGTGTTCGGCAACTCGACCCATTCATAGGCGTCGGCATAGACCACCATGTACCACTCATTCACCGCATCCGGATCGAGCCCGGCGAGCAGCGCGAAATTTCCCGTCACCATCAGGCGCTGGATGTGGTGGGCATAGGCCAGGTCGCGGGTCTGCCCGATCGCGGCGCGCAGGCACGCCATCCGCGTCTCGCCGGTCCAGTAGAAGCCGGGCAGCGCGCGCTGGGCGCCGAGCGCATTGGTCTCCCGATAGGCCGGCATCCGCGCCCAGTAGAGCCCGCGCACATATTCGCGCCAGCCGAGGATCTGGCGGATGAAGCCCTCCACCGCGTTCAGGGGCGCGCGCCCCTCGCGCCATGCCCGCTCCGCCGCCGCGCAGGCTGTGCGCGGGTCGAGGATGCCGACATTCAGCGCCGCCCCGATCAGCGCGTGGAACAGCGTCGGCTGCCCTTCCGCCATCGCATCCTGGAAGGTGCCGTACCGGGCCAGCCGATGGGCGATGAAATCCTCGAGCGCGGCGGCCGCGTCCTGTGCCGTCACGGGCCAAGCGAAGGCGTCGAGCGTGCCGAAATGATCGGCGAATTCGCGCTCCACCAGCGCCATCACCTCTCGCGTCAGCGCATCGGGCGGGAAGCGCCGCGGGCGCGGCGGGATGATGTCAGCCGGCAGTCTTTCGCGGTTGTCGTGGTCGAAATTCCACTGCCCGCCGGCGGGCTCGGCGCCCTCCATCAGCAGGCCGGTGGCGCGCCGCATCTCGCGGTAGAAGAACTCCATGCGGAGCTGCTTCTTGCCCCCCGCCCAGGTGTTGAAGCGGTCGAGCGTGCAGAGGAAGCGCGTATCCTCCCGGATCTCGACAGGGATGCCGGTGCGGCGCTGCCAGCCGCGCATATCCTGCAGCACGCGCCATTCGCCGGGATGGGTGCAGACGATCCGCGCGGGCTTCAGCGCTGCCGCGAGGCGCTCCACCTCTCCGGCCAGGCTGTGGGTGTTGGCCGGATCGTCGAGGCGCGTATAGGCCACGCGGATGCCGCGCGCCTCCAGGAGTTGCGCGAAGTGGCGCATCGCCGACAGCACCAGCACGATCTTCTGCTTGTGGTGGCGCACATAGGTGCATTCCGCTCGCACCTCCGCCATCAGCACCACGTCGCGGGCGGGATCGAGCCCGTCGAGCGCCGAGAGCGCCTCGGAACACTGGTCGCCCAGGATGACGCGCAGCGTGGTCAAGTGGCGGGCCGGTAGGTCACGCGGCTGCCATCCTCGCCGGTGGTCGCGAAGCCGACCCAGCGGCCCTCGGCATCGAAGACGATCTCGGCCCCCTCCCCGCCGACCAGCGTCACGCGCTGGCCGGCGCCATCCGGGCGGCGGCGCAACTCGGGCGCGACGGGCATTCCGTGGCGCGGGTCGAACAGCGGCACGCTGCCCAGGAAGGTCGGCGCCCGCCACCAGGTCAGCGGCGCGGCGATAGGGGGCAGCAAAGCTTCCCCCGCCGTGCCCCGCAGCCTGAGGCCGGCAGCCTCCGCCCGCGCCTCGCACGATCCGGGGCGGCCATTGTTGTCCAGCCGGCTGTCGAGCGCGACCAGCCGGTCGCCGCGCCAGGCTTCCTCGGTATCGTGGCTGTAGCGGAACACCGGGATGCCGGCGAGCCGCACGACGATCCGCACCTCGCTCCGCGCCCGCAGCAGGCCGCCTTCGGCGCGGAAGCGGACGGTGTGCGTGCCGACCTCCCGCCCCTCGCGCACCACCACGAAGCCGATACCCGCCGGGACGCCGCCCGGCGCTTGGGCCCCGGCCGTCCCAGCTCCCATCGCCACGCCAGGAAGAAGGGCCAGACCGAGCACGCCGCGCCGGCAGATCATCGCCACTCTCTCACCCCTTGCCTGCCACCACCCCCCTGCCGCCATCGGCGCCGATCACCTGCCCGGTGATCCAGCCCGCCGCGTCCGACAGCAGAAAATCCGCCAGCGCCGCCTGGTCCTCCGCCGTGCCGAGGCGCGGGATCGGGTGCTGGCGTGCGATCGCCTCGGCCATCTGGGGGCTTCTCGTCAAGGGTTCGGCGAGTTGCGTTTGCGTCAGACTGGGCGCGATGACGTTCACGCGGATATGCGGCGCGAGTTCTGCGGCCAGCGAAACCGCCAGCCCCTCCACCGCCGCTTTGGCCGCGCCGATGGCCGCGTGGCTCGGGAAGCCCTTGCGCGCCGCGACGGAGGAGAACAGCACGACCGAGGCCGGCGCCACCCCCGCGCCCTTCCCCGCCGCCAGCCCCGGCATTGCCGCCTGCACCGCCATCGCCGCGCCCAGCACATTGAGGCGGAAGGTGTCGAGGTAGTCGGCTTCCGTCAGTCGTGCCGCCGGCTTCAGCAGGATCGACCCGACGCAATAGGCAAGCCCCGCGAGCGGCGTCCCCGCCTCCGCCACCGCCGCCTTCAGCGACGCGGTGTCGGTGACGTCCGCCGCCCGCCAGGGGGCGCCCAGTTCCGCGCCGAGTGCCGCGAGCTTCGCCGCATCCCGCCCCACCAGGAAGGGCGGGGCCCCGCGCGCGGCCAGCCGGCGCGCCAGCGCGCCCCCGATCCCGCCCGTCGCACCCACCACCACGACCCGTCCGGTCATCCGCGATCCCCAAAATCCTTGTTCCGCCCCCAGATGGGTCGGATCATCCGCGCCGTAACCCCATCGCCGTCACCCCAGCGAGGCAGACAGGCGCCGCGCGGCATGCTTAAGATGCGCCGCATGCGACACCTGCTGCTGCTGCGGCACGCCAAATCCTCCTGGGACGATCCGCGCCTGCCGGATCACGCGCGGCCGCTGAACGCACGCGGGCGCCGCGCGGCGGCGGCGATGGCGGAAGCGATGCGGGAGCTCGGCCTCGTGCCCGATGTCGTGCTCGTCTCCTCAGCCCGGCGCACCTTGCAGACGCTGGAAGCCCTCGCCCCGATCGAGGGCTCGCCGCTGGTCGAGCCGATGGACGCGCTCTACCTCGCCCCCTGGCCCTCGCTGCTGGATGTGCTGCGCGGGGTGCGGGAGACGGCGCGCAGCGTGCTGCTGATCGGCCATAATCCGGGGCTGCACGACCTGGCGATGGCGCTGGCCGGCCCGGCCTCGATGGCAGCCGGCGGGCCGATGGCGGAACGGCTGGCGCATTCCTACCCCACGGCGGCGCTGACGGAATTGGCCATCGCGCTGCCCTGGCGGCTGCTGGAGCCAGGGGGCGGGCGGCTGCTGCGCTTCCTGACACCGTCCGACCTGCCCTCGGCCGAGCCGGGCGACATCGCGGAGACCTGAAGCTGAGCGACCACCCCCAACCGTCCCCCACGGAGACGGCGGATCCGAATCCCCTGTCGCTGGAAGCCGCGCTGCCGGCCTCGGTGGCCGACTCGGTGTCTCGCGCCCCCGGCATCGCCATCCGGCGCATCGGGCGCCCGCGCGGCATGCCGCTCGGCCTGACATGGCTCGACACGGCGGATGGCGTGCTGGCCGGGCAGGGCATGATCCTGGAGGAGCCGAGGCAAGGCCGGCGCAAGCTGCTGCGGATCATGCCGCCGCCGCAGATCGCGTGGCGCCCGGGCAGCCCGGCGGAGGTGCTGGAAACGCTCGGCACTGGCGAGATGCCGCCGGAAGCAGCCGATCGGGCCCTGGTGCCGGTCGCGAGTTTCGCCGGCACCGCCACGCGCCTGTCCCTGGCCGATGGCGTCAAGGCGGTGCTGACGAAGGGCCTTCTGCGGACGGCTTCGGCCGAAGCCCCCGCTGCGCGACTGACCCTGGCCGGCCCGAGATTGGCCGTTCTGGCGACCATGCGTGCCCTGGCCGAGGACCTGCCCCTGCTGCCGCCGCGCAGCGCCCTGGCCGAGGACGCAAGGGCGCTGGCGCGCGGGCAGGCCGCCACGCCGCGCCGGCTGGGCCCGCCCCTGCTCGACCCCGATCTCGGCACGGAAGACGCCCTGGTTCTGGCGCTGGGGCACCTGACGGAGGTGCTGCTGTGGCACGCTCCGGCGGCCGAGGCCGGCCGCAGCCCCGAAGGCGTCCACCAGATGCGGGTCGCGATGCGCCGGCTGCGATCCGTGCTGCGCGTCTTCCGCCCGGCCTGCGACGGCCCCTCGCTGCGCGGCTTCGATGCGCGGCTGCGGGAATTGGCCGCGCTGCTCGGCCCGGCGCGGGACTGGGATGTGTGGCTCGGCGGATTGGGGGCGGAGATCGAGGCCGCGCGACCCGACGAGCCACGGATCGCCGCCCTGCTGCGCGCCGCGCGCCAGACGCGGGACGCCGCCTATGCCGCGCTGCGCCCGGCCTTGCAGGGCCCAGCACTGCGACGCATCGCCTGGGAGGCGGTGGCGCTGGTGGAAACCCGCCCCTGGCGCTCGGAGGGCGATGCCGAGGCCGCCGCGCGGCGCGAAGCGCCGATCGAGGCCTTCGCCGGCGGCGTGCTCGCCAAGCGCTGGCGGCGCATCGAGGAAGCGGGGGAGGACATCCGCGGCCTGCCGGATGCGGAGTTCCACGCGCTCCGCATCGAGGCGAAGCGGATGCGCTACGCCGCCGAGTTGTTCGCCCCCCTCTGGGGCCGCAAGCGGGTGCGGCGGTTCCTGGACAGGCTGGCGGAGGTGCAGGAAGCCTTCGGCCTGGCCAATGACGCCGTGGTGGCGCATGCGCTGATGGCCCATCTGGCCGACCGGGCCGGGCGGGAGAATGCGGAGATCGCCTGGGCCGGCGGCGTGGCGGAAGGCTGGGCGCTGGCGCGGGCGCGGCGGGCGCGGGCGAAGGCCAGCGCGGCGTGGGAAGAACTTCTCCAGGGCGAAATCTATTGGAATCAATATTGAGCGTTACTTTCCTACCTTCACGAATCAGTTATTGAGAGGGTTGCGGAGTCCAGCGGAGTCGCGGTAGCCCTTGGCTTCAGCCGAACACGATACGCAAGCGATCCCGTGCAAGCCCCCCGCCGCATCTTCCGCCCTGCCCACAGGCCCCGTCGCTGGCGCATGCCGCTGCTGGTCCTCGTGACCCTGTGCGTCCTGCTCGGCTCCGGCATCGGGCTGCCCCCCGACCTGATGGGCTCGGCGCCGCGCGAGCAGGATTGGTCGGCGCTGGGGCCGGAGGTGCGGGTGGTCGATGGCGACACGCTGCGCCTCGGCGACCGGACGGTGCGGCTGGCCCGAATCGACGCGCCGGAACGCGGGGAGGGCTGCGCGGATGCCGCAGGGCGCGCCTTCGATTGCGGCGCCGCTGCGGCGGAGGCGCTGTCGCGCCTGGTCAATGGCCGGTCCGTGCTCTGCATCGTCTCCGGCCGCGACCGGTTCGGGCGTGGCCTCGGGCAGTGCAGCGCGGGCGGGGCCCCGCTGAACGCCGGCCTCGTCGCCGCCGGCTGGGCGTTGGCCGAGCCCGATGACGCGCCGCTGCGGATGGCGGAAGCCGAGGCACGGCAGGCCGCGCGCGGGCTGTGGGCCAGCGGCTTCGCCCGCCCGGATGAGTGGCGCCGCCGCAACTGACGCCGGCGGAACAGGCCGGCGCGGCTCCGCCCCCGCTCCGCGCGCCATGGCCACGCAGATATGCGCGCGGCCCCTATCCCCCCAAGTTGCCAAGCCGCCGCCCGCGCTCTTATCTTGCGCCGCACCATAACGACGCCGCGAGCAGCGACGGCACACGCCTTTGAGGAAGCACGAGATGGCCACCATCCCGAACGGCTCTGTCACCTTCACGCTCGATGGCACGAACCGCAGTACCAAGCTGCCGATGCTGAAGGGCACGGTTGGCCCCGATGTGGTGGATATCCGCAAGCTCTACGCGGATCTGGGCGTCTTCACCTTCGACCCCGGCTATGGCGAGACCGCCAGCTGCGAAAGCCAGATCACCTATATCGATGGCGATGCCGGCGTCCTGCTCTATCGCGGCTACCCGATCGAGCAGCTGGCGGAGAAGTCGGACTTCATCGAGGTCTGCTACCTGCTGATGAATGGCGACCTGCCGAACGCCGCCCAGCTGAAGGAATTCCGCAAGGGCGTCACCTACCACACGATGGTGCATGAGCAGATCCGTCGCTTCTTCGACGGCTTCCGCCGAGACGCCCATCCGATGGCGGTGATGTGCGGCGTGGTGGGCGCGCTGGCCGCCTTCTACCACGACAACCTCGACATCAACGACGCCCGCCAGCGCGAGATCGCGGCCTTCCGCCTGATCGCCAAGGTCCCGACCATCGCGGCGATGGCCTACAAATACGCGCTGGGCCAGCCCTTCGTGTATCCGCGCAACGACCTCGATTACGCGGCGAACTTCCTGTATATGCTGAACGCGGTGCCGGCCGAGCCCTATAACGTCTCGCCGATCATGGCGAAGGCGATGGATCGCATCCTGCTGCTGCACGCCGACCACGAGCAGAACGCCTCCACCTCCACCGTCCGGCTCGCAGGCTCCACGGGCGCCAACCCCTTCGCCTGCATCGCCGCCGGCATCGCCGCCCTCTGGGGCCCGGCGCATGGCGGCGCGAATGAGGCGGTGCTGAAGATGCTGGGCGAGATCGGGGACGTGAAGAACATCCCCGCCTTCATCGAGAAGGTGAAGGACAAGAACTCCGGCGTGAAGCTGATGGGCTTCGGCCATCGCGTGTACAAGAACTTCGACCCGCGCGCGAAGATCATGCAGAAGACCTGCCATGAGGTGCTCGGCGAACTCGGCATCACCGACGAACCGCTGCTCGACCTCGCCATGGCGCTGGAGAAGATCGCGCTGGAGGACGACTACTTTGTCTCCCGCAAGCTTTACCCGAACGTCGATTTCTACTCCGGCATCATCCTGAAGGCGATGGGCATCCCGACCAGCATGTTCACCGTGATCTTCGCGGTGGCGCGCACGGTGGGTTGGGTCAGCCAGTGGAAGGAAATGATCGAGGACCCGTCGCAGCGCATCGGCCGCCCGCGCCAGATCTACACCGGGCCGTCCCAGCGCGACTATGTGGACCTGCCCCACCGCGGCTGATCACAACCGGGGCGGATCATTCCGTCCTGCCGCACCCGGACCGGGCCAAGCCCCGCCGCAGACCCTGCCCGCGCAAGCGGGCGGGGTTTTTTAATCCCCGATAGGCCAAGCGCCCTCCTCGCGGATCGGGGCAGGGTATGCCGGGCAGGTAGGATGGCCCGACCTGGCAACCGGTGACCCGCGACAATCCGTTGCCCCCGGCGACATGGCAGCGCTGCAATCACGCCGTGCATGGCGCATTTATTCCGGATTCGATTCGCGAGAAATCAGCGGCAAATAACTGAATCCAAAATCGACAGGCGAGTCATGTCCCGCCATATGAGTCGATACTGTCGGCAAGGGACGAGTCCAATGTAGCGCCGCTGGGCCTCGCAGGCCGCCGCATGCCTCGCGCCCTGACGCGAAATTCCTTCATGGATCGGAAAAAAACTCTTGATTGATTAACTCGGACTTAGGCATGTTCGCGCTGAGGTAGATATTCACACGGAAACACTCAACCAATGCGCGAGTATCTGAGCGTCCATCAACCTATAGATGCGCTGGTCCGTCGCCGCTTGAGCAAGTGGCCCCAGCGTCCCCCCGGAGCCCCCCGCAGCGCCCGGCAGGCCGGCACATGGCTCCGCGCCAGGCCCGGCTCCCCCAGCGAACCGGGGCAGCCCTATCTCAAGCTCCCGGGCAGCAACACGTTCCGGACCATCCCGGACGGGTTGTGGCTGCATTTCAGCCCCGACCCGGACGACCGCTGGGCCGATATCCTGTGCATCGAAGCCTGCGGCAGCGTGCCCAACCTGCAGGACAAGCGGGCACGCTTCGCGCCCTCGACCAGTTCCCTGCTCGCCGTCTGCCCGCTCCGCTGGATGCTGGAACCCGCCGAGGCGTCGGAGCCGACGCCGCGCTGGCACATGATGCGCCTGCTCCGCAGCGAACCGACCGAGACCCTGGTGCTGCCCGTGCGTGACATTCGGGTGCTCTATGGCCTCAAGCTACGTCACTACGAATCCGTGGCGCGCGCCCAGGTGCCGCATCCGCACGAGTATTTCTGCCCGATCGAGGCGCTGACGGCCGAACGCGGGCATGAGGATCCGGCGCTCACGGCGCTGATCGGCCGCGCCTCTGCGGCGGCGAACTTCATGTTCCCCGCCTGACCGGCATGGCCAGGGTGCGGGGCGCCTGAAACATGTTCTTCACGCGCCCCCCCCTGCCCGACCGTAACGGAGATCGCTAGATCGGGGGCGAGGATCAAGCAGGAGTGAGAACGTCATGCGCCGGCGCGAATTCGGTTTCCTGGGGGCGGCTGGTCTGGCCATGGCGGCGATCCGCCCGGCGACGGCGCAGGATGTGTCGGGGCAGTTGGTCCTCTACACCTCTCAGCTCGAGCCTGATGCCGCCGGCACGGTGGACGCCTTCCGCCGCCGTCATCCGGGCGTGCAGGTCGAATGGATCCGCGGCGGCACCGGCCAGATCATGACCCGGCTCCGCGCCGAGATCGCCGCCGGCGCCCCGCGCCCCGATATCCTGCTGCTGGCCGACAGCCTGACCTTCGAGGGGTTGAAGGCCGAAGGCCGTCTGCGCGCGAGCCCCGATGTCGCGGTCGCCGGCATCCCGGCCGAACATCTCGACCCGGGCCGGAGCTATTTCGGCACCAAGCTCATCACCACCGGCATCATGCATCATGTCCGCGCGCCCTTCGTGCCGCGGAGCTGGACCGATCTCCTCGACGCCCGCGCGCGGAACCAGGTGGCGATGCCGTCGCCGGCGGTCTCCGGCGCGGCGGCAATCCATGTCACGGCGCTGGCGCAGAACCCGGCGCTGGGCTGGTCCTATGTGGAGCGCCTGGTCGCCAATGGCGTGCAGGCGCGCGGCGGCAATGGCCCGGTGATGCAGGCGGTTGCGGGCGCCGAGCGCGCCTTCGGCATCGCCATCGACTACCTCCCGATCCGGGAAGCCGCCCGCGGCGCCCCGGTGCGCTTCGTCTTCCCCGAGGACGGGGTCAGCGCCATCACGGAACCGGCCGCCATCCTGTCGACCGCCCGCAACGTCCCCGCCGCGGTTGCCTTCATGAACTTCCTGCTGTCGCGGGAAGGGCAGGAGCTGGCCTCCCGCCAGGGCTTCCTGCCGGCCGACCCCGCCGTGGCGCCGCCGGCCGGCTTCCCCGATCCGCGCTCGATCCGCGTCATGCCGCTGGATGCCGCCCGCGCCGCGCGGGAGCAGGCGGATATCCTGCGCCGCTTCGCGCAGCTGGTGGGCGGTTGACGCTCGCGGCCTCCCCGGTCCGGGGAAGGCGCAGCCAGGACAGGCGCGGCAAGCGCCTGTCTGATATCCTGGTGGCGTGACCTCCGCCGCCCGCCCCTTCGCAATTCCCACCGTGCTCTGGCTGCTGGCCATCGGCGCGGTGCCACTGCTGCGGCTGCTGGCGGAGGCGCTCGGCGGCAGCGCGGTCGCGGCGGCGCTGGACGATCCCGCCATCTGGCGTGCGGCATGGCGCAGCCTTGGCGTCTCTCTGGCGGCCGCGGCGCTGGCAACGGCCATCGGCGGGGCACTGGCCTGGGCGCTTCTGCTGCGCGGCCTGCCCTTGCGGGGCATGTGGCTGTTCCTGGCGGTGATGCCAGCGCTGGTGCCGGCGCAGATCATGGCGCTCGGCTGGATCAAGGCCTCCGGCCCGGCTTCCCCGCTGCTGCTGGCGCTCGATCTCGCGCCGCCGATCGGCACGCCGAACCCGGTCTATGGGGCGGGTGGCATCATCATCCTGTTGGCGGTGCAGGGCGCGCCGTTGGTGATGCTGGCCGTCGCTGCCCTGCTGCGGCGCGTGCCCGGCGAGGTGGTGCTGGCCGCGCGTGGCCTCGGCGCGACGCCGGAAGCCGCGCTGCGCCGGACGGTGTGGCCGCTGCTGGCACCTGGATTCCTGGCGGGGGCGGGGCTCGCCTATGTCGCGGCGCTGGGCAATTTCGGCGTGGGCGCCCTGCTCGGCATCCCGGCGCGCTTCACGCTGCTGCCGGTGCTGATCTGGCAGCGCCTGTCCTCGGGCGGGGCCGCATCGCTGGAACAGGCGGCGGCGCTGGCGGTGTTGCTGGCGGTGATGGCAGCGCCGGCGCTGCTGCTGCAGGCGCTGGCGGCGCGGCGGATGCCGGCGGCCGGGCGGCAGGCCTATGCCGCGCTGCCGCTGCCGACCCTGGCGCGCGGCGCGGTGCTGGCGATCGTGGCCGCCTATCTGGCCGTGGTGCTGCTGGTGCCGGTCGCGGCGCTGCTCGCCGGGGCGCTGGTGCCGGCGGTGGGGATGGAGTTGTCCAGCACGACGCTCACCTGGCGGCATTTCGCCGCGGCGCTGGCGCCGGGGGCGCACACCTCCGTCGCCTTCGGCAATTCGCTGCTGCTGTCCTTCGGCGCGGCGCTGGTGCTGGCGATGGCGGCGCTGCCCATCGCGCTGGCGATGCGCGCCCGCGCCGTCCGCGCCGCGAGCGCCACGACCGACCTGCCCTATGCGCTGCCCGGCGCCTGCACCGGGGTGGCCGCGATCCTGGTCGTGCTGTCGCTGCCCGGCGGGGGTGCGATCTACGGCACGCTCGGGCTGATCCTGTTCGCCTATCTCACGCGCTTCCAGGCGCTGGCGCTGCGGCCAGCGGCGGCGGCCGCGGCGCGGCTGGATCCGACGCTGGATGAGGCGGCGCGGGGGATGGGTGCCGGTCCGCTGCGGCGGCTGCTGCGCGTCCACCTGCCGCCGCTGGCGCCGGCCTTGGCCGCGGGCGGCATCCTGGTGGCGCTGACGGCGGTGAACGAGGTCACCGTCTCATCCCTGCTCTACGGGCCGGGGACGCAGACGCTCGGCGTGCTGGTCTTCGGCCTGCAGGAAAGCGGGCAGTCGCCGCTGGCGTCTGCCGTGTCGTGCCTGGCGCTGCTGCTGATGGCCGCGCTGATGGCGGCGGCGACGCTGGCAGCACGGCGGTTGCCGGCGGGGACGCTGCCCTGGCGGCCCTGACGCGATAGGGCAGCGTCGCGCCGGCTTGTCAGCCCAGCAGGCTCCAGATCATCCGGATGCTCGTCACCGCCAGGAACGCGGCGAACAGCCGCTTGAGCAGCAGTGGCGGGATGCTGTGCGCCAGCTTCACCCCCCAGGGGGCGGCCAGCATCGAGGTCGGCACGATCAGCGCGAAGCCGACCAGGTTGACATAGCCGACCGACAGCGGCGGCAGCATCGGGTTGCCCCAGCCCGCCCAGACGAAGCCGATGGTCGCCGGCACCGCGATGATAATGCCGAAGGCGCTGGCGGTCGCGACCGCCGCGCGCATCGGCGCGCCGAAGGCCGAGAGGATGGGCACACCCACCGTCCCGCCGCCGATTCCCATCATGGCGCTGACCGCGCCGATGAAGCCGCCGATGCCATGGCGCGGCGCGCCGGTGGGGAAACTGTCCCGCAGGCGCCAGCCAGCCCCGGTCGTGGCCATGTTCACGGCGACGGCGGAGGCGACCAGCGCGAAGACCAGCGTCAGCGCATCGCCCCGCAGCCAGATCGCCAGCGCGGTGCCCAGCAGCACGCCCGCCGCGATGGACGGCGCCAGGCTGCGGAGCAGCGCCACATCCATCGTGCCCTTTTCGAAGTGCTTGCGCGCCGACTGGATCGAGGTCGGGATGATCGTGGCCAGCGATGTGCCGACCGCCAGCTTCATCTGCACGGCCTCCGGGATGCCGAACAGCGGCAGGACGTTGAACAGCACCGGCACGATGACGATGCCACCGCCGACCCCGAGCAGCCCGGCCAGCGTGCCGGAGACCAGCCCGGTCGCCGCCATGGCGGCGGCGAGGCCAGCGAGCCACAGCGGATCCTGCATGAACTCCATGGTCAGCCCTGCCCCTGGTCGAATTGTTTGGTCAGCGACGCTTACTTAGTCCCACGGAAAGATACGGACAGCCCGCATGACTGTTGTCTCAGCCATGCGGAAACGCTGAATCGCGAGGCATTTCCGCAAGCTGCTAGGCTCTCGCCATGCCCCTGATCACCGATCCGCTCTTCTGGGCGCTCGCCGTGCCCGCCGTGCTGCTGAGCGGGATCAGCAAGGGGGGCTTCGCCTCCGGCGCGGGGAATGTGGCCGTGCCCTTCATGGCCCTCGTCATCCCCGCCCCCCAGGCCGCCGGCATCGCTTTGCCGGTGCTCTGCGCCATGGATATTGCAGGGCTCCGCGCCTGGTGGGGGAAGTGGAGCAAGCAGGAGTTGTGGGCGATCCTGCCGGGCGGGCTGCTGGGCATCGCGCTCGGCACCGCGGTGTTCGGGCTGATGAGCGACCAGGCGGTGAAGCTGATGGTCGGCGCCATCGCGCTGGTCTTCCTCGCGCGCAGCCTGTGGCAGGCCCGCCCCGGCCGCGTCGCGCCGCCGCCGGCCACGTCCAGCAAGGTGCGCGGCGGCATCTGGGGGGGGCTGTCGGGGCTGACCTCGACCATCGCCCATGCGGGCGGGCCGCCGCTGGCAGTCTACCTGTATCCGCTTCGGCTGGACCGGGCGACGCTGGCGGCGACCACCGTCATCTTCTTCGCCATCATGAACTACGTGAAGCTGGTGCCCTATTTTGTCCTGGGCCAGTTGAGCGTGACGAACATCCTGACCAGCCTGCTGCTGCTGCCGCTGGCGCCGATCGGCGTGCGGATGGGCATCTGGCTGGCAGCGCGGATGAGCGATGCCTGGTTCTACCGGGTGATCTACGTGATGCTCGGCCTGACCGGGACGAAGCTGGTGTGGGACGGGCTGGGGCTGTGAACGCCCAGCCCGGCTCGGGAAGGGAGGATCGGATGCGGATGCTCGGCGTCCTTGGCGGCATGGGTCCGCTGGCCTCGGCGGAGTTCATGCGGCGGCTGACGCTGCTGACGCCGGCGGCGCGCGACCAGGACCATATCCCCGCCATCCTCTGGTCCGACCCGCGCGTGCCAGACCGCACCGCAGCGCGGATCGCGGGGGGCGAGGATCCGCTGCCCGCCCTGCTCCGCGGGATCCGGGGCCTGGAGGCCGCGGGAAGCGGCGCCATCGCCATCCCCTGCAACACCGCCCATGGCTGGTTCGACGCCATGCAGGCCGCGACGCCGCTGCCGATCCTGCACATCGTGGATGCGGCGGCGACGGAACTTGCCCGGCTCGGCGTGGCGTCCGGCCCCATCGGCGTGATGGGCACGGCGGGGACGCTCGCCATGCGGCTGTATCAGGACAGGCTGGAGCATCGCGGCTATGCCTGCCTTGTGCCGACAGACGCCGAGATGGACAGCCTCGTCACCCCCGCCATCGCGCTGGTGAAGGCGAACCATGTCACGGCCGCCTACGCGCCGCTGGCCGAGGCCGCGTCCCGCCTCGTTGCGCGCGGGGCGCAGGCGGTGGTGCTGGGCTGCACGGAAATCCCGCTCGGCATCGCCGCCGGCCCGGCCCTGCCCTTTCCGGTCTGCGACACGCTGGACGCGCTGGCGCGGGCGGCGATTGGCTGGGCGCAACGGTAAGGTAAGCCGGCCACGACCCCCAGGCCGCGCGCGGCCTCCGTCGAATCAGTCGCAAGCGCAGCCATCGGCCGGGGCGGCTTCGGCCCGGACCAAGTGATGGTCGATCCACTCCGAGACCAGCCGCCGCGCCTCGGTGATCGAGGCTTCGGGGTGGTGGATGCGATACAGCGTGGTGCAGGCGGTGAAGGCGGCCATGTCGCCATTGCCGCCTTCACGCAGCTCGCGATAGGCGGTCACGACAGCGCGTTCGCAGCGGCGGGCGATGTGGCTGAAGTCGCGACCCATCGGGAATGCCTGCCTTCCTGAACCGGTGACCTGGAACGCGAGCAATTTTGAGAATCGCTCGCAATTGATGCCCTGTATATACGGGACCGGTCGGGCGAAGTTCAAGTGACGCCGCCGCCAGAAGGACGCGCTCACGCAACGGCGATGAGGCGAGAGGCACGAGGCTTTCGCCCGCGTGCCCCCCGGCTTTGGCAGACAGGGCGCGGCGCGATTAGCGCCCGTTGGCCACCGCGTCCGCCAGCGCCTTGCCGACATCGACCGTGCCGGCATTACCGCCCATGTCGCGGGTGCGCGGGCCACCTTCGGCCAGCAGATCCTCGATCGCCTTCAGGATCGCATCCGCCGCGTCCTTCTCGCCCAGATGCTCGAGCATCATGGCGCCGGACCAGATCTGCCCGATGGGGTTGCAGATCCACTTCCCCGCGATGTCGGGGGCCGAGCCATGCACCGGCTCGAACATCGAGGGGTGCTTCTTCTCGGGGTTGATGTTGGCGCTGGGCGCGATGCCGATGGACCCCGCCACGGCGGGGCCGAGGTCGGACAGGATGTCCCCGAACAGGTTGGACCCCACCACCACGTCGAACCAGTCGGGATGCTGGACGAAATGGGCGCAGAGGATGTCGATGTGGAACTGGTCGGTCGTCACGCCCGGATAGGACTTCGCCATCTCCGCGAAGCGTTCATCCCAATAGGGCATGGTGAAGGTGATGCCGTTGGACTTGGTGGCGCTGGTCAGCTTCTTCCGCGGCCGGGTCATCGCCAGCTCGAAGGCGTATTTCAGCACCCGGTCCACGCCGGTGCGGGTGAAGACGCTGTCCTGGGTGACGAATTCACGATCCGTGCCCGCGAACATCCGCCCGCCGGAGGAGCTGTACTCGCCCTCGGTGTTCTCTCGCACCACGTAGAAGTCGATATCCGCCGGGCCACGATCCGCCAGCGGCGTGCGCGCGCCGGGCAGCAGCCGGCAGGGGCGGAGGTTCACATACTGGTCGAATTGCCGCCGGATCGGGATCAGCAGACCCCAGAGCGAGACATGGTCCGGCACGCCGGGCCAGCCGACCGCGCCGAGGAAGATCGAATCGCTCCGACGCAGCTGGTCGAGCCCGTCATCGGGCATCATCTGGCCCGTTTCCTTGAAGGTCTCGCAGGACCAGTCGTAATGCGCGAGTTCGAGGTTGAAGCCGAAGCGCCGCGCCGCGGCGTCCAGCACGCGCAGCCCTTCCGGCACGGTTTCCTTGCCGATCCCGTCGCCGGGAATGACGGCGATCCGGTGCGTCCTGGCGGTCATCCGCGCTGTCTCCAATGTACGTAGCTGGTCATGAGGCGGCGGAAGCTGCCGGGGCGGAGGGCTTGCGGCAAGCCCCTCACCGCGCGCCGCGGCGATACTCGGCGGGGGTCACGAACTCGCCGGCCCAGAGGCCGCGGCGGTTCCAGCGCGCGGACAGCTCCTGCGGCACATAGCGCCAGGAGAAGTCGGTATAGGCGACGGCCATCCCCTCCGAGACCAGCCAGGCGCCGACATCCTGTCCCGCCGCCGCGCAGCGCGCGACGACGCGGCCGTAGCGGTCGCGATCCAGCGGCGTGCAGCTGACAGGCTTGCCGGCAAGGAAGGCGCGCAGTGCCTGGCCCGCCTCCGCGCCGCAGCGCCAGGGCTGGCCATCGCGTTCGCACATCTGGCGCGCTTCCGGCGCATCCACGCCGAACAGGCGGATGCGCTCCCCCGCCACGGTCAGCGTGTCGCCATCCACCACCTGCGCCGGGCCCTGGATCGCGGACGCGGCCAGCATCCCGCCAGGGCTGCAGCCGCCAACCTGGCCGAAGCCCACCCCCAGCGCCACCAGCGCCAGGAGAGCGAAACCGAGCCCGCGCTTCATCCCGCCGCACGCCCCCGCGGCACGCGCCGCGTGATCCGCCGCAGCCAGGGCAGCAGCGCCACGGCGAGCCCCGCCAGCAGCACCCATTGCGCAGGCCTCACCCCGGCCTCGACCCCGAGATTGGCGGCCAGGATGCGCGCCGCCGGCAGGCGGGTGGCGGTGGCGTACCAGGCGAATTCCACCGCCGCCGCGCCGAGCGCGGCGAGGGCGGCCAGCGCCGCCAGCGCCACCCCATCCGCGCGCCAGCGCCCGGGCAGCAGGCGCCACCCCATCAGCCACAGCCAGAACCCGGCCATCAGCACCGCCGCATCCGCCCCCGACTTCGATTGCAGGAAGGCATGCAGCACGCCCGCCGCCGCCAGCGCATAGACCCAGCGATGGATCCTCTTCCATCGCGCCCCAAGCCGCCTCTGCCACCCATCCGTGGAGGTCCAGCCGAGCACCGTAAGCCCGACCAGCACGGCGAAGCCGAGCGTCAGGTAGATGCGCGTCGCGATCTCCCCTGCCACCGCCAGCAGGTCCCAGGCGAGATGCCCGGTGTAGAGCACCAGATGCAGCAGCGCGTAGCCCAGCGCCGCGACGCCCACCATGCGCCGCAGGGTCGCGGCCTTCGGCCAGTCGGCGACATGGCGGAGCGGCGTGACGGCAAGGCTCAGCAGCAGGATATGCAGCGCATGGGCGCCGGCCTCCCGCATCGCGGCCTTCCAGGGCTCGGCGCCCATCGCGCCTGCCTCCAGCAGGACCAGCAGCACCGCCCCCGGCGTCAGCAGCCCGATCAGCAGCGACAGCCGCAGAACGGAGAACCGCCCGGCCCGGTCGCGCCAGGGCCAGCCGATCGGCTTGCGGGCGCGGGCAGGCGGCAGGCTATCGGGCATGTCCCCCCCTCGCCCGGCGGGGGCCGGGGTTCCGTTCATCCCAGCAGGCCCCGCGCGCGGATCTCGGCCGCGACCCGCCCAGTTTCATCGAGCGGGAGGCGCGGGAAGGGCGCCGGGGCGCCAGAGATGGGGCGGGCCTGGCCGGCCGCATAGAGGCTCTCATGCATCGCCAGGTGCCGCGGGCCTTCTCCGCCCAGGGGGACGATGAAGATCGGCGCCGTGGTGACCAGGGATTCCGAGAGCATCGAGATCGAATCCCCCGTCACCACCAGCGCATCCGCCCAGGCCATGAAGGCCAGCAGCGGGTTGGCCCCGCCGCGCCCCCAGCGATGCAGGCGGTGCGGCACCGGGGCGAGCGCGGCGGCCAGCGCATCGGCCGCCGCCTCTCCGGTCCGGCGGCTGGTGGTGGCCATCACGCTGCCCGCGAAGCCCGCCACCTGCGCGCCGAGGCCGGCGGCCAAGGCAGGATCCAACCCTTCCCCCCGCACCTTGCCGCCGACCAGCAGCGCGACGCGGGGCGATGGCAGGGCGCCGATTTCGGGCGCCGCCGCTCGCGCTTCCGCCAGCCGGTCGGGCGTCAGCCCGTGGGTGGCGCCGAGGATGGGCAGGATGCTCGGCGCCTCCGGGGGGCTATCATGGCGGCCGATGACCATCAGGTCGATGCCGCCCGCCGGCCAGGCGCGCATGCAATGCACGATCCGTACGCCCCGCGCCGCCAGCCAGCGCGCCACCGGGGCGGAGCGCCGCCCCGCGCTGATCGCCAGTCGCGGCCAGGGTGGGGCGAACGCGCCGCGGTCCCGCAGCCCGGCCAGGGTCGGCACCGGCAGCGGCAGCCGCGCGAGAGGCCCCCATTCCAGCGGGACAACCCGATGGCCGCCCCCCAGCCGCGCCGCGATGCCGAGCGCCTGCGCGACCGTCCCCGCGCGCGGATCGGCCAGCACCCAGACGATAGGGTTCTCGGGGCTCATGGACGCGCCGCGGCCATGGGGTTACGAACGCCGGTCACTCTCGCCCCCTTGCCCACAGGACACCGCCCGATGGCCGTTCCCCACGCCTCCGACTGGGACCGCGATGCAGCGCTGACCACGGCGCGCATCCTGCTCGAGATCAAGGCGGTGAATTTCCGACCGGAGGAGCCCTATACCTTCACCTCCGGCTGGAAGTCGCCGGTCTATATCGACTGCCGCAAGATCATCTCCTTCCCCCGCGCACGCAACCGCATCTGCGACCTGGCGGTTGAGAAGATCGGCCGGCATGTCGGCTTCGAGACCATCGAATCGGTGGTGGGCGGGGAGACGGCCGGCATTCCCTTCGGCGCCTGGATCGCCGACCGGATGATGGCGCCGATGGCCTATGTGCGGAAGAAGCCGAAGGGCTTCGGCCGCAACGCCCAGATCGAGGGCGAGGTGCCGGTGGGCAAGCAGACCCTGCTGGTCGAGGACCTGACGACCGACGGCGCGTCCAAGATCCGCTTCGCCAATGCGCTGCGGGATGCGGGCGCCATCTGCGACCACACCTTCGTCGTCTTCTACTACGGCGTCTTCCCCGGCAGCTTCGAGCAGATGAAGGCGATGGGGCTGAACCTGCATCACCTCTGCACGTGGTGGGACGTGCTGGAGGTCTGCCGCGAGCGTCCCTATTTCGACGAAAGCGCGCTGAAGGCGGTCCGCAAGTTCCTGGAAGACCCGGTCGGCTGGTCCAAGGCCCATGGCGGCATCGGCAGCATCGCGGAAGCGAAGCCGAAGGACGGCGCGGAGTAGCCACGTCGCGCCGGCGACACGCGGGAAGGATGGGGAGCATGGTCTGGCTGGTCCTGGCGCTGCCCATCCTGGCCGCCATCTCGGCACCCACGCTCGCGCAGCAGCCGCGCGAGCAGCTGACCATCGGCATCACCCAGTACCCCGCCACGCTCCACCCCAACATCGAGAGCATGGCGGCGAAATCCTACGTCCTCGGCTTCACGCGCCGCCCGCTGACCATCCATGACCAGGACTGGCGCCCCGCCTGCATGGGGTGCGAGACGCTGCCGAGCCTGGAGAACGGCCTCGCGCAGCTGGAAACCACGCCGGATGGCCGCGCCGGCATCCGCGTCACCTGGCGGCTCCGGGAAGGCTGGCGCTGGGGGGATGGCACGCCGGTCTCGGCCGAGGACCTGCTCTTCGCGTGGCAGGCCGGGCGCGACTTCGCCACCGGCTTCGGCGGCAGCGAATTCTACCGCAGCGCCTATGAGGCCATCGTCGTCGATCCGCGCAGCATCACGCTCCGCTTCGACCGCGTGACCTTCGACCACGCCTCCGCCGGCGAATGGCAGCCCCTTCCCGCGCATATCGAGCGCCGCCGCTGGGAACAGGAGCCGCGCAGCTACCGCACCCGCAGCGCCTATGAGATGGAGCCGACCAATCCCGGCCTCTGGAACGGCCCCTATCGCGTGACGCAGGTGACGCCGGGCGCGGGCATCGCGCTGGAGCGCAACGCGGCCTGGAACGGGCCCGCCCCCGCCTTCCGCCGCATCGCCATCCGCACGGTGGAGAACACCGCCGCGCTGGAGGCGCAGTTGCTGGCCGGGCAGATCGACATGGTGGCCGGCGAACTCGGCCTGCCGCTGGATCAGGCGACGGCGCTGGAACGCCGCGCGGGCAACCGCTTCCGCTTCGCCTACAAGCCGGGGCTCGTCTACGAACATCTCGACGTGAACCTCGATACGCCGATGCTGGCCGACCGCCGCGTGCGGCAGGCGCTGATCGCGGCGATCGACCGGCCGCAGATCGTGGCCCGGCTGTTCGATGGCCGCTTCACCGTCGCGCATACCGGCGTGAACCCGCTGGATTGGGTGCATGACAGCGATGTGCGGCAATGGCCCTTCGACCTGCCCCGCGCCCGCGCGCTGCTCGATGACGCCGGCTGGCGTGCGGGGCCCGACGGCATCCGCCGCAACGCGGCCGGAGAACGCCTGACGATCGAGCTGATGACCACCGCCGGCAACCGATCCCGTGAATCGGTGCAGCAGGTGATCCAGGGCCTATGGCGCCAGGCCGGCATCGAGACGCGGATCCGCAACGAGCCCCCGCGCGTGCTGTTCGGCGAAACCCTCAGCCGCCGCCGCTTCACCGGCGCGGTGATGTTCGCCTGGATCAGCGCGCCCGAGAGCGTGCCGCGCAGCTCCCTGCATTCGGACGAGATTCCCCGCGCGGAGCGCAACTTCTCCGGCCAGAACTACACCGGCTTCCGCAACGCGGAGATGGATGCGCTGCTGGAAACCATTCCCGTCGAACTTGACCGCGACCGCCGCCGCGCGCTGTGGCAGCGCCTGCAGGCGATCTATGCCGAGGAACTGCCCGCCATCCCGCTCTGGTTCCGCGCGGATGCGCATGTCTGGCCCATGTGGCTGGATGGCGTGCGGCCCACCGGGCACCTCGCGCCTTCATCGCTCTGGGTCGAGGAGTGGCGGGTGCGGTGATCCGCCTTCTGGCCGCGCGGCTTGTCCAGATCGCGCTCACGATGGCGATCCTGTCCTTCGCCATGTTCCTGCTGATCGGCCTGATGCCCGGCGATCCGATCGACCTCGCCATCGCTGGCGATCCGCGGCTGAGTGCCGAAGACGCCGCGCGGCTGCGCGCGCTGCATGGGCTGGATCAGCCCTTGCTGGCCCGCTACGCGGCCTGGGCGGGGGCGTTGCTGGAAGGGCGCTTCGGCCATTCGCGGCTCTTCGCGCAGCCGGTGGCGCAGGTGATCTGGCCGGCCCTGCTCTCGACGCTCGTGCTGGTCGGCGCGGCGCTGCTGGTGGCCGGCGTCTGCGGCATCTCGCTCGGCCTGCTGGCCGCCGCACGGCCGCGCGCGGCGCCGCTGGTGGATGCGATCGCGATCCTCGGCCAATCGGCGCCGTCCTTCTGGCTCGGCATCCTGCTGATCATCCTGTTCGCGGTGACGCTGGGGTGGCTGCCGGCGGGCGGCGCGGCGGAAGGCGGGGCGGTGGAGGCCGCGCGGCACCTGGTGCTGCCGGTCGCGACGCTGGCCATCGCCAACCTCGCGGCTTACGCGCGGCACAGCGCGGCAGCGGTCGGCGCGACGCTGAACGAGCCCTGGGTGACAGCCGCCCGCGCCCGCGGCAATGGCGAAGCGCGGCTGCTGCTGCGCCACGCCTTCCCCAACGCCGCCGTGCCGGTGCTGCAAGTGGCGGCGCTGGATGCCGGCGCGCTGGTGGGCGGCGCGCTGATCACCGAGACGCTGTTCGCCCGCCCCGGCATGGGCAAGCTGATCTACGACGCCGTGATGGGCAACGACACCAACCTGGCGCTGGTCGCGCTGCTGCTGGTGGCGCTGGTCACGATGCTGGCGACGCTCGCCGCCGATCTCGGCCAGCGGGCGCTGGACCCGAGGCTGCGCGCGGCATGATACGGCTTCGCTTCGGTGTGGCGTTGCTGCTGCTGCTGGCGCTCGGGGCGGCCTGCGCGCCGCTGGCCGGCGGCTGGCTCGGCCATGATCCCTTCGCGCCGGACCTGTTCAACCGCCACGCACCGGCTTCCGCCACGCATCCGCTCGGCACGGATGAACTGGGACGCGACCTGCTGCTGCGGCTGCTGCATGGGGCGCGGGTGTCGCTGGCGGTCGGGCTCGCCACCGCGTTGGGTGCCGCGCTGATCGGCACGGCGGTCGGGCTGCTCGCGGCTTGGCGGGGCGGCGCGCTGGATGCGGCGTTGATGCGGCTGGCGGATGGGATGCTGGCGCTGCCGGCGCTGCCGGTGCTGGTGGTGCTGGCCGCCGCCGATACCGGCCGCATCGGCCTGCCGCGCGGGGAGCCTCTGTCGGACATCCTGCGGATCGTGGGGCTGCTGACGCTGTTCGGCTGGGTCGGCGTGGCACGGCTGGCGCGGGCGGCGGCGCTCTCCGTGCTCGCGCGCGATTATGTCCGCGCCGCCCGCGCGCTGGGCGCTTCGGAATGGCGGGTGCTGGTCCGGCATGTGGTGCCGAACATCGCCGGGCCGGTGGCGGTCGCCACCGCGCTCGCGGTCGCGGGCGCGATCCTGGCGGAGAGCACGCTGTCCTTCCTCGGCCTCGGCATCGCGCCACCGGCCGCGAGCTGGGGCAACATGCTGTCCAACGCGCAGGATCTGGTGTTCAGCGCGCCCTGGGCGGCGGTGTGGCCCGGGGTGATGATCCTGGCTGCGGTGGCGGGATGCACGCTGGTCGCGGATGGGGTGCGGCGATGAAGGCGGAAGCGGTGGACTCGGCACCACGTCATCGATCCGTCATCCGTTTGGCGTAAATCGGTTACCGTCAGAGATTACAACTCCGACACCCAGCCACCTGCCAGGGATGCAAGACCATGCCGGACGACATCCACAACCTGCCCTATGACCTCGAGGCGGGGGACGAGATCCCCTCCAACACCTCGGCCAATCGCAGCTTCGCGGAGATCGCGGAAGCGCGGCTCGGCCGGCGCGGGATGCTGATGGGCGGGCTCGGCGCCGCCATCACCGGCTTCATCGGCGCCAACGGTACGCGCCCTGCCGCGGCCCAGGCCGCCACGCCTGCCGCCGCCGCCGCGCGCGGCCCGGCTATCGGCTTCAAGGCCGTGCCGGTCAGCCCGAACGACACCGTGGTGGTGCCGGAAGGCTATTCGGTGCAGGTGCTGATCCCGCACGGCACGCCGCTGAACGGCCAGCCGGCCGCGCGCAAGCTGCCGCAGATGTCCGCCGCCGAGCAGGAACAGGCGATCGGCGCGCATCATGACGGGATGCACTTCTTCCCCATCGAAGGCCGCGAGCCCGACCAGGGCAGCAGCACCGACGGGCTGATCGCGATCAACCACGAATACATCGAGCCGCGCTTCCTCCACGCCCGCGCCGCTGGCCTGTCCGTTGGTGGTGGCCGCTTGCCGCTGGTGGACAACCAGCGCGACGCCGAGGAAGTCCGCAAGGAGATCTTCGCCCACGGCGTGTCCATCGTGCGGATCGCGAAGCAGGCGAATGGCCAATGGGCGGTGGTCGCCGATCCGCGCAACCGCCGCATCCATGGCGCGACGCCGATGGAGATCAGCGGCCCCGTGCGCGGCCATGCCCTGGTCCGCACCAAGTACAGCCCGGACGGCACCCGCACGCGCGGCACGCTGAACAACTGCGCGCATGGCGTGACGCCCTGGAACACCTACCTGACGGCCGAGGAGAACTGGGCGGGCTATTTCCGCAACCTCGACCAGCGCGACGGTCGCCCGGCCCTGCCGCGCGAACATGCCCGCTACGGCGTCCCCACCTCCCAGGCCCGCTACAACTGGGATCAGGTTCCGGGTGGCGCGGATGAATTCGCGCGCTTCAACGCCAGCAGCACCGGCGCGGATGCGACGCAGGACTACCGGAACGAGCCCAACGCCTTCGGCTGGATCGTCGAGATCGATCCCTTCAACCCGGCCAGCGCGCCGGTGAAGCGGACCGCGCTCGGCCGCTTCGCGCATGAAGGCGTGGTGTTCGGCCCGGCGCGGGAAGGCCGCCCCGTGGTCGCCTATTCCGGCGACGACAGCACCTTCGAATACATCTACAAGTTCGTCTCCGCCCGCCCCTTCAACCGCGCGACGGCGAACGGCTCCCTGCTCGATCAGGGCATTCTCTACGTCGCGAAGTTCAACGCGGATGGCACGGGCGAATGGCTGCCGCTGCAGCATGGCACGGGCCCGCTGACGGCGGCCAATGGCTTCGCCGACCAGGCCGAGGTGCTGGTGAATACGCGCCTCGCGGCGGATGCGGTGGGCGCCACCAAGATGGATCGGCCGGAATGGGGTGCGGTCGATCCGCGCGACGGGCAGGTCTATTTCACGCTGACCAACAACACCCGCCGTACCGCGGCGCAGGTGGATGCGGCCAACCCGCGGGCGCAGAACAGCTTCGGCCAGATCATCCGCTGGCGCGAAGCCAATGACGACCACGCCGCGACGCGCTTCACCTGGGACCTGTTCCTGATCGCGGGCCCCGAGGGCGACAGCCGCATCACCGGCAATGCGCCGGTGAATGCCGACAACATGCTGGCCTGCCCGGACGGGCTCTGGTTCGACGCCGATGGCCGGATGTGGATCCAGACCGATATCGGCGAGGGCCAGCAGTTGCGTGGCGCGCTCGCCCCCTTCGGCAACAACGCCATGTTCGCGGCGAACCCCGTCACCGGCGAGATCCGCCGCTTCCTGACCGGCCCGAACGGGCAGGAAGTGACCGGCGTCATCACCACGCCGGATAAGCGGACGATGTTCGTGAACCTGCAGCATCCCGGCGCGACCACGCCGGCCGCCGACTGGGCGGCGGGGCGCGTCAACAGCCGCTTCCCGAATGGGGATGGCGTGCCGCTGTCGGCCACGCTCGTCATCACCAAGAACGACGGCGGGATCATCGGCACCTGATCCACGGCCGCCCGAGGCGGCCGAGCAGAGCAAAGGGCGGGACCGCGACGCGGTTCCGCCCTTCGTTTTTCCGCCCCCCCGCGCCGCGGCTGCGTGGGGATTGGCTACACGGCGCCCGCCGCCGCCCCGGCCGCGAAGCCACGCAGGCGCCCGGCGATGACCTCCCCCACCGCCTCCGCCGCCGCGCGCCGGGGGAAGCTGGCGCGCCAGGCGATCCGGATATTGCGCCCGACCCGCGCGGCCAGGGGGCGCAGCACGATCCCCGCATCCTGCGCCGCCCCGGCCGCGAGGCCCGGGATCAGCGTGGTGCCATAGCCCGCCGCGACCATGTTCAGCAGCGTCGAAAGGCTCGCCGCGCGCAGCGTGCCGCCCAGCGCCCCGCCCGCGCGCCCCCCCTGCCCGCAGGCCTCCAGCGCCTGGTCGCGCAGGCAATGCCCGTCCGCCAGCACCAATATGTCCCGCGCCAGCTCGGCCTCCGCCACCACATCGCGCGTAGCCAGCGGGTGTTCGGGCGGCAGCGCGGCCAGGAAGGGCTCGGCAAACAGCGGCTGGCTCATCAGGTCCGGCCCGTCCACCTCGGTCGCCAGCAGGGCGGCATCCAGCTCATGCGCCCGCAGCCGGTCGATCAGCGCCGTGGTCTGGTCCTCCCACGGCTCGACCTCCAGCGCCGGCAGCGCTTCCCGCAGCGGCGCGAAGACCAGGGGCAGCAGATAGGGGGCGAGCGTCGGGATGATCCCGAGACGGAAACGCCCGGCCAGGGGGTCGCGCAGGTCGCGCGCGACGGAGAGGATCGCATCCGCCTCCGCCACCGCCGCGCGGACATGGCCGATCAGCCGGGCGCAGGCGGCGGTCGGGGCCACGCTCTTGCTGCTGCGCTCGAACAGCGCCACCCCGAGCAATTCCTCGAGCTTGCGGAGCTGCACCGAGAGCGTCGGCTGGCTGACGCCGCAGGTCTCGGCCGCGCGGCCGAAGTGCCCGTGCTCGGCCACGGCGAGGAGATAGCGGAGGTCGCGAAGGTTCATCGGGTCAGATGGGCTGCCGTTATAGTCGCCATCTATCATACCGGTTGGAGGTTGGGGCTTCCATTTATTCTCGGGATGCAGCAAGCGGTGCCCGGACCAGACGATCTTCGAGGGGTGCCCCCAAGGGGCGCCTGCCATGGCCGCCTGCGATCGCCGCCGGTGCGGCTCCGGGTGCCTCTCGGGCTTCGTCACCGCGTCTCGCTTCGCCACCCCAGGGCGCCCGCTTCGCCCAGGTCGATCACGCAACCAGGATTGGAGACACAGATGGACGGACATGCTGGCAAGGGCGCCGGGAAGTGCCCGGTGATGCATGCGGCACCGACCGCCGCGCGCTTCACCACGCGGTCGAACCGCGACTGGTGGCCGAATGCGCTGAATCTGCGGATCCTCAGCCAGCATTCCGCGAAGTCCAACCCGATGGGCGAGGCCTTCGACTACGCCGAGGCCTTCAAGAAGCTCGACCTGCAGGCGCTGAAGAATGACATCTTCGCGCTGATGAAGGTCAGCGAGGATTGGTGGCCGGCCGATTACGGCCATTACGGCCCGTTCTTCATCCGCATGGCCTGGCACGCGGCCGGCACCTACCGCACGGCGGATGGGCGCGGCGGCGCCTCCAACGGCGCGCATCGCTTCGCGCCCGAGAATTCCTGGCCCGACAACGGCAACCTGGACAAGGCGCGCCGCCTGCTGTGGCCGGTCAAGCAGAAGTACGGCAACAGCATCTCCTGGGCCGACCTGTTCATCCTCGCGGGGAATTGCGCGATCGAGTCGATGGGGCTGAAGCCCTTCGGCTTCGGCGGCGGCCGCGTGGACATCTGGGAGCCGGAGGAAGACATCTACTGGGGCACCGAGGACAGCTGGCTCGGCGACAAGCGCTACTCGGGCGACCGCCTGCTCGAGAACCCGCTGGCCGCGGTGCAGATGGGCCTGATCTACGTGAACCCCGAAGGCCCGAACGGCAACCCGAACCCGGTCGCCTCCGGCCGCGACATCCGCGAGACCTTCGCGCGCATGGCGATGAACGACGAGGAGACGGTGGCGCTGGTCGCCGGCGGCCACACCTTCGGCAAGGCGCATGGCGCCGGCCCCGCCCAGCATGTGGGTCCGGAGCCGGAAGCCGCGCCGCTGGAAGCGATGGGCTTCGGCTGGCTCAGCACCTACAAGTCGGGCAAGGGCGGCGATGCCATCACCTCGGGCATCGAGGGCGCCTGGAAGCCGAAGCCCACCACCTGGGACATGGGCTATTTCGACATGCTGCTCGGCTATGAGTGGGAACTGCACAAGTCCCCCGCCGGCGCGCAGCAGTGGCACCCGAAGGACCGCGCCGCCTGGACGCTGGTCGAGGACGCGCACGACCCGTCGAAGCGCCACCCGCCGATGATGACCACGGCGGACATGGCGATGAAGATGGACCCCGAGTACCGCAAGATCTCGGAGCGCTTCCACAAGAACCCGGACCAGTTCGCCGACGCCTTCGCCCGCGCCTGGTTCAAGCTGACGCATCGCGACATGGGCCCGAAGGTCCGCTACCTGGGCCCGGATGTCCCGGCCGAGGAGCTGATCTGGCAGGACCCCGTCCCGCCCGTGACGCACAAGCTGGTGGATGCGGCCGATATCGCGGCGCTGAAGGCGAAGATCCTCGCCTCCGGCCTCACGGTCTCGCAGCTGGTCTCCACCGCCTGGGCCTCGGCCTCGACCTACCGCGGCTCCGACCGCCGGGGCGGCGCCAATGGCGCGCGCATCCGGCTTGCGCCGCAGAAGGACTGGGACGTGAACCAGCCCGCGCAGCTCGCCATCGTGCTGGCGGCGCTGGAAGGCATCCAGCGCGACTTCAACGCCTCGGCGAAGGACGGCAAGCAGGTTTCGCTGGCCGACCTGATCGTGCTGGCCGGTGGTGCCGCCATCGAGAAGGCGGCGAAGGATGCCGGCCATGACGTGGTCGTGCCCTTCGCCCCGGGCCGCACCGATGCGACGGCCGAGCAGACCGACGCCGCGTCCTTCGCGGTGCTGGAGCCGGAGGCCGACGGCTTCCGCAACTACCGCAAGACCCGCTTCACGGTGGCGGCGGAAGAACAGCTGGTGGACAAGGCCCAGCTGCTGACGCTGACGGCGCCGGAGATGACGGTGCTGGTCGGTGGCCTGCGCGTGTTGGGCGCCAACCATGGCGGCTCGCCGCATGGCGTGCTGACCAAGACGCCGGGCAAGCTGACGAACGACTTCTTCGTCAACCTGCTCGACATGGGCACCGCCTGGTCGCCGACGGATGAGACGGCCGAGGAATTCCACGGCCGTGACCGCGCCACCGGCACGGTGAAGTGGACCGGCACGCGCGTGGACCTCGTCTTCGGGTCCAACTCGCAGCTGCGGGCGCTGTCGGAAGTCTATGGCCAGGCCGACAACACGGCGAAGTTCGTGAAGGACTTCGTCGCGGCCTGGACCAAGGTCATGAACCTCGACCGGTTCGACCTGGCCTGATCACGGCACGGGCGCGGCTGGACACCCAGCCGCGCCCGGAGCCTGATTCTGTAACTCGCCGAGCTCCGGCCGCGCCTCGTCCCGCGCGGCCCGGCGTGCCATATACCTGCCCGGAGCCGCGGCACGCCCGCCAGGCTTCGCGGAGGGTCTGGCCATGTTTTCGGTGGGACAGCGGGTCTGGCACCGCGACGGCAAGCGCAGCGGCAAGGTCCTGGAATGCGATGGGGACCGCGTCTTCATCGAACAGGATAACGGCGCGGAGCTTGATTTCCGGGCCAGCGACCTGACCGCGACGCCGCCCGCCAGTGCCGCGCCCGCCAGTGCCACGGCACGCGACAGCGGCGCAGCAGCTGGCTGGGGCGCGCATGGTCAGCCCCACCGCCCCCTGATCGCCGCCGATATCACGCCGGAGCATCTGCGCGTGCTCGGCCTGATCCCGCCGCGCACGCTGCAGGCGGTGGCAGCGCTGTATGAAGCCCGGCCCGGATCGCGAAAATTCAGCGCGCTCGATGCCGCCGCGAAGCTGAACCTCATCGCGGAGGTCACCGCCGTGCCCTATCGCACGATGCGGGAATACCGGGACCGCCCAGGCGAGCTGGGCCTACTGATGGGCAAGGGCCTCGCCGACAGCCAGGCTGCCGCTCGCCCAGGCCCAAGGATTCGATGACCCGGCCCGACGAGTTCGAGATCTTCCTGGCCGCCACGCCGGGGCTGGAGCCCATCCTGGCCGCGGAGGTCGCGGGCAAGGGGTTCAAGCAGCCGCGGCCGGTGCCGGGCGGGGTCATGACACGGGGCGGCTGGACGGATGTCTGGCGCGCCAATCTCTGGATCCGCGGCGCGGGGCGCGTGCTGGCGCGCATCGACCAGTTCCGCGTGGTGCATCTGGCGCAACTCGACGACCGCGCGCGGCGCGTGCCCTGGGCTTCCATCCTGCGCCCCGACACACCCTTCCGGGTCGAGGCCTCCTGCGCCGGGTCGCGCATCTACCACAGCGGCGCCGCCGCACAGCGCATCGAGACCGCGATCCGCGAGACCCTTGGCGCGCCGCTTTCGCCCGAGGCGGAGATCGTCGTGATGGCGCGGATCGAGGACGACATCTGCACCCTCAGCGTCGATACCTCGGGCGAGCCGCTGCACAAGCGCGGCTACAAGCAGGCGCTGAACCCCGCACCGATGCGGGAGACCATGGCCTCGCTGTTCCTGCGGGAGTGCGGCTATGACGGCGCGGAACCGCTGCTCGACCCGATGTGCGGATCGGGCACCTTCGTGATCGAGGCGGCGGAGATCGCCGCGAGGCTCAACCCCGGCCGGGCGCGGCGCTTCGCCTTCGAACATCTCGCGACCTTCGACGCGGCGGCCTGGGCCGCGATGCGCGGCGTGACCAGAAGCCGCGTGCCGGCCGCGCTCTGCCAAGGCAGCGACCGCGACGCGGGCGCGATCGAGATGAGCCGCGCCAATGCCGAACGCGCCGGCGTGTCCGAGGGCACGGAATTCCGCCAGGCGCCGATCAGCGAGGCCGCGCCGCCGCCAGGCCCGCCGGGGCTGGTCATCGTCAACCCGCCCTATGGCAGCCGCATGGGCGATCCGGGCAAGCTCGCGCCGCTCTATGGCGCGCTCGGCCAGACGCTGATGCGCCGCTTCGCGGGCTGGCGGGTGGGCATCGTCACCAGCGAACCGCGCCTGGCCTATGAAACCCGCCTGCCCTTCCTGCCGCGCGGAGCACCGGTGCCGCATGGGGGCTTACGCGTGTCGCTGTTCCGGACCGGGCCGCTGGTGTGACGGACTGTCCCCTCCGATGGGCCGGGGCAGCGATTGAGACGTGTGACCGAACCGCTATCCCCCTCGGGCGGCGCCGCGGCTTTGCCGCGGCAACGCGGCGCAAAAGCGCAGGACCAGCACCAAGACCGGGGTCCCCGCAAAAGCGCGAAGCGGTTTTGTGGGGATTAAAATGTGGGGGGCTTCTGTTGCCCGGCGCCCCCCGAGCCGCGCTTACCTATTAGGCAGCGAGTGCGACAGCCTCGCGGCTGTTGTCGTTCGCACTTAGGATTTAGCCCGATAACGGCGGTACAATGCCGGGCAAAAGCGACCCCTTTACCACGCGCGTCGAGCCTGTTTCGCCCCCGTTCCAGCCACCCCGACAAGGGCGGTTCGAGTGGTGGAGGCGCCGGGCACTGCCCCCGGGTCCGCAACGCTTATGCCGGATCGTGTTTATCGCCATAGCCAGCAAGCTGGCATCCAGGGATATAGGCGGTCCCGCTATGGGAATCGAGGGGCTTCGGCTAGGAAGGCCTCGTTTGAGGAAAGAACGGGACATGGCGCTGACCGCCGAGCAGCAGCAGGAGATCGAGGCCGCGCGCGCAGGCACCGCGCCGACGCGCCGGCCCACCGTGGCCGCGATCGAGGCGCTGCTGTTCCAGGCCCTGCCCGTGCTCGACCACGGCTTCGTGCGCGTGGTGGACTACATGGGCGACGATGCCGCCATCGTGCAGGCCGCCCGCGTGTCCTATGGCCGCGGCACCCGCGCGGCGAATGAGGATCGCGGCCTGATCCGCTACCTGATGCGCCACCGCCACTCGACCCCCTTCGAGATGTGCGAGATCAAGTTCCACGTGAAACTGCCGATCTTCGTGGCCCGCCAGTGGATCCGCCATCGCACCGCCAATGTGAACGAATATTCCGCGCGCTATTCGATCCTGGACCGGGAATTCTACATCCCCGCGCCCGAGCAGCTGGCCGCGCAATCCGCGGTGAACCGCCAGGGGCGCGGCTCCGTCCTGGAAGGCGCCGAGGCCGCGCGGGTCCTGGATCTGCTGCGGGAGGATACGACCCGCAACTACGACCACTACCTCGAGATGCTGAACGAGGACGAGGCCGGCAAGCCGCTCGATCCCGAACGGGCGGGGCTGGCGCGGGAGTTGGCGCGGATGAACCTGACGCTGAACGCCTATACGCAGTGGTACTGGAAGACGGACCTCCACAACCTGTTCCACTTCCTGTCGCTGCGCGCCGATGCTCACGCGCAATACGAGATCCGCGTCTATGCCGAGGCGATGATGGAAGCGGTCGAGGCCTGGGTGCCGATCGCGGCCGGGGCCTTCAAGGATTACCGGCTGGGCGCGGTCACCTTCTCGGCGCAGATGCTGGCGATCCTGCGCCGGATGGTGGCGGGGGAGCAGGTGGCGCAGGAGGGCTCCGGCCTGTCCAAGCGCGAATGGCGCGAACTGATGGATGCGCTCGGGCGTGCCGACGGCTAGCGCGCCCGCGAAGCGTGCCCCGGCGAAGCCCGCCGGCGGCAAGCCGGCCCCGCACGGGGATGGCGCGGGGGCGCGCTGGTGGAAGGTGGCGCTGCTGGTCGCGCTCGGCACCATCGGCCTGCCGCTGGCCCATGCCCTGTTCGGGGGCGTGGCCGCGATGCTGGGCGGCGCGGTGCTTCTTGGTTTCCTGCTGGGACGCTGGACCGCATGATGGCCCCCGACCGGATCGCGGCGCTGATCGACTTCCTGCGGCTCGCCGACCGGCTGAAGCATGTCGAACGGCGCGGGCAGACGGTCGGACCCGGCGGCGCGGCGCGGCAGGAGAATTCGGCCGAGCATTGCTGGAACGTGGCGCTGGTCGCGATCCTCCTGCACGGGGAGATGCCGGACCCGCCCGACCTCGCCCATGTGCTGGCGATGATCGCCGCCCATGACCTGGTCGAGATCGAGGCCGGCGACACCTTCGCCTATGACGAGGCGCATATCCTGACCCAGGCGGCGCGGGAGCGCGCGGCGGCGGATGTGGTCTTCGGCCGGCTGCCGCCCGATCTCGGGCACAGGCTGCGGGGCCTGTGGGAGGAGTTCGAGGCCGGCGAGACGCCGGAAGCGCGCTTCGCCATGGCCTGCGACCGGGCGCAGGGCTTCCTCCAGGGCGTCATCGGCACCGGCCACTGGAAGGACAATGGCATCGCGGAAGGGCAGACGCATGGCCGGATGAACCCCGCCCGCGCCGTCGCCCCGGTGTTCGAGACGCTGATCGCAACGCTCTACGACCGCGCGCGGGCGGGGCGGATGTTCGCCGGATGACGGTCCTCGTCTTTGGTTCGGCCAATGCCGATCTGGTCTTCGCGATGCCGGACCTGCCGGTGCCGGGCGTGACCGTGCTGGGCGACTGCGTCCGGAGCTTCCCCGGCGGCAAAGGCGCGAACCAGGCGGTGGCGGCGGCCAGGGACGGCGCGGCGACGCAATTCGCCGGCTGCGTCGGGCGCGACGCCTTCGCCGATGTCGCAACCGCGGCGCTGCGCGACGCCGGCGTGGAGTTGTCGCGGCTTGCGGTGGTGGACGCGCCGACGGGCTGCGCCGCGATCTGCGTGGACCGGTCGGGGCGCAACCAGATCGCGGTCGCGCCGGGGGCAAATCTGATGGTCCGCGCCTCGCAGATCGAGGATGCGGCGCTGCATCCCGGCGTGGTGGTGCTGCTGCAGATGGAGGTTCCGGCCACCGAGGTCGCGACGCTGATCCGCCGCGCCAGGGCGCGCGGGGCGCGGGCGGTGCTGAACCTCGCGCCACCGGGCGACCTCTCGCCGGATGTGCTGGCCGCGCTCGGCCTGCTGGTGGTGAACGAGCATGAGGCAGCAGTACTCGCTGCGCGGCTGGGCTGCGGGGATGACGCGGCGGCGCTGCGCGCGGCGCTGGCCGTGGATGTGGTGGTGACGCGCGGCGAAGCGGGGGCGGAGGCGGCAACCCAGGCCGGGCAGATCCGCGTCCCCGCCTTCGCCATCACGCCGGTGGACACCACGGGGGCGGGGGATTGCTTCTGCGGCGTGCTCTGCGCCGGGCTTGACCGGGGGCTGACGCCGGAGGCAGCGATGCGCCGCGCCAGCGCGGCGGCGGCCATCGCCTGCACGCGGCAGGGGGCGGCTGCGTCATGTCCGACGGCGGCGGAGACGGACGCGCTGCTGGGTTAGGTCGGTCGCGCCCCCACCCGCCGCGCTCCGCGCGGCACCCTCCCCCGCTGCGCGGGAGAGGGATCTTGGGCGCGCCCTGCTCCCTCTCCCGCGCAGCGGGGAGGGCGACGCCAAAGGCGTTGGTCGCCGGAGTTGCGGCGGCCATGCCGCCGCTTACGCAGGCTGGTTGGGGAGCGAGCGCGACGGTGCGCGGCTACTCGATCACGATCTTCGGCCCCGCCGATCCCCGCGCCGCCACCTTCTCCCGCAGCCGGCTGGCGATCTTCTGGTAGGCCTGGGCTTCCTCGGTTTCCGGCCGGGCGGCGACGATGGGGGTGCCGGCATCGGCCAATTCCCGGATCGCGACCTTCAGCGGCAATTCGCCCAGGAACTCGACGCCGATGCGCTGCGCTTCCGCCTTCGCACCGCCATGGCCGAAGATATCCGCCCGGTGGCCGCAATTCGGGCAGCAATAGAAGCTCATATTCTCGATCAGGCCGAGCACCGGCACGCCGACCCGCTCGAACATCTTCACGCCGCGCCGCGCGTCGATCAGCGCCACATCCTGCGGGGTGGACACGATCACGGCGCCCGCCAGCGGCACACGCTGGCTCATCGTCAGCTGCGCATCGCCGGTGCCGGGGGGCATGTCCACGATCATGATATCCAGCGCGCCCCACTCGACCTGGCCCATCAGCTGTTCCAGCGCGCCCATCACCATCGGGCCGCGCCAGATCATCGGCGTCTCCTCCTCCACCAGGAAGCCGATGGACATCGCCTTCAGCCCCCAGCGGCTCAGGGGGATGATGCGCTGGCCCTCGGCGCGCGGGCGTTCCCGCGTGCCCAGCATCTGCGGCAGGGACGGGCCGTAGATGTCGGCATCGAGCAGCCCGACCTTCAGCCCCTGGCTGGCGAGCGCCACGGCGAGGTTGACGGCGGTGGTGGACTTGCCGACGCCCCCCTTGCCGGAAGCGACCGCGATGATGGCGCCGACATCCGGCAGCAGCATCGGCCCCTGCCCCGGCTGCGTCTTCGTACCCAGGGGGGCACCCGGCGCTGCGCCTGGTGACGGGGCGGCGGGCTGCGCGGCCTCGGCGCGATGCGCGGTGAGCACGACGGTGGCGGAGATCACACCCCGCACGGCAGCGGCCGCCTTTTCGGCGGCGGCGCGCAGCGGTTCGCTGTCGCGGGCCCGCTCGCGCGGGACCTGGATGGCGAACTGCACCAGGCCGTCGCGCACCGTCAGCCCCTCGACCATCCCGCCCTCGACCACGTCGCGGCCGGTCACCGGGTCGCGCACCGCGCGCAAGGCGGTCCGAACCGCCTGCTCCAGCGTTTCGCCCATCGCTTGAAAATCCCCCCGAACGCCTCGATATCACGCCGACAAGCCGGGCGCGGGCCCCCTTGCGCAACGGCGCCCGCGCCGGAACCATGGGCAGGACCGGTTTCTTGGTCCAGGTTCGGGAGGGTGCGGTGCGCGGGTTTCCCCGGCTCGGCTGCCCCCCATATGGACCGGTGAGGCGATGGCTGCACCCCTCCCCCTTGGGGAAGAGTGCGGCCCGGCCCGGAGATCAGGACAGCCCGGGACTACCGGGGCTTTGGTGGAGGTTGGGTACTCAATGGCTTGGAACAGCAGCGGCGGCGGACCCAGCCCCTGGGGCAACCCGCGGCCCGGCGGGCCCTGGGGCGCGCCCCAGCCGCCCTCCGGCGGTGGCGGGGGCGGTGGTCGCGGCCCTGGCGGTCCGGGCGGGCCCGACCTCGATGATGTGATCCGGCAGGCGCAGGACCTGGTCCGCCGCTGGCTGCCGCGCGGGTCGGGTGGCAAGGGGCTGGCGCTGATCGGGGGCGTGCTGCTGGTGCTCTGGGCGGCCTCGGGCTTCTACCGCGTCAACCCGGATGAGCAGGGCGTGGTGTTGCGCTTCGGCGCCTTCGACCGCACTGCACCGCCGGGCCTGAACTACCACATCCCCTGGCCGGTCGAGAGCGTGACGACGCCGCGCGTCACGCGCATCAACCGCGTGGATGTCGGCTTCCGCGGCGCCGGCGATGCCGGGCCCGCCGTCCGGCCCGTTTCCGCCCGCGACGTGCTGGAAGAATCGCTGATGCTGACCGGCGACGAGAACATCATCGACATCGACTTCGCCGTCTTCTGGCGCATCCGCGATGCCGGCGAGTTCCTGTTCAACACCCGCAACCCCGAGGTCACGGTGAAGTCGGCGGCCGAGAGCGTGATGCGCGAGGTGATCGGCCGCACGCCGATCCAGCCCGCCCTGACGGAAGCGCGCGCGCAGATCGAGCAGGAAGTGCTCCGCGGCGCCCAGGCCATCATGGACCAGTACCGGGCAGGCGTGGAGATCACGCAGGTCCAGTTGCAGAAGGTGGACCCGCCGTCCCAGGTGGTGGACGCCTTCCGCGACGTGCAGCGCGCCAATGCCGACCGCGAGCGCGCCCGGAACGAGGCCGAGAGCTACCGCAACGACATCATCCCCCGCGCACGCGGTGAGGCGGAACGCATGGTCCAGGAAGCCGAGGGCTTCCGGGAAAGCCAGGTGGCCCGCGCCCGAGGCGAGGCGCAGCGCTTCCTCAGCGTGCTCTCGGCCTACCAGGTGGCGCAGGACGTGACGCTCCGCCGCCTCTACATCGAGACGATGGAGGAGATCTTCCGGCGGAACCCGAAGATCGTGGTGGACAGCGCGCTGCAAGGGATCGTGCCGCTGCTGAACCTCAGCGAGCCGGGGCGCGCCGCGGCCGCCGGGGCCGCGACGCAGCGCCCGCTGCCGCAGGCCCAGCCGAGCTTCCAATCGGTACCCACACCCGCCGCGCCCCCCCGCACCATGAACCAGGGGATCCCCCGATGAACCGCGCCCTTCTTCTTGCCGTCGTCGCGGCCATCGGCGTCGTCGTCGCCGCCTCCACGCTGTTCACGGTGCACCAGACGCAACAGGTGCTGATCACCCAGTTCGGCCAGCCGATCCGCGTGATCCGCGAGCCCGGGCTACAGGCGAAGATCCCGTTCATCCAATCGGTCATCGCCTTCGACCGCCGCCTGCTCGATTTCGAAGCGCCGGGCGAGGAAGTCATCCTCGGCGACCAGCGCCGGCTGATCGTGGACAGCTTCACCCGCTACCACATCGCCGACCCGCTGCTGTACTTCCAGACCGTCGGAGCGACGGAAGCCGGCATCCGGGCGCGGCTGAATTCCATCGTGCAATCCTCGCTCCGCCGCGTGCTCGGCAACGAACCGCTGCTGAGCGTGCTGTCCGCCGACCGCGCCCGCATCATGGGCACCATCAGGTCTCAGGTGAATGAGGAAGCCCGCCGCTTCGGCATCGAGGTGACGGATGTCCGCATCCGCCGCGCCGACCTGCCGGATGAGAACACGCAGGCCATCCTCAACCGGATGCAGTCGGAACGTGAGCGCGTGGCGCGCGAAGCCCGTGCGGAAGGCGCGGAGGTGGCCGCCCAGGTCCGCGCCCGCGCCGACCGCGAGCGCACCGTGCTGATCGCGGAAGCGCAAGCCAGCGCCGACATCCTGCGCGGCCAGGGCGAGAATGACGCGATCCGCATCTTCGCCGAGGCCTTCCAGCGCGATCCGCAATTCTTCCACTTCTGGCGCAGCATGCAGGCCTATCGCGAGGCCTTCGGCGAAGGCGGCGGGGACACCCGCCTGCTGCTCTCGCCCGACAGCGAGTTCTTCCGCTTCTTCCGGGAGAGCATGCCGGCGCCGGCTGGCGCGCCGCGGGCTAACTGACGCGCGCCGGCTGGCACGGGCTTGGGGCGGATGAGCTTCTGGCAGGTGCTGGCCGGGATCAGCGTGGTGCTGGCGGTGGAAGGGTTGCTCTACGCGATCGCCCCAGCCGCCATGCGTCGCGCGGTGGCCGCCCTGGCCGAGCAGCCTGAAGCGCGGCTGCGGGCTGGCGGTCTCGCAGCCGCGGTGCTCGGCGTGGCGCTGGCCTGGGTGCTGACCTTCTAAGCCGCGTCACCGCAAAGCCGCCGCGACGCTTCGTCACACGAAGACATGCCGGGAAGGTCTTTCGCGGCGGGGCTGCCATACCAATCTGCACCACACACGAAAGTTTCGTTCGCGCTTGCCATGGGGCAGGCGTGGTCATTCATCCGACCGGTCCCTCGGGACCGAAACCAGGGAAGGTTGCCGCCGGTGCGTCTTGGCCGTTCCATCTCCGCCTTCGGCATCGCCGCCGCGCTGAGCCTGCCGCTGGCGCTCTCGCCCGCCCTGAGCCCAGCCGCCTCGGCGCAGCAGATCGCGCCACAGCTGCCGCCGCCAGGTGCGCCCTCCTCCTTCGCGCCGCTGGTGCAGCGGCTGCTGCCGGCGGTGGTGAACATCCAGACCACGCAAGGCGCCGGGCAGCCGCGCGCGGGGCGGGATGCGCCGGAGGTGCCGCAGGCGCCGCCCGGTAGCCCCTTCGAGGAGTTCTTCCGCGAATTCCTCGAACGCAACCGCCCGCCCGGACAAGCGCAGCCCGGCCAGCCCGGCCGGCCGCAGCAGCAGCCACCGCGCCGCGCCCAGTCGCTCGGCTCGGGCTTCATCATCGACGCATCCGGGATCGTGGTGACGAACAACCACGTCATCGAGGGCGCCGACGAGATCAATGTGGTGCTGCAGGACAACACCACGCTGCGCGCCGAGCTGCTCGGCGCCGACCCGCGGACCGACCTCGCGGTGCTGCGCGTGCAGCACGACAAGCCGCTGCCGGCCGTGACCTTCGGCGACAGCGACACGGCCTCGGTCGGCGATTGGGTGGTGGCGATCGGCAATCCCTTCGGCCTGGGCGGCTCCGTCACGGCGGGCATCGTCTCGGCGCGCGGGCGCGACATCCGCCAGGGGCTCTATGACGACTTCATCCAGACGGATGCCGCGATCAACCGCGGCAATTCCGGCGGCCCGCTGTTCAACCTGGCCGGAGAGGTGGTGGGCGTGAACACCGCCATCTATTCGCCCACCGGCGGGTCGATCGGCATCGGCTTCTCGATCCCGTCCAACCTGGCGCGCAACATCGTGGCGCAGCTGCGCGATGGCGGTCGCGTGCGGCGCGGCTGGCTCGGCGTGAACATCCAGCAGGTGACGGATGAGCTGGCCGAGAGCTTCGGCCTCGGCAATGGCGCCCGCGGCGCGCTGGTGGCCCGCGCCCAGGATGGCGGCCCGGCGGCGGCCGGCGGCATCCGCGCCGGCGATGTGATCCTGCGCTTCAACGGCCAGGAGGTGCGGGAGATGCGGAACCTGCCGCGCATCGTCGCCGACACGCCGGTAGGCCGGCAGGTGCCGGTGGTGGTCTGGCGCGATGGGCGGGAGCAGACGGTACAGATCACCGTCGCGGAATTGCCGAGCGAGCAGCAGCAGGCAGCCGCGCAGCCAACGCAGCCGGCCCCGCGCACCCAGCCCCAGGAACTGGCCGGTCTTGGCCTGCGCATCGCGCCGATCACGCCGGAGGCGCGGGAGCGCTTCGGCCTCCGCGCCGAAAGCCGCGGCGTGGTGGTCACGGAGGTGACGCCGGGCGGCCCCGCCGCCGAACGCGAACTCCGCCCCGGCGACGTGATCGTCGAGGTCCAGCAGGAACGAGTGACCACGCCGCAGGAGGTGCAGGAGCGCCTGGAACGGCTGCGCCGCCAGAACCGCGCGACGGCACTGCTGCTGATCGAAGGCCCGCAGGGCCAGCGCTGGGTGCCGCTGCGCCTGAGCGCGCCGCAGCGTGGTCAGCCTGGGTGAGGGCCGTGGGGAGGGCTCTGCCCTCCCCGGCCCGCCAGGAGGTCTGCCCTCCTGGACCCCAATCAGTTTAACGCCGAACGGGGTGGGGGCCGCGGCCCCCACCCCGTTCGGCGTTCAAAACTCGTGGGTTCCAAGGGGCCGCTGCCCCTTGGCGGGGTGGGTCCGGGAGGGGCAGCGCCCCTCCCGTCGCCCTCACCGGGTGACGAAGGCGCTGCGCCGATAGCCCTGCGCGAAGAGCAGCGCCGTCAGGTCGCCATGGTCCACCTTCGCCCGCGCAGCCGCGGCCACCACAGGCTTGGCGCGGAAGGCGACGCCAAGGCCCGCAGCCTTGATCATGTCGAGATCGTTGGCGCCGTCGCCCACCGCCACCGCGCCCTCCAGCGGCAACGCATTCTCGGCCGCCAGCCGGGTCAGCGTCGTCAGCTTGGCGTGGCGGTCGAAGATCGGCTCGGCGACCCCGCCCGTCAGCTTGCCATCCTCGATCAGCAGCGTGTTCGAGACATGGTGGTGGAAGCCCAGCTTCTCCGCCACGCGGCCGGTGAAGAAGGTGAAGCCGCCGGAGGCCAGGCAGCACACCGCGCCATGCGCGCGCATCGTGCCGACCAGTTCCGCCGCGCCCGGCATCATGCGGGTCTCGGTCCAGGTCGCCTCCAGCGCGCTCACTGCAAGACCCTTCAGCATGCCGACACGCCCGATCAGGGCCTGGCGGAAATCGAGTTCCCCGTTCATGGAACGCCGCGTGATCTCGGCGATCTGCTCCTTGAGCCCCGCGAAGGCGGCGATCTCGTCCAGCGTCTCGGTCGTGACGATGGTGCTGTCCATGTCGGCGATCAGCAGCCGCTTGCGGCGGCCTTCGGCGGCGGTGGCGATGGCATCCACCGGCGCATCGGCCAGCGCGGCGCGGGCGGCGGCGACCGCCTGTTCGGCAGCCCCTGTGAAGAGTATGTCGGCGGCCTCGCGCTCGGCCAGCCAATCGGGCGTGCCGGGGGCGGCCCCGAGCGCATCGAGCGCGGCCCGCACGCGGGCGACGAGGGCGACATCGAGCGCGCCGGCAGGCGCGACAAGCGTGAGGATGTGCGACATGGACGCGCGCCCTGTGCCACCGTGAGTGACCGGGCGCAATCTTCCCCTGCGCCGCCGCCCGCGATCCTGGTGGCCGGCCCGACCGCATCGGGCAAGTCGGCCGCCGCGCTGGCGCTGGCCGAAAGGCTGGGCGGCGTGGTGATCAATGCCGATTCGATGCAGGTCTATCGCGAACTCCGCATCGTCACCGCGCGGCCCGAGGATGCGGACCTAGCCCGCGCGCCGCATGCTCTCTATGGCGTGCGGCCAGCCGCCGAGGCCGGGACCGTCGCCTGGTGGCGCGGCGCGGCGCTGGCCGAGATGGCGGCCGCCAAGGCCGAGGGCCTTGTGCCGATCCTCTGCGGCGGCACGGGGATGTATTTCGCGGCGCTGACCGATGGCCTCGCCGCCATCCCCGCCATCCCCGACGCCGCGCGGGCCGAGGCGCGGCGGCTTCTGGCGGAGCACGGCCCGGCGGCGCTGCATGCGCGGCTGGTGGCGCTGGACCCGGCGACCGCCGCCACGCTGCGCCCCACCGACAGCCAGCGCCTGGCGCGCGCCTTCGAGGTGGTGGCGGGCACCGGCAAGGGGCTGCGCGCCTGGCAGGAGGAAGGCGGCACGGGCCCGGCGCCCTGGCGCTTCGCGGCGCTGTTGCTGGACCCGCCGCGGCCCGCTCTGCGCGCGGCGATCGCCGCGCGATGGCAGGCGATGCTGGCGGCCGGCGCGTTGGAGGAGGTGCGGGCGCTCGGCGCGCTCGGCCTCGATCCGGCCCTGCCGGCGATGCGCGCGCATGGGGTGCCGGAATTGCTGGCCCAGCTCGCCGGACGGATGACGCTGGAGGAGGCCTCGGCGCAGGCGGTGCTGCATACCGGGCAGTACACCAAGCGGCAGGCGACGTGGTTTCGCCACCATGCTCTGGCGGGAGGCGAAGAGGCAAAGATTATTAGTGCGCGGTGGGATCTTAAGGCGCAATTTTCGAAAAGTTTGTTAGATTATTTCGCAGTTTTTGTTGAAACTTCGCGTTGACGCGGTGCGGCATGGGGCGTAAGGGTGCCGCCCCCGGCGGATCCAGACCCGACGGGGTCGTAACGACCATGCCCCAGCCACCAGGAAAGCACTGAAGACAATGTCCGCCGCCATCCAGCACGCCGATCCCGCCGCCCTGACGATGTCGGGTGCCGAGGTCGTCCTTCGCGCGCTGAAGGACCAGGGCGTAGATGTCATCTTCGGCTATCCGGGCGGCGCGGTATTGCCGATCTATGACGCGCTGTTCCAGCAGAACGCCATCCGCCACATCCTGGTCCGCCACGAACAGGCCGCGGTGCATGCGGCGGAAGGCTATGCGCGGTCCACCGGCAAGGTGGGCGTGGTGCTGGTCACCTCCGGCCCCGGCGCGACCAATGCGGTGACGGGGCTGGTGGATGCGCTGATGGACAGCATCCCGGTGATCTGCCTGACCGGGCAGGTGCCGACGCATCTGATCGGCAACGACGCCTTCCAGGAAGCCGACACCACCGGCATCACGCGGCCGGCGACGAAGCACAACTACCTGGTCAAGAAGCCGGGCGACCTGGCACGGGTGATGCACGAGGCCTTCCACGTCGCGCGCAGCGGCCGCCCCGGCCCGGTGGTGATCGACCTACCGAAGGACATCCTGATCGGCAAGGCGCCCTATGCCGATGCGCCGCCCGCCGACCAGCCCCACCGGTCCTACCGCCCGAAGGTCGCGCCCGACATGGCGCAGATCCGCAAGGCGGTAGCGCTGCTGAAGACGGCGAAGAAGCCGGTCATCTACACCGGCGGCGGCGTGATCAATGCGGGGCCGGAGGCATCGCGCCTGCTGACCCAGCTGGTCCGCATGACCGGCTTCCCCTGCACCAACACGCTGATGGGGCTAGGCGCCTTCCCGTCGTCGGACCCGCAATTCATCGGCATGCTCGGGATGCACGGCACCTACGAGGCGAACCTCGTGATGCATGGCTGCGATGTGATGCTGAACATCGGCGCGCGCTTCGATGACCGCGTCACCGGCAAGCTGAGCCACTTCTCGCCGAAGTCGAAGAAGATCCACTGCGACATCGACCCGTCCTCCATCAACAAGAACGTCAAGGTGGACGTGCCGGTGGTGGGCGACGCCGCCCGCATCATCGCCGCCCTGATCGAGGCCTGGAAGGACGACACGACCCAGCCGGACCGTGAAGCGCTGGCCGGCTGGTGGCGCCAGATCGACACGTGGCGCGGGCAGGACTGCCTCGCCTATGTGCAGAAGGGCAGCATCATCAAGCCGCAGCACGCGGTGAAGCGCCTGTTCGAGATCACCAAGGAACTCGGCAAGGAAACCTTCATCACGACGGAGGTCGGCCAGCACCAGATGTGGGCCGCGCAGTATTTCGGCTTCGACAAGCCGAACCGCTGGATGACCTCGGGCGGGCTCGGCACCATGGGCTATGGCCTGCCGGCGGCGATGGGCGTGCAGATCGCACATCCCGACGCGCTGGTGATCGACATCGCCGGCGAAGCATCGATCCTGATGAACATCCAGGAGATGGCGACGCTGGCGCAGTACCGCCTGCCGGTGAAGGTCTTCATCCTGAACAACGAGTACATGGGCATGGTCCGCCAGTGGCAGGAACTGCTGCATGGCGGCCGCTATTCCGAAAGCTATTCGGCCGCCCTGCCCGATTTCGTGAAGCTGGCGGAAAGCTTCCACGGCGTTGGCATGCGCGCCGAGAAGGCCGATGACCTGGACCGCGTGATCCGCGAGATGATCGCGATCGACCGCCCTGTCATCGCCGATATCTGCGTCGCGAAGGATGAGAACTGCTTCCCGATGATCCCCTCGGGCGCTGCCCATAACGAGATGATCCTTGGCCCGGACCAGGGGGGCAATGCGGCGATGGTCACCGATGAGGGCAAGGTCCTCGTCTGATCCCGCGCCGCCGATCCTTCGCGGCGGGCCGCTGATCCGGCCCGCCTTCCGCTGCCTGTCCCGGAACCGCTCCGATGCCCGATTTCAACGACCCGAACATGCGCGCCGCGACCATCGCGGTGCTGGTGGAGAACGAGGCCGGCGTGCTCGCCCGCGTCATCGGCCTGTTCTCCGGCCGCGGCTACAACATCGAAAGCCTGACCGTCGCCCCGGTGGATGAGGAAAGGCGCCTCAGCCGCATCACCGTCGTCACCACGGGGACGGAGATGGTGATCGAGCAGATCAAGGCGCAGCTCGACCGCCTGGTGCCGGTGCACACGGTGTGCGACCTGACCCAGGCAGGGCCCCACCTGACGCGCGAACTGGCGCTGATCAAGGTGGTCGGCAAGGGCGAGGCGCGGGTCGAGGCGCTGCGCCTGGCGGATGCGTTCCGCGCCCGCGTGGTGGACGCGACCACCGAGAGCTTCGTCTTCGAGATGACCGGCAACGCCGACAAGATCGACGCCTTCTGCGCGCTGATGCGCCCCATCGGGCTGGCGGAGGTCTCCCGCACCGGCGCGGTGGCGATGGCGCGCGGCGCGGCGGGGCTGGTTGCGTGATACGACGAAAGTCGGTTACCCGGCGAACGACTTGTTGTTCCTGAGAGATGGGCGATTGTGCGGGCCGGCCAAGGCTGCCCCGCCCACGGCCAATAACCGCGCGAAGAGGAGAAATTGATGCGCGTGTATTATGACCGCGATGCGGATGTGAACCTGATCAAGGCCCGTAAGGTCGCGGTCATCGGCTTTGGCAGCCAGGGCCATGCCCATGCGATGAACATGCGCGACAGCGGCGTGACCGATGTCGTCATCGGGCTCCGCCCCGGCGCGTCCTGGAACAAGGCCGAAGCCGCGGGCTTCAAGGTGATGTCGCCGGCCGATGCGGCGAAGTGGGCCGATGTCACCATGGTGCTGACGCCGGACGAGCTGCAGGGCGACCTGTACCGCGACCACCTGCACGCCAACCTGAAGCCGGGTTCGGCGATCGCCTTCGCCCATGGCCTTAACGTGCATTTCAACCTGATCGAGCCCCGCGCCGACATCGACGTGTTCATGATCGCGCCGAAGGGCCCCGGCCACACCGTGCGCGGCGAATACCAGAAGGGCGGCGGCGTGCCGTGCCTGGTGGCTGTGCACCAGAACCCGTCGGGCAACGCGCTCGAGATCGCGCTCTCCTACGCCTGCGCCGTCGGCGGTGGCCGTTCGGGCATCATCGAGACGACCTTCAAGGAAGAATGCGAGACCGACCTGTTCGGCGAGCAGGTCGTGCTCTGCGGCGGCCTGGTCGAGCTGATCAAGGCCGGCTTCGAGACGCTGGTGGAAGCCGGCTACGCGCCGGAAATGGCGTATTTCGAATGCCTGCACGAAGTGAAGCTGATCGTCGACCTGATCTATGAGGGCGGCATCGCGAACATGAACTACTCCATCTCCAACACCGCCGAATACGGCGAATACGTCACTGGCCCCCGCATCATCACGTCCGAGACCAAGGCCGAGATGAAGCGCGTGCTGGAGGACATCCAGTCGGGCAAGTTCGCCCGCGACTGGATGCTGGAGAACAAGGTGAACCAGGCGTCCTTCAAGGCGACCCGCCGCCGCCTGGCCGAACACCCGATCGAGGAAGTGGGCGAGAAGCTCCGCGGCATGATGCCGTGGATCAAGAAGTCCGCCCTGGTGGACAAGACCCGGAACTGACGACGTGCCGGCCGCCTTCACCATACGGCGCGTGGAGGCGGCCGACCGCGCAGCGCTGCTAGGCCATGTCCGCGCGCTCAACATCCATGAGGACATGATCGCCAGGGACCGCGCGACCGCCGACGCCGATACGGTGGCGACGCTGGACGAGGCGCTCGGCCGCGTCGTCGACAGCGGTGGCATCGCGCTGGTGGCCGAGGCCGAAGGCCTCGTGATCGGCCATCTCTTCCTGACCATCGAGACCGCGCCGCCGTTTATCCGCGCCGAGTTCCGCCGGCGCGCCTACATCGCCGATGCCTTCGTGCAGGAGGCGTTCCGCAGCCGCGGCGCCTTCCGCGCGATGCTCGCCGAAGCCGAGGCCCATGCACGCGCGACCGGCTGCCGACAGCTGATGATCGGGGTCCTGGCCGGGAACGCCATCGCGGAGCGCGTCTATCGTCGCGCCGGCTTCCGCGACTATGCGATCGAGACGATACGGGAAATCCCGCAGGCATGACCCGGCGCATCGCCTGCCTGCACACCTCCGCCGGGAACGTCGCCGTCTTCGCGGCGGCTTGCCCCGCAGGCGCGACGCTGACCCATACCGTGGATGAGGCGCTGCTGCGGGACGCCGAAGCGGCCGGCGGACTGACGGAGGCCATCGCCGCGCGCACCGCCCGTGCGCTGGAGGCCCTCGCCGGGCCCGGCGTCGATGCCGTGCTGCTCACCTGCTCCACCGTCGGCCCCGGCGCGGCTGAGGCCCGCGCGGCGATCCCCGTGCTGCGCGTCGATGCGGCGCTGGCCGACCAGGCGACGCGGGATGGCGGCCGGGTCGTCGTGCTCTGTGCCGTCGAGACAACGGTCGAGCCCACTCGCGCGATCTTCGCCGAGGCCGCTTCGCGCCACGGCGCAACGCTGGATGTGCGGCTGGTGCCCGGCGCCTGGTCCGCCTATCGCGGCGGCGATCCCGCTCGCTACCACGCCCTGGTCGCGGCGGCGGCGGAGGCCGCCTTTGCCGAGGGCGCCGCCCAGGTCGCGCTCGCCCAGGCCAGCATGGCCGGCGCCGCCGCGCTCTGCCGGGGCCGGACGCCGCTGGCCAGCCCGCCGGCCGGGCTGGCGGCGGCGCTCTCCGCCGCGGGTTGAGCGGGGCGCCGCGCGCCCCATATGCGGGGCATGCCACGGAGCGTCCCATGCTGCCTCGTCTCTGCGCCGCCGCCTCCGTCCTGTGGCTCGGCGCCTGTTCGGTGGTCGGCGTGAGGTCGGGCACGGAGGAACCGGCCTTCGAGACCCTCGGCACCGAAGCGGGGCTCGAAATCCGGCGCTACGGCGCGCGCCTCGCCGCCGAGACGACCGTCGAAGCCGATGAGATGGGTGCGCGAAGCCAGGGCTTCTCGCGCCTTGCCGGGTACATCTTCGGGGGCAATGCGGGCGCGTCGCGCATCGCGATGACGGCACCGGTCTCGCAGCAAGGCACGCGCATCGCCATGACCTCCCCGGTGGCGCAGGCGAGCGTGGCGGAGAGCCAAGTGATCCGCTTCTTCCTGCCCACCGCGCTGCGTGATCCGCCCGTACCGAAGGATGCGCGCGTGCGGATCGTGGAGGTGCCGGGCGAGACCGTCGCCGTCTATCGCTTCACCGGCAGTATCGCGCCGGATGCCGTCGCCGCCGCCCGTGCGCGGCTGCTGGCCACCCTGCCCGCCACAAGCTGGGTGGCGGCCGGAGAGCCGGTGACCTGGTTCTACGATCCGCCCTGGACCATCCCGACGCTGCGCCGCAACGAGATCGCGATCCCCGTCACGCCGAAGCCCGGTTGACCGCCGCGCCGACGGTCCCGCAAGAATGCAGGCATGACCGACGCGCCCCACTTCCCCGATGACGGCTCCGGCTACCCGCGCGACCTGCGCGGCTATGGCGCGACGCCCCCCGATCCGCGCTGGCCGGGGGGCGCGAAACTCGCCCTGTCTTTCGTCGTCAATTACGAGGAGGGCGGGGAGAACACCGTCCTGAACGGCGACCGCGGCAGCGAATTGTATCTGCACGAGGTGCCCGGCGGTTCACCCGTGATCGGCGAACGCAACCGCAGCGTCGAAAGCCAGTTCGACTACGGGGCACGCGCCGGCGTGTGGCGCATCATGCGGCTGTTCGCCCAGCAGCGCTTCCATTTCACCGTCTATGGCGTCGGCCGCGCGCTGGAGTTGAACCCGGAGGTCGTCCGCGCCTTCGCCGATGGCGGGCATGAGGTCGCGTCCCACGCCTTCCGCTGGTTCGACTACCACACCATGAGCGAGGCCGAGGAAGCGGCCGACATCGCCCGCTGCGTGGAGGTGATCGAGCGCCTGACCGGCACGCGCCCGGTCGGCTGGTATACCGGCCGCTTCAGCCCGCGCACGCGGCGTCTCGTCGCCCGCCATGGCGGGTTCCTCTACGACAGCGATTCCTACGACGACGACCTGCCGCATTACGTGAAGGTCGAGGGGCAGGATGTGCTGGTCATCCCCTACACGCTCGACAACAACGACATGAAATTCGCCGTCCCCCCCGGCTTCGGCGACCCCGACGGCTTCGAGCGCCATCTGCGCGACGCCTTCGACCTGCTGCTGGAGGAAGGGCGGGCCGGCAGCCCGAAGATGATGTCGGTCGGGCTGCATTGCCGCCTGGTCGGCCGCCCCGGCCGGGCGCGGGCCTTGCAGCGCTTCCTGGCGCATGTCGCCAAGCACCGGGACGATGTCTGGGTCACGACCCGCGCCGACATCGCCCGGCATTGGCGGAAGGAGCATCCCCCCCGCTGAGGCGCGGCGGCGCGCTCACCCTTCGCGCAGCACGAGGCCGACGGCGTGGTGGTCGCTGAACCCGTCCGGATCCTCGCCGCCCTTCAGCGTCGGGCGGCCGAAGCGGCGCGGCGCGCCGGAGACGCCGGGTGCGCGCAGGATGAGCGCCGGCCCGTCAATATCGAAGCCGGCGGCCCCCGTCAGCAGCGATTTCCCCGCCAGTATCTGGTCCAGCATGTTCGGCTGCCCGTTGAACTCATAGGTGCCCTCCGCCGCGCCGGAGAGCGGCGCCATGAGGTTCAGGAACCGCCGCACCTCCCGCGCGCGGGTGACGCGCAGGCGTGCATTGCCCGCCAAGGCATAGTCGAGAAGCGAGCGGTCGAAAGGCTCGTCGTTGAAATCTCCCAGCGCCAGCACCGCGATATCCTCGCCCTGCGCCTCGTGCACGCGGTTGTGCCAATGCGCGAGCGTCTCGCCGGCGGTCATGCGATAGGGCTCGCTCTCGAACCGTCCGCCGGATCGCGACGGCCAATGGTTCGCGAACAGCACCAGCTTGCGGCCGGAGGCGGTGGTGAAGGACGCCTGCAGGATGTCGCGCGTGTAGGTGCGGCGCATGACGAAATGCGTGAAGACCTCGCCCGTGGCGGCCGTGTAGCGCCGCTTGTCGTAGATGAAGGCGGTGTCGATGCCGCGCGCGTCGGGGCTTTCGGCATGTAGCACGCCATAGCGCCCGCGGCCGAGCGCCGCTGCCAGCCGCGTGAGCACCGCGCGGCTTTCGACCTCGCAGACGCCGAGGATTCCAGGGCCGGCGCCGTCATCCATCGCGCGGATCGCGGCGGCGAGATTGCCGATCTTGCGATCCAGCACCGGGCGCGACCAGCCTTTCAGGTCCTTGGCCAGGCGCTGCGTCAGGCCCTCGGACCGCTTCGCCTCCTCGGTGTCGAACAGGTTCTCGAGGTTCCAGAAGGCGATGAAGTGGCGCGACGGCATGCCGAGGCTCTTTCCGCAGGATGGCGGGAGCATCGCGCGCCAGCGGGGCGTCGTTCCAGCGTCAATTCGATGACGGCGCGCCGAGGATCTCCGGGTTCACCATCATCGACGGATCGGGGCGCCCATCCAATGCGTCCAGGATGTTCTGGATGGTGGTGCAGGCCATGCGCTCGATGCCCTCGGCCGTGCTGGCCGCGGTATGCGGGCTGACCACGACATTCGGCAGCGCCAGCAGCGGATTGGCGGCGGTGGAGGGCTCCACCTCCAGCACATCGAGCCCGGCGCCGGCCAGCCGCCCGCTCTGCAGCGCCGCGACCAGGGCGCTTTCCTTCACGATCGGCCCGCGCGCGGTGTTCACCAGCAGCGCACCGGGCTTCAGGGCGGCGAAGGCGGCCTCATCCATCAGGTGACGGGTGTCGGGGCGCAGCGGGCAATGCAGCGTCACGACATCGGCCTGGGCCAGCGCCGCATGCAGGTCGCGCGCAGGGATGAAGCCGTCGGACGCGATGCGGTGCGGCGAATAGAAGGGATCGAGCACCATGACCTTCATGTGGAAGGCGGCGAGATAACGGGCCACCCGCACCCCGATCCGCCCATAGCCGACGACCAGCGCCGTGCGCCCGGCCAAATCCACCGTGGACATCCCCGGCGGCACCCAGCCGCCCGCCTTCACATGGCGGTCCACATCCACCGCCTGGCGCGCGATGGCCAGCAGGAGCATCATCGCATGCTCGGCCACCGACAGGTCGTTCGACCCATTGGCCACCATCACCGGGATGCCGCGCGCCGTGCAGGCGGGGATGTCCACCGTGTCGAAGCCCACCCCCATACGGGACACGACCTTGAGGTCCTGCGCGATGTCCAGGGCTTCGCGGTGCATCAGCTGGGTCCAGGCCAGGACCGCATGCGCGCCCGGCAGATGGGCGTGCCATTCGGCCTTGGGCGGGTAGAGGAGCTGGACGACCTCGACATCCCGGCGGGCATCGAGCAGGGCCATGGCGGCGGGCGGGATGTCCCGGCCCAGAACGATTCGGTGCTTCATGACGCCATGCTTGCACCGCTCGCGCCGTCCCGCTAGCTTGCCACCGATGTCGTCTCGCGCGCCCCGCTCCGAGCCTGCCGCCGCCCGCAAGGGTGTGCTGGCCGCGCGCGCGCTTCTGCTTCGACTTAGCCGCCCCTGGGCGTGACGCCCGGCTGCGGCCGGCTTCGCTCAGGGGAACCCTGGGGCCCGCGCGGCCCCATGCGCGGCTGATCCGATTCGAAGGAAATACCCCCATGGCCATCCAGCACCCGTCCTTCGGGACGCTCGACCCCGACCGCATCATCGTGTTCGACACCACGCTCCGCGACGGGGAACAGTCCCCCGGCTTCTCCATGAACCTGGAGGAAAAGCTGCGGATGGCCGAAGCCCTGTGGGAACTCGGCGTCGATGTGATGGAAGCTGGCTTCCCCATCGCCTCCCCCGGCGACTTCGAGAGTGTGGAGGCCATCGCGCGGAAATTCGCCAAGGACGGCCCGGTGGTGTGCGGCCTGGCGCGCACGGCGCCCGGCGACATCAATCGGGCTGCCGAGGCCATCAAGCCCGCCGCCCGCGGCCGAATCCACACCTTCGTCTCCACCAGCCCGCTGCATATGCGCGTCAAGCTGCGGATGGAGCCGGAACAGGTGCTGGAACTCGTCACCTCCTCCGTCACGCTCGCGCGCAACGCCACCAACGACGTCGAATGGTCGGCCGAGGACGGCACGCGCACCGAGCACGACTTCCTCTGCCGCTGCGTCGAAGCCGCGATCAAGGCGGGCGCCACGACGATCAACATCCCCGACACCGTCGGCTACGCGGTGCCGGAGGATATCGCCCACATCTTCACCATGCTGCGCGAACGCGTCCCCGGCGCGGATCGCGTGATCTTCTCGGCGCATAACCACAACGACCTCGGCCTTGCGGTGGCGAACACGCTGGCGGCGATCCGCGCGGGTGTCCGGCAGATCGAATGCACCATCAACGGCATCGGCGAACGCGCGGGCAATGCGAGCCTCGAGGAGATCGTGATGGCGCTGCGTACGCGCCATGACGCGGTGCCGGTGAGCAACAGCATCAAGACGGCCAACATCCTGAAGACATCGCGGCTGCTGGCGACGATCACCGGCTTCGACGTGCAGCCCAACAAGGCCATCGTCGGGCGCAACGCCTTCGCGCATGAATCCGGCATCCACCAGGACGGGATGCTGAAGGACAGCGCGACCTATGAGATCATGACGCCCGAAAGCGTGGGCTGGGCGAAGACCTCCCTCGTGCTCGGCAAGCATTCCGGCCGCGCCGCCTTCAAGGATAAGCTGAAGTCGCTGGGCTACGACATCGGCGACAACGCGATGAACGACGCCTTCAAGCGCTTCAAGGACCTCGCCGACCGCAAGAAGGTCGTCTACGACGAGGATGTCGCGGCGCTGGTCGATGACGAGGTCGTGCGCGGCAACGATCGGATCAAGCTGGTCGGCCTGACGGTTTCCACCGGCATGCACACGCGCCCCATCGCCTCCATCGCGCTCGAAGTGGACGGAGAGGCGCGCGAAGGGGTGGCCGGCGGCGATGGCGGCGTGGACGCGACCTTCGCGGCGCTGCGCCAGGCCTTCCCGCATGATGTGAACCTGAAGCTCTACGCCGTGCAGAGCGTGACCGGCGGCACCGACGCGCAGGCGCGCGTCACCGTGCGGCTCGAGGAAGCAGGCAAGCTGGTCGATGGGCAGGGCGCGGACACCGACACGATCGTCGCCTCTGCCCGCGCCTATGTGCATGCGCTGAACAAGCTGCTGGTGAAGCGCACCCGCACCGCGCCGGAAGTCCTGGCGATCCCGGCCGAATAAGGGGCCGTCAACCGATACGCCGCCCGCGATCCCGTTCGATCAGCCTTCGAAGTTCGGGCGGCACCTTCTCTCGTGCGACAGCGCCATAGAGCCGTTGCAGGCTGCGCTGCAGCCAGAGGTCGAAGGACCGCGCCGCTTCCGCGGCGCGGTCCTCTGGCGGCGGAAGCGGATCCTGCTCCATCCCGGATGCGCCCCCATCGGGAAGCGCGCGGCCTCAGGCGCGGGCAGCGATGCCTGCATGGCGCGGCACCTTCGGCTCCACCTCCTCGCGCGCCTCCTCGTCCGATCGCGCGCGGCCTTCGCCCATCAGCCAGCACTGCAATTGGCGGCGCGCGCGGAAGACGCGGCTTTTTGCCGTGCCGACCGCGCAGCCGGTGGTGCCTGCCACCTCCTCATAGGACATGCCCTGCAGCACCACCATGAACAGCGCCTCACGCTGGTCCACCGGCAGGCGGTTCACGGCACGGCCAAGTTCCTTCAGCACCAGCCGGTCTTCGTGGGTGGGGCCGACGGCGAAGGCGCCCGCCGGCAGATCATCGATATCCGTGGTCTCGCGCTGCTTGCGCAGCGTGGAGATGAATCGGTTGCGGAGGATGCGGTGCATCCAGGCGGCGAAGTTGGTACCGGGTGTGAAGCTGTCCTGCGCCGCCAGCGCGTTGGCGACGGCATCCTGCACCAGATCCTCGGCTGCGGCGCGATTGCGCGCGAGCGCCAGAGCCTGCACCCGCAGCCGCGGCAGCAGGGTGATCAACTGGCCATGGAATTCACTCGGCGTGGCACTTGGGTTGGGCGTGGCGCTTTGGGCAAGCATGGCGCTTTGCATGATCCGCTCCGGTCCTGACGAAGGGCCTACGGTTGCCGGCGCCGCCGGGTTGCATCGCAGCTACGTCAGAGGGTCACGGCTGCGGGAGATCCAGGCCGAAGCTGCGCGCCAATTGCCGCCTGGCGCGCGCAACGCGTGCCTTCATCGTGCCGACCGGCACGGCGCAAATCGCCGCCGCCTGCTCGTGCCCGAGGCCCTGCGCGCCGACCAGCACCAGCGCCTCACGCAAGGCCGGCGGCAGCGCGGCGATGGCGCGCGCGAGGTTGCGCATCCGCGCCACGCTCTCCTGCCCGCCGCTGCGCCCATCCTCCGCCGGCAGCCGCAGCGCGAGCTGCGCCTGTTCACGCTTGCGTCGTCGCCACCCTTCGCGGAAGGCGTTCCGCAGCACCGCGATCGCCCAGGGGCGGAGCGCGGCGCGCACATCGCCGGCATGTTCCGCTGCCACGACGAAGCCCGCCGCGCCACGCAGCATGCGCAGCACGGCCTCCTGCACGAGATCGTCGGCTTCCGCTCGCGACGCGGTGAGTAGCCGCGCCGCCGCGCGCAGCTCCGGCAAGCAGGCCGCGATGGCATCGCGCAACGCATCGTCCGTGATGTGTCGGTCCACGCGGGACTGCATAACAACGCCACGGCCGGACCACAGCGCACGTGCCGCGGGGCGGCGATGACAAGATCAGGAGCACCGGCGGGGGATGAACGACGCGGCACAGGCGCGCGCGGAACCGACCGCCCGTCACCAGATCTCCAGCGCCGCCCCGTCCCGCAGGATCGCCTCCGCCGCCGCACTCGGCGCGGTGCCGTCATGCAGCGGGAGCCCGGGCAGGATCCGCGCCGGCCCCTTGCCGCCGCGCCGCGCGGCCAGCAACGCACGCTTCGCCGCCCCCCCGGCCCGGGGCCAGAGCGGCATCAGCGCTGGGCTCCCGCAGCCGGCGCCCAGAAGCGCCGCGAAGCCGTCGGCGAAGCGGGACGCGGGCAGGATCAGCGTGGCCGTGCCCAGATGTCCGACCGTCCCGGCCAGGCAGCGGGCCCACGCATCGAGCGGCGTCGCATCCGCATGGGTCGCCGCCGCACGCAGCGCGGCGGGCGGGGCGGTGCCGGCGGCCCAGAAGGGCGGATTGGCGAAGCCATGGGCACAGCGCGGCAGGGCGCGGCGCAGCACGGGGTCGGCGATATCGCCCTCCACCACCGTGACGCGATCCCCGAGCCCCGCCCGTTCGGCATTGTCGCGGGCGAGCGCGGCCAGGGCCGGTTCCCGCTCCACCGCCACGATGGTGAGGTCCGGCACCCGCGCCGCGAGGCACAGGAAAGCCGCCCCGCTGCCGCAGCCGAGTTCCAGCACCCGTTCCCCCGGCCGCGCCGGCACCGCCGCCGCCAGCAGCACCGCGTCATGCCCCGCGCGCAGCCCGACCCTAGGCTGGCGCAGGCGCACCCGGCCGCCGAGCAGCATGTCCTCGGTCAGTTCGGGGCTCAGCACATGCCCTCGGTCTCGCCGGCTTCGCGCACCACGCGCAGGGCCTGGTCGGCTTCCGCCTCCGCCACCGCGAGGCGGCGGGGGAAGATGCCGATCCCGCCCTCCATGGCGCTGATCGCGGCATCCAGCACGACCGGGCCGAGCCCCGCATCGCGCAAAAGGGCAAGCAGGAAGCTCAGCCGGACGGGATCGGTGGTGACGAGCAGCACGCGCATTGCAGGCCCTTGAAGCCGCCCCATCTCCGTCCCGGCGCGGTCATCCGGCACGCGCCGGCGGCTTGCTCCACCGGGGGGCGAGGTCTAGGTTGCCGGCCCCGGACCAGAGGTCAAGAGAGCGTGGATTTGCCTGTCCAGCCGAGCGCCGAGTTGCCGATCGCCGCGCATGAAGCGCGGCGGGGCGAGGATGCGCTCGCGACGCTGACCGCGCTGGTGAAGGACGACCTCGAGGTCTGCAACCGCCTGATCGTGGAGCGGATGCAGAGCCCGGTGGCGCTGATCCCCCGACTGGCCGCGCATATCGTGGCCGCCGGCGGCAAGCGGCTGCGCCCGCTGCTGACATTGGCCGCCGCGCGGATGGCCGGCTACCGGGGTGAGAGGCATATCGGCCTCGCGGCCTGTGTCGAGTTCATCCACACCGCGACGTTGCTGCATGACGATGTGGTGGATGAAAGCGCGCTGCGGCGCGGGCAGGCCAGCGCGAATGCGCTGTTCGGCAACAAGCCGTCGGTCCTCGTCGGCGACTTCCTGTTCTCCCGCGCCTTCCAGGTGATGGTGGCGGATGGGTCGCTCGAAGTGCTGCGGATCCTGTCGGAGGCCTCGGCCACCATCGCGGAAGGCGAGGTGCTGCAGCTGGTCATCCAGAACGACACTTCTTCCACCGAGGAACAGTATCTGGCGGTGATCGAGGGCAAGACCGCCGCGCTGTTCGCCGCCGCGACCGAGGTCGGCGCGGTGGTCGCCGGCTGCGACGCGACGCGGCAGGCGGGCTTGCGGGCCTATGGCCACAATCTCGGCGTCGCCTTCCAGCTGATCGACGATGCGCTGGATTACTCGGCGGAGCAGGAGCGGCTGGGGAAGACGGTCGGCGACGATTTCCGGGAAGGCAAGATCACCCTGCCCGTCCTGCTGGCCTTCGCCCGCGGGGATGAGGCGGAACGCGAATTCTGGCGCCGCACGATCGAGGATCGCGAGCAATCCGATGCCGACCTGACCCAGGCCATCGCGCTGATGGAAAAGCACCGGGCGTTTGCCGACACGGTGGGCCGCGCGCGCGACTATGGCGCGAAGGCGCTGGCGGCGCTGGACGCCTTCCCCGACAGCGCGGAAAAGCGCGCGCTGGCCGATATCGTGGAGTTCTGCATCAGCCGGGCGAGGTAGGCGTGGCGTCGCGCCGCGGCGCCCTGCTGCTTGGCTGCGGCCTTCTCGGCCTTCTGCTACTTGTCGCGCTGCGCCTGCCCGAATTGGCCACCGGCCGGCAGGTCATCGTGCGATCCGATCTAGTGCTCGCCTTGCCCTGGGACATGGCCGAGATCGACGGCCCGCCGCGCATTCGCCACGCGGCAGAGGGCCAGGAGACCCTGTTTTTCCACCTTCTGCCGATCTTGAATAACCGCGAGGCGCTGCCGCGCGAGGCCTGGCTTGGGCGCGGCGCGGCCTGCGACTGCCGCGGCGACGCCTGCCGCGTGCCTCAGCCGGACGGATCGCGGAACTGCCACACTTGGTATCACGCCGGCCCGGTCGTGCGATGCGCCGGGGCGGCCCCCCCTGCCGTCTGCTCCCTGTCGGTGCCGATCACGCGCGATGTCGCCCTATTGTCGTGGCAGGCAAGTCTGGCCTCGGCAGATCAATGGAGCGAGCGCGCCGGGGCGGTGGTGGCCTTCGTTGACGGCTTTCGCCTGGAGGGCTGGCTCGGCCGCTACGCGATCGCGCGCGGCGCGCTACTGGAGGCGTTCGGGCGGTATGCATCGCCGCCGCTTCTCTTCCTGCTGTTTCTCGTCCTGACGCCGGTGGTGCTGTTCGTCTTCTTCCCACCGATGGGGCTCGCGCTCGCGAGCCTGATCCCGGCGGTGAGGCTGGCGCGGCGGAGGCGCGAAGGCACGCTGTTGCGGGATTGGGACCGACCCGATGCGCCCCCGGACGGGGATGCGCGGCCCCCAGGGGACGGCACCGATCCGACCGCACCGGGCAAGCCCCGCGACCCCGGCTGATCGCGGGCGGCGCCCCCTCCCCGGCCATCTTGGGAGAGGGGGCGGGCGGCGTCACACCACCGCGATGCTCTCGCGCCGCAGCTGCACGGTCAGCGCATCCAGGGCGCGGCCGGTGCGCTCCACCATCGCGTCGATCTCGGCCTCGTTCATGATCAGCGGGGGGGAGAAGGCGATGGTATCGTTCGCAAGGCCGCGCAGGATCACGCCCTCTGCCTCGCCCAGCTTGGTCAGCCGCGCGCCAAGCTTCAGCGACGGGTCGAAGTTCTTGTGGGTGGCCTTGTCGGCCACCAGCTCGATCGCGGCCACCATGCCGATGCCGCGCACCTCGCCGACCAGCGGATGGTCCGCGAAGCGCTCGCGCAGCTTCTTCTGCATGTGCGGGCCGGTCTTCCGCACATGGCCGACCAGGTCGATCTCGTCATAGATCTTCAGCGTCTCCACCGCGACGGCAGCCGCCACCGGATGGCCGGAATAGGTGAAGCCATGGCCCCAGGTGCCGATGGTCTGGGACCCGTCGGCCAGAGCCTGGAAGACGCGGTCGTTGATGATGATGGCGGAGATCGGGAGGAAGGAGGCCGACAGCGCCTTCGCGCAGGTGATGATGTCGGGCGTGATGCCGTAGGTCTGGCAGCCCCAGTAGTTGCCGGTACGCCCGAAGCCGCAGATCACCTCGTCGGCGACGAACATCACGTCGTATTTCCGCAGCACCGCCTGGATCTTCTCGAAATAGGTGGCGGGCGGGATCATCACGCCGCCGGCGCCCATCGCGGGCTCGGCGAAGAAGGCGGCGACGGTGTCCGGCCCCTCACGCAGGATGGTCGCTTCCAGCTCCTCGGCCAGCCGCGTCGCGAAATCCTCCTCCGACTCGCCGGGATTGGCGCCGTGGTAGTGGTGCGGCGTCGAGACGTGGATGAAGCGGTCGGACAGCGGCAGGTCGAACATCTTGTGGTTCGTCGGCAGGCCGGTGAGCGAGCCCGACGCGATGGTGATGCCGTGATAGGCCTTGAGGCGCGAGATGATCTTCTTCTTGTTCGGCCGCCCCATCGCGTTGTTGGCGTACCAGACCATCTTGATCGCGGTGTCGTTCGCCTCCGACCCGCTATTCGCATAGAAGACCTTCGACATCGGGCAGGGCGACCGCTCGATCAGCATCTCCGACAGGTCGATCAGCGGCTCATGCGACTTGGCGGTGAAGGCGTGGTAGAAGGGCAGCTTCAGCATCTGGGCATGCGCCGCTTCCACCAGCCGCGTATTGCTGAAGCCGAGCGAGGCGCACCACAGCCCCGCCACCGCCTCGATATACTCCTTGCCCTGGTCGTCGAAGACCCGCACGCCCTCGCCGCGCGTGATCACCAGCGGCCCGTTCTTCGCGTGGGCGCGATGATCGGTGTAGGGGTGCAGGACATTGGCGATGTCCCGGATGGCGTTCGAATTGCGGGGGGGGGTCATGGCAGCTTCCTCGGCGTTCCTCGGGGGGGATGCTAGAATGCCCCGCGGCCATCGTCATCCACCCTTCGCGTGGGCGCACGCATGGCGCGCATGGCCGGGCCGCAGACCTGCCGGGGTTGTTGCGGCCCGCGCGCCGGAAGGCCAAATTGCCGCGCTGAGAGGTACCCCATGACCGAGATCAAGCCGCATTCGTCCCACTGGGGCGCCTTCGAGGCGGTGGTCGAAGCCGGCCGGCTGGTCGCCGCACGCCCCTTCGCGCGCGATCCCTTCCCCGGCTCGCTGCTCGACAGCGTGCCCGACGCCGTCCACAGCCAGGCCCGCATCGACCAGCCCTATGTGCGCGCGGGCTGGCTGAAGGGTGGGCGGCGCGGCAGCGAACGCGGGGGGGATGCCTTCGTCCCGGTCCCCTGGGATCAGGCGATCCGGCTGGTGGCTGAGGAAACCGCCCGCATCCGCGCCGAACATGGCCATGCCTCGATCCTCGGCGGGTCCTATGGCTGGTCCTCGGCCGGGCGCTACCATCATGCGCGCACCCAGCTGCACCGCTTCCTCGGCCTCGGCGGCGGCTTCACCGCGCAGGTGACGAACTATTCCTACGGCGCGGGCATGACGCTGATGCCGCACATCCTCGGCACCAACGAAGTGATCCAGGGCCCGGTCACCGACTGGGTCGCGATCTGGCAGACTGCGCGGCTGATGCTGTGCTTCGGCGGGCTGCCGCTGAAGAACGGGCTCGTGACCTCGGGCGGGGCGGGCGGGCACGAATACGTCCCGCTGATGAAGGCCGCTGTCGAGGCCGGGGTCCGCTTCGTCAACATCTCCCCCTTCCGCGGCGACACGGCGGCGTTCATGGGCGCCGAATGGGTACCGATCCGCCCGAACAGCGATGCGGCGATGATGCTGGCGATGGCCCATGTGATCCTGGAGGCCGGGCGCGAGGATCGCGACTTCCTCGCCCGCTGCGCCACCGGCTTCGACCGCTTCGCCGATTATGTGCGCGGCATCCCCGATGGTAAGCCGAAGACGCCGGAATGGGCCGAGGCACTGACCGACATCCCCGCCGTCACCATCCGGCGGCTTGCGCTGGAAGCCGCCGGCGCGCCCACCATGCTGACCGCCACCTGGTCGATCCAGCGCGCCGAGAATGGCGAACAGCCCTGGTGGGCGCTGACGGCGCTGGCGGCGATGCTGGGTGGCATCGGCAAGCCGGGCCAGGGGATCGCCTTCGGCTACGGGTCGATGAACGGCATGGGCACGCCGCGGCATGAAGTGCCGAGCGTCGGCGGCGTGCCGGTCCGTAACCCCTGCGGCGCCTATATCCCCGTCTCCCGCATCACCGAGTTGCTGGAACGCCCGGGCGAGATCCTGCAATACAATGGCCGCGACCTGAAGCTGCCCGACACCCGCATGATCTGGTGGGCCGGCGGCAACCCCTTCCATCACCACCAGGATCTCGGGCGCCTGCTGCGCGGCTGGAACCGCGCCGACACGGTGGTGGTGCAGGAGCCCTGGTGGACCCCCGTCGCGCGCCACGCCGATATCGTGCTGCCCGCCACCACGACGCTGGAGCGCAACGACATCGCGAGCGCGTCGCGCGACCGCTTCATCCGCGCCATGCACCAGGCGATCCCGCCGGTGGGCCAGGCGCGCAACGACGCGGACATGCTGGCCGACATCGCCGATGCGCTCGGCTACCGCGCCGCCTTCACCGAGCAGCGCGACGAGATGGCGTGGCTGCAGCACCTCTATGGCCTCTGGCGCCGCGCCTGCGGCACGCAGGGGATTGAGGTGCCGGACTTCGCCGCCTTCTGGGACCAGGGCTTCGTCGAGATCCCCCCGCCAGCGACCCCCTACACCCAATTCGCCGAGTTCCGCGCCGATCCGGACGCGAACCCGCTCAACACGCCTTCCGGCAAGGTCGAGATCTATTCCGAGACCATCGCCGGCTTTGGCTATGAGGAAGTGCCCGGCCATCCGGTGTGGAGGGCGCCGCGCGAATGGCTCGGCAGCGACCTCGCGCAGCGTTTCCCGCTGCACATGCTGTCCTTCCAGCCCTTCACCCGGCTGCATGGGCAGCTCGATACCGGGCGTGTGGCGGCGGCGAACCGTGTGCAGGGGCGGGAGCCGATCCTGATGCACCCGGATGACGCGGCCGCGCGGGGCCTTGCGGATGGGCAGGTGGTCCGCGTCTTCAACGACCGCGGCGCGATCGCCGCGGGGCTGCGCGTGACGGACGAACTGCGCCGCGGCGTCGTCGCCATGGCGACCGGCGCCTGGTGGAACCCCGCCCGCGCGGGGGCAACCGAAGCCCCCTGCCTGCATGGCAATGCCAATGTGTTGACGCAGGACGTCCCGACCTCCCGCCTCGGCCAGGGCTCGGCGGCGCAATCCTGCCTGGTGCAGATCGAGGCCTGGCCGGGCGATCCCCCCCCGGTGACGGTGCACGCCCCGCCCCCAGGCGCGACGCAACCGGGCGCCACAGCCGCGCCGTGATCGGCCGCCGCGCCCTTCTGACCGGGGCCACGCTGGGCGCGCCGGCGCTGATGGGTACCGCGCCGGCCCTGGCGCAGCGCCTGCCGCCACCGGTCCCGACCTCTCCTCCGCCCGGCCCGCTTTCGGTGCGGCCGGATGATTGGGTCGCGCCGGGCCATGCGCGGCAGGTGCTGATCCGCTGGGGCGACCGCGTCACCTTCGACGCCCCGCCCTGGGACCCACGCAACCCGACCGAGGACGCCGCCGCCGCGCAATTCGGCTGGGATGGGCGGCTGGCAGGCCTCGCCGTGCCGCCGCTGGCGGCGGATGGGATCCCGCGACTGGTGCTGGCGGTGGTGCATCCGCAGGTCGATCCCGCCATGGCCTGGCCCGGCGGGCGCGACCGGCCGGCGGTCGCCGCCGCGATGCAGGGCGCATCCCTGTTGAACCTGGAGAAAGCAGGCGATGGCTGGGTCGTGGTGGATGGCGGCTTCCAGAGCCGCCGCCTCGGCGCCAACACGCTCTGCCGCTGGGCGGGACCGGCGGCGGCTGCGCCGGGGGTGGTTGGGCTTCTGGGCCTCGAAGGCGGCTGCGCCACGCCTTGGGGCAGCCTGCTGCTGACCGAAGGCGAGCCCTTCGCCTGGCTCGCCCGCCTCGGCAGCCTCGATGCCCGCTGGGAGGGGGCGCGGCGCTTCGGCTGGGTGGTGGAACTCGACCCCTTCGATCCGCAAAGCGTGCCCGCCAAGCGCAGCGCGCTGGGGCGGATCGGCGCGGTGGCGGTGGCGGCGACGCGCGCCGCCGATGGGCGCGCGGTGGTGTTCATGGCGGATGGGCGGGGAATGGGCTTCCTCTATCGCTTCGTCTCGGCCGGCCCGGCGGAGGAGCCGGATGCGCTCGATACCGGCACGATCTACGTCGCGCGTGCCCAGGGGGGAAACCGTGGGGGCGCCCAGGGCAGCACCCTGTATTGGGTCGCCTTGCCGCCAGACAGCGCGGCCGATCCCGCCCGTGCCGCAGAGAGCGCGGGGGCGACACCCTTCGATACGCCGGCCGCCCTCGCGCTCGATCCGCGCGGGCCGCGGATGTTCCTGGCCTGCCGGGCCGGCGTGTCGCGCCATGCCTCGCAGGTGGATGGGCTGAACCCCCGCCCCTCGCCGCATCCGGGCCATGTCATCGAGGTGCTCGGCGATCCCGCAGCCCCGCGGATGGAGGCCCGGCTGCTGTTCGATGTCGCCGGCGCGCCCGCCCCTCAGGCCATGCCGCGCGATCCGGCGACGCTCGCGGTGGATGGGCGTTCCCGGCTCTGGATCGGCACGGATCGCGCCGGGCGGCCGGGGGCGGGGGCGGATGCGGTCTTCGTCTGCGACCTGGACGGTCCCGCGCGCGGCGTGCCGCGCCCGGCCTATGCAGCCCCCCGCGCGGCCGGGATCGGTGGCGCCGCGACCACGCCGGGCGAGGATGCCGCGCTGATCCTGGTCCGCACCCCGGGCGCCGAGCCCGGCGCGAGCTTCGACCGCCCCGCGACACGCTGGCCCGCCTTCGAGGCCCGGACCCCGCCCCGCACCGCGCTGGTGGCGCTGACGCCTCCGGCTGGGGGCATTGTGTTCGGATAGCTCCCGCCCCCCGGCACCGACCTCTGGCCGAAGCCGCGCCAGCCGCCCTGGGCAGTGATGGCCGGGACCGGTCTCGATCTCCATCCTGCCAAGGGCCAGCGCCTGCACGCGCTGTCCGGGGAACCGAGTGACATGCATGATCCCGTATCATGGACCCCACCGCCCACCGGCATGCCGGCGTTGTCCCCTGCACCCTTCCGGCAGCCGAAGGCGTTCATCAATCTCAACTTCCCATCGCCGGGCGCCCTGCGGCCCGGCGCGATCGACCCGTGGCTGGCGCTTCTCGCACCCGACCTCCGGAGCACATCCGTAGAGGCCGATGAGGCACCGATGAGCCAATGGCTCTCGCGGATCATGCTGCTCGCACGGGAAATCCTGCAGGTCGCGGCGATTCCCGCCTTCGACACGATGGAGGTGGTGTCCTGCCAGCCGCAGCCCGATAAGCCGGGAAGCTGGCGGGCGGTCATCGCCGTGCCGGCGACGGATCATGTGCCCATTCGCGTGTATGAGATCGCCTTCGGCGCGGCGTTCCGCATCGCCGCCTGGATGATGGCGACCGAACCGACGGATGAGAGCCGGGAGAACCTATTCGCCGCGCTGCGCCAGGATGCGATCGAGCCGATCCGGAAGCTTGCCCCGAGCGGCAAATCCACCATGCATCTGCTGCGGGCGGCGCATGCCAGCGGCATTCCCTTCCGGTCCCTGGGCGGGGGCGTCCATCAGCTGGGCTGGGGCGCCAGGCGGCGCCTGGTCGATCGCAGCGCCACTGACCGCGACAGCGCCGTCGGTGCCCGATTGTCGCAGAGCAAGGCGCTCTCGGTTCGCGCGCTGCACCTCGCCGGTCTCCCGGCGCCGGTCCATGAGGTTGTGACCAGCCTCGATGCCGCCCGATCCGTGGCCGAGCGCCTCGGCTGGCCGATCGTCGTCAAGCCCGTCGATCTCGACCGGGGCGAGGGCGTCAGCGTCGATGTGGACGCAGCCCGCCTGGAGCCGGCCTTCGAGGCGGCGCTTCGCCTCTCTCCCGCGAAGCATGTGATCGTGGAGCGGCAGGTGGACGGCGTCTGCCACCGGCTGTTCCTGGCCTCGGGGCGATTGCTCTACGCGGTCAAACGCCTGCCGATCGGCGTCATGGGCGATGGCATCCGCAGCGTGGAGGCGCTGGTGGCGGCCGAACTGGCCGAGCAGGCGCGGCGGCCGCCCTGGCGGCGTTCGGCGCTGCGCCCGATCGACGATCTGGCGCGCGCCGCGCTGGCAGCCGCGGGGCTGGAGGCCGCATCCGTGCCGGGGCCGGGCCGGTTCGTGCCCTTGCGCCGGATCGAATCGACCGCCTGGGGTGGCGTCGATGAAGACGTTTCGGAGATCGTCCACCCCGAGAACCTGCGCGTGGCCATCGCCGCGGCGGAGCTGATCGGGCTGGATATCGCGGGCATCGACATCATCAGCCCCGACATCTCGGAGCCCTGGCATCGCAACAGCGCGGTGATCAGCGAGGTGAATTTCGCCCCCCTGCTGGGAGAGGGGGAGATCTCGCAGCGCCACCTCGGCGCGTTCCTGTCGCGCCTGCTCGGCGGCGACGGCCGCATCCCGGTCGAGGTCTTCGCTGGCGGGGAGGCCGCGTGGCGCGCCGCGCTCGACCGCCGCGGCGCGCTTGGCGGCGACGGCGCGGGCGTCTTCGTGACCAGCGCGGCGCGGACGCTGGACGGCGAGGGGCAGGACGTTCCCATGCCCTTCGCAAGCCTGCACCGCCGCGCCCGCGCCTTGCTGCTGTCGGCGAAGGTCCGCGCGCTGCTGCTGGTCGTGCAGGATGCCGAATGGCTTGCCACGGGCCTGCCGGTGGACCGCATCGACAGCTTCGTGGCGGTCGATGCCGAACTCCACCAACACCGGAGCCCTGGCCAGCCGATCACGCCGGAGGAGGATGGCCGGCTGCGCGCATTGATCCGGGACCATCTCCACCAGGGCCGGTGATCGGCCCCGTCGTCACGCGCGGGGAGAATGGGGCATTCAACCGACGCCGAGTCCCACCACCCGTAGCCCCGGCCAGCGCGCGGCCCACCCCTTTGATGCCAGGCGCGCACGCGGAGCGGCCGGGTCGGCGGCATGGGCGGGGCCGGGGCGGAGAATCATCGCCAACAGATCCTCGACGCCGAACGGGGCCAGCACCTGGATCCGTCCATTGACCAGCCGCGCGGCGATGGCGGTCGCGGTCTCGGGCCAATGGCTCAGCGCCTCCGCGAGGTTGCGATAGGGCGCGTGCCCATTGCGCGCGTGCATCCGCGCCTGATTCCTGACCGACCAGGGAAGCGGCCGCGCCGCCCGCAGCGCCGCCTCATACCTTTCGTCGTCCATCGGCGTGCAGTCGGCGGCGTCATGGTGCACCAGGTCGAGATCGGCGAGGTCCGCGGTATCCGGCATCCGGCCAGCAAGCACGTCCCAGACGGCGTTGCGCACGAAGCCCGCGGCAAGCCAGCCGCCCACCGGCCCCGCCAAGGCCGCGGCCTGCAACGCATCCCGATGCGACGGGCTGGCCGCCAGCAGCGACGCGACGCGGTCGAGGCTCACCCGGCGATGGCCGCAACGGCGTGCAGCCGGGCAAGCGTTTCCGTATCCGCCACGCCATCGACGCGCCCCGGTCGCCAATGGCGCTGGAAGGCGCGCAGCAGCACGGGCAGCGGCAGGTCGGTGCGATAGCCGATGGTCCCGAGCAGGCGCAGCGCATCGCCGCCCGCCCGCCCGGCCTCGCGCGGCCACAGCCCCACGCCATGCGCCGCCAGCCCTTCCCAGTCGAAGAACTCGCCCGGATCCTCCTTGCGGTCGGGGGCAACGTCGGAATGCCCGACGACATTCCAGGCCGGGATCGGGTGGCGCGCGAGGATGCCGAGGCAGAGGTCGCAGAGTGCTGCCATCTGCAAGGCGGCGAAGGGGCGGTAGCCATGTTCGTGGCCGGGATTCACCACCTCGATCCCGATGCTGCGGGCGTTGACCCCACTCGCACCGCGCCAATGGGAAATGCCGGCATGCCAGGCGCGGCGGGATTCCGGGACCAGGCGGAACACCCTCCCATCCTCCTCCACCACGTAATGGGCGGACACCTTCGCGGCCGGGTCGCAGAGCCTGTCGATGGCGGCCGCGCCGCTCCGCATGCCGGTGTAGTGCAGGATGAGCATGTCCACCGGCGCGCCATCCGGGCGGCCGTCATGGTTCGGGCTCGGGGCGTCGGTGACCCGCACGCTATAGCCCGCGCTGCCGCTTGATCCTGTCCCAGGCGGCGTTGATCTCGGCCACCTTGGCCGTCGCGCGCGCCACGAATTCGGGCGGCACGCCGCGCGCCGCGAGGCCGTCCGGGTGGTTCTCCCGCATCAGCTTGCGGCGCGTGAGGCGGATTTCCTCGTCCGAGGCAGCGGGCGTGAGACCGAGTACGGCATAGGCGTCGTCGGTCTGCTTTTCCTGCTCCACGCGCGACCCCGCCGCGCCGCCGCCCTTGGCACGGTCCCAGGCCTTGGCATCCAGGCCGAAGCGCAGATGAATGCCCTGCAGCACGGGCAATTCGCCGCGCGTGATCGGCCCATCGGCGCGGGCGATGAAGAAGAAGGCCGCGAGCACATCCTCCAGCATCGCGCGGTTGTCGGCGAAAGTCTGGCCGAGCCGCTCGGCGAAGGGCTCCCACCCCTCGGCATCCTCCCGCGCCTTGTCGAACATCTGCCCGACCTCGCGCAGATTCTCGGGCGGAATGCGGAACATGCGCTTGAAGGCGGCGATCTCATCCCGCGTCACGGGGCCATCCGACTTCGCCAGCTTGGCCGAGATCACGATGACGGAGATGGCGAACAGGGTTTCCTTGTTGCCGAGCAGCGCGGCGAGATCGGCCGCGCCCGGCCCGATACGGCTGGGCCCGACGCCCTGGTCGGCCGCATGGCCGAGCGCCGCGCCGACCACCGCGCCGAGCGGCCCGCCCGTGAGGAAGCCCCCCACCCCGCCGAGAATCTTGCCCCAGACGCCCAAAGCGCCGCATTCCTGCTGCCTGCCGCCGTCGATTTAGCATGAAGGGCGCGCCGGCTACAGGCCATGGATGCCGCCGGAGCAATTGCCATCTTGGGGGACGTTGACGGAACCGCCGCCCCGCCCGCAGAAGCGTTCCTCATTCCGAGACGAAGGGGCAGGCCATGGCGGGCTGGCAGTTCTGGATCGACCGCGGCGGCACCTTCACCGATATCGTCGCGCGCGACCCCGCCGGCCGCCTGTCCACGGCGAAGCTGCTGTCGGAAAACCCGGAACGCTACCGCGATGCGGCGGTGGCCGGCATCCGCCAGGTGCTGGGCCTCGCCCCCGACGCGCCGATCCCGCACGGCGCGATCGATGCGGTGAAGATGGGCACCACGGTCGCCACCAACGCGCTGCTCGAACGCAAGGGCGAACGGGTGCTGCTGCTGGTCAATCGCGGCTTCGCCGACATGCTCCGCATCGGCAACCAGGCCCGCCCAAGGCTGTTCGACCTGCAGGTGAAGCTGCCCGACCTGCTGCATGAACGCGTTGCCGAGATCGGCGGGCGCGTGGCGGTGGACGGGACGGAGCTGGAGTCGCTGGACGAAGCCGCCGCCCGCGCCGCGCTGGGAGCCGCCTTCGCGGATGGCATCCGCGCCGTCGCGATCGTGATGATGCATGCCTGGGCGCATCCGGCGCATGAGCTGCGGCTGGGCGCATTGGCGCGGGAGGCAGGCTTCACGCAGGTCTCGCTGTCCCACCGCGCCAGCCCGCTGCCGCGCATCGTGCCGCGCGGCGACACCACGGTGGTGGATGCCTATCTCTCCCCGATCCTGCGCCGCTATGTGGACCAGGTGGCGCTTGAACTGAACGCCGTCCGATCGCCCGGAGCCGAAGGCGAAGGCGAAGGCGAAGGCGAAGGCGAAGGCGAAGGCGAAGGCGAAGGGGGTGAATCGGCCGGCCAGCATCAGCCCGTGAAGCTGTATTTCATGCAGTCCTCGGGCGGGCTGACGGATGCGGCGGCGTTCCAGGGCAAGGATGCGATCCTGTCCGGCCCCGCGGGCGGGATCGTCGGCGCGGCGCGCACCGCGGAATCGGGCGGCGTCCAGCGCATCATCGGCTTCGACATGGGCGGCACCTCGACCGATGTCGCGCTCTATGACGGCGCCTTCGAACGCGCCTTCGAGACGATGGTGGCGGGCGTCCGGCTGCGCGCGCCGATGATGGCGATCAACACGGTGGCGGCCGGCGGCGGCTCGATCCTCAGCTTCGACGGCGCCCGCTTCCGCGCCGGGCCGGAAAGCGCGGGCGCGGTGCCGGGGCCGGCCTGCTACCGCCGTGGCGGGCCGCTGACGGTGACGGATGCGAATGTCATGGTCGGCAAGATCCAGCCCGCCCATTTCCCCCCCATCTTCGGCCCCGGCGGCGACCAGAAGCTGGATGCCGCCGTGGTGCGGGAGAAGTTCGGCGCGCTGGCGCAGCAGGTCGCGGCCGCAACCGGCACGCAGCAGGACCCGCGCGCGGTGGCGGAGGGCTTCCTGCGCGTCGCGGTCGCGAACATGGCGGCGGCGATCAAGCAGGTCTCGATCCAGAAGGGCCACGACGTCACGCGCTTCGCCCTGCAATGCTTCGGCGGCGCGGGCGGGCAGCATGCCTGCCTGGTCGCCGACGAACTCGGCATGGACACGGTCTTCATCCACCCCTTCGCCGGCGTGCTCTCGGCCTATGGCATGGGCCTCGCGGACCAGAGCGTGATCCGGGAGGCGCCGGTGGAGGCGCCGCTGACGCAGGCGGCCATGGCCGATCTTCAGGCGCGCATCGACGCCCTGCGGGCGGAAGCGGAGGCTGAGCTGCTGCGCCAGGGCGCGGCGCCTGCGGCAGGCGGGGCTGGCGGCTTCGCGGCCCGGCACCAATGGCGGCTGCGCTATGCCGGCACCGACACCGCGCTGCCGATGGACTTCCCCGCATCCGCCGGCACGGCGACAGACAGCGCGGACTTCGCCCCGCCCGCGCTGTTCCACGCCGAGCATGAGCGTCGCTTCGGCTTCGCGCAGCGCGACCGGCAGATCATCGTCGAATCGCTGATGGTCGAATCCTTCGCGCGCGGAGAGGATGTCGCCGACACCCCCCTGCCCGCGCGGCAGGACGGCGCGGCGGCGCCGGTGCTGGACGAGGTCGCGATCTTCGCGGAAGGCCAGGAATGGCGCGCGCCGGTGATCGAACGGACGGCGCTCCGCGCCGGCGACCGCATCGCCGGCCCCGCCCTGATCCGGGAAGCCAACGCCACCACCGTGGTGGAGCCCGGTTGGACCGCGGAAGCGACCGCGCAGGACCACCTGGTGATCCGGCGCACCGCGCCGCGCGTGACCCGCATCGCCGCCGGCACGGAACGCGCCGACCCGGTGATGCTGGAGCTGTTCAACAACCTGTTCATGTCGATCGCCGAGCAGACCGGCGCGGTGCTGCAGAACACCTCCCTCAGCGTGAACATCAAGGAGAGACTGGACTTCTCCTGCGCGATCTTCGACGCGACAGGGCGGCTGGTGGCGAATGCGCCGCATGTGCCCGTGCATCTCGGCGCGATGGGCGAAAGCGTCCGCACAGTGATCCGCACGCGCGGCGCCACCCTCAAGCCCGGCGATGTCGTCGCGCTGAACAACCCGTTCAACGGCGGCACGCATCTGCCGGACATCACCGTCATCACGCCGGTCTTCGACCAGACGGGCCACGAGATCCTGTTCTTCGTCGGCTCGCGCGGCCATCACGCCGATATCGGCGGGCTGACGCCCGGCTCGACGCCGCCAGGGTCGAAGACGCTGGAGGAAGAAGGCGTCGTCATCGACGACTTCCTGCTGGTCGATGGCGGCCATCTGCGCGAAGCCGAATTCCGCGCGCTGCTGGCTGGCGCCACCTGGCCCGCGCGCAGCCCGGATGTGAACGTCGCCGACATCAAGGCGCAGGTCGCGGCGAATGAGAAGGGCGTGCAGGAGCTGCGCCGGGCCATCGCTCAGTTCGGCCTGACGACCGTGCGCGCCTACATGAAGCATGTGATGGACAATGCGGAGGAAAGCGTCCGCCGCGTGCTGGAACGCCTGTCCGACGGCGCATTCGCCACCACCATCGACGACGGCACGCCGCTGCATGTCGCTGTCCGCGTGGACCGCGCCAACCGCCGCGCGGTCATCGACTTCACGGGCACCGGGCCGCAGCGCCCGGACAATTTCAACGCCCCCGCCGCCGTCTGCCGCGCCGTGGTGCTCTACTGCTTCCGCTGCCTGGTGGGAGAGGACATCCCCCTCAACGATGGCTGCCTCGTGCCGCTGGATATCATCGTGCCGGAGGGCAGCTTCCTTGCGCCCCGCCCCGGCGCGGCGGTGGTGGCGGGCAATACGGAAGTCAGCCAGATGACCTGCAACGCGCTGCTCGCGGCGCTCGGGGCCTGCGCCTCGGCCCAGGCGACGATGAACAACCTGCTGTTCGGGGATGCGGTTTACCAATATTACGAGACAGTCTGCGGCGGCACCGGCGCCGGCCCCGGCTTTCCGGGCACCTCCGCGGTGCAGACGCACATGACCAACACACGCATGACGGATCCCGAGGTGCTGGAGCTGCGCTACCCCGTCCACCTGGAGGAATTCTCCATCCGCCGCGGCTCCGGCGGCGCCGGGCGCTGGCCGGGCGGCAATGGCAGCCGCCGGCGCATCCGCTTCCTCCGCCCGATGGAGGCCGTCATCGTCGCCTCCCGCCGCACCGTCGCGCCGCATGGCATGGCCGGCGGCGCGCCCGGCGCGCCGGGGCGGCAATGGGTGGAGCGCGCGGATGGCACCCTGCATCCCCTGAAGGGCCAGGACCGGGCGACACTAGGCGCGGGTGACGTGCTGGCACTCGAAACCCCGGGCGGCGGCGGCTGGGGCACGCCCGGCCAGGAATGAGCAAGGCTGCGCTCGGCCTCGGTGGCTTCCTCCTCCTCGCGCTCGCCGGGCTGTGGCTCGGCCCGCGCCTGGTGGATTGGGAGCCGTGGCGGGCGCAGCTCGCGGAGGTCGCATCCGACCGTCTGGGGCGGCCCGTCACGCTCGATGGGCCGGTCGAGCTGGTCCTGCTGCCGAGCCCCATGGTGCGCGCAGGCGGCGTCACGATCGCGGAGCCGCCGGGCATCGAGGCCGAGGGCAGCTTCCGCGTTACCGCCCGGATGCTGCGGCTGCGGCTGGACCTTCAGGCGCTGATCGCCGGCCGCATCGAGCCGCGGGAGATCGCGCTGGTGGGCGCGGAACTCACCCTGCCCTGGCCGCCCGGCCCCCTGCTCGCGCTGCGCCCGCCAAGCTGGATCACGACGTTGGACGCGCAGGTCGAGGATGGCCGCGTGCGGATCGGCGCGACGGTGCTGGAGGGTGTGACGGCGCGGCTGTCCTCCGCCGGCCCGGCGCAGGCGCTGGAAGTGACGGGCGGCTTCGGCTGGGCGGGGCGGCAGGCTCGGTTCTCGGCCACGCTCGGCCGGCCGGGCTGGGACGGGATCGCGCCGCTCGACCTCTCCATCGCGCTGCCGGAGGCGACGGGGCGCGCGCGCGGCGTGCTGGCGGCGGGCGGCGGCTTCGAGGGCACGATGGAAGCCTCCGGTCCCGACCTCTCGGCCCTGCTGCCCGCGCCCGCCGGCCCCTTCCGCGCCGCCGGGCGGCTCAGCGCCTCGGCCGACCTGATCGCGGCGGAGGACCTGGCGCTCGACCTCGCCGGTGCGCCGGCACGCGGTGCGCTGGCAATCCGGCTGGCGCCGTCGCCGCGGCTCGACCTCGCGCTGCTCGCCAGCCGGCTCGACCTCGATGGCTGGGTGGCGGCGCTGCGGGCGGGCAGCAGCCGCGCCTGGCCGGTTTCGGTGGACCTGTCGGCGGAGGCGGCGGGCTTCGCCGGCCTCACCCTGCGCCGGCTGCGCGGAGCAGCCTTCCTGGAGGAAGGGCGCCTGACGCTGACCGACGTCTCCGCCCTGCTGCCGGGCGAGACGGAGCTGGAATTCGCCGGCGCGACGGCGGGCGGGCGGCTCGAGATCGGGGCGCGCTTCGCCGGGCCGGATATCCGCGCGACGCTCGCCGCGCTCGGCCTGCCGGTCGCGCAGCTGGACCCGGCACTGCTGCGGCAGGGCGAAGGCCGCCTGCGCCTGGTGCTGGAAGCCGCGCAGGCGGCCATCCCCGAATTCGCCGCGAACTTCGGGGAATTGCGCCTGTCCGGCGCCGGCACGCTGCGCCACGGCCCACGGCCCGCGCTGGGCCTCGGCATCACGGTGAGCCGCCTGGACCTGCCGCGCTGGCTGCCGCAGGGCGTCGATGCGGCCGATATCGCGCGGATCTTCGCCGGCTTCGACCTGAACCTGCGGCTGGCGGCGGACCAGGCGCGCTGGGGCGATGCGGTGCTGGACCGCGCGGCGCTGGATGCGGCGGTGGAAGGCGGGCGCGTGACGCTGCGCCGCCTGTCGGGACGGCTCGCGGAAGCCGATCTCGTCGCGTCGGGCGTGCTGGCGCCGGGGCCGCAGCCGCGGCTGCAGGATGTGATCCTGGAGGCGAACGGCCCCGCCGCGCTCGGCGTCATGGCGCTGCTGCCGGGACGCTGGCCGGACCGCACGGCGCTGGCGTCGATGCCGCTGACGCTCCGCCTCACCGGCAGCGGCGCGGCCGATGCCTTGGCGCTGCGCGGCGAGGCCATGCTCGGCGAATTGCGCGCCGAGGCGCATGGCACGCTGGACCTGCCCGCACGCCGCGGCGCGGCCGCGGTGACGCTGCGCCATCCGGGCGCGAGGCGGCTGCTGGCGGAAGGCTTCGGTGCCCACCTGCCCTGGCTCGGGGATGGGTCCTTCTCGGTGGTGGCGAATGTCACCGCCGGGCCGCAGGGCATGGCGGCCGAGAGTTTCGAAGTGGTGGCAGGCACGCTGCGGGCGGGCGGGGCGCTGGCGCTGGCCCATGCGGCGCGGCCGCGACTTGCGGGCCGTATCGCGGCGGAGCGGCTGCCGCTGCCCCTGCCACCGCTGCGCGGGGCGGAGCCGCTCGGGCTCGACATCCTGTCAGCCTTCGACGCCGAACTGGCGCTGGAAGCCGCGCGGATCGAGGCCGGCGGCACGGTGCTGGAAGGGGCCGCGGCCATGCTGCGCCTGGCTGAGGGGCGGCTCGCCCTGGACCCGATGCGCGCGCGCATCGCGGGTGGCACGCTGGGCGGCGCGCTCACGGTGGCGGTCACGGCCAGCGCCGCACCGCGCCTCGCGCTGGAATTGCGGCTGGCGGATGCAACGCTGGCCGGCCCCCTGCTCGGACTACCCTATGACCTGTCGGCCGGGCGGGGCGCGGTGGCGGCCAGCCTCGCGGCCTCGGGCCATTCGCCGGCGGCGCTGCTCGGCACGCTCTCCGGCCGGCTGGCCGCGTCCTTGCGCGACGGTATCCTGACTGGCCTCGACCTGCGGGCCGTGGCGACGGCGGCAGCTCTGCCCGATCCGCTGGACGCCGAGGCAAGGGTCCGGCACGCGCTGCTGGCCGGCGCGACCGCCTTCGAGCGGCTGGAGCTGGACGCGCTGCTGGAGGCGGGCAGGTTGCGCCTTTCCTCTGTGCAATTGGCCGGGGAGGGTGGCGTAACGGCGGCGATCTCGGGCAGCGCGGACCTGGCGCGCGGGGCGCTGGATCTGCGGATCGGCGCGCGGCCAGCGCCAGAGGCCCCGGAACTGGGGCTGCGGGTCACCGGCCCGGCCGGCGCGCCCCGCGCACTGCCGGAGACCAGCGATTGGGCGCGCTGGAGAGCGGAGAGCCCACCCTAGGGTCCAAACCCATCAATCTGCTTGCCGCGACGTGGGCGGGTGTAATTCCGAAGCGGGCGAAGGTGCTTCCATATCCTTGCCATTCCTGCTCACCCCGGCCTGACCAGCCCCTATCGAGTGGTCCGGGTGGAATTTTCGTGAGCCATCGCAGCGGCGCCTGCTGCTGAGCTGATTTGCGACTTGGCCACCGGCACCGTCTCCGGGGCGGGCGGGCGGTACCCGAGCGACGAGTGCGGCCGGTTCCGGTTGTCGTGCCACCGCCAGCCCTCGATGCGCATGCTTACACACTCCACCTTGACTGGAGGGAGGGGGTGCGTACAAATACACACGTGAATAGTCGTGACGTGATCCGCGCCCTTGAGGCCGATGGCTGGGTGCAGGTCGCCCAGAAGGGCAGTCAGGCGCAGTTCAAGCACCCGTCCAAGCCGGGACGGGTGACGGTGCCGCATCCCAAGCGGGATCTCCCGTCCGGGACACTGCGAAGCATCGAACGCCAATCCGGCCTGCGTCTGAGGTGAAAACGATGGCCGACTACATTGCGCTGATCCACAAGGAGCCCACCAGCGACTACGGTGTCTCCTTCCCGGACTTTCCCGGTTGCGTCACCGCGGGCACGACGCTCGACGAGGCTCGCCGAGAGGCCGCGGAAGGACTCGCCATGCACATCGACGGTATGATCGAGGATGGCGAGGCGATCCCGGAGCCTTCCTTGCTGGAAGACGTGATGGCGGAGCGCGAGAACCGCGAGGCGGTGGCGTTCCTGGTGCCGGCGCCGGCGCGGCAGGTGCGCGCGGTGCGGGTCAACATCACGCTGCCCGAGGATGTGCTGGCGGATGTCGACCGGTTCGCCGGGCGCCAGGGGCTGAGCCGGAGCTCCTTCCTGGCGCGTGCCGCGCGCCGAGCCATGAGCGACGCGGCCTAACCTCCGCCGGCCAGGCGCCGCTGCGCCGCGTCGAGCGCCGCGTCGATCCCGCCAGCGCGGCAAAGGCGTCCACCACCCAGGCTGCCTGATCGCCGACGCCGCCCGGATCCGGCCAGTGGGCTATGCCGCCCATGCCGCCGCAGCACGCCGCCCAGAGGCGCACGAAGGCATGCCAGGGCTCGGGGATGACAAGCCGCGGGTTCTCTGGCCAGGGCTCAACGCCGACGAGCCAGTCGCCGCCGCCCTCGGGCCTCAGGCCGCCGTCATAGGCGCCGGGGTCGCGGACGACGGCGAGGGCGCCCCAGCGTTTCCCTCGGCATCCGTGCCGGGCTGCAAGGGGGTGCTGGCTCGCCAGCCCACCGCCTCGACGTCATCCTGCGGCAGCGCGTCCAGCAGGTCGTCGGGCGCCAAGCCACGTAGGCGCCGGAAGGTCGGCAGGCCCTCGCCCTCCCATCCGCGGAGCGCATGCCGCGCGGCGACCCAGGGCAGCGTGCCAAGATAGCGCTGCCGCGCCGCGAGCAGCCCGGCATAGACCGGCACAGTGGCGCAGGCCGCCTCGATGGTCCCGAGCTGCACCTGCATTGCAGCGTCGTCAGGCGTGACCTCGGAGCCATCGATCACCGCGAGCAGCTCGTCCGCGTTGTCGGGCGAGGCCTCGCGCACGGCGGCCCGCAGCGCGTCCAGCATCCGTGCGTGCGAGGGATAGATCCCGCCCTCACGTGCCAAGTCAGCCCGAAAGGCTTGGCGCTCCCGGTAGGTCAGCCGCGGCGGCCTTCACGGCGGTGGCCAGCTGCCGACACAGCGGCCAGTCCCAACGGATCTCGCCGGCCTCGGGCGTGCGGGTGTAGGCGCCGACGGCGGCACCACAATCGGCGCCACTGTCGCCAGACCCTCCATCCAGGCTACCGCCAGCCGCGCGAGAGGTTCGCGCAAACTCACGAAGCGCCTCGCGGTCTGGTAGGCCTGTGGGAGAAAGAGCAGCCACGATGCACCCCGCCAAACTAGGACGAGAAGCCTATCCTGCTGCGCTGCTCATGTCAAGAACGGAATGGCAACGTCGACAACGCAAGGCCTGTTGGCGGCGACGCGGCGATTAGTTTGAGCGATGGTGCGAACCCGGGAGCACTGGCGGAGGAGGTGTGACCGGTTACAAGCGGTCTCCAGGCTGGAGCCTTGGAGAGACGAACCGTCTCGCGACCGGCCGCGTCCCCTGCGGCCGTTACACTGGCGCCCACGGGTTGAGGATTGGCACTCCAGCCTGGACAAAATCCTCGACATTCCGCGTGACCACCGCGAGCCCGTGCACCTGGGCGGTGGCGGCGATCAGCGCGTCGGGCTGAGCGTAGGTGTAGCGGGACTTCTGGCCCCCAGTCACCAGCCGCCGCCAGGCCGCGGACGGGCGGCTCAGCGCATCGTGCGTAACTTCCGCGTCTCCAGCGCGGAGAGCAGCCGAACGAAGGGCCATAGCAGGATGAAGTAGGCCACCGCGGCCACCATGATCGGGGTGGCGTTGAAGGTGATGCTCTGCGCCTGGCGAGCCTGGAACAGCAGTTCGGGCAGTGCCACCACGCTGGCAAGCGAGGTGAGTTTCACCACCTCGAGCGTGTTGCCGACCAGGTCCGGCAGCACATTGCGCACCGCCTGCGGCAGCACCACGAAGATCCACACCTGCCAGCGCCGGAGACCAAGCGCGCGCGCGGCCTCCGACTGGCCGCGCGGGACTGCCTCGATGCCCGCGCGCAGGATCTCGGCGTAGTAGGCGCCCGTGTTCAGCATGAAGGCCATCGCCACCGAACCCCAGGCACTCAGTTCCAGCCCCGCGAAGGGCAGGCCGGCATAGAGCAGGATCAGCAGCACCAGGGGCGGGATGGCGCGGAATATGTCGATGAACGCCATCAGCGGCCACCGCAGCCACGCCTCCCGCCGGGTCGAGAAGAGCGCGAGCACGAGCCCCGTGGCGAGGCCGAGCGGCACCACCATCAGCGAAAGCAGCAGGGTCGTCTGCAGCCCGAGCCAGAGGATCGGCAGCACGGCAACGGCGATCTCGAGGTCGAGAAAGGCCTGGATGAAGTCGCTCATCGCCTATCGTCGCTCAGATATCGATGCGTCAGGCACGCTGAACAGCCCGGGGTGCCTCATCCGCACATACACTCCCGAAGACCTCATCGCCGCCACGCGAAGCGTGTCTCGATCCAGCGTCCGGCCACCACCACGGGCAGGAACAGGATCAGGTAGGCGACGGCCCCCATCATCAGCGGCGTCGGGTTGCCGGAGAACGCCATGGCGGATTGGGCTGCGCCCAGGATCTCCGCCACCGCCACCACGGAACCAAGTGCCGTCCCCTTGGTGATGGCGATGGTCCGGTTGGTCAGTGGCGGGATGGCGATGCGGAGCGCCTGCGGCAGCACAATCAGCCGCATGGTCGGCAGGAAGCGCAGGCCGAGTGCGCTGCCCGATTCCCACTGCCCCTTCGGCACGGCCTGGATCGAGCCCCAGAAGATCTCCTCCGCGAAGGCCATCAGCACCAAGGTGAGCGACAGCCAGGTGGCCACGAAGGCGGAAAAGCCGATGCCTGCCGCGGGCAGGCCGAAATAGATCAGCACGATAATGACAAGCGGCGGTAGCGCCCGGAACAGGTCCACCACGAAAATGATGGCCCAGTTCAGAGGCCTGATGCCGAGCGTGCGCACGACAGCCAGCATCAGCCCGAGCGCCAGCCCGGCGATGATGATCAGCACCGCCAGCGCCACGGTGACGCCAAGACCCTCCAGGATCTTCGGCCAGTACTCCGCCGCGACGCGTGCGTTGAGGAAGGAAAAGGCAAAGCCTTCCCAGCCTGTCATCCCCCGCCCCCTTCAAGAGTTGCCGCGCATGGCGGCACCCTTCTGGCCCCCGGTACCCTCCCGAGGCCCCGCCGCGGGAGGATGCGCGATCCGTGGGGGATCACGCCCGGAACAGCCCCCCACGAAGCCGCACGGCGGCTTCGTGGGGAAACATCAGCACCTCGGCTGGCGCGGCGTTGCGTCGTACCTGGGCAGGCCAGGCACGCCGGTGCCGGGGAACACGGTGCGCTCAGCATCGTCCTGGGCCGGCGCGCTGCCGAACCATTGCTCCGACAGCCGCGCGACTGTGCCATCCAGCTTCATGCACTCGAGCGCGTTCTCGATCTGCGCGAGAAGCGCGGTCGCGCCCATCGGCAGCGGGGCCGACCAATGCGCGCGGGTCTCGCGGATCACGAAGTCGGGCACGAATTGCGGCGTGCGGGTCGCAGCGTAGCGCACCACGGTGTTGCCGCCGAGATTGGCATAGGCGCGGCCGCTGACCACCGCCTGCACCGCGTCCGGCTGGGTGTCGTAGGTCTGCACGGTAAAGCCGTAGCGGCTGGCATTGGCCTGTGCCCAGGCGTCATAGGCGCTGCCCTTGTTCACCGCGATCGCCTTGCCGCGCAGATCATCCATCGACCGAATCGGCGCGCTGCCGCGGCGGATGCCGAACTGGAAGGCGGTGTAGAGATAGCCTTCCGTGAACAGCATGTTCTCGGCGCGCTGCTGCGTTGCCGTGGTCGGTGCGCAAAGGAAGTCGTAGCGCCCGGCGTTCATGGCCGGGATCAGGCCGGAGAAGCTGGCGCTGTCGATCGTCAGCTCACGGCCGAGGCGCTTCGCGACCTCCTTGAATAGGTCGATGTTGAAGCCCTGCACGCCGCCCTGCAGGGTCGGGAAGGCATGCGGCGCGAAGGTTCCGTCCACCGCGCAGCGCAGTGGAGGCTGGCCGCCGGGCGCCCCCTGGGCAAGGGCTGGGCCAGCCAGGGCCAGCGACAGGAAGGCAGCAGTCAGGCTTCGCCGCATCGGCTCTCTCCTCGTTTTATGTTCCTCAGTCCAACATTTCATCCTCCAGCCGGGGGCGCCACGCGTCCTTGCCCAGAATGGACGAGAATTCACGCCAGCCGCGCCACACCCCGGCCTTTTCGGCGTCGCTTTCATGCCCCGCCGCCCGCTTGGAGTGGGCTGCATCGTGCTGGCCAGCCCGCCCCTGGATGCGGCCGACGCAGCGCTCACGTGCCCCCTTTTGAGCAGGCTGGCCGCGGTGCGGTGCGCCTTGAGGTGCGTACTGCCGATGATCAGCAGGTAGGGCTCGCCTGCTTCGCCGGCACCGGCCTTCGAAACGTGGACGTCTGGACGACCCGCGACGGTCGGCCGGATCGCGGAGCAGAGACTTGGCTCAACGTTAGGAGACCTGTGCGCGGAATCCTTGCCGCTTGGCTTTCTGTCTGATTCTCTGAGCTTCACGAAGTGTGAAGCGGGCGGGCATGGCACATCGCACCATCGGCCAGGAGAGCTTGGCGCCGGACGGTACCTCGCGCAGCGGCGCGGCATTGGAGCGCCTGTCGTCTTTGATCGACTGGCGGCCGGTCTCAGCGCTGCTCGCCCCGCTCTACCCTTCCGCCAAGGGCGAACCTGCCTGGCCGCCCTTGTCGATGTTCAAGGCGCTGCTGCTGGCGGTCTGGCACGATCTGTCGGACGTGAAGCTGGCCGAGGCGCTAGAGGACCTTGCAAGCTTCCGCCGTTTCTGCGGCTTCGCTGCGCGGGAGGTTACGCCCGAGCGCACCGCCTTCG
>CAMDWG010000008.1 GCA_945878375.1 Roseomonas mucosa | reverse complement strand
CAGCCGCGGATCAGGCCGTGCCGGCGATCGATCGCGACATGGTTTTTGTACCCAAAGGCCGGTACGGCGAGATCGACCTGCGGCGCACCATCCTCGCGCGGCTTGGCCTTGGAGAACTTCACCGTCCAGCGCGCATCGCGGTCCTTCTGGCGCAGCTTCGCGGGCTTCTCTGCCCAGCCTTCGGGGATTTGCCCCGCCTTGATGGCGGCCCGCTCGGCCTCGGTGTTGCGCTGCTTCGGCGCGGCGACGATCGTCGCATCCACGATCTGCCCGCCCATCGCCAAGTAGCCGGCAGCGCGCAGCGTGGCGTCGAACTGCGCGAACAGCCGCTCCACCGCACCGGCCCGTTTCAGCGCCTCGCGGAACGCCCAGATCGTGTTGGCGTCCGGCACCGGGGCGGCCAGCCCGAGGCCGAGAAAGCGCATGAAGGAAAGCCGATCCTTGGTCAGGTACTCGCAGCGCTCATCCGACAGCCCGTGCATGGCCTGCAGCAGCAGGATCTTGAACATCAGCACATGATCGAAGGCAGGCCGCCCGCCCTTCGTGCCGTCGGCGCGCGGCACCGCGCGTTCCAACTCCGGCCGGAACAGCGCGAAATCCAACAGCGCGGCGATCCGTTCGAGGTCGTCGCCCTTCGCCGACAATTCCCGCAGCCGCTCCTCCACATCGAAGAAACCCGCCTGCCGAACCATCGCCTGCCCCCGCGCGCCGCTGCGCCTCCAGTGAATCAGCCTGTGGTCAGCGTGACGAGGGGGTTTCTGGAGGTGTCCGACTTGCCCGCCCGCTCGGCAGACCCGCGCGGCTGCCGTGGCGGGCGTGGCACCTCCTTGCGCGGCGCATCCTCAACGACGCGGACCGGCACCAGCGCCGGCGCTACATCCGCGCGCACCACGCCCAGCATCGTTCCCTCGCGCACCTGCCGCCGCCACTCGAAGAGAAGGCTCCGGCTCATCCCGTGCCGGTCCGCTACTGCCGCGACCGACGCGCCGGGACGCGACACCTCCTCCACCAGCGCCAGCTTCTGCTCCAGCGTCCAGCGGCGACGACGCGCCACCACGCTGATCACTTCGCCCATCCGACCGTCCGGCAACGCCCTTACCCCTAGGCTTACCGGCGGCAACAGACTTCCGCCCCACCCCGCAGCACGGCAGATCACCCGAGCAGCGCCACGCGCCGCAAGGCAGTCGAGAAAGGACGCTTACGGTTCAACCATCGGCGGCTCCTGAAGCCCATCGGAAACACCGCGCCGGCCGAAGCGGAGGCACCCTACTAAGCGGCCGAGGACAATCTGCCGAAGGCGGCGGGACTCAAACCAAATAACCTCCGGCACACCCGGGGCGCTTCATTGTCCAGACCAGAACGCAGGTTATAGAACCGGTTCAGCGCAACGTGTCCTAAGCATTGTGAGGACTGCATCTGCGCTCGCCGCGTTTACCGCGAGTAGAACATTGTAAAGGATAGCCAGCCTCAGCAGAGATGTCACGTCCGTCTGATGCGGCAGCACGGCAAGCGGATCGACGAAGAAAATCAAGGCGCCCAAACGACCCTCGGCGATCAAAGCGCCCAGCTGTACGTCGCCCCCATGCGCGCCGCTCTTGAGACCCTTGATCGGTAGGCCGTGCGCGCTAACGATCCGTTCCCCGGTCGTTCTGGTCGCAAGCAGTTCGTAGCGGAGGAGATCACGCTTGTGGGTCGCTACCCAGGCAAGCATCGCGTCCTTCTTGCCATCATGCGCGACCAGCGCGACGGTAGTCATTCGCGAAACTCCCCCATAGCGAAGAATGCGTCGATCTAACCCACAGGCCATGTGGCCGCCGCCGGGACCGATCAAACTGAAGCATCCACTTCCGCAGAATCTACTTCCGCAGACGCGTAACATTCCGCTCTTAGCATATGAATGTGACAGTGCGATTGTCGCATGCGGCGACCTAGCCCGGAAAGCTCATCAGGCCTGACGGGCATGGTGCAACCCGTTGACCAACCATAGGATTTGGCTGCGAACCCAGAACCGTGCCGTTTCCGGACACCATGCCCGCCGACGCACACGCTACGCTGCCCCTGCCAGGCTTGGCACCAATCGCCGCCAAGCCCATCACGGCTCGCCTTGACGGCAGATTCCTCTCATCAGATGCCAGTCCACCCGCGCTGCGTGAGGGCCGGTTGTTCGTCCTGATCGGGCCAACTTCACCATCTGCCGCCGGAACTCCGGCGGGTACGGGGGCCTGAATTTCGGCGTCTCGGACACCTCCGTCTCAAGCCTCAGGGTGTCCACAGAAGTGGGTCAACTTCAACTTCAAGCGAGGCGATGTCGGCCAGTTCGCGGCCCAGCCGGTCGAGCGCCTCGCAGACCACCGCATTCAATTTCCGGGCCTTGGCGTCGCCCAGCAGGCGCTGGAACTCGGGCCGAAACCGCCTCGCGCCGTTCGCTGCCGGGCTCGATGCGAACGGGCCAGTCGCAGAAGGTCGACTTGTCTGTTGCGAAGCCGCGAAGACCCGGATACGTATCGTCGGGTGCCGAGGCCTTTCGGCTCGGTTCCATGAGCAGAGTCTTGCCGCGGCCTTCTGCCGCGCACCCAGGAAGACGGCTGGCATGTCAGACACAGTATGGGGTGGCGATATCCCAAAGAAAATAATCCGAAATATTACAGTTGAGACGGGAAATTCCGTCTATATATTTTTCTCGACCATCGCAGCGGCAAATGGTCATAGTATTAATTTCTTTCTTGGTAACGCGCTTGTACTGCACATTATCATTCGTGTCGAGAAAATGCTACTCGTTGCGAATGATCGTCTTGGCGAGCGTTGGGGCGGGGAGTGCGTGCTCGGTATTCCTGACGGTGGATTGGCGGCTGGCCTCGGGGTCACGGTCGCATTCCTCGACAACCGCGTTTCGCTGCAAATTCCTGGTGCGCCGGCGCTGGAGATCGAGGATCGCTTCGTCGTCCTGGGCGAAGCCCGGGTGGAGTTCGCTCCCTCCATCGCTCTCCGGGACTCGCGGCAAGCTGCCAATACCCCACCGGAGATCCGCCCGCCGCCACTGCAAGGCGCCGAGAAGGTGATCGCGCGTGGCGCATCTGCGCCGCAGCAGGAGCAAGGCTACGTCGACTACTTCGCCATTTGTTCTGGTCTCGGCGGCCTTTTGCTGGGCGGCTGGGTGAAGAACCCCTGCCGCCTGGAGGGCAAGGTCGAAGCGAGCGCCGTCTTCGAGGGCCACGAACACGCCGCGGAGGCCATGGTCCTGCTGCATGAGCGCAGCGACATCGCGAGCCTCGGTGTGGGCTACGCCATGGTCCTGCCGGATTTCAGGCCCAGCGCCGAAGGCCCTTGGGTCCTGCGATCCTTGCGCGCAAGGATGAATGGACGGGAGTTCCTCCTTCTCCCCTCCCCCGGACTGGAAGCGACTTCGGAGAACGAGGCGTTGCAGACCGCCCGCAATGCGGCGCGGCGCGCCCTGCGGGACCAGGTCACCACGCTCCCCGCGCTGCTGAAGCGGCCGCTCTACACGGGGGACGACACGCTCGGTCCGCTCGGCCTGCCGGTCCATATCGAGGTGGACGATATCGTTGAGGTCCGGCCGGGCGCCGCCGTGCTGATCGGCTGGCGGCTCGATCCGCAGGAACTGGTGGCCTCCATTCACCTCCGCTGCGGCACGGCGGCCTCGCTGCCGCTCGCTTCGACCGAGATCAGAGTCGCGCGGGGCGACATTGTCGAAGCCTTCGGCGCGCGATACGGCATCGCCGATCATCGCGCCGGCTTCGTCGCCTATGGCGACACGGGCGGGACGGCGCGGGATGCGTGCTTCCTGGAGATCCGGCTCATTGATGGCCGGATCGCCTTCAAGCCCCTGCCGCACCCGGTGCGAACGGGGCTTCCCGCCATTCGTCGCATCCTGGGCATGAGCGCGGTCGCGTCGAACGACATCGCGCGCGTCTTCGGGACCGTGCTCGGCCCGCCGATCCTGGAACTGAATCGACGCCGCCTTGCCAGGGCAACCGAGGCCGAGGAGGTCACTTTCGGCACGCCCCCGGCCGCGCCGCGGCTGAGCCTGGTCATCCCGCTCTACGGGCGGCTCGATTTCCTGCGCTACCAACTGGCGATGTTCAGCCGGGGCGGGTTGGAGGCGGATGAGATCGTCTATGTTCTCGACGAACCGTCGAAGAAGGAAGCGCTGCTTACCCTGGCCCATGCCGCCTTCGGCAGCTTCGGCGTGCCCTTCCGTGTGATCCTGCCGGCGGAAAATCTCGGCTTCGGCCCCGCCAGCAACCTGGGGCTGCGGCACGCCCGCGGCCGCTATGTCTGCTTCCTCAACTCGGACATCTTTCCCGAACGCAGCGATTTCTTCGACATCCTGGTCGGGCGGCTGGAAACCGAGCCCGGCATTGGCATCGTGGGCGGCCTGCTGCTGTTCGCGGATGGGTCGGTGCAGCATGCCGGCATGGATTTCGAACGGCCGCCGGAATGCGGCGGCTGGCTGTTCCCGACCCATCCCGGCAAGGGCCGCCTGCCGCCCCCGGACCTGCCCGAGGTCATCGATGCCCCCGCCATCTCCGGTGCCTGCATGGTCATCGCCCGCGACCTGGCGATGGAACTCGGCGGCTTCGATCCGGACTACCCGATTGGCGATTTCGAGGATGCGGATCTCTGCCGCCGAATCGTACGGCGCGGGCTGCGCTGTGTGGTCGACACCCGCGCGCGGGCCCATCACCTGGAGCGGCAGTCCCAGGGCGATTCCGCCGATCAGTGGCGACGGAATGTCACGCTGCTCAACGCCTGGATCTTCAACACCTCCATCGATGATGGCCGCGATGTCGATCCGGCCGGGCATGCGGAGGCGGCCGATGCGTAGAAGAACCGAGATGCCAGCCGCCGAGCGCGACGACCGCATGGCGGCGCGGGTCACGGCGCCCCTCAAGGTGCTGGTCGTGTCGCACATGCACCCCCGCGTCTCGCGCGGCGGCGCGGAAATCGCGGCCTACCAGATGTACGCGACGCTGCGGGAGATGCCGGGCGTCCAGGCCTGGTTCGCCGGCGCCTCCGGCGGGAAGGTGGCGGCGCCGCTCGGCGCCTGGGTGTTCCAGCCCTTCGGGCCGGACGAATTCGTGCTGGGCGGATCGGGCTACGACCATTGGTCCCACACCTCCCTGGCCCCGCATCTGGCCAAGGAATTCCGCGCCCTGCTGGCGGAGCTGCAGCCGGACATCGTCCATTTCCACCATTTCGCGAATATCGGCGTGGAGGCCTTTCTGCATGTCCGGCAGGCGGCGCCGCAGGCACGCATCGTTCTGACGCTGCATGAGTTCCTCGCCATCTGCCATCATTTCGGACAGATGGTCCGGCGTCCGAGCCTGGAATTCTGCCATCGCGCCAGCCCCCGCGATTGCGCCCGCTGCTTCCCCGACCGGACGGAGAACGACTTCTTCCTGCGGCAGATCTACCTGCAGCGCTTCCTGGGGCTGGTGGACCATTTCATTGCCCCCAGCCGCTTCCTGGCGGATCGCTACATCGATTGGGGGCTGGAGGCCGACCGCGTCAGCGTGATCGAGAACGGCCAGCCCCCTGCTTCCGCCGCCGCCCCGCCGCCGCGCAACCCATCGGCGCTGGTGGTCGGCTTCTTTGGCCAGCTCTCCGCGCTGAAGGGCGTGGGCGTGCTGCTGGACGCAGTGGAGGAACTGACGCGCGACCCGCCCAAGCTGCGCCGCATCCGGATCGAGATCCATGGCGATGCCAGCAACCAGCCCCCCGAGTTCCGCGAACAGGTCGAGGCCCGGCTGAAGGAGGGCAGCGCGATGGTGTCCTTCCGCGGTGCCTATGACAACGACCAGGTGCAGCGGCTGATGCAGCAATGCCACGCGGTGCTGGTGCCCAGCATCTGGTGGGAGAACTCCCCCCTGGTGATCCAGGAGGCGTTTTCTGCCCGCCGCCCGGTCATCTGTTCCGACATCGGCGGGATGGCGGAGAAGGTGCGCGACGGGCTGGACGGGTTCCACTTCCGCGCCCGCAGCGGCGCCGCGCTGGCCGACCTGCTGCGCGAGCTGGCCGATGACCCGGATCGGCTCTCGGCGCTGGAGGAAACCCTCGCCCACCCCCCCTCCCTGGCGGAGACGGTGCAGGCGACCCGGGACCTCTATGGGCGGCTTCTCGCGGCCCCGCCGCGGCTGGATTGAACGGATCGACAAGGAACATCGCCATGTCCATGCAAGGGTCTGTGGACCTGATCACCACCCAGGGCGCGGTGGGCTGGATCTTCAGCCGCCAGGCGGAGGAAGCCATCCTGGTCCAGGCGCGGCTGCAAGGCCGCATCATCGGGGAGGCGCGGGCGGAACGCCTCCGCCCGGACCTCGCGGCCGCGGGCCTGGGCGACGGGCATCATGGGTTCGAGATCATCTTCGTCGATGAGGTGGACCCCGCGCTGCTGCCCGGCGTCACGGTGCACCCTTCGGGCGGGGATGTGGTGCTGCCGCGCACCAACCTGACCGGGTTGCAGGATTTCCTGGCCAGCGCGATCGCCCGCTTTCCCGCCGCCGGGCGCCACCGCAGCGTCCATGGCGGGCTGTGGGCGGACCGCACCGACGCCGCGCGGCTGCTGCGCGGGCGCATCGCCGCCGGCGCGACGCCCGCCGCCCTGCTGGACCCGCTGCGGAGCTTCATCGAGGACGGGGTGGCCATCCTGGCCGAGGCCCCGGCCGGGTCCGGCTTGGCCGCGCCAGCGCTGCCCCCCGCTTCTGCCCTGCCGAGGGACCGGCCGCTCGACCCCACCGGCAACGAAGCGGCGCGGGAGGTGGTGGAGGCGCTGCCCGACCTTCTGTTCCAGCCCACCCCGCTCGGGCTGCTGCGGGCGCTGCTGGATGACAACCCGGTGGTGAGCCGCGCGGTCCTGACCCAGGGCGAGGATGGCCGCTTCGACCAGCCAAGCACGGCGGAGGACCTGCCATCCCCCGCCGAATGCGTGCTGGCGGTGGTGCCGCTGGGCGGCGGGGCGGGATGCACGCTGGATGTGGTGCGCGGCAGCCACGCGCTGCCGGAGTTCAACGCCGCCGGCCAATCCCGCTGGACGACGCCCGGCGCGGCGGCGGTGTTCGCGCTGGCCGCGGGGGCTTCGGTGGACAGCCTGCGGATCGGCCCTGGCGAGATCGGCGTGGTGAGCGCCGGCACGCTGTGCCGGCTGCGCACGGAGGATGAGGGCGCTGCGCTGCTGATCTGGTGCATCCCGACGCGCCAGACCGCGCGCCGCCTGCTGGCGAATGGGCACCGGCCGTTTCGGGTGGGGCATGCGTCGGGGGCGATGGTGTCGGTGTGAGGGGTCTTAGGCACGAAAATGGAAGAATTTGAATAATGAAGTGGATAAGCAACATATCGCAGATAGAAATATCTCGTGAAATAATGAATGGCGACCACATGTATGCGCCGATTAATCCAACACATTATTTTGGAGTAGGAGAATCCGCGCTGCGATGCATAGCGTCAGCAGCCATTGCCGTAAAAAAAGATAACTTCTCATCAATCTGTGATTTTGCCTCTGGCTCTGGTCGCGTGACGAGGTATCTCCGCGCTGCCTTCCCTGATGCCAGGATTGTCTGCGCTGACCTAAGACAAGATTCCCTTGCTTGGCTCGAACAGACCTTCAGCATTGTCCCGTGGCTTTCGGACGCAGATTTTTCTGTCCTGCAACCACCTTTTCCATTTGATCTTGTTTGGAGTGGATCGTTGATCACGCATCTGGGCGCCGACGATTCACGCGCGGTGCTCCGGGCGGTAAGCCGTTGGCTCCAGCCCAATGGCGTCGGGATTGTGACGACACTAGGCCGAAAAGGCATCGAGAATCGCCTCAACGGCCGAGCGCGATACATCTCCGATCAGGCCTTTAGTTTAATTCATGCACAATATCTGCAAACAGGGTTCGGATACGCAGACTACCCTGGGCGCAAGGGAATCGGACTTTCTATGTGCTCCCCGGAATGGGTGGTGTCGGAACTTCTCCGGATTGAGGGCATCCGCATTATTGGTGCATTCGAGCATGGTTGGGATAACCACCAAGATGTTTTTATGTTTCAGAAAACATCATAATTTTATATGTAAAAATATTTTTCTGAATTAAATCGCACATCGTTCTTATTGCGCTATGTTGCCTTACTAATTTCGACATGCCAGCTTCGGCGAATTCCTCTATCCTGCGAATAGCAGCGCATATAATAATCTCCACTAAGCGCCTCACGCAATGCGTAGCGCGCGTCCGGCCTCCAGACGGTTAGGTTGTCGCCCTCGGCCTTGAGATTCCATTGGTGAAAACCGCTGTACTTTTCATACTCGCCTTCGTCTTCGAGGCCCGACAGATACATTGCGCCGCCGGGCGCGCAAATCTCAAACAAAGACCGAACAGCCGCAATTGGGTCGGCACAATGATCCAGGGCATTAGAACAATATATCAAATCCATGCTACCAATATCAAAATATTCTGTAGCCTTTTCTGCCATCCCCGATACGAATCTTCCGCGCGGAAAAAGGGAAGATATATCTATATCTCTGCTCCTCATCATTTGAAGATATTCTTCTGTGAGTGGATCAAGCGTATTAACTATAATATGTTTTTCCGTCTTAATTATTCCGAGGCGCGGAATTGGCCCAGGTCCGACCTCAAGTGTCTGGAGTTCTTTTTTTTGTATGCGAGAAATTAATGGTGAAAGTTCGGGGATTTCAATTTTGTTTTTCGTCTCCAATCGTGCATGATAAATTTTTGCGATTTTCGCCAGGGCATCCCTCGAAAACTGGCCGCCTTCTGGGAACAAACTCTCCCAGAACCGCAATTCGTTGGCCTTCCCGGCCTCCCATTTTTCTTCGATAGACGTCATGTTCGTGCTCCCTCATTCGAAAAGCCCGTGATTGCCAGATGCCTTACGGGTATGGCCTGCAGAGCATAATCGCCGCGCCTATCAGGCTCAGTCGGTACGTGGACACTGCAAGGCCGCCCCTCACATCCTGTGCGGCACGCCGCACTCCTCCAGGAACCGCGTCATCGCCCGGTAATTCCCCGGCACCGCCGCGTTGAACCGGTCGAACAACCCCGGCGCCCGCAGCAGGTCCTGGGAGAAGGGGGCGTCCTTCCGCACGTCGAAGGACGGGATGGAGAAGGTCTCGCAGATCTCCTCCGTCCGGTCGTCATAGACCATGTAGAAGGACGGCACGGCATTCGCCAAAGAGATCAGGTTGCCATGCAGCCTGTATCCCGTGACCAGATCCTGCGTCCGCGCGAAGCTGTCATAGTCCTTCACATAGTCCGAATAGAAAATCCGCTCACGGTACAGCTGCAGCAGCGGGTCATCCTCGCCCTGGAACCAGCCCTGGGACTTCAGCGTCTGCTCGGCCTTCGCGATATGGGCCTCGGCCTTGAAGGCGAAGATCTTTTCCTCCACCTCCCCATGCGTCATCACCGTCACCTCCTTCGCGCGGATGAAGTGATCCATGATGGCGCGGTGCCGCAGCAGGTAGCGCCTCGGGTGGGTGGCGTAGTCCGAATTCACCTCTCGCCGCACGTTGAAGGCCACCTTGCGCGTGGCGTCATAGTCGAAGCCGTCGATGGCGAGGCCCGGGTCGCGGTGGCGGAACAGCGTCGGGCAGCCGATGATCTTCAGGTTCTTGACGCCGAAATCGGCCAGCTGCTCGGCAGACCGCGCCCCCCGCACCCCGATCCAGGCCGCCTTGTCCGCCAGGATATGCAGCACCCGGATCTGCGCCGCGGTCAGCGACAGGGGCGAGCCATCTGGAACCTGGATGCCGCAACCGAAGCAGATGATCGGCACCGTGATACGGGCAAAGACCTTCTCCGCATGCATCCAGTCCATATGCCGGTGGAAGTAGTTGGACCCGCGCAGCACCACGGCGGAACAATCAGCATTCACCTGATCGATCACCGCATCGTTGATCTTGGCGATGGGCAGCGTGGTGAAGCCCGTGGCCTCCAGCACCTTCAGCGAGCTGTCATAGACGAAGCTGTCGCCGATATTGTGGTAGTGGAACAGGTTCTTCTCGACCTGCTCGGCCTCGTACCAGGACACATCGTCGCGCCCATGCACCTGCCCGGCGGGGATGGCGAAGGCAATGCCCTTGAAGCCGAGGCGAGAGGGGCGGATCACATGCTGCGGCGCCTCCGCGCCCGGCAACCCGACCTCGATCGTGGCCCCGCCCCTGAGCGCCTTGCGCTCCTCCTCCCCGATCTCATGACAGAAGGCGGAAGGCACCGGGAGGTCGGCGCGGGGCGTCCGGGCGGGGACCACGGCCTCATGGCCGCCGATACGCACCACCACCGCCGCACCCGCCGGCGCCGGATCAAGGAACCCGGAGACCCGGGACAGGTGGCAGCTTTCCAGGTGGATACGCATTCTCAGTTTCCGTTCAGGCCTCGGATCTTTCCGTGCCGACACTCATCCCTCGGTTGAGCACAGATTTCGGCACCTCTGCAACTCCGGATCGCCGGCAGGACTTCATGGCCGTTTGGGCGGTCCGAAAGGCATATCTTGGGTGGGACAACATTAATGATTTGCCTCCATAGGTTGCATTTCACTCTCCGAGGAATAGGACTGGGCGTTCATGCCCAGGGGCGTTAAGCAGGCAGGGCATGTTCCGAGGTCATCTCGATTCACTCACGCAAGCCGGCTTCGCCGAAGGCTGGGCCTGCGATGACGCGCGGCCGGACCTGGCGCTGACCGTCTCCATCCACCGGGACGACGGGGACGAACTCGGGCGCGGCTTCGCCTGGGCCTTCCGCAAGGACCTCGCCGAACTCGGCCTCCGCCACGGCTGGTGCGCCTTCCGGCTGCGCCTGTCCGAGGGGGCGGAGGCGCTGCGCGGCACGCGCCTCATCCTGCGGGACAGTGCCAGCGGGGCGCAGATCCATGCCTCGTCCACCTGGCGGGTCCACAATGGCGTGGATGCGCCCTGCGCCACACTTCCGCAGGTGGTCGCGCAGGACCCGACGGTGCTGCGATCCCTGCAGCAGCTTTCGGGCTGCGGCGCGCTGTTCGCCGGCTTCGTCGCGCGGCACGGCACCGCGGACTTCGTCCGGGCCGCCCATGGCTATGTGCTGGACCGCGCGCCGGATCACGCCGCCCTCGAACGGCATGACGAGCTGCTGCGAATGGGGGCGGTGACGCCCTTCGGCCTGCTGATGCTGCTGGCGGAAACCGAGGAATTCCGCGCCCGGCCTCGGCTGCTGCCATCCCCGTCCAGCCCCGGCTTCGTGTTCTACCGATGATACCGGCGGGGGGGACGCTGCTGGTCTCGGTGCCGGCGACGCAGATCGCGGGGCTCGCCTTGCCCGGCTCGGTCTTCGGCTGGCCGGCGCTGCGGGACGCGAAGCTGGACCCGGCGCTCCGGCTCGCGCTGCGGCTGGTCGTGGCGCAGGCCGAGGCCGCGCGGCAGCGACTGCTCTTCGTCGCGCGGCCCGAGATCTTCACCCAGGGCCGCCCGCGCGCCTGGCTGGATGAGCGGATCGGCGACGCGGCCGACCACCTCATCCTGACGGATGGCACCACGCTCCGCACCCTGCCCGGTCTTCGCAACCACATGTTCTTCTACAAGCGCGGCGTCCCGGCGCAGGAGGACGCGCTACGCGCCCTGGCCGCCCTGGTGCCGGAGCTGTTCGCGAGCCTGACGAGCCAGGTGAACGGGGGGCTGGCCTTCCGCCTGGGGCCCGATCAGCTGCGCCCGCCGCTGGCCCTGATGCGCGATGCCGCCTCCATCCCGCTGGAGCAGCCGATGGAGGCACCCTTCCTGTTCCATGCCGGCGATCCCGACCGCGCCGGCCTGCTGAGCGCGGCGGCGGCGGCGGAGCCCGCGCAGGCACCCGCGCCGGGCCGCCCGATCCACTTCATCCCCCTCAGCGCCGCCGCGCTGGCGGATGCGGGTTTCGTCGCGGCGCTCGGCCGCCGGGTGCGGCAAGCCGCCTTCGGCGATGCGGACCACGCCTTGGTCCTCGGCCTGCCCGTGCCGGATGGGTCGGAGGGCGAACTCGCCCCGCGCATCGCGGCGGTGTTGCGGGCGCTGGCGGGGGCGGGGCTGCATTACCCCTGCACGCAAAGCTGGGGCGTGCGCGTCACGACCGCGCCACCCAGCCCGGCGGCGCTGGAGGGGGGACGCCTGACGCTCCATCCCGGCACGCCGTTCTGGCGCTTCGGCCTTTCGCTCTACACCGCCGCGCGGCGGATCGGCGTGGCCGGGGGGCAGGACAGCGCGCCCTTCCGCACCCTGCTCAACACCTGGCTCGGCGGCGAGGTGGCGATGACGGAGCCGGATGAGGGCGCGGCCCCACCGATCCTGTGGGAGGGCCTGTGACCGCACCCCGCCTCACTCTCGACATCACGCCGATGCTGGACAGCGAATGGACCGGCATCCCCGTCTTCACGCGCCGCCTGGTCCAGGCGCTGGAAGGCAGCGGCCGCGTGCGGCTCGACTTCGCCGCCCGCCTGTCCCGCGTGCCGGCGGAGGCGGTGCAGGAAGCGATCCGCCTCGGCACCGGCACCTATCTGCGGGAGGCGTGGGAACGCACCCCGATGGGGGACGCCGCGCCGCTCGATCCCGGCGTGCCGCTTCTCTACACCTCGGTGAAGCAAGCCGGCGGCGTCGCGGCGCGGGAAGCGAGCACGATCCACGACATCTCCACCCTGGTGATGCCGGAGACGCATCTGCCCGAGAATGTCGCCTTCCATCTCGGCCCGCTGCGCGAACAGCTGCGGACCGATGAGGTGGTGTTCTGCTGCTCCGAGGCCACGCGTTCCGCCCTTGTCGCCACCTTCCCCTGGGTCGGGTCCAAGGCGTGGCTGGTGCCGCAATATGTGGACTGGCCCGACAGCTTCGAGATGTTCGAGCGCAACCTGCCGCCGCTGGCGCTCGGCCGCTACGCCGTCGTCATCGGAACCATCGAGCCGCGCAAGAATCTCGGCCTGCTGCTGGCCGCCTTGGATCACCCGGCGGTCGCGAGGTCCGGCATCCACTTCGTCGTGGTGGGACGCAGGGGATGGCTGGCCGAGGACGCGCTGGCGCGGCTGACGCCGCAGACCCGGGGCCGCATCAGCTTCACCGGCTTCGTCTCGGAATTCGTGAAGTGGCGCCTGCTGCGCCATGCGGAGTTCCTGGTCTTCCCCTCGATCTATGAGGGCTTCGGCATTCCGGCGCTGGAGGCGCTGAGCCTCGGCAAGCCGGTGCTGGCCTCCATGACCTCGGCTTTCCCCGAGGTGATCGGCGATGCCGGCGTCTATTTCGACCCGCTATCGCCAGAGGACTTCGCCGGCGGCCTCAAGGAGATCGCGGAGCCGAAGCGGCTGGCGGAGCTTGCGCCCAAGGCGCTGGCCCAGGCCGCGCAATTCGATGCGCCGCGCATGGCCGCGCCGATCCTGGATTGGCTCGGCGCAAATACCTGATCGCGCGGGCCAAGCGCTTCGATAAACGCCGCTTCGGGTGTCCCGGGACAGGGGCGTTCTCTATCCCGCTTCTGTGTTGATCATGTCTTCAAGATACAAAGCGGGACTGGTGTTGATGCCTGTGCGGGCTGGATTTGGCTGAGCTTGGGGTCTGGGCTTGGGGGCTGGGCTTCGGGCCATGGCCGCGGCATCGCACAGTCTGGATGTGGTGGGCTCACAAGCCGTCGAACAACTCGGTCGAGAGGTAGCGTTCCGCGAAGGACGCTGCGATGGCGACCACCAGCTTGCCCTCCATGGCGGGATCGCGCGCGACCTCCATCGCCGCATGCAGCGCGGCGCCGGAGGAGATGCCGATCGGGAGCCCTTCCTCCCGCGCACAGGCGCGGGCGGCCGCGATCGCCTCCCGCTCCGTCACCCGCAGCACGCCATCCAGCAGGTCGAGGTCGAGCACGGCCGGCTTGAAGCCGGCGCCGATGCCCTGGATGCGGTGGGGGCCGGGCTCGTCGCCGTTCAGCACCGCGCTTTCCGCCGGCTCGACGCCAAAGACGCGCAGGCCCGGCCGACGCGGCTTGAGCGCGCGGGCAATGCCGGTGGCGGTGCCGCCGGTGCCGATGCCGCTGACCATGGCATCCACCAGCCCGCCTGTGTCGGCCCAGATCTCGGCGGCGGTCGTGACTTCGTGGATGGCGGGGTTCGCCGCGTTGTCGAATTGCCGCGGCATCCAGGCGCCCGGCGTTGCGGCCACCACCTCCTCGGCCCGCGCGATGGCGCCGCTCATGCCGCGCTTGGCGGGGGTGAGTTCGAGTTCGGCCCCCATCAGCCGCATCATCTTCCGCCGCTCGATGCTGGCGCCATCCGGCATGACCACGATCAGCCGGTAGCCCTTGGCGGCGGCGACAAAGGCCAGCGCGATGCCGGTATTGCCCGAGGTCGGTTCCACCAGCACGGACCGGCCCGGGGCGATCAGCCCCTCCCGCTCCGCCGCCTCGACCATGGCCAGCCCGATGCGGTCCTTGACCGAGCCGAGCGGGTTGAAGAATTCCAGCTTCAGCGCCAGCCGCGCCGCCAGCCCCGCTTTCGCCGCCAGGCGCGGCAGCAACACCAGGGGCGTCGCGCCGACCGTCTCCAACACGGAGCCAAACAGGCGGCCGCGGGGGGCAGCTGACAGTCGCGGGGCGGGGGCGGTTCCATCGGCCATGCCGATCCCATATCACGCAGTCTCGGAGTGCAAAAAGGAATTACGCAAATGGCGCGCGGAATTGAGTGGGGAGGCAGGGCCGGCACAGCGGCCCTGCTGCTTCTGCTCGCGCTGGGCGCGGCCTGGCTGTGGCAAGGGCAGGGGTGGCGGCAGGGGGCGCTATGGCTGCTGGGGGGCGCGCTCGGCCTCACGCTGTTCCATGCGAGTTTCAGCTTCGCCGGCGGCTTCCGGCGCCTGCTGGCCGAGCGGCGCGGGGCGTCGCTGCGTGCCCAGATGGTCATGCTGGGCCTCGCCATGCTGCTGTTCCTGCCGGCGATCGAGGCGGGGTTCATCCTCGGCCAGCCGGTGCGCGGCTTCGTCTTCCCGGTGGGTCTTGGCCTGCTGCTCGGGGCCTTCCTGTTCGGGATCGGGATGCAGCTGGGGGGCGGCTGCGGGTCCGGCACGCTCTACACCGCGGGCGGCGGGCTCGGGCTTCGCATGTGGATCACCCTGGCCGCCTTCGTGGCCGGCGCAACCTTCGCCGCCTGGGATGCCGCGCGGTGGGAGGCCTGGCCGGCCCTGCCGCCGGTCTCTCTGCCGGGGCTGTTCGGCACGGGGCCGGCGCTGCTGATGGGGCTGGCGGTGCTCGGGCTGATCTGGTGGGCCTCGGCGGCGCTGGAACGGCGGCGGCATGGCGGGGTGGAGCCGCTGACCGGGCGCGGCGGGGCGCTGCTGCGCGGGCCGTGGCCGCTGCTGTGGGGCGCGGTCGGGCTGGCGGTGCTGAGTTTCGTCACCCTCTGGCTGGCCGGGCGCCCCTGGGCGATCACCGCCGCCTTCCCGCTTTGGGGTGCGCGCGTGGTGGAGGGGCTGGGCTGGGACGAGCCCGCCTTCTGGCCCTATTGGGAGGACCCGACCCGGACGGAGGCGCTGCTCCGGCCCTTGGCGGCCGATCGGACGACCGTGATGGATCTCGGGCTGATGGCGGGGGCGGCGCTGGCGGCGGCGCTGGCCGGCCGCCTGCGGCAATGGGCGTTGCCGGCGCCGGGGGCGGCGGCGGCCTCTGTCGTCGGGGGGCTGCTGCTGGGCTACGGCGCCGTGCTCGGTACGGGATGCAACATCAGCGCCTATTTCGGCGGGATCGCGAGCGGCAGCCTGCATGGCTGGGTGTGGATCGTCCCGGCGCTGGCCGGGAACTGGGTGGGGCTGAAGCTGCGGCCGCTGTTTCGGCTGTAGGCCCGGGGCGGGCAGGGCATCGAAGACCGGATCGTGATTTTTTCGATTTGACATCTGGGGCGTGTGGAATTTACCAATGCGCCGACGTGGTTCGGAATTTTCACGAACCGAAATCGGGATTTGCCATGTCCGCCCTGCGCCCCCTGTTTTATCGCGCCCTGCTGGCCGGCCTGCTGGCCACGCCGCTCGCACCCGCCGCCGCCAAGGCGCCGCTGAGCGCCGAGGGCTGCTATGGCTGCCACGGGCCCAGCGGCACCGGGGCAGGGGGCATCCCCGCCCTCGCCGGGCGCGACGCGGCGGAACTGCGCGCCCAGATGCTCGCCTTCCGGGCCAATGAGCGCCCCGGCACGATCATGGGCCGCATCGCCCGCGGCTACACGGATGCCGAGATTGCGGCCATGGCCGAGCATTTCGCGCAGATCGGGCGCTGAGGACGACCCCGATGCAGACCCTGACTCGCCGCGCGGCCCTCGGCGCCGCCCTTCTCGCCCCGCTCGCCGCGCCGCGCGCGGTGAACGCCCAAGGCTCGGCCGCCGCCCAGGCCCGGCTTGTCGTCATCGGTGGCGGCTTCGGCGGTGCGACCGCCGCCGGCTTCGCGCGCCGGCGCTTCCCCTGGATGGAGGTGACGCTGGTCGAGCCGAAGACTCGCTTCGTCACCTGCCCCTACGGCAACCTCGTGATCGGCGGCACGAAGCGGATCGACGACATCTCCCACGGCTATGACGGGCTGCGCGCGCGCGGCGTTCGCGTGGTGCATGACTGGGCTTCGGGCATCGACGCCAATGCGCGCACAGTGCGCCTCGCCGGGGGGCAGACGCTCACCTATGACCGGCTGATCCTCTCGCCCGGCATCGCGCTGCGCTGGGGCGCGGTGGAGGGCTACGACCAGGCCGCGGCCGAGGTCATGCCGCATGCCTGGGTGCCGGGGGACGGCGCGCAGACCACGCTGCTGCGCCGCCAGCTGGAAGCGATGCCCGATGGCGGCGTGGTCGGGATCGCCATCCCCGGCAACCCCTTCCGCTGCCCGCCGGGTCCCTATGAGCGGATCAGCATGATCGCCAGCTACCTGAAGCGCCACAAGCCGCGGTCCAAGATCCTGGCGCTGGACGCCAAGGACGGCTTCAGCAAGCAGGGGCTGTTCCAGGACGCATGGAACGAACTCTATCCCGGCCTGATCGAATGGGTGCCCGCCAACCGCGACGGCCGCATCGTGCGCGTCGATCCGCGGGAACGCGTGCTGGAAAGCGAATTCGGCGAGAAGCACAAGGTCGCGGTCGCCAATGTCATCCCGCCGCAATCGGCCGCCCGCATCGCGATCGAGGCGGGGCTGGCCGACAATTCCGGCTGGGCGCCGGTGAACCCCGTCACCTTCGAAAGCCGCGTGGCGCCGGGCATCCATGTGGTGGGCGACGCCAATATCCCAGGGCCGATGCCGAAATCGGGCTACATCGCCAATAGCACGGCGAAGCAGGCCGTGGCCTCCGCCGCCGCCTCCCTGCGCGGGGAAGCGCCGCCGACGGCGCTTTACTACAACACCTGTTATTCCCATGTGGGCGACGAATACGGCATCTCCGTCGTCGGGATCTTCCGCCCCAATGCGGAAGGCACCGCGATCGTGGAGGTGCCGAATTCCGGCGGCGTCTCGCCGCGCGGCAACCTGCCGGAACAGCGCCGGCTGGAAGCCATCTACGCCGATGCCTGGTACGACAGCATCACGAGGGACATGTTCGCCTGATGCAGCCTGCTCTCACCCGTCGCGGCGCGCTCGGCGCGGCGCTCGCCCTCATCGCCCTGCCGGCCGGCGCGGCGACGGAGGGCGAGCTCGACGCCGCCATCCGCGAACAGGTGGGCGATGCGCGCATCGTCGATGGCGGCATCACGCTGCGCGCCCCGGTGGTGGCGGAGAATGGGGGGCAGGTGCCGGTGACGGTTCTGGTCGAGAGCCCCCAGACCTCCGCCGAGCATGTCAGCGCCATCCACATCTTCGCGACCCGCAACCCGACCCCCGGCGTCGCCAGCTTCCGCCTGACCCCGCTGCTGGCGCGGGCGGAGGTGCAGACGCGCATCCGCCTGTCGGAGGAACAGCGCATCATCGCCCTGGCCCAGATGTCCGATGGCTCCGTCCGCCGCGCCGTGGCGGAGGTGCGCGTGACCACCGGCGGGTGCCTGTCATGAGCGGCGCGCTCGCGACGCCACGCATCCGCGTCCCCCGCTCCGCCCGTCCGGGCGAGGCGGTGGAAATCCGCACGCTGATCGAGCATCCGATGGAAACCGGGTTCCGCCAGGATGGCGGGCGGACGGTGCCACGCGACCTGCTGAACCGCATGGTCGTGCGCGTGAACGGAGAGGTCGCGCTGCAGGCCGAATTGCGGAACGGCACCGCCGCCAATCCCTTCCACGTCTTCTTCCTGCGGCTGGAGCGCAGCAGCGACCTCGACTTCACCTTCACCGATGAACGCGGCCGGGCGTCCCATGCCACCGCGCGGATCACGGTGAGCTGAGCCGATGCTGCTGAAGCGCGACCGAGCCCTGATGGCGGTGGATATCGTGCTGGATGTGGCCTTCCACGCCGGCCGCACGGCGGATGCGACGGGCGCGGCCGATATCGCGGAACGGCTCGGCGCGCAGCGGCGCGGGATCGAGCCGGTGTTGCAAGCGCTGACCCGCGCCGGGCTGCTCGACAGCACGCGCGGCCCGCGCGGCGGTTACCGCCTGGCCCGCGCGCCACGCGCCATTCCCTTGATCGAGGCGGTGGATGCGGTGCTGGATGCGGAAGAAGCTTCGCCGCCCGTCGGCGCGCTATCCGCCGCCGTCACCGCGCCGCTCTGGGCAGAGCTGGATGCGACGCTGCGCGAGAAGCTCGCCCAGCTGACCGTGGGCGACCTGCTGCGCCGCGCGACCCAGGCCGGCCTGCGCCGCCCGCTGACGGAACCCTTAGACTTCGCGATCTGAGGAAGGCGTCAGCTTCTGCACAGCCGACGGTCGCGCGAGGTTTTCAGGCATCAGTGCTGGCGGACCTGGGGCCGCAGCATGGGCAGAACGCGTTCGACGAACCAGCGCTCGTAGCCGGTCTCATGCGTGAAGGGGGCAGCGGCGGCATCGTAATAGTGGCCGCGGCCGCCTGGGCGGAAGAAATCAAAGCCGAACAGCGTCACGGGCTTGCCCAGCACCACCCCAGCCAGCACCAGCGCCGCGAAGCCGCTCGTCGGTCGGGTGTATGTCAGGTCGCAGACGAGGCGCATCAACGCAATCGGCAGGCCGGGCGCACCCTGGGGCGCCTCATGCGTGCAGAGCGCTGGCGTGATGGGGAAGCTCGGGTGCCGGGCCATGCGTTCCGCCACGCGGACACGGTGCGAGGAATCGAAAAACATCAGGTCGGTCCGGCTGCCCACATCCGCCTCGTGGCCGAGGATCACCGGGTAGTTCAGGCGCATCACCAGGTCATGTGACTCGATCGCGCGGGCCGCGCCGCTGCCGGCGAGCCCCGGCCCGTTGCCGACCAGCGCGATGGAGCGCGCTGACCGCAACAAGGCGAGCGCCGCGGCGGCCGGGCCGGGCTCGGCCAGCGCTTCGTGGCGCCTGGCGGCGAGCGCGGCCTCGAAGCCCGTCAGGTCGGGTGCGGCGCCCTCCGCCACCGCGCGCTGCACGAGGTAGCTGAGGCGGGATAGCTCCCCGCGGTCCCGGCCGTGCCGCTGCCAGTCGCCCTCCCGCGCGGGCGCGTCATGCGTGCCGAGCAGGTGCAGCCGCAGCAATTCGCGCCGGCTGTCGAGCCCCTGGTCGGGCCACGCCTCCAGCAGCCGCGCAAGGGCCGCGCGCGCGCCATCCGCAGCGCCCACCCGCCCGCGGCACCAGGCGAGCGCCCTGAGCGCCACGCGATGCACCGGGAAATCCCGCAGGATCGCCGCGCAGGCCGCATCGAGCGGCGCTGGGTCGAAGCGCGCGAGGTCGAGCGCCGCCTGGCTGTATTGCCCCGTCTCGCGGCGCATCACCGCGGCGAGCAGCGCGGCACGGCCGGCGGCGTCCGCGGCGTGATAGGCCTGCTCCAGTTCCCCATAGGACAGGCCCGCGCGTGGGTCCTCGGGCAGTTCGGCGGGCAGGGGGATATGACGCGCGACGAGGTCGGGGCGCGGCGTGGCCTCGACCAGGATGCGGATCAGCTCGAAGCCGTCGCGGTCGTCCACGTCGAGGCCGGTGAGGCGCGGCAGCACGATCGGGTGGATGCGCCGCCCCATGAACAGCGACCCGCGGGCCTTCCAGCCGGCATGACGGAAAACCTCGAGGTTGAAGGGCTGGAAGACGCGCGGGAATTCGGAGCGCCGCATCTTCGACCGCATCGGATCCCAGCTGTCGAGCAGCGGTTCCAGCCAGCCTTCGTCGTTGATGCGGTGCAGGCGGGCATCGGCCTCGCTGACGATGCGGACGGCGTCCACCTCTGGCCGGGCGCGCAGGACGGCGATGGCCTCGGCTACCGCGCCAGGGTCACGGAAGGGGCTGGTCGGCTTCAGCCAGACCCAGATATCCGGCAGCGGAATGCCACGGGCGGGCAGGACGGTGTCGAGTTCGGCGAGGATATCCTCCTCCATCGCCGTGTCGCCGCTGGCGGTGGGGCCGCGCAGGCCGGGGATTTCGGCGCCATAGGCGCGGCCGATCTCGGCGTAGCGCGGGCTGTCGGTGGAAACCAGCACGCGCTCTACCGGGATGCGCTTCCCGAAGGCCACCGAATAGGCCAGCAGCGGGTGCCCCGCGATCGGCAGGACGTTCTTGTCGGGCAGTCCCTTGGAGCCTGAGCGGGCCGGGATCAGCGCATAGGCGCGCATGCATTCCTCCTCGCAAGGCGCATCGAAGCGAGATCGGAACAGTCTAAAGCAGCGCCCGATCGCGGGGAACCGCTTCGCGCTTCCGCCGATCAGCCGCCACCTAACCGCAGCCAAGGGGCCAGCAGCGGCAGTTGCGCGAGCTTCGGCTCGGGGAAGATCATCAGATCGGCGCCCCGCCCGGCATCGGCCTCGAAGCCCGACAGCACGGGGGAGTTGAGGCGGAACACCATGTCATGCGCCTCGATCGTCGCCACCGCGCCGTCGCCGAGCGGCCCTGAGCCATTGCGGATGATGGCGACATCGCGCGCGGCAGAGGGCATTCCAGCCCTGGCGGCAGGCATGCCGCAGTGATGGCGGGGAGGATCGCGCGCGGCGGCGCGGCACCGGGCGCGTGTCCGGAAGCGAGAGCGCGCTAGCTGGCCAACGCCGACTGCGCGAGGGGGGCGATTGCGGTGGCCTTGGCGAAAAGCGCGGCCTGATCCTTCGTCACCGCGGTGGCGAGCAGGTCGCAGCGCAGAAGCGCGCGTTGCGGGTTGGAGGCTGTCACGCCCGCTTGCGCTTCTTCACCGCCACCGGCGCGCCCACCATGCCGTCGCGGGCCAGGATGGGGGCCAGGAAGCGGCCGGTGTGGCTTTCGGGGGCCTGGGCGATGTCCTCCGGCGTGCCGGCGGCGACGATGCGCCCGCCGCCCTCGCCGCCTTCGGGGCCGAGATCCAGCACCCAATCGGCGGTCTTGATGACTTCCAGATTGTGCTCGATCACCACCACCGTGTTGCCCTGCTTGACCAGCGCGTGCAGCACTTCCAGCAGCTTGCGGACATCCTCGAAATGCAGCCCCGTCGTCGGCTCGTCGAGGATGTACAGCGTGCGCCCGGTGGCACGCCGGGAAAGTTCCTTCGAGAGCTTGATGCGCTGCGCCTCACCGCCCGAGAGCGTCGTCGCCTGCTGGCCGAGATGGATGTAGCCGAGGCCCACATCCCGCAGCACCACCAGCTTCTCCCGGATGGCGGGGACGGCGGAGAAGAACTCCACGCCGTCATCGACCGTCATGTCCAGCACATCGGCGATGGATTTGCCCTTGAACTTCACCTCCAGGGTTTCCCGGTTGTAGCGCTTGCCCTTGCAGGTGTCGCAGGTGACGTAGACATCCGGGAGAAAATGCATCTCGATCTTCAGCACGCCATCGCCCTGGCAGGCCTCGCAGCGGCCGCCCTTGACGTTGAAGCTGAAGCGGCCGGGCGCGTAGCCCCGCGCGCGGGCATCGGGCAGTTCCGCGAACCAGTCGCGGATCGGGCCGAACAGGCCGGTATAGGTGGCGGGGTTCGAACGCGGCGTGCGGCCGATCGGCGACTGGTCGATGTCGATGATCTTGTCGAGATGCTCCAGCCCCTCGATCCGCTCATGCGGGGCCGGCACCTCGCCACTGCCCATCAGGCGGCGGGAGGCAGCCTTGAACAGCGTCTCGATCACCAGCGTGGACTTGCCGCCGCCGGACACGCCCGCGATGCAGGTGAAGGTGCCGAGCGGGATCTCCCCGGTTACGTCCTTCAGGTTGTTGCCGCGCGCGCCGACCACCTTGATGGTCCGCTTCGGGTCGAAGGGGCGGCGCAGCTCCGGCATCGGGATGCGGCGGGCGCCCGACAGGTATTGGCCGGTGATGGAGGCCGGGTTCGCCTCGACCTCGGCCGGCGTGCCCTGGGCGATGATGCGCCCGCCGCCCTTGCCGGCGGCCGGGCCGATATCGACCAGATAATCCGCGCTGCGGATCGCGTCCTCGTCATGCTCCACGACCAGCACCGTGTTGCCCAGGTCGCGCAGGCGCCTGAGGGTCGCCAGAAGACGGTCATTGTCGCGCTGGTGCAGCCCGATGGAGGGCTCGTCCAGCACATAGAGCACGCCGGTCAGCCCGCTGCCGATCTGGGAGGCCAGCCGGATCCGCTGGGATTCGCCACCAGAGAGCGTCGCCGACGACCGGCCAAGCGAGAGGTAGTCGAGCCCCACATCGTTCAGGAACTGCAGCCGGTCCTCGATCTCGCGCAGGATGCGGCGAGCGATCTCGGCGCGCTGGGGCGTCAGCGTGGGCATCACGCCCCCGAACCAGTCGCGCGCGCGCCGGATGGACAGCGCATTGACCTCGCCAAGGTGACAGCCCGCGACCTTCACCGACAGCGATTCAGGCTTCAGGCGGAAACCCTGGCAGGCGGGGCAGGGACGGTCGGCCTGGTAGCGGGTCAGTTCTTCGCGCGTCCAGGCGTTGTCGGTCTCGCGGAAGCGGCGTTCGAGGTTCGGGATCACGCCCTCGAACGCCTTCTTCACGTCATAGGCGCGCAGGCCGTCCTTGTAGCGGAGCGTCACCACCTCGCTGCCCGTGCCGTTCAGCACGACGGCGCGGAAGGCCTTCGGCAGATCCTGCCAGGGCGTCGTCATCGCCACCTTGTAGTGCCGCGCGAGGCTGTCCAGCGTCTGGTCGTAATAGGGCGAGGACGCGCCCGCCCAGGGCTGCACCGCGCCATCCTTCAGGCTTTTCGTGTCGTCGGGCACGACCAGCTGCGGGTCGAAGAAGGCCTGGGTGCCGAGCCCGTCGCAGCTGGGGCAGGCGCCCTGGGGGCTGTTGAAGCTGAACAGCCGCGGCTCGATCTCCTCGATCGTGAAGCCGGAGACGGGGCAGGCGAATTTCTGGCTGAAGACCGTCCGGTCATTCGTCTCCGCGTTGTCGGCATAGGCAATGCCGTCCGCCAGGCCGAGCGCGGTTTCCAGGCTGTCGGCGATGCGCGATTGCGCGCCGTCCCGCACCACGATGCGGTCCACCACGATCTCGATGTCGTGCTTCAGCTTCTTGTCGAGCTTCGGCGGATCGGAGAGCTGGTGGACGGTGCCGTTGACCTTCACGCGTTCGAAGCCGCGCCGCTGCCACTCGAGAAAGTCCTTGCGATATTCGCCCTTCTTGCCGCGCGCGACGGGAGCCAGCAGCAGCAGCCGCGTGCCCTCTGCCATCGCCATGATGCGGTCCACCATCTGGGACACCGTCTGCGCTTCGATCGGCAGGCCGGTGGCGGGGGAGTAGGGGACGCCGACCCGCGCCCAGAGCAGGCGCATATAGTCGTGGATCTCCGTCACCGTGCCGACGGTGGATCGCGGGTTGTGGCTGGTGGTCTTCTGCTCGATGGAGATGGCGGGCGACAGGCCCTCGATACTGTCCACATCGGGCTTCTGCATCAGCTGCAGGAACTGCCGCGCATAGGCCGAGAGCGATTCGACATAGCGCCGCTGGCCCTCCGCATAGATCGTGTCGAAGGCGAGCGAGGACTTGCCCGACCCCGACAGCCCCGTGACCACGGTCAGCGTGTCCCGCGGGATGTCGAGGTCGAGGTTCTTGAGGTTGTGTTCCCGCGCGCCGCGGATTCGAATCAGTCCGGTCATCCATGCACCGATGCGGTCAGCGCGGCGCGCGGACCGTGGCGGTCCGGGCGTTCGCATTGTGTTCTAGGTGTTCTAGGCCCATATAGATGGGGCTGGAAGAGCTTTCACCAGGGGCGGCATGCAGGTTGGAGTGCGGGACGTCGCGCGGCGGCCCGCATGGCTGGCCTGCAACCCGCCGCCGGGCTAGTTTCCAGCCCCAGAAACGCCCCGCGCCCGGCCCAGGCCCGCGCGCCGGAGAGGAGGATTCCGACCGATGGCCGGAGTGAACAAGGTGATCCTGCTGGGCCGGCTCGGCCGCGACCCGGAAGTGCGGAACTTCCAGAATGGCGGCCGCGTGGTGAACCTGCGCCTCGCGACCTCCGAACGCTACAAGGACCGCGAGGGCAACATGCAGGAGCGGACCGAGTGGCACTCGGTCGCCATCTTCAATGAGAAGCTGGGCGAGATCGCCGAGAAATACCTGCGGAAGGGCTCGGAGGTCTATGTCGAGGGCCAGATCGAGACCCGGAAGTGGCAGGACCAGGCCGGCCAGGACCGCTACTCGACCGAGATCGTGCTGCGCCAGTTCCGGGGCGAGCTGTCGCTGGTCGGCGGCCGTGGCGCGGGCGGTGAGATGGGCAGCGATCCGGGCGAATCGGGCGGCGGCTATGGCGGCGGCCGGTCTTCCGGCGGCGGCGCATCGCGCGGCGGCTGGGACGACAATGCCGGCGGCGGGCGCCCTGCCGGCGGTGGCGCGCCGCGTGCCGGCGGCGGGCGCGCCCCGGCCAAGGGCGGCGACCTCGACGACGACATCCCGTTCTGACATCCAGGCTGCACGTCTGAATTGCGCTTCCCGGCCCGGGCTTCGCCCCGGGCCGCATTGAGGACCACGACTTGACCGATACGCCGCAGGACCCGAACGCACATTCCGATATCGCGCCCGTCGGGCTTGAGACGGAGATGCGGCGTTCCTACCTCGACTACGCGATGAGCGTTATCGTCGCCCGCGCGCTGCCCGATGCGCGGGATGGGCTGAAGCCGGTCCACCGGCGCATCCTGTTCGCGATGCATGAAGCGGGGAACACCGCCGACAAGGCGCACCGGAAATCGGCCCGCGTCGTCGGCGACGTGATGGGCAAGTATCACCCGCATGGCGACAGCGCGATCTACGACGCGATGGTCCGCATGGCGCAGCCCTTCTCCATGCGCGTGCCGCTGATCGACGGGCAGGGCAATTTCGGCTCGATGGACGGCGATGCGCCGGCGGCGATGCGCTACACCGAAGCGCGGCTCGCGAAATCCGCCGCCGCGCTGCTGGCGGGGATCGAGGAAGACACGGTCGATTTCGCGCCGAACTACGACGAGACGGCGGAAGAGCCGCGCGTGCTGCCCGCCGCCTATCCGAACCTGCTGGTGAACGGCGCGGGCGGCATCGCGGTCGGCATGGCCACCAACATCCCGACCCACAATCCGGGCGAGGTGATCGACGCCACGCTGAAGCTGATCGCCGAGCCCGACACGACGCTCGCCGAGCTGATGCAGATCATCCCCGGCCCGGATTTCCCGACCGGTGGCCTGATCCTCGGCCGCGCCGGCATCCGCAGCGCCTTCGAGACCGGGCGCGGCTCCATCCCGCTGCGCGCCCGCGCGACGATCGAGGAGATGCGCGGCGGGCGGTCCATGATCGTCGTCAGCGAAATTCCCTACCAGGTGAACAAGTCCACGCTGATCGAGAAGATAGCGGAGTTGGTGCGCGCCAAGGCGGTGGAAGGGATTTCCGACCTCCGCGACGAGAGCGACCGCGACGGGCTTCGCATCGTGATCGAGCTGAAGAAAGATGCGACGCCGGAGGTCGTGCTGAACCAGCTCTATCGCTTCACGCAGCTGCAGACCTCCTTCGGCGTGAACTTCGTCGCGCTCGACGAAGGCAAGCCGCGGCTGATGGGTATCCGCGACGCGCTGCTCGCCTTCATCAAGTTCCGCGAGGAGGTGATCAACCGCCGCAGCCGCTTCCGCCTGGATAAGGCGCGCGAACGCGGCCACAACCTGATCGGCCTCGCGGTCGCCGTCGCGAATATCGACGAGGTGATCGCGCTGATCCGCGCCGCGCCCGATGCGGCCTCCGCCCGTGCCGCGCTGATGGCGCGGGACTGGCCGGCGGCCGATATCGGCCCGCTGCTGGCGCTGGTGGACGACCATCGCAACCTGCTGACCGAAGCGGGCACGGTGCGGCTGACGGAAGACCAGGCCAAGGGCATCCTGGAGCTGCGCCTGCAACGCCTGACCGGGCTGGAGCGGGAGAAGATCGCGGCCGAGCTGACCGATGTGGGCGCGACCATCCAGGAATTGCTGGCGATCCTCGCCTCCCGCCCCCGCCGCATGGAGCTGATGGCGCAGGAACTCGCCACCGTCCGCGCCACCATCGCAACCCCGCGCATGACCGAGATCATGGACGGCGTCGCCGACCAGGACGATGAGAGCCTGATCGAGCCCGGCACCATGGTCGTGACGCTGACCCGCGATGGCTATGTGAAGCGCACGGGGCTTGAGGTGTTCCGCGCGCAGCATCGCGGCGGGCGCGGCCGCACCGGCGCGGGCCGGCGCGAGGACGACATCGTCGTCCGCAGCTTCGTCGCGCATACCCACCAATGGGTGCTGTTCTTCACCAGCCGCGGCATCGCCTTCCGCGAGAAGGTCTGGCAGCTGCCCGAAGGCGGCGCGACGGGGCGCGGCCGGTCGCTGCGGCAGGTTTTGCAGCTGCAGCAGGACGAGAACGTCACCGCCGTGCTGCCGCTGCCGCAGGACGAGGCGCTGTGGGAAAACCTGCACCTGGTCTTCGCGACCCAGCAGGGCAATGTGCGGCGGAACAAGCTCTCGGATTTCCGCAATGTCCGCGCCTCCGGCCTCATCGCCATGAAGCTTGAGGACGGCGACAGCCTGATCGGGGTGGCGACATGCCGCGAGGGCGACGACGTGATGCTGGCCACCCGCCAGGGCCGCTGCATCCGCTTCCAGGCGGAGGAGGAGACGCTGCGCGTCTTCGCCGGCCGGGCCTCCGATGGCGTGCGCGGCATCCGCTTGCTGGGCGAGGACCGCGTCATCTCGCTCGCCGTGCTGCGCCATGTGGAGGCGACGGTGGGAGAACGCGTGGCCTATCTGCGCCTGGCCGCGCAGAAGCGCCGCGCCGCTGGCGAGGAGAATAGCGAGGCGGATGTGCCCGCCGTCGCGGAGGAAGCGGAGGAGGGGGCAGAGCTTGTCACCCTCTCGCCCGAGCGCGAGGCGGAGTTGGCGAATGCCGAGCAATTCCTGCTCGCCGTGACGGAGAAGGGCTTCGGCAAGCGCACATCGGCCTATGAATACCGGCTGGTCGGGCGCGGCGGGCAGGGCATCCGCGCCATCGGCTTCGACGACAAGGCCGAGAAGGGCGAGACGGCGAAGTGGCGGACCGGCCGAGAGGTCGTCGCGACCTTCACCGTCGAGGCGGCCGAGGACATCCTGCTGGTCACCGATGGCGGCAAGGTGATCCGCACCCCGGCCGAGCAGGTCCGCATTACTGGTCGCACCGCGATGGGCGTGCGCCTCGCGCGGCCCGAGGCGGAGGAGCGCGTGACCTCGTGCTTCCCGGTCATGGAGGATGAGGAGGAACCGGCCGAGCCCGGCGCCGCCCCTGCCGCCGACAGCACCGCGGCCGCCGCGGCGGAGCCCGACTCCCATGGCTAAGCGCATCGGGCTTTATCCCGGCACCTTCGACCCGGTGACCAACGGCCATATCGATGTCATCGGCCGCGCCGCGCGGCTGGTGGACCGGCTGGTGGTCGGCGTCGCGATCAATGCCGGCAAGGGGCCGCTTTTCCCGCTCGAGGAACGGGTGGAACTGGTCCGGGCCGAGACCGACCGCATCGCCGCGCGCACGGGCTGCGAGGTGCTGGTGGTGCCCTTCACGGGGCTGCTGGTCGGCTTCGCGCGCGAGGTTGGCGCGCAGATGATCATCCGCGGCCTACGGGCCGTGACGGATTTCGACTACGAGTTCCAGATGACCGGCATGAACCACCGCCTCGACCCCGAGATCGAGACGGTGTTCCTGATGGCGAGCGAGACCAACCAGTTCATCTCCTCCCGCTTCGTGAAGGAGATCGCGACGCTGGGCGGCGACATCTCGACCTTCGTTCCCGCATTGACCCTGGAACGCACGCTGGTCCGCGTGCGAAACCGCAAGGACGCGACATGATGCTTCTGACCCGCCGCCTCGCGCTCGGCGTCGCCGGTGCGCTTGCCATGCCCGGCGTCTTGCGCGCCCAGGCCGCGACGACCGCGATCTTCGAGCTGAAGGATGGCCCCGTCACCATCCAGCTCCTGCCCGATCTCGCGCCGCGCCATGTGGAGCGGATCCGCACGCTGATCGGCCAGGGCTTCTACGACAACACGCCCTTCCACCGGGTGATCCAGGGCTTCATGGCCCAGGGCGGCGATCCGACGGGTACGGGCACCGGCGGGTCCCGCCTGCCGGATGTCGCGGCGGAATTCGTTCCCGCCAGCCGCGCGCGCTTCCTGCGCGGCACCTGCGGGATGGCCCGAACGCAGAACCCGAACAGCGCCAACAGCCAGTTCTTCATCATGTTCGCCCCGGCGCCGAGCCTGGATGGCCAGTACACCATCTGGGGCCGCGTGGTGTCGGGGATGGAGGCGGTGGACCGCATCAAGCGCGGCGTCGGATCCTCCGGCATGGTGCCCGCGCCAGCCGACCGCCTGATCCGCGCCCGTCTGGGCGCCTGAGACAAGACCTTCCCAAGGATACGACGATGACCGAAGCCACGCCTGCGCCTGAGAACACCCTGCTGCTCGAGACCAAGGACGGCACCGTGACGATCGAGCTGCTGCCCGATCTCGCGCCGAAGCATGTCGAGCAGATCCGCACGCTGGCCGCGCGCGGCTTCTACGACAACACGCCCTTCCATCGGGTGATCGAGGGCTTCATGGCCCAGGGCGGCGACCCGACGGGCACCGGCACCGGCGGCTCCGACCTGCCGGACATCGCGGCCGAGTTCAGCCACCCGTCCAAGGCGCGCTTCCTGCGCGGGACCTGCGGCATGGCGCGCACGGCGAATCCGAACAGCGCGAACAGCCAGTTCTTCATCATGTTCGCCCCGGCCCCGAGCCTGGACGGCCAGTACACCATCTGGGGTCGCGTGGTGTCGGGGATGGAGGCCGTGGACAAGATCAAGCGCGGCGCCGGTGGCAGCGGCATGGTGCGCGAACCGGACCGGGTCATCTCCATGAAGCTCCGCACGGCGGGTGCCGCGGCTGGCGAAGCTGGTGCCGAAGCCGCGGGCGGGGTTGACAGCGCCCCGGCGCAGGACGCCTAAAGCGCCCGCCCGGCGCCCTGAGTGGCGCCGGGCACCGCGCCTCGGCGCGACGAGCCCGTAGCTCAGCCGGTAGAGCACGTGACTTTTAATCATGGGGTCGTGGGTTCGAATCCCACCGGGCTCATACCCTTCCAAGGCGCTGTGCGTCGCTGACAGAACGCCTCGTCCCGTTCCGGCATGCTGGCACCGTAGCGGCCCGCGACCGATCCGTGCCTCAGGCGTTGGCGATGCGCCTGACCTGAACATGCCCCAGGGTCCAAACCCGAACATCCGCCTCGCGGCCTAACGAGCTTGGACCCTGGATCAATATGTGGCCAGACGACCTGCTTGGGTCGGATTTCTTTCTCTGGACCACCTGTGATTTTGGGGTGGCTTATGCGCGATCAGCCGAACCGCGAAGCGGTCCCCGTCGATCGGGCGCTGTTCTAGGTCGTCGGAGGCGCAGCTGCCGGTGCTTCAATCGGGATCGCCACCGGAGCACACCCTTTCTCGCGGGCAGCCAGGTCCATGGCATCGCGCTCGCCCATCATCGCGGCGATCTGGTCGCGCCGGTCGGTTGTTGCGGCAAGGCCGATGAGCATCGGCCAAAGAAACAGAGCACCAACCACCATGGCCGTGTCGGTATCGGCATTCGTGCGCTGCATGTCGATGTTGCGTTGCAACTCCGTGCCGACGCGCAGTCGTTCCTCGTTGAGTTGGTCACAGGTCATGGCGCGGTATCCTGTCGTGCTGGCGAAGCGCGCCGTGATGTTCTCCGGGCGCTGGGTGCAGCCGACAAGCAGCGCCGCAGACAGGCTCGCGGCGACAAGAGACTTCAGCGACATGGATGGGCGTTCCGCATGGTTGCCGAATCATGATAAGAATATTCATCACGAATGTGCAAGGGTTTCGGGTGGCCGTCTCCGGAGCATCGTTGCCCCTTCCGGCCGCGTCGGGCTTGGCGACCTGGGCGCGGGGTCAGCCGCCCCGCCATAGGCTCGATCGACCGCGCTCACCTTGGCCAATGGACAGCGCAATGCCCTGCGAGACCGTCACAGAACACCGGACGGGTCGGTTCCGCGGGTCTTTTCCGCTCCTGCGGCGTCCGCAGACTTGCCGATGCAACCAGCATCGGCTGCGGCTGCTTCCTGGCAGGCGCGGGAAATCCCCCGCGGACCCTCAGCCGTCGGCCTTCTCAAGCGGCCTCTGAGCATGTGCGGCGCCTCGGGGGGGGGGGCCATGGTCGCCAAGAACCGGGCGATAGCTCGCCAGATCTCCTGGATGGATCTGCGAAACTCGTCATAAGGGGGCGCAGAATCCGCTGATGGCGTGGACGGAAGACCAGATCGATCGTATTGTTTCCAGCGGCTAACCCGGATTTCGCGCCGTGCGTCGTGGCGTTCATCCGACCTGCGGCCACACCGCTGACATGCGCCTGGACGCTGCGCCGGCATACAGATCGGGGTCTCGATGTCCTTCTTCGATCCGAATGATCCCGATTTCATGGGCAGCGGTGGGTCGATCAACATAGCGCCGACCGTCACCTCCGGCCCCAGTGCCAATTTCGCGGAAAACGGGACCGGCACGGTCTATACCGCGACGGGCAGCGACCCCAACAGCAACTCGATAACCTGGTCCCTGAGCGGCACCGATGCCGGGCGGTTCAATATCGTCTCCAGCACCGGCGTGGTGACATTCAAGGTGGCGCCGGATTTCGAGGCGCCGACCGACAACGGTCTCGACAATGTCTACAACATCACCGTCACCGCCACCGACAACGGTACCCCGAATCTCTCGAGCTCGGCGCATGCTGTCGCCATCACCGTGACGAATGTGAACGAGGCGCCGACCGTCATGTCCGGCGGTACGGCGAGCTTCGCGGAGAATAGAACCGGCACGGTCTACACCGCGACGGGGACCGACCCCGACGCCAACACGACCCTGAGTTGGACGCTGGGCGGCGCTGATGCGGCGCTGTTCAATCTCGATGCCAACTTCCGCGCGCTGACCTTCAAGGCGTCCCCGAATTATGAGGAGCCGGCGGATGATGGGGCGGACAATGTCTACGACGTCACCGTCACCGCCTTCGACGGCACGCTTTCGAGCTCGGCGCAGGCCGTCGCCATCACCGTGACTGACGCGAACGAGGCGCCAAGCGTCACCTCCGGTACCAGTGCCAATTTCGCGGAAAACGGGACCGGCACGGCCTACACCGCGACGGGCAGCGATCCCGACGCCAACACGACCCTGAGCTGGACGCTGGGCGGCGAGGATTCGGCGCGCTTCGACATCGTCTCCAGCACCGGCGTGGTGACGTTCAAGGCCGCGCCCAACTACGAGGCGCCGATCGACGCCGACACCAACAACATCTACCGCATCAGCGTCACGGCCTCCGACGGCAGCCTTTCCAGCGCACGAAGCTTCATCACCATCACCGTGACGGATGCCAACGACGCGCCGACCGTCACCTCCGCCGGTACGGCGAGCTTCGCGGAGAATGGGACTGGCACGGCCTACACTGCGACGGGCAGCGATCCCGACGGCAACGCGACCCTGACCTGGACGCTGGGCGGCGAGGATGCGGCGCTGTTCGACCTCGACGCCAATACTGGCGTTGTGACCTTCAAGACGGCACCGGATTTCGAGGCACCGGCCGATGACGACGTGGACAACGTCTACGACATCACCGTCACCGCGTCAGACGGCACCACTTCAACCGCGCCGCGGGCCGTCGCCATCACCGTGACGAATGTGAGCGAAGCGGCGCCGATCGTCACCTCCGACCCGACGCGGCGCTTTACCGCGAATGGCGGCACCGCTGTCTTCACCGCCGCCGCGACAGACAGCGATGCCGCCACGACGCTGACCTGGACGCTGAGCGGAGAGGATGCGGCGGCGTTCACCATCGATGCCAATACCGGTGATGTGGCCTTCGTGGTCCCGCCGACACTCGACGCGCCGGCGGATGACGGGCTGGACAATATCTACGACATCACCGTCACCGCCTCCGACGGCACGCTCTCAAGCGATCCGTTTGCCGTCGCGATCACGGTGCAGGGAACCATTACGGGCGGCAACGGCAACGACGTGCTTCAAGGCTATGCCGGCGACGACACGCTGGATGGCGGGATCGGCTGGGACACGCTGGACGGCGGGAACGGCGCCGATACGCTGATCGGCGGCGGCAACGAGGATTCGCTGTCTGGCGGGGGCGGCAACGACACGCTCGATGGTGGGGACGACGCCGATACGCTGTTCGGCGGCAATGACGACGATGCGCTGTCGGGCGGGAATGGCAATGATGTCCTGGCTGGCGATGGCGGCGCGGACACGCTGGATGGCGGTGAGGGCGACGATGACCTGGCCGGCAACGACGGCGCGGACAGCCTGCAGGGCGGCGACGGTGCCGACACGCTCGATGGTGGGGACGGCGCCGATACGCTGTTCGGCGACAGCGACAACGACTCCCTATCGGGCGGTAACGGCAATGACACGCTGGATGGTGGGATCGGCGCCGACACGCTGGACGGCGGAGACGACGCCGACACGCTGTTCGGCGGCGACAACGAGGATTCGCTATCGGGCGGTAGCGGCAACGACACGCTGGATGGCGGCGAGGGCACCGATACGCTGTTCGGCGGCAACGACGACGATGTGCTGTCGGGCGGGAACGGCAATGATGTCCTGGCTGGCGATGGCGGCGCGGATACGCTGGATGGCGGTGGGGGCCACGATGCCCTGACCGGCGGCGACGGCGCGGACAGCCTGCTGGGCGGTAACGGCGCCGACACGCTGGATGGCGGGGAGGGCGCCGATACGCTGGTGGGCGATCCCGGCTCTAGTGCCGGGGCAGACAGCCTGCTGGGTGACAACGGGGCGGATCTGCTGTTCGGCGGGTTGCTCAGCGACACGCTGAATGGCGGGGACGGCGCCGACTCGCTGTTTGGCGGCGACAACGAGGATACGCTGTCGGGCGGTAACGGCAACGACACGCTGGATGGCGGGGGTGGCGCCGATACGCTGGTCGGCGGCAATGGCGATGACGTCTACAATATGGACGACGGCAACGATGATGTAGAGGAAACGTCGGGAGGGGGCTGGGACCGTGTCGTCGCGTCCCTGTCTTGGACCCTTGGCACGGAGCTGGAATGGCTTTCGCTATCCGGCTCGGCGGATCTGACCGGCACCGGCAACGGCTTGGCCAACCGCATCGACGGCAATCTGGGCAGGAACCTGCTGTCCGGCGGGGACGGCAACGACACGCTCGATGGTGGGGACGACGCCGATACGCTGTTCGGCGGCAATGACGATGATGCGCTGTCGGGCGGTAACGGCAATGATGTCCTGGCTGGCGATAGCGGCGCGGACACGCTGGATGGCGGTGAGGGCGACGATGACCTGGCCGGCAACGACGGCGCGGACAGCCTGCTGGGCGGCAACGGCGCCGACACGCTGGATGGCGGCGAGGGCAACGACACGATTGTCGGCGATGCCGAAAACGAAGTCGGCGCGGACAGCCTGCGGGGCGGCAATGGCGAGGATTCGCTCCGCGGCGGCATCGGCAATGATGTGCTCGAGGGCGATGAGGGCCACGACACGCTGCAGGGCGATGCCGGTGACGACCTGCTGATCGGCGGCGAAGGCAATGACTCGCTCGATGGCGGGCATGACGCCGATACCCTGTCAGGGGGCAATGGCGACGACGCGCTGCGCGGTGGCAACGGGAATGACAGCTTCGTTGGCGATGCGGGCAACGACACGCTGCGGGGCGATGCCGGTGAAGACCTCCTTGTCGGCAGCGAGGGCCATGATGCGCTTGATGGGGGCAATGACGCGGACACCCTGCTCGGCGGCCATGGCGATGAATCGCTGCGTGGCGGCAGCGGGGCAGACGTGCTCGGGGGCGAGGAGGGCCACGACACGCTGCGGGGCGATGCCGGTGATGACCTGCTGATTGGTGGTGAGGGCAACGACGCGCTGGATGGCGGGGATGGAGCCGACCAACTGTCTGGTGGCAATGGCGATGACGCGCTGCGAGGCGGCAGCGGGGACGACACGCTCGAAGGCGATGCGGGCAACGACACGCTGGATGGGGGAACCGGAGCCGACAGCCTTTTGGGCGGCAATGGCAACGACGCCTACTACGTCGATGACGCCGCCGATGTGGTGGTGGAACTGGCGGGTGGCGGCTTCGACCGCGTCATCGCCACGCTGGATTGGACACTCGGCGCGGATCTGGAATGGCTATCCTTGTCCGGTCTGGCCAACATCAACGGCACCGGCAACGCCCAGGACAACCGCATCGATGGCAATGCCGGGAACAATTGGCTGACTGGTGAGGGAGGGGCCGATACGCTGCGTGCCGGCAACGGCGATGACACTCTGATCGGCGGCGAGGGCGATGACAGCCTGGATGGCGGCAATGATGCCGATTGGCTGTGGGGCGGCAATGGCGATGACCTGCTGCGCGGCGGTCTTGGCGCCGACACGCTGTATGGCAATGCCGGCAACAATACGCTCGATGGCGGGGGCGGCGACGATTACGCCGCAGGCGGCGACGACAATGACTCCCTCGCCGGAGGCGATGGGGCCGACACCCTCTATGGCAACTCGGGCGACGATACGCTGCTCGGCGGCCTGGGCGCCGACGCGCTGCGTGGTGGTTTGGGCCATGACCTCGTGCGCGGCGATGACGGCCAGGATCTTGTCCGTGGTGCGGAGGGCAATGACACGCTCGACGGCGGAAGCGGCGCCGACAGCCTGATTGGTGGCAATGGCGACGATGTCTTCTATGTCGATGACGCCGGCGATCTGGTGGAGGAGGAGGCCGGTGGCGGCCATGATCGCGTCATCGCGGTTTGCGATTGGGTCCTCGGCGCGGAGCTGGAGCGGCTGTCCCTCGCCGGGACGGCTGACCTGACCGGCACCGGCAACGCCCTGGCCAATCGTCTCGACGGCAATGCGGGGCGGAACCTGCTTGAAGGCGCCGACGGGGCGGATTCCCTGTTCGGTGGCCTGGGCAACGATACGCTCCGCGGCGGCAATGACGATGATGCGCTTCGGGGCGAGGCCGGCGACGACCTGCTGGTCGGCGGTGCGGGCAACGACGCGCTGGATGGCGGGAACGACGCCGATACCCTGTCTGGCGGCAATGGCGACGACGCGCTGCGTGGCGGCGCCGGCCATGACGTGCTCGAAGGGGACGACGGCAACGACACGTTGCGCGCGGATGGCGGCGATGACCTGCTGGTCGGCGGTGAGGGCAACGACGCGCTGGATGGCGGGAACGATGCCGATACCCTGCTGGGCGGTGAGGGCGCCGATACGCTTCGGGGCGGGGCCGACGCTGACAGCTTGACGGGAGGCGAGGGCGCCGACCAGCTTTTCGGGGGGCTGGGTGCGGATCACTTCCGGTTCGAAGCGGAGACCGACAGTGGACTCGCCGATGGCACCTGGGATGTGATCCTCGACTTCAATCGCGGCGAGGGCGATCGGATCGACCTGTCCCTCATCGATGCCGCGGCGGATAGCGTTGGCAGCAACGATGCTTTCAGCTTCACGGGCAGCGCTGCGTTCAGCGGCACGGATGCGACGGCGCAGTTGAACTGGACCTACGATGCGGCACTGCGTGGGGTGATCATGCGTGGCAGCACCGATGCCGACGATGCCGCAGAATTCGCCCTGCTCGTGCTCCGCGTCACCAGCCTGCAGGAGAGCGACTTCATCCTGTAGGTGGGATCGAGCGCGGCCCGCCGGGCCGCCAGGTGGTTCCACCCGACCGGATCACCTGGCCGTGGCGGGGCATGTGGGGCCGGGAGGGACAGCGTCCCTCCCGGCAGCATGCATCAGGCGCTTTGGCCGCTGGCCAGGCCGCCCTTGTCGAGCAGAGCGGCCACGACCTCCCAATCCACCAGCTTGTCCAGGAAGTTCTGCAGGTAGTTCGGGCGGACGTTGCGGAAATCCAGGTAGTAGGCGTGTTCCCACACGTCGCAGCCGAGGATCGGCGTGCCTTCGCCGGTCGAGACCGGGTTCGCGCCGTTCGGCGTCTTCGTGACGGCCAGCTTGCCGTCCGCCTTCACGATCAGCCAGCACCAGCCGGAGCCGAACTGCGTCACGCCGGCCTGCTTGAAGGCGTCCTTGAACTGGGCGAGGCCGCCGAAATCGGCGTTGATCTTGGCTTCCAGCGCGCCCGGCAGCTTGTCCCCGCCGCCCTTGGGCGACATCACCTGCCAGAACAGCAGGTGGTTCCAATGCTGGCCCGCCTGGTTCAGCACCGGCAGCCCATCCGCGCCCGCCTTGCCGGCTTCGGCCACGATCTGCTCCAGCGACTGGCCGGCCAGGCCCTTGGCCTCGATCAGGCCGTTCAGCGCGGTGACATAGGCGTTGTGGTGCTTGCCGTGATGGAGCTCGAGCGTCTCCTGGCACATGCCCTGGGCCGCGAGGGCGGTGGTCGAATAGGGCAGGGCGGGCAGGCTGAAGGGCATATGGGTCTCTCCCGATGGCGCAGGCATCCCCATGCGCCGCGCGCCGGGGGCCGAAGGCATCTGACCTAGGCGTGGTGCCGTGGGGCGTCAACCGCGCTTGCATCGCGTCTGCGGGGGCGCCATCAGCGGGCGCGATGGAAGACGCGCCGCCCCTCAACCAGGACCTTGCCGGCTTCGCCCGGGCCCATGACCCGGATCGATTCCTCTGCGCGTTGTTCGCGCCGGAAGCGCGGCGCGGGGCGATCTTCGCGCTGATCGCCTTCAACCACGAACTGGCCCGCGCCCGCGAAGCCGCGACGAATCCGGTCGCCGCCTTGATCCGCCTGCAATGGTGGCGTGAGGCGGTGGAGGAAGCCGCCGCCGGCAAGCCGGCCCGGCGGCATGAGGTCGCCGCCCCCCTGGCCGCCGAGATCCAGGCCGGTCTGCTCGACCCCGCCCACCTTCTGGCCATGGCCGATGCGCGAGAGGCGGAGGCGGAGGAGGACGGCCTCGCGACCGAGACCGCCTTCGTCGCCTGGCTGCGCGGCACCGCGGGCGGCTGGTCCGCCGCAGCGGGACGCGCGCTCGGCGCGGAGGCCGAGGGGGCGGAGGTGCTGCGCGCGCTGGGCGCGGCTTACGGGCTGGCGGGCGTGTTGCGGAGCGTGGCCGCCCATGCGGCCCAGGGCCGCTGCCTGCTGCCGCGCGACAGGCTGCAGGCAGCGGGGCTCGTGGCAGAAGCGGTGGTGGCCGATCCTACAGCCCCCGCGCTCCGCGCGCTGGTGGCGGAGATGGCGGCGGAGGGCCTCGCGGCGCTGGAGGGCGCGCGGCGCGACATCCCCGCCGGCACCATCGCGGCGGCGCTGCCGGCGGTGCTGGCGGCGCGCGACCTGAAGAAGCTTGCGGCGGGCCGCCCGGTCCCGGCGCCGCGCGGCTTCGGGGATCGGGCCGCGGTTGTCTGGGCCGGGCTGCGCGGCCGGGCCTGATCGCCCGGGTCTGATCGCCCGGCTCTGATCTCCCGGTCCGGAACGGCTGGAAACCCTCTTTCCGTTCCCCTGCGGCAATGGGATGAAGGCCGCCATGGACAGCATCGCCGCCCTTGAACATTCCGCGCTGGCCCGGCGGCCGGACGGCTTGGGCATGATGCTGCGGATCTATCGCGCCCTGGCAACCGGGACCGCGTTGCTAAACCTCGCCCCCGGCGAGCCATCGGCGCCCGAGGAGGTGCTGGCCACCCGCATCGCGGCCGCCAGCGCGACGATCCTGGCCGATCCCGCCACCGCGCCGGATGATGCCACGCTGGCGCAACTCGCCGTGCTCGGCCGCGCGGTGGACAACCTCCATGCGATCAGCGGCTTCGGCAGCGCCGACCACATCCTCCGCCTGCTCGGCGCTACCGATACGGAAAGCCTCGCCGCATTGGCCACGCGCGATCCGGTGGCCTTCCGCAAGGCGGCGCTGCTGCTGCCCATCGACAGCCGCCTGCCGATCGATGTGGAGGCGCTGCTGGTGGGCCCGCCGGGCCTCGTGTTGCTCGCGGTGCTGAACCTGCTCTGCGCGAAGCCGATCGCGACGGAGGCCGGCCATGCGCGGCGCGACCGGCTGCTGGCGCTGGCGGAACGCCTGCCGGCGGCGGCGCTGCCGGGCTCGGTCGATCATCTGGTGCTGCTCGGCAATGCCTGGATGCTCTGTTCCTATGCCGAGGGAAGGGAGAAGCACGCCATCAAGCGCGTGCTGAACCGCGTGCTACGGGATTGGGTGCTGCGGCATGGCATGCGCGACGCGGCGCTGCCCGCCCAGCGGCGCCTCGTCGCGCGCCCGACCATCCTGTTCGTGGCGGAAATCATGCACGCCAACCACGTGCAGTACCGCTATTTCGGCCAATATCTGCGCCAGCTTGCCACCCGCTTCCGCCTTGTGCTGCTGACAGAGGAGCACCAGGCCGATGCCCATGCCCGCGCGTTGTTCGAGGAGACGATCACCTTCAAGCGCGGCTCATCGCCGGATTACCTGAAGGATATTGCGGCGCGGATCACGGCGCTCGCGCCCGACATCATCTTCTGGCCGTCGGTCGGGATGCGGCATTGGGGGCCGCCGCTGGCCAATCTGCGCCTTGCGCCGATCCAGATGACGGCGCTCGGCCATTCGGCCTCCACCTTCTGCGACACCATCGACTACTACCTGACCGAGGAAGGCTATGTCGCCGATCCGGCGCTGTTCGGGGAACGGGTGGTGCGGCTGCCCGACGCCTCGCTGCGCTTCGAGGCATCGCCGCATTACCGCCCTGTCGCGCCGCAGTTGCGCGAGCGGCCCTCGCCGCTGCGTGTCGCACTGCCGTCGAACCTGCTGAAGCTCAATCCGCGCTTCATCGCCATCCTGCGCCGCATCGCGCGGGAGGCCGGGCGGCCGGTGCAGTTTCACATCTTCCCGAATGCCAGCGGGCTGGAACTGGCCGCGACGCGGCGCGCGCTGGCGGCAAGCCTGCCGGGTGCGGCGGTCTATCCGGTGCTGGCCTATGGCGAGTATCTGGCGCGGCTGAACCAATGCGACCTGAACCTCAGCCCCTTTCCCTTCGGCGGGCTGCACAGCGTGATCGACAGCCTGCGCCAGGGCCTGCCGGTGGTGGCGCTGGAAGGGCAGGAGCCGCATGCGCGCACCGATTCGATGCTGCTGCGGCGGCTTGGCATGCCCGAATGGCTGATCGCGCGGGACGAGGACGCCTATGTCGCCGCCGCGCTCCGCGTGATCCGCGACGATGCGCTGCGGCTCGATCTCAGCCGCCAGGCGCTGGCGCTCGGCATCGACCGTGTGATGTTCGGCGATGCGACGACACCGCTCGGGAGCGATGTGGCGGAGGCCGTGTGGTGGATCTATCGCCACCACGAAGCGGCGATGGCGTCCGGCCGCAAGGCCTTCAGCGCGGTCGACCGTGCGGGGTTCGTGGCCGGATAGGGGGGCAGGGAGCGTCTAGGCCGGCCGCACCCAGCTGACCTGGGGACGCAGCACCGACAGCACCCGCTCCACGAACCAGCGCTCATAGGCCATCTCGTGCAGGACCTCGGGTGTGGCCCGCGCGAAATAATCGCCCTGACTGCCCAGCGGAAAGAAGGTGAAGCCGAACAGTTCCAGCGGCCGGTCGAGAATGAGCGCGACCAGCAGCACCGCGCGGAAGCCTGTCGTGCCGCTTCCATAAGTGAGATCGGAGATCATGCGCATGAGGCTGGGCGGTGCGGAGGGCGGGCCGGGTGTGTCAGGTGCTGCTGCCCTTCCGAAGCACAGTGCCGGGACCTCGGGATAGCTGGCATGCCGCGCCATCAGCTCGACGAGCCGTCCGCTGAACGAGGAGTCGAACAGCATCAGATCTGTCCGTGTGCCAACATCGCTCTCGAATCCCGTGATGACCGGATAGTTGCAGCGGACCACGACGTCATGTGCTTCGATCCGCTTGGCCTCCGCGCTGCCGCGAAGCGTATCGGCGTTGCCCACAATGGCGACCGACCGGGCAGCCTGAAGCCGCGCCGCGATGCCAAGTAAAGCCTGTGCCGCGGCATCGCCGGCCATCGCCGCCTGCTCGGCCTGCGCCATCATCGCCCGGCGGCCGAGGTCGAGCTGCGTCTCGAAAGGCGCGAGGTCCGGCGCACGCGCCTCGGCAACGGCAAGCTGAACGGCATAGCTGCTGGCCGAGAGTGCGCCATGTTCCGCGCCGTGCCGTGCCCAATCCTCGGCGCGGCGTGTGGGCTCCGCCGTCGTATCCAGCAAGCTGGCACGCAGGATCTTCCGTGTGTCGAAGCCCCGTTGCGGCGCCGTGGTGTCGCGGAACAGGCGCAGCCTTTGGCTGGCGGCCGCGAAGTCCCCAAGCCGAAGGGACGTCAGCGCCAGCATGTGCAGCGCGACGGGATGCAGGGGCCATAGAGACAGGATCAGCTCCGCCGCCGTCCGCAGCAGGTCGGGCCGCGCGCGGGCGAGGTCGCCAGCGGTATTGGAGTAATCCGGCTTCGCTTCATGCAACATCAGCCGGCAAAGAATTTCGATCTGTCGCCTCGGATCGCTGCTGTCGAAATGCGGGCGGAGCTGTGCGACCCCGGGCGCCGGCGTCGCTAGGGGGGGCATCCGTTCCGGCAGGTGTATGTGCTGCGCCACGATCTTCGGCCGCGGGTAGGTTTCGAGCAACGCCCGCACCAACTCGATCCCGTCCGCGCTGTCCGCCGCCAGCGTGGCGATGCGCTGCTGCGGCAACGGGTGGACACGCTGCCGCAGGGCCGATGGCCCAGGCCCGCGCCATGCGGCATGGCGGAAAACCTCCACGCCGGTTGGCGCGCAGGCCGCGGGTCCGGCTGCCGTCTCCAGTACGCCTTCTGTGTCGATCCTGTGCAGGCTGGCATTGGGCGTGCCCATCAAGCGGATGGCATCCACCTTCCCTTTCTCTTCCAACATGGCGATGGCCGCTTTGACGACGGCGGGGTCGCGGAAAGGGTAGGCGGGGTCCAGCCAGACCCAGACATCGGGTATCGGCATGTCGCGCGCAGGGAGGGTCGTTTCGAGAGCGGCCAGGGTGTCCTGCCTGATCTCCTGGGCACCTTTGGCGGCGGCGGGGCGCAGGTCGAGCACCTCGGCGCCATAGGCGCGGCCGATCTCGGCCTGGCGCGGGCTGTCGGTGGCGAGCAGCACGCGTTCCACCGCGATCTGGCGCGCGAAAGCGATGGAATAGGCCAGCAGGGGATGCCCCGCGACCATCAGGGCGTTTTCGTTAAGAAAGCCGTTTGATCCAGAGAAGGACTGAACCAGCGCGTAGGCGCGCATTCGAATACTCCAGCGGTCGAACAGGCTCGGTCGATACGGTGGAGGTTGGAATGGCGTCTTGCAACCTTCGGTTTCGGATTCCGCTTGAATTTCCGACCCATGATTGACAACCCGCAGCCCCGATGTGGCGGACGCCGTGTAGTGGATCTATCGCCACCACGAAGCCGCGATGGCGTCCGGAAAGCGGGCGTTCAGCGTGGGGGACCGGGCGGGGTTCAGGTAGGGGGCGGGCTCTTCCCGCTGGCGGTCGGTCGTGCCCCCTCCCCGACCAGCCTTCGGCGCAGCGGCTATGCCGCTGCCCCCCGCTCCGCAGGGGAGGGGGGCGCGGCAATGCGGTGTCAGCGCGGCCGACCGTGCGGGGTTCGGGTCCGGACAGGGCGCGGGCCGGCAGGGCGCGGCCCCGCCGGGCGCGGCGAATGGGGCCTCGGCGCATGCATCCTCGGCGGCCCGGCATCGGCGCGCAGCGGCGCGATGGCGATCTCCTCATCCTCCGCATCCGGCCGGCTTGCCGCATCGGCGAAGCGGGCGGCGGCCCAGGGGGCGATCTCGACCCGCGTCTCCCGCTCCATCACATCGATGCGGCCGATCTCCTGCCGCGTCACATGGCCGCGCCGGCACAGGAAGGGCAGCAGCCAGCGCGGATCGGCGTTGCGGTTGCGCCCGACGCTGAGACGGAACCACACGCCTTCCCCACCTGGCGCACCACCGGGTGCTGCGATGCGCTCGCGCGGGGCGCGCGTTGTCTCCGGCGGTTCCAATTCCTCCGGTGCGGGCAGCTTGGCGCCGAGCGCGCGGACCAGCGCGGCGGCCACCGCCTCCGCCCCATGCTTCTCCAGCACCGCCTTGCCGAGCGCGAGCGCGTCCGGCTCCGCCCCGACGGCCTCGGCGGCGGTCGCGGCCTCGGCGACCAGGCGTTCGCCGTCGCGGGTGCGGATCGCCTCGGCCGAGGGCGGGGGCGCCCATTCGGCCTTGATGCGCGCGGTGGCCATCAGCCGTTCCGCCAGGCGCCGGCGCGTCGCGGGCACCAGCAGCACGGCGATGCCCTTCCGCCCCGCCCGCCCGGTGCGGCCCGAACGGTGCAGCAGCACATCCCGGTCGCGCGGCAATTCGGCATGCACGACCAGGCCGAGATCCGGCAGGTCGATGCCGCGCGCGGCGACATCGGTCGCGACGCAGATCTGCGCGCGACGGTCGCGCAGTGCCTGCAGCGCGCGGTTCCGCTCCGCCTGGGTCAATTCGCCGGACAGCGCCACGGCGCTGAAGCCGCGCTCCGTCAGGTTGCCATGCAGGCGCGTGACGGCGGCGCGGGTGGCGCAGAAGACGATGGCGCGTTCATCATGCCAGCGCAGCACATTGACCAGCGCGTGCTCCACCTCTCGCGGCGCGGTCAGCACGGCGTGGTAGGTGATGTCGCGATGCGTCCCGCCTTCGCCGGTCGCGGCGATGCGGAGCGCGTCGCGCTGGTAGCGCTTGGCCAGCGCCGCGATCTCAGGCGGGATGGTGGCGGAGAACAGCAGCGTGCGCCGGGTGTCCGGCGTGACGTCCAGGATGGCTTCCAGCTCGTCACGGAAGCCCATGTCGAGCATCTCATCCGCCTCATCCAGCACGGCGACGGCCAGCGCCGAGAGCACGAGGCTGCCGCGCTCGATATGGTCGCGCAGCCGCCCCGGCGTGCCGACGACGATATGCGCGCCCATGTCGAGCGCCCGGCGTTCCGCACGCATGTCGGTGCCGCCGACACAGGCCACGACGCGTGCGCCAGCCCCGGCATAGAGCCAGCCGAGTTCGGCCTGGACCTGCAAGGCCAGTTCGCGCGTCGGCGCGATGACCAGGGCGAGCGGCGTGCGCGGCGGGCCAAGCCGCGCGGCATCCCCCAGCAGGTCGGGCACCACGGCCAGTCCGAAGGCGACCGTCTTGCCGGATCCGGTCTGCGCCGAGACCAGCAGGTCGCGCCCGGTCGTCTCCGCCGCCAGCACGGCGTCCTGGACGGGGGTCGGCTCGGCATAGCCCTTCGCAGCTAGGGCCGAGGCGATCGGGGCGGGCAGGGTCGGGAAGGGCAACGCGGGCGGCTTTCAGAGCAGGGGCGGCGGACGGCTTGCGCGCCTTCCGCCGCCCACGCAAGCGCTATATCGAGATCCCTTTGATGGGATCTCGATATAGCTTGTCGCCGAGCGACTGATTCACCGCTTCGGCGAACACGCCTTCGCGGATCAGGCGCTAGTTCACGCGCCCCAGCATCCCGCGGGCGATGATGTGGGCCTGGATCTCCGCCGCGCCCTCGAAGATCGAGAGCACCCGGGCGTCGCACAGCACGCGGCTGATCGGGTATTCCAGCGCATAGCCGTTGCCGCCATGCACCTGCAGCCCGGCATCCGCATTGGCGAAGGCGACGCGCGCGGCCAGCAGTTTCGCCATCCCGGCCTCCACGTCGCAGCGCCTTCCCGCATCCTTCTCCCGCGCCGCGAAATAGGTCAGCTGGCGGGCGAACATCGTCTCCACCGCCATCATCGCCAGTTTCGTCGCGACGCGGGGGAAGGCGATGATGGGCTTGCCGAACTGGATGCGCGTCTTGGCGTAGTCCAGCGCCAGCGTCAGGGCGTTCTGCGCGACGCCCAGCGCCCGCGCGGCGGTCTGGATCCGGGCGCTTTCGAAGGTCTCCATCAACTGCCGGAAGCCCTGGCCCTCGACGCCGCCGAGCAAATTCGCCACCGGCACCTCGAAGCCTTCGAAGGCGATCTCGTATTCCCGCATGCCGCGATAGCCCAGCACATGGATCTCGGACCCCGACATGCCCGGTGCGGGGAAGGGATTGTCATCCGTGCCGCGCGGCTTTTCCGCGATCAGCATGGACAGGCCCTTGTGGCCGGGCGCGTCAGGGTCGGTGCGGACCAGCAGCGTCATGATGTCGCTGCGCGAGCCATGGGTGATCCAGGTCTTCGCGCCATAGACCTTGAACACGTCGCCCTCCCGCACCGCGCGGGTGCGGAGGTTCGCCAGGTCGCTGCCCGTATTGGGTTCGGTGAAGACGGCGGTGGGCAGGATCGTGCCGCCGGCGATGCCGGGCAGGAATCGCGCCTTCTGCGCCTCCGTCCCGTTCAGCGCGATCAGCTCCCCCGCGATCTCGCTGCGCGTGCCGAGGCTGCCGACGCCGACATAGCCTTCCGACAGCATCTCGCTCGCCAGGCACATCGCCACCTTGCCGAGGCCGAGGCCGCCATCGGCTTCCGGGATCGTCACGCCGAAGGTGCCGAGCTCCGCCAGCTTCTCGATCAGATCGAGCGGGATCAGCGCGTTCTCGTCGTGCCAGCCCTGGGCATGCGGCGTCACCTCGGCGGCGGTGAAGCGCGCGAAGGTCTCGCGCAGCATCTCCATTTCCGGATCGTCGAGGCCGATGGCGCCGAATTCGCCAACCGCGAGCGATCCCACCACCGTCGCGCGGGCGGCTTCCAGCACGGCGGGGCCCGACAGCGGCACCAGCGCCGCGCGGAGCGCGGCTTCCGCTTCCGGCGCCACGCCCCAATCGGCGGGGCGTGCGACTTCGACCTGGCTCATCGGGATGCCGCCCGCCAGCTGCGCGCCATATTCGGCGAAGCCGAGGCCGAGGATCGCGCGTTCCGTCGCGCCGAAGCGCCCGGCGGCCTCCAGCCGTTCCGCCCAGCGCAGCGCCTGGCGCAGCGCTTCGACATAGGTCGCGGCCCAGGCGAGGCCGTGGGCGGCCATCTGCGCCGTTTCCAGCGCGGCGGCATCCAGCCGCCCGCCCGGCGCCGCCTGCCCCAGCACGGCGGCACGGCCGCCGGCCAGAAGTGTTTCCGCCGCGGCCAGGATCCCGCGGCAGTCCTTCATCACATCGCTCATGCCGAACCCGTCATTCCCCATCGGGCGCCAAGGCGCCTGTCTCGCGATATGCCGCGATCCGGGCGGGCGACAACCCCAGCACCTGCGCAAGCACCGCATCGGTGTCGGCACCCAGGCGCGGGGCAGGGCGCGGCGGCGCGGCCGGCTGGAGGGGCGAGGACGGCACGAGCAGCCGCCCGACACCTTCCTGCTCGATCTCGTGGAACATCGGATTGGCCGGGGAGCAGCGCGGATCGTCCCGCACCATCTGCCCGAAATCCTGGTAGGGCCCCCAGAGCACGCCCGACCCGTCCAGGGCCTGCCGCACCTCATCCAGCGTGCGGGCGGCGAACCAGGGCGCGAGCACGGCGCCGATCGCTTCCCGCGCCGCGTAGCGGCCGCCTTCGTCGTCCAGGTCCACATCCATCGCCTGGCCGATCAGCGCCAGCTTCTCCGCCAACCGCGTCGCCTTGCCGATCGCGCGCCATTGGCGGTTGGAGATGGCGGCCAGCATCACCCGCCGCCCATCCTTCGTGCCGAAATCCCGCCCGAAGGCGCCGTAGAGCCAGTTGCCCAGCGGCGGGCGCACCGACCCGTTCACCTGCACATCCGCGACATAGCCGAGCGTCGCGACCGTCGCATAGGCGACATCGGACAGGGCGAGCGTCACTTCTCCGCCCTGGCCGGTGCGGCTGCGGCGGCGTTCGGCGGCGAGAAGCCCGGTCGAGAGATAGAGCCCCGCCGCGACATCCCAGGCGGGCAGGACATGGTTCACCGGCCTCTCATCCTCCCCCGTCGCGGTGGGGAAGCCGACGGCGGCGTTGACGGTGTAGTCGATGGCGTTGCCGCCATCATGCGTGCCCGTCAGGCGCAGCATGATCAAGTCCGGCCGCCGCGCCGACAGCGTGGCATAGGACATCCAGCCATCCGCGGCAGGCAGGTTGGTCAGCAGGATCCCGGCCTCCGCGATCAGGGCGGAAGCCAGTTCCCGGCCCTCCGTCGTGTTGAGGCCGAGGCAGATGCTGCGCTTTCCCTTGTTCAACCCGGTCCAGTAGAGGCTGGTGCCGGAGGGTGCGAGCGGCCAGCGGCCGACATCGATGTTGCCGCCCAGCGGGTCGATGCGGATCACCTCCGCGCCCAGCTGCGCCAGCGTCATGCCGCCGATGGGGGCGGCGACGAAGGCCGAGACCTCGACGATTCGGAGGTCTTCCAGCGGGCCGCTCATGCTGGGGCGCCGGCGGATTGGGGGGGCTGCATCGCCGGAGAGAAGTCATAAAAATATGACATCGGAATGTTCCGTTAAGGGGATTGCGAGGCTGGCCTCGCTGCGCATACACCCTAGCCCATGGATGCGTCGGCAGGGAGCCGGCCGGGTGCCGACGCTGGCTGCAAACTCAAGCTCGTCTCGCAGGGGTGGTTCATGCTTCGTGGTGCCATCGAAAGCGTTTCGCACAACCGGACCTATGGCTGGGTCTGGTCGTCCGAGGCCAGCGTCAGGGGGCGGACCGTACTGGCCTTCCTCGACGATGAGTGCATCGGTGGCGGCAAGATCGATGGCTTCCGGAAGGACCTGAAGGATGCCGGGCTCGGCGACGGCTATGCCGGCTTCAACTTCAACCTGACCTATCCGAACCCCGCGGATGCGCCGCGGGTCACTCTGAAGCTCGAAGGCTCCGACTTCGCGCTGGTGCAGGCCGGGTCCCGGATCGGCTTGCCGGGGCGCGCGGCCGGTCTTGGGTGGCAGATGGAGCTGCCCTCGCTGGAATGGATGCGGGCGCGCGGATGGCTCGCCCAGTCCGACTTAGACTTCCTCCGCTTTTTTCGCCAGCTTGGCGTCTATGAGCGTTCGCTGGTCATGCCGACGGACGGCAAGGTCGATCGGGAGCGCATGGCGCCGGTGATGCTCGACCCGGCCGTGATCGCCGCTTCGATGCTGGAACTGACACGCTTCGAAGACGTCCCGGTGAAGCGGGAGCCGCTGGCCTCGCTGCGCGACTGGCGGCGACTGGCCGAGCAGCAGGAAGCCAAGGGCGGGCCAGGGGCCATCTTCGGCCTATGGTCGTCGAAGCGCGCCCGCCTGCCTGTGATCGAGGGATCACACACCAGCCCGCCCCAAGCGGAGGAGCAGACCCGGCCGGCCGCCGGTACCGACTATGGGGTCGGCCCGGATCGCCTGCTATTCTTGGATGCGCGGATCGTCCTTGGCGCTGCCGCGGCCTTCCCGGCCGCCGGGTTGGAGGTATTCTACCTCCAAACCTGAGGCGCGCCGCGCCCGGTGGGAGGTCCGCGGGATGCATGGACGCAATGCGACGCTGGCCGATGCGCTGGACGAAGCCCGGCAGGGCTATGCGCGCCGCCGCCCGCTGAGCCTCGCGCGGCATCTCGACGCAGCGGAGGTGATGCCGGGGGGCAATACGCGCAGCGTGCTGCACCTGTCGCCCTTTCCCTTCACCGCGCTGCGCGGCGCGGGCTGCCGGATTGAGGACGCGGACGGGCTTGCTTACGTCAACCTCGCGGGCGAATACACCGCCGGGCTGTTCGGCCATTCGCACCCCGCGATCCGCGCGGCGGTGCTGCGGGCGCTGGATGGCGGGGTGAACCTGACCGCGCATAACGGCTTCGAGGCCCGCTTCGCCCGGCTGGTCTGCGACCGCTTCCCGTCCATCGAACAGGTGCGCTTCACCAATTCGGGGACGGAAGCCAACCTGATGGCGGTCGCGACCGCGACCATCGCGACGGGGCGGCGGACCATCCTCGGCTTCGAGGGCGGCTACCATGGCAGTCTGTTCGGCTTCTCCGCCGCCGCGGCGCCGGTCAATGTCCCGCACCGGACCATCGCCGCGCCCTATAACGACCTGGAGGCCGCGCGCGCCCTGGCGCGGGCGCATGCGGGCGACCTCGCGGCCATCATCCTGGAGCCGATGCTGGGCGGCGGCGGCTGCATCCCGGCGACGACGGCCTTCCTGCAAGGGCTGCGCGCGCTGGCCGATGAAACCGGCGCGCTGCTGATCTTCGATGAGGTGATGACCAGCCGCCTCTCCCCCGGCGGGCTGCAGGAGGCGACGGGGGTGATCCCGGACCTCACCACCCTCGGCAAATATGTCGGCGGGGGGATGAGCTTCGGCGCCTTCGGGGGGCGGGCGGCGCTGATGGAGGCCTTCGACCCCCGGCGGGGGAATGCGGTGCCGCATGCAGGCACCTTCAACAACAATGTGCTGACCATGTCGGCTGGCATCGCCGCGCTGGGGGAGGTCTATACCCCTGACGTCGCGCGCGCTCTGAACGAGCGCGGCGATGTGCTGCGGCGGTCGCTGAACGGGATCGCGGCGCAGCGCGCCTTGCCGCTGCATTGGACCGGGCGCGGCAGCATGCTGTGCTTCCACGTCGCCGGTGCCCCCCCGCGCAACGCCGCCGAAGCCGCAGCGGGCGACCAGGGGGTGAAGGAGCTGCTGTTCCTCGACCTGCTGGAGCGCGGCTTCTACGTCGCGCGGCGCGGGATGATCGCGCTGTCGCTCGCGGTGGGGGAGGCCGAGCTGGGCGCCTTCGAGGATGCGGTCGCGGAGGTGCTGGACCTCCGCGCGCCGCTTTTCGCGAACTGATCTCAGATCAGCGCTGGGTGCCGAGCCACGCGATCAGGTCCTTGCGCTGCTGGTCGTTCCGCAGCCCTGCGAAAGACATCGAGCCACCAGGCACCAGGTCCTTCGGGTTCTTCAAGTAGCGATCCAGGTTCTCCGGCGTCCAGGTCAGCCCGCCCTGGGCGGCGGTCCGCATGGGGGCGGAGTAGCGGAAGTTCTCGATGGAGGCGGCGCGGCGGCCGACGATGCCATGCAGGTTCGGCCCGACCCCGTTGCGCCCGCCGGCCTCGATGGTGTGGCAGGCGCGGCACTGGTTGTAGACCGTCCGTCCCGCATCGGCGTTTTGCGCCTGGGCGGCGGGGGCAAGACCAAGGGCCAGCACGGCAAGAGCGGGCAGAAGAAGACGCATCGACATGGTGTCCTTATTCCGGTGACGGTGTCCCCAGTACGAGGCTATAGAGAGTAGCGCCCGCGCAAAGCGCAAGAGGGGAACGCCAGCGCAGCCCGCGCCGCGGCGTTACCGTTGCGTCATGCGGCTCATGCTGCGCGGTTTGCTCTCACGCGGGCTCCGCCGCGCGGGCCTCCATCATGCGCCGGAAGGCCGGGCGGGCCTGGCAGGACTCGATCCAGGCCTGCACGCGCGGCGCGGCGGCAAACAGTTCCGGGGCGGGTTGGGCGTAGCGGATCACCTCCGCCGTGTTGAGGTCCGCGACCGTGAAGCGGCCGCCGACCAGGAAGCCGCTTTCCGCCAGCGCGGCATCCAGCACGGCGAAGGGCGCGCGCAGCGCGGCCACCGCCGCGTCGGCCTTGGCTGCGTCCCGTTCCTCCGGCGGCTTGGCGAAGCGGTGGTAGAGCACGTCGATCGTGTGCGGCTCCGCCTCCGTCATCGCCCAGAGCGCCCAGGCGGTCATCTGCCCGTCCTCCGCCAGGGTGGCGGGCGCCAGCGGGCCGCCATGCTTCTTCGCCATGTACAGGTTGATGGCGAGGGATTCATGCAGCACCAGCCCGCCATCCTCCATCACCGGGATGCGGCCATTCGGGTTCAGCCGCAGGAAGTCCGGGGACCGCGTGTTGGGCGGCGCATCGGGGGCGGCGGGATCGGCCAGCCGATAGGCCTGGATCACCGGCTCATGCCGAAACTTCAGCCCCAATTCATGCGCCAGCCAGATATTGCGCGATGCGCGAGAGCGCAGGACGCCATGGATGGTGATCATGCAAGCCCTCCCGCGGATCAACCGCCTTGCGACCGCCTTAGCGCGGCGGTGGCCATGGCGTCGAGCGCGTTGAGGAAGCGCGACTTGTCGGCCTGCGCCATCGGCGGCGGCCCACCGCCCATCCCCATCTCCCGCAGGTGCCGCGCCACCTCGCGCCCCGCCAGGGCGGAGCCGATGTTGTTCTCGGTCCAGGCGTGGCCCTTGAAGGAGATGCAGAAGGCGCCCTTGGCGATGCAGCGCGCGGCCAGCGGGATGTCGTTGGTCATGCAGATATCGGTGGGCCGCGCTTCGTCCGCGATCCAGTCATCGGCCTTGTCGGCGCCTTCGGTGACGATGACGATCTGCGTGTTGCCGCCGGGCGGGCGGATGGGGCGGGAGCCGTTGGAGACGAAGATCGTCTCGAACCCCAGGCGGCCGGCGACGCGCAGCACCTCGTCCCGCACCGGGCAGGCATCGGCATCGACCAGGAAGCGCGGCGCTGTCATCGCGTGGCCGCCGGCAGTTCCACCGCATAGCTGTCGAGGGCGGGGACGCTGCGGATCAGGCGCCGCTCGGCCAGGAAGCGCGCCATGCGGTCGTAGCGGTTGCGGTCCAGCGCGCCGGGCGAAAGGCTGAAGCGGTTGATCGTGCTGGCCCAGGCGCGGCGGTTCAGCTCATTGTCCAATTCGCGCCGAGGGCCGGCGATGAACATGCGCCAGCTTTCCTCGGCGTTGTTGACCAGGAAGTGGGTCGCGGCTTCCGTCGCATCGATGAAGCGGCGCAGCACGGGGTCGCGGGCGCGGTCGCGATGGGCGATGTAGATCAGCTCGTCATAGGCCGGCAGCCCGTGCTGTTCGGGGTAGAAGGCGCGGCCGGGGCGGCCTTCGATGTCCAGCTGATGCAGTTCGAAATTGCGGTAGCCGCCGACAATGGCATCGACCTGGCCGGACATCAGCGCCGAGGACAGCGCGAAATTCACATTGATCAGCCGCACATCCGAAAGGCGCAGCCCGGCGCTTTCCAGCATGGCGCCCATCACGACCTCCTCGAACCCCGCGACGGAGAAGCCGATGCGCTTGCCGCGCAGATCGGAGATCTGGCGGATCGGCCCGTCGCGCAGCACCGTCAGCGTCGCCAGCGGGGTCGCGACCAGCGTGCCCACGCGCACCAGCGGCAGCCCCTGGTCCACGGCCAGATGCAGGTTCTTCTGGTAGAACACGCCGATATCGCCCCGCCGCGCCGCGATCAGCCGCGGCGGATCGTTCGGATCGGCCGGCGCGACGATGCGGACATCGAGGCCAGCGCGGGCAAAGTCGCCGCGTTCCTGCGCCACATAGATCGGCGCGTGGTCCGGGTTGATGAACCAGTCGAGCAGCAGCGTCACCTGGTCGCGCGCGGCCTGCGCGCGGGCGATCGCGGGGATGGCGAGAAGCGGCAGGGCGAGCGCCGCGCGACGGCTGATCATGATGTCTTGTCCGAAAGCAGGCTGTCGGGTTGCCAGGGAATGGCCCGGCGCAGCAGCCGGTCCACGGTGAACCACAGCGCCAGCGCCATCAGCGCCAGCACGAAAAGCGCGGCGAACATGACATCCGCCTGGCTGCGCCCATTGGCATGCAGCATGAGGTAGCCGAGCCCCGCGCTCGCCCCCACCCATTCGCCGACCACCGCCCCGATCGGCGCGACCGCCGCCGCGACCCGGAGGCCGGATGCGAGCGCGGGCAGCGCCGAGGGCAGGCGGATGCGCCACAGCTTCGCGCCCTTCGGCGCGCCCATGGTCGCGGCAAGGTCGAGCAGCCCGGGATCCGTGCGGCGCAGCCCGTCATAGAAGGCGGTGGCGACGGGGAAGAAGATGATGAGGGTGGCCATCACCACCTTGCTCGCCATGCCGAAGCCGAACCACAGCGTCAGCAGCGGCGCGATGGCGAAGACCGGCACGGCCTGGGCGACCAGCAGCAGCGGCAGCAGCCACCGCCGCCCGCCCCGCCACGCCGCGAGCGTCAGCGCCATGGCGCAGCCGAGCATCGCGCCGAGCGCAAGGCCCGCCAGCATCTCGGCACCTGTCACCAGCGCATGGCCCGCGATGCTCTCCCACCGCGCCGCCAGCGCCTGCGCCACGCGCCAGGGGGATGGCAGCAGGAAGGGCGGCACATCCGTGATCCAGACGAAGCCCTGCCACAGCAGGATCAGGCCTGCGGCGGCGATCAGCGGGCGCATCACGCCACCTCCGCCAGCCGTTCCAGAAGCGCGGCCTGCGCGGCCAGCAGCGCCCCGTCGCGTGCCGGGCGCGGGGGCGCGCCCTCGGGCACCGCGACCTCGGCCGGCGCGGCGGGGCTGCCCTGCAAGACCAGGATCCGGTCGGCGAGGCGCAGCGCCTCCAGCGGGTCATGCGTCACCAGCAGCACGGTGCGCCCCGCCAGCAGCCGCGCGGCCAGATCCTGCAGGCGGTGGCGCGTCGGCGCATCGACGGCGCTGAAGGGCTCGTCCATCAGCACGACGGGCCGGTCCTCCATCAGCGTGCGGGCCAGGGCAACGCGCTGGCGCATGCCCCCCGACAGCGCCGCCGGCATTTTTCCCGAGTCCGCCGGCGTCAGCCCGACCGCTGCCAGCAGCGCGCGGGCGCGGTCGGCATCGGGCCGTTCGCCCCGCAGATGCTGGCCGAGCAGCACATTCCCCAGCGCGTCGCGCCAGGGCACCAGCAGGTCCTGCTGCGCCATCCAGGCGATCCGCCCGGCGAGCGGCCGCCCATCATCCGCCGTGACCGCGCCGGGCGCGGCCAGCAGCCCGGCGGCCAGCCTGAGCAGCGTGGATTTCCCAGACCCTGACGGCCCGAGCAGCGCCGTCAGGCGCCCGCCCATGACATTCAGCGTCATCGGCGCCAGCACGGCGGCCCCGCCCAGGGCGAGACCCTGCGGCAATGCGATTCGGAATCCCGGTGCGGGCAGGCGAGGCACGGACACCGTTCCCTTCGCCGGCATGACCCGGATCAGGTTCGTGGGGTCGCGGTCTCCCGCCTCTCAGCCCCCGATGGGCTCCCCCCGATGTGTGACGGTTCCATGCCCCGCCCCGCCCAGGCTTGCAAGTGCGGCGGGGCGTGGCATCTCGGGCCCGTGACCCGACCCGTGCTGATTGGCTCCGAGATCTACCGGGGCTCGACCTATGGCCCGAAGCACCCGCTGGCGATCCCGCGCGTCTCCACCACGCTCGACCTGATCCGGGCGATGGGCTGGGTGGCGCCGGGGCAGTATCGCGACAGCCCGGTGGCGACACCCGACGAACTGACCCGCTTCCACACGCCGGACTACGTCAAAGCCCTGATCCGCGCCGAGGCCGAGCAGGCCGTGACGGCGGAGGCCCGCGCGCGGCATCACATCGGCGCCCATGGCAACCCGATCTACCGCGAGGTGTTCCGGCGCCCCGCGACCGGCGCGGGGGGGACCATGCTGGCCGCGCGGCTGACGGCGGAAGGCGGCATCGTGCATGTGCCGGGCGGGGGCACGCATCACGGCATGCCCGACCGCGCGGCGGGGTTCTGCTACCTGAACGACCCGGTGCTCGGGCTGCTTTGCTGGCTCGATCAGGGGCTGACCAACATCCTCTATCTCGACATCGACGCGCATCACGGCGATGGCGTGGAACTGGCCTTCCACGACGATCCGCGCGTCTTCACCCTGTCGGTGCATGAGGACGGGCGCTGGCCGCATACCGGCCGGCCAGAAGATCGCGCCGGTGGGCATGCGCGCAACATCCCCGTGCCCGAAAGTTTTCACGACGCGGAGATGGACTGGCTGCTGCGCCACGCCATCTTGCCCGTCATCCGCCACCTGCGGCCGCAGGCGATCATGCTGCAATGCGGGGCGGATGCGGTGGCGGAAGACCCGCTGTCGCGGCTGGCGCTGACCAATGCGGCGCATCGCGCGGTGGTCGCGGCGGTGATGCCGCTAACCCCTCGGCTGATCGTGCTGGGGGGAGGGGGCTACAACCCCTGGTCAGTCGCGCGCTGCTGGGCCGGGGTCTGGGCCACGCTGAACCGCCTGCCGATCCCCCCGCGCATCCCCAAGGCGGCGGAAGCGGTGCTGCGCGGCCTATCTTGGTCCCGCGCCGCCGGCCGCGCCCCGCCGGAAGCCTGGTTCACCACCATCGCGGACGACACCCCCACCGCCACCCCCGTCCGGGCCGAGATCCGGCAGCTTGCGGCCCTCACGCTGCGCGATCTTCCGGACCCGCCCTGCGCCGTGGCATCTTCCCGGGCATGAAGACCCGCCGGACCCTGCTCGCCTCCCTCTCGGCCCTGGCTGCGTCGCTGGGTGTGGCTGGCCGCGCCGCCGCGCAGCCCGGCGTGGACCGCCCCCAGCCGCGCCTGCCGACGGAGCCGATGACGATCCTCGGCCGCGATGGCCGCCGTCATGATTTCACGGTGGAGATGGCGATCACGCCGGACCAGCAGACCATCGGCCTGATGTTCCGCCCCGCCATCGGCGCGGAGGAGGGGATGATCTTCGACTGGGGCCGCCCGCGGGAGAGCAGCATGTGGATGCGGAACACGCTGATCCCGCTGGACATGGTGTTCATCGCCGCCGATGGCCGCATCATCCGCATCGCGGAGCGCACGGTGCCGCTGAGCCTGACGCCCATCGGCAGCGGCGGGCCGGTGCGGGCGACGCTGGAATTGCAGGGCGGCATCACCGAAAGGCTGGATATCCGCGTCGGAGACCGGGTGCTGCACCGGATGTTCGGCTCGGTGCCCTGACGCTTGCCCCGGGCGAGCCGCGCCCCTAGGGTCCCGCTGACTTCGGGGCGTGGCGCAGCCTGGTAGCGCGCCTGTTTTGGGTACAGGAGGTCGTGGGTTCGAGTCCCGCCGCCCCGATCCCCTTCTCTGACCCTTAAACGCCGGGCGCGACCTGCGGTCGCTTGGCTTCGCGCAGGCCACGGACGCACTTTGCCGCACCCGCGGGCTGTGCGCGGCGCCCTTTGGGCGCTCGGCCCTCCGGGCCGCCTTGAGCGGGGAGGATCGGCTGCTCGGCCTCCCTTCGGGTCGCTTTGCCTTTTAGAGCAGCGCCCATACGGGTGGAAACGCTGCGCGTTTCCGCCGTATGGGCATAAGCTGCTCTAGGATATAGGTTTTCTATAGCACGGTCTTTCGCCCGGCCGTTCACGGCCGAGCGAAACATGCTCTAGTAGCTTCCGCCCGCCGGCTTTGCCCGCAGCCGCGGCTTCGCGCCGACCCGAATATGGTCGAAGCCGTGCCGGGCCATTTCCTCGGCGCGGTATATGTTCCGCAGGTCCACCACCACCGGCGCCGCCATGCGCTGCTTCAGGCGCGGCAGGTCGAGCGCGCGATAGGCGTCCCATTCGGTGACCAGCACCAGCGCATCCGCGCCCGCCGCCGCGTCATAGGCATCCGTCGAATAGGTCACGCCGGACAGCACGGTCTTCGCCTGCTCCATCCCCACCGGGTCATGCGCGCGAATGGAGGCACCCGCACGCTGCAGCGCGTCGATGATGGTGATGGAGGGCGCGTCGCGCATGTCGTCGGTGTTCGGCTTGAAGGTCAGGCCCAGCACCGCGATCGTCTTGCCGCGTACCGAGCCGCCGCAGGCCTTCACCACCTTGCGGGCCATCGCGGCCTTGCGCGCTTCATTCACCGCCACGACGCTTTCGACCACGCGCAGCGACACGCCATGGTCCTGCGCGCCCCGGATCAGCGCCAGCGTGTCCTTCGGGAAGCAGGAGCCGCCATAGCCCGGCCCGGCATTGAGGAACTTCGCGCCGATGCGCTTGTCCATCCCGATCCCGCGTGCGACCAGCTGCACATCGGCGCCCACCTCCTCGCAGAGGTCGGCGATCTCGTTGATGAAGGTGATCTTGGTCGCGAGGAAGGCGTTGGCGGCGTACTTCGTCAGCTCCGCCGTGCGCCGGTCGGTGTAGAGCACCGGCGCGGCATTCAGCGACAGGGGGCGGTAGAGGTCCCCCATCACATCCTTCGCGCGGCCGTCATTGGCGCCCACCACCACCCGGTCCGGGCGCTTGAAATCCTCGATCGCCGCGCCCTCGCGCAGGAATTCGGGGTTCGAGACGACGGAGAATTCCGCGTCCGGCCGCGTCTCGCGGATGATCTGCTCGACCATGTCGCCGGTGCCGACCGGTACGGTGGATTTGGTCACCACCACCGTGTAGCCGCCCAGCGCCTGCGCGATCTCCCGCGCCGCGGCGCTGACATAGCTGAGATCCGCATGGCCATCGCCGCGCCGGGATGGCGTGCCGACCGCGATGAACACCGCCGCCGCGCTGCGCACCGCCTGCGCCAGATCGGTGGTGAAGGACAGCCGCCCGGCCGCGACATTATCGGCGACAAGCCGGTCGAGCCCGGGCTCATAGATCGGAATGCGGCCCTGCTTCAGCTCCTCGATCCGCTGGGCGTTCACATCGACGCAGACCACCTCATGCCCGAAATCGGCGAAACACGCCCCGGAGACCAGGCCGACATAGCCAGATCCGATCATCGCAACGCGCATTCTGCACCCTTTCGAGCCCCAGCCCGCCCGTTACCCCGCACCACGCGCGGCATCAATCCCAAGGCGTCGTCCATTCCAGGGTCATCGAGCCCATCGGCGATAACGCGGGGGGGGGGAAGGGATTCAGCCGGATGAAGGCCGGTCGTGCCCAGTCCCCGTGGCCCCCGCAAGCGGTGGCAGCGCGCCGAGGCCGAGCTCCAGCCCGGCCAGCAGCCGCCTTGCCCGCTCCTCGGCATCCACCGGCCCCACCACCAGCGCGGCCGCCAGCATGACACCAAGCCGCCGCCGGTCGTCGCCCATCCCGAGATCGAACGGGCTGGCGGCGCTGATCCGTCGCAGGCCGAGGGTCGCCGTCCGGCGCCCGGCCATGCGTGCGGCGAGGCCCGGCACCTCCGCGATCACGGCATGGGTGCCGGTGAAGTCCCAATGCCCGAGCGTCTCTCCATCCAGCAGCAGCGCCACCCGCGCCGGCCACTCGCGGGTCCCGCCGATCGTGCGGCAGGCCAGGAACAGCCGCCAGCCGGGCCGCAGCGACGGGGCGGGGGCCAACAGCAGCGCCCCATCCTCGCCATGGCTCCAGCAGCCGCCTTCCTCCCGCGCGTACCAGCCGCCGACCAGCATGTCGGCGGGGTCGGGGGTGGCGGGGGGCTCGCCCGGCTTCTGGCCGAAGCGCACCGGGCGGCCTTCCTCCAGCAGCGCCTGGCGCGCGATCCGGAGCCCGCCGATCCGGAAGCCGAGCGGCCGTTCATCCTGCCCCTCGCCGCGGGTGAAGGGCGAGCTGACGGCATCGACGCGCAGCCGGAGGTCGAGCGCGCCATCCGCCCCGACCGCCCCGGCGGGGACGGGGATGTCCACCACCCGCGCCTCTCCGGGGCGCATGGCGTGGCGGATCAGGGGCGTTTCGCCGGCCAGCGCCTCGAAGCCGATGAGCGCGGCATCGGGGGCGGGGCGGAACCCCTCGATCTCGGCCTTGAGCAGCGTCTCGCCGCGCGGCGGGGGATCGAGGCGCAGCGGCAGCAGGGCTTCCTGCCCGAAGCTCCAGGTCGCGCCCGGTTCCGGCGCATGCCAATCGGGGCCGAGTGCCGCGCGCAGCGCGCCATCCTCGGCCGGCGACTGGCCGGTGGCGATGCGGAGCGGCGCGTCCTCCGCCAGTCGCAGCCTCGCACGCGGCGGGTCGAGGCAAGCGGCGTGCAGCATGAATCCGATCAGCCCGAAGCCCGCCGATTCCGCCGCGACCCCGAGGCCGAGCGCCGCCGGCGCGCGGGGCTCCCCGGCCACGAAATCCAGCTTCAGCAGCGCGGCCCGCGCGGCCAGCGCGGCGGGGATGGTGACGGAGAGGCTGGCCGGCGCGTCGGAGGCGAAGTGCCACGCGGCCACTTCCTCCCCATGCGCCAGCAGTCGCAGGTCGAGCGGCGCGGCGGCGGTGGCGACGGGACGCAGGCGCAGCGTCAGGCAAAGCTCGCCCGCCGCGCCGGGCAGCAGCATCTCCATCCGCGGGCGGCGCTCGGCGCAGAACATTCCCCAGGCGGCGTTGGCGATCCAGCGCCCGGCCAGGAAGACCCGCCCGGCATCGGCGCCGAGCAGGTCGTAGCCGCGCCCGAGTTCCACCGCCTGCGCCGCGCGCCCGGCGACCGACGCATAGCGCGCCGCATCCCGCACGACATCGAGCGGCGCGAGTGAGGCCGCGGCAAGGCCGATCCCCACCTGCCGCACGCCCCCACCCTCGGCCAGCGGGACCAGGGATGGGGAAAGGAAGGCCACGCGGATGGGCGCGCTGCCCTGCACCAACTCGGCCGGGATGGTGGCGCGCAGCACCAGCAGGTCGCCATCCGGCAACCCCCAGCGTGCGACCTGGGTGTCATTGACCAGCACATCCGTGACGAAGGGACGGCCGGCTTCCGGCATGGCGCGGGCCTCCACCACCAGCAGCAGCGCACCCTGGGGCGGCAAAGGCGGGGCGAAGATCAACTCGGCGCGGGGGGCGGCGGCCCAAGCCCCCCAATCCTCGAACAGGTGCCAGCCCGGCCCCTGGATGCGCGCGGCCATCACTGGTTCGCTGAAGGGCACCACCGCGCCGAGGCTGTAGGGATGCGCCGCGCGCGGCGGCGCCCGGCCCAGCAGGTCCAGCAGCTGCCGCGCCGTCGCGGCCCAGGGTGTGGGGCGATAGCCGGCGGCGATCCGCGCTTCCGCCGCCGCCCGCGCGGCACGGCTTTCGGCAAAGAAGCGGATCTTCGCCGCCCAGAGCACGACATCCAGCGGATCGAGCAGCTCCACCAGCCCCGGCGCGATCTCCGGCACCGAGGAGGTGTCGGCGGCGAGGCACAGCTTCCCATGCCGCAGGCTTTCCGCGACCGGCAGTCCCCAGCCCTCATGCAGCGACGGGTAGGCGGTGAAGAGGCAATGCCGGTAGAGCCAGTCCAGCGCGCCGTCATCGACGCCTTCCAGGATCAGCACCCGGCCGCCGAGGCGCGCATCCTCGCGCAGCGCGCGCGCTACATCCTGCCCGTTCCAGGCGACGCCGCCGACCAGGACCAGAAGCGGGCAGGCCTCGCCCATGCGCGCCGCCAGCCGCAGCCAGACATCGTAGAGGAGGCGGTGGTTCTTGCGCGCATGGATCGCACCGATGCAGAGCACAAAGGGCCGCCCGCCGATCAGCGCCGCAAGGCGCCCCGGCGCCAGCGCATCCGGCACCCCGGCCTCCTGCCCGATCTCATCGCCTCCGCGGATGAAGGAGACGGGCGGCAGGAACAGGCTTTCGGTGCGCGCCGCGTGGTCTTCCAGATCCCGCCGCGTGCTCTCGGACACCGCCAGGACATGTTCGGCGCCGTCCAGCAGAAGCGCGAGGTTGCGGAGGAAGACGGGCGCGTAGCCATCCTCGAACCAGAAGGGGAAGCGGGCGGGGATGACGTCGTGGATCAGCGCGACCAGGCGCAGCGCATGGGTCTTCGCGAGCGCGACCGCCGCTTCGGCGTAGCGCCGGTTCTGCATCCAGGCGCTGCCCGCCACCAGCAGATGCGCCCCCGCCGGCAGCGATAGCGGCGGCAGCGCGGCCGGGTCATGCGCCGCCAGCGCCGCACCCAGGCTGCCATCGCGCAGGGCGGAGAGCGGCAGTTCCACGAAGCCCCGCGCGCGGTCGTGCCAGGCGACCAGGCGCAGCTCGGCCTCGGGTTCCGCCGCCAGCGCGGCGGCGAGCGCGGCCTCGACACGCGCGATGCCGGTCCAGCGGCCGGTGCGGAGCGCGGTGGTCGTCACATCGACCACGATGCGCGGGCGTGCCGGGGGCGCTTGAACGAGTTGGGGCAGGGGGCGCGCGGCGGCCTCTGCCAGTGCCTCGGCATAGACCGCCTCGGTCGCGGCGCGATGGCGCGACCAGCCGAAATCCTCGGCGATCCGCGCCTTGCGCGCGGCGGCGTCCGGTGGATCGTCCCAGGCGCTGAGCACGGCGGCGCGGATGGAGGCCGGGTCGCCCGGATCGCAGTAGCGGGCGAGGTCGCCGAAATACGCGCTTTCCCCGGACTCGTCGGACAGGACCAGCCGCGCGCCGGCCGCCGCGGCTTCCAGCGCCGCCAGCGGCGCGCCTTCCGCCCAGCTCGGCAGCGCCACGACCCGCGCGGCGGCGTAAGCCGAGGCGAGCAGCGGCGAGTGGGCCGGTAGGCGGCCGAGGATGCGGAGATCCTCCGTCGCGTGGCGTTCCAGCACCTGGGCGTAGCCGTCATGCGTCGCCTGGCCGACCAGCACCACCGGCAGGCCGGTGTCGCGCAGCGCATGGACCAGCATCAGCTGGTTCTTGCGCGGCTCCAGCCGTGCGACGCACAGCACGAAATCCGAGAGCCCCACATGCCGGCGGAACAGCGCCGGGTCCGCCGCGCCGAAGAAATCCGCATCCACCGGGTTCCGCACGATCCGCGCCCGCGCGGTCTCCGCGCCGATCCGCGCGAGCCTCTCCCGCTCCCGCTCCGACAGCAGGATCAGGCGATCGGCGTGATGCGCCATCTCTCGCACCGCGTCGTGGAAGCCGGGCATGGCTTCGGCCGGGCTGGCCTGCGCGGCGCGGGCGGCGGCGAGATCGGCGCGGAAAGCAGCGAGCGCGGGGTCCATCGCGGCGCCGGGCGCGCCGGCGGCGAAGGCCTGCACCAGGCGCTCCTCCCACAGCGCGGAGTGCGACAGGTCGAGGAAGATGGGGGAGAGCACCACGGCCCGCCCCGCCTGCCGCGCGCGGCGGATCGCATCCAGCGCCGATAGCGGCGACCAGGCGTTGAAGACGTGGACGAGGTCGATGCCCTCGAAGCCGCGCGGGTCGGGGTGGCGGCGCAGTTCGGCCTGGACGCCGGCCTCCGACAATTCGCGCACCAGCCGCGGCGCGCGGATGGAAGGACCGCCCTGCGCGCGGTCTTCCTCCCCGTGCAGGAAGACCCCGACGTGCCGCGCGCGGCCAGCTTTGGCCGGCCGGGGCGGCGGGGCGGCAAGGGTCAGGCCGCGCGGCGCGGCAAGCGCGTGGAACAGTCGGTCATGCCCCTCCGCCCAGGCATCCCATGTGTGGCCCAGGGTGGTGGCGCGCAGCCGGCGCTTGGCCTCGACCAGTTCCAGCAGCACGCGGCGCAGATCGGCGGCGTCGCCGGCGCGGAAGGCGTGATGGGGGAAGTCCGGCACCCAGCCGATGGGCGGCGCGATCACTGGCGTGCCGGAGGAAAGCGCTTCCGCGACGCACATCGGCCCGCCCTCATAGAGCGAGGGCACCAGGACGTAGTCGAGGGCGCGATAGAGATCGGGCATGCGCTCCGGCGGCAAATCCAGCGCCGGGGCGGGCCAGCCGCCTCCGGTGAAGCACCATTCGATCTCGGGGATGTCCATCACCGAGGCGACCAGATGCTCGCCCTTGCGACCGGTGTGATAGGTGCGGCCGACCACGCCGATGCGGAGCTTGGGGCGGAACAGCGCGTGATCGACGCCGGGGGGGATGGTGGTGACGGAGGCGATCCCCGCATCGCGCAGCACGGCTTCGTAGAGCTTTGCGTGGCAGACGCAGTGCTCCACCTCCCGCGCCACCGCGAAGAAGCGGTCACGGGTGGGGCCGTCGGGCTCCAGATGGGCGAAATAGGCGACCTCGACCGGCGCCAGCCGGCGGGGGCGGCAGCCATAGGTCATGTAGTACTGGATCGCCGCGCCCGGGTCCGGGCCGCCTCCGCAGGTGACATAGGGCAGGCGGGACGCCAGTTCCCCGGCCAGCTTCTCCAGGATCCAGCCGCGGTCGGAGGTGACGATGTTGACCGTGCTCATGCGGCGAGACCGGCGCGCGCGGGCAGGCGGGGCGGAGGCGTCACGGGGCGTCCGGGGTCCTCAATGGCCGTTGCGGCTGGCGGATTTTGCCGAACCCGCAACATACCGGCCGCGACGTTGCGGCGCCAGATGGAACGGCGTGCGGATGGCCGGGCGCTCCCCCCGGGGCTATGGTGCCATCATGCCCCGACCCGCCGCGCCTTGCCCGACCTCGTACCCGCCGCACGCCGGGCTGGGGGGCTGAGCATGGGCCAGGTGCTGGTCACCGGCGCGGCCGGCTTCATCGGCGCGCATCTCTGCCAGGCGCTGCTGGCGCGGGGCGAGGCCGTGATCGGGCTCGACAACCTCAACCCCTATTACGATCCGGCGCTGAAGCGGGCGCGGATGGCGGCGCTGACCGGCGATGCGCGGCCAGGCGCCTTCGCCTTCCACCAGATCGACCTGGCCGAGCCTGATCCGGTGCTGGCGCTGATGCGGGCCCATCCGGGGATCGACCGCGTGGTCCATCTCGGCGCCCAGGCGGGGGTGCGCTGGTCGCTGGAGGCGCCCTTCGCCTACACCGCCTCCAACGTCACCGGTCAGCTCGCGATCCTGGAAGGCATCCGCCGGGCCGAGGGGCGGATCTTCCATACGGTCTATGCCTCCACCAGTTCGGTCTATGGCAGCCGCACCGATGGCGCCTTCCGGGAGACGGACCGGGTGGACCACCCGGCGTCCCTCTACGCCGCGACCAAGGCGGCGGGTGAGCTGATGGCAAGCGCCTATGCCGCGCTGCACGGGCTGAGCCTGACGGGGCTGCGCTTCTTCACCGTCTATGGCCCCTGGGGCCGGCCCGACATGGCCTATTGGCTGTTCACCGAGGCGATGTTGCGCGGCCAGCCGATCCGGCTGTTCAACCAGGGCCGGATGCGGCGCGACTTCACCTATGTGGACGACATCGTGGCCGGGGTGCTGGCGGCGCTGGACCACCCGCCGGCCAGCCCCGCCCATCGCCTGTACAACATCGGCAACAGCCACCCCGAGGACCTGCTCGACATGGTCGCGATCCTCGAGGAGTTGCTGGGCGTGACGGCGGTGCGGGAATTGCTGCCGATGCAGAAGGGCGATGTCCCCGCCACCTTCGCCGACGTCGCCGCCATGCAGCGCGATTTCGGCTGGGCCCCGACGACCGACCTCCGCACCGGCCTCGGGCGCTTCGTGGGTTGGTGGCGAGTCTATTTCGGATTATTGTAGTGATGTGACCGCCGCGGCGGCCTGTCCCTGACGGCTCGGACAGGGGGATCGGGCGCCTTTGCCGGCGCTTCGCCCCAGCGCGTCCGGCCCAGGCAAGCCCTTGACGCCAGCCGGTCACGACCGACCCTGTCGCAGACGGGCCAAGGAAGGCGGAGAGCGAGATGCGTATCCATCGCAGGCGTGGCTGGGAAATCCCCGATCGGGACGCGACCGCCGAACATCTTGTCCTGAACCGACGCGCGCTGATGGCCGCGGCCGGGGCGGGCGCCATGCTCGCGCCCGCGGCGGCAGAGGCCCAATGGCTGCTGCGACGGGGCGAAGGCGGCGGCACCGATCCCTGGGCCCGCCTGCCCGCCGGCCTGCCGGACCTGCCCGCGGCACAGCGCAACCTGCGCTTCGTGCCTGGCCGTGCGCTGAGCCCGGAGCGCGAGACCGTCACCTACAACAACTTCTACGAATTCGGCACCGACAAGAGCATCTGGACCAGCGCGCTCCGCATGCCCGTCCGGCCCTGGACGATCAAGGTGGACGGCATGGTGGAAGCGCCGGGCGAATTCGGCGTGGACGACCTGATCTCCCGCATCGGGATCGAGGAACGGGTCTATCGCCTGCGCTGCGTCGAGGCCTGGGCAATGACCGTGCCCTGGACGGGGTTCGAATTGTCGAAGCTGCTGTCCATCGTGCGCCCCCTGGGTTCGGCCAAATTTGTGCGGTTCGAGACGGCGGCGATCCAGGGCGTGATGCCGGGGCTGCGGCAGAGCTGGTTTCCCTGGCCGCATATCGAAGGCTGCACCATCGCCGAAGCCGCGAACGAACTGACCTTCATGCCCGTCGGCCTATTCGGCCGTCCGCTGCCGCCGCAGAATGGCGGGCCGTTCCGGGTGGTGTTCCCGTGGAAGTATGGCTTCAAGTCGGGCAAGTCGATCACCCGCATCACCCTGACCGACCAGCGCCCGAAGAGCTTCTGGGAAACCCAGCAGGCCAGCGAATACGGCTTCTGGGCCAATGTGAACCCGGAAGTTCCGCATCCGCGCTGGAGCCAGGCGACCGAACGGCTGATCGGCAGCAATGAACGCGTCCCGACGCGGCTGTTCAACGGCTATGGCGACTTCGTCGCCTCGCTCTACTCGGGTCTGCAGAATGAGCGGCTCTGGGCTTAACGGGCCCGCGCGGCGGACCACGCATGGCTGACGCCCCGGCCCGGGTCCTCCTGGTGGAGGACACCGCCTCCCTCGCGGCGGTCTATACCGAGTATCTGCGCGCCGCCGGCCATGTCGCCGAACATGCGCGCAACGCCGAGGAAGCGCTGCGCCTTGCGCGTGCCAACCCGCCCGATGCCGTGCTGCTGGATGTCCGGCTGCCTGATGGTGATGGGCTGTCCGTGCTGCGCGCGCTGCGGCGGGACAATTCGGATGCGGCGGTGGTGATCATGACCGCCCATGGCTCCGTCGCCACGGCGGTGGAGGCGATGCGCGCCGGCGCGTCGGACTTCCTGGTGAAGCCCTTCGCGGCGGAACGCCTCGCGGTCACGCTGGCGAATGCGCTGGAACGCGCGGCGCTGAAGCGGGAAGTGCGGGACCTGACGGCGGGGCGGCCACGCAACGGCTTCCAGGGCTTCGTCGGCGCCGCCCCCGCGATGCAGGCCGTCTACCGGGTGCTGGAGACAGCGGCGCAATCCCGCGCCACGGTCTTCATCACCGGCGAAAGCGGCACCGGCAAGGAATTGGCGGCGGAGGCCGTCCACAAGCTGTCCCCGCGCCATGCCGGCCCCTTCATCCCGATCAACTGCGCCGCCATCCCGAAGGACCTGATCGAAAGCGAGATCTTCGGCCATGTGCGCGGCGCCTTCACCGGCGCGGTCGCCGACCGGATCGGTGCGGCGCAGGCGGCCGATGGGGGCACGCTGTTCCTCGACGAACTCTGCGAGATGGACCTGTCGCTGCAGGGCAAGCTGCTGCGCTTCATCCAATCCGGCACCTTCCAGCCGGTCGGCAGCACGCAGACGCGCCGCACCGATGTGCGCTTCGTCTGCGCGACCAACCGCGACCCGCTGGAGGAGGTGAAGGCCGGCCGCTTCCGCGAGGATCTGTATTACCGCCTGCACGTCGTGCCCGTGCGCCTGCCGCCGCTGCGCGAACGCGGGGAGGATGTGATCGCGATCGCGGAGGCGATGCTGGCCCGCGCGGCGGCGGAGGAAGGGCGGCGCTTCCTCGGCTTCTCGGCCGATGCCAAGGCGGCGCTCGCGGCGCATCGCTGGCCGGGCAATGTGCGGGAGTTGGAGAATGCGGTCCGCACCGCCGTGGTGCTGCACGATGCGGAACGGGTGGAAGCGCATATGTTGCCGCTGCGCGTCGCCCCGCCGCCCCAGCCGGCACAGCCGCCCGCGGCACCGCCCGCGCCCGCCATCGCCCCGCGCGCCACGGTGCCGGCGCCAGGGGATGCCGCGCGGCTCATCCGCCCGCTGGCCGATCTGGAACGGGAGGCGATTGAGCGCGCGGTGGAGCTCTGTGAGGGCAACATCCCGAAGGCCGCCGCGCATCTCGGCATCAGCCCCTCCACCCTCTACCGCAAGCGCGCGGCCTGGGGCATGGCGGCGGAGTAGCGTGACGCCTCGTCCAACCGGCAGCCGGACCGAGACAGCGCAGTGCTGGCCCATTGCGCCCAGGACGGGTCATTCCCGATCCGCGCTGCCATGCCGGAAGGTGCCCTCGGTCGCCCGCAGGCTCTTGATCAGCGGCGAGCCAGAGCCTGCCGGACCGGCCAGGCGGCTTTGGAAGCCGGCCATCGCGCCTCCCCGGCGCCTGGCGTCGGCCGCCGCCTGCTCGCGGGCTTGAACGGGATCGCCACGGCGTCCTCCGGGCGGGTTGATGTAACCTCCCACCATGTCGCGGAGCGTCTCGACAAACCGCGTCGTCGGTCCGTCCCGGCGCGTCGCCTCCACCGGGCCGTGCGGCGCGGCCGATGGGCGCCCATGGCCGACAATGTGCATGGGCGAGGGGATCAGGCCGCGCCGGTGCCGCGGACGAAATCCAGGAAGGCGCGCATCTCCGACAGCAGGGGCATCTCGGCGCCAGTCACGATCACGCGCTCCGTGGCATCTGCTGCGGCTGGCGGGCCGATCCGCGCGAAGATCCGGGTGTCGTAGCCGTCGCGCAGTTCAAGGGTCGCGCAGGCGCCCACCACCAGGCACCGGCGGCGATGTTCCGGGCTGGCGACGCCCCACTCGATCATGACCTCGGGGCCACCCCCACAGCCGAGTCGCGCCGCGCCAGCGAGTGCCGGCGCACCGGCCAGCGCGGGCCAGGCGTCGCGTACCGGCGGGATTCCGCCGGTCAGGTGCAGCACGATGGCAAGTTCATGCGGCGCGAGGATCCAGAGCGGGTCGACGTCCAGATGGGGGTGCGCCCATTGCCAGCGGCTGCCGCGGATCGCCAGGATCTCGCCGGTGGTGCCGGCGGCGATCTCGCGGCGCATGGCCTCGATGCAGGGATGGTAGCGCCACTTATCCATGACAAAGAGGCGCCCCGCGGCCGCGCGCGCCAGGCGTTCCGCACTGGCGAGGTCGGTGGTCATCGGCTTCTCGACAAAGAGCGGCCCGCCGGAGGGCAGCAACCGCTCCAGCACCTCGGCATGCGTCCGGCTGGGGGTGGCGACGACATGGCCGTCGAGCGGGCCGAACGCCGCGAGGTCCGGCACGACGGCGGCCGCGCCCTCGGCCTGGGCTCGGGCGCGCATGGCCTCGGACGGATCGGCGACATCCACCTCGGCGCCCGAGGCGCGCAGGTCGCGCAGGATCAGCCGCCCCCAGCGGCCGCAGCCGACAAGGCCGATGCGTGGCGTCACCACGCCACCTCTCGGCGCGCGAGCGCGGCCCGCATCTCGTCGAGGGAGCCAGATTCCCGGTCTCGGCGGGACAGTGGCGGGTCGGTGCAGGGCCAGCCGAGTTGCAGCGAAGGGTCGTCCCAGCGGCAGCCGAACTCATCGCCGCCGTGGAAGCCGACGGTCACGCTGTAGAGATGCAGGCTCGGCACCGGAAAGTAGAAGCCATGGGCGATGCCGACCGGGATCGCGACCAGGCTGGGATCTTCCGCGGCCAGGCGCAGCATCACGGACATGCCGCATGTCGGCGAGCTGCTGCGCAGGTCATGGAGACCGAGCAGCATCTCTCCCCGAGAAGCCCGCCCGGCGTTGACCAGACAGCCCTCTGATGGCATACTGGCGAATTTACCCGGCCGCTTGGGAAGTCAATGGCCTCCGGGCTGTGCGCGAAGCCGTCGTTCGCGGGTCACGCCTCCCCTTCTCACCTCTCTCGATCGGCCTGAGCCGTCGCCAGGCCGCCGAGCGGTAGAGCGCCGGCCGAAGTGAAGTACCCGAAGCGCGCCGGGTTCGGGCGCAGGCGCGTTGGCTGCAGGAACACGCCGTCGCCGATCTCGTCGTCAGGGATGTCGCGCATCTTCCGGCCCTGCGCGTCCACCTTCGTGTAGTTCTTGTGCCCCGACGCGGAGTGTTCAGCGTCGACCGCGCGCAGCTGCTCGCGCGACATCGCGGGGATGCGCTCGAGACCGGGGAACATATTCTCGTGCGGCTCCAGCCGCCGCCGGATGCGGTCCCACTCCATCCGCGTGGCGACGCCGATGGCGCCTATCGCGAGCTCTGCGCCAGGTAGTGGGCGACGGCGCGGATGTCGTCGTTCGACATGCCGAACATCACCGCATTCATCTGCGTATCCGTGCCCACGCGCAGATTGTCCCGGTACTCGGCCAGGGTGTGGACCAGGAAGTCCTCTCGCTGGTGGTTGATGCGCGGCACCTGCGCGCGGCCGGCGTAGCTCGGCAGGTGGCAGACATTGCAGTGGCGCTGCACCGACAAGGCCGCGCCCCGCGCGGCCAGCGCCTCGTCCCGCGCCCCGCGGTCGGGCTTCGGCGCAGAGGGATAGGCGGCGAAATAGGCGGCGATGTCCTCGATCTGCTGATCCGTCAGCCCGCGCACGGGCTCGGCCATGGCGGGGACCTGCCGCAGCCCCTCGCGGAACAGGATGAGCTGGAGCGTGAGGAAGTGGGGCTGCTGGCCGGCGAGGGAGGGCATCAGCGGTACCGGGGATACCCCGGCCGGCCCATGGCAGGCCGCGCAGGCGCGCCCTTCCGCCAGCGCCGCCCCACGGGCCACGTCTTGCGCCGAGGCGGGCAAGGAAAAGGCGGCGGCCAGGACGGCCGCCGCCAGCTTCACGCGCAGTCGCATCACCGGCGGGCGGTCACGCGGTAGATCGCGCCGTTCTCCTCGTCGGAGATCAGCAGCGCGCCGTCCGGCATGGTCAGCAGCCCGGCCGGCCGGCCGGTGAAGCGCTGGTTGGCGTCGTCGCGGAGCCCGGTCAGGAAGGGCTCCTTCACCAGCCGCCCGCCTTCGTCGCGCACCACGATGACCTCGAAGCCCGACAGGCGCGGACGGTTCCATGACCCGCGCAGCGCGATGAACAGCGCGTTGCGGTAGCGCTCGGGGAAGGCCGTGCCGGTGTAGAAATGGGTGCCGATCGGCGCGACATGCGGGCCGAGCAGCATCGCCGGCGGCGGGAATTCATTGCAGAGCCGCCCGTTGACCGCCGGATCCTGGAAGCCGCCATGGCACCAGGGGAAGCCGTGATGTTCGCCGCGGCGGATGTTCACATGCAGCGTGTCGTTCGGCATGTCGTTGCCGGCCCAGTCGCGCGCATGGTTGCTGAACCACAGCTGGCCGGTGGTCGGGTGGAAGTCGAAGCCGACGGAGTTGCGGACGCCGCGCGCCTCGATCCGGCGGTCGGAGCCGTCGGGGTTGAAGCTCGCGATCAGCGCATAGCGTTCGCCATCCGTGTCGCAGATGTTGCAGGGCACGCCGCGCGGCACATACAGGCGACCATCTGGCCCGAACTGGATATGCGTCCAGCCATGGTGCGGCGCGTCCGGCAGGTTGAAGGCGGCGGTCATGTCGACCGGCTGCGGATTCGCCAGGTTCTGCTCGACATTGTCGATCCGCAGCATCCGGTTGATGGCCGAGACATAGAGCGCACCGTCGCGCATCGCGAGGCCCGAGGGTTGCGTCAGGCCCTGGAGCAGGGTGCTGACCTGGCGCGCGGCGCCGGTGTCGCGCACCGCATAGACGCGGCCGATGCCGCGCGTGCCGACGAAGATCGTCCCATTCGGGCCGCGCACCATCACGCGCGCGCCGGGCAGGCCATGCGCCCAGAGCTCAATCTGGAAGCCCTCCGGCACCCGCAGTGAGGAGACAGGGATCCGATCCACCGGGGTCGCGGTCAGCCGCGGCGGGTGCGGGGCGAGCGGCGAGGCTGCCAGCTCGGCGGGGCGCCCCTGGGCCCAGGCGGGCGGGGCAGGGGGCTGACCCTGCGCGAGGGCGAGGCTCGGGAAGGCAGCCATGATGGCTGCGATGACATGCCGGCGAAGCATCGACGTTGTTCTCCCTCTGGAATTCTTTGAGAGGAGTGAATGCCGTACCGACTGTTTTGGCAAGATGTCATCGGCGTCATTTTATATCCGGTTGCCGGTTGCCGGTTGCCGGTTGCGGGCGGCGGTCCGCCGCTGCCTGCGGCGGGGTGAAGCGCCAAGACGCTCGCCGGCTCCGGAATCTTTGAGGTAGCGATCGCCTCCATGCGATTGGACGCATTGAATGTTCTGAATTATTATCGCAACATAAGAAGCTATATAGTACACATGCTAACAAATAAAATGAAAAAATGTATCATTCAATATATTTGGCGCGATTAATTGAGGGGAATGTTTTCATGGGTGGTGGCATCCCACGGGATCGGCAGCACAGGGGCCGGTCATCTCGCGCCAGGCCGGGCTTCCGGCCCCCGGCGAAAGGAGCGCCCAGATGAAGGCAATGGTGACCGGCGCGGCCGGCTTCCTCGGCTATCACCTCGCCCGGCGGCTGCTGGCGCGCGGCGACAGCGTCGTGATGGTGGACAACTTCACGCGCGGCGAGGCCGATGACGCCTATGGCGAGCTTTGCGCCCATCCCCGTGCCGTCGCCCTGCAGACCGACCTGAACGACCCCGCCGCGGCCGCGGCGCTGCCGGCCGATGTGGATGTGCTGTTCCACCTGGCCGCGCTGAACGGCACGCAGAATTTCTACGAGCATCCGCTCGATGTCCTGCGCAACTCGACGCTGCCGACCTTCACCCTTCTCGAGCGTTTCCGGGGCACGCGGCTGCGGCGCTTCGTCTATGCGGGCAGCAGCGAATCCTATGCCGGCACGGTCACGCTGTTCCATTGGCCGGTGCCGACGGCGGAGGATGTGCCGCTCACCATCGGCGATATCCGCAATCCGCGCTGGTCCTACGCCGCCGCGAAACTGCATGGAGAGGTGCTGACCGCGCAGGGCTGCGGGGAACTCGGGCTGCCCTTCACCGTCCTGCGTTACCACAACGCTTACGGGCCGCGGATGGGCGACAAGCATGTGCTGCCGGATTTCCTCACCCGCGCGCGGGATGGAACCCTCGCGCTCTACGGCCATGAGGAAACGCGCAGCTTCCTCTATGTCGATGACGCGGTGGATGCGACCATCGCGCTGGCGGAATGCGATGCTGCGTCCGGCGAGATCGTCCATGTCGGCAGCGCCCGTGAGATCACGATCGCCGACCTCGCCCGCCTCGCGATGCGGGTCGCGGGGCTGCGCGGCGAGATCGCGCTGCACCCCGCGCCACCCGGCAGCGTGCGCCGGCGCGTGCCGGATATCGCGAAGCTGCGGCGGCTGATCGGCTTCACCGAGCAGGTGAGCCTGGAAGAAGGGCTTGCGCGCACCGCATCCTACTACCTGCGGCGCGATATCGCGCCCCCCGGCCCAGCCTGATCCAGCCGCGTGATCCATCGCGGCATCACGCGGACAAGACCGCAAGAAAGGCGCAGCCATGACCCTGCCAGCTCAACTCCGTGACGGCCATGTCTGCATCATCGGCCTGGGCTATGTCGGTCTCACGCTCGCGGTCGCCATGGCCGATGCGGGCTTCCGCGTCACCGGTGTCGAGAATGCGCCCGATGTGCTGCGCCATCTGCGGGACGGAAGGCCGCATTTCGCCGAAGCCGGCCTCGCCGAGAAGCTGCGGCGGCAGATCGCCGAAGGGCGCCTCGTCATCCGTGAGCGGCTGGACGCCGAGGCCCGCGCCTCCGTCTACATCATCACGGTGGGCACCCCGCTCAATGAGCACAAGCGCGCGCGCCTCGATTCCATCCAGGCCGTCGCGGCGTCGCTCGCTGCGATTCTGGAGCCCGGCAACATGGTCGTGCTGCGCTCGACCGTCCGGGTCGGCGTCACGCGCGGCGTGGTGAAGCCGATCCTCGATCGCGCCAGCGTGCCCTATGACCTCGCCTTCTGTCCGGAGCGGACGCTGGAGGGCAAGGCGCTGGAGGAGCTTCGCACCCTGCCGCAGATCGTCGGCGGCGTGACCGAGGCGGCGGAGCTGCGCGCAGGCCAGCTCTTCCACTTCCTGACCCCCACCGTGGTCCGCGTGTCGAGCGCGGAAGCGGCGGAACTCGTGAAGCTGGTCAACAACACCTATCGCGACCTGGTCTTCGCCTTCGCCAACGAGGTCGCGGCGATGGCGGATGCCTTCGGCGTATCGGTGGTCGAGGTCGTCCATGGCGGCGGCCTGGGCTATCCGCGTGGGCAATTGCCGATGCCGGGGCCCGTCGGCGGCGCCTGCCTGGAGAAGGATCCCTACATCCTCGCCGAGAGCGTCGCCGCGAGCGGCGTGCGGCCGGTGCTGACGCTGCAGGGACGCGCGGTGAACGAGGCGGTGCCGATGCGCGTCGCGGTCGACCTGGCGGCGCTGTGTGCCAGCCGGCGCGTTCGTCGCATCGCCGTGCTCGGCCTTGCCTTCAAGGGGCGCCCCGAGACCTCCGACCTGCGCGGCACCGCCGCCGTCCCGCTGATCGCCCAGCTGCGCGCGCGCTTCCCGGATGCGCGGCTGCTCGGCTTCGACCCCGTTGTCGCACCGGCTGGCCTCGTCGGGCTGGGGCTGGAGCCGGTCGCCTCGCTGGAGGCAGCGTTCGACGGCGCGGATGCGGTGGTGATCCAGAACAACCATCCGGTTTTCGCCGGCATGGACCTCGCCACGCTGGCGGAGCGGATGGCACGACGCGCCGTCGTCTACGACATGTGGAACCAGCATGATGCGCGGCGGCTGCGGCTGCCACCCGGCATCCTTTACGCGGGCATGGGCACGCTGCTCGGGCGCCGGGGCGACGGGGCGGTCAATGACAATAGGCTCGCCGCCAATGACGATCTTCGCCCAGGCGCCGGCGACATGGCGCGGTCGCGGATGGTGGCCGATGAGCCCTGAGCGCATCTGCGAAGCGGCGCCACCGCGCCGCATCCTCGCCATCTGGACGCGGGCGCTGGACGGTGTGGACAATGTGGGCGGCGTCTATATCTGGCGCGCGGTGCGGGGGGCGCTGGCGCCGCTCGGCGCGGTGTCGCAGGCGCGGCTGCGGAATGTCTTCGAGCAGCCGAGGCCGGCTGGGTTGGCGCGCGCCGCCTGGGCCTTCGTCCTCGGCCTTCTGCGCGGCCGGCCCTTGCCGCTGCAATGCGCGATCTTCGCGGCGGCGGATGGCGGGCGGGATATCCTGCGGGACGCCGGGCGGAGCGATATCGTCTATGCGGATGGTATCCGCACCTTGCTGTTGCTCCGGCGGCTGCGGCATGCGCGGCCCGATCTCCGGATTGTCGTCGATTTCCAGGACCTGATGTCCCGCCGCTTCGACGAGGTCCTGGCGCATGCCTTGCCGCTGCCGCTTGGCTATGTCGAGGCCATGGTGCCCCCGGCGCTGCGCCGCCTGCTCGCCACGGGCCTGCCGGCCCGGCTGCTGCTGCGCTACGAACGCAGGGCGCTGCGGCATGCGGAGCGGGAGATGCTGCGCATCGCGGATTGCGTCGCGGTCGTCAGCCCGGTGGAAGCGGCGCTGCTCTCCGCCACCGATGCGCGGGGCGCGCGGCGCGCCAGCGTGGCGGCGATCCCGCCGCCCATGCCGCCCGCTGTCGCGGTCGCGCCTGCGCCGCCGCATCGCGCCGTCTTCATCGGTAGCGATGGGCTGATGCAGAACCGCCTGACGATCGACCATCTGCTCGGCCTCTGGGATCGCGCGCGCCCGAATCTGCCCCTGGTCATCTATGGCCGGCAGAAGCGCCCGCTGCGCGAAGTACCCGGCGTGGCCTGGGCCGGCTATGTCGGCGACCTCGCCGAGGTCTATACGCCGGGCAGCCTTCTCGTCAGCCCGACCTTCCTGCGGGGCGGCATCAAGACCAAGGTGCTCGAAGCCTTCGCGCATGGCGTGCCGGTGATCGGCAATCCGGCGACCTTCGAGGGAATGGACCTGCCCGACTATCCCTTCTGCTTCGCCGATGACGCGGCGCTGGTGCGGTTTCTGGCGGACCCGCAGCCGCGCGCGGCGGAAATCGCGGCGGCGACCAGCGCCGTGCGATCCGTGGTGGAGCGGGAGTATGGGGAGGCGCTGTTCCGCGCGCGCTGGGCGGCCGCGATGCTCGGGGCGGCGCGGCGGGAGGAAGGTCAGGTTCCGCATGGCGCCGCAGCGGTGCCGATGCCGGCGGAGACCTCCTCCCGCGCGGCGTGATCGCGCGCCGCGCGCGGTCATCGCAGGCGCATCGCCGTCTCCACACGCCGGAACAGCTTGGCTGGCCAGCCGGCATAGCGCCCAAGCGGCATGCGCGCCGCGATGCCTTCCATCCCATGGCGGATGCCGCGCCATGAGGCCGACAGCGATGGGCGCGCGACAATGTGGCCCGCCGCCATCGGGATGCGGGCATTGGCCATCAGCAGCTTGTAGCCTTCGTCACCGGGCCCGAGCTCGATGATCCGGATGCCCTGTTGGGCCGCCGCGCGGCACAGCTCGACCAGCAGGATGATGCCCGGGGAGTGGCGGGCCTGGGCGATGTCGTAGGACGGGAACCACCAGTGCAGGACGTCGCGCGACCGCATGCCCATATGCGCCGCGATCACCTGCCGACCGACGGATAGCGTCGAGAGCACGCCCGCGAAGGAGGGTGATTGCATCGCATGGATGCGCTCCAGCAACTCGACCGTCCAGCGTCGCGCGAAGACATCGGGCGCGCCCGTCCGCCGGTAGTGCTGGCGCTTCCAGTCGATCAGCCGCCGCAGGGTCGCCGGATCCGGATCGTGCAGGGCGAAGCGCAGCGGGCCCGCTTGCCTCTCCAGCCGCCGCGCGCGCTGCAACGCGTGATGCGGCAGCCCCGAGGAGCCGTCCGGCAGGAACCGCCCCGCCTCCCGGCGCTCCCGCAGATAGGCCTCGAAGCCGGCCGAGAGGTCGATCAGGTGCGACGTGCAGAGGGAGCGATGGAAGGGCCGGAACGGCGCTTGCGCTTCCCTGGCGAAGGTGAAGTCGTGGACCGAAAGCCCCGCCGCGCGCACCAGCGCCCGCACATCCAGGTCGAGCCGCGCATCCGCCAGCACAGCCTGGCAATCCGACATCGCGCCGGCCACGGGACCGCCGGTGCGGCCGCGGCGCTCGAAGGGCAGGAAGGCGAGTGCGGCGCCATCCTGGCGCATCACCGCCACCTCCACCCCGCGCCGGACCTCCGCGGCGATGCGCGTGAAGTCGGGGCAGAGGAACGGGCTGGCCAGCGCGGTGTCCTGCCCCTGGAACCGGCGCCATGCCGCGAGGTCGGCTTCGTCCAGATCCGGCGGGGCGACCAGCGTGACCGAGGGCGCCCGCGCGCCCGGACGATGCGTCCCGCTCCCGGCGGACCGCACCCATCCGGTTTCGATCATGCGCGACGCCCCGCGCCGTCATCGCCGGGGCGCGGCCGGCGCGACAGCAGCCGGCGCAGGCCCGATTGCAGCACGGGGCGGGGGTCGTCCCAGGCCAGCACGGCCTTCGCATCGCAGCCGAGCGCCCAGGGCAGCCAGGACGCGAGCGGCATGCCGGCCGCGCGGGCCGCGTGGATATCCTTCGTCGGCCAGCACCACCGTGCGCCGACGCGGGGTCGCACGGCGATGGGCGGGCGCGGCAGGCCGGCCAGGTCGGCATGGACCAGGGCGGGCAGGTTGATCCCGGCCACCGCGCCCAGGTGGTGCCACAGGTTGAAGCGCGGATTCACCTCCAGCAGGTGCAGCCTTCCATCGGGACCTCGCTTGAAGTCGAGCTTGGCGACGCCCTTGAGGCCCAGCCGTTCCACCACGTCCCGGCCGATGGTCACGACGTCGCGGGCCTCCGTGATCTCGAGCGCGGTGCTGTGGCCGAGGGCGAGGGGGAAGGTGCGGATCTTCCGTCCGGTGAACTCGGCGACCACCGCGCCGGTTGCGTCCACATAGACGTGGTAGCTCTCGATCGCGCTTTCGGGGCCGGGGATCATCTCCTGCGCCAGCAGGCCGCGCTTCGCCGCGGCAAGGTGCGGCCAGAGGTCGCGGAGGGCGGCGGGGCTTTCGACCATCAGCGCCTTGGCCCCGCCGCCGATCGCCGCCCAATCCTCGCCGCGCGTCAACGGCTTCAGGATCAGCGGGAAGCGCAGGCCGAGTTCGCCCGCATCCGACCGTGGCGGGTCGATCCGGCGTGTCGGCGGCACTGGCAGCGACAGGCGCTCCGCCAGGGATGCGAAGCGGCCCTTGTCCACCAGCGCCTCCACCAGCGCCGGATCGGGGAGGACGAAGCGGAAGCCGCGCGCGAGGCGGTCGCGATGTCGCGCGACGAGAAGAAGCTGCGGGTCCTGTTCGTAGAACAGGACGGGTGGGCAGGGCTGGGTGGCGGCGAAGCGCAGCAGCCGCTCGACGAGCGCCGCCGGCTCCGCCCCGGCATCGGGCCACTCGATCACCGCGCGGACGAAGCGGGAGTAGGACACCGGGTTGTGCCGCTCCGTCACCACCGCTGAGGCCACCCCGGCAAGGCCGAGCGGGCGCACCAGCTCCGTACTGCCCATGACACAGGCAAGCGGCAAACCGGCAAGCGGCAAACCGGCAAGCGGCGCGGAGGGACGTCGTTCGGTCACGCCTTCTCTCCTCGCAAGCCGGGGATCGTGGGGCGGGTGGGGTGCCCCCAAGCGGGCCGGCATCCCGAAGCGCGATCCTGGCCGGTCTGACGGCGGCGGAGCGTAATCTGCGCAGACCGCCTTGGCCGATGACGTTGGCGCCATGCGCGCGGCAGAACCTTCGAGGGGGGCAACGAAGCTGGCCCCGCGCGGGACCTGGCCCGCCTGGAGGCAGGCCAGGATGGAGCGGCGCCCGGGCGCCGCTCCGTACCCGGTCAGGCCAGGATGATGTCCGACCAGCCCAGCCGGCTCACGCCGGGCATCCAGATATGCCCCCCATCGTCGAATTCGATGAGCCACCCGTCGGTGCCGTCATAGCGATGCGCGCCCATCGTGATGTCGTCCCGCGTATGGCCGCGGATCTCCAGCTTGTCGGTGCCGCGCCGGAAGTCGGCGATGCCATCGGTACCGGCATCATAGACGAAGCGATCCTGGCCGCTTCCGCCCTCCATCCAGTCATTGCCGGCGCCACCGGCGAGCGTGTCGCGGCCGCCGGCGCCGTAGAGGCTGTCATCGCCACCGCCTCCGTAGACCAGGTCGTTGCCCGCACCGGCCCAGATGTGGTCGTTGCCGCCCTTGCCGGTCAGAGTGTCGCGTCCCCCTGTGCCGTCAAGGGTCAGCGGGCTGTCCGTGACCGGTGGAGGCGTCGGCACAGGCGCCGGGGTGGGTGTCGGGGTGGGTGTGGGCGTCGGGGTGGGTGTGGGCAACGGGCCTGGCGGCTGCGCGATCTGGTCGCCGAAATCGCTGCGGAACTCGGCGCTGGTGGCACCCTGCGCGCCGTTGGAGAGCGTGCCGGGGAAGGCGTATTCATCGTTCCAATAGTTGTTGTACAGAACCTTGTGCTCGGCGAACCATGCGGCGGCCTTGTCGATATAGGCCGCGCCGTTGTCGCTGTTGACGCCCCATTCGGAATAGGCGGTGGGCTTGCCATGCGCCGCGGCAAAGGCCTGATGCCAGTTCAGCCCATAGGGCCGGTTGAGCATCCAGTTCCAGGCGACGTTGGGATCGTTCGAATCACCCCACTGCGGTCCCCAGTAGAAATCCATCCCGATGATGTCGACATAGCTGTCGCCGGGATAAGCATCTTCCGGGTTGATGACCGCGCCGTTGTTGCCGGCATTGACGTTCCACTCGAAGACGAAGCGGTCCGAGACGGATCGGAAACTGTCCACCAATTGGCGGAATGCGGTGACATAATTGCCTTCCTGGCCCTCCGCGGCCCAGGGGAACATGGGGTGGTTGAATTCCCAGCCCGGCCGGATATGGATCACCGCATCCTGGGGCCGAGTATCGGCCAGTTCCTTCGCCGCGAAGCGATAATATTCATTGTAATCGCCGGCCGCCGCATCGGCCAGATTGGCGCCGTTGACGATCAGCGGCACCGACCAGATGACCGGGCGGTCGATCTGGTTCCAGACGGTATCGGCTGCCCATTGGGCGCAGCCAGTGAAATCGGCCCAGCTCTGATGCCCGATGAAGGCCAGGATCTGATCGACCTTGCCCCCCATCCAATTCTCGAACTCGAAGACCCGCTGGGGGTAGTTTCCGACGTAAACGCCCAGGTTGCTCATATCAGTCTGGTCCCTTCGAATAAGTGGGACCTCCGGAGGTTGCTCACGAATATTTTATACAATCTTCGATGTCAACCGTTGCGTGAGGCCCCCCCCCCGACAGTTCCCTTCAAGCGTCCGTGCTTCACGGACGCGTGTGGGGACGACTCGCCGCAGGCCTCGCGCTTTGGGCTAGATAGGGGGTCTTCCATCGCGCGGAAGGCGATCCCCGAGATGCTCACTCTCCTGGCAATGTCGGTCGCGGCGGTTCCTGCTTCGCCCGATCTGGCGGCGGCCCGACCGATGCCGGGCTGGCTCCATGCGGCCTCCGACCTCGCGACCGTGCTGGGCTGCCTCACCGTGCTGGGCGTCTTCGGCGCGGTGCTGCTGCGGCGGCGCGACCTGGTCGATGGCCGCACGGCGGCGATGCTCGGCGGCTTCCTGCTCGCCCTGGCCGCGACCCATCTTGTCCACCTCGTTGTCGTGGCGGGCCTTGCGTCCCGCCCGGCGGATGCGGTGGCGGCTGGCGCGGCGGTGGTCTCGGCCGGGGCGGCGCTTGGGCTCTGGCTCTGCCTGCCGCGCTTGCTCCGCCTGCCCAATCCGATCCTCCTGGCGCGGCAGGTGGAACTCCATCGCGAAGCGGAGCGCCGCGCCCTGGCCAGCGAGGCCCGTGCCCGCGAAGCGGAAGCCCGCATGGCCGCCTTCCTCGGCCACCTGCCTGACGCCCTGTTCGTTCTGCACGTCGGCGCCGATGGCGCGCTGCGGGTGGAAGCGGTGAACCCCAGCTTCGAGCAGATTTTCGGCGTCCCGGCCGCGCGTGTGGCCGATGCGCCGGCCGAGGCGCTGCTGCCCGCCGCGCTCGCCGGCCCGGTCGTCGCGCGCTGGCGGCAGGTGGCGACCAACGGCGCGGTGGCGGAGGAGGAGATGACGGCCGAACTCGCCGCCGGGCAGCGCGTGCTGCAGACGGTGTTGGTGCCGATGCGCGGGCCGGACGGCCAGGTGGAACGACTGCTCGGCTCGGTGCGCGATGTCACCGCCACGCGCCGGCTTCAGCAGGGCATGGTGCAATCCGCCCGGCTGGCGACGGTCGGCACCATCTGCGCGGGCCTGGCGCATGAGGCGAGCCAGCCGCTGAACGTCGCATCCCTTTGGCTGCGCCGTGCGCGCGCGGCGGCGGAGGATGTGCCGGACGCCCTTCGCGCGCCGATCGCGCGGGCGGCGCAGATCGTGGAGAGCCAGCTGCACCGCGCCGGCGATCTCATCGCGCGCATCCGCGCCTTGGCCGGGGAGGAGGCGCGGGACGCGGCGAGCTTCGACGCCGCCGGCGCGGTTGCCGCCGCGCTCCGCATCGCCGCCACGCGCTACGCGGCGGAGGGCATCACCCTGGCGCTGCGTGGGGCGGCGGCGCCGCTGCAAGCGCGGGGCAGCGCGGCGCGGCTGGAACAGGCGGTGCTGCACCTGCTGTCCAATGCGCGCGACGCCGTGCTGGAGCGCCGTCGCAAGGACCCTCTCGCGCCGGCCTGTATCGAGGTGGTGTTGCGCCATGAAGCCGGGGCGCAGATGGGCAGGATCGCGATCGAGGTGCGGGACAGCGGCACCGGTGTGGCCGATGCGCTGGCCGGGGCGATCTTCGATCCGTTCTTCACCACCAAGGAACCGGGCTGCGGCACCGGGCTCGGCCTGTCCTTCGCCGCCGGGGTGGCGCGGGCGATGGGCGGGGGGATCGAGACCTGGAACCTCCCCGGCGGCGGGGCCTGCTTCCGCATGGACCTCGCCGCCATCCCCTCGGCGGGGTGCCCCGCCCAACCCCATGCTGCGTGAGGCGCCGATGGCAAAGCTGCGGATCCTGGTGGCGGAAGACGAAGCGCTCGCCGCCATGGCGATCGAGGAGGAACTGCTCGCCGCCGGCTTCGAGGTGGACCTCGCCCCCGATGGCGAAGCTGCGCTGGAAGCCGCGCGGCGCCATCTGCCGGACCTGCTGCTGACCGATCTGCGGATGCCCCGCCTGGATGGCGCGGGGTTGATCCGGGCGCTGCGCGCGCTGGCGCCCGGCCTGCCGGTGGTGGTGATGACCGGCTATGCCGGCGGCCACGGGCCGGAGGCCTTCCGCCGCTCCGGGGAAGGGCCGGTCGCGCTGTTCCCCAAGCCGCTCGACATGGATGCGGTGCTGGTCGAGATCGCGCGGCTGCTGAAGGCCTGACGCGGCCGCCGCCGGATCAGGGCGCGGCTCGGTTGACCCGCCCGATGGCGTGGGGGTAGCAGCGTCGTATGAATGACCTGTTCTCCCTCAAGGGCCGCGTGGCCCTGGTGACCGGCGCCTCAGGCGCGTTCGGGCGGCATTTCGGCCGCGTGTTGCATGCGGCAGGTGCCAGCGTGGCACTTGCCGCGCGCAGGCCGGATGCCGTCGCGGCGGATGTGGCCTCCCTCGGCGACCGCGCCATGGCGGTGGCGCTGGATGTGACCGATGCGGCTTCCATCGCCGCCGCACTCGATGCCGTCCAAGCCCGCTTCGGCACCTGCGACCTGCTGGTGAACAATGCCGGCATCGCCGCGACATCGTCCGTGCTCGACCACAGCGCGGCGGATTGGGACGCGGTGATGGATGTGGATCTGCGCGGCGCCTTCGTGGTGGCGCAGGCGGCGGCCAGGCGGATGGTCGCGGCGGGGCAGGGGGGCGCCATCGTCAACATCGCCTCCATCGCCGGGCTGCGGACGATGACCGGCATCGCGGCCTATGCGGCGGCGAAGGCCGGGCTGCTGCACCTGACGCGGCAGATGGGGGTAGAGCTGGCGCGCCACCGCATCCGCGTGAACGCGCTCGCCCCCGGCTATATCGAGACCGACATCAACCGTGACTTCTTCGCCAGCGACCCCGGCCAGGCGATGATCAAGCGCATCCCCCAGCGCCGCCTCGGCCGTGTCGATGACCTCACCGGCCCGTTGCTGCTGCTGGCGAGTGACGCCGGCGCGCATATGACCGGCAGCGTCGTCACCGTCGATGGCGGCCATTCCGTCAACAGCCTGTAGGACAAGCGCCATGGATTTCTCGCTGCCGCCCGAGATCGACGCCATCCGCGCCCGCGTGCGGGCCTTCGTGGATGAACGCCTGATCCCGCTGGAATCCGACCGCGCGAATTTCGACGCGCATGAAAACATCCATCCGGATGTGCTGAAGCGCATGCGCGCGGAAGCCAAGGCCGCAGGGCTGTGGGCGCTGCAGATGCCGAAGGCGCGCGGCGGCGGCGGCCTGCCCATCATCGGCATGGCCGCCTGCTACGAGGAGATGAACCGATCCATCTTCGGCCCCGTCGTCTTCAACAGCGCCGCCCCCGATGACGGCAACATGATCGTACTGGAGAAGGTGGCGACCGAGGCGCAGAAGGCGCGCTGGCTGCAGCCGATCGTGGACGGCGATGTGCAGTCCAGCTTCGCGATGACGGAACCCGATGGCTGCGGCAGCGACCCCGGCCTGACCTATACCCGCGCCGAGCGCGTCGGCAACGACCGCTGGCGGATCACCGGCCGCAAGCACTACATCACCGGCGCGGGTGAATCGAAGCATTTCCTGCTGATCGCGCGCACCAGCGACGATGAGCGCAAGGGGCTTACCTGCTTCCTGTTCCACGCCGACCAGCCCGGCTGGCACATCGTGCGCCGCATCCCGATCATGGGGCCGGAGGAACATGGCGGGCATTGCGAGATCGTCTTCGACGGGCTCGAAGTGACCGACGACAATGTGCTGATGGGGGTGGGCGACGGCCTCAAGCTCACGCAGATCCGGCTTGGCACCGCGCGGCTGACGCATTGCATGCGCTGGCTCGGCATGGGTCGGCGGGCGCTGGAGATCGCGATGGAGCGCATCAAGCACCGCGATTCCTTCGGCATGAAGCTGATCGACCGCGAAAGCGTGCAGGGCCTGATCGGCCAGGCGGCGATGGAGCTGGAGATCGGCCGGCTGCTGACGATGAAGGCCGCCTGGGTGCTGGACCAGGGCGGCTTCGCGCGGAAGGAAGTCTCCATGGCGAAGATCGTCGTGGCCGATGCGCTGCACAAGGCAGTGGACACCTCTCTGCAACTGCTCGGCGCGCGCGGCTATTCGAAGGACACGCCGGTGGAGTGGATGTACCGCTACGCCCGCCAGGCGCGGCTGGTGGATGGCGCGAGCGAGGTGCACCGCATGGTCATCGCCAATTTCCTCCGCCGCGAGGGCGAAGGTTTCTTCCGCTGGGGCGCCCGTGACTGACGAACAGCGCGCGCGCCTGCGCGACTGGCTCGCCGCCGCGACGGGCGATGCGGCGCTTCGCATCGCCGGCGCCGCGAAGCTGTCGGGCGGCGCCATCCAGCAGAACTGGGCGCTGGATGTCGAGACGGGCGGCGAGCCGCGCCGCTGGGTGCTGCGGACGGATAGCGCGGCGGTGCTCGCCGTCAGCCTGCCGCGTGCCGCTGAATACGCGCTGCTGCGCGCGGCGCATGAGGCGGGCGTGACGGTGCCGGAGCCGCTGCTGCTCTGCGAGGATCGGGGCGTGATCGGCGCGCCCTTCTTCGTCATGCAGCGCGTGGCGGGCACCGCGCAGGGGCATCGCGTGGTGAAGGATGCGACGCTGGGCGGCGGGCGGGATAAGCTGGCCGCGCAGCTGGGTCACGAACTCGCCAGGATCCACGGCATCCGTCCTCCGCGCGCGGATCTCGGCTTTCTCGGCGCGCCGCCGGCGGATGCGGGGCTGGCCGCCATCGCTGCGATGCGCGCGCGGCTGGATGAAGCGGGCACGCCGCGCCCGGTGACGGAATGGGGGCTGCGTGCGGCGGAACGCCATGCGCCGCCGCCGGTGCCGCCCGCGCTGGTCCATAATGATTTCCGCACTGGGAACATCATGCTCGACGCATCCGGCGTCACGGCGGTGCTGGATTGGGAATTCGCCGCCTGGGGCGATCCTGCGGCCGATCTCGGCTGGTTCTGCGCGAAATGCTGGCGATTCGGCAATCTGGCGCAGGAAGCCGGCGGCATCGGCCCGCGCGCGGCCTTCTATGCGGGGTATGAGGAGGTGTCGGGCACGCGCGTGGAGGATCCGCGCGTGCGCTGGTGGGAATTGATGGCGCATATCCGCTGGGCGGTGATCGCCGGCGACCAGGCCATGCGCCACATCTCCGGCGAGGAGCGCAGCCTGGAACTCGCACTGACCGGCCACATCATCCCCGAACTCGAATGGGACATCCTGTCGATGGCGGAGGCGCTGTGATGGCCGCCGATTCACGCCTTCGCGCACTGCGCACGCTGCGGCGATCGGAGGCGCTGTGATGCTCGAGAAGCCCGATGCCGCCGACCTTCTGGCCACCGCGCGCGAGGTGCTGCTGACCGAGCTGCTGCCCGCGCTGCCGCCGGAGAAGGCCTTCGCCGCGCGCATGGTGGCCTCCGCCATGGCGCTCGCGATCCGAGAGGGCGCGGCGGACACCACCGCACTCCCGGCGTGCGACCTGGCGCTGCTGGCGCGGGAGATCCGCGCGGGCGCGCACGACCCCGGCACGCCAAGGCATGCGGAGGTGCAGGACCTCCTGCGCGCCCATGCGCGCCTGCGCGCCAGCGTCAGCGCGCCGAAGGCGCTGGGCTGAAACCCAGCGCCCCCGCCTTCAGGGCGCGGGCTGGATGCTGGCGCCGAGATCCGTGTGGTCGCCGATACGCGCGTGCGGCAGCAGGCGGCAGCGTGTGGCATCCTGCCGCTTCACCCCGCAGCCGCTCACCGGCGAGGCTCGCTTCAAGCTCCAGCATCATGTCGCCGATCGCGACCGCGGTCCGGGGCGCGCCCATCCCATCTCCCGGCGCGAAGACGCCGAGCGGCAAGGTCTGGACTGGGACATCGGCATGGCCATGCGCCAAGGTGACGACGCTGCGCCGGTTGGCGAGCTGCGTGGGATCCAGCATCGTCAGCTCTCCGTCGGGTCGAATGCCCTCTGGACCCCCTCCAGCAAATTGAGGCAGCGCGCCTGATGCTGCGGCAGCGCCGCGCCGAAGGTTGGGGCGCGCTGGGGCAGGCTTGGCTCGAACATGAAGGCCATTGCATCCGGCCCATGCGGACGCGACCGAGAGGGACGGCGCTCGGCTTGATGCGATCGCGCCGGCTGCGCGGGATGCTGGACCGCGGCGTGTCGCGGCCGATGGGCAGCGCGCTGGGCAGGACCTCGGCCTCGACGACATCGCTGAAGCCGGATGGCGAGCCGGCCAGGCCTTGGGGGGGCGCGCGCGGCGTTCCGTGCGGTGGGGGCCGGGGGGCCTTCCGCCTGTGCCCCCGTGTCGCGCAGCCCGCCCTGTCTTGCCCAACACGCCCCCGCTTGCCAGTCTCCGCCCGCGCCCAGGGGATACGTGCATGAGCCTGAGAGGAAGCGCCTGCATCGTCGGCGCCTTCGAACACCCGGCCCGCAAGGCCGAGGATAAATCCACTGCCCAGCTGCATGCCGAGGTCGCCTGGGGCGCGCTGCAGGATGCGGGGCTGTCCAAGGATGATGTGGACGGCTTCTTCTGCGCCGGCGACGCGCCGGGCATGGGGCCGCTTTCGATGGCGGAGTATCTCGGCCTCGACCGGCTGAGCCATGTGGACAGCACGGATATCGGCGGGTCGTCCTACATCGCGCATGTGGCGCATGCGGCGGCCGCGATCGCGCTCGGGCGCTGCAATGTCGCGCTGATCACACTCGCCGGGCGGCCGCGCAGCGAAGGCCAGGCGACCGGCACGGCGACGCGCGCGCAGAACCCGGCCGTGCCGGACGATCAGTTCGAGATCCCGATGGGCCGCACCGTCGCCGCGGCCTATGCGATGTGCGCGATGCGCCACATGCATGAATTCGGCACGACGTCCGAACAGCTCGCCTGGATCAAGGTGGCCGCCAGCCACCACGCGCAGCACAACCCGCATGCGATGCTGCGGAAGGTCGTGACGGTGGAGGAAGTGGTGAGCTCCCCGCTGGTGGCCGACCCGCTGCACCGGCTGGATTGCTGCGTGATCAGCGATGGCGGCGGCGCGCTGATCGTCGCGCGGCCCGAGATTTCCCGAGATCTGAAGCGCCCTCGTATCACCGTGCGCGGCACGGGTGAGGCGCTGAAGAACCATGCTGGCGGCTATAACGACCTGACCTTCTCCGGCGCGCGATATTCCGGCGTGCGTGCCTTCGCGGAAGCCGGGGTGACACCGGCCGATATCCGCTACGCCAGCATCTATGACAGCTTCACCATCACCGTGCTGATGCAGCTGGAAGACCTCGGCTTCTGCGAGAAGGGCCAGGGCGGGCGCTTCGTGGCCGATGGCAACCTGATCAGCGGCGTGGGGAAGCTGCCCTTCAACACCGATGGCGGCGGGCTCTGCAACAACCACCCCGCCAATCGCGGCGGCATGACCAAGGTGATCGAGGCCGTGCGGCAATTGCGCGGGGAAGCGCACCCGGCCGTGCAGGTGAAGGATTGCGCGCTGGCGCTGGCGCATGGCACGGGCGGGCTGCTGGGCCATCGCCATGGCAGCGCGACGCTGATCCTGGAGAGGGAGTGATGGCATCCGATGACCGGAGGGCGCAGGGTGCGGCGCCCGAAGGGCACCGCAACCGAGCACCGGAGGTCTGAATCGGATGCCCGACACCATGACGATGCGAGCGATCCAGGCCCCGATCCCCGATCCCACCACCGCGCCTTTCTGGGAGGCGTGCAAGGAAGGCCGTCTGATGATCGGCCTCTGCCGCGACACGGGGCGGCACTTCTTCCCCCCGCGCGGCGTATCCCCCTTCACCCTGTCGCCGCATGTCGATCTGGTGGCCGCGAGCGGGCAAGGCACGCTGTACAGCTACACGGTGATGCGGGTGAAGGAGCCCTATGTCGCCGCGATGGTGGAGCTTGCGGAAGGCCCGCGCGTCTTCACCAACCTGGTCGATGTGGCGCCGGAAGCTGTGCGGATCGGCATGGCGCTGCGCCTGGTCTTCGTGCCGACCGAGGGCGGCCCCCCGGTGCCGATGTTCGCACCGGGATAGGGCGCCCGCCCCGCGGTCAGTTGAAAAGCGTGGAGACGCTGCTCTCCTCGCTGATCCGCTTCATCGCTTCCGCGATCAGCGGCGCGATGGTCAGCTGGCGGATGTTGCGGCTGACGCGCACGGCTTCCGTCGCCAGGATGCTGTCGGTCACGACCATCGTCTCGAGCGGCGCCGCGCCGACGCGCGCCACCGCCCCGCCCGAGAAGACGCCATGCGTTACATAGACGCTGGCGGATTTCGCGCCGTGCTTCAGCAGGGCTTCGGCCGCGTTGCACAGCGTGCCGCCCGAATCGACGATGTCGTCCACCAGGATGCAGTGCCGGCCCTCGACCTCGCCGATCACGTTCATCACTTCGGAGACACCGGCGCGCGGGCGGCGCTTGTCGATGATGGCAAGGTCCGCGCCGATGCGGGCCGCGATCGCGCGCGCGCGCACCACGCCGCCGACATCGGGGGAGACGACCATGGTCTCCCGCCCCGCGAAGCGTTCCTGGATGTCGCGGCCGAACAACGGCGCGGCGAATAGGTTGTCCACGGGGATGTCGAAGAAGCCCTGGATCTGGGCTGCGTGCAGATCCATCGTCAGCACGCGGTTGGCGCCGGCCGCGGTGATCAGGTTGGCCACCAGCTTCGCGCTGATCGGCGTGCGCGGGCCGCTTTTCCGGTCCTGCCGCGCATAGCCGAAATAGGGGATCACCGCCGTGATGCGCCGCGCGCTGGCGCGCTTCAGCGCGTCCAGCATGATCAGCAGCTCCATCAGATTGTCATTGGCGGGGTAGCTGGTGGACTGGATGACGAAGACATCCTCGCCGCGGATGTTCTCGTTGATCTCGGCGAAGATCTCCATATCGGCGAAGCGCCGCACAGAGGCCTGGGTCAGCGGGATACCGAGCGCCGCGGCGACCGCCTCGGCCAGCGGGCGGTTGCTGTTGCAGGCAATGATCTTCATGCGGCACCCCGGGAAGAAGGGTTCGAGCTGTCGCGCGGCGGGCCGTGCGGGCAGGCGGAGCGATAGCAACGTGACATTCAGGTGTCCATCGCGCGGCGATGTGTCCCGCGCATGGCCCCCCTGCCGTTCAGCGCCGGCCGGTGCGTGTCGCGACGGCGGCGCGGGCTGGCGCTGTGCGGGCTGGCGCTGCGCGGGCTGGGGCCGGGCGGGCCGGGGCGGGCCGGGCCGGTGCGGCGGCTGCGGGCGGAGTGCCCTCGGCGGGCTGGGGCGTGGCCTCGGCATTGGCGATCACATCGCGGACACCCCCCGCGGCCTCATTCGCCACGATGAAGGCGACATCGCCCCACAGCCCGTTCAGGCTGCCGGCCGGCACCTCGTTCAGTTGCAGCACCCGGCCCAGGTCGTAACCGTCCCGGCGCTGGACGGTCCAGACGATCTCGATGCGCTGCTGCCCGCGCGGGGCGGTGGCCATTTCCACCACGCCCTGGACCGCGAATTTCGCGCCGTCGGATTGCTCCTGCACCCGGAAGCCCAGCGCGGCCAATTGCTCCGACATGCGCGCCGTCAGGCTGCGATTGCCATCGCCGGGTGCGCCGCGCACCGGCAGCAGCCGCACCACAAGCGGCCCGGCGCCCGCGGTGCGTTCATCGCCGGTGCGGCGCAGCGCATCGGCGCGGGCGACCAGCGTGGCCAGGGATTGCGCGCCATCCGCCGCCACGCGGCGCAGCGCGGCCTCGTCACCGGCCAGCCAGTCGCGGGTGGAAACCATCCGGCCGGTGGCTTCCCCCAGCAGCGTTCCGTCGCCGTCGCGCAGCCTGTAATGGGGCAGGACCCCCGCCGGCTGGCGTGTCGCCGAGACCTCCACCACCCAATCCAGCGGCCAGGGGTCGCCTGCCACCGACGGGACCTCCTGCGCCATCAGCTGCTCGGCCAGCGCCTCGGCATAGGCTTCCGCCTGGGCGCGGGTCTGGAGCGCGCCGGCGGGGGGCGGGATAGCGATGCGATAGGCTGGCGGCCGGGCCAGCCGCGTCGCGACCTGCCCCGGTTGGCCGCGGAAGGGCTGGGGGAGGTCGCCGCAGGCCGTGAGGCCGAGCAGCCCCAGCAGGGCGCCCCGCCTCGACCAGGACGCAGGCCTAGACCAGGACACAGGAAGCCAGCAGCGTCACGAAGATCATCAAGGTGAACATAATCACATAGGGCATGGGATCACCCAGGACATGCGATGGCCGATAACTGGTGGCCGATCGGCCCGCCGCCACCGAGCGTGGCGCGACGGTAGCTAAAGAAGCACGCTTCTTCCGCCAGCGTGTCGCGGCCGATCCAGCCTTGGCGCGCGACCCCGGCAGCGGCCAGCCGCGCGGCGCAATAGCCGGGCAGGTCGAACAGCCAGCGATCCGGCCGCGCGCCATCCGCGAAGAAGCGGCCATCTTCCGCCCCGCGCGCCATAACCGCGTCCCGCAGATCGGGGCCGACCTCGTAGCTGCCCTGCCCGATGCAGGGGCCGATGGCGGCGGCGATGCGCGCGCGCCGCGCGCCAAGCGCTTCCATGGCGTCCAGCGTCGCCTCGATGACGCCGGCCACCGCGCCGCGCCAGCCGGCATGGGCGGCGCCGACCACCCCGGCCTCGGCATCTGCGAAAAGGACGGGCGCGCAATCGCCGGTGACGATGCCCAGCAGCACCCCTGGCCGGTTGGTGACCATCGCATCCGCTTCCGGCCGTGCCGTGTCGGTCCAGGGGGTCCCGAGGGTCGCGACCGCGATGCCATGCACCTGCGTCAGCCCGACCAGCGCCCCGGGCGGCAGGTTCAGCGCATCGGCGGCGCGCCGGCGGTTCTCCCGCACCGCATCGGCGTCGTCGCGGCCGGATAGCGAGCAGTTCAGGCTCGCGAACCGCCCGGCCGAGACGCCGCCGGCGCGGGTGAAGAAGCCATGCGGGGCGGGCAGGGCGGCGGTCAGGAAGGGGGCCGTCATGCGTCCTCGAATCCGGGCAGGGGTCCGATCCTCGAATCGCAGACCGCCAGCGCCTTGAACAGCCGCCCCATGCCTTCCGCCGCGACAAGGCGCTCGGCGCCCGACAGGATTTCCCCGGCCAGCCTCGGGCGGGACTGCGCGAGCATTGCCGCGCGGGTCATCAGGCCCAGGCGTTGCAGCAGCAGCCCCTGCGGCAGCGGGCCGAAGGCGGAAGCGCCGGCCGCCCGCGCGGCGGCGGCGAGGGCCGGGAAATCGACATGCGCGGTCAGGTCGCGCGTGCCGGGCTCGGCCAGCGGGTCGAGCCCCGTCTCATGCGCGCGGACCGCCTGCAGCGTGTCGCCGAAGGCGGGCAGGGCCGGGCCGTAATCCACCAGCAGCGCCGCTCCACCCTGGGCGGCGATCCGTGCGGCCAGCGCCGCGACGAAGCCGAGTGCAGCTTCGGAGACTTCCTTCACCGCGCCCTCCGGCGCCTCGGCCGGCAGGGGCGGAGCGTCGGTGGCGGGCAGGTCCACCCAGGCGCCGTCCTCCACATGCCGCTCCAGCCAGGCGCCGTCGCGGCGGATGAACTGGCGGATCGGCAGGGCGTCCAGGAACTCGTTGCCCAGCAGCAGCAGCGGGCCCGGCGGCAGGGTTCCGATGTGGTCATGCCAGGCCGCCACCTGGCCCGGCAGGGCGCGGGATTGGGCGGCGCGGAGGCTGGGCGAGGCCTCCACCAGATGCACCCGCAGGGCGGCGTGGAAGGCCGGCGCGGCCTGGGCGATGGCGCGCAGCGCATCGGCCATCAGCGTCCCCCGCCCCGGGCCGCATTCGGCCAGGATGACGGGGTCAGGGCGCCCCATCGCGTCCCACGCGACGGCGCACCAGGCGCCGAGCACCTCGCCGAAGGCCTGGGAGATCTCGGGCGCGGTGGTGAAGTCGCCCGCGCGGCCGAATTGCGGCGCCTGCCGCGCGTAATAGGCGGCGACCGCCCGCGCCATGAAGCGATCCAGCCGCTCCGGCATGTCAGGCCGCCGCCGGCCGCGACCGGGCACGGAGGATCAGCCACAGCCCGGCCGCGATCATCGGCACCGACAGCACCTGCCCCATCGTGATCCCGGCGAACAGGAACCCCAGATGGGCGTCGGGCTGGCGGAAGACCTCGCCGATCAGCCGCGCCACGCCATAGCCGGCCAGGAAGACGCCTGTGATCGTGCCGGGCCGCGCGCGGATGGCCGGGATCCGCACGAGCACGTTCAGGATGACCAGCAGGCAGAACCCTTCCAGAAAGGCCTGGTAGAGCTGACTCGGGTGGCGCGGCAGCGGCCCGCCGGTCGGGAAGACCATCGCCCAGGGCACGTCGGTGACGCGGCCCCACAATTCGCCATTGGCGAAATTCGCCAGCCGCCCGAGCAGCAGCCCGATCGGCACCACCGGCGCCACGCGGTCGCCGAAGACCAGCGGGTTCACGCCATTGCGCCGGCAGAACCACCACAGCGCGACCACCACCCCCAGCATCCCGCCATGGAAGGCCATGCCGCCCTGCCAGAGGAACAGCGCTTCCCACGGTGCTTGGATGTAGTGGCCGGGCCGGTAGAATAGCACATAGCCGAGCCGCCCGCCGAGGATGATGCCGAGCGTCACCCAGGTAACCGCGTCATCCACTTGCTCCCGCGTCCCCGCCTGCGGCGCCAGCGCCACCAGCCGCCGTGCCAGGACCCAGCCGCCGACGATGCCCAGGATATAGGCCAGCGCGTACCAGCGGATCACCAGCGGGCCGAGTTCCAGGGCGACGGGATCGATGGCGGGGAAGGCGATGGCGGGCAGCATGGTTTCCCTCAGGGCGGAAGCGGCTGGACGCGGCGCCCTCCGCCTCCACATACAGCCTAAAGCAGTCGAGTCCCAGGCTCGGTCGGATCGCGGGATGTCCTGGTCCCGGTGCCGGGGTATAGGCGTTGGCAGATATGGCGGCGCGGCGATGGCCGCGCGCCGGGCAGGTTGGGGAGGGCGCGATGGCGATCGGCAGCGGCGGCGGCGAGGGTGGCGGCCGCAAGGGCATCTTCGACGACCTGGCCGGGATGGCGGGCGGCGCCTTTTCCATCATGGCCGCGATGCGCGCCGAGGCGGAGGCGATGGCCAAGGCGCAGGCCGAGGCCATGGTCCAGAAGCTGGACCTGGTCCGGCGCGAGGACCTGGACGCGGCGCTCGAAGTCGCGCGCCGCGCCCGCGAACAGGCGGAAGACCTCGCCACCCGCGTGGCCGTGCTGGAGCAGCGCCTGGCCGCGCTGGAGCCGCCGGCGGCTGGCTGAGGCTTCCGGCACGGCCCAAAGACCGCCCGTGAACCGATCCGCCCAAGCAATTGTGTTGGCATGTAACTTCGGCTTGCGGCTGTCTCGCCCTCCTGCTTAGGCTACCCCTAGTGGCGAATCGGGGTGTTGAACCCCAACACCTCGATGTCACAGGGGAAGTCCTTCGGGTCGGTGGCGGTTGGGACCGTCGCCCGCCCATCCGGGTGAAGGAGGTGCCGCATGTCCGCCTATCTGGGCCGGGAAAGCCACGACCGCTCCGCCAACCCGCTCGACATCATCGAGCAGATCATCGCCTCCAACGAATGGGCCTTCGATCGCCGCAACGACAGCGAGATCGCGGCGGAAGCGCCGGGGAAATGGTGCGACTACGGGCTGTATTTCTCCTGGTCGCATGAGATCAGCGCGATGCATTTCTCCTGCGCCTTCGACCTGAAGGTGCCGGCCGACCAGCGCGACAAGCTGTTCGAATTGCTGTCGCTGGCGAATGAGAAGCTCTGGATCGGCCATTTCGGCCTGGACAGCGACGATGGCGTGCCAGTGTTCCGCCATTCCGTCCTGCTGCGCGGCGCGCCGGGGGCGTCCGCCGAATCGCTGGAGGACATGGTGGATATCGCCGTGACCGAATGCGAGCGCTTCTTCCCCGCCTTCCAGTTCGTCCTGTGGGGCGGCAAGCCCCCGGCGGAGGCGTTGGCGGCGGCGATGCTGGATTGCGTCGGCGAGGCCTGATCCCGGCTTGCGTTTGCCCGGCTTGCGCTGAGGCGTCATGGCGGCAAGGCTTGCCGCCATGACGAAGACCCTTCCTCCCCTTCTCCTGGTCGGCTGCGGCAAGATGGGTGGCGCCATGCTCGCGGGCTGGCGTGAGCGCGGCCTTTCGCAGGCGATCGTAGTGGACCCCTTCCTGCCGGCGGCTCCGGAGAGCGCGACGCTGGTGAAGACCGCGGACGCCATCCCGCCCGGCTTCGCGCCCGCCGCCGTGGTGCTGGCGATCAAGCCGCAGGAAGCCGCTGCCACCCTGCCGCTCTATGCCCGCTTCGCCGGGCAGGCGGTCTTCGTCTCCGTCATGGCGGGCAAGACGGTGGCCGGCATGCGCGGGCTGCTCGGCAATGCGGCTTCGGTGGTCCGCGCCATGCCCAACACCCCGGCCGCCGTCCGGCGCGGCTTCACCGTCGCCTGCGCCGGCCCCGGCGTGACCCCGGCGCAGCGGGACTTGGCCGATACGCTGCTGGGCGCGACCGGGGAGATCGACTGGGTGGAGGACGAAGCCCTGCTCGACCCCGTCACCGCCGTTTCCGGCGGCGGGCCGGCCTATGTGTTCCTGCTGGCCGAATTGCTGGAGAAGGCGGCGGTCGAACAAGGCATCCCCGCGGGCCTCGCCCGCCGCATGGCGCGCAGCACGGTCGCGGGATCGGGCGCGCTGCTGGCGGCGAGCACGGAGGATGCGGCGCAGCTTCGCAAGAACGTCACCAGCCCGAAGGGCACGACGGAACGGGCGCTGGCGGTGCTGATGGCCGATGACGCCTGGCCCGACCACATCTCCCGCGCCATCGCCGCGGCCACCGCGCGGTCGCGCGAATTGGCCGGGTAGCTTTGCCCGGATGGCTTGGCTCGGGTGGCTTGGCCCAGGGAGGCTTGGCCCAGGGATGGCTTGGCACTTCGGCTGTGAACCCCCACCATCTGCACATGGACACGCCGCCCCCCTCTGACGCCCAGCTGACACAGGCCTTGTTCCGCGTGATCGCGGCGCATGGTTGGCGCGGGGTCACGCCGGCGCGACTCGCGGCCGAATCGGGGCTAACGGCGGCGGAGCTGCTGGCCCGCTACCCCTCTCGCCTCGGCCTGCTGAAAAGCTTCGCCGATGTGGTGATGGACGAAGTGGCCGTCGGCACCGTGCCGGGGCAGGGGGGCACGCCGCGCGACCGGCTGTTCGATGTGCTGATGCGCGGCCTCGACGCGCTGGCGCCCTACAAGCCCGGCCTGCGGCGGCTGATGACGGAGATGTACACGGACGCCGTGCTGGCCGGCGCCATGGCGCCCCAGTTCCAGCGCAGCATGGAACGCATGCTGGATCTGGCCGAGATCGACAGCGGCGGGCTGAAGGGGCGGCTCCGCGCCGCCGGGCTCACGGCGGTGTGGATCCGGGTGGTGCATGCCTGGTCCGGCGATACGTCCGAGGAACTCGGCCCGACCATGGCCACGCTCGACCGCGCGCTGGAACGGGCCGAGCAGGCCGCGCGCAGCTTCGGCCTGGCGGATGGCGACCTCGCCGCGCCGCTTGAGGATGCGGGGCAGGGCGGCGGCGCCACGCCCCCGTGACGCGCGCGGCGCTTGGGGCGCGCCGCGACCTCGGATAGGCTGGGGCGGCAGCAAGGAGCGCCTCCCATGGCAGACCGTTTCGGCGTCAACCCCGACGAGATGATGAAGATGTTCGCCGAATTCCGCATGCCGCATTTCGCGGATATGGACGGCCTCGCCCAGGCGCAGCGCCGGAATCTGGAAGCGCTGTCGGCCGCCAACCGCATCGCGCTCGAAGGCGCGCAGGCGGTGGCGCGGCGGCATATGGAGATCGTGCAGTCTTCCGTCGCCGAGATGACGGACGCGATGCGGAGCATGTCCGGCACCGAAAGCCCGCAGGACCGCGCCAACCGGCAGGCCGAGTTGCTGAAGGCTGGCTATGAGCGGGCGGTGGCGAACATGAAGGAGATCGCCGACCTCATCCAGAAATCGAATGCCGAGGCGCTGGGGCTGCTGAACAAGCGCTTCGCCGAGGCGATGGATGAGGTGAAGCAGATGGCGGCCAAGGGCGGCGGCTGAGCCCGCCCCCGCGCTGGCGTCCCCTCAAGGCGCCCAGAGCGTCGCCTGGCGCCAGGGCGGCGGCACGATCAGGCGGCCCTGGCACGGCAGGGTGGCGGATACCGCCGTCGCCCGTCCTTGCCACGCCCCGTCCCATTCCGCCGGCAAGGGATAGGGCGGCAGGATGGCGTGCTCGGCGCCGAAGCCAAGGCGGCTGTAGTAGGCGGGGTCCCCCAGGACGCAGACATGGCCGATCCCCGCCGTGGCCAGCCTGGGCAATCCGGCCTGGACCAGAGCGCGGCCAATCCCCTGGCGCTGGGAAGCGGGCGTGACCGCGAGCGGGCCAAGCAGCGAAACCTGGTCGCGGCAGCCCTCGATGCCGCATGGTGTGAAGACTGCGTGCCCGGCCAGGCGCCCCCCCTGGAAGGCCGCGAGCGAGAGGGGCGCCACCGCGTCTTCGAGCAACGCGCTGACCAGCGGCCACAGTGCCTCCGCCGGGAAGGCCGCCGGATAGAGCGCCGCCAGCGCCGGAACGTCGGCGGGCACAGTGGTGCGGATCGCGATCTCCGCCATGGTCACACCGGCAACCTGATCCTGGCGCGCAGACCGCCGAGCGGGCTGTCCTCCAGCACGATGTCCCCGCCATGGGCGCGGACGATGTCGCGCGCGATGGCAAGGCCAAGCCCCGTGCCGCCGGCGGAAAGCGTGGCGAAGGGGCGGAAGGCTTCCTCCCGCTGGGCCGCCGGGATTCCCGGCCCGTCATCATCCACCGTCACCTGCGCCCAGCCGCCTGTGCCAGACTGCGCCGGGGCCTCCCGCGGGACCTCCGTGACCGCCACGGCGATCCGCCGCGCATGCTTGCGCGCATTGTCGAGCAGATTGGCCAGGCACCGGCGCAGCGCATCGGGACGCAGCGGCAGCATCAGCGCGGCCGGCGATTCCACCGCAACTTCCGCCCCATCCCGGCGTGCCTTCTGCGCCACATCCTGCACGATCTCCGCCAGGTCGGCCCGGCGCGGCTGTTCGCCGCCCTCGCCGCGCGCGAAGGCGAGATAGGCGGCGACCATCCGCTCCATCTCCTCCACATCCTGGGTGATCGCGGCGATGTCCTCCGCCGCGCTGGGCGCCTGCGGCAGCATCGCGAGGCCGAGGCGCATGCGCGTCAGCGGCGTCCGCAGATCGTGGCTGATGCCGGCCAGCATCTCCGTCCGCTGCGTGACGAAGCGGCGGATGCGGTCCTGCATGCGGTTGAAGGCCTGCGCCGCCTGCCGGACCTCGCTCGCGCCCTCGGGCTTCATCGGTCCGATGTCGCGGCCGAGGCCGAAGGCCTCCGCGGCGCCGGCCAGGCGCCGGATCGCGCGCACCTGGTTCTTCATGAACAGCGCCGCGATCAGGAACAGCAGCAGCGCCGATCCGACCAGCCAGATCATGAACAGGTAGAGCGTCGCGGTGAACAGCCGCTTGCGCGGCGCTTCCACATGCAGGACGCCTTCGGGCAGCTGGATGCGGATGATCACGCTGCGCGGGTCGGAGGTCCAATCGGCATCGAAGGGCCGGCCCACCGCGCTGTTCATCGCGCTGGCGAGATCGCCTTCGAGCGGCAGCAGGGGCAGGGAGGCGGGGCGTTCCGGCAGCGGGCCCAGCGTCGCGCCCGGTTCGAAGGCCATCGCCATGTTGAAGCGCCAGGCGACCTCGCGGAACACCCAGGCGCGGTGCTCGGCAGAGGGGTCGCGCTGGAGCAACTCGATCACGAAGCCCAACTCCCCCGCCACCGCCGCCGACATGCGGCGTGAGATGACGTCGAGATGCGAGCCATAGAAGATCTGCAGCGCGACGCCCTGCAGGATCAGCAGCGGCAGCAGGATGATCAGCAGGCTGCGCCCGAGCAGCCCACGCGGCATGAAGGCGCGGAAGCTCCGCTCGAAGCGGGATTTCATGCTGGGTAGACGAAGGCAAAGCCTTCGTCCCCCTCAGACGCCGGGCGTGGCCTCCGGCCACTTGGCTTCGCCGCATTGGCGGCGGCGGCCATTCGGCCGCTCGCCCCTGCGGGGCGCTGGTCGGAATCCTGGCCGACGGCCATCACAGCCCTGGCCTCAGCACATAGCCCTTGTGCCGCACGGTCTGGATGAAGCGCGGCTCGCGCGGGTCGGGTTCGATCTTGCGGCGCAGGCGCGTGACCTGCACGTCGATGGCACGCTCCCCGGCTTCGGGCGTGCCGAGTGCGGCGCCGATCTCCTCGCGGCTCAGCACCTCCCCCGCGCGCGCGGCCAGGGCGGCCAGCAGGGCGGTCTCGCCGCCGGTAAGGCGCACCGTGCCGTCCGGCCCGCGCAGCTCCACGCGCTGCGGGTCGAACCAGCGCTGGCCGAGCTGCACCGGGCCCGCGCTGGTCTCCACCGGCGGCGGCGTGGCGCGGCGGAGGATGGTGCGGATCCGCAGCGCGAGTTCGCGCGGGTCGAAGGGCTTGCCCAGGTAGTCATCCACCCCGGCCTCCAGCCCCGCGATCCGGTCATCGGGCGCGCCGCGCGCGGTCAGCATCAGCACCGGCACGTCCTGGCCTTCGCGGCGCAGGCTCTCGACCAGTTCGATGCCGCTTTCGCCGGGCATCATCACATCCAGCACCACCAGGTCGAATTCGAATCCGGCCAGGGCGCGCCGCGCGGCCGCGGCATCGGCCGCGGCGGTGACGCGGAAGCCCTGTTCGGCCAGGAAGCGCTGCAGCAGGGCGCGCAACCGCGCATCATCGTCCACCACCAGAAGATGCGGTGCGTCCGGCGGGCTTTCCGGCAGGATCGCGGCGCTGTTCATTCCGTGCCCTCCCCACCCATGCCCCGGGCTTCGAGCCGCGCCAGCGCGGCGCGGGCATCCTGGCCCATCAGGCCGCGCATCACGCGGCGGAAGCCTTCCACCGCCTGCGGGCCGGCTTCGCGATAGGCCTGCATCACCGTCTCCCGCTGCCGGTCGTACAGGCTGCGTTCCAGCGCGGTCCCCTTCGGCGTCAGCGACAGCAGCCGCTGGCGGCGGTCGGATTGGCCCGGCGCCTGGGTGACGTAGCCCTCCTCGATCAGCGGCGTCAGCACGCGGCCGAGCGACTGCTTGGTGATGCCGAGGATGCCCAGCAACTCCCCCACCGTGATGCCCGGCCGGCGTCCGACGAAATGCAGCACGCGGTGATGCGCGCGGCCCATGCCAAGCCCGGCCAGGATCGCATCCGCCCCGGCGGTGAAGTCCCGATAGCCGAAGAACAGGAGATCCTGGGCCAGGCGCAACTCCGCCTCGCGCAGGAACAGCAGGTTGCGCCCCGCCGGGGCGTCCTTCCCGGCGCCGGAGGCCGGATCATGCGGCGCGGCGGGGCCGGGGTGGGCGCCGCGGGGCATGAGGGTCCTGGGCATGCCCGTCATGCGTCCTCATTCGGTCGGTAATGGGTCAGCATCATTGACGCTTTTCCTCAGCCCCGCCACACTCGCCCCATCGCATGCCGGGGCCTGGACGGATATAGGGCAACGGCATGACGATGCGTAGCGACCGGCGCCCGGAAGGGGCCGCGCCGCCCGCGAAGCTGCCAATGAGTGGAGGAATGCCGCAATGGCCCTGGTGCCCTTCGATGATCGCGATGGCTGGATCTGGCTGGATGGTGAATTCGTCGCCTGGCGCGACGCCCGGCTGCATGTCCTGTCGCATGGCCTGCATTATGCCTCCGGCGTCTTCGAGGGTGAGCGCGCCTATGCTGGCCACATCTTCAAGCTGCGCGAGCACACCGAGCGCCTGATCGCCTCCGGCCGCATCCTCGGCTTCGAGATCCCCTACACGGCCGAGCAGATCGACGAGGCCTGCAAGGCGACGCTGGCGAAGAACGGCCAGACGGATGCCTATGTCCGCCCGATCGCCTGGCGCGGCGCGGAACAGCTCTCTGTCTCCGCCCAGCAGACCAAGATCCACCTGGCGATCGCCACCTGGGCCTGGCCGAACCTGTTCGGCGACAACCGGATGAAGGGCGTGCGCCTGGGCTGGGCGAAGTGGAAGCGCCCGCACCCGGAAACCGCGCCGACCGCCTCCAAGGCCGCGGGGCTCTACATGATCGGCACGCTGTCCAAGCATCATGCGGAAGCCGAAGGCTTCGACGATGCGCTGATGCTCGACTGGAAGGGCGACATCAGCGAGGCGACGGGCGCCAATGTCTTCATGGTGATCGATGGCGACCTGCACACGCCGACACCGATCAACTTCCTGGACGGCATCACCCGCCGCACCGTGATGGCGCTGGCGCGCAAGAACCAGATCAAGGTGATCGAGCGCACCATCCCGCAATCCGACCTGGCCAAGGCGACGGAAGTGTTCCTGGCCGGCACCGCGGCGGAAGTGACGCCGGTGCGGCAGGTGGGCGACCAGACCTTCACCCCCGCCGCCATCACCGAGACGCTGCTGCGCGACTACGAGGCGCTGGTGCGGATGCCGCCGGAACAGGTCGCGGCGACGCTCGGCGGCTGATGCTTGCAGCCCGCCCGGGGGGGCTACGCCCCCGGGCGGCGCGGGATGATCGCCAGGGCGGCGACCACCGGCAGCAGCCACAGGATCCGCGCCTCGTAGCGCGGATTGGGCTTGGAGAGCGCGCCGGCGGCCACCGCATTGGCGGTCACGCCCACCAGCACCCCCACCACCAGCCCGAGCCGGCGCAGATCATGCGCCCGTGCCGCGCGCCACCACGCCAGCAGCGCCAGCACGACGCCCGCCAGCAGCACCGGCATGTGTGGCCAGAGGAAGGGGGCGGCGGCCGCCGGCAATGCGCCGCGCGGCTGCAGCGCGGCATCCCAGGCGGCCAGTTCGCGCGGCGGGAAACCCTCCGCGATGCGGGGCCGCACCGCGGCCGCCAGATGGTCCGGCACCAGGGTGTCGCCGGCATGGGCGATCACCAGCTGCGTCCAGCTGTTCCGGATCGCCTGCGCCGCGACCTCCAGCGGATGGGCGCGCAGCGTCTCGGCCACGATCACGCTGGCCTCGGCCGACAGCAGCGCGCCGCCGAGGAAGCGGGGCGTGCCGTCCGGTGCGCGGTTCACCGGGCTCGCGGGGTCCCAGAGGAACTCGTCGCTTTCCATCGGCAGGCGGTCGGCGAAGGCGCAGAGATACCAGCCGGATTCGGGGCAGCGCGCCCGGATCACCGTCGTGGCGGGGCCATCGGCCTGCAGCCGGGCGAGCGCGAAGGTCGCGCCATGCGGCGACAGCACCGCGCGCCCATGCCCCCAGAGATTGGTCGCCAGCAGGATCAGTACCGCACCCGCCAGCGGGGCGGCCACGCGCAGCACCGGCCTGACGCGCCGCGCGACCAGCAGCACCAGCGTGATGATCGCCGCCGCCAGCGGCAGATGCGACAGATGCGCCGCGATGCCGACCGCGCCGAGGAGGCCGAGCGCCCAGGCCTCGGCGGTCGAAAGCCTATCCCGTGCGAAGCCCAGCAGCAGCAGGACGATCAGCACGACGGGGGCGAAGACGTCCGGCATCAGCAGCGCGATGGTGAAGGGCGCCGTGGTCAGCGCCGCCGCACCCAGGCAGGCCAGCAGGTGCAGCCCCGGCCTCGCAGCACCGCGCAGCGCGCGCTGCGTCAGCCACAGCAGCCAGGAGAGCAGCAGCCCTTGCGCGAGCAGCGGCCCCCATAGCGTGACCCGCCAGTGGAAGGCATGCAGCAGCGGACCATAGACATGCGGCTTGTCCCAGATGACCAGCGGGCCGAGCGTCTGGTGCAGGAAGGCGCCGGTATCGCTGAAGACCAACGGATAGCCATTCAGGAAGGCCGGCCAGACCAGCAGCAGCGCCCCAGCGAGCAGCGCTGCAGCCTCAAGCCACCTCTGCCGCATCAGCGCGCCCAGCGGGCGGCCGCCGCGTCATCTTCGGCCTTGGCCTCGACCCAGCGCGCCTCGCCGCCGGCGAATTCCTCGCGCTTCCAGAAGGGGGCCTTGGTCTTCAGCCAGTCGATCAGGAAGGCGCAGGATTCAAGCGCGGCCACGCGATGCGCGCTCGCGGTCAGCACCAGCACGATGGGATCGCCGGGCACCAGCCGTCCGTAGCGGTGGATGACGGTGCAGGCCGTCAGCGGCCAGCGCGCGCAGGCCTCGCGCGCGATCTTCTCCAGCGCGCGTTCGGTCATGCCGGGATAGTGTTCCAGCACCATCGCGCCGAGCCCGCCATCGCCGCGACAGATGCCGAGGAAGCTTGCCAGCCCGCCCACATCCTCCCGCCCGGCATGCAGCGCCGCCGTCTCCGCGCCCAGGTCGAAGGGCGCTTCCTGCACCAGGATGCGCGGGACGACGCCCATGGTCAGCCGCCGGTCACGGGGGGGAAGAAGGCGACCTCGTCGCCCGGCGCCACCGGCGCATCCGGGGTGGCGAAATCCTGGTTCACCGCCGCGCGCAGCTGGCGCGGATCGGCGAAGGCGGCGGCGTGGCCGGGGCTGCGGGCGGCGAGGAAGGCAATCAGCCCGGCCACGTCGCGGATTTCGGGCGGGGGCGCGATGTCTTCCTCCGCGATCCCGACCTTCTGCCGGACCCAGGCGAAATAGAGAACCTTCAAGGCAGCCTCGATCAGCGCGGGACGATGCGGGTGCGCGCCTGCCCGTCGGGCCCGATCCAGGTCTCCACATTGCCGTCACGGATCACCGCACCGCCGCCGCCGCCGGGCTGGGTGAAGCCCTGGATGCTGCCGGCCTGGCCGGTGGAAACCGCCGGTCGGCCGGAGGGATCGGTCAGCGCGCGCCCTTCGCTGCGCGGCGGCGGGGGCGCGCTGCGGCCGGAGGGCGCTTCGGCCGCGGCGGGCGGCGGGGCCTGCCGCGCCGCGGGCGGCGGGGGCGGGGCGCTGGAACTGCCCCGCGTGGCGCGCTGCGGCTCCGTCGGGACCGGCGAGCGGGCCGGCGGCGCGCCCTCGATCAGGGAAGGGCGATACTCGGGGATGTTCCGCATCGCCTCCTCCGGGCTGCCGAGCAGCGTCGGGCGGGGGGCTTCCTGGGCCGGCCAGACATTGCCGGCCTCGGGGCCGAGCGGGGCGAATTCCGGGTTGGCGCCGCGGATGCGCTGCACCGTCAGGCTGTCTACCCCGACGGCGTTGCCGCCCCTCGACAGCGGCGACCAGGCAGCGCCCGTGCCAGCCCCGCCTTGGGGTGCGGTGCAGGCCCCGAGTAGCAGCGCCAGGCCTAGGGCGGGCAGCGCGCCGCGCGCGGCGGACCGGATGGCGGTGGGCGGAAGGCTCCGGATCGCGAAGGGCATGATTGGTCTCGGTCCAGGGTTCTGGGTCAAGATGCGCCGCGCAGCCGCCAGTCTCAAGGCCAGGGGCTCACGGGCGGGCGGTTTCCGACGGCTCCGGTTCGGGCCTGGGCCTCTGTGCGCCGGTGGTGGCACCGACATGGCTGAGCCCCGCCTGGAGGTAGTCCCAGCCGGTGATCATGGTCAGCACCGCCGCGGTCCAGAGCATCAACTCCCCGATCAGCGAGACGGGGAGGAAGGTGAGGCCGATCACCGAAGCCCCGGTGTCGCCGGCCAGCAGCGTCCCCAGCGCGGCCATCTGGAACCCGGTCTTCCATTTGGCGAGCTTCGTCACCGGCAGCCCGAGCGCGAGCCCGGCGAGATATTCCCGCAAGCCGGAGACCAGGATTTCCCGCAGCATGATCACGATGGCCGGCAACAGGCCGAATTCGGAAAGCCGCCCCATCCCCGCCAGCAGCATCAGCGCCGCGCCGACCAGCAGCTTGTCCGCGATCGGGTCGAGCATGCGGCCGAAGTCGCTGGTCTGCTGGCGTTCGCGGGCCAGCTTGCCGTCGAAATAATCCGTGATCGACGCGGCCGCGAAGACCGCGCAGGCGGCAAGGTCGGCCCAGGGCGCACCGATGATCGCCAGCGCCACCAGCAGCGGAATCGCCGCGATGCGCGAGAGCGTCAGCAGGTTGGGCAGATCCGTCGGCATGTTGTCCCTTGTGTAGCAGAAGGGGGGCGTCTGGGCGAGGCGTCGTGCCCTTCGGGCAAGGTGCGGAAAGCCGCTGCGACCGCCCCTCGTCCCACCAGGCCCGCGGCGGTTGAGCGGGATAACCCCTATCCCTCCGCCGGGTGGAAATGCTGGTAGATCTTCCGCGCCACCGCCGGGCCCACGCCGGGCGTCTTCTCCAGATCCTCGAGCGCGGCGTTCCGCACCCCGCGCGCCGAGCCGAAGTGATTGAGGAGCTTCCGCTTCAGCGCCGCGCCGACGCCGGGGATCTCGTCCAGCTCGCTCCGCGTCAGGGCCTTGGACCGGCCTGTGCGGTGGGCCGCGATGGCGAAGCGATGTGCCTCGTCCCGCAGGCGCTGGAGGTAATACAGCACCGGGTCGCGCGGCGGCAGCTGGAAGGGATCCTTGCCGGTCTGGTGGAACCATTCCCGGCCCGCATCGCGATCCGGCCCCTTGGCGATGCCGACCAGCGGGATGTCGTGCAGGCCCATCTCGTTCAGCATCTCCCGCGCGGCGGAAAGCTGGCCGACGCCGCCATCGATCAGGACCAGGTCGGGCCAGCTTTCCTGCTCCCGCTCGGGGTCTTCCTTCAGGGCGCGGCCGAAGCGGCGTTCGAAGACTTCCCGCATCATCGCGAAATCGTCCCCGGGCTTTGCATCCCGGATCCCGTATTTGCGGTAGTGCTGCTTCAGGAAGCCTGCGGGGCCGGCGACGACCATCACCCCATAGGCGTTGGTGCCCATGATGTGGCTGTTGTCATAGACCTCGATCCGCTCCGGCGTATCGGGCAGGTCGAACAGCTTCGCCACACCCGCGAGCAATTCGCCCTGCGCCGCGCCTTCGGCCATGCGGCGCTCGATCGCTTCCCGCGCATTGGTGGCGGCGTGGTCCACGGCGGCGCGCTTGTCGCCGCGCTGCGGGCGGTGGATCTCCACCTTCCGCCCCGCCTTGATCGCCAGCGCATCCGCCAGCAACGCGGCATCGCTGGGGTCGTGGCTGACCAGCACCAGCGGCGGCGGGGGCAGGTCGTCATAGAGCTGGGCCAGGAAGGCGCCGAGCACCTCCTCGGGCGGCTGTTCGGCCTTGGCGTGGGACAGGAAATAGGGCCGGTTGCCGTTGTTGCGGCCGCCGCGGAAGAAGAAGACCTGCACGCAGGACTGCCCGGCCATCTGGTGCAGCGCCACGATATCCGCGTCGCCCAGCCCGTCGATGTTGATCCGGTCCCGGCCCTGCACATGGGTCAGGCCCCGGATGCGGTCGCGCAGCGACGCCGCGCGTTCGAATTCCAGCCTTTCGGCGGCCTGTTCCATCTCCGCCGCCAGGCGCTTCTGGATCGAGGGGATGCCGCCCGAGAGGTATTCCTTCGCCTCCCGCACCAACTCGGCATAGCCCGCTTCGTCGATGCGCTGCACGCAAGGCGCGGCGCAGCGCTTGATCTGGAACAGCAGGCAGGGCCGCGTGCGGCTGTCGAACACCGTGTCGCGGCAGGACCGCAGCAGGAAGACGCGCTGCAGCGCGGTGAGCGTCTGGTTCACCGCCCAGGCCGAGGCGAAGGGGCCCCAATAGCTGGCACCCTTGCGGCGCTCCCCGCGATGCTTGGCGATCTGGGGGTAGGGATGGTCCTCGGTCAGCACGAGCCAGGGATAGGATTTGTCGTCGCGCAGGACGATGTTGAAGCGCGGCCGCAGGCGCTTGATCAGATTGGCTTCCAGCAGCAGCGCCTCAGCCTCGGAGGCGGTGGTCACGACCTCCAGGCTGCGGGTCTCGAATACCATCCGCCGGAGCCGTTCGGGCAGGCGGGCCAGCTGGGTATAGGTGGCGACCCGCCGCTTCAGGCTGCGCGCCTTGCCGACATAGAGCGCATCGCCCTTCGCATCGAGCATCCGGTAGACGCCGGGGACCAGCGGCAGGGTGGCGAGCGCGGCCTCGATGACCTGCACGCCCTGCATGGGGGGGACGAGGGCCTCGGCCTCGGGGGGGCTGCCCTGTGTCATGGTGTGGCGACCCTGGCGGATGAAGGATCCGAGGCGTTCCGCGCCGCGGCGGCCGTTGTCCACCGAAACTGTGGACAAGTCTGTGGAGAGCCTGTCCCGGAATCGCCCCGAATGGCCGTCTTCCGCCCCTCACACGGCATTGCATGTTTTTTGGGCGATTCTGTCATGTCTCTGATATTAAATAATTTTTGTGCCGCAGCTGTCACGCAACCGTCGTCAAGTGCATCTTTTCGGTTGACTCGGCTGAAGTGCTTCCGGCTGCGTGGGCGCGGTGGAAAAACCATCGCCAAGACACCCGCCAAGGCCTTCAGGGCCTTCGTCTTTCGACAACGACACCCACCCCGGTGACATCCGGAAAGGCATCCGGTTTTTCCACCGTCACGCGCGCCCGTTCGACCCGCGGATCCTCCAGCGCGGCGCCGGCCATGCGCTCGGCGAGGGTCTCGACCAGCAGCACATGGCCTTCCGCAACCACCCCCCGCGCCAGTTCCACGAGGCGTTGGTAATCGATGACGCGCCCGAAGGCATCCGGCCCGACACCGGCCGGCGCGGCATCGTCCTCCACCAGCAATTCGATATCCAGCCGGATGCGCTGGGGCCCCGCCTTCTCATGCGGGTGGATGCCGAGCCTGGCCATCAGTTCCAGCCCGCGCACGAAGACCACGCGGCGCCGGCCTTCGGCATCGGGGGCGTAGCCCATCATTCGACGGCATCCATCGGGTCGCGCACCGGCGCCCATTGCAGATGCTGCCCGCCATCCAGCGCGATCATCTGGCCGGTCATGGACGGGAAGGCGAGGATCGACAGCAGCGCCGCCGCCACTTCCTCCGGCGAGGTGCCGCGCTTCAGCGGCACGGAGTCGCATTGCCGGTCGAATTGCTCCCTGCTCTGGCGAGGGGAGGGCAAAGCGGGCCCCGGCCCGATGCCGTTCACCCGGATGCGCGGCGCCAGCGCCAGCGCCATGGTCTGGGTCAGCGCCCAGAGCCCGGCCTTGGAGACGGTGTAGGACACGAAATGCGGTGTCAGCGACCAGACCCGCTGGTCCAGCAGGTTGACCACGCAGCCCTCGGCCCGGGGCGGCAGGGCCTTGGCCATCGCCTGGGTCAGCACGAAGGGCGCGCGGAGATTGGGCTCGATATGCTGGTCCCAGCTGTCCCGCGTCGCGTCCTGCCATTCGTCGCGTTCGAAGGTGGAGGCGTTGTTGACCAGCACGCCGATGGGACCCAGCGCCTCCAGCGTGGCGGGCACGAGGGCTGCCACCTCCTCCTCCCGCCCCAGGGCGGCACGGAGCGTGATGGCCCGGCGGCCGAGCGCGCGGATATCGGCGGCGGTGGCGTCCGCCTCCGCCTGGCTTTCGGCGTAGTGGATCGCGACATCGAAGCCGGAATCGGCCAGGGCGAGCGCCATGGCGCGGCCGAGCCGCTTCGCGCCGCCGGTGACCAGTGCGGTGCGGGGGATGGTGCGGGAGATCTGCATGCGAGGCCGCAGATAGGCCCGAAGGCGAGAGTTGACCACCACCGCGACCGCTCTTGGCGATCAGCCGCCGGCGTGGAGGTCCCGGATCACCCGCGCCAGCCCGTCCTGCCAGGGTGGCAGGGCGACGCCGAAGGCGGCGTGCAGCTTGCCCAGCACCAGCCGCCCATCCGCGGGGCGCAGCGCCTTGGTCGGGTAGTCGCCGGTGGCGATGGGATGCACCACGGGGCTCGGCCCGCCGAAGGGCTTGGCCGCGGCGAAGATCGCCTCGGCAAAACCGTGCCAGCTGGTGTGGCCTTCTGCCACCGCGTGGAAGACGCCGCGATATTCGGCGCGCCAGCCGGTCGCGCGGATGCGGGCCAGGATAGCGGCGATGGCATCGGCCAGATCGGGGGCGGCTGTGGGATGGCCGTGCTGGTCCGCCACCACGCGCAACTCTGGCCGCTGGGCGCCTGCCGCCAGCATGGTGCGGACGAAGTTCTTGCCCACCGCGGAAAAGACCCAGGCCGTTCGCAGCACCGTGGTCATCGGATTGCCCGCGAGCGCCGCCCATTCCCCCGCCAGCTTGGTACGGCCATAGGCCGAGAGCGGGTTGGGCAGGTCGTCCTCCCCATAAGGCGCGCCCTTCCGCCCGTCATGGACATAGTCGGTGCTGATCTGGATCAGCGGGATGCCGGCCTGCGCGCAGAGTGCGGCCAGCAGCGCGGGGCCGAGCGCATTGGCGCGGAAGGCGCCGGCCTCGTCATCTTCCGCTGCATCCACGGCGGTCCAGGCGGCGCAATTCACCACCGCATCGGGCCGGGTCGCGGCGAAGGCGGCGCGGACCGTCTCCGGCTGGTCGAACTCGAAATCGGGCTGGCCGACCAGGATCGCGTCGAAGCCCTGCCTTGGCATGCAAGCCTGGATGCAGGTCGCGAGCTGCCCGCCGCGTCCCGTGACGAGGATCCGGCGCATCACCAGCTTCCGCGCGGGAAGATCGGCGCGACATCGGCCAGTCTTGGCGCCTTCGCGTCCTTCTCGGACAGGATCGGCCCGCCCGGCGGCAGGGGCCATTCGATGCCGAGCGCCGGGTCGTTCCAGGCGATGCCGCCATCCGCATCACGGTGGTATTCGGCATCCACCTTGTAGAGCACTTCCGTATCCGGCTCGAGCGTGATGAGCCCATGGGCGAAGCCGCGCGGCACCCAGACCTGACGCCAATTGGCCGCCGAAAGCTCCACCGCGACATGACGGCCATAGGTCGGGCTGCCGGCCCGGATATCGACCACGACATCGAGGATGCGCCCCCGCACCACGCGCACCAGCTTGCCCTGGGCATGCGGCGGGCGCTGGAAATGCAGCCCGCGCAACACGCCCGCGTCGCGGGAGAGGGAATGGTTGTCCTGCACGAACTCCACCGCGATCCCGGCGGCGGCCAGTGCGCTGCGTTTCCACACCTCGCTGAAGAAGCCGCGGGCATCGCCATGGCGGGCTGGCTCGATCACCAGCACCTCCGGGATGACTTGCGGCGTAACCTTCATCGATCGTGCAGCCCTTCCGATACCGCAATAAGATAGCGCCCGTATTCCGTCTTGCCTAGCCGCTCCCCGCGCATCCGCAACTCCTGTGCGGTCAGGAAGCCGCGGCGGAAGGCGATCTCCTCCGGCGCCGAGACGAACAGGCCTTGGCGTTCCTGCACCGTCTGCACGAAGGTCGCCGCCTGCAGCAGGCTGCCGGGCGTGCCGGCATCGAGCCAGGCGCAGCCGCGGCCCAGCCGCTCACAGCCCAGCGTGCCGGCCTGCATGTAGAGCAGGTTGAGATCGGTGATCTCCAACTCCCCGCGCGCCGAGGGGCGCACGCGCTTGGCCATCTCCACCACATGCCGGTCGTAGAAATAGAGCCCGATCACCGCCCAGTCGGATTTCGGCGCCTTCGGCTTTTCCTCGATGGAGATCACGCGGTCATCGGCGTCGAATTCCGCGACGCCATAGCGCTCGGGGTCGGAGACGCGGTAGCCAAAGATCGTGGATCGCCCGGCCTCTGCCCGCTGCCCGGCCTCGAACAGCATGGCCGACAGGCCTTCGCCGTAGATGATGTTGTCGCCGAGGGCGAGCGCGCAGGCCTCCCCGCCGATGAACTCCTCCCCGATCAGGAAGGCCTGGGCGAGACCGTCGGGGGAAGGCTGCTCGGCATAGGACAGGCGGATGCCGAAGGCGCTGCCATCGCCCAGCAGGCGCTTGAAGGCGGGCAGGTCCTGCGGCGTCGAGATGACCAATATGTCGCGGATGCCGGCCAGCATCAGCGTCCCCAGCGGGTAGTAGACCATCGGCTTGTCATAGACCGGCAGCAGCTGCTTCGACGCCGCCAGCGTCATCGGATGCAGCCGCGTGCCGGACCCGCCGGCGAGAATGATGCCCTTCATGCCTTCACCCCAAGCCGTTCGCCGGCATAGGCCTTGTCCCGGATCGGTCGCCACCATGCCTCGTTGTCGAGGTACCAGCGGATCGTGTGTTCCAGGCCCGTTTCGAAATCATGGCGTGGCTTCCACCCCAGCGCGGCTTCGGCGCCGGACGGGTCCATCGCATAGCGGAAATCATGGCCGGGGCGGTCCTTGACGTAGGTGATCAGCCGTTCCCGCGGCCCGTCAGGGTCGGGGCGCAGCCGGTCCAGCGTCGCGCAGATCGCGCGCACCACCTCCAGGTTCGTGCGTTCCTGGCGCGGGCCGATGCAATAGGTCGCCCCCGGCACGCCGCGCATCAGCGCGAGCACGAGCGCCTCGGCATGGTCTTCCACATGCAGCCAGTCGCGCACATTGTCGCCCTTGCCGTAGACGGGCAGCTTCTTGCCTTCCAGCGCGTTCAGCGTGACCAGCGGGATCAGCTTTTCGGGGAATTGCCAGGGACCGTAATTGTTCGTGGTGTTGGAGACGAAGGCGGGAAAGCCGTAGGTGTGGTGCCAGGCCCGCACCAGGTGGTCGGACGCCGCCTTCGACGCGCTATAGGGGCTGCGGGGGTCATAGGGCGTCTCGGGCGTGAAGGGCGGATCGCCGGGATAGAGCGAGCCGAACACCTCATCGGTCGAGACATGGTGGAAGCGGAAGGCGGCCTTCGCCTCCGCGCCCAGCGCCGACCAGTATTCGCGCGCGGCTTCCAGCAGCACCTGCGTGCCGACGACATTGGTGCGGATGAAGGCCGCCGGCCCGTCGATCGAGCGGTCCACATGGCTTTCCGCCGCCAGATGCATCACGCGGTCGGGCCGGTGGTCGCGGAAGGCGGCGCGCATCGCCTCCGCATCGCAGATATCGGCGCGAATGTGGATGTGGCGCGGATCGGCGGCATGCATCGCAAGCGAGGCCGGGCTCGCGGCATAGGTCATGGTGTCGATGTTGACGATGCGCGCGTCGGTGGTCGCCAGCAGGTGGCGCACCACGGCGGAACCGATGAAGCCGAAGCCGCCTGTCAGCAGGATGCAAGCCATCCAAGATCTTCCTTCAAGCCCAAGATGGCCGCCGCGATGCCACCGCTAACGCAACATGTCCAGCACCGGCCTTGCAGCACCGCCCGGCGTTTCAGCGGCCGGAGGTCAGCGCCCCCGTCGCGGCCCCGGCAGCGCCGCCGATCAGCGCGCCGGTCACCGCCGAGCCGCCGGTGATGGCACCGATGGCGGCCCCGCCCGCCGCCCCGATCGCGCCGCCCGACAGGGCGCGCTGCTGCTGGCGGTTCAGCCCCTCGCAGGCGGCAAGCGGCAGGATCAGCGCCAGAGCGAACGCGCCGCGGGCCAGCATCCGCTGCATCGGGATACGCATGGGGATCTCCTTCGGGCGAGCAACCCTGCTGAGACCACACCATAGGGTTGTGGCATTCCGATGGCAGCGGCGTGATGGGGCCCCGCCTCAGCGCCGCCGGCCACGGCCGCCCTTGCCCTTCTTCGGGTCGTAGCCGCCGCCGCCCGGGCCGAGCGGCTTCGGCTTCCAGTCCTCCCCGCGCTTCGGGGCGCTGGCCTGGAGCGACCGCCCCGCCTGGTTCGGCTGCAGGCCGAGTTCCAGGGATTCGAGCCGCTTGATCTCGTCGCGCAGCCGCGCCGCATCCTCGAACTCCAGGTCGGCCGCGGCGGCCCGCATCTTCTTCTCGAGCTCCGCGATGGTCGTGCCGATATCCTTGCCGACGAAATTCCCCGAGCTGTCGCCCTCGATGGCATCAACCGTGACGTAGTCTTGCTCATAGACCGATTGCAGAACGTCGGAGATGTCGCGCTTGATCGTGGTCGGCGTGATGCCGTGTTCGGTGTTCCAGGCGATCTGGCGCGCACGGCGGCGCGCGGTTTCCTCCAGCGCGCGCTTCAGGCTGTCGGTCATCACATCGGCATAGAGCACCACGCGCCCTTCGGCATTGCGCGCCGCCCGCCCGATGGTCTGGATGAGGGAGGTGGTGGAGCGCAGGAAGCCTTCCTTGTCGGCATCCAGGATCGCCACCAGGGCACATTCGGGAATGTCGAGGCCTTCGCGCAGCAGGTTGATGCCGATCAGCACGTCGAAGACGCCCTTGCGCAGGTCGCGGATGATCTCGATCCGCTCCAGCGTGTCCACATCGGAATGGAGGTAGCGGCAGCGTATGCCGGTCTCCGTCATGTAGTCGGTCAGGTCCTCCGCCATCCGCTTGGTGAGTGTCGTCACCAGCACGCGCCCACCCTGCTGCGCGACGATGCGGCATTCGGCCAGCAAATCGTCCACCTGACCTTCGACCGGGCGGATTTCCGTCACGGGGTCCACCAGCCCGGTCGGGCGGATCACCTGTTCGGCGAAGCTGCCGCCGGTGCGCTCCATCTCCCATGGGCCAGGGGTCGCGCTGACGAAGACGGTGCCGGGGCGATAGGCGTCCCATTCCTCGAATTTCAGCGGGCGGTTGTCGGTGCAGGAGGGCAGGCGGAAGCCGAACTCGTTCAGCACCGATTTCCGCGCGAAGTCGCCACGATACATGCCGCCGATCTGCGGCACCGTCACATGGCTTTCATCGACGATCAGCAGCGCGTTCTCGGGCAGGTATTCGAACAGGGTCGGCGGCGGCTCCCCGGGGTTTCGGCCGGTCAGGTAGCGGCTGTAATTCTCGATGCCCTTGCAGCTGCCCGTCGTCTCCAGCATCTCGATGTCGAAGGTCGTGCGCTGTTCCAGCCGCTGCGCTTCCAGCAGCTTGCCCTGGGCCTGCAGCACGGCGAGCTGCTGCTTCAGCTCCGCCTTGATGTCGCGAATCGCCTGCTGCAGCGTCGGGCGCGGCGTGATGTAGTGGCTGTTGGCGTAGATGTTGACGCGATCCAGCTCTCCGGCGATCTCGCCGGTCAGCGGGTCGAATTCGCGCAGCGCGTCGACCTCGTCGCCGAAGAGTGAAATCCGCCAGGCGCGGTCTTCCAGGTGGGATGGCCAGATATCCACCGTCTCGCCCCGGATCCGGAACGTGCCGCGCTGGAAGGCGGTGTCGTTGCGGCGGTATTGCTGTTCGACCAAGCCCTTCACCAGCACGTCGCGATCGATCCGCCCGCCGCGTTCCAGCTTCACCACCATCCGGCTGTAGTTCTCGACGGATCCGATGCCGTAGATGCAGCTGACGGAGGCGACGATCACCACATCCGGCCGTTCGAGCAGCGCCTGCGTCGCGGAATGGCGCATGCGGTCGATCTGCTCGTTGATCTGCGCGTCCTTCTCGATATAGGTGTCGGTGCGCGGGACATAGGCCTCGGGCTGATAGTAGTCATAGTAGCTGACGAAGTATTCCACCGCATTGTCGGGGAAGAAGCTCTTCATCTCCCCATACAATTGCGCGGCCAACGTCTTGTTCGGCGCCAGGATCAGCGCAGGGCGCTGCACATGCTCGATCACCTTCGCCATGGTGAAGGTCTTGCCGGAGCCGGTGACGCCGAGCAGCACCTGGTCGCGCTCCGCCTTCCCGAGCCCCTCCACCAATTGCCGGATCGCCGCCGGCTGGTCGCCATTCGGCTCAAAGGGCGAGACGACGCGCAGCCGCTGCCCGGGCGGCGGCGCCGGCCGCTTCTGCGGGTAGAACAGCACAGGCGTCGGGACCAGCAGGTTCATCCCCCCTATGTGGGCGCGGGGCCGCGCGGCGTCGAGGATGGGGGGCAGCGCATGTCTTTCGCGCCGTGCCGCGACCTGGTCTACCCTGCGCCCATGGGTATCGAGATCGAGCGCAAATTCCTGGTCGCCGGCGAGGGCTGGCGCGGCCTGGCCCGCCAACCCGGCACGGCGATGCGCCAGGGCTACCTGGCCGCGGGCGGCCCCGGCCTGCCGACCGTGCGGATCCGCATCGCCGGGCCCGTCGCCATGCTGACGGTGAAGGGCCCCGGCCAGAAGGTGCGGGCGGAATTCGAATACCCCGTCCCGGTGGCGGATGCGGAAGCGATGCTGGCCCTGTCCCCCATGCCGGTCCTGGCCAAGACCCGCTTCGAGATCATGCATGAGGGGCATCTCTGGACCGTGGATGAATTCCACGCCCCCGCCGCGCTCGGCGGGCTGGTGCTGGCGGAGGTCGAGCTGGACTCGGAAGCGGTGGACCCCCCGCTGCCCGATTGGCTGGGCGCGGAGGTGACCGACGACCCGCGCTACAGCAACGCGGCCCTGGCTGCCGCGCTGTCGGCCGGCTGAGAGACCGCTGCGGGTCTGGATGAAGCCCGCCGCCGCGCGCAGTCTGCCATCGGGTTCGACTCGGGACAGGGAACAGGATCGATGAGCGATCTGCGGCAGGGCGGCCAGGGCGAGTATCGCCTGGCGGGCAAGGTGGCTGTGGTGACGGGCGGCAGCAGCGGGATCGGTGCGGCCGCTATCCGCCGGCTGGCCGCCGCCGGCGCGCGTGTGGTCGTCGGCTACAATGCCGGCGCGGATCGCGCGGCCGCGCTCATCGCCGAATTGCCGGGCGCGGGCCACCTCGCGCTCCGCATCCCGATGGAGGAGAGCGCCGCCATCGCCGCCGCCGCCGCCGAGGTGGAGCGCGCCTGCGGGCGGGCCGATATCCTGGTCAATTCCGCAGGCGTCACGCGCGCCGTGCCGCATGCCGACCTGGACGCGATGGACGATGCCAGCTTCGACCGCATCCTGATCACCAATGTCCGTGGCCCCTTCGCGACCATCCGCGCCTTCGCACCCCTGCTGAAGCGGAGCGGGGATGGGGTGGTGGTGAATGTCTCCTCCCTCTCGGGATCGACCGGCCTTGGCAGTTCGATTGCCTATTGCGCATCGAAGGGCGCGCTCGACACGATGGGCCTGTCGCTCGCCCGCGTGCTGGCGCCGGAGGTGCGGGTGATCGGCGTCTCGCCGGCCGCGGTCGCCACCGATTTCGTGCCCGGCCGCGACCGTGCTGGCGTGGCGAAGCAGGCGGCCACGACGCCGCTCAAGACGGTGGCGGAGGCTGATGACGTTGCGCTGGCCATCATGGCCGCGGTCACGCATCTGCGCCTGACCACGGGCAGCAACATCGTCGTGGATGGCGGCCGACATCTTTAGGCGCGCCGCCTTGACGTCGGGCCAGCCACTGCCGGAGTCTGCCGGCCGATGCCGGATGTCCTGACCCTCCGTGAAGCCGCCGCCTTCCTGCGCCTGTCGGAGCGGTCGCTCTATGAACTGGCCCGCACGCAGCGGCTGCCGGCGGCGCAGATCGGGGGCAAGTGGCTGTTTCCCCGCCGCCAGCTGGAGCGCTGGCTCGCCGCCCAGGCCGAGATGCCGGACGCCGAGCCCCGCCTCGACCCGCCGCCCATCCTGGCGGGCAGCCATGACCCGCTGCTGGACTGGGCGGTGCGGCAATCCGGCTGCGGCCTCGCCATGCGGGGCGGCGGCAGCCTGGACGGGCTCGCGACCCTTGCCGCCGGAGACGCGATGGCCGCCGCCATCCATCTGCGGGACCCGGATACGGGGGAATTCAACGAACCGGCCGTGCGCGAGGCCCTGCCGCGCCGCCCGATGGTTGGCATCGTCTGGGCCTTGCGGGCGCAGGGCCTCATCCTGCCCCAAGGCAATCCGCAGGGCGTCGTGGGCATCCAGGATTTGACCCGCCCCGGCCTTGTCGTCGCCGGCCGGCAATCCCGTGCGGGCAGCCATGTGCTGCTGGTGCATCTGCTGGGAGAGGCGGGCATCCGGCTCGATGCCGTCCGCTTCCTGCCCGAACCCGCCTTGGCCGAGGATGAGGTCGCGGCAGCGGTGCAGGAAGGCCGGGCCGATGCCGGCTTCGGCATCGCGGCGGCTGCGGCGGCGCGGGGCCTCGATGTCCTGCCCCTGTTCCGCGAGCGCTTCGACCTGGTGATGGAGCGGCGGCATTACTTCGGCGCGCCGATGCAGCGCCTGCTGCGCTTCACGCGGCGGGACGAATTCGCCGCGCGCGCCGCCCGCCTGACCGGCTACGACATCGCCGAGACCGGCACCCCCGCCTTCTGCTTCTGACCTCGTCCCCCCAAGGCCCAGGCCCCCATGCCCGAGACCCCCGAAAGCCTGCTCGCGCGGCTCGATGCGCTCGGCATCGCGCATCGCACCGTCAGCCATCCGCCCGTCTTCACGGTGGAGGAAAGCCGGGCGCTGCGCCCTGATCTGCCCGGCGGGCATACGAAGAACCTGTTCCTCCGCCCGCAGAAGGGCGACGGCCCCTTCCTGTTGGCGGTGCTGGAGGAGGAGCGGCGCGTCTCCGTCAACGCGCTGGCGCGGGGGCTCGGCGTGGCGCGGGTCGGCTTCGCCCCGGCCGAGGACCTGTTCGCCCAGCTCGGCGTCACGCCCGGTTCCGTCACGCCCTTCGGCCTTGTGAACGCCGCCCCCGGCGCGGTGCGCCCGGTCTTCGACCGCGCGCTGATGGAGGGGTTCGATTGGGTGAATTGCCACCCGCTGACCAACACCATGACCACCGCGATCCGGCCGGGCGACCTGCTGCGCTTCCTCCGCCACCTCGGCCATGCGCCGGAGATCGTGGACCCGCCCGCGCCCGGTTGATCCCCCGCATGGCGGGGACGCCCGCCGCCTGATCGCATCCGCCCGCCTTGTCCTCCGGCCCGGCGCCGCGCATCTATCCGCCCACAGATTTGGGGAATGCCTGCCATGGACGTGATCTTCGACCCGACCCGCCAGGCCGCGCCCGGTGGCGCCGCCGCCGCCGACATCATCAAGGACGGCGACCAGCGCAACTTCATGCAGGATGTGGTGGAAGCCAGCCGGCAGGTGCCGGTGCTGGTCGATTTCTGGGCGACCTGGTGCGGCCCCTGCAAGACGCTGACGCCGACGCTGGAAAAGGTCGTGCGCGCCGCGCAGGGTCGCGTGCGGCTGGTGAAGATCGACATCGACAAGAACCGGGAGCTGGTCCAGCAGCTGGCGCAGATGGGCCTGCCGCTGCAATCCGTGCCGACCGTCGTCGGCTTCGTGAAGGGCCAGATCGCCGACCTGTTCCAGGGCGCGCTGCCCGAGGGCGAGGTGAAGAAGTTCATCGAGACCCTGCTGAAGGCCGCCGGCGGATCGCTGCCCGGCGCCGACCTGCTGGCGGAGGCCAAGGCCGCCGCCGAGGCCGGCGACCACCAGGGCGCGCTGAACCTCTTCGCCGGCCTGCTGGAAGCCGAGCCCGAGAACGCCGAGGCCTTCGCCGGCCTCGCACGTTCCCTGATGGCGCTGGGCGAGGAAGACCAGGCCCGGCTCGTGCTGGATGAGGAAGTGCCGGAGAAGCTGCGCGGCCATGCGGAGATCGCCTCTGTCCGCGCGGCCCTCGACCTCGCGATCGAAGGGCGCCGCGCGCAGGAGAAGCTCGGCGAGTTCCAGCAGCGGCTGGCGGCCGATCCGGATGACCACGCCGCGCGCATCGACCTCGCGGTCGCGCTGAACGGGATGGGCGAACGCGGCCAGGCGGTGGATGCGCTGGTCGAAGCGATCAAGCGCGACAAGGCCTGGGGCGAGGAAGCCGCGCGCAAGCAATTGCTGAAGTTCTTCGAAGCCTGGGGCTTCGATGACCCCGCGACCCTTGCGGGACGGCGGAAGCTCTCCACCCTTCTGTTCCGCTGACGCTGCCAACCGCGCCGGTCCCGGGATGATCCGGGCCCGGCGCGGCTTGGCGGGCCCGGCGACACGGGGCCGCGCGACGTGGCCGAGCAGGAGCCGATGCCCCCCTTTCATCCCCCTTTCGCGGCCCTTCCCGCGGAGATCCCCGTCTTCCCGCTGTCCGGCGCGCTGCTGCTGCCGCAGGGCCGGCTGCCGCTGAACATCTTCGAACCGCGCTACCTGGCGATGGTGGAGGATGCGGTCGCCGCCGGGCGGATGCTCGGCATGGTGCAGGGCGATCCGTCCCAGCCGCGCGAGGGGGCGGAGCCGCCGCTGTTCAAGGTCGGCTGCCTTGGCCGCGTCTCCTCCTTCGCCGAGACGGATGACGGGCGGATCCTGCTGACGCTGACCGGCGTCATCCGCTTCCGCATCGCGGAGGAGGTGGCGGGGCGCCGGGGCTATCGGCGGGTGCGGGCGGATTACGCGCCCTATGCCGCCGATCTCGATGTGGCCGCCCCGCCCCCGGCGCTCGACCGGGACGCGCTGGTGGGCGCGCTGCGCCCCTATTTCCGCGCGCGGGGGATCGAGGCGAATTGGGACGCGGTGGAGCAGACCGAGGATGCGATGCTCGTCACGACCCTCTGCATGGTCTGCCCCTTCGATGTGCGGGAGAAGCAGGCGCTGCTGGAGGCGAAGGATGCCGGGGATCGCGCGGCGATGCTGATCGCCTTGATGCGCATGGGCAGCCACGGCATGGCGCCCGAGGGCCGGCCAAGCTAAGACGCGCGGGCAAGACCGCGCCCAGGGGCGCGACAGGCGCGAGAGGGTGAAGGCATGAGCGAGGCAGGGGTGCAGGTGGATCCGCGGCTGCTGGAGATCCTCGTCTGCCCGGTGACGAAGGGGCCGCTGCGCCTGGACCGGGAGAAGGCGGAACTGGTCAGCGACAAGGCCGGCCTCGCCTATCCGATCCGCGACGGCATCCCCATCATGCTGCCCGACGAGGCAAGGAAGATCGACTGAAGGCCCATGCCAACGCCGACCGAGATCCGGCTGAACCGCGCCGAGCGCGTGCTGCATGTCGCCTTCGACAGCGGCGAGCGCTTCGCCCTGCCGGCCGAGTATCTGCGGGTGGAAAGCCCCTCGGCCGAGGTGCAGGGGCATGGGCCGGGGCAGCGGGTGATCGTGCCGGCGCGGCGGCATGTCGGGATCATGAAGGTCGAGCCGGTCGGGCACTACGCCGTGCGGCTGGTCTTCGACGACCTGCATGACACGGGCATCTATTCCTGGGACTACCTGTTCGAGCTGGGCCGCGACCAGGCGGAACGCTGGGCCGCCTATGAACAGGCGCTCGCCGCCAAGGGCCTGAGCCGCGACCCGCCGCGCCGCGGCGGATAGCGCAGGGCGCGGCGTCGCGCATTTTTTCCACGCGCGCATGTCGGATTCGGACAAATAGGCGCCCCGCCCCCGGCCGCCGGACGGGGCAGGCGCGGAAAGGGGGCGGGGGCTTTGGCATCGCCCCAGTAGATAAGGAATATATACCTTAGTCGAGCCGTTTCGGGTCGCGCCGGTTCAATGCGTCGGCTTGCGGGGCGGCTTCGCGATGCGGCGGCCGCTGGTGGCGGGGGTTCGCTCGGGCGCCGCCGCGGGCAGCTTGGGGAGGGGCTTGGGCGCCTTGCGCGGCCGCCGGGCAGGGGCGGAGGCCTGGGGCTCGGGCGCGGCCGGGGCTTCCGCGCCCATCACCGCGACCGGCGCGGCGGGGACAGGGGACCAGGGCAGGTCCTCAGGCGGGGTGGGCTGGCGCGAAGCCGGCGCCGGGGGCGCCGCATGGGTCGGGGCGGGGCGGGGCGCTTCCGGCCGCGCGGCTTCCGGCGTGGCGAGCCCCGGCATCCCGAACGCCATCCAGGGCGCCGTCCAGGCCTGCAGCATCTGGCGCTGCATCTCCAGCAGCGGCGAGGTCTTGCCGCCCGATGTGCCCGCCCCTTGGCCCATCCATTGGCCCATCCCCTGGCCGGTCCAGAAGCCCATCCAGGTCTCGAAGGCGTTGGTCGCCATGTCCATCCAGGGCATCAGCGACCTGAGGTCGCGTGGGTCTTGGCCAGGGCGCATTGCCGCTTCCGTCACGTTAGGGGTCAAGATGACATGGTGCGGCGCAGCAAGAATTGCGACAACCCCTCGCCACCGGGCCGCCCCGCCCCGATGACAAGCGCGGGAGCGCGCTATTCGTCCCGCCCTATTCGTCCCGTCGGGGCCGCGCCAGCAGCCGGCCCATCGCGGCCTCCACCGAAAGCCCGCCCGCCAGCAGATCGGCCACCGCCGCGCAGATCGGCAACTCCACCCCGGCTTCCGCCGCCCGCGCCACCAGGGCCGGCGCGGTCGCCACCCCTTCCGCCACCCCGGCCCGCCCGGCCAGCGCCGCCGCCAGGCTCATCCCCTGGCCCAGCGCATGGCCCAGCGAGCTGTTGCGGCTGCCCGGCCCCGTCGTGGTCAGCAGCAGGTCGCCCAGCCCCGACAGCCCCGCCGCCGTCTCCGCCCGCCCGCCCAGCGCGACCGCCAGCCGCGCCAATTCCGCAAGCCCTCGCGTGACCAGCGCCGCGCGCGCATTCTCCCCCAGCCCCGCGCCGATCACCGCGCCGGCCGCGATGGCGATGACGTTCTTCGCCGCACCGCCCACCTGCACGCCCACCGGGTCGTCGCCGCCATAGATGCGGAAGCTGGCTGTCCCGAGCATCTCGCCGCCCGCGCGCCGCAACGCCGCGTCGCGGCTGGCGAGTACGGCGGCGGCCGGCAGGCCCTTCGCCACCTCATGCGCGAAATTCGGGCCGGAGAGCACCGCCGCCGGATGGCCTGGAAACAGCGCCTCCAGGATCTCGAGCGGCAGCAGGCGCGTGCCGCGCTCCACCCCCTTCGAGCAGACCACCAGCGGCGCGCCGCCGGCCTCGATCGCCGGACGCAGATCGGTGAGCACCGGCCGCAGGAACTGCACCGGCACCACGACCAGCACGAGCGCCGCCCCCGCGAGCGCCGTGGCTGCATCGGCGGTGGGTGTTATGGCAGGGGGAAGGGGTGCGCCGGGCAGGTAGGACGCATTCTCCCGCGTCGCCGCCAGCGCCGCCGCGCGGGCCGGATCGCGCGCCCAGAGCCCGACCGCATGCCCCGCCCGCGCCGCCTGGATCGCCAGCGCCGTGCCCCAGGCGCCGGCCCCGAGCACCGCGATGCGTTCTGCGCGATCCCCCGCCATTGCCGCCTACCTCTCCGCCGTCAGGCGGGTCACCCCCGCCGCCGCGCCATCCTCCCCGCGATCAAGCCGGGCGAGGAGGGCGGCCAGGATGGCGTTGGCCTCGGCCTCGAAGCCGAAGGGGGCATTGGCCACCACCAGCCCGCAGCCATTCAGCCGCGTGGGGTCGGTGGGCTCCCGCAGCACCAGCTCACAGGCGATGCAATCCTCGACGCCCGCATCCCGCAGCGCGGTGTGGAAGGCACGCGTGGGGGCGCGGTGCTTCACCGGATACCAGGCGGCGACGATGCCGGCGCGGGAGCGGTGGCGCAGCGCGGCGATCCCCTGCGCGAGGCGTTCGAACTCGCCTTCCTGTTCGAAGGGCGGGTCGATCAGCACCAGGCCCCGGCGCTCGGGGAAGGGGGTCAGGGCGGCGAGTGCCTCATAGGCGTCGCGCTTATGGACCGCGACCTGGGCATCGCCGCGATAGCGCGCCTTGAGTGTCGCATGGTCCTCGGGGTGCAATTCGCACAGCACCAGCCGGTCTTCGGGCCGCATCAGCGCGCGGATCAGGGCGGGGGAGCCGGGATAGGCCGCCGGGTAGCCCGCCTGCCGGACCAGCGCGCCGTAATCCGCCAGCGCGCCGGCATCAGCTTCCGTCCCCTGGGCCATCACCCGCGCGATGCCCTCCCGCCATTCGCCCGTCCGGGCGGGTTCCGGCGCCGAGAGGTCATAGGCGCCGATGCCCGCATGGGTGTCGAGCACGGCGAAGGGTTTCGGCTTGGCGCGCAGCGCCCGCAGCAGTGCGACGAGCAGCGCGTGCTTGACGCAATCCGCGAAATTTCCAGCGTGGAAGGCATGGCGGTAATTCACGCCCGGGCGGTAGCCTTGCCGAGAAGGTGGCGCAAGACAGGGCCGCGCAAGACAGGGCGGCGCAAGACGGGGCGATGGCCGGTCGCCTCTGCGCCCGCGCTCAGGCCGAAAGCTCCTGCAACGGCCAGCGCGGGCGCGGCGCGTGGTCCAGCCCATCGGTCAGGCCGGCGCGCAGCCGCTCGATCCCGGCCCAGGCGACCATCACCGCATTGTCGGTGCAGAGCCGGATCGGGGGGGCCACCATCGGCAGCCCCGCCTTCGCCGCCACCCGCGCCAGCGCCGCCCGCACCGCGCCATTCGCCGCCACGCCGCCCGCGACCACCACCGCCCGCGCCCCCGGCAGCATGCCGAGCGCATGGGTCGCGCGATCCGCCAGCACTGCGGCGACCGAGGCCTGGAACCCGGCCGCCAGGTCGCGCCGCCCCTGTTCGTCCAGCCCCTTCGCCACCGCCTGCGCCACCGCCGTCTTCAGCCCGCTGAAGGAGAAGTCGCAGCCCGGCCGGCCGAACAAGGGCCGGGGCAGGGGGATGCGCGTGGGGTTGCCGCCTTCCGCCAGCCTCTCCAGATGCGGCCCGCCGGGCCAGGGCAGGCCGAGCAGCTTCGCCGATTTGTCGAAGGCCTCCCCCACCGCATCGTCCAGCGTGGTGCCGAGCCGGCGATGCCGCCCGACGCCTTCCACCGCCACGCATTGGCAATGCCCGCCCGACAGCAGCAGCAGCAGATAAGGAAACCCCAGGCCTTCCGGGCTCACCGAGGGCAGGCGGGGCGAGAGCGCATGCGCTTCCAGGTGGTTGATCGCGAGATAGGGGATGCCCTGCGCCAGCGCGATTCCCTTGCCGAGTGTTGCCCCCACGATCAGCCCGCCGATCAGACCCGGCCCGGCGGTGGCCGCGACCGCCGAAAGCCCCGCCGGTGTCGTGCCCGCCTGATCCAGCACGCGCCGCACCAGCCCGGGCAGGTGGTGCAGATGGGCGCGGGCCGCGATCTCCGGCACCACGCCGCCGAAGGGGGCGTGGTCGGCCAGCTGGCTCAGCACCGCTTCGGCCAGGATGGTGCCATCCGCGCGCAGAACCGCCGCGGCGGTCTCGTCGCAGGAGCTCTCCAGGCCGAGGACCAGCCGGTCATCGCCGCCTTCCCCGCCCGCCTCCCGCGCCTCCCGCATGCCACCCTTCGCCGGCAACACTTTCGCGACCTCCGTGACGGCTCTAAGGAGCCTACCATGTCGGTAGCCCATCCGCCGGGTCCAGCCCACCCCGCCCCGCAGCATGCCCATGCGGCGTCCCGCCGCCGCGCCCTGCCGCTGCGGGTGGGCACGCGCGCCTCCCCGCTCGCGCTGTGGCAGACGCGGCATTTCCTGGCCCTCATCACCCGCTTCTGCCCGGTGCTGCGCGACGCCAAGGCCTTCGAGGAACACGCCATCGCCACCTCCGGCGACAAGATCCTCGACCGGCGGCTGGCCGATGTCGGCGGCAAGGGGCTGTTCGCAAAGGAGATCCATGAGGCGCTGGCCGATGGCCGCATCGATTTCGCGGTCCACAGCCTGAAGGACCTGGAAACCGAATTGCCCCCCGGCATCGTCCTGGCCTGCACCCTGGCGCGGGAGGATAGCCGCGACGCGCTGATCCTCGGCGCCGGCGCGGGGAAGGTGGACCCGGCCGATCCCTATGCCTGCCTGCCGACCGGCGCTGTCATCGGCACCTCCTCGGTCCGGCGGCAGAGCCAGTTGCTGCATGCGCGCCCCGACCTGCGCATCGAGATGATCCGCGGCAATGTGCAGACGCGGCTTGCCCGGCTGCGCGGCGAAGGCGGCCCGGCTGCGACGCTGCTGGCGCTGGCCGGCCTGCGGCGCCTGGGGCTGGAGGCGGAGGCATCGGTGATCCTCGACCCCGAGGCGATGGTGCCCTCCGCCGGCCAGGGCATCGTGGGCGTCACCGTGCGGGCGGACGATACGGAACTGCTCGAACTGCTGTCGGGCATCGAGGATGCGGAGGCGCGCGCCGTCTCGACCGCCGAACGCGCGCTGCTCGCGGCGCTGGACGGGTCGTGCCGCACGCCGATCGGCGGGCATGCGCGGCTGCTGCCGAATGGCGAATTGCACCTGACCGGGCTGGTGGCGCGGGCCGATGGCACCTTCCTGCTCAAGCGGGCGCTGCATGGCGCGCCGGGCGATGCGGCGGCGATCGGGCGGGAACTGGGCGAGAGCCTGCGGCGGGACAGCCCGGCGGATATCCTTGGCTAGCCCGATGCAGCCGCCGCCGCGCGGCGCCGTTCTCGTCACCCGCCCCGATCCCGGTGCGGCGGAGACGGCGGCGCGGGTGGCGGCGCTGGGGTGGGAGCCGGTGCTGGCCCCCGCCCTTGTGCTGCGGCCCCGCGACATCGTGATCGGCCGCGCCCAGGCCCTGTTGCTGACCAGCCGCGCCGCCGCCCGCGCCCTGCCGCCGCCCATCCCTGGCCTGCCCGTAATGGCGGTCGGCGAGGCCACGGCGGCGGAGGCGCGTGCCCTGGGATGGGCGGCGGAAGCCGCCGCCGGCACCGCGCGGGATCTGGCGGAGATGGCCGCGCAGCGGCTCGACCCGCGCGCGGGTCCGCTGCTGCTGGCGGTGGGGCAGGGCTACGCGCTCGACCTCGCCGCCGATCTCAGGGCGCGGGGCTTCCGGGCGATCAGGCGCATCGCCTATCGCGCGGAACCCGCCACCGGGCTTCCGCCCGAGGCGATCCGCGCCTGGAAGGCCGGGCGGATCGGTGCCGTGCTGTTCCACTCGCCACGCTCCGCGCTGTGTGCCATCACCCTCATCCGGGATGCCGGCCTTGCGGCGGGCGCCGCGCAAATGGAGGTGCTGGCGATCAGCCGGCGGGTGGCGGATGCCGCCGCCGCCGCCATATCTCCCGGCGCTTGGCGCGCGATGCGTGTGGCCGAGCGGCCCGGGGAGGATTCGTTGCTTCGGTTGCTCGGCCCAGGGGGGTGAACCCGCCGGGGCGTGCCGCCGGCTGACCACACCTGTCAGGAGAGCCATGACCCCGCCCGCCTCGCCCGACCAGCCGCCCCCCGCCGCGCCTGCCTCGCCGCCGGGCCTGCTGCGTCGCCTCGATCCCACCGTGCTGCCCATCCTGGCCGCCGCGCTGGTCCTGCTCGGCGCCGTCGCCTGGCTGCTGGGCCGACCCCTGCCGCAGCCCGGCGCCGATGAGGCCGCCGCGCGGCTGGAGGCGCTGTCAGGCCGCATTGCGGCGCTTGAGGATCGCGCGCCGCCCGACCTCGCCCCGCTGCGCGAAGCCGCCGCCGCGGCCGCCGCGCGCGCCGAGGCCGCCAACCGGCAGGCCGCCGCGCTGGAACAGCGCCTCGCGGCCCGCCCCGCCATCGACCCCGCTGGCTTCGCTCCACGCCCCGCGCTGGAGGATCTGGCCGGTCGCGTCGAGGCGCTGGCGCGCGAGGGCGCCGCCACCGGCCAGCAAGGTGCGCAACGCCTCGCCGCCGCCGAACAGGCGCTGGCCGGCTTCGCGGGCCGGGTCGCGGCCAATGAGGCCGCGCTCGCGGCCCGCACCCAATCCATCGAGACGCAGAATGCGCGGCTGGCCGCGATGGAACAGGCGCTCGCGGCGCGGCTGGCGGCGCTGGAAGGCCAGATCGCGCAGCGCGCCCAGGCCGCCGAACAGCAGGCCGCGCGGCTCGCGGCGCTGGAAGGCCATGCCCAGCGCCTGGCGGCGCTGGAGGGACGTTCGGCCCGGATGGCCGCGCTCGATGCGGTGCGGGTGGCGCTGGACTCTGGCCAGCCGCTCGGGGCGGCCCTGCGCCCGCTGCCCAACCCGCCGGAGGCGCTCACCCGCTTCGCCGGCACCGCCCCGCCGACGGAGGCCGCGCTGCGCCTCGGCTTCGAGGGCGCCGCCCGCGCCGGCCGCACCGCCAGCGAACCGCCTGCGGGGACTGGTGTGCTGGACAGCGCGGTCTCTCGGCTGTCCGGGATGATCACCGTGCGGCGGGGTGAGGAGTTGCTGTGGGGCGATGCCGCCGGCGCCGCCATCGAGCGCGCCCGCCGCGCGCTGGAAGCGGGCGACCTGGACGGCGCGCTGGGTCACCTCACCCGCCTGTCGCCCCCGGCGCGGGAGGCGATGCGCGGCTGGATCGGGCAGGCGGAGGCGCTGGTCGCCGCGCGTGCCGCGCTCCGCCAACTCGCCGCCGGCTGAGGGGGCGGGGATGCGAAGCGCAGTGGCCTATCTCGCCCTTCTCGCCCTTGGCGTGGGGGGCGTGATGCTGGTCGCCCGGCTGGGCGGCGCGGTGGAAATCCGTGTGGGGGAGGTGGAGATCGCCGCGCCCTTCGCGCTGGCGCTGCTGCTGCTGGCGCTGCTGTTCCTGGCGCTCCACCTGGTCCTGGCCGGGATCGGTGCGCTGCGCCGCTGGCCGGCCGCGCGGCAGGCGCGGCGGGACGCGCGCCAGCGCGGAGAGGGCGAGGCGGCGGTGACGCGCGCCTTGGTCGCGCTCGCCGCCGGCACCCCGGAACAGGCGCGGCTGCAGGTGCGCCGGGCGCGGGAGAAGCTCGGCGACACGCCGCAGGTCCTGGTGCTGACCGCCGAGGCTGAGCGGCTCGCGGGCCGTGACGAGGCGGCGTCGGAGGCCTTCCTCGCGCTCGCGGCGCGGGAGGATGCGCGGTTCCTCGGCCTGCGGGGCCTGCTGCGGCAGGCGATCCAGCGCGAGGATTGGCCGACCGCCCAGCGCCTGGCGCGAGAGGCGGAGGCCGCGCAGCCCGGCGCGGCCTGGCTGCGCCAGGAACGCGAGACGCTGGCACTCCGCACCCGCGACTGGCGCGAGGCCTTGGCGCTGGCCGCGCCGGGCGCCGCCCAGGCACCGCTCGCGCTGGCCGCCGCCGGGCAGGAGCCGGATGATCGCCGGGCGATGGACCTGGAGCGGGAGGCCTATCAGGCCGATCGCGGCTTCACCCCGGCGGCGCTGGCCCATGCCGCGCGGCTGGCGCGCGTCGCCAGCCCCCGCCGCGGGCGGGAGGTGTTGCAGGAAGCCTGGAAGGCGAAGCCGCATCCGGACCTCGCCGCAGCCTATCTGGAGGGCGAGACCGATCCGCTGCAGCGGGTGAAGGCGGCGGAGAAGCTGGTGGTGGGCCAGCCGCAGCATGCCGAAAGCCGCCTGCTGGTCGGGCGCCTGGCGGCGGCGGCGGGGCTGACGGGGCGGGCGCGGCAGGAGTTGGATGCGCTCATCGCCTCCGGCGCGGCGGATCGCCGGGCCTATCTGGCGCTATCGGACCTTGAGGAGGCAGAGGGCGGCGACACGCCCGAAAGCCGCGCCGCGCAGGCGAAGTGGCTGCGGCTGGCGGCCACGGCCGCGCCGGAGCCGCGCTGGCGCTGTTCCTCCTGCGGGGCGCAGCATGCGGCGTGGGAGGCGGTGTGCCCAGGCTGCGGCTCCGTCGGCACCATCGCCTGGACCAGCCCGCAGCAGACGACGCTGCTGCCGCGATAAACGCCCCGCAAAACCGCTTCGCGCCGAAGGCGCGATGCGGCTTGGCGGGGACCCCAGCCTTGGTGCTGCTCCTCCGCGGGCGTACTGCGTTGCCGCGGCAAAGCCGCGGCGCCGCCCGGGGTGAATGCCGGCTCGGTTGGGTGCTTCTGGGGGGGCGGTGAAGGGGGGCGGGGATCCGGCCGCGCCGGGGCCCCTGCCTTCAACCGACGATCTCGCCCTTCCAGACCGGGATGGTGCCGGAGATCTCGGGCAGGCCCGGCAGGCGCCAGACGGCGCGCCAGGCGACGCTGTCGAAATTCATGCCCATGTTCACGAGGCCGCCGCCATCCTCGATCTCCACCGCGATCAGCGCGCGGCGTTGTTCGGGGGTCAGGTTCGTCATGGCGTGGCGCACCAGCACATGGCGGGGGATGCCGTGCAGCTCCGCCGCATCCACCGGCAGGGTGGTCTGGGGAAGGACGAAATCGAGCGGCATGGCGGCAGCTCCGGCGGGCCCGGCGGCGGTCCGGTTTTCGGCCCGGCCCCGGGTGTGTCGCGCGCCTCTTGCGGCGAGGGGGCATCATGGCGGCCCAATGGTTAACGCAACACGAATGAGCGCCCTGGATGTATGGCTTCCGTTGGCCGGGCTTCGGGGCCATGTGTGGGCGATGATGCGCCGCCGCCGTCTCCTCGCCGCCTTGCCGCTGCTCGCCTTGCCCGGCCTCGCCCAGGCCCAGGGCCGCGCCCAGCCGCCAGCCACGCCCGACCCGGCGCTGCTGGCACAGGTTGAGGCCTATCTGAACGGGCTGACCACCTTCCGCGCGCGCTTCCTGCAACTGGCGCAGAACGGGGCGTCCGCCACCGGCGTGGCCTGGATCGTGCGGCCGGGGCGCATGCGCTTCGACTACGACCCGCCCGAGCCCACGCTGCTGATCGCCTCCGGCGGGCAGGTGATGATGTATGACCGGGAGCTGCGCCAGCCGAGCATCGCGCCCGCGTCCTCCACCCCGCTGGGCGTGCTGCTGCGGCCGCAGATCCGGCTGGCGGGGGATATCACCGTCACCGCCCTCGAAAGGCGGGGCGGCTTCCTGCATTTGTCGCTGCACCGGACGGGGGCGGCGGCGGAAGGCCAGCTGACGCTGATTTTCAGCGAGGGACCGATGCAACTGCGGCAATGGTCGGTGCTGGACGCGCAGCGGCGCGAGACACGGGTGACGCTCTATGAGATCGACACGGCGACGCGCCCCAATCTCCGCATCTTCGACTTCAACGACCCTCGCTTCTTCGAGGAGGAGGCGCAGCGGCGCTGAGGGGGCGTTCAGCGCGTGCCCGTGCTGCCGAAGCCGCCCTCGCCGCGCCGCGTCTCGGGCAGGGTGTCGGTCTCGACCCAGGCCGCGCGTGTCACAGGCGCGATCACGGCCTGTGCGATCCGCATGCCGCGTTCCACGGTGAAGGGCTCGGTGCCGGCATTCATCACGATCACCTGCAACTCGCCCCGGTAATCCTCATCCACCGTGCCGGGCGTGTTCGGCATGGTGATGCCGTGCTTCAGCGCCAGGCCGGAACGCGGCCGCACCTGCATCTCATACCCAGGCGGCAGCGCGATGCGGAGCCCGGTCGGCACCAGCACCCGCCCGCCCGGCGCGATGGTCAGCGGCGCCGTGACGGCGGCGAGCAGGTCCATCCCCGCCGCACCTTCGGTGGCGTAAGCCGGCAGCGGCAGGCCTTCGCCATGCGGCAGGCGGGTGACGAGGATTTCGACACTCTGGCTTGTTGTCTGCGACATCGATTCAGACCTCCGGGCTTCTGGACCCTGCGGTCATCGAAGTCGCAAGGCTCTCCGCAATCCGCTGCGCCAGGCGGCGCGCGACCTCTTCCTTCGGCATCCGGGGCCAATCCTCGACGCCCGCCGCGGTGACCAGGTGCACGGTGTTCTCCGCCCCGCCCATCACATCGCCGGAGACGTCATTCGCCACGATCCAGTCGCAGCCCTTCCGCACGCGCTTCTGGCGCGCATGCTCCACCACCGTCTCCGTCTCCGCCGCGAAGCCGATGACGAGGCGCGGGCGAAGGGTGGGATGGGAGGCGACGGTCGCCAGGATGTCGGGGTTCAGCGCCAGCCGGATCTCGGGCGGCGGCGCGCCCTGCTGCTTCTTGATCTTCTGGCTTGGCGCGGCTTCGGGACGGAAATCGGCGACCGCGGCGGCGAAGATCGCGGCATCGGCGGGCAGGGCGGCGTCCACCGCCGCCAGCATGTCGCGTGCGCTTTCGATCCGCGTCACCGCGACCCCGGGCGGGTCCGGGATCGCGACCGGGCCGCTGACCAGCGTGACCCGCGCGCCGAGCGCGGCGAGCGCCGCCGCGATGGCATGGCCCTGCTTCCCGCTGCTGCGATTGGCGATGTAGCGCACCGGGTCGATCGCTTCCTGCGTCGGCCCGCTGGTGACGATCACATGCCGCCCCGAAAGCGGCCCGGCGGCGAAGTGGCGTTCCACCGCCGCCAGGATCGCGGCGGGTTCGGCCAGCCGCCCGAGCCCGCTTTCGGGCTCCGCCATCGGGCCTTCCGCCGGTCCCACGAAGCCCACGCCGCGCGCGGCCAGCGCCGCGACATTGGCGGCCGTCGCGGGATGCGCCCACATCGCCGGGTTCATCGCCGGCGCCGCCAGGATCGGCGCGCGCGTCGCCAGCAGCACGGTGGTGGCGAGGTCATCCGCCATGCCCTGGGCCATGCGCGCGAGAAGATTGGCGCTGGCGGGCGCCACCACGATCAGGTCGGGCCAGCGCGCCAGCCGGATATGGCCGATCTCGGCCTCGGCGGCCCAGAGATCGTCATGCACGCGGCTGCCGGAGATGCCGGCCAGCGCTTCCTTCGTCACGAAGCGCGCGCCGCCCGCGGTCAGCACCGGCATCACCTCCGCCCCCTGCTTCCGCAGCAGGCGCGTCAGTTCCAGCGCCTTGTAGGCCGCGACGCTGCCCGAGACGACCAGCAGGATCTTCCGCGCGGCCAGCATCGCGGCGCTACAGCCGCCAGCCCGTGTGGATCGCGACGATCCCGCCCGAGAGGTTGCGATGCGAAACCCGTTCCAGCCCCGCGCGCTCCATCATGCCGGCGAGCGTCTTCTGGTCGGGGAATTTCGCGATGCTCTCGGCCAGGTATTCGTAGCTCTCGCGGTCCTTGGCGATCCGCGCGCCGATCTCCGGCAGGACCCGAAAGTTCCAGGTCTCGTAGAGGGGCGCGAGGGACGCGATCTCGAGCTTCGAGAATTCAAGGCAATGGAACCGCCCGCCCGGGCGCAGCACGCGCCGCGCTTCCCGCAGCACCGCATCCTTGTCGGTGCAGTTCCTGAGCCCGAAGGCGATCGAGATCTTCTCCACGCTGCGGTCGGGGAGCGGGATGCGTTCGGCATCCACCACTGCGAAGTCGAGGCCCTTCAGGATGCCGCGGTCGAGCGCGCGCTTGCGGCCGACCTCCAGCATCTCGGCATTCACATCGGTCAGGATGACACGCCCCGCGCCGGCTTCGAGCGCGCCGAAGGCGATGTCGCCCGTGCCGCCAGCGAGGTCCAGCAGCGTCTCCCGCGCCGAGGCGCCGATGGCGTTGACGAAGATGCGCTTCCAGATCCGGTGGATGCCGAGCGACATCAGGTCGTTCATCAGGTCGTAGCGGGGGGCGACGCTGTCGAAGACCTGCCGGACGAGAGAGGCCTTCTCGCCCCTGGGGACCTCGCGGAAGCCGAAATCGATGGTCTCGTTCATGGGCGGCAACTTGGCGGAAGCCACGCGGCAGGGCAAGGAAGGCGCATGCCCGAACTTCCCGAGGTCGAGACGGTGATGCGCGGCCTCGCCGCCGTGCTGGACGGCCGCCGCATCGCCCGCGCCGAGACCACCCGAGACGGCTTGCGCTGGCCCTTCCCCGAAGGCCTCGCGCGGCGGCTGACGGGGGCGACCGTCACCGGCTTCCGCCGGCGGGGGAAATACATGCTGGCCCGGCTCGACACCGGGGAGAGCATGTTGATCCACCTTGGCATGTCGGGGCGGCTGGTGGCGCGGCCGATGGAAGGCCCGCGCGTGGCCTGGATGGGGCCGACGGGCCGGTTTTCGGATGCGCGCGGCCATAATGGGCCGCCCGAGGCGCATGAGCATCTGGTGATGGAGACCACGGATGGCACGCGGATCGGCTTCGTCGATCCGCGCCGCTTCGGCTGCGTGGATTTGATGCCGACGGCGGAGGAGGACCGCCACAAGCTGCTCGCCGGCCTCGGGCCGGAGCCGCTGGAGGATGGCTTCACGCCGGCGGTGCTGGGCGCGGCGCTGGCGGGCAAGCGCAGGCCGATCAAGGCGGCGCTGCTGGACCAGGGGGTCGTGGCGGGGCTCGGCAACATCTATGTGGCCGAAGCCCTGTTCCATGCCCGCATCTCCCCGAACCGGGAGGCGCGGACGGTGCCGGGCGCGCGCGCCGGGCGGCTTGTCCCGGCGATCCGCGCGGTGCTGGCGGAGGCGATCGGGGCGGGCGGGTCGTCGCTGCGGGATTATGTGCGCGCCGATGGCGAACTCGGCCGGTTCCAGGACCGCTTCGCCGTCTATGACCGCGCGGGCCAGCCCTGCCCATCCTGCCCAGGCGAGGGCTGCGCGGGGGTGCAGCGGATGGTGCAAGCCGGGCGATCCACCTTCTGGTGCCCCCGCACCCAGCGTTGAGACGCGCGGCGTTGAGGGCCCCGGCGTTGAGGGGACGCCGGGACTGCGCTAGGCCTGCCGACCGCAAGCCGGAGGAGCAAGCGCCATGTCCTATGAGATGATCCTGGTCGAGACCCGCGGCCGCGTCGGGCTGGTCACGCTGAACCGGCCGAAGGCGCTGAACGCGCTCTGCGACCAGCTGATGACCGAACTCGGCCAGGCCATGGCGGCCTTCGACGCCGATCCCGCGATCGGCGCGATCGTGCTGACGGGCAGCGAGAAGGCCTTCGCCGCCGGCGCCGACATCAAGGAGATGAAGGTCCGCACCTATCCGGATGTCTACAAGGAGGATTTCATCGGCAAGCGCTGGGAAGCGGTGCTGACGATCCAGAAGCCGGTGATCGCGGCGGTGGCGGGCTTCGCGCTGGGCGGCGGCTGCGAACTGGCGATGATGTGCGACCTGATCATCGCCGCCGACACGGCGAAGTTCGGCCAGCCCGAGATCAACCTGGGCATCATCCCCGGCGCGGGCGGCACGCAGCGCCTGACGCGCGTGGTCGGCAAGTCCAAGGCCATGGACATGATCCTGACGGGCCGGATGATGGATGCGGCGGAAGCCGAGCGGTCGAACCTGGTCTGCCGCGTGGTCCCCGCCGCCGATCTGGTGGCCGAGGCGCTGAAGATGGGCGAGAAGATCGCGAGCCTGTCCGCGCCCTCCGTCGCCATGGCCAAGGAAGCGGTGAACGTGGCCTATGAGACGACGCTGCGCGAAGGCGTCCGCTTCGAGCGGCGTCTGTTCTACAGCCTGTTCGCGACCGAGGATCAGAAGGAAGGCATGGCGGCCTTCGCCGAGAAGCGCGCGGCGCAATTCACCCATCGCTGAAGCTTCGCCTTGGCCCGCCCCGCGATCGTTCCGGTCGCTGGGGCGAAGGCGCGGCTCGGGCGTGGATTGACTTGGCCAAGCCGCGCGGACTAGAACCCCGGTCTTCGTCGGCGGGGTTCCCCGCCTTACGTCACACTCCCTGATCTGGTCAGACACACAGCCCATGGCGAACACGGACTCCGCGCGCAAGCGCATCCGCCAGACCGAGAAGCGCACGGCGCGCAACCGCGCCCGCAAGTCCCGCATGCGGACCTTCCTCCGCAAGGTGGAACTGGCCATCGCGGCCGGCGACAAGACTGCCGCGCAGGAGGCCTTCAAGGCCGCCCAACCGGAGATGCAGCGCGCCGCCGACAAGGGCGTGGTGCATGACAACACCGTGGCGCGGAAGCTCTCCCGCCTGTCCTCGCGCATCAAGGCGCTGGCCCCGGCCGCATCGGCCTGAGGCGTGGCACGGACTGGGGCGCGTTCGCGCTCCGGTCCCGTTGCCAATCGGCGGCGTGCCGGTTAGGGTCACCACTATGAGTGGTCCCGGTCACCGGCAATTCCCGCGACATCAATAGTTCTCCAAAAATAGATATCGTCTGGGTAATAGTTGGGCCTGGGCGGGCGTATACTTGCGCCTTCGGTTCAGTTCTTTCTCGGAGCTGAAATAAACATTTGCGTGCACGTTTTCGCTTGCGGTAACTTCTCCAACTGGCGCGCATCCCGCAAGGTAAGCGCCCGTTGCGACAGAACGCCGCAGCGATCGGCAAGCCGGGCTCTGGGAACCGGCGTGTCGGGGTAAAAAGAACAGGGCTGGCGAGGGTGGCAGGTGCGTCTCATGGAGGAAGGTGTCGGTCCGTCGTCTTCCCCCGGCCAGGCCCAGGTGGCCGAGGTCTGGGCGCGAATTCGCGGCCGGCTGCGTGACGAGGTCGGGGAGCAGGAATACCGCTCCTGGCTCCGGCAGATGACGCTCTCCGCCCTGGTGGGGGAGGAGGTGGTGGTCACGCTGCCCACCCGCTTCCTGCGGGATTGGGTGCGCGGCCATTATGGCGACCGCCTGCAGGCGCTGTGGCAGGCCGAGGTGCCGGCCATCCGCCGTATCGAATTCCGCGTCCTGCCCGAAGCCCGCGCCGAGGCCCCGAAGCCGGGCGCCGTGGCGGAGGGCCGGGCCGAGATGCCCCGCCCGACCGCGAATGGCGCGACCCGCCCCGCCCGCGCCGAGGCGCCGGAAGCGGGCCTCGCGGAGCCGCTGGGCCGTGCGGCGGAACCGCGTGCCGCCGACAGCCGCGGCGACTGGTCCGCGCCGCTCGATCCGCGCTTCACCTTCGACACCTTCGTGGTCGGCAAGCCGAACGAATTTGCCCATGCCTGCGCCCGCCGCGTGGCCGAACGGCCGGCGACGCCGGGGTTCAACCCGCTGTTTCTCTATGGCGGGGTCGGGCTCGGCAAGACGCATCTGATGCATGCCATCGCCTGGGCGATCCGCGAACATGGCGCGCAGGATGGCCGCCCGCAGCAGACGGTCGCCTATATGAGCGCCGAGAAATTCATGTACCGCTTCATCGCCGCGCTGCGGTCGCAATCCACGATGGAGTTCAAGGAAAGCCTCCGCAGCGTGGATGTGCTGCTGATCGACGACCTGCAATTCCTGATCGGCAAGGACAATACGCAGGAAGAATTCTTCCACACCTTCAACGCGCTGGTGGATGCGGGCAAGCAGATCATCGTCTCCTCCGACAAGTCGCCCTCCGACCTCGCGGGCATCGAGGACCGGCTGCGCACGCGCCTCGGCCAGGGGATGGTCGCCGATCTGCACGCCACGACCTATGAGCTGCGGATCTCCGTGCTGCAGGCCAAGGTCGCGCAGGCGGGGGTCGCGGTGCCGGCGAAGGTGCTGGAATTCCTCGCCCACAAGATCGCGACGAATGTGCGGGAGTTGGAAGGCGCGCTGAACCGGCTCATCGCGCATGCGAATTTGTTCGGCCGCGCCGTCACGCTCGAAGGCGCGCAGGACGTGCTGCACGATGTGCTGCGCGCGCATGACCGCCGCCTGACGATCGAGGAAATCCAGAAGAAGGTCGCGGAGCACTACAATATCCGCCTGTCCGACATGTCGTCCCCGCGCCGCGCGCGCAACGTGGCGCGCCCGCGGCAGGTGGCGATGTATCTGGCGAAGCAGCTGACCACGCGATCCCTGCCGGAGATCGGCCGCCGCTTCGGCGGGCGCGATCACACCACCGTGATGCATGCCGTGAGCCGCGTGGCGGAGCTGATGCAGGGCGACAACGCCTTCGCCGAGGATGTGGAACTGCTGCGTCGGATGCTGGAGACCTGAGATCAGAGCCCGCGGGTTCCCGCGCGCGCCACCCGGTGCGGGCGGGGCGGCACGGAATCAAGAAGGGCGCCGCGCGGCGCCCTTTCTCGTGTCCGGTGATTGATTGACTTGAAGCGCCGAACCATCCCGCCCTCGGGCGGCGCCGCGGCTTTGCCGCGGCAACGCAGCGAAACCGCGCAGAAGCAGCGCCCAGCCCGGGGCCCCCGCGGCGCCGCCGAAGGCGACGTCGTGGGGATCAATCAGCGGCCCGTCATCAGCCGTTCGACCAGCTGCTTCGCGGTGGGCACGAAGCCGTTCGAATAGAAGGGGTCCGTGCCGAAGCGATAGGCATTGTGGCCGGCGAAGACCAGGTTCTCCTCCAGCGCGCCGTCATGGGCGATGTCCTGCAGCGTCTTCTGGATGCAGAAGCTGCGCGGATCGGCCTTCTTGCCGGTGCTGAAATCGGGCTCGTGATGCGACCAGTTGGAGAAGCGGCAATGGGACAGGCAGCCCATGCAATCCACCTGGTCCTTCAGGATCTCCCGCCCCTTCGCCGGCGTCACGAACATCAGCGTGTCGTCCGGCGTCCGCATCGCGTCCGTGAAGCCAGCCGCTTCGAAGCCAGCGATGCGCGCGATGTCATGGGGCGCCACATGCACGATGCGCTTGCGCGGCCCGACGCCATAGGGCGCCGTCAGCGTCTCCGTCGGTTCGGTCGAGAAGGCGACCTGCCGGTCGTTCCGTTCCTCCAGCTCCCGCAGGAAGCCGTTATGGATGGCAGACGAATAGAAGCCCGTGGGCGAGAAGGGCTGCAGCAGCACGTCGCCCGGCTTGAGTTCCAGCAGGCGCCGCTTCCAGGCCTGGCTGATCGGGCTTTCCTGCGTCAGCAGCGGGCGCGTGCCGAACTGGAAGGCGACGGGGCCGAGATCGGGGTTGCCGATCCAGTCCTCCCACTCCTCCAGCCACCAGACGCCGCCGGCCATGATGATCGGGACCTCGTTCAGGCCGAATTCGTTCATGGATTGGCGCAGCTTCAGGACGCGGGGGAAGGGGTCCTCCGGGCGCTTCGGATCCTCGCTGTTCGACAGGCCGTTATGGCCGCCGGCGAGCCAGGGATCCTCATACACCACGCCGCCCAGCCATTCGCGCGTCTTGCTGTAGGACCGCTTCCACAGCGCGTTGAAGGCGCGGGCGGAGGAGACGATGGGGTAGTAGTGGACGCCGTAGTCGCGGGCGAGATCGGCCAGGCGATAGGGCATGCCCGCGCCGCAGGTCACGCCGTGCACGAGGCCCTTGGCCCCTTCCAGCACGCCGCGCGCGACGCGTTCCGCGCCGCCCATCTCCCACAGGATGTTCATGTGGATGCGGCCGACCCCGCCGGACCGCTCATGCGCTTCCCGCGCCTGGGCGATGCCGCCGGCGATGCCGTAGGCGACCAGCTCCTCATGCCGCTCGCGGCGGGTGCGGCCGTGATAGACCTGCCGGATGATGCGCCCTTCCGCGTCGTAGCTGTCCGCGTTGACGCCCGAGAAGGTGCCGACCCCGCCGCCGGAGGCCCAGCCGCCGCTGGTCGCGCCGTTGGACACGGCCACACCCTTGCCGCCCTCCACGAGGGGCAGCACCTCGACGCCGCCCATGCGGATTGGGTTGATCACCTTCAAGGCCGTTGTGCTCCGGTGTCTCTCATTCGCGCGAAGCTGTCTCGAAATTGGGCGGCTTGACGCATGTGACATCAATATGGCGCAGCCGGCCCCCCTTGGGGAGGGGCCGGCCGCGCGGCCGGTTGCCCGGTTTTACTCGGCCGTGTCGCGGCCGCCGCCTTCGCCGTCGCGGCGCGGGCGGAAGTTGCGGTCGCGGTCGCGGCGCGGGCCACGATCGCCACGCTCGCCACCGCCTTCGCCATCCTCGCGCGGGCGGCGGGCGCCGACCTGCTCGGTGATGTCGGCGCCGGTGGCCTGGTCGACCACGCGCATGGACAGCTTCACCTTGCCGCGGTCGTCGAAGCCGATGACCTTGACCTTCACCTGGTCGCCATCCTTGACCACGTCCGTCGTCTTCTGGACGCGCTCATTGGCCAGTTCGGAGATGTGGACCAGCCCGTCCTTGGCGCCGAGGAAGTTCACGAAGGCGCCGAATTCGGCGGTCTTCACGACCTTGCCGTTGTAGATCTTGCCGATCTCGGCTTCCGCGGTGATCCCCTGGATCCAGTCGATCGCCTTCTGCGCCGCCTCGATCGAGGTCGCCGCCACCTTGATGGTGCCGTCGTCGTCGATGTCGATCTTGGTGCCGGTCTGCTCGGTGATCTCGCGGATCACCTTGCCGCCCGACCCGATGACGTCGCGGATCTTGTCCTTGTTGATGTTGATGACCGTGATCCGCGGCGCGGTCGCGGCGACATCGCCGCGCGCCCCGCTGATACCCTTGGCCATCTCACCCAGGATGTGCAGGCGGCCATCCTTTGCCTGGCCCAGCGCGATCTTCATGATCTCGAAGGTGATGGACGTGATCTTGATGTCCATCTGCAGCGCGGTGATGCCCTGCTCGGAGCCGGCCACCTTGAAGTCCATGTCGCCCAGGTGATCCTCGTCGCCGAGGATGTCGGACAGCACGGCGAAGCCGCGGTCTTCCTTGATCAGGCCCATCGCGATGCCCGCGCAGGGGCGCTTCAGCGGCGCGCCGGCATCCATCAGCGACAGCGAGGTGCCGCAGACGGTGGCCATGGAGGAGCTGCCATTGCTCTCCGTGATCTCGGAGACCACGCGCATGGTGTAGGGGAACTTCTCCTTCTCCGGCAGCAGCGGGCGGATCGCGCGCCAGGCGAGCTTGCCGTGGCCGATCTCACGCCGCCCCGGCGAGCCCATGCGGCCCGTCTCGTTCACCGAGTAGGGGGGGAAGTTATAGTGCAGCATGAACGCCTCGCGGTACTCGCCCGCCAGCGCGTCGATGATCTGCTCGTCCTGGCCGGTGCCGAGCGTGGCAACGCAGAGCGCCTGCGTCTCGCCGCGCGTGAACAGCGCCGAGCCGTGGGAGCGCGGCAGGATGCCGACCTCGGCCACGATCGGGCGCACGGTCTTGGTGTCGCGCCCGTCGATGCGCATCCCGGTGTCGAGGATGTTGTTGCGGACCACGTCCGCCTCCAGCTCCTTCAGCAGGCCCTTGGCGGCGCCGGCGTCCAGGCCTTCCGCCTCAAGCTGCGCGACCACGGCCTTCTTCACCGCGCCGACGGCGTTCTGCCGCTCGAGCTTCGGGATGATCTTGTAGGCTTCCGCCATCTGGGCGCGGCCAAGCGCGCTGATGCGGGCCTTCAGCGCCTTCTGCGCGTCGCTTTCCTCGGCGACGGGCCAGGGGTCCTTCGCGGCCACTTCGGCCAGCTCGATGATGCCCTGGATCACGGCCTGGAACGACTTGTGGCCGAATTCGACGGCGCCGAGCATGACGTCTTCCGACAGCTCCTGCGCTTCGGATTCCACCATCAGCACGCCTTCGGCGGTGCCGGCGACGACGAGGTCGAGCTGGCTCTGCTTGCGCTGCGCCAGCGTCGGGTTCAGCACATAGCCGCCATCGACATAGCCGATGCGCGCGCCCGCGATCGGGCCGAAGAAGGGGATGCCCGAGAGCGTCAGCGCGGCCGAGCAGCCGACGAGCGCGACCATGTCCGGGTCGTTCTCCATGTCATGCGACAGCACGGTCGCGACGACCTGCACCTCGTTGCGGAATCCATCCGGAAACAGCGGGCGGATCGGGCGGTCGATGAGGCGGGAGACGAGGGTCTCGTTCTCAGACGGGCGCCCTTCGCGCTTGAAGAAGCCGCCCGGGATCTTGCCGGCCGCGAAGGCCTTTTCCTGGTAGTTCACCGTCAGCGGGAAGAAGTCCTGGCCGGGCTTCACGCTGCGGGCGCCGACCGCCGTGCAGAGCACGATGGTGTCGCCGAGCCGCGCCATCACCGCACCATCGGCCTGGCGGGCCACCTTGCCGGTCTCGAGGACCAGGAGCTGGCCGCCCCAGGCGATTTCCTTGCGGAAGTACTTGTCGAACATGCGTCGTCCTTCTCGGCCCGGCGCCCTTGCGCCGCGGCCCTGGCATGACACCGCGCGCGCGGGATCCCTGGCGGGGCCCTGCGCGCACGGCAGAGGTTGCGACGACACGGGATAGGGAGGGTCAGCCGTCCCGCCCCCGATCCCGGGGGTGAGGTGAAGGGGATGACAGGCGTCTCGGGCGGCATGGGAAGGCAGCGCCGGTGGTTACCGGATCGCCACCCCAGGGGAGGACCCCCAAGGGCTGAAGCCCCATGTGGCCGGAAACGCCGCCATCGTCCTGGCCCCTGGTGGGGGCCCAGTCACGGCGTGCATCTCGCACCCGCTGCCATCGCAGCGCGGGCCTGTCCCGGTGTCGAGACGGGCCCTCGGGCCTGGCTTCTAGGCGCTATCGGCCCGGATGGCCAGCGAAAAGCCATGGGTGCTTGATCCAGGGCAAACCGGGGGGGGCGCATCCGCGTCAGGGTGGCGCGATGCAACGCTTCCTTCTTCTCTTCTGGGTCCTGGCGGCTCTCACCCTGGGCGTGGGGCTGGCGCTGGCCGGGCAAGGCGGGGCCGCCACCCTCGCCTGGATGGCTGCGTCCCTGCCGGTGGCGGCGCATGTCGGGGTGGGGCTTCTCCGGGCACTCGCGGGCGGGCGGATCGGCGTCGATTCGGTGGCGCTCGCCGCCATCCTCGGCGCCGTCGCGCTGGGGGAAGCGGCGGCCGCCGCCGTCATCGCCCTGATGGTCGCGGGCGGCGAGGCGCTGGAAGCCTGGGCCGAAGGCCGCGCCCGCCGGGCGCTGACCGAACTGGTCGCCCGCGCCCCCCGCCGCGCCGCCCGCATCGAGGACGGCACCATCGCCGAGATCGCCGCCGCCGAGATCCGCGCGGGCGACAGGCTGCTGGTCCGCCCCGGAGAGACGGTGCCCGCCGATGGTGAGGCCAAGGACCAGGCGAGCCTCGATGAAAGCGCGCTGACCGGGGAACCCCTGCCGGTCGCCGCCGCCCCCGGCGCGGCGCTGCGGAGCGGGGCGGTGAATGCCGGCCCCGCCTTCCGCATGCGCGCCGCGCGCGGGGCGGAGGACAGCACCTATGCCGCCATCGTCCGCCTGGCGCAGCAGGCGGCCGCGGAACGGGCGCCGCTGGCGCGGTTGGCGGATCGCTGGGCGGTGGGTTTCGTGATCTTCACCGCGCTGGTCGCGGGCGGCGCCTGGGCGGCGACGGGCGATCCGGTGCGGGCGCTGGCGGTGCTGGTGGTGGCCACACCCTGCCCGTTGATCCTGGCCGCGCCGGTCGCCCTCGTCGCCGGCATCGGCCGCGCGGCGCGGCGCGGCATCGTGGTGAAGGGCGGCGCCGCGCTGGAACGGCTGGCCCGTGTCGAGACGGTGCTGTTCGACAAGACCGGCACGCTGACCCCCGGCCGGCCGGCGCTGGTGGCGGTGGAAGCCGACCCCGCTGTGGGAGAGGGGGCCGCGCTGCGGCTGGCGGCGGCGCTGGCGCAGGGCTCGACCCATCCCGTCTCCGCCGCGCTGGTCGCCGCCGCCACCGCGGGCAGCGTCGCGCTGCCGGTGCCGGAGGAGGTGGTGGAGGTCGCGGGCGGCGGCGTCAAAGGCCGGGTGGAGGGCCAGGTTCTGCTGCTCGGCGCGGCGGCCTTCCTGCTGGCCGAAGGCGTCGCGGTGTGGGAGGCGCGCGGGGGTGCTGCCGCGCCGGTCGCCTGGCTGGCGGTGGGCGGGCGGGCGGCGGCGGCCTTCGTCATGGCCGATGGCGTGCGCGATGAGGCGCCCCGCGCGGTGGCCTGGCTGCGCGCGCTCGGCCTGCGGCGCCTGGTGCTGGTCACGGGTGACCGGGGGGCGGCGGCGGCGCCGGTGGGGCGCGTGCTGGGGCTGGATGCGGTGCTGGCGGACCAGGCGCCTTCCGACAAGATCGCCGTGGTGCGGGCCGAAGCGGCGAAGGCGCCGACGGCGATGGTGGGCGACGGGGTGAATGACGCCCCGGCGCTGGCGGCGGCCGATGTGGGGATTGCGATGGGCGCGCATGGCACGGCGGCGGCGGCGGAGGCCGGCGATGTCGTGCTGCTGGTGGACCGCGTGGACCGCGTGCCGGAGGCGATCGCGATCGCCCGCCGCGCGCGGCGCGTGGCCTTCCAGGCTATCGCGCTGGGGATGGGGTTGTCGGCGGTGGCGATGGCCTTCGCGGCGGCGGGGTATCTGGCGCCGCTCGCGGGCGCGCTGGTGCAGGAAGGGATCGACGTGGCGGCGATCCTGTATGCGCTGACCGCGCTGCGGCCGGGACGGGGGGAGAGGGCGCCCGCCGAGGTGGCCGCGCCTGATCCTCCCTCCCGCCAGGGCGGGAGGGAGGGGTAGGCTACCAGCCTCAGCCGGGGATCGTGACGTCGATGCCGCGGTAGAAGTAGTTCATCGCGCGGATCTGGTCGTCGGTCAGGCGGCCGCCGGCGGGGATCACCACCGTGCCGTCCTGGCGGGTGATCGGGCCCTCGAACGGGTGCAGGCGGCCCGTCGCGATGGCCTCGCGGATCCGCTCGGCCTCGCTCACTTCCTCCGGCGTCATGTTGGTGTAGGGCGCCATGCGGAACATGCCGCTGCCCAGGCCGCCCCACACATCGGTCGGGCGCCAGCTGCCGTCGATCACCGCGCGCGCGCGCTGCGCGTAGTAGTCGCCCCAGTTGTTGACCGAGGAGGTCAGGTGGGCGCGCGGCGCGAAGCGCGTCATGTCGGAGGCCTGGCCGAAGCCGAACACGCCACGCTCATTGGCCAGCTGCAGCGGCGCGGGGCCGTCGGTGTGGCTGCACAGCACGTCGCAGCCCTGGTCGATCAGGGCGCGGGCGGCGTCGGCCTCACGCGCCGGGTTCGACCAGGCGTTCACCCACACCACGCGGATCTTCATGGACGGGTCCACGGACCAGGCGCCGCGCATCACGGTGTTGATGGCGTGGATCACTTCCGGCACCGGGAAGGTGGCGACATAGCCGATGGTCTTGGAGCGCGACTTGCGCGCGGCGATCACGCCCTGGATGTAGCGGCCTTCGTAGAAGCGCGCGTTGTAGATCGCCATGTTCGGCAGCGTCGTCGGGCCGGTCGCGTTCTCGAAGAACACGCTGGGGTGCTGCGGCGCCATGCGCTGCGTGGGCGCGAAATAGGAGAAGCTGGTCGTGAAGATCAGGCGGTGGCCGGTGCGGACCAACTGCGTCACGACGCGGTCGAAATCGGGGGGGGCGACGGACTCGACGGTGGTGGCGTTGACGCGGTCGCCCAGCACTTCGGCCATGCGGCGGCGGCCCTGATCGTGCATGTGCGACCAGCCGAAATCGCCGACGGGGCCGATCAGCACCACGCCGACATTCAGGCGGGACTGCGCCTCGGCGCCGGTGCCGATGGCGGCGGTGCCGGCCATCGCGGCGGCGGTGCCAAGCAGGTGGCGGCGGGTGATCTGCATGAAATGCGTCTCCTTCGGGGGCAGGGGATGGATCAATTGCTACGCGATTTTCATCCTGTCATCCACCCGTCATGACATTCGCGTCAGCGATCCGGGACGAAGGCGGTGCCGAGCGAACCCGGCCCCGCCGCCCCGCCCCGGCGGATGGCCATGATGGCGACCAGGACGACGATGGTGATCAGATAGGGCATCGCCGCCAACAGTTGCGACGGCACCGGCACCCCGAGCGCCTGGGCATGCAACTGCAGGATGGTGATGCCGCCGAACAGATAGGCCCCGATGGCCGCCCGCCACGGCAGCCAGGACGCGAAGACCACGATCGCCAGCGCGATCCAGCCCCGCCCGCCGGTCATCCCGCTCGACCAGAAGGGGGTCAGCACCAGCGACATATAGGCCCCCGCCAGCCCCGCGCAGGCGCCGCCGAACAGGATGGCGAGGAAGCGGATCCGCAGCACCGGATAGCCCAGAGCATGCGCCGCCGCATGGCTTTCCCCGCAGGCGCGCAGGATCAGCCCGGCCTTGGTCCGCGCCAGGAACCACGCCACCCCCGCCGTCAGCGCGAAGGAGGCGTAGACGAAGGGGTCCTGCTTGAAGAAGACCGCGCCGAGCACCGGGAGATCGGCCAGCAGCGGGATCTCGATCTTGCCGATCCCGGCGCGCTGCACGCCGACGAAGGCCGAGCCCACCACGCCCGACAGGCCGAGCCCGAAGATCGCAAGGGCCAGCCCCGCCGCCACCTGGTTCGCCGCCAGCCCGAGGGTGAGTGCCGCGAACAGCGCCGCCATGGCCATCCCCGCCAGCACCGCCGCCACAACGCCGGCGGCCGAGGACCCGGTGCCGATGGCCGCCGCGATGCCGCAGGCTGCGCCCATGATCATCATCCCCTCGACGCCGAGGTTCAGCACGCCGGATTTCTCCACCACCAACTCCCCGATCGCCGCGATCAGCAGCGGGGTGGAGGCGGTGATGACCGTGAGGAGGATGGCTTCCAGAAGGGTCATGCGGGCGTCCCTGGATGCCTGGGGCGGGTGGTGGTGGGCTGTGCCTTGCGGGGGGCGGTCGCGCCCCCTCCCGCCCTCGCTGCGCTCGGGCACCCTCCCCCGCTCCGCGGGAGAGGGGGCATCGGCGCCACCCGCCCCCTCTCCCGCGGAGCGGGGGGCAGCGGCACTGCCGCTGCGCCGAAGGCTGGTCGGGGAGGGGGCACGACCGACTTGCCCGAACACTCCACGGACTGCCGCACCCTCATGCCGCCGCCCCCCGCACCAGCCTTGGGCGGTACAGAAGCAGCGTGTCGCAGGCCAGGACGTAGAACAGCAGCAGACCCTGCATCACCCGCGTCACATCCAGCGGCAGGCGCAGCATGATCTGCGCGTTCTCTCCCCCGATGAAGGTCACCGCCAGGAAGATGCCCGCCACCAGGCAGCCCACCGGATTGAGCCGCCCGAGGAAGGCCACGATGATCGCCGTGAAGCCATAGCCCGGGGACAGACCGGGCTGGAGCATCCGCACCGTCCCCGCCGCCTCCAGGATCCCCGCCAGCCCCGCCAGCCCGCCGGCCACCGCGAAGACCAGCAGCGTCAGCTTCTTCTCGTCGAAGCCCGCGAAGCGCGCGGCGCGCGGGGCTTCGCCCACCAGCCGGATCTCGAAGCCCTTCAGCGTGCGGGACACCAGCACCGCCATGATCGCCACCGCCAGCAGCGCGATGGGCGTGCCGATATTCAGCCGCCCGCCATCGAACAGGATCGGCACGATGGCCTCGGGCTCGAAGGTCACGGTGACGGGCATGTTGAAGCCCTGCGGGTCGCGCCAGGGGCCGCGCACCAGCCAGTCCAGCAGCAGCTCCGCCACATAGACCAGCATCAGGGAGGTCAGGATCTCATTCGCGCCGAAGCGCGTCTTCAGCAGCGCGGGGATCAGCGCGAACAGCGCGCCGCCGATGGCGCCCGCCGCCAGCATCGCCGGCAGCACCCAGGGGCCATTGGGCGCGCCATGCGTCGCCAGCGCCAGCCATCCGCCAGCCATGGCGCCGACCAGGAACTGGCCCTCCGCCCCGATATTCCAGTTGTTCGACCGGTAGCAAAGCGCGAGGCCGAGCGAGACCAGCACCAGCGGCGTCGCCTTCACCGCGACTTCCTGGATGCCCCAGAAATCCGACAGCGGCAGGGTGAAATAGACCTGCAGCGCCATCCACGGGTCCTTGCCCAGCGCGGCGAAGATCACCAGGGCCGAGACCAGCGTCAGCGCCACCGCCAGCAGCGGGGAGCCGAGCTTCAGCAGCAGCGGCGTCTCCGCGCGCCTCTCCAGCACAAGCCTCATGCCGCCGCGCTCTCCTCGGCCGGGAAGCCCGACCCGCCCATCAGCAGCCCGAGCGCTTCCCGCGTCAGGCCCGGCACCGGCCGCGCGGCCGAAAGGCGGCCATGGAAGATCACCGCCATGCGGTCCGCGATCTCCAGCAGCTCATCCAGATCCTGGCTGATCACCACCACCGCGGCGCCCCCCTTGGCCAAGTCCACCAGCGCCTGGCGGATCAGCTGCGCCGCGCCGGCATCCACGCCCCAGGTCGGCTGCGCCACCACCAGCACATCGGGCTTGCGGAGGATCTCCCGCCCCACGATGAATTTCTGCAAATTGCCGCCGGACAGCGCGCGGGCTTCCGGATCGCGCGGGCCCTTGCGGACATCGAAGGCCTTGGTGACGGCATCGACCCAGCCGAGCGTCTTCGCGCGGTCCACGAAGCCCCGTGTGACGAAGCCATTGGCGGCATGGCCCGCGACCAGCGCATTCTCGCTCAGCGACAGGCGCGGCGCGGCGGCGTGGCCCAGCCGTTCTTCCGGCACGAAGGCGGCGCCGCGGCGGCGGCGGGCGTTGATGTCCTCATGCCCCACCGCCGCGCCATCCAGCGCGATGGCACCTTCATGCGGCGCCCGGTGTTCGCCCGACAGCGCGGCGAACAACTCGTCCTGCCCATTGCCGGCCACCCCCGCGATGCCGAGGATCTCCCCCCGATGCACGCCGAGCGAGACGGATTTCAGCGCGGTCCCATGCGCCTCCGCCGGGGGCAGCGACAGCGCCGAGACCTGCAGCCGCACCGGCCCGCCGGGGGCGGCGATGTCGTGGCGGACGCTGCCGACCTCCGCCCCCACCATCATGCGTGCGAGGCTCGCGGCGCTTTCGGCGCGCGGGTCGCAATGGGCCACGACCTTGCCGTGGCGCAGGATGGTCGCGGCCGCGCAGATGCGCCGCACTTCCTCCAGCTTGTGGGAGATGTAGAGCACCGCGCGGCCCTCCGCGCGGATGCGCTCCAGCGTCTCGAACAGCGATTCCGCTTCCTGGGGCGTGAGCACGGAGGTCGGCTCGTCCAGGATCAGCAGCTTCGGATCCTGCATCAGGCAGCGCACGATCTCGATCCGCTGGCGTTCGCCGACCGAAAGCTGCCAGACCTCCCGCCGCGGATCGAGCGGCAGGCCATAGGCGCGGGAGACCTCGGCAAGGCGTTCGGCGATGCGGGGCAGGGGCTCCTGCCCATCCAGCCCGAGCGCCACGTTTTCCGCCACTGTCAGCGCATCGAACAGGGAGAAGTGCTGGAACACCATGCCGATGCCGCGCGCGCGGGCGGCGCGGGGGCCGGCGAGCGCCAGCGGTTCCCCCCGCCACAGGATGCGCCCCGAATCCGGCTGCAGCAGCCCGTAGAGCATCTTCACCAGGGTGGACTTGCCCGCGCCATTCTCGCCGAGCAGCGCATGCACCTCGGCCTCCGCCACCGTCAGGTCCACATGGTCGTTCGCGACCAGCGCGCCGAAGCGCTTGACGATCTGGTGGGTCTGGATGAGGGGCTGGGCCATCGATGGTTTGATTAAAGATGCCTCACCCGCTTGGGAAGCGTCATGACGGGGTGGTCATGTTGGGTCGGGCGAAGCGCTGGGCGCGAGCGCTGACGCAGGATGTGCACGCCGTCCGGCGCGCGGCGCGGAATGCCGGCATGCCGTGCGGGGCGCGGCCGGGGTTGCGCCACGCCCCCTGCTGAGGCCAGGGTGGGACGCGGGTGGTGAAAGGCCCGTTCCCGGAGCGATGCCAGAAGCCCCCTCGATCCTCGGCGCGACGCGCAACGCCTCAACCATGATGCGAGATGCGGCGTCGCTGCTGCTCGTGGTGGTTGCGGCGGTGCTGCTGCGGCTGACCGCCTTCATCCCCGCCGTGGTCGATACCGATGAGGGGCTGTACCTGGTCCAGGCGCGCGAATGGCTGGCGGGCGGCTGGCCGCTGGTCGTGGCGTGGGACATGCACCCGGTCGGCGCGCCGGCGCTGTTCGCGCTGGCCTTCCTCGTCTTCGGCGTGTCGGTGGAAGCGGCGCGGCTGCTGGGGACGATCTGCGTCGCCGCGACCGGGATCGCGCTGTTCTGCGGCGCGCGGGCGGTGGGGGCGCCGCGCGCGGTCCGCGTGGGCGCGGGCGTGCTCTATGCCGCGCAATCGGTGCTGCTCAGCGGGCTTTGCACCAATACCGAGATCCTGATCGCGCCCTTCATCGCGGGTGCCATGGCCATCGGCATGCGCGCGGCGGCGCGGGCGATCGGGCCCGATCCGGTCGCGCCGGGCTTCATCGAGCTGGCCGCGATGGGGTCGCTGGTCGGCGCGGCGCTGCTGGTGAAGCAGGTGGTGGTGCCGGAGGGGTGCTTCGCCTTCTCCCTGCTCGTGCTGCCGGCGCTGCTGCGCGGCCTGCTGTCCTGGCGGCGGCTTTTGGGGATGGCGGCGCTCTATGCCGCGCTCTGCGCCGGGCCCTTCGTGCTGATGGGCGTGGTCTATTGGTGGCAGGGGTGGCTGCCGCAGTACCTTGATGGCTCGCTGCTGGCGCCGTTCCGCTATTCGATGGAACGCATCCCGGGGCCCGAGGCGTGGCGGCGCGTGGGCGCGGCGGTGCTGGTGCTGGGCTTCGGCTTCGCCGCCGCGCTGGTCGCGCTGCTGTCCTGCCGGCGGCGGGAGATCGCGCAGCCCTTGTCGCTGCTGACGGCCTTCGCCGTGCTGTGGCTGGCGGTGACCTCGCTCGCCATCGCGGGGCCGGGCTTCTACTTCGCGCACTACTTCCTGCTCTGGCTGCCGCCGCTGTCGATCCTGGCGGCGATCGGCGCGTGGCGCCTGGCGCGTCTGGTCGCGCGCCCCGGCGGGACCCGCGCGATCTTCGCCGCCCTTGTCGCCATCATCGCGGCGGAGGCGTGGCTGACGGAGATGCGGCAGCGCGTGGAACATGGCCCCGGCTGGTTGCACCGCGACCCGGTGCGAGAGGTTTCGGCCGCCGTCGCGGCGGCGGCCGGGCCGGGCGGCGACGCCTTCGTCGCGAATTACCACCCGAGCGTCTATGTGATCTCCGGCGCGCGCCTGTCCACGCGCTTTCCCTTCCCCGCGCATCTGACCGGCGTCTTCGAGGATCTGTCCGACACCAACACCACGGCCGAATTGGACCGCGTGCTGGCCGCGCGGCCGCGCGCCATCGTGGTGGATCGCGGCTGGATGCACACGATGCGCCCCGAGGCCGCCGCGCGCGTTCAGGCGGCGCTGGATGCGGGCTACGAGGTCTTCGCGACCGTCGCGGAACAGCGCGGCCCGGTGGAGATCTGGCGCGCGCGTTGAACCCTGCGCCTCAAGGTGCGGGGAAGAACGTTTCCGTGCGGCCCGTCAGCCGATAGACCGCCAGCCCGAGCCATTCCCGCAACGCCCCTTCCGACTGGTTCAGCCGCGTGGGGAAGGGCCAGTTGTACCAGAGCGCGGGATCGGCGCCGGTGGTGTGGTTCACCGGCCAGGGCACCACCTGCCAGCCGGCGGCGCGGAAGCTGCCGACCGCGCGCGGCATGTGGCTGGCGGATGTCACCAGCAACCAGGTCTCGCTTGCGCGCGGCTGCACCAGGCGGTGGGTCAGCAGCGCGTTTTCCCAGGTGTTGCGGCTTTCATCCTCGAAGGTCAGCCGCGATTCGGGCAGGCCGAGATCGGCGAAAAGGCGCCGCGCGGTGTCGGCCTCGGTCGGGCCGCCTTGGATGATGGCGGCGGAGCCGCCGGTGAAGACCAGCCGCGCTTCCGGATGGCGCAGCGCCAGCGCCACGGCCTGCGTCATCCGCTCCGCCGCGCCGTTCAGCGCGGGGATGCCATGCGCGGCCGTCAGGCGCTGTTCCACCGCGCCGCCCAGCACGACGATGCCCGTGACGGGGCCGGGCAGGGACGCCGGCCGCGTGAAGCGGGATTCCAGCGGCAGCACCAGCGCGGTCGAGACCGGCAGCAGGAAGACTGCTGAATACCAGCCAAGCCCGAGCGCGAGCGGCCAGCGCCCGAAGCGCTGGCCCCGCCAGACCAGCACGAGCCCCGCCACCGCCAGCAGCAGCGCCATCGTATTCGGCCGCAGCACGGCCCAGAGGAGCTTGGAGGCGAGGAAGAACAGCGTCTCCATCGCGCTACAACTCCGCAGCCCGCATCGGGTGCATCCGCCCGCGCAGCAGGTCGGCCAGGGCGATCAGGTTGCCGCGCAGCCGCCCGCGCCGGTCCACCCAGGGTTCCGGCGCCAGGCTGCGGAGCAGGTTCATCGCCATGTTGCGCGCGGCGGAACGCAGCGCGCGGTTCCACGGATAGCTGCCCTTGCGCGCGAGGTAGATTGCGTTCGCGACCTGGCTGTAGCCCAGCCGCGTGCCCGCCACGCGGCCTGACTTGCTGCCGAGATGCACGCCCCGCGCGCCGGCCAGCCGCAGGATCGTGCCATGCGCGCCCAAGCGCCGCGTGAGGTCCAGATCCTCGTACCAGGCATAGAGCGGCAATTGCTCGTCGAAGCGCAGCCCATGCGCGCGCATCGGCGCAAGGCGCAGCGCCATGTTGCAGCCATAGCCGTTGAAATGCGGCGTGACGCCCAGCGCATCCGCCGGCGGCGTATCGGCCGCGAGGATCGCGCGCCCGGCCTCGACCCCGATCCCCGGGCCCTTGGCGCCATCGGCCAGCACCGTCCCCGTGGTCACCACGCAATCGGGATGCGCCAGCAGGATGCGTTCGGTCACCGCCAGGTGGTCGGGCTGCGGCAGGAAATCATCGTCGAGGAACAGCACCGCATCGCAATCGGATGCGGCATCGATGATCGCATTGCGCTGGCGCGGCAGCCCGGCCGGGGCGGTCAGGAACTCGGCAGCGGAGAAGCGGGACGGCAGATCCGCGATGTCGTTGCCATCGACATGACAGATGAGCACGCGGTCAGGCTGGCGGGTCTGCCGCGCGATCTCCGCCAGGACTTCGCCGAGGATCGCCGGGCGCCCGCGGGTGGCGATGCCGATGGCGATCCGCATCACGCGGCCCCCCGCATCGCCGGCCGCACGCGGCCCGCCGTGGCGTCGCGCCGCAGAAAACCCTCGGCGCGGCCGAGCAGCGTCATGGCGTAGTAGCCCGCATCGCGCGGACGCCCCTTCAGCAGGCTCAGCGCGACGCCGCCGATGGGGCGCACCGCGAAGGGCAGCCAGGTGGCGGGCGGGACGCCGTGGCGGCGCAGCGCGAAGCCGAGCCCGCGCCCATAGAGCCGCGCGCGGGCCGTCGCCACATCCGTCAGCCGCTTGTCGGGATGGATCACGCGCAGCGCCGGATCGTAGCGGGCCTGGTGCCCCGCCCCGATGGCGCGCAGCACGAGATCATTGCCCTCCGCCGAGCCGAGCGGCGTGCCGGGGCCCATCGCCTCGTCGAAGCCACCCAGCGCCAGCGCCACGGGCCGGCGGAGCCAGAGGTTGAACTCGATCACGCTGGTCCAGACATTGGCCGCGTCGATCGCGCCCCCCGCCGCGCGCCAGCGGCCGGAGCCGAGGCCGCCCGCCGGGCTTTCGGCGGGCCCGGTCAGCAGCGCGAGGGCAGGGTCCGCCGCGAAGGCTGCCGCGACCCGCGCCAGCACGCCGTCCGGATAGAGGCAGTCATCATCCGGGAATCCCACCAGCGCGCCGCGCGCCGCCGCGAGGCCGAGGTTGCGGGCATGATTCGCATTCGCGACATCGGACCGCAGATGCAGCAGCTTCAGACGGCCGGCATAGGGCGCGAGCACCGCATCCAGCCGCGCATCCGCGTTCTGGTCCACGATAATCGCCTCTGCCTCCGGCTTGCCTTGCGCGAGCACGCTGTCGAGGAAGGCCGAGATCTCCGCCGTGCGGCCGCGGGTCGCCATCACCAGGCTGAAGCCGGTCACGGCAGCTGCATCCCCCGCGCCGCGGCGGCGCGCGCGATGGCGTCGTTCAGCTTCGCGCGGAAGGCCTGTTCCGAGAAACGCTCCGCATTCGTGCGGCAGGCCTGCGGCGCGATGGGCCTGGATTCGAAGCGTTCCACCGCGTCGATGATCGCCTCCGCGCTCTGCTCGCGGAACAGCACGCCGGTCTCGCCATCGGTCACGATGTCGGCCGCGCCGCCGCGCGCATAGGACAGAAGCGGCGTGCCGCAGGCCTGCGCTTCCACCATGCCGATGCCGAAATCCTCCTCCGCCGCATAGACGAAGGCGCGGGCGGATTGCAGCGTCGCGACCAGTTCCGCCTGCGGCACGCGGCCTCGGATGAGGATGTTGCGCGCATCGCCCGATGCCGCGCGCACGCGCTCCATCTCGGGCCCATCGCCGAGGATGATCAGCTCCCGCTCCGGCATTGCGCGGAAGGCGGCGGCGACGAGATCGACGCGCTTGTAGGGGACGAGGCGCGCGGCGATGACATAGGCGCTGCCCTTGCTCGGCCGATAGGGGAAGGCGTCGAGCGCGACGGGCGGGTGCACCACCTCGCTCTCTCGCCGCCAGGTCTTGCGGATACGTTCGGAGATCCAGGTGGAATTGGCCAGGATCACATCCGGCCGGGCGGCGGAGGCATGGTCCCAGGCCCGCATCCGCCCCAGCAGCCAGCGCGTCGCCGCACCCTTCAGCCCGCGATCCATCCCGGATTGGCGCAGATACTGGTGCTGAAGGTCCCAGGCATAGCGCATCGGCGAGTGCACGTAGCTGACATGCAGCGTGGCCGGCCCCGTCAGCACCCCCTTCGCCACGGCGTGGGAGGACGACAGGACAAGGTCGTAGCCCGAGAGGTCGAATTGCTCGACCGCCAGCGGCATCAGGCCGAGATAGTAGCGGAACCATTTTCGGGCGCGCGGCAGGCGCTGGATGAAGGAGGTCGCGGGCCGCTTGCCGTTGAGAAAGCCGCGCTCGGTGTCGGACAGGAAGTCGCAGGTCGCGAACAAATCGGCCTCGGGGAACAGCGCGAGCATCTGTTCCAGCACGCGCTCCGACCCCGCATAGGTGTCGAGCCATTCATGGACGATGGCGATCTTCATCGCAGGATCTCAACCAGCCGCGCGGCGGCGGCGTCCCAGGAAAAAAGCTGTGCCCGCGCCCGGCCTGCCGCGCGCAGGCCATCGGCAAGGCCCGGTTCGTCGAGCAGACGCAGCAGCGCGGCGGCGGGTGTGGCGGGTCCATCCGCGTCAAACCAAAGCGCGGCGTCCCCGCAGACCTCCGGCACCGCGCCCGCGCGGGCGGCGAGCACCGGGCAGCCGCACCACATCGCTTCCAGCGGCGGGATGCCGAAGCCCTCGTAGCGGGAGGGAAAGATGAGGCAGAGCGCGTTCTCATACAGCGCGCGCAGCTCGGCATCCGTCACCCGGCCCAGCAGCCGCACGCCGCCGCCCGTTGTGTCGGCCGCGCCGCTGAAGGCGCTGCCCTCCACGCCGCCCGCGACGGCCAGCACCATGCCGCGCGAAGCGAGCAGCGCCGCCGCATCCCGCAGCGCGCCCAGGTTCTTGTGCGCGGCCCGCGTGCCGACCGCCAGCGCATAGAAGCGTGGCGCAAGCCCGCATCGTGCGAGGATCGCGGGATCGGCGGCGGCGCGCAGCACATGTTCCCCGCCTTCGGGCATCACCGCGATCCGCTCGGCGTCGATCCGCAGCCGCGCCGCCAGCCGCGCGCGGGAGAAGCCAGAGACGGTGACGATCCGCGCGCCGCGCCGGGGCAGGGCCAGATGCAGGGCGCGATACCAGCCACGGAAGGGCAGGGAATAGCTCTCCGGCGTGTCGAAGACGCCGGCATCGTGGATGACCACCGCCTGGTTGCCGCCGCGCAGCAGCGGCGCGGTGTTGCCCAGGTTCAGCAGCAGGTCGCCGCCCGCCGCGCGGGGCAGGTCGATCTGTTCCCAGGCCTGGCCGGTGCGGCGTCCCACTTGCTCCACCGGCAGCGCGTCGAAGCGCGGTGGCGCGCCGGGCGGCGCGAGCAGGCGCAGCGCCGCGCCGCGCGCGGCCAGGGCGCGCGTCAACTCGGCGGCGAAGCGTTGCACGCCGGTGACCTTCTGCGTCAGGAACCGGGCATTGATCGCAAGCGTCACGCCGGCTCCCCCTTCAGCACGGCGCGCAGCCGCCAGGGGCGGCGCAGCAGCCCGCGCCCATTGCGCCTCTCTTCCGGCGTCAGCACCGGCGGGATGGCGAGGGCGAAGCCCGCCAGGGTGAGCAGCCCGACCGCCGCCAGCGCCGGCGTGCCGGTGAAGGCCAGCATGGCGGCAAGCCCCGCCCCGCCAATGGCCAAGGGCAAGGCCAGGCCGCGCGCCGCGGCGGCGGCCGGTGGGAACAGCCGCCCGGCCAGCACCAGCCGCCCCGCCACGTCCACGGCGCAGCGCACGGCCCAGGCCGCCGCCGCGCCCTCGATCCCCAGCCACAGCAGCAGCACGGCCGATAGCGGCAGGAAGACCGCCATTTGCACGAGTTGCCAGATTGCGTTGACCTTGGGGCGGCCGATGGAATCGATCAGCCCCGACGGTGCGAAGGCGATGCAGGAGAAGAACACCCCAACGGCGAGGATCTGCAGCACCCGCCCGCCGCCCGCGGCGAAGTCCGCGCCGAGCCACAATTCCAGCATCCAGGGCCCCGCGGCCACCAGCAGCAGGCAGGCCGGCAGCGTCCCCAGCATCATCAGCAGCGCCCCGCGCCTGAGCAGCCCCGCCGCGATCAGCGGGTGCGAGAGGTAGGAGGACGCCATCGCCGGCAGAAGCGCCTGCACGATGGCGACCGGCAGGATCCACATCCGCATCACCAGGTCGAGCGGCGTGGCATAGAAGGCGACGGCCGCCAGCGTCAGCAGCGCGCCGATCAGGAAGCGGTCGGCATAGAGCAGCGCCTGGGTCAGGATGCCCGACGCGCTCATCCAGCCGCCCATCCGCACCAGCGGCCCCACCAGCGACCAGCGGGGCAGCACCGGGCGGAGCCCCGGCAGGTCGCGCCGCGCCAGCCAGCCATAGGCGATGGTGTTGGCCACCCGGCAGGCGAGCAGCACCAGGATCACGCCGACGAGGCTCTGCCACACCAGCAGCACCAGCACCGGGCCCAGATAGTAGAAGGTCGAGACCGGGATGGTGACCAGATTCGCCGCGCGAAAGCGCTGATAGGCCGCGAGCGTCCCCCACAGCGCGCTGTTCATCACCACCAGCGGCGCTGCGACGCAGAGCAGCCGGAAGGCCGCCACGGCCTCTTCCTGCAATTCGGGCGGCGTGTTCAGCACGCGCTGCACCAGCAGCGGCATCAGCGCGAAGCCGATCGCGGCGGTCGCGATGCTGAACAGCACGAGCGCTGTGATGGCCGCGCCGGCCAATTCGGCCGCGCCATCGCGCTGCCCGGCGCCGATGCGTGCCGACAGCGCGCGGGTCAGCGCGGCGCCGATGCCAAGGTCGAAGACGCCGAAGACGCCGACCAGGGCCAGCGCCAGGGTGAACAGCCCCCAGCGCTCGATCCCCATCTGCTGCACCAGCACCGGCGTGAGGGCGAGGGCGAGCAGCAAGGGAAGCCCGCGCCCGGCAGCGTTCCAGAGCGTGCCGGAAAGAAGCCGCCCGGCGGAGGCGCGTTGTTCGGCCTCGTCGGCCATGGAATGCGCCAATCCCTGTGGGTCTGAGGACAAGACGCCACCCTGGCGCCGGGCCGACATGTGCCCCGTCCGGCCTTCCGCGGCAATCCGCGGCCGCGCGGCGCGGTCAGTAGGCGCCGCGCCGCGCCAGCACCGCGACCGGGGTGCGCAGCAGGATCTTCACATCGGTCCAGAGCGACGGCTTGGTCACATAGGCCACGTCGAGCGCCACGCGCTGGGCGTAGGAGGTGTCGCTACGGCCGCTGATCTGCCATGGCCCGGTGATGCCGGGGCGCACCATCATGTAGTGCTGTGCGGCGGCGCCGTAGAAGGCCGCGAGCTCGCTGGCCTGCACCGGGCGCGGGCCGACCAGGCTCATCTCCCCGCGCAGCACATTGAGGATCTGCGGCAGCTCATCGAGGGAGGAGGCGCGGAGGAAGCGCCCGATGGCCGTCACGCGCGGGTCGTTCTTCAGCTTGCGCGTCGCGTCCCATTCCGCGCGCGCCGCGGGGTCGCGGGCGAGCAGCAAGGCGAGGCGCTGGTCCGAATCGACGACCATCGAGCGGAACTTGAGGCAGCCGAACAGCCGCCCACCGCGGCCGACCCGCTCATGCGCGTAGAACACCTTGCCGCCATCCAGCTTCACCAGCGCGGCGATCACCAGGAAGGCGGGCAGCGCTAGCAGCAGCAGCGCACCGGCGCCAAGGATATCCATCGCGCGCTTCGCGGCCGGGCGGAGCGCGGCGGCCAGGCCTTGCGCGTGGGGCACGGACAGGGCGGGCGCCGCGACCAGCCCCGGCTGCGCCAGGGCAGAGCGCTTTGTCTCGGGCTCGCGGACGAGCGTCTGGAAGGCTTCCAGGCCAGGCATGGAGGTCCTCGTGAGCGGGGGTGGCCCGCGTCTTTCCTCGGGTTGGGTGGCGCCCGAGCCTGCCCGGTACCAGTCGCCGCGCCATCTGGCACCTGCGCTGACCCGGTTCAATCCTCGACAGCACCCTGTGTCAGCTACAGGGATACTGAGCCGCCCCGGCGGGTTTGCGACGGGGTTGCGGCGGGATTGTGGCGACGCTCCAAGCCGGGGGCTTTCCAGGAATTTTTGCGTCTCCCGCCGAATTCACGGGCGATCCCGCCCCAGTCCTGCCATCATTTCTTCATGGGCCAGATGCTGACGCTTCCCCGGCGATCCATCCAGCTGCCGACCGGTGCGACGAAGCCGTCCGCTTCCGTGCGGCGACCCGGCGCGGCGGCGCAGGGCATCCTGCTGGCGATCATGCTGTCCGTGCCCGCCTGGATCGGGCTCGGGCTGCTGGTGCCGCTCATCTGGTAGTCCTGGCTGGACGCTGGACGCGGGCCAGGCTCGGCCGGTAGACCGGTGCGACCCGCGCCGGAGTGTCTCGCCTGCCCAGCCACCACCCGATCGGCTCCGCCCGGATCGCCTATGCCGTCGCCCTGGCGCTGGGCGTGGCGATGGCCTGGTGGGTGTTTCCGGCCGATATCCTGTTCCCTGGCACGGGCGCGTCCTGGCGGCCGCTGGGCGATGCCGCGCAGCACATGATCGCGCAGCGCTACCTGATCGCCGATGTGTGGCGCTGGCCGCCGACCTTCGCGGCGAATCTCGACACCCAGGAAGGCGGGATCAACACCGCCTTCGCCGATTCCATCCCGGCGCTCGTGCTGCTGCTGAAGGCGATGCGCGGGCTGCTGCCGGAAGGCTTCCACGGCGTCGGGCTGTTCTACGGCCTCGCCTGGGTGTTGCAGCCGGTCGCGGCCGTCTGGGCATTGCGCGGGGCGGGTGAGACGCGGCTGCTGCCCGCCATCGGCGTTGCGCTCGCGGCGCTGTCCATGCCGGCCTGGATCGGGCGCTTCGGCCATGCGGCGCTGTGCGGCCATGTCCTGCTGCTGGCGGGACTCGGCTTCTATCTGCGCCTGCTGCGCGCGCCCACGCCGGGGCTGTGGCTGGCGGCGGGTGGGCTGCAGGTGCTGGCGCTGCTGGTGCACCCCTATCTGGCGGTGATGACGCTGGCGCTGCTCGGCGCCGTGCCGGCCACGCGGTTGCTGCGGGGCGAGCGCTTCCTCGGCGCGGGGCTCGCGGTCGGCGCGGCGGCGGGGGCGGTGCTGCTGGTGATGGCGGGCTTCGGCTATCTCGGCGCAGGCGGCGGGCGTGGCTACGGCATGTTCGCCATGAACCTGCTCTCCCCGGTCTGGCCGGCGGGGTCGGGGCTGCTGGGCATCCCCTGGTCCCCGCAGCTGGATGCCACCGGCCATGGCGGGTGGGAGGGCTACAATTGGCTCGGCGCCGGGCTGCTGTTGGGGCTTGGTGTCGGCATCGCGCTGCAGCCGGTGGCGGCGGCGCGGCTGCTGCGGCGGCATGCGGGCCTTGTCCTGGTGCTGCTGGCGCTGACCGCGCTTGCGGTCACGCATGAGGTCGGCTTTGGCCGGCGTATCGTGCTCGACCTCGGGGATGCGCCGGCGGCGCTCGAGCAATTCCGCGCTTCGGGGCGGTTCTTCTGGCCGGTCGCCTATGCGCTGCTGGTCGGGGCGATGGTGCTGCTGGCGCGGCGTGCGCCGGGCTTATGCCTGCTGGCGGGGCTGATCCAATTCGCCGATGCCGCGCCGCTGCGCGCCGCGATCGGGGCCTGGGCGGGCGAACGCCGCCCCTGGTCGGTGGAGGCGACGGCCCTGCGCGCGGAACTGGCGCGGGCGGAGACGCTCACCCTGCTGCCCTCCTGGCCCTGCCTCGACCAGCAGGGCGGTGGGGGGGAGAGCTATGGGCTGCTGCTCGAAGTCCTGGCCTTGGCCTCGGAACGCGCGGTGCCGGCCAGCACGATGTATGTCGCGCGCCACACCCGCCCGCCCGCCTGCCGCGACGCCGCGCTCGCCGCCGCGCCGCTGGCGCCGGGGGAATTGCGGCTGATCCTGCCGGCCGCTCAGGCCGCGCTGGCGCCGCTGGTGCCGGACGCCGCCGCGCGCTGCGCGCCGGTCGGCACGCTGTTGGCCTGCCGATAGGCCTCGCCCGAGGGGATGTGCCGCTCGATGAAATAGAGCGGCCTTCCCTTGGTCTCGTTGAACACCCGGCCGAGATATTCGCCGATGATGCCGAGCGTCATCAGCTGCACGCCGCCCAGGAACAGCACCACCGCCATCAGGCTGGGATAGCCCGCGACCGGGTTTCCCCAGATCAGCGTCTTCGCGATGATCTGCGCGCCGAAGCCAGTGGCGAAGACGGCGGTGACGAGGCCGAGATAGGTGGCGATCTTCAGCGGCCCGACGGTGAAGGAGGTGATGCCCTCCAGGCTGAAATTCCACAGCTTCCAGTAGTTCCACTTGGTGGTCCCCGCCGCGCGCGGCGCGCGGTCATACAGCACGGGGACAGCGGGGAAGCCGACCCAGGCGAACAGCCCCTTCATGAAGCGGTGCTGTTCGCGCAGCGTCAGCAGCGCATCCAGCGCGCGGCGGCTCATCAGCCGGAAATCGCCGGTATTGGCAGGCAGCTGCACGCGCCCGCCCAGGCGCTGCATCACGCGGTAGAAGCCGGCGGCGGTCGCCTTCTTCAGCCAGGTCTCGCCTTCCCGCACGCGGCGCTGGGCATAGGCGATGTCGAAGCCGCGCCGCCAGGCGGCGACGAGGTCGGGGATCACCTCCGGCGGGTCCTGCAGGTCGGCATCGATCACCACCACCGCCTCCGTCGCGGCGGCGTGGTCGAGGCCGGCGGTCAGCGCGATCTCCTTGCCGAAATTGCGCGAGAGATTGACCACCGCGACGCGGCTGTCGGCGGCCTGGAGGGCCAGCATGACCTCGAGCGTCCGGTCGCGGGACCCGTCATTGACGTAGACGATCTCGAAGGGCAGGCCGATGGCGTCCAGCACGGGGATGGTGCGGGCGTGGAATTCCGCCAGCACTTCCTGTTCGTTATAGGCCGGCACGACGACGGAGATCGCCGGGCTTTCGCCGGGGTGGCGCGTGCCGTGGCCGCGATGGGGCAGGGCGGTGGGCAGGGGGGTCGGCAGGGTCATGGCGGCCTTGTTGCCTCGGGCTTGCGGCAGGGCTGGCGCATGATCGTGTCAGCCGCAAGGCGGCACCGATCCGGCGACGGGCTGGCGCGGAGGGCCGCCCGGAGCTTGGGGGGCGACCGCGATCCTTTCCTGCCCGGTGCGTCCCTTTGATCTGTGCACGGTATGGCCCGTGGTCAACCACTCGATGCGCAGAGCGGCTGAAGCCAGGATGTCGGGTGTCGCGATGTTGGGACTGGTGCTGCTGGAGAGGATTGAAATCGGGCGGGTGCGGGCGAAAGTTACGTTTTCTGAGGGTTTTCGGTCGGTTACGCTGTGGCGCGCGTATCACTCTCGCGTATCGCTCACAAGGCTCACGCTCCTGCGCTATGGTCCCCTGACGATTTACGGGTGGGGCGCCGGGGGGCTGCGAAAATGGGTGACGGGGCCGTGACCAAGTCCAGAGATTGGCATCGGGAACGCTGGGCTTCGACATTGCCTCGCTTCTTTGTGCCTCGGCCTGATGCTGCGTTCACGCCTCTTCGTGAAGTGGCGGGGCGCCTTCCAGATGTGCTGCGTGATGCTGCTCAAGCTTTCATTGGCAACCTGGAGAGAGCGCAAACGGTTGCCGCTATGCCGTTCAGTTTCACTTCGCGGCTGGTCTATCGCCGCCGCTTTGATCACCTGTTCGTTTCTGCAAAGATACGTGCGCTGAAGGATACCGGCCCCAACGAAGGGCTCTCGCGGGAACAGGTACAGGCGGCGGCAAAGTGGGCACATGAAGATCTGCGGAGACAGGAGCAAGAAGAGGCAGGCCTACCTTTGCCTTCGATAGCCAGCGAGATACTCACAGAACTCGAGAACCAACTTGAGGATGGCGAATTTGCGGATGCGAGCCGCGACCTCTTGCACCAAACGCTCGCAGCTACTTGGGGCGCGCTTGAGGTTTTGGTGAATGAGGTGGCTATCGCGTTGCTCAACGAGTCGCCGCAGGCGGCTGCTCGCTTGCTTCGGGACGCGCCCGCCAAGAGACACTTCGGGTCTAACTTGGTCGGCTTGGACGTGCTTGCGGAGCACAATTTTGATCTGTCTGGGCGAATGGGCGAGGTGCTCCTTGCAGAGCGTGGTCTCTCGTCTCTCGAAGTGATTCGAGATGTCTTTTCGGTCATCGCTCCCGGTCGGGCAGAGTTACATGGCCCGCTGAATAGCTCTGCACTCTGGCTACTGTGGCAGCGTCGCCATGTTGTGGTTCACCGGCGCGGCGTGGTGGACAAAGCATACATCGCGAAGACCGGGGATGAGACGCAGGAAGTCGGGCAGCCACTTCGGATCGACGTCAGAGACGTCGATGCGGCATTTAGAGGCGTTATTGATGCCGGTCTAGCCGTGCTCTCGATTGGGGCGGCTCCGGCGCTTTCTGCGGCTCCACCGAGCGCGCCTGACTAGACTTAGCTGGCCTGTTCCTCGCGCTCGCATTGGACCTGAGATTAAGCGGTTCCCCAGACCAGGCCGGGGTTCGAACACGGGGCTTCCCGTGCTTCGCGGCGTGGGTCTTGCCCGGGTCGTCCTGCCATGCGCTGACCGTCTCGCGATACCAGATGCCGGCTTACTCGATCACCTCGCGATGTGTGAGCCGCCGCGCCGGCCCGGATGCAGCGCGAGCCGCGTTGAACTCGGCCTTCAGCTTCGCGGTGAGGATGGGGGCCTTCGCGGCGGCCTCCTTGGGGTCCTTGGTCCCGAGTGTGACGTTGCGGTCGCCAACGCCCAGCGTCGCGCGAAGGTCCTTCGGGACCCTCATGCGAATTCGGTAAACGCCGGTCTTTGGATGCTTGGTCGGACGGGTCATCGGCAAGGCCACGTGTATCGCCCCAGCGTATCGCTGGAGCCGCCGTAAATCCCTAATTCGCCTGAAAGCCGTTGCCAAACAACAGCTTAGAATGGTGCTGCTGGAGAGGATTGAACTCTCGACCTCTCCCTTACCAAAATTGTTATTATTTTTGAGTAGTTGGGTTATACATATTGATGGCGCTCCTCTGACGAGCATCTATATTTGGTGTTTTTTTATTTTATTTCCGCCTTTATTGTCAAAAAGAAAGCCGCACGACCATAGATCGTGCGGCTGCGCGAGTTTGAAATGATGGTATTTCAGATAGATAGAGCGCCGAGAAGAAAGGCGCCAAGTGAAATAGGCAAATACGCCTCAGAGCGTGGCGGCAAGTCGAAATACGTCGTCGATCTGCTCTGCCGTGGGGGTCCCAGTCGCCACTAGGGCGGCGAAGAGTCGGTGGTTCCGCTGTGCTTCGGTCATCGTCGCCCAGGTGATCTTGGCCTCAAGGGCGTCACTCGGGGATAAGCTGGCAATGACTGCCTCAAGCGCTGGGGGCCGAGCGCGTGTTTCGGCTGCCAAGAGCGCCTCCTCTTCCGTTAGGAATCCTGAAGCCAGCATAGCCAGCACAAGCTGACGGAACGTCACGCTCTGCGGCGTGGGCGGCGCAGGCTGCCGATATGGCGCAATGGCGCCAGCTTTGCCCGCCAATAACCGAGCGTGAATGTCGCGCCCGGTCTGATCAGGGTCGGCTGCTGAAGCGGTGAATGGAAGCCAATTGCCTGCGACTTCGATTTCGCAGTCGATCAGTGTTTGGGTGGCGTTTGCGTAGTAAGGGGACCGGATATTTGTCATTTAGGCGATCCTAACAAAAAGGCCACTGCTTGGAACGTCATTGGGTTGCAGTATGTAGTTATTAACACTAATCCAAGTTCCTCCCAGTCCAATTCTACTTCCAGAGAAGGAACTACCCGGCGCAACGTCAGGTCCTATACCAATGGATGCCCATACATAAGAACCCACTTCCCCATAACCCACCGTCGCAATTCTTCGTTCCAGTACTTCATCTATGCGGTAAAGCAGAGAGCTTGAGTCCCAGCGGAAATTTACGGAGTTGGTCGTTCCGTGAGCCTGAAGCGTTCCAGCGTTTCCGCCGCCTCCGCGCAATAGCGCCACGGCCAGGGGAGCGTTCAGATCGAATTGCGAGCCATTGTACAAAAGCCGAGACGAGCCGTTTCCTAGAACCACCTGTCCTGTAGTAGGTGCCCCCGCGAGCTGCGAGCGGAGTGATCCGGCCGAGGCGGTTATATCGCCCGCCGATGTTGAGATGGCGCCCCCGGCCGAGAGGGCGCCCCCGACCGAGAGAGCACCGCTGAGAGCCACCGCGCCTGTTGCGCGGGAGATGCTCAACGGCGAACTAATGGACACGCCTGCGTCGGTGAATCGCGTTATGACAAAGTCCGAGCCCGCATTAGAGCCTGTCTCAGCGACGGAGTTCCCCAAATCGACGCGCCAGCGGTCTGTGTTATTCACACGGCCGAAAAGCGCAGCGATGCTTGAAGCGTTCGGGCGGTTCAAAAGTATGGAAGGCGACGCTTTGCTGAGTGTCACATCGCCTGTGAGGGGCACGTTCCCGCTCGCGTCGCGGAACACGGACCGTTCAGCCGGAAGGGCACAATACACACGAAGGGGGCCTGAAAAATTTAGTCGGGCCAATGTTCCAAGAGTATTGCCTAGGACTGTGCCCCGAGAGAGTGTGGCAGGAGAACCGTGCGTGATTGTGCCAGAGCCCCATTCGGCCTGGGAACCGTTGTCGAGAAAATAATAGACCGCAGCGCCATTCGCGAACGCATTCGCGAACGTGCGACGGCCGGTAGCTGCGCCCGCAAGCGTGACCGTCGTGTTAGTGCCGGGATTGTTTGCGGATTCCTGAACAAAATTAGCGAGCAAAGTACTTTAGAGCCTTTCCGTGAAGGTGACCGACCAATTGAAAAAGTCGGATAGGGTATGGGGCAAGACGGCTGGACCGGCTTCGGTCACGCGCCCGAACACTGCATCTCTGGGTGTGTTGGTCTCGGTGGGGAACGGAACGAAGAGGGCGTTGCCCCCCTCACCGGCGACCCGGTGGAGTTCCTGCGCGATGGTCCACATGTCGGAAGAGGACATCTGAGGGAAGACCACATTCCAAGAGCGACGCGAGAACCGGAAAAATGGGTATTCCTGACCCCCGCGTGTGATCAGGCTAGGTGTCGTAAATTCGCGACTGAACCCGGTGCTGACCCCCAGGTTTATTGAAGGACGACGCGCGCGCCCGGCGAAAAGCTGCGCGATGCGAATGCGCCCCTCTGAATTTGAGGTGTCCACGATGTCGCAGCGAGCATACCGTCCCGAATACGCGGTGGTTGGGACGAAGAGCGACTGTCGGTAGCCCGCAGCGACTGTGTTGGATAGCGTACCGCTATCCGACGTGAAAATGGTTGTGCTGGTGCCGACCCGCCAACGAACTGTGGCCGTGGGAGTCAGGTTGGTGTTGAAAAGCCCGAACGCGCCCCACTCGACCGTGGTCCCGGCGTCGATAGTGAAGAAAGCTGTCGTGACGCCGCTGCCGGTCAGCCATGAAGTGCTGGTTGCACCGAGGTCGTTTTGAAGCTGTGTGATCTCAAGGCCGGTAGTCTGAGAACTCGCCGCAAGGGTCCCCGTGAGGCCCCAGTTCTCCCAACCAAAAATACAGTTTGTCATATAAGAACCTGAAGAGTGGCAACATTATCCGAAAAACGGATCTGCTCTCCGACAATTCTGCCAAGAGAGCCCGCCGCTAGTGGCCCAGGATACTGAACCTGAATGACGTCCCCGATTTCTCGGGCGAGGGCTAACTGGAGAGGGACTGTCACGTCATAAAAAAGGCGCCCCGCGCCTACACACCACAACGATGCCAGCCCAGCCGCGAGAGAGGCTGCATTGGTCCGGTTTGTCAGGGCAGTCTCAACGAGGGGGGGATCTGACGCCCGACGCCACCGTAGGGAGACGGCAGCGTTGCCGGAAGTGGCGACCCGCCACGGCTCGGCCAGCTCTTGTATTCGGTCGCCGCTGAGGGAGGGGGCTAGGGAGCTAGTCTGGACGGTGTAGTTCTTCCCCCAAGCAACGCGAATGCGGAAGGGAGGTGGCGACATCGGCGCTGGAAGCTGACGTGCGGCGCAGTCTATGATCTGCGCGGTAGTAAAGGTTGCGCTTGGTGTTGTACCGCCCGCAATGGGGCCGAACGGAATAGCGGCAAGACGCCCGTCGCGACGGGGGATGAGCCTTGCCGCAGACGAGCGTAGAAGAGTGCCCACCAGCTCCGCACCGTCAATGGCTTCATCTGCGCCGAGCCATACGCCAGCCGTCCAGGGGTTGGACGACGAAAGTGTCGAAAAGGACGCGCTATCCACGTAGGCGGAAGGCACCGACAGATCTTGGAGTAGAATCTGAAGGGCGACGGCAGCGGCGGTGCTGGGGGTGGTGGCGTCTGGGAAGGCCCCCCAGGCATCTACTGTGATGACGCCTGCTGGCGGGAATGTACCGAGACGGAAAAAGAGTCCGCGACCGCTCTGCTCGACCGTGTAGTTCCCAGGTTGGGGCGCGGCGACTGAGATATCCGAGACGGCGCCTGCGAAGGTGATAGACCCCCCAAGCCCTCGCTCGTAAAGATTAACGATACCGCCGGTCGCGTCCGAGACTTGGTAGATGCCGCGTACAGGGTCCACAAGAACGGGAGAAATTTCCCGTACCGGGTTTGCCGCTGTCCCACCACGAAGGCGGGGCTTTCTTTTGTTACCGAGGGCCTCTGTACCCTCCAGCCCACCCGTGCCCGCATAGAGGGCGCCATCAACCTCCTGCTCCAGCCAATAACTGGGATCGCGAAGTGACAGACGGACTTCGGTTTCGTCTACCACCCACCCCGCTCCTAGCCCGGCCAAAAGCACAGACGTATTCGCAAGCGGTGGGTCAGCATACCCATAGGCTAAGGTGGCGCTCACTCTTCATCCATTAAAAATAGTCGTCAATTATACCAAGAAAAATGCAGACAAAATAGAATATAGTTCCCGCTGAATTGTATTCGTGGGGGGTGGGGCGGATTATTAGACGGGGACCGTGAGGCGTGTTTTGCGTCCGATACGGACGGTGACCGGACGACCGTCGGCGTTTGTCGTCAAGGCGAGGGTCCCGATGGCTCCACTGTTTGCAAAGTGAAGATTACCCCATCCCGCTCCCGCGCCCTGACCGTTGGGGGAGATATCAATCTGCCGGTCGATATCCCCTGCGGAGATCAGCAAAGGGGGAAACGCCCGCAGACCTCCGACATCTGCGTCTCGGGTAACGTACCCGGTGTCAGATGCCAGGATTACCGTACTATCGGATAGTACAGTGGAGGCCGTTTCCAATGTGCCAATTGCGAGTACGCCCTGTGCCTGAAACTCTGGCGTCGGGGGAGTTGCTGCTTGACTGTAGATCTCAATCTCCGCGAAGATAAACAGGGGGCCTGACCCGTTGATGAGGTCGCTCATGCGGCCCTCGCTGTCAGCGGATTGGCGCCCTGCTGCTGAACCTCACGACGCAGAGCCTTGACCTCGTCCTGAAGACGCTCGAGGGCGCCCACCAGTGTCTCGGTCTGCTCGCGGATGTGGTCGCCTGTAAGCTGATCCGTGTCGAGCTGCCCAACGGCGCCGAGAGCGTCGATGATGCGCTGTTCCGCACCGGCAAATTCGATCCCGGTCCCGAAGACGTCTCGGCTGAGCTGGCGGAACGTCTCGGCCCGATCCTGCAACGAGCCCAGAGCGCGGATATCGCCCGATGCAGCGAGAGACGCGGTCTCGTTGAACATCAGTTCGGCCGAAGCGAGGCGCGACATCGGTGTGCCGCTGTTGTCGTTGGCGACACGAAGGCTGCGCGCATAGTCCGCAAGCCCGGCAACCGGACCTAGAGCCTGTTGCTCGCGATAGGCGCGGATTGCCTTTTCTTGGGCCGTCGTCACTTCGTCCATTCCGAAGCCCAGCTTATCGGCAGACTCACGCAGCGAATCAAACTGCGAGACGATCTGCGCGATGGGGTCGTCGGCGTTCTTGAGTTCCTTCTTCACCGAGTCCAGCGCGGTGATGAATTCCTTCGATTGTGCGGCCACATCGAGCGCCTTGTTGAAGTCGCCGCCAGCGAGGCGGTCGATAGCTCCCTGAACGCGGGTGTCCGACGCGGTGATCTTGAACTGGTTCAGCGCGTCGTTGAGGTTGCCGAACTGCTTAACGCCACCCACGCCCGTACCAAGGTTGGCGGAACCGGAAGCGCGGAGGCCCAGCGCCGCCATGCGAGCGTTCAGTTCCTTGGTGGCTTGTTCTGTCTCGTTCTGGAGTGCGGCAAGTTGAGCGTCGGCACGTTTGCCGCTCCCCGACCCGACCCGGAGATTGCCAGCCTCGTCCGTATCGACCCCGAGGTTGAAAAACGTACGGGCCTTTTTCGGCCCGAGCAGGCCACCGATGGCGCCGCCAGCGAGACCGCCGAGAGGGCCAAGGAGGACCGCGCCAAGCGCAGCGCCTATCTGGGCGTTCTGCTGCCGTGCGGCGCTCTTGCCTGCGATCAGTCCGCCGACCATGGAGCCCATACCGAAGCCCATCGCCATGCCGCCGAGCATGCCTCCCATACCTGCGCCTGCGGCTGCTGCGGGCGCAGCGCCCGCACCAGCGGCTTGGAAGCCTGCTCCATCCGAGAGTGCGCCAGGAACGACATTGCTGGCTGAATTCCCAGAGCCGCCGAAGAAGTTGCTGACCGAGGAGCCGATCCCTGCGAGACCGGAAACACCGCTCGCAAGACCGGCCAGCCCTCCCACGGCGCCTGTGGAGCCCCCGCCCATGTTGGAAACGGAGAACATCCCGCTCATCGTGGGGCGGGAGCCGCCCATCATGCTGTTGAGCAGCGGGTTGATGAACGCCATCCGCATCGTCGCCTGGATGATCTCAGACAGGACGGCGCGGTAGATGTTGCTGAACTTGAGAGCCTTTATTTCGCCCTTCGCGAAGGCCTCCGTGATAGCCGAGCCGATGCGGTCGAAGGCCTGCTCGCCAACGCGCGCCATCTCATTCCACGAATTACTGAGCTGCTCGTTCTGCTGACGCAGCTCGACCACCTGGGAGGCGCTGCGCCCCGCCTGATCTTCAAGGCCTGTGCCCCGTGCCGCCTGACGCGCGCGGAGCGCTGCGACTTCACGCTCGCGCTCGTTCGCGTTCGCGGAGATGAGCCGCTGCTCGGCTTGCAGGATCTCAATCTCATCGCGGTTGTTGGCGATGCTGCGGGCAGTCGCCAGCGCACGCTCAGACCGCTCAGCGCGGTCCAGAACCGGGATAAGTTCCTCGACCTTGTCCTTGTACTCCTGTGTGACGTCATTTGTGCCGTCGGTGAACTCGCGGACGGTCTTGCGCGCTTCGACCATCGCGCGTTCGCGGATCGCCGCACGGTCGCCCGCTTCCGCGCCTTGCAGATAGGCCTGGGCAAGGCGTTCGCTCGACTCGCTGCTGAGGTTGGTGTCGCGGATGAACTTCTCAGATTCCTTGTTCAGGCGCTCGGTGACGAGGGCCTTGGCCTCCTGCTGTTCAGCGAGCGTTGAGACGCTTCCGCGCGCGGTTTTAGCTGCGTCTGCGAGACGATTTAGCGTATCGACATAGGCAGCCGCTGCGCCGTCGGCGCGCCCCGCGCTAGCTGTCTGACGACGGAGGTCGTCCATGAACTCAGCGACCGCGTTTTGGGCGCCTGTGGTGCCGTTGGAGCCGCCGCTGCCGTTGGAGCCGCCGCTGCCGTTGCCGATTGTGCCGCTCAGATTCCCCATAAGCTCTCTGGGACCGATCCTGCGCGACAAATCGGAAGGCGCGTTCAGGTCGGAAGAATTCCCGAAGAAGCCTGGATCAAGGTTTGTTACCGCGACACGGGCGGCAGCGGCGTTCACGCCGCGCGCGGCAGCGCGTGCCATCACACCGGAGAAGATCGGGGAAAACGTCGCATCCAGTCCGGTGGTCAGATTGGTTTCAAGATTAGTGATGCCGCTGAGAAGATTATCGACAAAATCACGCGCAGCCGTGCTGCCACCGTTTTCAAAAATCCGGTTCAGCTCGCGGGTGGTGTTCGGCGCCCAGGAGCGCGCGATTCCGGCGAGGACATCGCCTTCTTCTCCGAACGCTGCGCGCAACTGATTACCGATGCCCGCCGCGATCTGGGCGGCGAGCCCGAAGATACCCGGAAGCGCGCGCATGAAACGGTCGATAAAGTCCGCCAGAAGCTTGAAGATATTTTCGTAAATCTGGCGGATGTTCAGACCGATACGTACAAAGGCATCCTCTACGTCCATTGCGACAGCGCGCGATATCGCCACGATGTTGGTCAGCAAAGTGATGGAGGCGTCGACCGCCGTGGCGATGCCTCTCACCATACCAACAAAACCCTGGGAAATAGTTTGGCCGAAATTCTGAAGTTGCTGCCCCGAGAGCCCAAAGAAGCTCATCACCGCTTGTCCAGCACTCCCGACTGCTGCCAGCGCCTTTTCAAAGGCGTCAGGCAGCGCGGTGCTGACGTATGCGACGAGGTCCTTGATCGTGTCCCAGAGCGCCTCAAACGACGCGGCGACCACATCGATAACCGGGGCACTCACGCCCTGAAAGGTTACCATCTCGTTCCTGAACTTAACAAACGCTACGGTCAGGCCTGCAACAGCGGCCAGGGCCAAACCGACGGGGGTCAGGAGCGCGCCGAGGGCTCCCGCCGCGCCGAGCGCCGCAGGGATCAACGCGCGGGTCATCATCGCTGCCAAGGCGCCGATGCCGAGTGTGATGAGTTCGTCGAGGTTCTGCGTGACCTGTCTGAGAGTAGGGGCGAACACGCTATCCAGAACGGAGGATGCCTGGGTGAAGGCGGCGGCGAAGCGCGTCGTGAGGGCTCCCATCAGGTCGCTCGCGGCGCGAACAAAATCACCATTCAAGAACCGCGCAAGGCCGTCGACGACCACCCCGATCCCTGCGACTAGAGCGGGAGAATCCTTGACGAGATTGGCCCACGCATTGCTGAGGCGAGAGAGGCTCGCAGACAGGCTCTGGCTGGCGCGCTCTGCCGCATCCAGCCCGCCCGACATCCTGAAGAGAGCCTCGATGAACGGAATGGCGAATTCGGCCGTCGTGATTTTGCCGTCGCGCATCATTTTATCGAGTTCTTCGCCAGTCTTGCCCGTGGCTTGCTCAAGCGCAGCCATGGCAACAGGCATGCGGTCGCCTAGCTGCTGACGAATTTCTTCCGCCGAGAACCGCCCCTTCGACATAGATTGCGTCAGAGCGCGGATTACGCCGTCAGTGTCGGCGCTGCTGAGGCCAAAGTTGCGAGACGCGACCGTCAACCGCAAAAACATCTGCTGAGTTTGCTCGACGCTCGCCCCCGCATTCGTCGCCGCTGCTGTGAACTGCGCGAAGCTGCGCCCAGCTTCCAGATACGAAAACCCGACCGCGTCGCCCGCTTGGCGAAGGAACACCATGTTCGCGGCTGCTGCATCAGCAGACGGCGAGACAGCTCGAAGCGTGTTCTCGACGTTTTCCAGTTGCTGCGCGGTTTGCATGATCTCGCGCATACCAAAAGCGGCAGTCAGCGCACTCAAGGCGACCTGGGTGTTGAGGACAATGCGGCGAAGTCCGCCATAGCTGCCCCCGAGCCGGTCGATAGAACCGCTCAAGGTGCGGGTGTTGCTGTCCAGCTTCTGGAAAAGCCCACCTTTTTCGGCAATCGTGCTTCGGACGTTCTGGAGTGTTCGGTTGAAATCGATAGAAGCGCGCGCAGACTGCACCGACGCGGCGCCGTAGCGCTGGACTGTTTGCGTGTATGCCGTGAGCGCGGAGTTCACATCGCCGCTGAGGCGGGTCTGAAGGGCAGGATCGCTCCCAAGCTGACGCCCGATGCGGTTATTGACGCCGAGCGCCGTGTTGCTGGCGCGGCCGACGGCGAGAACGTCGCCGCGCGCGGCACGGTCTGCCCGAACTGCGCGGCGCTCGCTTAGAACGCGCTCGCGGGCTTCGGCTCGCTCCGTTGCGGCTTTTTCTGCCGACTCGCGTTTGGCGAGCGAGGTCAGCTCCCGCGTCTCTCGATCTGCGATCCGCTTCTTCTCGCGTTCAGCTGATTCCTGGGCGCGCCGCTCCAGGCGCGCAGCCGCATCCGCTGCCCGCTTTTCCGCTCGCTCGACCTCCCGGCGCGCGCGCTCCTCTGCGATCAGCGCAGATGCGGCCTGACGTTCATAGAAGTCGGCATTGCGGGCGCGCATTCCAGTGCCGCCGTCAGTCAATGCGGAAACGGACGAGGAGGTGCCGCCGCCGCCGAAGGTCACGGCGCGGGAGCCGCGCATGGCTACACGGGACCGCTCAATATCGGCACGGGCGAGGGCAGCCTGCGTGACAGCTTCCTGGCGGTCGGCGCGCGCGCGGGCTTTCTCGGCAGCGCGCGTTTCGCGCTCAAAGTTTGCCTGTTCGCGCGCGATGTCCCGCAGCTCTTTTTTCCGCGCGCTGGCGGCTTCTCGTTCGGCCTTCGCTCGCTCCTTGGCCTCCTGCTTGACTAGTTTTGCCGCCTCACGCTGCGCGGTCTCCGCTTCGCGGCGCGCTTCTCGTTCGGCCTTCGCTCGCTCCTTGGCCTCCTGCTTGACTAGTTTTGCCGCCTCGCGCCGGACGATCTCAACCTCGCGGAGGAGTTGTTTTTCAGCTTTCGCGCGTTCCTTAGCTTCGGCCAGCGCCGCTTTGGTGGCTTCCCGGTCCTGTCTTTCCTTCTCGCGCTTACTTTGCAGCGCCCGCTTCATGTCCGCATCGTCCATACGCCACTTCAGTCGGAAGTTGCCTTCCGTCATGGCGCCGTCCCGCTTCAGGCGTGCGATGTTTTCGCGCTCCAGCGCGCGGCGCCACTTAATCGAGCCCTCTGCGAACGCTTTTTCGAGCGTCGTGAGCTGCGCGTAGGCCCGCTTCGCGACGCTGATGTCTTGCATCCACGGAATAGGAGACGAAGCGGCGCCAGCGCCGCCGGTACGCCGTGTCCCCGCCGAACGCTGCCCCGCCATCGATCCGCCAGGGCGGTTCGCTGCCGCCATGATCTCGGACATCTTCCGCTTGGCGTTCTTAACGAAATTGTCGACCTGCTTTTCGGCATCGCGGAAGTCGATGGATGCCTTTAACGCAATATCAGTCATTCACTGCCTCAGAAATTATCGGCCGCTGTAAGTGAGGCGGATGCTTTCGACGGCCATATGCACGCCGAGGATGCCGCGAGGATTGAAGGGGAAACGCTTCAGGGAGCCGTTGTTGCCGTAGACATCGAAGCCCGGCACGGCGCCGTATTCTTGCGCGTAAGCGCGGGAGCCGACGTCTTGGGAAAGTCCGCTCGGCAAGGAGTCGGTGGTGTCCCCGTTCGGCCATTCCATGAAACCGGAATCGAGGCGGGCGCCGTTCGACACGTAAAAGACGCGGTACGGGTTCCGCTCGAAATTGATGCGCTCGGAGGTCTTGAGCGACATGCGGACGAAGAAGGCCCTACCGGGTTCGGCTCCAACAGGCATGAGGTTGGTGTTGGGATTGACCGGGCTGTAGATGAACTGATCCCGCCCAAGAGTGTCCGCGATATCGATCAGGACCGCCCGGTCTGCGGACGCCGCCCAGCTTCCGAGTGTGCGCCCGGTGTTCAGGGGCGTGTTCTCAAGGATTTTGGCATGGAGGCTGTAGAAGATCTGGCGGACCTTCTTGCCCGCCTGCTCCGCGATGCGCTGCCGAAGCTTCTGCTCCGCACCCGCATTCAGCGCGAGGGTTAGTCGAGGCAATGCTAAAGTCCTTTAGAAAAACAGCCGCCCGGCGGCAGGGCGGGGCGGCTGCTAAAGTCAAACGGTTCGGCGCCTCTTTGCGGCAGACGTCTTTTCATTCTTCTTGCGTTCTGCCTGCTGTTTATCGGACACGTCTTTTAGGAACGAAGAATCAAGAGACTCAAGAAGTTGGATAAATAAATGGTGGTCTTCGTCGTCTGAGAATTCACAGAAGTGGTCTAGGTACGCGGTAATTTCTACGTAAGGAATAGCTCCAACGGCGCCGAAACCACTGACAGGACGCCGCAAAGACAGGCGGCAGAAGGCGTTCCAAACTTCAATTTCGAAGCTGTGGAGGGTTGGCTTTTCGTGGAGTGCGGGCGGGATGTCTGTCCCGCCGCTCTCAGCCGCCAACCCCTCCAGAAACTCCTGCTTGTCGCCGTAGGTGCGGCTCCAAGCCTGGAACGCTGTTAGTCGTTTTTTGCGGCTTCGGCCGCTTCGGCCTGGAAGGTCTCGCGAGCCATCGCCAGACCGACGACGTCGCTCAGAAGGTCAGGGAATTCCTTGAACAGCTCCTCAGCCTTCGCGGGCGAGTGCGGAATTTCCTTGCCGTCCGTGTCCGTCATGCCCTTCCAATCGAGGAGGACCGTGCGGGCAACCACCTTCCGGAGGATGTCTTCGGCCACGCTGTCAGGAATGTTCTGGAAGTTGCGGTACGGCTTTTCGAGATTGCGGCGCTCGGTGCGCGCCTTTTCATTGCTCAGTCGGGCGATCTTCCACTCGACGCCCGCATCGACATCGACCCACACGCCAGCCAATTCGGCGGTCTTGTCGGTCTTATACTTATTCAGAAAACCCATAGTTTGTTGAAGAACCTTGTTTTGTCGGAATTAAAGGGGAGGGCCGATCCCGACGACGGCCCTCCCCAACTATCGCGCGATAGAACTCACACGTCGGGATGATATGTATTTTTATAGTATAGATAAAAACAGCCGAAAATACAATCTAGTTGCGCGCGATTACTGTCGAACGTCCCGGTGGTAGGGACAGGTAACCACCAGTCGGAAGCGTTCGCTCACCGTCCCGAGAGACCTCAGGGAGGGGGTTCGGAAGGTGATGATCCCCGCCGTGTTGGAGACAAGCTGTCGGCGCCGGTAGGCGTCCGCGACAGCGTCCGCGATCTTCCGAGCCTCTGCGGTCCCGCTGCCAATGCGGACCAGTACATCGACCTGAACGATACCAACGTAGCGGTGCAGGGTGAGGCCCTGGCCGACGATCTCCATCTGCCGACCGTCCGCGTCCGCGATGCGGTGAACGATGAAATCGCCGGTCGGCTGCTTCGTGTTCACGTTGTCGAAGATGATCGGCATGGCGGCGAAGGGGCTAAGCGCCCACCGGTCCCGAAAATGCGTCTCGATGGTGGCGCGTTCTGCTTCGAAGCTCATCAGGACTGCCTCACCTGAAACGTGTGAAGCGCCTTACCGGTCGGGTCGATCTTGTGGTCGATGATCCGCCACACCGCTGCGCCGTCGAGAATGACGTCTTCCAGCGAGATATCGGACGCGCTGATCGGGAGATCGGCATAGGGGATCAGAACTTTCTGATCCCCGAACTCGATGATCTGCCGCCGCGAGTTCTGGAAGTCGGTTTCCTTTTCCCGCCGAGCGTAGGAGGTGAAGACGGCTGTGACGGGGTAGTCCGTCGTGGTGGCGGTCTGCGCGCCTGTGGTGGGGTTGTAGGTCTGCGCGCCGGTCTTGCGGTAGGTCGCCGCCCTGGTGCTTCCCTGCACCGATGCTCCGACAGTCGCGAGCGCCCCCTTCACCAGCGCGGTCAGGTTGACGCTCATACGGCTTTGAGCCTCCCGAAGGTGACCTTGCGGGTGCTGTGTCGCACGCTGCCGAGCCCGCGCAGGATGTCGGTGACGATGTCAGGTGTCTTGTACTGGTCGGTCGCCAGCATGGTCGGGTCTGCGAACTTCAGGCTGATCGAATCAACCTTGACCTCGCTGACCACGCTATCCGGCTGAGTGCGGGACAGCCGGTCTTCGGTGAGGCTCCACTTGGCGAATTCGACGACAGCCCAGCGCACGTTGTAGGGGACCGCAGAGGCGGATACGGCATTGCCGTAGCGGTCGGTGACCTCCTTGCGGGGCCACTCCAAGGCTTGCGTGAGGGAGACACGCTCGCCGTTCCATGTGGTGCGGGAGTCGAGGACACGGGACGCGTAGATCAGAAGGTTGCGCTTTTTGTCGACCGGCAGGGTCAGCCACGCATCCGAGTTGTGGATGTTCAGGACGGCCAGATCGTCGGCTTCATCGACCGAGACGTAGCTGGTCGCGTTGGTCAGCCCGGTGCCGTTCTCGACGACGAAGGTGATCACTTACTTTCTCACTCCATGTTCGGTGAAAGCGCGGACCCATTGGGCCGCGACGCCAGAGCGAACGACGTCTGCGTCGTCGAACTCGAAAATCTCGCAGTCGAGGTCGTAGCGCTCTGCGATATCGATGAGGAAATCCAGGCCGTTGGTGCCGCGAATGTCGGACTGGTGCCCGCTGATATCGCCGTTGATGACGATCTTGCTGTTCTCACCAACGCGGGTGATGAGAACCTTGGCCTGCTCGACGGTGAGGTTCTGGCCCTCATCCGCGAGGATGAAGCAGTCGTTGAAGGTTCGCCCTCTGATCAGCGCAAACGGCACGAAGTCGATCTTGCCGTCCTTGACGAGCTTCTCGACGGTCGCCTTCGACGCGCCGTCGTTGAACGCGTCGATGATCGGGATGCCCCAAGGTGCGGTTTTTTCCGCGACGCCGCCGGGGAGGAAGCCGATGTTCTCACCAGACACCGCCACCATGGGCCGCGTGATGATGATGCGGTCGTAGTTCCCCTCGATCAGCTCTTGCAGGCCGAAGCGCGCCGCGACGTAGGTCTTGCCGACGCCTGCGCCGCCGCAGGCAAGGACAACGTCATTGTCCTTGATGGCGTCGAGGTATTCGCGCTGTGCGTCTGTCTTGGGGGTCAGCGGGGCGAAGTGCCGCCCGGTCTGTCGGACGGTCTTTAGTGTGCGGCGAGCCCTGCGAAGGTCTGATTTAGAAGGACGAGTGGATTGTTCTTCGAAGAAAGTAGGGGAATCAATTTTGATAGGCTTTTGAGCCAAACGGGACTCCTGCACAGCGGCTAGTTGAGAAATTAAACCTCTCTCGGAGGTTTATTGATATAAAAAGCAGACCTCTAATATAATCTATGTGCTAGTAATGCGGACGACGACTGTTCTCTTGCCGCTGCGCCCCGTAACTGTAGTAACTTCATTGGACAGGAAGTAATGCTCGCCTAGTTCACCCCCGTCGATCCAGACATTCGCTGTGGAGACGTTGTGGCCGTCTGTGCCAATCAAAAATGGCGCTGGCACGGTCCAAGAAGATGAGGCAATCGTGTCGCCTTCCAACCATGTCGTCCAATCGACGATGATGTTGGCGTTCTCTGCCGGGTCTTTTTCGTACAGAAAATAAGTCAATTTGGGTCCCTATGCCACAAAACGACGTTTATCAGCAGGTACACTGCGACGGTTGGTGGTGTATGGAGGTTTAAACGTAGAAGCCGAGACGGTGGGCTCGAAAATAGAAGGGACAACATCCGTCTCGAAGCTGGAGTCAACCGCATCGGGGCGGAAGCGGGGTCCGAGGAGCCCGGAAAGCTGGCGGGCCGAGATTGCGGTCGAAAAAACGCCAATAGCGAGGGAGGCTGTACCGCCGACACCGTGAAGTCCGCTCGCGCTGAATTCTGGGATACTGACAGTGACCGAGCCCGCCCCCGACACTGCCGTCCGCAACTTCCCCGCTGCGGTGAAAGCCGCGTCGACGCTTGGGACTGCATAGTTCTCGGTGATGCGGAAAACACCGGTTTCAGTAGCCCGAAACTCGCCGCTTTCAACTAGCCGTGCTCCATCGAAAATCATTGCAGTCCACCAATCCCTTTAATCTCAATGACGCCTAATTAGGAGCAAAGGGCCACACCAGCCGAAAATAAAATTATAGAGGATAGATGCGACGCTATCTATTTCAATGTATGAAAGTTAGATCACGATGCTAACGAGTTTCCAGCGCAGTAAGTCGGGTTTCCAGAGCCGAGATAGTTTGTCGCTGTGCATCGACAATCGTCTTAAGCTCTTGGACCGCAGACACAAGATGCGGGACGATTTCCTCTTTTTGGAGTAGATATGTGCGCTGGTTTTCACTGCTGCCGGGTGGGCCTGCAAGCGTTGCCGCGTGAGGTATAACCGCCGCAACTTCCTGCGCGACAAAGCCGGGACGAACTACGCCCCCGTCCGCGAATACAGTGTCTTCCTTCCACGAAAACCAAACTGGGTTAAGCTGGGCAATAGTGTTTAGGCCATCCGTAACAGAACCCAAGACGTTCTTGAGGCGCCCGTCAGACGCGGCGGTGTTTGTCTGCCACAACACGGTGCCGCCGTCATACAGAACCACGTTACGATCCGCCTGCATCGAAAAGCTAAACGTCTTAGCCGACCCGAACTTGATCGCAGCCTCGGTAGAAAATGCTTCAAAAAAGCAACCGCCTGTTGTCGGGCCAGCAAACCTTCCCGACCCACTCCCCCCATTCGCCACAATCGTGGTGCCTGTGACGGTGGCGAAACTCACATTGTCCGATGAGCCGAGCCCTAGATTAGTGCGGGCGGTAGCAGCAGTCGTGGCGCCCGTGCCGCCGAGACTAACCGGAACGCTCGACAGTTCTTCAACGGCGCCGGTCGAGGCCGTCGTCCTACCCAGCAGACGGGCGCTGGTCATCGTCAGACCGGAGCTTGTGATCGCACCAGACCCAGCGGCGGAAAGATTGGTGCGAGCGGTAGCAGCAGTCGTGGCGCCTGTGCCGCCGAGGCTGACCGGAACGCTCGACAGTTCTTCAACGGCTCCTGGGCTCGCCGTCGTGCGCCCGAGAATACGCGCGTTTGACACCAACAAACCGGACGCTGTGACGAGGCCAGATGACGCTGCGCCAAGATTGGTGCGGGCGGTAGCAGCAGTCGTGCCGCCCGTGCCACCATTGGCAACGGCCAACGTCCCCGCCAGTGTCACCGCTCCTGTTGTGCCAGTGGAGGGCGTGAGGCCGGTGGTGCCAGCGGAAAAGGAAGTGACACCACCCCCGTCGCCACTGGCGTTGATAGTGACATCAATCTCCTCGTTAGTAGGATCGTCTACAACAGATAGCGTGACGTTGGTGCCAGGGATGAAGTTGATCTCGCGACGTGTGCCGACCAGCGTGCCATTTCTGGACACCGCTACACGGGCGTTGGTGTCCGCAGTGGTCGGCAGACGAGCCGATGCAAATGTCCCAGTGGTGATCTTTGCTGCGTCGAGAACTGGGATATCAGCGGCGACCAACACGCGGAACGTCGGGGTGCCTATTGCACCACTCGGAGACGCCAAAACCACGTTCGCCGCTTGAGACGCAAGAGCCGCCGTGAGTGTGCCGCTAGTGCTGACCGGCGAACCCGACACCGAGAAGATCGCGGGAAGGCTGAGTGCGACGCTTGTGACAGTGCCCGTGTTAGCCGTGGCGCCAGAGGCAATACCGTCGAGCTTGGTTTTGTCGGCGGAAGACATAAAGCCCGCCACGCTTGTGGTCGCTGCCGCGTGTGCTGTGCCGCCCGCCCCCACATGGGCAGCGGCAGCGAAATCCGTGGAGGCTGCCGTAGCGGCGGTGCCAAGACCGAGACCAGTGCGGGCAGTAGCTTGCGTGGTCCCGCCCGTGCCGCCATTCGCCACCGCCAGCGTGCCCCCCAGCGTCACCGCACCTGTCGTGCCGGTGGAAGGCGTGAGGCCGGTGGTGCCTGCGCTGAAGGAGGTCACGCTGCTGGCGCTGGCTGCGCCGATCTCAACAACGCTTTCCGTGCCACTGACGTTCTTCTTCGTGTAAAGCTTCCCGTCCGTCGTGTTGACGGCGAGTTCACCTAGTTGAAGCTGCGCGGTGGTCGGGACCTTCCCCGCCACCGCGCTTTGTTTAACCTTTATTGTATTTGGCATATGCCGCCCTGAAATGCCTAATCAGGCAGGGTTTGATGAAATTAAAACAGGCTGACGAGGTGCCTGCGTAAGGATCAGAAAGAGCCACCGTCGATGGTGATGCCGTCGAACGTCGTCAGGCCGGTGATGCTACCACCCGTGATTGCGACGGCGTTCGCGTTCTGCGTACTCATGGTCCCAAGACCGGAAATGTCTGTATTCGGGATCGTCGATGCCGCTGAGAGGGCGCTCGTCCCATTACCCTTCACATATCCAGTAAGGGTCGTGGCACCCGTGCCGCCCCTCGCGACGGTGATGGCTGTGCCGTTCCACACACCGGTCGTGATCGTGCCGACGGTCGTGATGGTGTTCTGACCGGTGTAGTTCGAGGCGATATCGACGCCCGACGCAGAGACGCTGACGCGGTTTGGTGTGCCGGTGACGGAGAAGGTATTACCGCTGAGCGACAGACCGTTGCCCGCGAGATAAGAGCCAGCCGCCGAGAACTGCGTCCACGCAATCTCCGTCGTGTCGAGCGTTCCGCCTGCGTTGGCGGTGCATACCCAGCCTGTGTCGGACTGCGAGGTGCCCTGTTCAACAAAGACGAATGCGTTCGGGACTTCCGCCCACGCGTTCATGTCGGCAGAGCGGCTCCACGCCGTTGCAGAAGCAACGTAAATGCCGTTTTGAGCCGTGTTGGTCTGATTTTTCACCAAGACCCGATCATCGGCAACGAGGGTGACGCCGTCGATGTTCTGGAGGCCAGACAACGTGATGTTCGCCGTTGTGGCGACGCGTGTGGAAGCCTTGGCGTCCAGGCCCTGCGCCACCGAATCCACATACCGCTTGTTGGCGGCGTCTTGGTCATTCGTCGGATCGGCAAGGCTGGTGATCTTGAAATTGGCGAGACCCACATCCGCCGTAGGAGCAAGAACCTGATTTAGCCTGGGCATCGCGTGGACGTGGTCGGCGCGGGCGTAGCGTAGAGACGTGCCGGTCGCTGCTGTACCGAGCGCGGACCCGGCGACAGCGGATGCCTGCCCAACCACAAACGCAGTCGTCGCCACCTGAGTTGTGTTCGTATCAGCCGTCGCCGTGGGAGCGGCAGGCGTGCCCGTAAAGGTAGGCGAAGCGAGCGCAGCCCGGCTGGTATCGGTCGGGTGGACGTGATCGGCTCGCGCATAGCGCGTCGAGGTGCCAATAGCGGCCGTGCCATCGGCAAGCGGCGCGGCGCTCGACGCCTGCCCCAGAACGAAAGCCGTCGTGGCGAGCTGCGTCGTGTTCGTATCAGCCGCCGCCGTGGGAGCGGCAGGCGTGCCCGTAAAGGTAGGCGAAGCGAGCGCAGCCCGGCTGGTATCGGTCGGATGAACGTGGTCCTGGCGCGCAAAACGCAGCGACGTGCCGACCGCTGCTGCACCGTTTGCGAGCGGGTTTGTGCTGCTCGCCTGCCCCACCACAAACGCAGTCGTCGCCACCTGGGTTGTGTTCGTGTCGGCTGCTGCTGTAGGGGCAGTGGGTGTACCCGTCAGCGCCGCATTCGAATTTGTAGCAAAGGTGCCAGGGCCGCCGATGGCGATGACTGACGTTGCGGTGCCTGCCGCCCCGCCGGTTCCCGTACCGTAATAAAGCGTGTTGTCCCCTTCGTTGAACGCAAGTTCCGCGTTCTGCAAGCTTGCGGGGGCGCCCGCTCCGACACCGGAAGCCCGGCGCTTAATGCGTAGAATATTAGCCATAACTAGAAGTTTCCTCCGTCCAAGATGCTGTCGGTGTTGTAGTAATCAGAGCCTGCGACGGCTGCGGCATAGGCGGCGCCGTCGCCTTTAAGCAGCCCGCTGACAGCGCCCTGCACGCCCGTGCCGCCGTATGAAACGCCAATAACGTCGGCTTCCCAGGTTCCGGACGCGACTGTCCCCACCGTTGAAATCGACTCTGCGCCAGAATAGTCCGCCAAGGCATAAGACTTGATCTGGTCTACGCTCAGCTTGCGTGATGTGCCGGATTGATTGGTTTCCAGTTCATCTGTACCCGCCGCTGCGCTGGCGGCGGGTAGCTGAGAAATTTTAATGCCTGCCAAGGTAGCGACGCCCTAACTCAGGTTTGCGTAAACAAAACGAAATGGTAGCGCGCTCACGCCAACTGTAGTTGTAGGGCGCCTGCATCAATTGTTAGTCCGCTGCCAAAATCGACATAGGTTGGAGCGGATAGGTTTCCCTGCCACAGGCAGTTCCCGCCGACGGGCGCGTCAAAAACACCAAGTGTCGTCATAGTGCCCCAGGCCAGCGAGGCCGGGCCGAAGGTCGCGGCGGTGCTATTGGAAGCGAAGCTGCCTACGACGCTGAACAGGGTCTGCTGACGTTCATAGTTATTGCCCACCGGCTCTCCGGTAAGTCCGGTGTCGGTGAAGCCGGTGCCAACACCGAGGAACCAAGCAGACGGACGCGTCACTGGAAGTACTGTTAGCTGCCAGAGAAGAAGCTGATTTTCGCTGTGGTCAGAGAGGCTTGACAAGGTCGATACTAATAGGACGGAGAATTTCGTGCTGAAGGGCTCAAGCGCCGGGAGCTGTGATCGTCAGAGCTGTAATCTGAAGAGGGCCACCGGAGATGATCGAGATGGTATTCAGATTAAGATCGGCTCCGGAGACCGCGACATCCCCATCAATGACCGCAGTCGCTCCATCAGATTGGAAGATGCGAAAGAAAGACGCTATGCCGTCGTTGTTTGTCGTGGGGTCTTGAGCGATTGGATTGAATGCCGCGACGCCGCCCGATGCCGACGGAGCGGCTGGCGATGCGAGTGTCAGCTCCGCAAGAACGGTCTGGGTCGAGATCGGCGTTCCCACATTTGCGGGGCGAGGGGAGGCGTAAATTCGGAGAATACCGGCATTACCGATTCGGCTGACGATAGCATCCACGATGGTGTTGCGTGTCGTCGTGTCAAATTTAATAGTCACTCAATGATAACCTAAAATCTCGAAATACGCGGAGCGTATATTATACAGTGCAACGCGTCAGAATTGAATGAAGATTACTGATGCGGGGCGCTATCCTGCAAGCGTCGGATTTCGAGGAGCTGCGCCTCGCATGTGCGGCCATAGGCCCGCAGATCGATGACGTAGAGCGCCACGTCACGTTGGGATCGCAGAGTGGAAGGCGGGGCGGGTTCCGCCGGGCAGCTCAGCAACGCGTCCGGAATACGGAACGGCGGCGGGCTGGGCGGCTTACTGGCACAGGCCTGCAACAGCGCAGCGCAGCAGAGGAGAGACAGGGCCGTCTTGTGTGGGTGGGGCATTGAGAACTCGCTCGCGCGACGTGCGTCGCTGCTCGGACAGGCGGCGGGCTTCAGCTTCAGCGCGTGTCAGCGCTTCGACCTGGGCTACATGCGCGCGACGCATCGCCTCGATGGTGTCTTGGGCCTGACGGAGATTCTGTTCTGCCGCCGTGCGGGCGGCATGTTCCGCCTGATAGTTGGCCCGGTAGACCAGCATCGCTGCGCTGGTCAGGAGAAGGAGGGCGAGGAGCCCAGCCATAAAGTACTTTTGGACGCCGCCGACGAGGGTCGACAGGGCGAAGGTGACGGCGGTGAGCATCAGTGTCCCTTCCGCATCCGGTCGTCGACACGGGCGTAGATCGCGAACAACGCGCCTGCGATGGCGAGACCAGCCAGGACGAACTTCAGAATATCGATCTCTGTGCCGGTGGCGCTGACCGCTGCGTCGGCGCGCGCCAGCTCGTCGCTGACCTCTGCGATAACGGAAGCGGTGGTAGCGGACGCTGCGCCTGCGGCGCCCATGATGGTGCGGCTGCGGGTCAGCGGCTTGACCTCACGGAGGAAGAGCTGCCGTTCCGCTTCTCGACGTCGCACCAAGCCCGGCAAAGTCTCTAACTTGCCGTCGCCGTTGGTGTCGCCCTTCACCCACTTAGGAAACTCATTGGCTGCGAGATCGAAGCGACCTTCCAGCAACTGCCGCCGCATGGTGGAGCGCTGAAACGCCCCCGCGCCGAGATTGAAGGTGAAGGAGACCAGCGCGGAGAACTGGTTCTCGTTCAAGGTCACGCCTTGTGTAAGACGGCGGACGTCAGATTCGAAGATCGCGAGATCCGAAGCCAGTAGCTCGTCCGCGTCTTCAGTGGTGATCGGCTTGTGGAGCTGCTTGGCGCGCGCCAGTCCCTCGCGCCCGCGCAGCATCTGACCGCTGCTGTCCTTGAGGACGTGACCGAAGCCGATGGTGACGTATCCGGTCGGGCAGATGTAGGGATCGAGGCCGGGGGTCTTCGGGTCGCCGTCAACCAAACCTTCGAACTGCTTGATCAGTTCGATCCCGGCCAGATGCGTCTTCATGGCTTTTTCTGATCAGTCTGAATGTCAAACATGCGCTGCATCATGATGTCGAAGCGCGTGCTGAGCGTGTGGGACAGAGACCGGATGTCTTCGCGGACCTCGTCGCGGAAGGTGCGGATCTCTTCCTTGACCTTCTCGATGTCGCGGTCGTGTTCCTGACGGCTGATGGCGTTGGCGCGCATACTGGAGACGTCATCTTTGATCTGGGCCACGTCGGTTTTGCTGGCGCTGGTCTCGCGGACCTTGTCGATCTTCTCGGCAATGTCGGCGTTCATTTTGTACCAAAACCCGGCGAGGCTGATTACAAAGCCTAGAACGACAAATAAATCTCGAAGAGCTAATTCCACGGCTTTCATCCTCTAAATAAAAACGCTGAACTGTCGGCCATACAGTTCAGCGTTCATATCAATCGGAAGCCCTGGGTTACTGCTTCGCCTTGCGGCCTCTGGGCGAAGCATTCTCAACCTTGGGCTCTTCGGCTTTGGCCGGGGGCGTTTCCGCAGGAGGCGGTGTCTCTACCATCTGGGCCGGGCCTTCGTGCGCCCAGCCATGTGCGATGAAGTTCTCGTAGGTTGCTTTTGTATCGGTATCTACGAGAGCCAGTTCATCACCTCGAAAAAGAGTAACGAGAGGCATGTTCTGCTTGACTGAAAATAGGATGGGGAGACCCCGAAAGGTCTCCCCTGTTAAAATCAACCAGCGTTGAAACGCGCCAGGAGGCGCGGGTCCGTCACCTTCGCGCCGACGAGGGCGTCGAAGGAGATGACGTTCTTCTTGCTGTTGATGTCGTAGTCGTAGACCACGCGGATGTTGAAGCCATTGGCCGCGAGCGTCGCCGCACCCATCGCTTCCATCGGCAGCTCCAGCGGCACGGAGGCCAGCGAGAGACCACGCGGATGACCGATGATGTTGGCGTCGTGCGAGGCAGCAACCGTCACGGCAGCGCCGCTGATCGTCGAGGTCAGAGCCGGGGCGATAGCCAGCGTACCGGCGCCCGCGCCGCTCAGAGTCAGGTCGGCAGTCACGACGAAGGTCTGCGTCACACCCGCGAAGGAGACGATGTCGCCCTTCTTGAAGGTGCCCGCAGCGCCGCCCGCAGTCACGGCGACCGTGGAAGCGCCAGCCGTACCAGCCGCAACCGGTGTACCGCCCGGAACGCCCGCAACGTGGCGAGCCACGCCCTGCGCGCCGTAGAAGTCAATCGCCATCACGCGGCCGAGCGAGGCCTCTGTCAGGGCGGTCAGACCAGCGGCGCCACGGCTGTCGAGGCGGTTCAGGTTGTCGATGGACAGGAACGCGGCCTTGGCGGCGGGGGACAGGAAGCCCACGCGGCCCGACATCGGGACCTTCTTTTCCATCAGCTTGCGGTCGGCGCCAGCGAGATCGCCCACCGTGTTCAGCGTACCGTCGCCCACGATGTCGTAGATCTCGGCGTACTTGCTGTAGATGTAGGTATCGATGGCTTCGGCCATGTTGGTCATCGCCGGGCGGATCACCTGCTCAGCGAAGTCGTTCAGCTCCAGGGTCGTCTGCTTGGAAGTCAGCTCGACGGAGATGTCGAAGTGCTTCTCAAGAACCAGCGGCACGGAGCCTTCGTTCACGCCCTGCGTGCTGATGGACGAGGAGAACTCGTTCACGGCGAAGGAGGCGGGGCGGCGGATGGTGATGGTGTCGCCAACAGCGGCGCCCAGGAAGTTGGAAGTGTCGCCCTTGTAGACCAGCGAGGAGGCGACCAGATTATTGCTGAGAATCAGCAGCGATTCCCGAGCAATAATATTCGGAGTAAGCATAGGCATATTAAAAGATTAACCTTTTCTCAAAATGGGGCGGCGCCCGATTTGGTGTGGTAGGAAAGTGAAGAGCAGTATTGGCGGCTTAACCGCCATAATGAGAAAGCGCACTATTATATAAGTACTTTCTCAATTTTGGAATACTTATCGAACGTGTTCGAAGTATCCAATTGAAAGTGGGGGATAAATCCCCCACCCTCAGCTTCAGACGCTCGGGACCATGTCGATCTGGATCTGGCAATTCGTCGCGCTGTCCTGCACCGCCGTAAACTCGATATTCTCCATCACGTCCTGATCGATGCCCGCAATATTCGGGTTGGACGAATTGAAGAACACGCGGGGGAGGGTGATCCGCATGGCGTTGCCTGCGCTGTCGCCCAGGGCGAAGGACAGGGAAGTCGCGTCGTGGTTGAGGAACTTGTCGTAGAGCGCGCGGTTCTGGAAATAGGCGTTCAGCGAGCCCGACACCGTTTGGCGACCGTAACCGATACCGGCCGGGAACTTGTTCCCCACCGCCATCTGGTTCCGCAACGCGTTGTCGAGGTTCAGGCTGAAGCTCTGGATCGCGGTGGTCAGCGCCGTGTAGGTGCCCGCTTCCAGCACCGCGCCGACGTTCGACGTGGCGTTGATGGTGGATGTCGAGGTGGCGGGGGTGGTTGTGGTCGCGAAGGACGTAGACCCCGAAGCGGACGCGGCGCCCTGAAGGCCGAACGAACCTGTCACGATCTGGCCCGCCGTCACATCGAGCGCCATCGTGCCGACGCGCTGGCCCCGGAAGACGAAGAACTGGTTGATGTCGGTGAAGGCTTCTTCGAAGCTGAAGGAACGCTTCGCCACGCCGTTTCGCAGGACGCGCCCGCGCACCGACTTGCCCGCGCCGGCGGTCTCCACGACCAGCAGCGAGGACACGGTGATGGCGTCGTTGGTGCGCGCCGTGATGCGGTGCCAGCCATTATTCGCCGCGTTGGTGAAGCCCGAGGCGAAGACCCACTGACCGACCACCGAGTTGGTGAAGGCGCCGACGAGGTTGAAGGTGGAGGTGGTCGTCACGGCCACGTTGGTGGCGCTCAGGGCGGTCGAGAAGGTGCCGCACAGCGCTGCCTCGATCAGTGTGTCGAAGCTGCCGCCGAGCGACAGTTCGAAGTTCAGCGTGCCGCCCGACATCGCGGCGACTTCCGACACGGCCGAGACCATGCGGTCGCTGCGGACTTCGTCGGAGACAACGGTTTCCTTCGTCGCGCCAACATCGAAGCTGGTGACGCGGAGGATCTGCATATTGGGGGTCGCGGGCGTGGTGCCGAACGTGCTTTCGGCAATAAACGCCACGCGACCGAGATTGGAATCGGCCAGTGTGCCAGACATGTAGTAATTAACTCCTGAGAATCAAATCGAGCGGTTAGAAAGGGCCGATTAATCGGCAAAAGGCCCCAAGGGGGGCGTAAACCCCTTGAGGCCAATAATGTATGCTTAGTTGAAGTGGGGAGCGGCGATCAGCCGATCTTGCCTTCGTTCCTGAGGCGGGCGTAATCCTCGAAGGACATGTCGCTCGCGGCCTCGACCGAGATCTTGCTCGATGTCCCGGCCGGTCGCTTGCCCGATCCCGCCGCGCCGCCGCCAGAGGAGACGACGAACAGATCGGCGTAAGTGCCGCGCAGCGTTTCAAGGAGGTCGGAGACGGCGAGCGGCTTGCTGCCGTTAGAGGCCATCTCGATGTTGCCGTCGGCGTCCACGACGCGCACCGCGCCGTCGATCAGCTTGACCCGATCCCCGACGAGGCGGGTGACGAGGTCTTGGTAGGCGGGCTTCACCGAAGCAGCGGCTGCCTTGGTGATCTCCATATTGACGAGGGTCTGCTCAAGCTGGCGGCGCGAGCTGAGCGCCTCGTCCAGGGCCTTGGTCTTCGCTTCGGCTTCCGCCGCGAGCTTCGCCTCGTAATCGATCTTGGTCTTGCGGGTCACCTTCTCGATGACCTCTTCGGACTTGCCCTCCGCGAGCGCCTTCAGCAGCTCGTCGCGCTCCATGCGCTCCTTGAGGGTCTTGAATTCGGTGTATTCTTCGTCGCTGAGAGAGGGCTTGGTCTTGAGCGACGCGAGCTGGTCCTTCAGCTTCTTGTTGTCGCCAATGACCTCTTCGTTCTTGCGCTTGAGGCCTGCGACCGCGTCGGCAACGGCCTTTTCGATCAGCTTGGTGACGTCATCCTGGCCCGAGGGGGCGCTGCCCGGCGTCTTGTCGCCGTCGCTCGCTTCGGGGGGTGTCTGGGCGCCTTCGCCGCCGCTCTCGCCGCCTTCGGCATTGCGATAGAGGATGGGAAGGGTGGAATGGTTAAAACCGCGAATGAACATTAGTCGTGTTCCCTTAGGGAATAGTATGTGCTGGGCGTCTTAGACGCGAGAATCCGGACCATAAGTCGCGGATTTATTGTGGTGGGGAGGTCGAACAGCGGGCGAGAGAGGGCTTTTTTGCCCCCTCTCGCCCATCGCATGCACCAATCGGAGACCAAACCACTGCTCGACGGTGCATATTTTATGTAAAACGAACTGAAAGGTAAAGAAAAAAATAGAACAGGGACCGTTTGACTGGTGTTTGATCACCATTTGACCGAAAATCACCCCGGCGGCTGGGCCGGGGCGTATTCCTGCTCGATCTGGGCCTTGCCTTCCGCCTCGATCAGCTTGTTCTCGACCTTCGGAGCCTGCTGCGGCAGCAGCACCCGGAATTCGTCGAAGGTCAGGCCGTTCGGGATGATGTTGTTCTGTCGGAAGACCGTGAAAATGGTCTCCAGCGGCACCAGACCGGTCTCGTAGAGCATCGCCATCGCGCGGATCTCGCGCGCGTCGAGGCGGATTTCGGTCGCCTCCGAGGAGTAAATCACACCCACGCGGGTGGGCGTGCCGTTCCAGGCGGCGAGCTGGCTGAGAATGCGGCTGCCCGCCTCGCTGATCGTCGAGATGACGGAGCCGAGGAAGGAGGCTTCACCGCGTTCGCGGGCGATGATGGCTTCCGGCGCCTCAGCAGCCGCGCCGCGCGCGACGCCCGACAGCCTGCCGCCCAGGGCGGCGATCTGCTGCTCCTTGGTCAGGAGCGCGCTTTCGAGGAACTTCAGGCCAGCGCCGCCGAACTCAAGGATCTGGGCCTTGTCCTGCTGGCCGAGCTGCCAGACGACGTTTGGGCCGACCTTGAACTCGGCATCGTCGTCGCCACCGCCGCCCAGGAACACGGTGTAGACCGGTGTGGCGGTGTAGTAGCGCCCCTGCTCCAACTGCGCGTAGGAGCGGTAGTGGCTGAGGTTCAGGAGGACGATGTCGAGGATCGGCGGCTTCTCGCACTCGTAGCCGAAATCGTAGGGGCTGATGAACATGAAGGGGATTTCGGTCATCGGGCGCCCCTGCATCAGGGGCGTGAACTCCTGATAGTCGACGGCGTCGATGACGCCGTTCGGGTAGACCCGCTGGCGGTAGATGCCCTCGTCGTCGAGGAACAGGACCCGGTAATTCTCCTCCAGCTCATTCGCCAGGGTGGCGAAGGGCGTGCGGGTGCGGCGGATCTCGCGCAGGACCACGTATTGGAGGATCTCGCGGCTGCCGATGCGGGTCGTCGACCAGTCGACGATGTCTTCGGTGTTGTAGCCGACGCAGTAGGGGGCGCCGCCGTCGGGCGGGGCGTCGATCATGACGCCGAAGCGGCCCATCTGGATCACCTCGCGGGTGATCTTTTTCATGAACATGTCGAACGACTGACCGTCGTTCGTGATGTTGTTGAGGTCGATGGTGTCGGGGGCGCCCTCGATGACCGGGGCGCGGCGATGCACCGAACCAACCAGGCCTGACACGGTGCGGGACGCCGCGTTGTAGAAGGTCGCCCGGCGCAGATAGGCGTCGTACTCGGCGTCGGTCTGGGATTCGACCTTCGGGAGATAGGTCTGCTTGCGCTGCTTGATCATGAATTCGCCAAGCACGCAGTCGCGGATGGTCTGCCAATAGGGCCACCAGAACAGATACTCGCCGTTTGTGGCGTGGGTGTTCGGCAGCGACGTGTAGAGCGAAGAAGTGGCTGAGTAGAACATGAAATCCGGAGTCGGGATGCGGTGGAGTTGCTGCGCTGGGCAGCAAAAATATGAGGGAAGGGGCCGCATTATATCAACGAAGTACTGTTTTGTATATTGAAACTACTCCGGGGGCTGGGTCCCTGGGTGTGTTGGAGGCGTGGTTTGGCAAAATTTTTGTCGGAGGGGTCGGCTGCGCGGGGTGGAAACTAGCCCGCCGGGCGGGTCCCCCTGGCTGTGAGGCGGCGTTGGTGGCTCGTTGGAGGCGACGTTGGGTGTAGCGAAAGTACTTTAGGGTTTGGAGCGCGTCGCGGGCAGTAATCACAGTCGGCGCGTTCCGGTCGGGAGAAATAGCAAAGCGCTAGGAGATATATGGCGCATCACCTGTCGGTGGTGGGGCGCGGCACCTGCCCTAGGTTGTGGGTCCCCGGCTATGTTACTACCTAAGCGCGATATGGCGGCGGTTTCTCATGACATGAGACAGAATCTAAAAAACATTGAAGCTTGCTATAAGGCAGTTTTTCGCAACTAAACCCTTGAATTGTATACGAAAACGGGTCGGGGTCGGGGTCGGTCGGGCTGGTCGGGCTGGTCGGGCTGGTCGGGCTGGTCGGGCTGGTCGGGCTGGTCGGGCTGGTCGGTCGGGCTGGTCGGTCGGGCTGGTCGGGCTGGTCGGGCTGGTCGGGCTGGTCGGGCTGGTCGGGCTGGTCGGGCTGGTCGGTCGGGCTGGTCGGTCGGGCTGGTCGGGCTGGTC
>CAMDWG010000007.1 GCA_945878375.1 Roseomonas mucosa | reverse complement strand
ACCTCTGCATCTTTGCGGGGTCGGACGCGGCCGTCGGCGTGCGCGAGCGCGGCGCCGACGGCGCGGCCGCGGACGCGGGCGCGGGCGACGAGGACGACGACGAGGACGATGGGGACGACATGGAGGGAGACGAGGAGGGCGACGAGGGGGGCGCTGACGCGGATGACGACGACGAAGACGAGGGCGGTGATGACGAGGACGAACTCGACGGCGTGCGCGTCGCGGTCGGCAGCGGCGCGGGGTCGGGTGCGGGCGCAGGCGCGGGGGCGCACGCGGGCGACCGCGTCGCCTTCGAGGAGCGGCGCGGCGCGGGCGCGGCGGCCAAGGCGGCCAAGGTGAGTGCAGCGCGGCGCCGCGAAAAGTCGCGCAAGCCGCCCAAGGCCAAGACGCGCACGTGGGTGCTTGCGAAGAAGGATGCCGACCGGCGGCGCGGCAAGGAGGGCGTCCGTCCAGACAGCAAATACACGGGGCGCAAGCGTGGTATCAAGTTTTGATGCGCTGTGCGCGTGACAGCGAATGGGGAAGGTGGGGACATCACAAACTCGCAACTAATCGCCCTACTTGCGCGCAGCGTCGAGCTCGGCGTCGATCGCGGCAACTGCGGTTCAGGGAGGGGGCGGGGGCGGGCTGTTAGCGGACGGGCGCAGCGGGCGTGGACAGGCGCGGCCACCGACGCCGACGCACTGCCAAGCTTGCCCTTGATGGACGCGATGACGGCCGAGTCGTCAAAGGCCGAGCCCGCCTTCTCGGCCGCAGTCTTGGCCTCGACGTACGTCTTCACGTAGCCCGCCCAGTCCTGCAGGTAGTCGATGTCGCGCTTCTGCGCGCCCGTGACCTTCTTGGTCACGTCCGTGCGCGCGGCCATCGCGGCCGCGTTCTCAACGACCTCGGCGATGCTGCCCTGCATGTAGAAGGCGTTCTCGGCGAGGTGGTCGTACTCGCCCGCGATGACGGCCTTGAAGCCCGCGAGGTTGGTCGCGAGGTCGACGAACTTGCCCTTGCGGCCCGTGAAGACCTCGGCAACCGTGAAGGGCTGCGAGAGGAAGCGCTGGATGCGGCGCGCGCGCGACACCGTGAGCTTGTCCTCCTCGGACAGCTCGTCCATGCCCAGGATCGCGATGATGTCCTGCAGCGACTTGTAGGTCTGCAGGATGCGCTGCACTTCGCGCGCGGTCTTGTAGTGCTCCTCGCCCACGATGCGCGCATCGAGGCCGCGGGAAGTGCTGTCCAGCGGGTCAACGGCGGGGAAGATCGCCATTTCCGCGATGGAACGCGACAGCACGGTCGTCGCGTCGAGGTGCGCGAAGGAGGTGGCCGGCGCCGGGTCGGTCAGGTCGTCCGCGGGCACGTAGATCGCCTGCACCGAGGTGATCGAGCCCTTCTTGGTGGAGGTGATGCGTTCCTGCAGCGCGCCCATGTCGGTCGCCAGCGTCGGCTGGTAACCCACGGCGGACGGGATGCGGCCGAGAAGTGCGGAGACCTCGGCACCGGCCTGCGTGAAGCGGAAGATGTTATCGATAAAGAACAGAACGTCCTGCCCTTGCTCGTCCCGAAAATATTCCGCCATCGAGAGGCCCGAGAGCGCGACGCGCGCGCGCGCGCCCGGCGGCTCGTTCATCTGGCCATAGACCAGCGCCACCTTCGAACCGTCGGTGTTGCCTTCATTGAGCTTGATGACGCCCGCGTCGCACATCTCGTGATAGAGATCGTTGCCCTCACGCGTGCGCTCGCCGACGCCGGCGAAGACGGACACGCCGCCATGCGCCTTCGCGACGTTGTTGATCAGTTCCTGAATGGTCACGGTCTTGCCGACGCCGGCGCCGCCGAACAGGCCGATCTTGCCGCCCTTCAGGTAGGGGGCGAGCAGGTCGATGACCTTGATGCCCGTCACCAGGATCTCGGCGGAGGTCGCCTGATCCTCGAAGGGGGGGGCTTCGCGGTGAATGGTGTAGGTCTTCTCCGCCACCACCGGGCCGCGTTCGTCGATCGGCTCACCGATCACGTTCACGATGCGGCCGAGCGTGCCGTTGCCGACGGGCACGGAAATGCCCGCACCGGTATCCGTCACCTCGGTGCCGCGGACGAGACCGTCCGTGGTGTCCATGGCGATGGTGCGGACGGTGCGCTCGCCCAGATGCTGCGCGACCTCGAGGACCAGCGTCTGCTCGCCGATCTTCAGGGTCAGCGCGTTCAGGATCGCGGGCAGCTCGGAGGGGAACTGCACGTCCACGACGGCGCCGAGGACCTGCGTGACCTTGCCGACATTGTTCTTCATGACTGGTTCGTGCTCCTCAGACCGCCTCGGCACCGGAGATGATCTCGATCAGCTCGCGGGTGATGTTGGCCTGTCGTGTGCGGTTGTAGTTGAGCGTCAGCTTGTTGATCATCTCGCCGGCGTTGCGCGTGGCGTTGTCCATCGCGTTCATCTGGCTGCCGTAGAAGCCGGCATTGTTCTCCAGAAGCGCACGATAGACCTGGATCGCCAGGTTGCGCGGCAGCAGCGTGGCGAGGATCTGTTCCTCGGCCGGCTCGTATTCGTAGAGCGCCTGCGCGCCGCCGGCATCCGCCGCCTTCACCTCCGGCAGCGGGGCCGGGATCAGGCGCTGGTCGGTCGCGATCTGGGTGATCACGCTCTGGAAGCGGTTGTAGAGCAGGCTGCAGACATCGAACTCGCCGGCTTCCAGCATCGCGGTGATGCGGTCCGCGACGGCGGAGGCGTCGTCGAAGCCGATGCGCTTCTTACCCATGAAGCTCATCTCCCCCACGATGTGGCGGGGGAATTCGCGCTTCAGGAAGGCCGCGCCCTTGCGGCCGACCGACAGCACCTTCACCGTCTTGCCTTCCGCTTCCAGCGCGCGGATGCGGTTGCGCGCGAAGCGGCCGACATTGGTGTTGAACGGGCCCGCCAGGCCGCGATCCGCGGTGACGACCACCAGCAGATGCACCTTGTCCGCCCCGCTGCCCACCAGCAGCTTCGGTGCATCCGGGCTACCCGCCACCGACGCGCCGAGGGAGGCGAGCATACGCTCCATCCGCTCCGCATAGGGGCGTGCCTGTTCGGCCTGCGTCTGGGCGCGGCGGAGCTTCGCCGCCGCGACCATCTTCATCGCCTGCGTGATCTTCCGGGTGCTTTTCACCGAAGTGATGCGCGCCCGGAGCGCCTTGAGACTGGCCATCGGCCTGCTTCCCCGACCCCTGCCTCAGCCGAACGACTTGGCGAAGTCGTCGAGGAAGCCGACCAGCTTCGCCTCGGTGTCCTTCTTGATCTCGCGGTCGTTGCGGATGGACGCCAGGATCTCCGGCGCGCGGGCATGAATGTCGGACAGCAGGCGGCGCTCGAACTCACCGACCTTGTTCACCGGGATGCGGTCCAGGTAGCCGCGGGTGCCGGCGAAGATCGACACCACCTGTTCTTCGACCGGAACCGGCTTGTATTGCGGCTGCTTCAGCAGCTCCGTCAGGCGCGCGCCGCGCGCCAGCAGGGCCTGCGTCGTGCTGTCGAGGTCGGAGGCGAACTGGGCGAAGGCCGCCATCTCGCGGTACTGCGCGAGCTCAAGCTTGATCTTGCCCGCGACCTGCTTCATCGCCTTGATCTGCGCGGCGGAGCCGACGCGCGACACCGACAGGCCGACATTCACGGCCGGGCGGATGCCCTTGAAGAACAGTTCCGTCTCAAGGAAGATCTGGCCGTCGGTGATCGAGATCACGTTGGTCGGAATGTAGGCGGAGACGTCGCCGGCCTGCGTCTCGATGACCGGCAGCGCCGTCAGAGAGCCGTTGCCGAAATCGTCGTTCATCTTCGCCGCGCGCTCCAGCAGGCGCGAATGCAGGTAGAACACGTCGCCCGGATAGGCTTCGCGGCCCGGCGGGCGGCGCAGCAGCAGCGACATCTGGCGATAGGCAACGGCCTGCTTCGAAAGGTCGTCATAGAAGATGACCGCGTGCATGGCGTTGTCGCGGAAATACTCGCCCATCGTGCAGCCGGTGTAGGGCGCGATGTACTGCATCGGCGCCGGGTCTGACGCGGTGGCGGCGACGACGATGGAATACTCCATCGCGCCGTTCTCCTCGAGCGTCTTCACCAGCTGCGCGACGGTGGAGCGCTTCTGGCCGATGGCGACGTAGATGCAGTAGAGCTTCTTGGACTCGTCGTCGCCCTGGTTGATCGGCTTCTGGTTGATGATGGTGTCCAGAATGACGGCGGTCTTGCCGGTCTGGCGGTCACCGATCACCAGCTCGCGCTGGCCGCGGCCGATCGGGATCAGCGCGTCGATCGCCTTGATGCCGGTCTGCATCGGCTCATGCACCGACTTGCGCGGGATGATGCCGGGGGCCTTCACCTCGACGCGCTTGCGCTCGGTCGCCGCGATCGGGCCCTTGCCGTCGATCGGGTTGCCGAGGCCGTCCACGACGCGGCCGAGCAGGCCCTTGCCGACCGGGACGTCCACGATCGAGCCGGTGCGGCTGACGGTGTCGCCTTCGCGCACGGACTTGTCGTCGCCGAAGATCACGATACCGACATTGTCGGTCTCGAGGTTCAGCGCCATGCCCTTCAGCCCGGAAGCGGGGAACTCCACGAGTTCGCCGGCCATCACGTTCTGCAGGCCGTAGACGCGGGCGATGCCGTCGCCGACGGTCAGCACGGTGCCGACCTCGGCCACATTCGCCTCGGCGTCGAAGCCGGCGATCTGCGCCTTCAGGATCTCCGAGATCTCAGCAGGACGGATATCCATGTCAGGCAGCCCCCTTCATCGCGTACTGCAGTCGCTGCAGCTTGGACTTGATCGAGTTGTCGTAAAGGCGCGAGCCGATGCGGACCACGAGCCCGCCCAGAAGGGCGGGATCGACGGATTCCTGCAGCTTCACGCCGGAGAAACCTGCCTCCGTCAGCCGCGCCACAAGCTGCGCGCGCTGGGTGTCGGACAGGGCATGGGCGGTGGTGACCTTGGCGGTCTGCTGGCCGCGACGGGTGGCCAGCTGGGCGCCGAAGGCGGCCGCGACCGAGGGAAGCTGGCCGAGGCGGCGGTTATGGATCAGCACGCCGACCAGGTTCCGCACCTCGGTGCCGATGCCCGCACGCTCGATGATCGCGAAGGCGCCACGGCGCTGGGCGCCGGAATCGAGCCTGGGATCGGCGACGAAGGCGCGGAAGCCCGCATCTTCCCGCCACAGGCGGAACAGCGCTTCGAGATCGGCGGCGATGCGGTCGGCGGCGCCGGGCTCCGTCGCGCGCAGATCATCGGTGATGCCGAGCAGCGCCAGCGCATAGCGCTCCGCCAGCCCGGTCGGGTTTGGGGCCTCATGGGCCGTGCTGGTCGTCGTGGCGGAGGCCAAGGCGGTCCCGGTCCTGTTTCTGAGCGGCGCGCCAGGCGGCGCGATGCGTAAGGTGTGCGTGGGAGGAAGCCGCAAAGCCCCCTCTGGTAGCGGCGGCGGCGCCTTACCATGCGCCCTGCGGCGCGTAAATATGCTGCACCGCCCCATGATGATGCCGGCGCGGCACGGTTCCGCCCGGGAAGGGGCCCGATCCCACGCCGGATCAAGCGGTTGGCGCCGCCCCAGGGCGGGTCGGCGGGTCAGGCGCTGCCCAGCAGGACCAGCACCACCCCGGCCACCACCACCAGCGCCCCCAGCGTATCGGCCCGCCGAGCGGTTTCCTTCAGGAAGAAGCGGCTGAAGGCGAGGGTGAACAGGATCTCCACCTGCCCCACCGCCCGCACCAGCGCCACCGGCGCCAGCGCGAAAGCGGAGAACCAGCAGGCCGAGCCCAACGCCGACAGCGCCCCCACCTGCGCCGAGCTGCGCCAACTGGCGAAGACCGCACGGACCGAGGCGGGCTCCCTCCACACCAGCCAGCTTCCCTGCATCAGCGTCTGCAAGCTGTTGGTGACCACCAGCAGCAACAGCGCCTTGTGGATCAGCGCATCCCCCGGCATGTCCTGGTTGGCCGCCCGGATCATCACGCTGGTGAAGGCGAAGCAGAAACCGGCGCCGATCCCGCACAGCGCCGCCGGCTGGGTGATGCCGCGCAGCATCTCACTGGGTGAGGTCCCGCGCCCGGCCAGCGAGAGGTAGAGCACCCCCCCCACCCCGATGGCGATGCCAAGCCAGGACAGCGCCGCGAGGTTCTCCCCCAGCAGCAGCACGCCGATCACCGCCGCCTGCACCGCCTCGGTCTTCGCATAGGCCGTGCCAGCGGCGAAGTTGCGATGGCCAAAGGCCATGATCAGCAAATTGGTCCCGAGGATCTGCGCGAAGCCGCCGAGCGCGCAGAGCAGCAGCGCCCAGGCGGTGAGTTCCGGCAGCCCCACGCCGGTCGCCGCCCCATAACCCAGCAGCAGCAGCAGCCCGACCGGCACGCCATACAAATAGCGCACCACCCCGGCCGCATTGACCGACAATTCCCCCCGCAGCCGCTGCTGCAGGGCGGTGCGCCAGCATTGGAACAGGGCAGCCACGGCACTCGCCGCGACCCAGGTGGAGATCATCCCCCGGGCCTTACCCGAGCCGCGGATCGAGCCAGGGCCGGTCCATGCGCCGCCACGGCGTATGCGGGCCGGCGCCGAGCCCGATGCCAAGGCCGGGCGCCTGCGGCAGGGGCGCGGCGCCCTGGATGAAGCGCAGGCTCTCGCCCTCCACCATGTCGAAGAAGGCCTCCGTCTCCCCGAACTGCACCTCCAACAGAAGAAAATTCGGGATGACGGCGCAGAGATGCACGGAATGGGCGTGGCAGACCGGGCCGGTGGGGTTGTGCGGCGCGATCTCGATCCCCGCCGTCTGGGCCAGCGCCGCGATGCGCCGGATTTCCTCGAGGCCCCCTGCATGCTTCGCATCCGGCATCAGCACATCATAGCAACCGGCCTCGATCACCGCGCGATAGGCGCCGAGGCCAGCCAGGGATTCAGCCCCCGCCAGCCGCATGCCGCGGTCATTGGCCATGCCGCGCAGGCGGCGGATCTCGGCGCGGTTCGCTTCCGCAACCGGGCATTCCAGCCAGAACAGGCCAAAGGGCGCGACATCGCGCACCAGCCCGGCGGCGCCGCCAGGGGAGAAGCGCCAATGCGCGTCCACCATCACGTCCACGGCGGATCCGACGGCGTCGCGTACCGCGGCGATGCGCGCCAGCCCCTCGGCATAGGCCGCGCGATTTGCGTCCGACAGCCCATCCTCCCACATCAGCGGCTCGAAGGGCGCGAGCTTCACGGCCCGAAAACCCTGCGCCACCGCGCGCGTCGCGGCGGCGGCGAAGCCTTCGGGGCTGCGCGGGTTCGCGCCGCGATTGATATTGGCGTAGAGTTGCACCGCATCGCGTAGCGCGCCGCCCAGGAACAGGTGCAGCGGCTGTCCCGCACGTTGCGCGGCGAGGTCGCACAGCGCCTGGTCGAAGGCCGAGAGCACCGTGGCCGCCACCAGCCCGCCCGGCGCATGCGGGATCAACCGCGCGAGGCGGTTGCGATGCTGCGCATCCTCCCCCACCACATTGGCCGCAAGCCGCGCGGCCTCCGCCGCCAGCAGGGGTTCCTGATTGGCGAGGGTGCATTCGCCCCAGCCCGTGCGGCCATCCTCGGTCCGGACGGCCAGGAAGCACCAATTCGTCTTGGGCGTCACGCCGAGGCCATGGAAGGCGACCTCGGCGATCCTGGGCGTGTCGGGCATCATTCGGCCCGAATATTGGCGCGCTGGGCCAGGTCGCGCCACTTGGCGATATCAGCGCGCACGCGGGCGGCCAGAACCTCCGGCGTACTGGTGACGACCTGCCCGCCGATCAGCTTCACCCGCTCGATCACATCGGGCAGGCGGCCGATCCGCTGCAATTCGGGCACCAGGCGCTGCACGATCGGCTGCGGCAGGCCGGGGGGTCCAAACAGCGCGGACCAGGCGATGGTCTCATAGCCCGGCAGGCCGCTTTCATTCAGCGTCGGCACATCGGGCAGGTCCGGCCACCGCTCCAGCCCCGTCACGGCCAGCAGCTTCACCTCGTTGCGGCGCACGAAGGGCATCACATTGACCAGGTTGCCGATCAGGAAGGGCGCATCGCCGCCCAGCACGGCCTGCGCCATGGCCGGCGCGCCGCGATAGGGCACATGCACCATGTCCACGCCCGTCATCAGCTTGAACAGCTCCGCCGAGAAATGGGCGGAGGAGCCGACACCACCGCTGCCGTAATTGTAGTGGCCGGGCGGCTTGGCGCGGATCGCCTCGACCAGTTCCCGCACGGTGGAGACGGGGAAGATGCGCGGGTTCACCACCAGCGCGTTCGGGCCGGTGACCAGCAGCGAGATCGGCGTGAAGTCGCGTTCCAGGTCATAGGGCAGGTCGCGATACAGCGCGGCATTCACCCCGTTCGACCCGGCATTGCCGAGCAGCAGCGTCGATCCGTCGGGCGCTGCGCGGAAGGCCTGCTCCACGCCGATCCGCCCGCCCGCGCCCGGGCGGTTATCCACCGGCACGGGCTGGCCGAGCGCCTGTTCCAGGTGATGGGCAAAGACGCGGATCGTGGTGTCGTTGCCGCCGCCGGGCGCACCCGGCTCGACAATCCGCACCGGGCGCGTCGGCCAGGCCTGCGCGCGGGCGAGGCTGGGCAGGCCCAGCCCCGCGGCGGCCATGGCGGTGGTGAGTATTGCGCGACGCTTCATGGGCTGTGTCCTCCGCTCCAAGCGGCCTCTTCGCGGGCCCGCATTGAAAGAAAAGAACCGTCGGCCGGGCCGCGCGGCGCGTCAACCTGCGGCCCGTTCCATGCCATGCTGCCGCCATGCGGCGGGCGCCCCCTGCCAGCCCCGAGATGGAGGATCGCGATGCGTCGCCTGTTCGTCCTGCTGGCCCTGCTCGCGCCGCCGGCCGCCCTTGCCCAGCCCGCCGCCCAGCTGGCCGAGACTTTGTTGCATCTGGGCGAGAGCGCGGAGGTCACGCGCGCCCCGGATGAGATCGTCGCCACGCTGCGCGCCGAGGCCCGCGCCGGCTCCGCCGCCGCGGCGCAGGAGGCGGTGAACCGCGCCATCGCCGCCGCCCTGGACCGCGCCCGGGCGGCGCCGGGGGTGCGGGTGGCCACAGGCGGCTACTGGACCAACCGCGTGGAGGAAGGCCGCGCCTGGCAGGCCAGCCAGCTTCTGACCCTGCGCGGCGCGGATGGCGCGGCGCTGCTGGACCTCGCAGGCGCCTTGCAGCAGCAGGGGATGGCGGTGTCGCAGCTCCATTGGCAACTGACGCGGGAGACCGCGCGGCAAGCGCGGGAGGAAGCGGCGCGCCTCGCCCTGGATGCGCTGCGGCGCCGGGCGGATGCGGTGGCCGCGCAGCTCGGCCTGCAGGTGGCGGGGCTGCGGGACGTGCGGATCGACGCCCCGGACCGCGCCCCGCGCCCCATGCCGATGGCCATGCCCGCGATGCGCGCCGCCGCCGGCCCGCCGCCCGCCGCGGTGGCCGAGGATATCGTGGTCAGCACGACGGTGGAGGCGGTGGTGGTTCTTCGGCCCCGGTGACGCGCGGCCCTATCTCAGGAAGGGATTGGACCGCCGTTCCTCGCCGAAGGTCGAACCTGGGCCGTGGCCGCACAGGAAGCGCAACTCATCCCCCAGCGGCAGCAGCTTGCCGGTGATGGAGGCGATCAGCGCGTCGTGGTCGCCATAGGGGAAATCCGTCCGGCCGACGGAGCCGCGGAACAGCACATCCCCCACCACCGCCAGGCCGAGCGCGGCGGAGACGAAGACGATGTGCCCCGGCGTGTGGCCAGGGCAATGCAGCACGGCGAAATCCTGCCCGGCGATGGAAACCGTCTGCCCTTCCTCCAGCCAATGGTCGGGGGTGCAATCCTCCAGCCCCTCGATCCCGTATTGGGCCGCCTGGGCCGCAATGCCGGCGAGCAAAGGGGCGTCGCGGCGGTCCGGGCCCTCGATCGGCACGGGCGCGCCCTGCTGCGCCTCCAGCGCCTGCTTCAGGGCCGCAGCGCCGCCGGCATGGTCCAGATGGCCGTGGGTCAGCAGGATTCGGTCCACCGTGCAGCCGGCGCGGGCGATGGCGGCCAGGATGCGCGGCACGTCGCCGCCCGGGTCGATCACGGCGCCGCGCCCCGTCTCCGCGTCCCAGATCAGGGCGCAGTTCTGCTGGAAGGGGGTGACGGCGATCTGGGCGGCCTGGAGCTTGGGCATGCGGATCAGGTGCCGCCTGGGGCCCAAGGCGTCAATGGAGCGCGTCAATGCGGCGCGGTGCGATGGGTTGGATCGGCGGCGGCATGGAACCGGGACGCGGCGCTCGCTATGTATCGCCTCATGACCCGCCGCAACCTGCCCGCCCTCGCCCTTCTTTTCGCCACCCTCGCCGGACCGGCGGCGGCGCAGACCGGCAGCCTGTCGGGCGTCCCGCCCGAGGAGATCGGCAGCTGGCGCCTGGCCTGCATCGCAGACCGGATGACCGACCGCGCCGATTGCCAGCTGCGCCACCGGGAGCCGGTGGAACGCGCGGCCGGCGCCGCCACGGCGTCCCTGCTGCTGGAGGTGCAGGATCGCGGCGGGCGGCTGGTGCCCGTCGTCGCGGCGCGGGACCTGACGCTGGAAGGCGCGCAGCGCGGGCTGCTGGCGCTGACCGGCACGGCGCAGCTGCGCTTTCCGCCCAACCGGTTCTTCGAGATGCCCTGCACGCTGGAAGGCCGCAGCCTGGTCTGCCTGCCGAAGCCCGAGGACCAGGCCCGCGCGGCGGACGAACTTGCCGCCGCTTCCTCGGTGCTGGTCCGCATGGTCGGCTACGGCGCGAGCTCGGACCGGGCGGAGCCGGTGGAGCTGCGGCTGGAGCGCACGCGGGATGCGCTGGCGCGCTACCGCGTGCGGGTGCCGGAAGGCAGCGCGCCGGCCGCGGCGCAGCCGGGCCTGACGCTGCCGGAGCTGATGCTGCGCTTCCAGCGGTTGTTCGGAAACTAAGCGCTGCCTTCGATCATCATTCGCGGAAGCTGGGGTCGATCCGGTCCAGCTTCCGCAGCAGCGCCGGCCATTCCATGACGCCATAGGGGCGGCGCGTGCCGGGCTGGTAGTTGTTCCAGGTCTCCTCGACCACCTGCGCCGGCACCTCGACGAGCTTCTGGCCCGTGGCCTGCGCGGCGAGCTGCGCCTTGCAGGACAGCTCCAGCCGATGCATCCAGTTGAACGCTTCCCCGATCGTGCGGCCGACCGTCAGCAGGCCGTGGTTCCGCAGGATCAGCGCGGGGAAATCGCCCAGGTCGCGCACCAGCTTCTCCTGCATCGACATGTCGAGCACGACGCCTTCGTAATCGTGGTAGCCGATCTTCGCGAAGCGCATCGAGGTCTGGTTCATCGGCAGCAGGCCGCATTCCAGCGACGACACCGCCATCCCCGCCCAGGTGTGGGTGTGGATGATGCAGGTGTAGTCGGGCTTCGCCGCATGGATCGCGCCATGGATCACGAAGCCGGCGCGGTTTACGCCATAGGTCGAGCCATCGGTGAATTCCGGCCGCATCAGCGTGTTGCCGTGGACGTCGATCTTCACCAGGGAAGATGCCGTGATCTCCTCATACAGCATCCCGTAGGCGTTGATCAGGAAGGCCCCTTCTTCCCCCGGCACGGCGAGCGAGACATGGTTCGCGCCCATATCCGACATGCCGTAGATCTCCATCAGCCGGTAGCAGGCCGCGAGGTCGATTCGGGCCTGCCATTCCTCCGGCGTCACACGGTCGCGGAGGGAGCGGATACGGAAACGGTCGGCCGCGCTGTCGGGCATGGAGATGTCCTTCGTCTTGCGTCCAGCTTGCGCGACCGCGCCGCCGCGTCAATCCGTCAGCCGCCGGCGCTTATGCGTCGCGCCGCGGGCGTGCCATCGGCAGGCCGCGCATGGGCTGACCCGCCAGGACCCCTCATTTGGCGCCCCATTCCACCCTGGTCTTGCCGAACCGCGCCGGGCGCACGATCCTTCCGTCCAACCAGACCGAGGAGGACTTCCATGATCCGTCGCCGCGTGGTGATCGCCAGCGCCCTTGCCCTGCCCGCCCTGCTGCCGGGCGCCGCCCGCGCCCAGGCGCAATGGCCCGCGCGGCCGGTGCGCATCGTGGTGCCCTTCGGCCTCGGCGGGTCCGCCGACGTCGCCGCGCGCTTCCTGTCGGAACCGCTGCAGGCCGCGCTTGGCCAGCCCTTCGTGGTGGAAAACCGCCCCGGCGCGGGCGCGGTGATCGGCACCGACGCCGTCGCGAAATCGGCCCCCGATGGCTACACGCTGTTGCTGATGTCCAACACCCATACGGCAAATGAGACGCTGATCCCCAACCGTCCCTATCGCCTGATGACGGACCTCGCCCCGGTCGCCGCGATCAACATCGCGCACCATGTGCTGGCCATCCACCCCTCCATCCCGGCGCGGACGCTGCCCGAGCTGGTCGCGCTGCTGAAGGCCAATCCCGGCAAGTACGACTACGCGTCCTCCGGCCCCGGCACGCCGTATCACGTGGCTGGCGAGGTGTTCCTGGCCATGGCCGGCGCCACCGCGACGCATGTGCCCTTCCGCGGATCGAATGAGGCGCGCACGGCACTGATCTCCGGCCAGGTGCCCATCATGTTCGACGCCATCCCGACGATGCGCGAGCAGATCGTGGGCGGTCGCGTGCGCGGCCTGGCCACCACCGGCCCGCAGCGCAGCCCCCTGCTGCCCGAACTGCCCACGGTGGCGGAGACGCTGGCGGGCTATGAGGCGTCCATCTGGCTCGGCCTGATGGCGCCCGCCGCCACCCCCGCGCCGATCCGTGAGCGGCTGAATGCGGAGGTCACCCGCATCCTCGGCCTGCCCGCCACGCGCGACGCGCAGGCACGCCTCGGCGCGCAGCCCATGCCGATGAGCATCCCGCAATTCGACGCGTTCCTGCGCCAGGATATCGCCCGCCAGGCAGAGTTCATTCGCATGGCGCGCATGACGCCGACCTGATGGCGGGATTCACGCTGAACGGCGCGGCTGTCGCGCCGGCGATCGAGGACGACGCCAACCTGTTGGCCGCGCTGCGCGGCCCGCTTGGGCTGTCCGGCCCGCGCTTCGGCTGCGGCGCGGAACAATGCGGCGCCTGCGTGGTGCTGGTGGATGGCGTGCCGGCTTATGCCTGCACGCTGCCCGTCGCCGCCGTGGCGGGGAAGCGCGTGGAGACGCTGGAAGGGCTCGGCACGCCGGATGTGCCGCATCCCTTGCAGCGCGCCTTCCTCGACCTGCAGGCGGGGCAATGCGGCTATTGCCTGTCGGGAATCCTGATGGCGTCGCTCGCGCTGCTGCGGCGCGCGCAGCACCCGACGGAGGCGCAGGTGAAGGACGCGCTCGATCCGCATCTCTGCCGCTGCGGCAGTCACAACCGGATCGTCCGGGCCGTGCTGCGCGCGGCGGGGGAGATGGCTGCACCATGAACCTCGCTTTCCGCATCGCGGCCGAGGGCGGCGACGACAAGCCGAAGCTGCCCGGCAGCCTGCATGTGAACCGCCGGCTGGATTGCTGGCTATCCTTCCATGCGGAGGGCTTCGTCACCATCCGCCCCGGCAAGGTCGAACTCGGCCAGGGCATCCTGACCGCACTCGCGCAGATGGGCGCGGATGAGCTGGATGTGCCGCTCGGGCGCCTGCGCGTGCAGCCGGCCTCGACACCGACCAGCCCGGATGAGGCGGTGACATCCGGCAGCCTCAGCGTGCAGGAATGCGGCGTCGCGCTGCGCCATGCCTGCGCCGATGCGCGCCGCATTTTCGTCGGTGTCGTCGCGCAGCGCAGCGGCGTGCCGGCGGAGGAGATCGCGGTGCGGGATGGCGATTTCGTCGCGCCCGATGGCCGCGTGCTGGGCAGCTACTGGGCGATGGCGGATGACGCGCTGCTGGCAGTGGAGGCTTCGCCGGACGCGCAGCCGAAGCGCGCCGACCAGCGCCGCATCGCCGGCACTTCCGCCGCGCGCATCGACCTGCCGGACAAGCTGTTTGGCGTGGCGCGCTATGTGCACGACATGCGCCTGCCGGGCATGCTGCATGCCCGCATGGTCCGGCCCCCGTCCCGCGCGGCGCGGCTGGTCGAGGTGAAGGACGGCGCGCTGCCCGGTGGCGCGACGCTGTTCCGCGACGGCAGCGTGCTGGCCGCCGTCGCGGCGCAGGAACACCACGCCGAAGCCGCCGCCGAGCGCCTGGCCCGCCGCGCGGTGTGGGACGAACGCGACACGCTGCCGCAAGACGCCGCGCTGGAAGCCTGGCTCCGCGCCACCCCGCGCCAGACCAGCATCGTGGCGGAAACGCAGTTGGAGACGCCCGCCCCCGCGCATCGCGTGCAGGCCGCCTTCTTCCGCCCCTTCCTGGCCCATGGCTCGATCGGGCCGTCCTGCGCCGTCGCGCGCTGGGACGGCGCGACGATGGAGGTCTGGAGCCACAGCCAAGGCATCTACAACCTCCGCGCCGACCTCGCGAAGGCGCTGCGCCTGCCGGCCGAGGCGATCCTTGTCCACCATGTCGAAGGTGCGGGCTGCTATGGCCATAACGGCGCCGACGATGTCGCGCTGGATGCCGCGCTGATCGCGCGTGCGCACCCCGCCACACCCGTGCGCGTGCAATGGAACCGCGCTGAGGAACTCGGCTGGTCGCCCTTCTCCCCCGCCATGCTGGTGGAGATCGAGGCGGAGGCCGATCAGGCCGGCATGCTGCTGCGCTGGACGCAGGACGGCATCTCGAACGGCCATTCCTCCCGCCCCGGACGCGGCAAGGACCCGACGCTGCTTGCGGCCTCCTACCTCGCCGAGCCCTTCCCCGTGCCGGTCGCGATCAACCCGCCGCCGGCGGCGGGCGGTGGGATCGAGCGCAACGCCGTGCCCGCCTATCGCGCCCCGGCGCGGAAGGTGGCGATGCATCGCGTGCTGGACATGCCGATCCGCGCCAGCGCACTGCGCGGCCTCGGCGCGCTGGTGAATGTCTGGGCGATCGAGAGCGTGATGGATGAGATCGCCGCGCTGGCTGGCGAGGATCCGCTGGCGCACCGGCTGCGGCACCTCGACGATGCGCGCGCCCGCGACGTGTTGTCCCGCGTTGCGCAGATGGCGGGGTGGGAGACGCGCGCGAAGGCGGAGGGCGTGGGCTACGGCCTCGGCGTCGCGCGCTACAAGGGTACCGGCGCCTGGTGCGCGGCGGTGGCGGAGGTGGCGTGCGCGGAACGCGTGCGCTGCCGCCGCCTGTGGCTGGCCTGCGATGTGGGAGAGGTCATCAACCCCGACGGCGTTGCCAACCAGATGGAAGGCGGCGCGATCCAGGCGGTCTCCATGTGCCTGCTGGAAGCCGTGCGCCACGACAGCCGCGCCATCACATCGGATGCCTGGGAGCGCTACCCGATCCTGCGTTTCTCCGATGTGCCGCAGGTCGCGGTGGAGATCATCGCGCGGCCCGAAGCGCCGCCGCTTGGTGCCGGCGAGGCCAGCATGGGCCCGGTGATCGGCGCCATCGCCAATGGCATCGCCGATGCGCTGGGCGTCCGCCTGCGCCATTGGCCCTTCACCCCTGACAATATTGAACGCGCAACATGACCCTGACGCTTGCCAGCACCCTCTCCGACCGCACCCGCCCCCTCCATGACGGGCGGGTGAAGGTGGAAGGCTTCGAGATCGCGACCCTGGCCGGCGAGCCGGAGGAGCTGTTCCGCATCGCCATGCGCGACGCGACGCATGAGATTACCGAACTTTCGATGTCGAGCCACATCCTCTCCGTGGCGCGCGGCGACAGCCGCTACATCGGGATTCCCGTCTATCCATCCCGCTCCTTCCGCCACAACGCGATCTACATCCGCACGGATCGCGGTATCGCGCGGCCCGAGGATCTGGCCGGCCGCATCATCGGCATCCCCGAATACCAGCAGACCGCCGCGCTCTGGGTGCGCGGGATGCTGCGGGAACAGTATGGCGTGGACACGCGCGGCATACATTGGCGTTCGGGCGGCGAACGCACCGCCATCGCGCTGCCGGACGGCTTCGACGTGCAGCCGATCGGCGCGGGCGACACGCTTGAAGCGGCGCTGGCCGAAGGCCGGATCGACGCCTTCATCGGCCCGCGTGCGCCCGCCTGTTTCCTGGATCGCAGCGCGCCCCTCGCGCGGTTGTTCGCCGACACGCGCGCGGCGGAGGAAGCCTATTTCCGCGCGACCGGCTTCTTCCCGATCATGCATTGCATCGCCATCCGCCGCGATGTCGCCGAACGCCACCCGGACCTCGCCCTGGCGCTGGTCCGCGCCTTCGCCGCGGCCAAGGCGATGGCGCTGGCTGAGCTTGCGATGGTGAATGTGCTGCGCGTGTCGCTCCCCTGGCTGGCGTCGGAGGTGGAGCGGCAGACGGCGCTGATGGGCGGCGATCCCTGGCCCTACGGCTTCACGCGCAACCGCGACGAGCTGGCGGCCATGTGCCGCTACGCGAAGGCCGACGGGCTCGCCCCGCGCGATGTCGCGCCAGAGGAGCTGTTCCACCCGGCGACCCTCGCCGTCTGATACACTGGGTTGACCTTTGCGACCGGCAGAGCCGGTCGAGCGGCCGAATGGCCGCCGCCGCAAGTGCGGCGCCAGCCAAGCGGCCGGAGGCCGCGCCCGGCGCTTGAGGGCACCAAGAAGAATACCAACGAGCCGCTGAAAGCGGCCGTTGGTATGATCAGGCCCGAAGCGGGATTACACGCTCCAGGCGGCAGACCAGCGAGTCGCCTGGGGCGAAGGCCTGCGCGGCGGCGGGGGTGACGACGAAGACCTGGCCGGCGGGCGTCTCGATCTCGTATTCGCGGGTCTGGCCCAGGAAGGCGGCGCGCTGCACGCGGCCGGGCAGGCCTTCGCCGGATGCGGCCAGCGTGATCGATTCCGGCCGCACCGCAAGCTGCGCGGGACCAGTGGGATGCTCACGCATCGCCGTGTCCAGCGCGACGCCGCCCAGCGCCACGCGGCCGGGGCCGACCACCTCGCCCTCCAGCACATTCGCCTCGCCCATGAAGTCGGCGATGAAGGCGTCGGCCGGGTCTTCGTAGAGCGCGTTCGGCGTCCCCATTTGCGCGATCTTGCCCGCGCGCATCACGCAGACCAGGTCGGAGACCGCCAGCGCTTCCTGCTGGTCGTGGGTGACATAGACCACCGACAGGCCGAGGCGCTTTTGCAGGTCGCGGATATCCTCTCGCACCCGGCGGCGCAGGCGGGCGTCGAGGTTCGACAACGGCTCGTCGAACAGCAGGACCTGCGGGCGCAGCACCAGCGCGCGGGCGACCGCGACGCGCTGCTGCTGCCCGCCCGAAAGCTCCGCCGGCAGGCGGTGGCCCAGCCCCTCCAGGCCGAGCGTCTTCAGCATCGACAACGCATCCGCTTCCGCCGATGCCTTGCGCGCGCCATTGACGACGAGGCCATAGGCCACGTTCTCCAGCACATTCATATGCGGGAACAGCGCATAGGATTGGAACACCATGGCGATGCGACGTTCGGCCGCGGCCAGCCGCGTGACGTCGCGCCCTTCGATGGTGATGCGCCCATCGGTCGGCAGTTCGAGCCCGGCGACCAGCCGCAGCGTGGTCGTCTTGCCGCAGCCCGAAGGCCCGAGCAGCGTCACCAGCGCGCCCTGCGGCAGGCTGAAGGACACCTCGTCCACCGCGCGCACCGTGCCGAAGGCCTTGGTCACGCGGTCGAAGCTGATGGCGGCGGTGGTCATGCTAGGCTCCTGCCCGGACCGGGGCGGCGGCGGGCGTGCCGGCGGGCGTTACGGTGGCGCGGCGGCCGATCTGGGCGCGGCCAACCAGTTTCTCGATGCCCAGCACGACGGCGAGCATGACGACGATCAGCACGGTGGAATAGGCGATGGCCAGCGCCATCTCCCCGGCCTCCACGCGGCCCACGATATAGACCGTGGCCAGGTTGTGCTGCGCCGAGACCAGGAAGATCACCGCCGAGACCGCCGTCATCGCCTGGATGAAGCTGTAGGCCAGCGCGGTGACGATGGCCGGGCGCAGCAGCGGCAGCACCACGCGGCGCAGCGTGGCCAGGGCGCTCGCCCCCATCGTCGCGCTCGCCTCGTCCAGCGAACGGTCGATCTGCGCCAGCGCGGCCAAGCCGCCGCGCACGCCCACCGGCAGGTTCCGGAAGACGAAGCAGAGGATGAGGATCAGCGCCGTGCCCGTCAGTTCGATGGGCGGCACGTTGAACGCCATCACATAGGACACGCCGACGACGGTGCCGGGGATGGCGAAGGACAGCATGGTGGCGAATTCCAGAATCCGTCGCCCCCGGAAATCCTGCCGCGCGATCAGCCACGCCAGCAGGATGCCGAGCCCGGCGGTGAAGGGCGCGGCCAGCGCCGCCACCTGGATCGTGGTGAACAGGCTGTCCCAGGCGGAGCCACGGAAGGCTAGGCCGCTTTCCATCTCCACCTCGAAGGCGGTGACGATGTGGCGCCAGGTGAAGCTCATGTCGCCGCGCCCGATATCGTGCACGAAGCCGCCGACCAGGATGATGCCGTAGACCAGCGCGGTGAAGATCATCCACGGCCAGACGACGAGGGAGGCGCCAAGCTTCAGCCCGCGCGGCAGCGGCGCCGGCAGGCCGGAATCGCCCTTGCCCGTCACCGTCGTGTAGCGCCGCTTGCCCAGCCACCAGGCCTGGAAGGCGAAGGCGCCGAAGGTCAGCGCCAGCAACAGCAGGGCCAGCGCCGCGGCGCGGCCCGGATCGTGGCGCGCCCCGGCGATGGCGAAGAAGATGCGCGTGGACAGCACGTCGAAATCGCCGCCCAGCACCAGCGGGTTGCCGAAATCCGCCAGCGATTCGACGAAGCCCAGCAGGAAGGCCGCCGCCAGCGCCGGCTTCAGCAGCGGCCAGGTGACGGTCCGGAACACCCGCATCCGCCGCGCCCCCATGGTGGCGGAGGCTTCCTCCAGGCTCGGCGAGATCGCGCGCAGCGCGCCATCCAGCAGCAGGAACGCGATCGGCGCCTGCGCCAGAACCTGCGCCAGCAGCACGCCGGGAAGCCCATAGATCCAGCGGCTGCGGGGGATGTCGAACCAGTCCCACATCGCGGTGGTGACGATGCCGGTGCGGCCGAACAGCACGATCAGCGCCATCGCCACGACGAAGGGCGGCGTGATCAGCGGCAGGATGGACATGGCGCGGAAGACCGACGCGCTGCGCCGCATGCCGCCGCGCACCGCCAGCAGCGCGCAGAACAGCCCGAGGGCGGTGGAAATCACGCCGGTCAGGATCGCCAGCAGCAGCGTGTTCCACACCACGCCGCAGCCCTGATGGGTGCTGAGGCAGGCGAGGCTCCAGGCTTCCGGCGCCGCCAGCCGCGCGGCCAGCGCATCGGGCGCGAAGCGGTCGCCGTCATAGATCGCCGCCGTCAGGATGGTGGCGAGCGGCGCGAAGACGAACAGCACCAGCAGCAGCGCGCTGCCGGTGACGAGAAAAGCGATGAAGGCGTCCGCCCCGAAGGCCCCGCGCGCGGCAAGCCCGGCCGATAGCAGCCCGACCGCCCCCGCCAGCACCAGCAGCGCGCCCCAGCCGAGCGAGGGCTGCGCCGGCGGTGCGCCGAGCAGTGGCGCGAGCCAGTCCCATTCCAGCCCGCGCAGCCCGATGGCCTGCCCCATCAGTGCGACCCAGGCCAGGATGCCCGCCCCGGCCAGCGTCAGCAGCGCCCCCGGCACCCGGCCGCGCAGCAGTGGTGGCGCCGCGAGGCCCACCAGCAGCGCGACCGGCCAGAGCCACCAGCGCGACCCGTCCAGCAGCAGCAGGGCAAGCGGCGCGGCCGCCCCGCCTGGCCAGGCGGCAAGATCCGCCAGCCCCCGCTCCAGCCCATGCCAGGGCAGGAGCAGGACGCCGAGCGCGGCGCAGATCAGCGCCGCGCGGCCTGCCGTCAGGGCACCCATCGTGCCGGACGCTTCGCTTGCGGCGCGTCAGCGCGCGCCCGCGCGCACCTCACGTTCCCAGCGCTGCAGGATGCGCGTGCGTTCCTCCGCACGGCCCCAGCGGGCGAAGTCGTAGTCGATCAGGCGCACATTCTCGAACCGCGGCGCCTGCGGCGGGATCGGCGCATTGCGGTTAGACGGCAGCTGGAAGGCATTGGCCTGCGCGCCGATCGCCTGGGCTTCCGCCGTCAGCGCCCAGTCATAGAAGCGCCGGGCCTGTTCCAGGTTGCGCGCGCCGCGGATGATGGACATGGACCCGATCTCATAGCCCGTGCCCTCGCAGGGGCCGACGATCTCCACCGGCGCGCCGGCAACCTTCTGGGTCACCGCGTCGTGCAGGAAGGTGATGCCGACCAGGGACTCCCCGGTGGCCGCAGAGCGCGCGGGCGCGGCGCCGGACCGCGTGTACTGGTTCACGTTGCGATGCAGCGCACGCAGATAGGTGAAGGCCGGCTCCTCGCCCATCACCTGCACCAGCGTCGCCAGCATGGTGTAGGCGGTGCCGGAGGTGTTGGGGTCGGCCACCTGCACCTCGCCGCGGAATTCCGGCTTGGCGAGGTCCGCCCAGCAGCGCGGCGCGGCGATGCGGCGGCGGGTCAGCTCGTTCGTGTTGAAGGAATAGCCGAGCGCGCCGGCATAGATGCCGACGGTCTTGAAGCCGGTCTGCCGCGCCTGGCTGATCGCCCAGTCATGCAGCTGGTCCAGGTTGGGGGACCGGTATTCGACCGTCAGGTTTTCCTGCGCCGCCTGCATATGCGGGTCGCCCGTGCCGCCCCACCAGATGTCGCCGCGCGGGTTCTGCGATTCCGCGCGGATCTGCGTCATCGTCTCGCCGGAGGAGCGGCGCGTCATCGCGACCCGGATGCCGGTGGCGCGCTCGAAGGCGGCCATCATCGGCCGGCACCATTCTTCCTGCACCGAGCAGTAGACCGTGAGCTGGCCCTGGGCGCTGGCCGCGCCGGGCAGCATGGCGACGAGCGCGCCGCCGAAAAGCGCGCCGATCAGGCGGCGGGATGCTGACATGATGGGTGGTCTCCCTGTGTCCGGGCGGGTTCGCCCCGCGCCGCGTTACGGCCCGAGTGTTACAGTCACAATCTCGCCGGGTCGAGTTGTTCGCCCTGCATCAGCGCGGCCAGCCGGGGCCCGAGCGCCGGGGCGGCGAAGCAGATCGGATTGCCCCCGGTCAGCCAGGTGCCGCTGTCGAAGTCGTTGGTCCAGCAGCCCGCTTCCCGCGCGATGGCCAGCGCGCCGCAGGCATCCCAGGAATTGATATGCAGCTCGATATAGGCATCCAGCCGGCCAAGGGCGGTATCCACCAGCCCGAGCGTGCCGGAGCCGGAGGAGCGCATCCCCGCACCCTGGGCCATCACGCGCTCGACCAGCGCGATGAAATCCGCCGGCGGGCGGCGCAGCGACCAGCCGATCTCGATGGTCGCGCGGGCGAAATCCGTGGTTGGCGCGGCGCGCACCGGGGCGCCGTTCAGCGTCGCGCCGCAGCCACGCGCGCCCAGGATCACCTCCCCCGTCGCATGGCGCGCCACGGCGCCCAGCACCGCGCGGCTGTCATGGGCCAGCCCGATGGAGACGCACCAGCGATCCCCCCCGCGCGAGAAGGGAGAGGTCCCGTCGATCGGGTCGAGGATCCAGAGCGGCCCGGTCTCCGGCGCCGCGCCGCCGCCTTCCTCGCCCAGGATCGGCTCCCCGGGGAACAGCCGTTCGAGCTTCTCCCGCAGGAAGGCCTCTGTGGCGCCATCGGCTTCCGTCAGGAAGTCCTGCGCGCCCTTCATCTTGGTCTCCGCCATGCCATTCGCGCGCATGCGCGCGGCGAGTGCGGCGGCGTCCCGCGCGAGGGGTGCTACGGCGTCAAGGCGGCGGGCGAGTTCGGCAGGTGTCACGTATAAGCGCCCATGATGTTCTGGTCGAAGTCGATCAGCGCGCCGGTCATCATCTCCGCGGCGTCCGACAGCAGGTAGGTGGCCAGCCCCGCCACGTCGCCGGGGCGCAGCAGCCGGCCGAAGGGCTGGGCGGGTTGCGCCTTCTCCAGCCAGTCGGGCGGGTTGCCGTCCTTCTGCTGGATCGCGTGTTCGCCCGGCGTGTCGGCCCAGCCCATATTGATGCCGTTGACGCGGATACGAAGCGGCCGCAGCCCCAGCGCCGTGTTCTTCGTCAGCGTCGCCAGAGCACCCTTGGACGACGAATAGCCGGTCAGGAAGGGCTGGCCGCCATGGCTCGACATGGTGATGACGTTCACGATGGCGCCTTGCCGCCCGGCATCCTGCAGCCGTCGCGCCACCGCCTGGGTCAGCTGGAAGGGCGCGCGGACATTGATGGCGAACAGCCGGTCCCAGAGCGCGACGGAGGTATCCAGGATGGTCCCGCGATCCGTCAGCCCGGCCGCGTTGACCAGCCCGTCCACAAGGCCGAGCGCCGCTTCGGCCTGGGGCAGGATGCCCGCCACGGCCTCGGCATCCCCAAGGTCGGCGGCGACGAAATGCGCGCGCGCGCCCATCGCCTGCAGGCGGGCCACCACGGCCGCGCCGCGCGCGGCGTTGCGCCCGGTGATGCAGACCGCCGCCGCCCCGGCTTCCGCCGCGCCCAGCGCGCAGGCCTCCCCGATGCCGGATGTGCCACCGGTGACAAGGATCGTGCGGCCATCCAGCCGCACCTTCGGCAGGATGGTCATGCCGCCCGCGATCGCCGTAGGGCGCAGCGCAGCGAGCACCAGAGGCGTGAATCGGTGGCGTTCATGCCCCCACCTTCACCGGGCGGCCGGTGCGGAGCGAGTCCAGCGCCGCATCCGCCAGCACCAGCGCCTGCCGCCCATCCTCGGCGCCGACGGGCATCGGCGTCTTGTTCGCCACCGCGTCGAGGAAGGCGTTCAGCTCGATCCGATAGGCATCGGCATAGCGTTCCAGGAAGAAGTGCAGCGGCTTGTCGGCGGCCACCGCGTTGGCATCGGCCAGTTCCACCGTGGTCGGCGTGCGGTTGCCGGCGATCAGCCGGCCGGCGCTGCCATGCACCTCCACCCGCTGGTCGTAGCCGTAGGATGCGCGGCGGGAGTTGTTGATATGCGCCATGCGGCCGGACGCCGTCTTCAGCAGCACCATCGCGCTGTCGATGTCGCCGGCTTCCCCGATTGCGGGATCCACCAGGGTGGCGCCATAGGCGAAGACCTCGGTCGGTTCCTGACCGTTTTCGCCTGCAAGAAGCATCCATCGCGCCATGTCGAAATCATGGATCGTCATGTCCCGGAACAGGCCGCCCGAGACCTTGATGTAGGACACGGGTGGCGGGCCGGGGTCGCGGCTGGTGATGACCACCTGTTCCACCGCGCCGATCGCCCCGGCACCGATGCGGCGGTGGACTTCCGAAAAACTCGGGTCGAAGCGGCGGTTGAAGCCGACCAGCATCGGCACGCCGGCCATCGCCACCGCGGCGAGGCACGCATTCACGCGCGCGAGCGACAGGTCGATAGGCTTCTCGCAGAAGATCGCCTTGCCGGCGCGCGCGGCGGCGATGACCAGATCCGCATGCGTGTCGGTGGAGGACGCGATGATCACCGCGCCGACCTTGGGATCGGCGAGCGCGGTCGCGGTGTCCGACACGGCCGCGCCGTGCTTCGCCGCCAGCGCGGCGGCCGCGGGCGCATGCACGTCCACGACATGCGCCAGCCTGGCCCGGCCGCTGGCCGCGAGGTTCGCGGCATGGATGGCGCCGATGCGGCCGGCACCGAATTGTGCGAAGTGGAGCATGACGTTTCCCGATGCCGCCCGCTTGCGGGCGCTGTCATCAAACCGCAACAAAACTCCCCCCAGCGATGAACCCTGGGGCGATGGAGAAGGCATGGCCATTCTACGCCTGACGGCGGCCGAAGCCACGGTCCGTTTCCTCGCCGCGCAGCAGACCGAGATCGACGGCCGCATCGTGCCACTGTTCGGCGGCGTCTGGGCCATCTTCGGCCATGGCAATGTCGCGGGGCTCGGCCCCGCGCTGCACGCGCATCGCCGCGCCCTGCCCACCTTCCGCGCGCATAACGAACAGGCCATGGCCCATGCCGCCATCGCCTTCGCCAAGACGCATGCGCGGCGGCGGATGATGGCCTGCACGACCTCGATCGGGCCGGGTGCGACCAATATGGTGACGGCGGCCGCGCTGGCGCATGTGAACCGCCTGCCGGTGCTGTTCCTGCCGGGCGACATCTTCGCCAGCCGCCGCCCCGATCCCGTGCTGCAGCAGATCGAGGTGCCGGGCGACGCCACCGTCTCGGCCAATGACTGCTTCCGCCCTGTCTCGCGCCTGTTCGACCGGATCATGCGCCCCGAGCAGTTGCTGGCCGCGCTGCCGGCCGCGTTGCGCGTGCTGACCGACCCGGTGGAATGCGGCCCCGTCACCCTCGCCTTCCCCCAGGATGTCCAGGCGGAGGCGATGGAGGTTCCCGATTCCTTCTTCCGCAAGCGCATCTGGCGCCCCCGCGCGCCAGAACCCGATGCCGGCGAGCTGCGGGACGCCGTCGCAGCGCTGAAGGCCGCGAAGCGCCCGGTGCTGGTGGCCGGTGGCGGGGTGAAATACGCCGCCGCCGGGGCCGCGCTGGCCGATTTCGCCGCGCGCCACGGCGTGCCGGTGGCGGAGACGCAGGCGGGCAAGGGCAGCCTGCCCTGGAACCATCCCTGGAATGCCGGCGCCATCGGCGTGACCGGTGGTGCGGCGGCCAATGCGCTGGCGGCGCAGGCCGACCTCGTGCTGGCCGTCGGCACGCGGTTGCAGGATTTCATCACAGGATCGCGCGCGTTGTTCGGCAAGGCGCGGCTGGTCGCGCTGAATGTCGCGGGCTTCGACGCCCAGAAGCACGGCGCGCTGCCGCTGGTGGCGGATGCGGGCAGGGGGCTCGCGGCGCTGACCGCTTCCCTCGGCCGCTGGTCCGCGCCGCGCCCCTGGCAGGAAAAGGCGGTCACCGCCACCGCCCGCTGGCATCGCGTGGTGGACCGCGTGACGGCCGCGCCGAAGCCGAAGGCGGCGTCCCTGCCGACCGATGCCCAGGTGCTGGGCGCCGTGAACCGCGCCATGCCGGATGGCGGTATCGTCGTCTGCGCCGCAGGCGGCCTGCCCGGGGAATTGCACAAGCTGTGGCGCGCCACCGATGCCGCGTCCTACCATCTGGAATACGGCTATTCCTGCATGGGGTATGAGATCGCCGGCGGCCTCGGCGCCAAGCTGGCGGCGCCGCAGCGCGAGGTGGTCGTACTGGTCGGCGATGGCAGCTACCTGATGATGAATAGCGAGATCGCGACCTCTGTCGCGATGGGCGCGAAGCTGACCATCGTGGTGCTGGACAATCGCGGCTTCGGCTGCATCAGCCGCCTGCAACGCGGCACCGGCGGTGCGCCGTTCAACAACCTGTTGCCGGATGCCGCACCGCGCGTGGATTTCGCCGCCCACGCCGCCGCGCTGGGCGCGCAGGCGCGGAAGCTGGACGGCATCGCCGCGCTCGAAGTCGCACTCCCCAAAGCCTTCGCTGCGAAGCGCACGCAGGTGCTGGTGATCGACACCGACCCTGCCACCGGCACCGCCGAAGGCGGCGCGTGGTGGGAGGTGCCGGTCACCGCCGCGCCCACCACGCCCTCCGAGGCCGAGGCGCGCCGCGCCTATGACACCAACCGCCAGCGCCAGTCTTCGGGAGCCTGACCCACATGTCCGTCCGCCTCGGGATCAATCCCCTCACCTGGACCAATGACGACATGCCGGAACTCGGCGCGGCCACGCCGCTCGAGACCTGCCTGGCGGAAGGGAAGATCGCCGGCTTCGCGGGCTTCGAGCTCGGCAACAAGTTTCCCCGTGTGGCGTCGGAACTCGGCCCGATCCTGGCGCGGCACGACCTGGCTTTGGTGTCCGGCTGGTACGGCTCCCGCCTGTTGGAACGCGACGTGGATGCGGAGATGGCGGAAGCCGAGCCGCATATCGCGCTGCTCACGGCGCTCGGCTGCACGGTGATGGTGCATGCGGAGGTCGCGCGGGCGATCCATGGCGAACGCACCACCCCGCTGTCGCGGCGTCCCGTGCTGTCGGACGCCGATTGGGCGCTGCTCGTCCCCCGCATGACGGAATTCGGCCGGCGGTTGAAGGCGCGCGGCCTGCACCTGGCCTACCACCACCACATGGGCACGGTGATCGAGACGGAGGCGGAGATGGACCGGCTGATGGCCAGCACCGGCCCCGAGGTCGGGCTGCTGCTGGATACCGGCCACCTGACCTTCGCTGGCGGCGATCCGGTGCGCGCCGCGCGGCGCCACGCCGCGCGTGTGGTGCATGTGCATTGCAAGGATATCCGCCCCGCCGTCATGGCCGATGTGAAGCCCCGCGACCTGCCCTTCCTGTCCGCCGTGCTGGATGGCGTCTTCACCGTGCCCGGCGATGGCTGCGTGAATTACGCCGCCGTGCTGCCGCCGCTGGCCGCCGCCGGCTATGCCGGCTGGCTGGTGGTGGAGGCTGAGCAGGACCCCGCCCGGGCGCATCCCCTGACCTATGCGCGCCTGGGCCATGACAACCTGGCGCGCCAGGCGCGTTCTGCCTTCGGATGACGTGATGCAGGCGAGCGCGAAAGGGTATGACCCTTCCGCTCGTAGCCCCGCCTCGTCCTACTTCGGCAGAGAGGCGTGCGTCGCGAGGCAGGCGATGTCGAGGATCTGGCTGACCCCCGCATCCATGCCCACGATCTGCACCGGCGCCGACAGCCCCACCAGCAGCGGGCCGATGGTCTGCGCGCTGGTCAGGTGCGGGATCGCCTTCGACAGCACATGCGCGGCGTGCAGCCCCGGCATCACCAGCACATTCGCCGCGCCCGTGAGCCGCGAGAAGGGATAGAGCCGCGCCCTGAGCCCGGGGTCGAGCGCGACATCCGCCGCCATCTCCCCATCATACTCGAAATCCACGCCCCGCTCGTCCAGCAGCTTCACCGCTTCGCGGATCGAGCCCGGGATGCTGCCCTTCGGGTCGCCGAAGGTGGAGAAGGACAGGAAGGCGACACGCGGTTCGTGGCCCAGCCTGCGCGCGGCCTCCGCCGCGCGGATCGCGATCTCCGCCAGCGTCGCGGCATCGGGTCGTTCATGGATCGCGGTGTCGGCGACGAAGACCGTGCCCGACCGCCGCGCGAGCAGCAGCGTCAGGCCGAACAGGACGGTGCCCGGCTCCGGGTCGATCGCCATCCGCACGCCTTCCAGCGTCGCGGCGTAGCTGCGGGTGACGCCGGTGACCATCGCATCGGCGTCGCCGCACAGCAGCTTGCAGGCGGCGAAGACGTTGCGGTCCAGGTTCACCAGCCGCTGGCAGTCGCGCAGCAGGAATCCTTCCCGCTGGCGCCGCGCATAGAGCGCCTCGGCGTATTTGCGCGTGCTGTCCGACACGCGGGCGTTGCGGATCTCGATGCCGTCCGGCAGCGGGATACCCAGGCCGGCGACGGTGGCGTTGATCCGGTCTTCCCGGCCCACCAGCACCGGCGTGCCGTAGCCGGCCTGGCGGAAGGCGATGGCGGCGCGGATCACCTTCTCCTCCTCGCCTTCGGCGAAGACGACACGGCGCGGATTGGCCTTGACCCGTTCCGAGATCGCCTCCATCGCCCCCGCCGTGGCATCCAGCCGCCCGGCGAGGTCGCGCGCATAGCGCTGGAGGTCGATGATCGGCTTGCGCGCCACGCCGCTGTCCATCGCCGCCTTGGCGACGGCGGGAGGGATGCGGCTGATCAGGCGCGGGTCGAAGGCGTTGGGGATGATATAATCAGGCCCGAAGCGCAGCCCCCGCCCGGCGCCGGCGCCGGCCACTTCCTCCGGCACGTCTTCCCGCGCCAGCATGGCCAGGGCTTCCGCCGCCGCCACCTTCATCGCGTCGTTGATCGTGCTGGCGCGCACATCCAGCGCGCCGCGGAAGATGAAAGGGAAGCCGAGGACGTTGTTGACCTGGTTCGGGTAGTCCGAACGGCCCGTCGCCACGATGCAATCCGGCCGCACCGCGCGCGCCTCGTCCGGCGTGATTTCCGGGTCGGGGTTCGCCATGGCGAAGATCACCGGGTTCGGCGCCATGGACCGCACCATCTCTGCCGTCACGGCACCCTTCACGGACAGGCCCATGAAGCAATCGGCCCCTTCCAGCGCCTGCGCCAGGGTGCGGGCCGGCGTTTCCGTGGCGTGGGCCGATTTCCACTGGTTCATGCCCTCGGTCCGGCCGCGATAGATCACGCCCTTGGTGTCCGCGAGGATCACGTTCTGCGGGCGCAGGCCCATCGCCTTCACCAGCTCCGCGCAGGCGATGGCCGCCGCGCCGGCGCCGTTGATGACCAGCTTCACTTCCTTCAGGTCGCGTCCGGTCAGGTGGCAGGCATTGATCAGCCCCGCCGCCGCGACGATCGCCGTGCCGTGCTGGTCGTCATGGAAGACCGGCACGTCCATCAGCTCGCGCAGCCGGCTTTCGATCACGAAGCACTCGGGCGCCTTGATGTCCTCGAGGTTGATGCCCCCGAAGCTCGGGCCCAGGTAGCGCACCGCATTGACGAAGGCGTCCACATCCTCGGTATCGACGCAGAGGTCGATGGAATCGACATCGGCGAAGCGCTTGAACAGCGCGGCCTTGCCTTCCATCACCGGCTTCGAGGCCAGCGCGCCGAGATTGCCCAGGCCGAGCACGGCGGTGCCGTTGCTGATGACCGCCACGAAGTTGCCCTTCGAGGTGTAGTCATAGGCCAGCGCCGGGTTGCGGTGGATGTGCAGGCAGGGCTCCGCGACGCCTGGGCTGTAGGCCAGCGACAGGTGGCGCGCGGTGGTGAGCGGCTTGGTCAGCCGGATCTCGAGCTTCCCCGGCCGCCCTTCGGCGTGCAGGGCGAGCGCTTCTTCGGCGGTGATGCGGGCGGTGCGGGTGTCGCCCGTGGGCTCCCCCGGCGCCTTGCGCGCTTCGTCCATCTTCTGACATCTCCCCCAACGTCGCACCCTTTATGCGACCACGGGGCGCGGGGCGGAAGCGGGGGGGGGGGGGGTTGCGCGGTGGTCGTCAGGGCATGGGGCCGCCGCCTTGGTGGCCCCCCCCGGCCGGTGTTAACTGGTCGTGTGAACGACCCGCCCCGCCCCGCCGAAGGCGCCCCCCTCCCGCCCGTCGCAGGCAGCCGCATCCCGCGCGCCGAGGGGGCCACACCGGCCATGGCCCAATGGTTCGCCGCCAAGGCGGCCCATCCGGATGCCGTGCTGTTCTTCCGCATGGGCGATTTCTTCGAGCTGTTCTTCGCCGATGCCGAGGACGCCGCCCCTATCCTGGATATCGCCGTCAGCCATCGCGGCGAGCATCGCGGCCAGCCCGTGCCCATGGCTGGCGTCCCCGCCCATGCGCTGGAAGCCTACCTTGCCCGGCTGATCCGCGCGGGTAAGCGCGTCGCCATCTGCGACCAGATGGAAACGCCGGAGGAGGCGAAGCGCCGCAAGGCCCCGACCATCCGGCGCGAGGTGGTCCGCGTCGTCACCCCCGCCACCGTCACCGAGGACGGGCTGCTGGAAGCCGGCCGCCCCGCCTGGCTGCTGGCCCTGGCCGAGACCGGCGACGGGCTCGGCGCCGCCTGGCTCGATATCTCGACCGGCGCCTTCGCCACCGCCCCGCTGCCGCGGGCCGATCTCGGCGCCCTGCTCGCCCGGCTCGAACCCGCCGAGGCCGTGGCGGCGCCGGAACTGGCCGAGGACAGCGAACTCACCCGCCGCCTGCCTGGCCGCATCGCCCCCCGCCTGGTCCCCCGCGATCCCGCCCGCACGGTGCGGGAGGCCTTCGGCGTCGCGACGCTGGACGGTTTCGGCCGCTTCGCCCCGCCCGAACTCGCCGCCGCCGCGCTCGCCCTGTCCTATGTGAAGGAAACCCAGGGCGCGGCCGCGCCCCGCCTCGACCCGCCCCGGTCGCAGGCCGATGGCGCAGGCGCGCTGGCGCTGGATGCCGCCACGCGCCGCAGCCTTGAGATCCTGCGCGACCAGCGCGGCGGGGCGGAGGCGACGCTGCTTGGCGCCGTGGACCGCACCCTGACCGCGGCCGGCGCCCGCGAACTGGCCGCGCGCCTCGCCGCGCCGCTGGCCGACCCGGCCCCGATCGCGGCGCGGCACGACGCCGTCGCCTTCCTGCTGGCGGATGAGGCGACGCGGCAGGCGCTGCGGGCCGCGCTGAAGGGCGCGCCCGACATGGCGCGCGCGCTGGCGCGCCTGGCGCTCGACCGCTTCGCGCCGCGTGACCTCGGCGCGCTGCGGATCGGGCTCGACCTCGCGTCCCGCATCGCCGGCGCGCTGGACGCGGCGGCGCTGCCCGTGCCGCCGCTGGTCGCGGCCGCCGCCGATGCGCTGCGCCTCGACCCCGCGCTGGGGGCGGAACTGGGCCGGGCGCTCTCGGACCGCCTGCCCGCGCGGCTGGAGGATGGCGGCCTCATCGCCCCCGGCTATGACGGGGAGCTGGACGCGCTGCGCCGCCTGCGCGACGGGGGGCGAGAGGCGATCGCGGCGCTGCAGCTCGACCTCGCCCAGGCCTGGGGGGTGGCGAGCCTCAAGATCCGCCACCACCAGCAATTCGGCTTCCTGGCCGAGCTGCCCGCCGCGCCGGCCGAAAAGCTGCTGCGCGACCCGCCGAAGGGGCTGCCGCCGGAACAGACCCCGATCCATCGCCAGACCATGGCGAACGCCATCCGCTTCACCTGCCAGGCGCTGGCCGATCTCGACCGCAAGGTGGCGGAGGCCGGGGACCGCGCCGCGGCGCGGGAGAGGGTCTGCGTGAAGCATCTGCGCCGCCTGCTGCTGGAGGCCGGCGACCCGATTGCGGACGCCGCCCGCGCGCTGGCCGAACTCGATGTCCACGCCGCCGCCGCGACGCTGGCGGCGGAAGGCGGCTGGTGCCGGCCGGAGATCACGGACCGCCCGGACTTCGCCATCGTCGCCGGCCGGCATCCTGTGGTGGAAGCGGCGCTGCACCGCGAACGCGGCCCGCCCTTCGTGCCGAACGACGCCGATCTGTCGCCCGGGCGGCGGCTGTGTCTGCTCACGGGGCCGAACATGGCCGGCAAATCCACCTTCCTGCGGCAGAATGCGCTGTTCGTGGTGCTGGCGCAGGCGGGGCTGTTCGTGCCGGCGGCCTCGGCGCGGATCGGGCTGGTGGACCGGCTGTTCAGCCGGGTCGGCGGCGGCGACGACATCGCCGGCGGGCGGTCCACCTTCATGGTCGAGATGGCGGAGACCGCCGCCATCCTGAACCAGGCCACCGCCCGGTCTCTGGTGGTGCTGGATGAGGTTGGGCGCGGCACCGCCACCTGGGACGGGCTGGCCATCGCCTGGGCGGTGCTGGAGGCGCTGCACGACCGCATCCGCTGCCGCGCCGTCTTCGCCACCCATTTCCACGAGTTGACCGCGCTGGCCGGCCGCCTGCCGGAATTGCGCCTGGCCTGCATGCGCGTGCGCGAATGGCGGGGGGAAGTCGTGTTCCAGCACCTGGTGGGGGATGGCGCGGCGGAACGGTCCTGGGGCGTGCATGTCGCCCGCCTGGCCGGCGTGCCGCGCCCGGTGCTGGCCCGCGCCAGCCAGGTGCTCTCGGCGCTGGAGACCCGCGCGCGGGCCGGTGGCCCGGATGCGCTGGCGGAGGAATTGCCGCTATTTGCCGCCCCGGCCCCCGCCGCCGGCACCGCCCCAGCCGCGATGCCCGCTTCCGCCCTGCACGCGGCAGTAGCTGAAATTGACCCTGATTCTCTCTCTCCGCGAGAGGCGCATGAGGCGCTCTATCGCCTTCGCGCCCTGTTGGCGGAGCATGGCGCGCCGCAGCACGACAGCCCTGTTGCCCCGGCCCACAAGTCGTTATCGTGACATCCACGATGAGGATCGCCCTCGCCCACGCGCCGGACGCAGCCGGTTCGCCTTCCGGGGAAAACCCGGAGGTCCTGCCAGACCTGATCGCCTCCCTGCTGGAGGGCGGGCAGCCAATCGCGCGCGATGCCGCGCTGACGCAGCTGCGCCGGCAGCTCGGCCGCATCCAGGGCAAGGTCCAGCGCGCCTTCGAGGCGCATGAGCTTTCGGGCCTCGCCGCCGCGCGATGGCTGGCCGCGCTGACGGACGGGGTGGTGGGCGCGATCCATGCCTATACACTGGCCATGGTCCCGCCCGCGCAGGATCGGAAGGCCGAGCCGGATTTCGCCCTGATCGCCACCGGCGGCTATGGCCGCGGCGTGCTGGCGCCCTATTCCGACATCGACCTGCTGTTCCTGTCGGATGCGCCGCTTGGCCCGCAGGGGCGGCGGGCGGTGGAGTTCATGCTCTACCTGCTCTGGGACCTCGGGCTGAAGGTCGGCCATGCAACGCGTACCGTCGGCGAATGCGCCGAGGATGCGAAGGGCGACGTCACCATCCAGACCGCGCTGATCGATGCCCGCCACCTGGCGGGGGACCGCGCGGTGTTCGACCAGTTCGACGCAGCCTTCCGCGCCTTCCGCAAGCAATCCGGCCTGGCCGCCTTCCTCGTCGCCAAGCGCGCCGAGCGTGCCGCGCGCCACGCCCGCTACGGCGACAGCCCCTTCCTGGTGGAGCCGCACGTCAAGGAAGGGCGGGGCGGGCTGCGCGACCTGCAGACGCTCTACTGGCTCGCGCGCCACGCCTTCGGCGTGCAGCGCATGCCGGAACTGGTCGGCCAGGACAGCCCCGGCGGCGGCCTGCTGACGCCGCAGGAAGCGCGCGCCATCCGCCGGGCGTGGAACTTCCTCTGGACCGTGCGCTTCCATCTTCACTACGTCACCGGCCGCGCCGAGGAACGCCTGACCTTCGACCTCCAGCCCGTGGTCGGTGCCCGCATGGGCTACACGCGCCACGGCGTGCAGGACGGCGTCGAGCGGTTCATGAAGCACCTGTTCCTGACCGCGCGCGATGTGGTGCGGCTGACACGGCTGCTGGAACCGGCGATCGAACGCGCGGCGCTTGGCCCGCCCGCCGTGCTGCCCACCGGCGATGCGGCGCTGGCCCAGGCCGGCATCGCGCTGGCGGATGGCAAGGTGCTGTTCGCGCCCGACCGGCCGGTGGACCAGGACCCGGCGATCATGCTCCGCCTGGTCCGCGCCGCCCGCGACCGGGGGCTTGAGATCCATCCGTTGGCCTTCCGCGCGCTGGTGCGGAATGCGCGCTACGCGGTGCGGCTGCGCGGCGATCTGGCGGCCAGCGCGCTGTTCCTGGATATCCTGTCGGGCCGCGACGCGGCGCGCTGGGTGCGGACGCTGAACGAGGTGGGCTTCCTGTCCCGCTTCATCCCCGACTGGGCCCGCATCGTCGGGCTGATGCAGTTCGACACCTACCACGTCTTCACGGTGGAGGAGCACACGATCGAGGCGCTCGGCGTGCTCTGCCAGCTGGAGCGCGGCGAGTTGAACGAGGTCGCGCCCGTCGCATCAGAACTGGTTGGCCAGATCCAGTCTCGCCGCGCGCTGTATGTGGCGGTGCTGCTGCACGACATCGCCAAGGGCCGCGGCGGCGACCACAGCGAATTGGGCGCGGAGATCGCGCTCGAACTCTGCCCCAAGCTCGGCCTGACGCCAGAGGAGACGGAGACGGTCTCCTGGCTCGTGCTGAACCACCTGCTCGTCAGCCAGACCGCCTTCAAGCGCGACATCGACGACCCCAAGACCATCCTCGACATCGCGGAGACGGTGCAATCCCCGGAACGGCTGCGCCTGCTGCTGGTGCTGACGGTGGCGGATATGCGCGCGGTCGGGCCGAAGGTGTGGAACGGCTGGAAGGCAACCCTGCTGCGGGAGCTGTACTGGCGCGTCGCCGAAGTGCTGGCCGGCGGGCTTTCCGTGCCGGAACGCGACACCCGCGTCGCCCGCGCCAAGCAGGCCGCCGCCGCCCTGCTGGATACGGCGCCGCGGGAGGAGACGGAGCGGTTCCTCTCCCTCGGCTATCCCGGCTACTGGCTGTCCTTCGACCCGGACACCCATGCGCGCCACGCCCGCATGATCCATGAGGCCGACAGCAACGATGCCCCGCTGACCGTCCGCACGCGCGTGCTGGAAAGCCGCGCGGTGACGGAGGTGACGGTCTATGTCACCGACCATCCGGGCCTGTTCAGCCGCATCGCCGGCGCGCTGGCGGTGGCTGGCGCTTCCATCGTCGATGCGCGCATCCACACCATGACGAATGGCATGGCGCTCGACACCTTCTGGGTGCAGGACGCGGCCGGTGGCGCCTTCGACGCGCCGCACCGCCTGGCGCGGCTTGGCGTGCTGGTGGAGCAGTCGCTATCCGGCCGGCTGCGGCTGGACGCCGAGATCGGCAAGCTGCGGCGGGAACCGGCGCGCCTGCGGGCGGTGCAGATCCCCCCGCGCGTCGTCGTCGACAACCACGCCTCCAACAGCCACACGGTGATCGAGGTCAATGGCCGCGACCGGCCCGGGCTGCTGCATGACGTGACGGCGGCGATCAGCGACCAGGGGCTGCAGATCGGCTCCGCGCACATCACCACCTATGGCGTGCGCGCGGTGGACGTATTCTACGTGAAGGACGTCTTCGGCCTGAAGATCGAGAATGAGCGCAAGCTGGCCACGCTGCGCACCGCGCTGGTTGCGGCGCTGGGCGGGACGGAGGCTGCGCCGGCCGAGGACGGCGTCCGGACCGTCTGACCCCCCCACCGTGGGAGGGTGGCGGTTCTCGCCTATCTGGACGGCTTCGCGGCGCGGCCCGTCGGCGGGAGCAGGCGTCTCCGAGGAACGGAACCATGCCGAACGGAGCCATGGGTTCCGGGATGCGCCCGCGGTTCCTCGGCGACTCGCGCCCTGTTGGCAATATGTATAGGATGCTTACCCAAGAGGCCACCTGCGGCCTCCGCGCTGGGCGTGCCTGCCCCCTGCCGTCCCCATTGCCCGTCATCGCGCTTGAACCAGTGGAGGGCGACATTGCCCATCGGCCAGCGCTTCCCGATCGTCGGAATCGGCGCCTCCGCCGGCGGCGTCGAGGCGCTTCAGGGCTTCTTCCGGGCCATGCCGGAACCGCCACCCGCGATGGCCTTCGTCGTGGTCACCCATCTGGGCCCGGACCAGGAGAGCGCGCTGCCCGCAATCCTGCAGAGCTGCACGAGCATGCCGGTGCTGCCGATGCGCGACGGCGAGGCCTTGCAGCCGGGCCATGCCTACGCCGCGCCACACGACGCCATCATCACGGTCGCGGAGGGGCGGCTTGTCCTGCGTCCCCAGCCAGGGGCCGAAGCGCGGGAGCGCCAGCTGGTCGATCTTCTCTTCACGTCGCTCGTGACGGACCTCGGCGACGAGGCGATCGGCGTGGTCCTGTCCGGCAATGGCACCGACGGCACCCTGGGCCTGAAGGCCATCAAGGAGGCGGGCGGGCTCACCCTGGCGCAGGGCTCCAACGGGTCGGCCCCCCTCTATACCGGCATGCCAGGCAGCGCGGTTGCAGCGGGTGTCGTGGACCTCGTGCTGCCTGTCGAGAGCATGCCTCGGCGGCTGGCGGCCTTGCTGGAGCGCCCTGTCCAGTTGGACGCGACCGTCGACGATCAGCGTGGCGACCTTGCCACGGCGCAGCAGACCATCGCCGACATCCTGCGCAACGCGACCGGCCATGACTTCTCGGGCTACAAGGACAAGACCTTCTTCCGCCGTGTGCAGCGCCGGATGCAGGCCACGCAGACGCAGGATCTGCCCTCCTACATCGCCGCACTCCGGCAGGACCCCGAGGAAGCGAACCGGCTTTTCCATGACCTGCTGATCAGCGTGACCGGCTTCTTCCGCGATACCGAGGCCTTTGCGGCACTCGAGAAGACAGTCATGCCGGCCTTGTTCGAAGGCAGGGGAAAGGACGACATCGTCCGCATCTGGGTCCCGGGCTGCGCAACCGGGGAGGAAGTGTATTCGCTGGCGATGCTCGCGCAGGAGCAGATGGCGAAGCGGCCGTCTTCGCCGGGCGTGCAGATCTTCGCGACCGACATCGACGATGCCGCATTGGCCGTTGCCCGGCTCGGCCGCTATCCGAAGTCCATGATGGCGAGTGTATCGGCGGAGCGGCTGGCGCGCTTCTTCCTCTCGCAAGGCGAAGCCTATGCCATCAGGCCGGAGACGCGGGAGCTGTGCGTGTTCTCCAGCCACAACGTGATCCGGGACCCGCCCTTCTCCCGCATCGACCTCGTCTCGTGCCGGAACATGCTCATCTACATGGGCGGCCGCCTGCAGGAACAGGTGATCCCCCTGCTGCATTACGCGCTGCGCTCATCCGGCTTCCTGTTCCTTGGCGTCGCGGAGACGGTCACGCGCCATTCCGAGCTGTTCGCGCCGGTCGACAAGGTGCACCGTATCTTCCGCAAGCGGGACGTGGTGGTCACCGCCATGCCCCCTCGGCTGCAGCCGACCTCGCTGTCCTTCCGACGCCATTGGCCACCTCCGGCACCGCCGCGGGCGGCGCGCATCGGCAGCGCGGCAGAGCTGCATCAGCGTGCCTCCGCCTTCGCGGCGGAACTCTTCGCCCCCCCGCACCTGCTGGTGAATGCGGAGGGCGATATCCTGCACCAATCTGCCAGCCTGTCGCGCTACCTGGAACTGCCCGCCGGGGCGCCGAGCCGCCAGATCCTTGCCCTCGCCAGGCGGGGATTGAGGCCGGAACTGCGCGCGGCGCTGAAGGAGGCGGGCGAGACGCAGCGCCGGGTGGTCCGTCACCTCGTCCAGGCCGAATACGAGGGCATGATACTTCTCGTGGATATCACCGTCGCGCCCCTGCCCCAGCGCGAGGGTGGGGAGGCGCTCTACCTCGTGGCCCTCGCCGAGCGCCAGGCCGTGCCGGAGCGCGCGCCCGAGCCCATGCCCGCAGCGGCCATGGAGCCACGCGAGCAATTCGTCGAGCAAGTCGAGGCCGAACTTCGCGACACCCGCGAGCGGCTTCAGTCGATCTCGGAGGAATACGAAACCGCCACCGAGGAACTGAAATCCGCGAATGAGGAGATGGTCTCCGCCAACGAGGAATTGCAGTCCATCAACGAGGAGCTCGAGACGTCGAGGGAGGAGCTGCAATCCGTCAACGAGGAGCTGCGGGCGAGCAATCTCGAGCTTCTGGGCAAGCTCGAGGAGCTGGACCGCGCCAATGCCGACCTCCGCAACCTGTTCGACAGCACGCAGGTGGCAACGGCCTTCCTCGACCGTGATCTGCTGATCAGGAACTTCACACCCGCGGTGACGGCGCTGTTCGACCTCGTGCCGAGCGATCGCGGACGGCCGCTCACCAGCTTCGCGACCCGTCTCGATGCGGTGAATATCGGCAGCGAGGCGCGGCGTGTCATGGACACGCGGACGCCCATGGAACAACGGGTGACCGCTGGGGCAGGCGTCTCGCACTACCTCATGCGGCTGCTGCCCTACACCACGGCGTCCGATACGGTGGACGGCGTGGTGCTGACCTTCTTCGACATCACGAAGGTTGTCGAAGGCGAGTATCTCGGCAGCCTGGTGGACGAGCTGAACCACCGTGTCCGCAACATGCTCCAGGTCGTCGCCGCGGTCGCCAATCACACCCTGCGCCGCGCGAGCAGCCTGGAGGAATTCTCGACCGTCTTCTCGGGGCGCATCCGGGCCCTGGCGCGTGCGCATGAACTGGTGTCGGTGGGCGGCTGGGCCGAGGTCCCACTGATCACGCTGATCGAGAAGGAACTCGAACCCTATGCGCCCGGGGCCAACCGCCTGACGACGCGCGGCCGTCCCATTCGGCTCAAGCCAAAGGCCGCGCTGGCGCTGGGCATGGTGCTGCACGAGCTGGCCACCAATGCGGCCAAGCATGGGGCGCTGTCGGCCGATGAGGGTCGGGTCGAGATATCCTGGGCGGAGGAAGTCCGGGCCGGCCAACCCCGCTTCATCCTGCGATGGTCCGAGACCGGCGGGCCCAGGCCCGACCCCGCGCCGGCACGCCAGGGCTTCGGCTCCGAGCTCATCGACCGTTCGGTGCGGCACGACCTCGGCGGCATGGTCGAGCTGACCTTCGGGGAGCAGGGGCTTGTCGCCGTCCTCGTCCTGCCGCCGAATGTGGTCGCCGATGGCAGCCGGAAGGACCTGGCTTAGTCAGGCCCCTTCGGATGGCTTGGCCGGACTGGGCAGTGGCAGGGGTGGGTTTGGGGTCGCGCAGGGGCGGGCCAATGCCGGGTCCCGGCGCAAGGGGCGGGCAGGCTGGTTGGGGCGCCAGGATTCGAACCTGGGAATGGCGGTACCAAAAACCGCTGCCTTACCGCTTGGCGACGCCCCACCGGTTTCCCTCCGTTAGCGCGGACCGCGTCCGGGTTCAACGGCACCCGACGCATGCTGCGCTTCACCCGGTCTTCACCTTCGTCGCGTATCCCCTGTCCCACGGGGTGAGCCGGCGTACGGCCCCGCGTCCCGCAGAAGGCGGTGGCAGGCCCAGGCATGATGCCGGCCGCCGCGCCGGACCTGCAGCGATCCATCCCCCATGTGCTGGATGTGCCGGGCTTCGCCCGGTCTCGGGCTCGACACGCCCGCGCGCCCCTCTCGCCTGCTGGCCGATGCGCCGCAGGACACCGCCCCCCGCTTCCACCTGACGCCTGGCGGCCATGCCGGCGCGGATGGGCTGCTGAGCGGCTTCGCCTGGTCCGGCGGCGACCCGGTGAGCTTCGGCTTCACCCACTCCGCCGCCGATTACGAGAGCTTCTACGGCAGTTCGGAACCCGCCCGCGGCTTCGCCCGCACGGGCGGCGCCATGCAGGATACGATCCGCAAGCTGCTGCTGGGCCGGGAAGCGGGCGTGGCCGGGGGGCCGGGCAGCCCGGGCGCGGGGGTGCTGGACTTCACCGGCCTCGCCTTGGTCGAGGAGACGCAGCCGCGATGGGCGGATATCCGTATCGCCAGCTCCTCCGCCCCCTCCACCGCCTGGGCCTACTACCCCAATGCGCGGGAAGGCGGGGATGTGTGGTTCGGCCGGCGCATCAACTTCGATCAGCCGCTGCTCGGCACCTACCAGTTCATGGTGGCGGTGCATGAGCTGGGCCATGCGTTGGGGCTGAAGCATCCGCATGAAAGCTGGAACGGCTTCGGTGCCATGCCGCTGGACTGGGACAGTCTGGACTTCACCGTGATGTCCTACCGCTCCCGCACCGGGGCGCCGAGCAACCTCGGCTACACCAACGGGACCTTCGACTATGCCCAGGGGTGGATGATGCTCGACATCGCGGCGTTGCAGGCGATGTACGGGGCGGATTTCACCCATCATGCCGGCGACACGCGCTACGGCTGGGATCCCCGGACCGGCGAGACCTTCATCGACGGCATCGGCCAGGGCGCGCCCGGCGATGGCGCGGGCGGCAGCGCCAACCGCGTCTTCCTGACCATCTGGGATGGCGGCGGCATCGACACCTACGACCTGTCCAACTACGCCGGCGGCGTGGAGGTGGATCTGGCGCCGGGCGGGTGTTCCGTGCTGTCCGCGGAGCAGCTCGCGACGCTCGACCTGCGCGACGGCACCAAGGCGCGGGGCAATGTCTTCAACAGCCTGCTGCACCAGGACAACCCCGCTTCCCTGATCGAGAACGCGATCGGCGGGGCGGGGGCGGATACGCTGCGCGGCAACCAGGCCGCCAACCGGCTGGAGGGCGGCGCCGGGCCCGACCTTCTGGAAGGCCGCGACGGTCCGGACCTGCTGGTGGGCGGCGCGGGCGCCGATACGCTGATCGGCGGCCGGGGCGACGACGCCTTCCTGGTGCACGACCAGGATGACCGCATCATCGAGGACGCCGGCCACGACGGGGGGATCGACACGCTGATCGTCGAGACGCCGCTCCCCATCGTCCTGCCGGCTGGCGTCGAGATCCTGCGCCTCGGCGGGGCCGGGCGTGCCGGGGTCGGGAATGGGGAGAGCAACCTGCTTCTCGGCAATGCGGCCGCCAACCGGCTGGAGGCGGGGGGCGGGCGCGACGTGCTGGAAGGCCGGGGGGGCGACGACACGCTGGTCGGCGGCTGGGGCGCCGACAGCTTCGTGCTGCGCCGGGGCGATGGCTTCGACCGGATCGAGGGCTTCACCCCCGGCCAGGACCAGTTGCTGCTGATCGGCTTCGGCGCGACCGCGCCGGGGGTGCGGGCTGGCGCCACGGCGGTGGCGGGCGGGACGCGGATCGACCTTGGCGGCGGCGATGGCGTGATCCTGGTGGGGCTGGCCCCCGCGCAGATCGGCCCGGGCGACCTGGTGCTGTTCGGGTAGGAGCGCGCCGGCGCGAGCCTGCGCAGCTGGGCGCGGATATGAGCGATCAAAACTGCGCATTGCGTTGACCAATGACGATCATTATTGTCGAAATTCATAGATTTTATGAGAAAATCCCATGCCCGCGCCCCCGTTCCTCACGCCCGCCGATGGCGCGCAGGGTGACTTTTTCGGCTGGTCCGTGTCGCTGTCGGCCGATGGCCGCACCGCCATCCTGGGCGGTAGCACCGACGACGTCGGCAGCAACAGCAACCAGGGCTCGGCGCGGGTCTTCGTCTGGGACGGCACCGCCTGGGCGCAGCGCGGGGATGCTCTCACGCCCGCCGATGGCGCGGCGAGTGACTCTTTCGGCCAGTCCGTGTCGCTGTCGGCCGATGGCCTCACCGCCATCGTGGGCGGTACCGGCGACGACGTCGGCAGCAACAGCAACCAGGGCTCGGCGCTGGTCTTCGTGTGGAACGGCACCGCCTGGGCGCAGCGCGGGGATGCTCTCACGCCCGCCGATGGCGAGGCGCTGGACCGTTTCGGCGGTTCCGTGTCGCTGTCGCCCGATGGCCTCACCGCCATCGTGGGCGGTATCGGCGACGACGTCGGCAGCATCAGCGGCCAGGGTTCGGCGCGGGTTTTCGTGTGGAACGGCACCGCCTGGGCGCAGCGCGGGGATGCTCTCACGCCCGCCGATGGCGCGGCGTTTGACAGCTTCGGCAAGTCCGTGGCGCTGTCGGCCGATGGCCTCACCGCCATCGTGGGCGGTAACGCCGACGACGTCGGCAGCAACGGCAACCAGGGCTCGGCGCGGGTCTTCGTGTGGAACGGCACCGCCTGGGCGCAGCGCGGGGATGCTCTCACGCCCGCCGATGGCGAGACGCTTGACGCGTTCGGCTATTCCGTGTCGCTGTCGGCCGATGGCCTCACCGCCATCGTGGGCGGTATCGGCGACGACGTCGGCAGCAACGGTGACCAGGGCTCGGCGCGGGTCTTCGTGTGGGACGGCACCGCCTGGGCGCAGCGCGGGGATCCCCTCACGCCCGCCGATGGCGAGGGGGGTGACCTTTTCGGCACTTCCGTATCGTTGTCGGCCGATGGCCTCACCGCCATCGTGGGCGGTAGCGGCGACGACGTCGGCAGCAACAGCGCCCAGGGTTCGGCGCGGGTGTTCGTGTGGAACGGCACCGCCTGGGCGCAACGTGGCGATGCTCTCACGCCCGCCGATGGCGAGGCGCTGGACCGTTTCGGCCAGTCCGTGTCGCTGTCGGCCGATGGCCGCACCGCCATCGTGGGCGGTTACGCCGACGACGTCGGCAGCAACACCGACCAGGGTTCGGCGCGTGTGTTCGCGTGGGACGGCACGGCTTGGGTGGAAGGTGGGCCCGCCGCCCCCCTGGCAACGGCGGATACGATCACCGGCACGCCAAACGCGGACACGCTGGATGGCGGCGCGGGTGCGGACATGCTGATCGGCCTCGCGGGGGACGATGTCTACATCGTGGATGACGTCGGCGATGTGGTGCGAGAGGCCGCGAGCGGCGGGACGGATGTGGTGCGGAGTTCGGTGAACTTTGTCCTGCGTGGCGAGGTCGAGAACCTGATCCTGACGGGCAGCGCCGCCATCAATGGCCGGGGCAATACCCTCGACAACCAGATCACCGGGAATGACGGGGTCAACAGGCTCGATGGCGGTGACGGGGCCGACACGCTGGATGGGGGCGCGGGCGCCGACGTCCTGGTCGGCGGCGCGGGCAACGACATCTACATCGTGGACCATATCGGCGATGTGGTGCGGGAGAACGCCGGGGGCGGGACCGACCTTGTTTTCAGTTCGGTGACCCACACCCTGCGTAGCGAGGTCGAGAACCTGATCCTGACGGGCAGCGCCGCCATCAATGGCCGGGGCAATACGCTCGACAACGAGATCACCGGGAATGACGGGGCCAACAGTCTGGATGGCGGCCTGGGCGCGGACACGCTGGATGGCGGCGCGGGCGCGGACACGCTGGTTGGCGGCGGCGGGCTGGATGTTCTCACGGGCGGTGAGGACGCGGATGTCTTCCTGTTCAGCCAGTTGCTCGACAGCGGGACTGACATCAATGGCGCGGACATCATCGTGGATTTTTCGAGCGCCGACGGCGACCTGATCAACCTGACCGCGCTGGACGCCAACAGCGTCGCCGGGGGCAACCAGAACTTCGTCTTTATTGACAGCGCCGCGTTCAGCGCCGCGGGGCAACTGCGCTTCGAATACGATGAGGTCTCGGATATTGGCGTGCTCTACGCGAGCACGGATGCGGACAGCGATGCCGAATTCGCGGTGAAGCTGCGCGGGGTCTCCAGCCTCACGCAGGAGGATCTGGTCCTGTAGGCGCGGTGGGCGTGCCACGGCCCGCCGTGGCACGCCCCGATGCCCCGGCAGGCGGTGCGCGCTGAGATGCCGCGCGCGCCCTGCGCCGATCCCTCGGCCTGGCCCTTGGGCGATCTCCACGCCTACGCCTCAGGCTTGTCCCGCCCCAGAGGCCGCCGAAGGCGAATGAGGCCCGCTGGCGCAGCCTGAGATTGCGAATAAAAAATGAGATTTTTCAATTGAGTTGACAACTTAAACCTTTACGACTAGCAGTCGAATAGCAGACTTGGTCACCGTGCGAAGCCGTCACTTCCGGCGCTGCGCAACCAGGGCCATGGGCGTAACCATCGCGGGTCGATGGGCAGCGGAGGTCGGAGGCATGGCGATGGCCGGTGATGACATCGCGGAGCGGATCGAGCGCGAGCATCGGCCGAGTCCCATTGACGTGCATGTCGGCGCCCGCGTGCGGCTGCGCCGCACCCTTCTGGGCATGAGCCAGGAAAAGCTTGGCGACGCGCTCGGCCTGACCTTCCAGCAGGTGCAGAAGTATGAGCGCGGCGTGAACCGGATCGGCGCGAGCCGGCTGTTCGACCTGTCGCGCGTGCTCGACGTCCCGATCGGCTTCTTCTTCGACGACATGCCGCCCGAGATGGGCGGCGATAAGCGCGGCCGCTTCACCGGTTTCCAGGATTCCCAGGACGGCTTCGAAGACGACACGCTGCATCGCCGAGAGACGCTGGAACTGGTTCGCGCCTATTACCGCATCACCGACGGCTCCGTCCGCAAGCGCGTCTTCGACCTCATCAAGAGCCTCGCGCCGGTCGAGTAGGACCAGGGCGCCGCCATCGGCGGCGCGCCTCAGCCGCGCTTCAGCACCTCATTGTCGAAGACGGGGTTGCGATAGCTCCGCAACGCGGCATCCAGCGCGTCGGCCAAGTCCCGCTTCTCGGCCGGGGCCAGGAAGCGGCCGATTTCCACCGAACGGCCCCGCGCGCTGGCCACCAGAACCGCCCCGCCGCCTGCCGGTTCCTCCAGCGACAGCCTTGTCCAATAGGCGTCGAGCTCGGCGCTGTCGCGGCCGCCCCGGCCATCGTTTCGGTCGATCACCAGCTTGCCGTGGGTCAGCATCAGCCGCTCCACCTTGGCGCGACTTTGGCGGCGATGCAGCGCAACCAAGCCGAGAACCAGCGCCACCTCCACACCAAGGAACCCCAGCACCGGCCAGGCGCCGAGCAGGGTGAACAGCACCGCCGGCACCGCCGCCGCCACGGCCGCCAGCCCGCACAGCCAGCGCATGCCGCGCGCCGACAGCGCGGCAGGCGGCGTGCTCACGGCCTCGAACAGGATGGGGTCGCGGGGAACTGACATCGCCCCCCAATATGCGGTACCTGTCGCGGAACGCCATGCCCCGTGCCACGACGACAGCCAGGATAGCCGCGAAACCCGCCCGGAAGCTGCATGGCAGCGCCGCCGCCCCGCGCCGGGCCCGCGCCATGAACGCGGCCCAGGCGGAGGCCTTCCTGCGCGCGCTGGCCGTCGCCAACCCGGCGCCGGAGACGGAGCTGCACTACCGCGATCCCTTCACCCTGCTGGTCGCCGTGGTGCTCTCCGCCCAGACCACCGACGCGGCCGTGAACAAGGCGACCGCGACGCTGTTCGACGCTGCCCCCGACGCCCCTGCCATGGCCGCGCTGGGAGAGGAGGGGATCGCGCCCCATATCCGCCGCATCGGTCTGTGGCAGGCCAAGGCCCGCAATGTCGCCGCCCTGGCACGCATGCTGGTCGCGGAGCATGGCGGCCAGGTGCCCGCCGAGCGCGCGGCGCTGGAGGCACTGCCGGGCGTGGGGCGCAAGACCGCGAATGTCGTGCTGAACGTCGCCTTCGGCGAAACCACGATGGCGGTCGATACGCATATCTTCCGCCTGGGCAACCGCACCGGCCTCGCGCCCGGCAAGACGACACGCGTGGTGGAGGACGGGCTGGTGCGGAAATGCCCGCCCGACATGCTACGCGACGCGCATCACTGGCTGATCCTGCACGGGCGCTACATCTGCAAGGCGCGCGCGCCCGAATGCTGGCGCTGCCCAGCCATCGGGCAGTGCAACTACAGCGACAAGGTGCTCGCGCCGGCAGCGCGGTAGGGAGGTTGGCCGCCGGCGCGGGGTCAAGGCGGTCGCCAGCGGCGCGGTTCAGCCGGATCCTCGGGCTGACCTACAACCCCTCGTCGCTGCCACCGGTCTGCGGGGTCTTGTCGGGATTGGTGGCGAGATTGCCCCGATTCTTCTCCTGCCCCTTCTGCTGGCCGCCGGTGCGGCCCGCCTCGTGGGCCTTGCCGGGATCCTTGGCGGGATTGCCGGGATTCTTCCCCTGCCCTTCATGCTCGCCGCCGCTGCGGCCGGACTCGCTAGCCTTCTTGGGGTCATTGGCGAAGCTGCCGGGGTTTTTGTTGCCCGCATTGGCCATGGCTGGTGTTTCCCTTTCCGTGCGAAGACCCGCCGCCGAGGGCTACGGATCGCCCGCCGCCATCCGGCCCGATATCCGGGACGCGCGGCGTGACAGGGTGTGAACGCGGCCCCATCGCCCAGGCTGCACCGCATGGGGCTGAATTCATCCGGTGACGAACCGCAGCGGTGACGCGCCGCGCCGTCACCGCCCCGGTTGCCGTCCGGAACCGCAGCGCAGCATGCGGCGTTCCCCCCGCATCCAGGATGTCCAGGCCTTGCCGGACAGGCGATCCGCGTCGTGGCGCTCCCGCGTCGCGCGGCAGCCTTGGCCGCGCCCTTTCGCCTGCCAGCCGGAGCGAAGGAGAGAATGATGAACGGGGCACCGCCTTGTCCGCAGACACAGCCCGACCAGCGCCCCGTGCTGCTGGTGCTGTCGCATCTCCGCTGGGATTTCGTCTTCCAGCGCCCGCAGCAGTTGATGACCCGCGCCGCCACGACGCATGAGGTCCTTTTCGTCGAGGAACCGGTCGAAGCCGATGGCGCCGCCCCGCGGCTCGATCGCGAACGCCGCGGCGCGGTGCTGGTGGCCCGCCCCATCCTGCCGCGCGGCTTGTCGCCCGAGGTCGCGCTGGCCGCCCAGCGCGCGCTGATCGAGACACTGCTGGCGCCGCGTGCGGGGCGGCCGCTGGTGCTCTGGTTCTACTCCCCGATGTTCATGGCCCTGGCCGGGCAGCTGCCCGCCGATGCCGTCGTCTATGATTGCATGGACGAGCTGTCCGCCTTCCGCGGCGCGCCGCCCGGCATGCTGGAGATGGAACGCCGCCTGCTGGCCCGCGCCGAGCTGGTCTTCACCGGCGGCCGCAGCCTGTATGAGGCCAAGCGCGGCAGGCATCCGGCGGTGCATTGCCTGCCCTCCTCCATCGACGTGAAGCATTTCGGCCAAGCCCGGCTGGCGATGCCCGCGCCGACCGCGCTGGCCGCGCTGCCGCGCCCGCGCATCGGCTTCTTCGGCGTGGTGGATGAACGGATGGACCTCGACCTGGTCGCGGCGCTGGCGGCGCTCCGGCCCGGCTGGTCCTTCTGCATGATCGGGCCGGTCGCGAAGATCGACCCCGCCTTGCTGCCGCGGGCGGGAAACCTCCATTGGCTCGGCCCGCGCGACTATCGCGACCTGCCGGCACATCTGGCGCAATGGGATGCGGGCTTCATGCCGTTCGCGCTGAACGAGAGCACGCGCTTCATCAGTCCTACCAAGACACCGGAATTCCTGGCCGCCGGACTGCCCGTCGTCTCGACCCCCGTCATCGATGTGGTGCGCGACTACGGCGATCCCGGCCTGGTCGAGATCGCGCGCGATGCCGCCGGCATGGTCGCGAAGATCGAGGCGATGCTGGCGCGCCCGCGCGGGCCGTGGCTGGCGCGCGTGGATGCGCGGCTCTCGGCGCAGTCCTGGGACCGGAGCTGGGCGCGGATGGGCGCGCTGCTGGCCGAGGTGCTCGGCGCACGCATCCGCCGGCGCGGCGCGGCGCGGCGTGCGGTGGCGGGTGCTGCGCATGTTTGACTGGATGGTGGTGGGCGCCGGCTTCGCCGGTGCCATCCTGGCGGAACGCCTCGCTGCCCAGCGCGACGACCGCGTGCTGGTGATCGACCGGCGCGACCATGTGGCCGGCAACGCCTTCGACGAGCCGGACGCGGCGGGCGTGCTGGTTCATCGCTACGGCCCGCACATTTTCCACACCAACAGCGAGGCTGTCTTCACCCATCTCTCCCGCTTCACCGACTGGCGCCCCTATGAGCACCGCGTGCTGGCCGAGGTGCGGAGCCCCGCCACGGGTGCCGCGATGCGCGTGCCGATCCCGATCAACCTCGACACCATCAACCGCCTCTATGGGCTGGCGCTGACCGAGGCGGAGCTCGAAGCCTGGCTGGCCGCGCGGGCCGAGACGACACCGGAGATCCGCAGCAGCGAGGATATGGTCGTCGCGAAGGTGGGGCGCGAGCTGTATGAGCTGTTCTTCCGCGGCTACACGCGCAAGCAATGGGGACTCGACCCCAGCGCGCTCGACAAATCCGTCGCCGCGCGGGTGCCAACGCGCACCAATCGCGATGACCGCTATTTCACCGACCGTTTCCAGGCGATGCCGCGCGACGGCTACACGGCGATGTTCGGCCGCATTCTGGACCATCCGAACATCACGGTGCGGACGGGGATGGACTTCGCGACCGCGCGGCGGCGGTTCCGCTTCCGGCGGCTGATCTGGACCGGCCCGGTGGACGAGTATTTCGGCTTCCGCTTCGGTCGCCTGCCCTATCGCAGCCTGCGCTTCCGGCACGAGACGCTGGACCGCGAATGGGCCCTGCCCACCGGCACGGTGAACCACCCGGCGGAGACGACGCCCTACACGCGGGTCTCCGAATACAAGTGGATGACCGGGCAGCGGCACCAGCAGACCAGCATCACCTACGAATACCCAAGCGCCGAGGGCGATCCCTATTACCCGATCCCCCGCCCCGAGAACCAGGCGCTGTACAAGCGATATGAGGCTCTGGCCGATGCCGAGGCCGACACCTGGTTCGTCGGTCGGCTGGCGACCTATCGCTACTACAACATGGACCAGGTGGTGGGTCAGGCGCTTTCGACCTTCGACCGCATCGCCCGCACCGTCCCGCCGCGCGCGGCGGAGGGCGGCGCCGTGCCGGGCAAGGCGGGCCGTCTGCAGACCTGATGGGGCGGCGGCGACCCGGCCGCCGCGGGTTCCTGGCGGGCATAGGCTGAAGCTGGGCGACTAGTCACGCGCGTGGCGTGGCGAGGAAGCGCTGCGGATTGGCAGGATCGCGTCCCGGACGGGCTTGGGTATGGGGCTAAGGCCTGAGGAAGCTGACGCAGCGCAAGGCTGTGCCGGTCTGTCAGCCGGTCCAATGGATCCAACGGCACCCCCCAACTGGACAGTTCGAACTCCTAACGTTATACCTCCAAATGATTACGTTGATCGTGCTCAACACGCGCGGGGCGAGCATCCAATGCTGTCCTCGCTATCTCCGGACGCTTGTCTGGCTCGAAGTTTTGTCTGGGTCGGGAGGGTGTTCCACCTGGCCTGCGGCTTTTGAGCGGGTCTTGACGCACCCGATGGCGAAGACGGGCGGGGGGGATCGCGTGGTGCTGGGCAAGCAGCCGGCCATCGGCATGGCCAGCGGCCAGGAGATGACCGAATGACCGATCTGCCCACACACCAAGACCCTCGGCCACCAGGATCCATGCGCGAGTGCAGGCTTTCAGATCTATTCCTGGCTCATCGCGGCAATGTCTCCGACAAGTGGGAACAGTATCTGGCGATCTACGAGGCCGAGCTGGCGCCATTCCTCGCGGCCGGGCAGCCCGTACGACTGCTGGAGATCGGCGTGCAGAATGGCGGGTCGCTGCAGATCTGGCGCAGTTACCTGCCGCCGGGATCCAGCATTGTTGGCATCGACATTGACCCGGCCTGCGCGAAACTGGCGCTGGGTGACGATATCAGCGTGCTGATCGGCGATGCCAGCGATCCGGAGGAACTCGATCGGCTGCTTGGCGACGCGGTCTTCGACATCATTGTGGATGATGGGTCGCACCGGTCTGAACATATCATTGCCGCCTTTGAAGCCTGTTGGAGGCGGGTTGCGCCTGGCGGGCTATTCATCGCCGAAGACCTTCACTGCAGCTATTTCGAATCGCATGGCGGCGGCTTCCGCAAGCCGGATGCGGCCATCGAACACTTCAAGGCGCTGGCCGACGCCGTAAACGCCGACCATTTCGAAGGGGACGCGGCACAGAATACGGATCCTGCGGAGCTCGACCGGTTGCGCGCCATGGGGCGGCAGATCGCACGCGTAAGCTTCTATGATTCGATGATCTTTGTACAGCACGCGGTGGTCACACGCGAAGCGCCGTATCGCCGCGTGCTCACTGGCCTTGCCGCCCCTGTCGCCGACTTGGCAAGCATGGTGCCCCGGCTGCCGACGCCACAGCTGCGTAGCCTTCTGTTGTCATCGACGGCAGCCCAGGCCTTCGAACCTGCGCTCCGTGGCAGCTTCATCGCCGCCCGAGAGACGATAGCACTACAGAACGAGGCCATTGTCGCGCAGCGCGAGACCATCGGCGCACTACGCAGCACCATCGAGGAGCAGCGGGGCACGGTCACGGCATTGCGTGACAGCGAGGCTGCGGCGCTCGCTGAAGCGGCGACGCTGCGTGACACCGTCGAGGAGCAGCGGGGCACGATCACGGCATTGCGTGACAGCGAGGCTGCGGCGCTCGCTCACGCGCGCAACTTGGTCGAGCAGGCACGGCGAAGTACAGAACTGGCTGAGGCGCGAGCGGCGCGCAATGAGATGGCAGCGCAGGCCATCGCCACCAGCACCACTTGGCGCGCCACCCGGCCGTTACGCGCTGCAATGGAGGCTATGCCGCCATGGGTACGTATCGCGGCGCGACGAGCGATGAAGGCGGTCTGGTGGACCGCTAGTGGCCAACTTGTATCCCGGCTGCAGGCGCGGTCATCAGCCCAAAAGACGCACTACTCGGCACCTACAGCAAATCACGAACCTTCCGCAACATTCGCCCCACCCCCACAGCCAGAAGTAGCGTCAGTTGTACTGGACACCTCGTTGCCTGAGATAGCCCGGCGGCAGCGCTTCCCAGACCTCTCGCCGCTAGCGGTTTTCACGACCCCTGCAAGCACACGGTTGAGGGTTTCCGTCGTCACTGATTCTGTGGGTTCAGGCAGCCTTTATGGCGGTGTCGGGACCGCCCTGATTTTAGCAGTAATTTTTGCGCGCCGCATCGATGCTGACCTTCGTATCGTTACTAGAACGGAATCGCCCGACGCCAATCAAGTCCATTCGGTGTTGGCCGCCCATGGTTTGGCCTGGGATCGGACCGTGGAACTCGCACATTCACCACGCTCGGGCGACGCGCGCGCGCTGCAGATCTCGGAGAGCGATCTTTTTCTCACAACATCATGGTGGACGACCCACGCAACTTTGCAATCTGTCACGCCCGGGCGCGTTGCATATCTCCTTCAGGAGGACGAACGCATGTTCTACCCGCACGGTGACGACCATTTGCTCTGCACTGAAACACTCCGCAATCCTAATCTGCTGTATGTCGTGAATTCTGGTCTTTTACTAAGTCATCTTAAATCAGAGTGCCTCGCGCCGGGCGCAATAGGTTTTGAGCCGTCATTCCCGCCTACTCTTTACTATCCCAACGCCTCTATGAAAACCAGGGGCGGGATGCGGACATTTTTCTTCTACGCCCGTCCGCACAATGTGCGCAATTTGTACTGGCGAGGCATTGAGGCGCTGGCGGCTGCGATCGAGGATGGCGTGCTTGACCCGCAGGCGTGGGAGTTCGTCTTCGCAGGTCACGGCGCTGGCCCGGTGAAGCTGCCACTAGGAGCTCGAGCTCTATTTCCTGGGCCCATGGCGCTCCGTGACTACGCCGCATTGTTGCAGCGGACGGAACTCGCGCTGTCGCTTATGTATACGCCACACCCCAGCTATCCACCGCTCGACCTCGCTGCCAGCGGGTCGGTTGTTGTAACGAATCGGTTTGGCCCGAAGCTAAATCTAGACCGTTACTCGCAAAACATCATCTGCGTGGACGCTGACGTAACGTCGCTAGTCGAGGGACTACGCCGTGGCGTTGCACTAGCCGATAATTGTGAGACGCGGCACGCGAATTTTGCGAATAACGCGCTTCATCGTGACTGGCAGGAATCAATGGCGCCGGCCGTCGAGCGGCTAGAAGATTGGGCAAAACATGCGCTAATGAAAAATAGGGGGAAATAGTATGTATATCGACCAGATCGCGCCCGTGTTGTACAGTACGCCTTGGGATATTCCATTCGACCAGCGTATAGCAATGCTGAGACGTGGTTCTCCACGGGCCGCCTATTACTATTCGACACCAGATACCAGTACCTTCCGCTACCGCGCATACAACGTTGCGCAGTCGCTCGCTGCTTTGCAAACAGGCACGGGCCCGTCGGCGAGTTGGTTTACTGAGGCGGATCTCGACGCCATGCCGCGTGTGCTCGACTCTTGCGATTTGCTTATCCTTTGCCGCAACTCCCTTTACACGGATCGCGTTGCTCGTATCGCGGCCATGGCTCGTGCGCGCCATCGGCGTATCTTGTTTGACGTAGACGATCTGGTTTTCGACCAGCGCTACACACATCTTGTGATGGATACGCTGAATCAAAATATGTCCGATGAAACCGTATGGAATTACTGGTTTTCATATATCGGACGCGTCGCTGCTACATTCGAACTCTGTGATGGAGCGATCGTGACTAATGGTTATCTGTCTGAATTTGCTATAAATTATTCGAGAAAACCAGTCCGAATTATTAAAAATTACCTAAATCGCGAACAGCAAGATTTGTCGGCGCGCATTTGGAACGTAAAACATAAGACGAGATGGCGACGTGATGGGCTGGTTCACATAGGATACTTTAGCGGATCACCCTCGCATGACCGAGATTTTCAAGTTGCCGCTCCAGCACTGGCGCGCCTGATGGATCGAAATCCCTCGGTTCGGCTTCGCATCGTCGGTTTTCTGAAACTGGGTGCTAATCTGGCACGCTATAGCCACCGAATTGAGACGATACCGCTCCAGGATTTTTTAAATCTTCAGCGGGAGAAGGGGTTTGTTGAGATCAACATCGTACCGCTACAAGAAAATCAATTCACCAATTGTAAATCTGATTTGAAATGGTTTGAGGCGGCCATTGTGGGGACACTGACCATCGCATCGCCTACATATGCCTACAGTCAGGCGATTGCGCATGGCGGGAATGGCTGGCTGAGCCATGCTGGAAATTGGGAACACGTCCTGGCCGACGTCGTCGACAACCTAGACGAGCTGCGCCCTCGGATCGCACCCCGCGCTCGCGAAGAAGCTCTAGATCGCTACGGTTCGGGCCAACAAGTTGCGGATATTGCTGCGGCCCTTTTCGAGAGCTGGTAGCTAGATCGTCTACACACTCACCAAGATTTGCGATTGTTCTACCAGAGCTTGCGCTGCCAAAGTTAGGCGATCTACGGGGCACCCGAACGAGGCGGTTGAGAGGGTGATGTAAAATTCATTGCCCACGCTGTCAAAAAACCGGTCCTCACGCAGACGAATTTCCCCAAGCGCATGCAAGTCGTGCAAAATCAGCCGGAAGGAAGAGGGCACAAAGCGCCAAACGTGAACGTCAAGATAGTTGTCCGATTTCTTTGCAGCAGTGTAAGCCTTCTGCGCATCTTCAAAAGGCGCAAAAAACCGTAGTTCGGTCGTTTCGGAATTAGACCAGCCGATTGCGCCGCCCCGTACAGCATTATAGGCAACGTCGTCGAATATGGCTCCTGGCGTCGGACGAAGACGCACATCAAGGTGAGCTTGAAGTATCATGCCTGTACTGGTCAATGGTAAAAACACGTCAAAGCAGTGCCGTTTATCGGGTACAGCGAGCAATAACGTACCGCCGGGGAGCAGGAGGTTTTCGCAATTTTTCAGAAATCTAAGTAGATCTGGCGTATGCTCAATGACATGGGATGCAACAATATAATCAAATTTCTTTTGCTCTCCGATTGTGCTTAATATATCATTGTCTCCATCAACAATATGATCTACTTCTTCAATTCGATTTATATCCACGTGGGGGTTGTTTCGATATTTTGTTCGGAGGCCAGCAACATCAGTATAATCAACCGTTTCCACCTGAAATCCTTCTATTTTCGGCACAAGAGGGTTATAGCCGGGCCCCACCTCAAGCCCTCGACCATGCAAAGGAATGAGAGAGCGAAGAAATTTTGTACGTGGATCCACTTTAGCCTCCCAAAGCCGTTACGGAGCCTGATCCTAGACCATGATATAAACTTTCCGGGAGTGCAAAATCATCCGAAGGGCCATTCCACGCGTACCCACTGCGTCACGCCGGCGAGGAACAGGTCCCACTCATCGCCATCCCAGGCCCAATCCTGCTCGCTACCGAGGCCATGGCTGCCCGACGCAGCGCCGACCTGCCTCTGGTAAGTGTCCAGCCATCGTCCCGTACTGAAATCGTGGTAGCCATCGATCCAGACTGTACCCGTTAGGACACTGTCGCCGACCCCAAGCGGCAGCTCCGCCGTGATGGCATAGACGCCCGAATCCGTTCGGATGACGCTTCCGGCCGAGTAGACCGCCCTATCCTCGACTACGCGCCCAATATAGGTATCGCCATTTACGGCCGAATGAAAATAGAAAATAAATATTTTGGGTGTGATTATGTGTACGTCCATTGTAAAGCCGCCACGGAAATAATTCCAACTTACTCCGTCCCAGGCCGCGTCCAATTCACTGCCGAGCCCGGCCGTGCCCGCCGGTGTGGCTGGCCCGTTACGGGTCGGGAGAAATTGCCCACTCTGCCCGTCGCGATACCACTCGACGAAGACCTGACCTTCCTGCAGGCCAAAGAGGTCTACCTCGAGGACATCCGTCGTCTGGCCAAGAACCGTGTAGGCTCCAGCCGGCATCCGCAGCTCCGCGCCGGCCGTGAAGGCATCCGCGGCGGCAACGAACCAGCCCCCCCAGGCGTCACCCGAATCCGCCGTGAAATCGAAACGGTAGATCGCGCGGGACCCTCCGACGGCGGCCATTGGCGGCGTAGCAGACATGCGCGGCGTCCAGTGCCCTGCAAAGACCACCGCTCCAGTACGGCACGACTGATGAAGTCAGCCTTAAGCCGGACTGCCAAGGCATCTCAGTTGGCCTGCATCCAGCTCCGTGCCTGGCGCGGCTTTGAGGCGATGCTGTGCCGGGCATCGACAAGCGACAGATTGGGATTCCAGAAGGGATCGGAATCCAGGGCTGCGCCCCATGTTGCCCGCATGAAGCGGACCTCAGACACGAACCTGGCCTGCTTCCCTGGCGTGTCCTCGTAGCCACGCGATTTCGATTCGAAATGCAGCATCCGCGCATGTGGCGTAAAGACGTTGCGCAACCCTTTCGCGCGCAGACGCAAGCAGAAATCCACATCGTTGAACGCAACCTTAAGGTCGGTCTCATTCATCCCGCCGACAGCGAGGTAATCGGCGCGCTTCACCGCGAGACAAGCGGCCGTCACGGCCGACACGCTGCGGGTGAGGGCCAGCCAGCCGAAAGGTCCGGGCGCGTTCTCGGCGGCGCCATGGCCGTAATGGCCAGCGACCGTCTCGGTTCCCTTCCCCATACCGAGCAGAACGCCACCGTGCTGAATGGTTCGGTCCATATAGAGCAGCTTAGCGCCCACGGCCCCGATCCCGGGGCGCGCCGCGTGGGACACCAGTTCGCGCAGCCAGCCCGGCTCGATCACCAGCGTGTCGTTGTTCAGCAGCAGCAAGATCTCACCCCGCGCTTCCTGCACCGCGTCGTTGTTCAGGGCGGGGTAGTTGAACGGGCCAGGCCTGTGCAGGATCCGCACGCGCGGATCGGCTGCGAAGCTCCCGAACAGCGCATGGGTCGCAGGTTCGATGCTGTCATTGTCCACGATCAGGATCTCGATCGCCGGATAGTCCGTGCGGTCCAGCACGCCGCGAATGCAGGGCCCGAGAAGTTCCGCCCGGTCGCGGGTTGGGACGATCACGCTGACCAGCGGCGCCGGTGAGGGGAGATGGTAAACAACACGGCTGTAGGCGGGCGCCAGCGGAGCGGGAACCAGATCCGCCGCGATGCCGCGCCCCGCCAAATACTCCGCAACCGCCCGGCGCGAAGCTGCCGTGCAACGATCGAGCGAGGCTTGCGAGAAGCTCGACGGCGCGGAAGTCTGGCGCCAGTGATACAGCACAGCCGGGATGTGGACGAATGCGTTCACCCCGACCTCCGCCAGGCAGCGCAGCAAGAGGTCGTGGTCCTGGCTACCCTCCAGGCCCATGCGGAAGCCGTCGATTTTTTCCAACAGGTCGCGACGATAGGCGCCGAGGTGGCTCACCATGTTCTGCGCCAGCAGCAATTCGGGATCCAAGTCCGGCTTGAAATAGGGATCGCTGCGGCGGCCGCGCTCGTCGATCTTGTCCTCGTCGGAATAGATCACCTGCGCTGTCGGGTTCGCAGCGGCCGCGGCCGCGATCTCGTAGAGTGCCTCTGGCGCTAGGCGGTCGTCATGGTCGAGCAGCACCACCCATTCGCCGCGCGCGAGTTCCAGTGCGGAGTTGCTCGCCGCGGAAATGTGGCCGTTGGCATCGCGGCGGGTCCACCTGATGCGAAGATCCGCAGCCGCCGCCTTGGCGAGCAGCGTCGGGATGCGCGGATCCGGCGAAGCATCGTCCGCGATGCAAAGCTCCCAATGCGGCCATATCTGGGCCTGGACCGAAGCTATCGCCTCCCGGAGGAAGCTGGGCTCAGGATTATAGACCGGCATCACCACCGACATCAGCGGCTTGACGGACATCCGCTCGATCCGAGCCTCGATGGCGACGCGGTCAGCGTGACTCAAGCTGCCATATTTCCTGACCCATTCCGGGTAGCTTGTTCCAGAACAGAACAGGCAACGGCCGGTCGCCCTGTGCAGATCATCACGCAGTCTTCGTGCCAAGCGCACCCAAGGGCGGAGTACCCGCCTGAGACGCGGCCGGGCTTTGACAAAGTCGCGGATCATGAATGGCCGTTCATCGGCGCACCCAGAGCCTGGGATACGGCGCAACGTCCATCTTCCGTATCGGAATAAACAGACATGAGGCGCTCTGTGCCCGAGAAGCCCGAGGACTGCAATCCGTATCGCGCTCGACACGTGCAGATACAGACGTCGATGGAGCACGAATAACTCTCGCACGGCCTCCTGAGCGGGAGACGCGCTCTTGGCTGGCTGCCTCGGCTTGTCCGAAACCATGCCGTCTGCGTGGGGTCGGTCTGGCCGGCCGAAAGGGAGCGCGGCAAACGCTTCTACATCTCCGCGTCGGTTCCTGCCTGCGCGCGGCCGCCGCTGTCAGCCGCTCCGCTTTGCCGATATGATCGATTGCGGTCGAGCAAACGGGGCAAGCCGCGCTTGGAAAGCTTAGGGATCCGGGTTGTGTCAGAAGGTGGCGCCGCGTCCTCTGTCGGCCAGTACGGCACGGCCATTCTGCTCGCCACCTGCAACGGCGCGGCCTTCCTTGTCGAGCAGCTCCACAGCCTGCAGGCGCAGGAGGACCAGGACTGGATCCTCGTGGTCCGCGATGACCTCTCGACGGATGCCACTGGCGCCATCCTGGACGATTTCGCCGCCGCCTTCGGACCGGGGCGTGTGCGACGGCTTCCGAGCGGGCCGCAGCGCCTTGGGGCGCTCGGGAATTTCCTCGCCCTCCTCGCAGCTGCGCCGTCGGCGCGGCGCTATGCCTTCTGCGACCAGGACGATGTCTGGCTGCCCGACAAGCTTGCTCGTGCGGCCCGGCTCATGGAACGCGAGGCGCAGGCGCTTCCGGTGCTCTACTGCGCGCGCCAACGAATCGTGGATGCCGTGCTACGCGAGCGGGGCCTCTCTCCCCCCGTGATACGCGCGCCCTCACTGCGAAACGCGCTGGCGCAGAATGTTGCAACCGGCTGCACCATCGTCGTGAACGAGGCTGCGCGGCGGGCGATCCTCGCGACGCCGGCGCCGGCCGCCACACTGCACGACTGGTGGGCCTATCTGGTCACCACGGCGGTCGGTGGCCGCGTGTTGGCCGATCCGGAGCCGGTGATGCTGTACCGGCAGCACGCGGCGAATGTGGTGGGGGCTGTGCCGAGCGCCGCCGACCGCGCGCTGCGCGCGGTGCGGCGCGGGCCAGACAGCTACATGCGCCTGTTCATGGCCCATGTCGAAGCCTTGCGACGGCACCCGGACCTCACGACGGATGCGCAGCGACTGCTGCTTGAACTGTCGGCGCTGCCGCAGGCGGGCTGCTTGGCGCGCCTGGCGATGCTGTGGCGGTCAGGTCTCTACCGGCAGAGGGTGCTGGAGCAGGCGGCGCTCTACGGCTGGGTCGCCCTTTGGCGTCCTGCCGGGCAGGGCCACCTCCGGCGCGGGTGACGACGTTCCAGCCTGGAACCGCCCGATCGACGCCGCCAGGCTGAACGACCTCGATCCCTCCGCCTGCCTCGCCGATGTGGCGGCACGGGGTTGGCTCGGCGACCATCTGATGGACTGCACCATAGGTCCGCAGCGCTGCGGTCTGCCGAACGCCAATGCCCCGCATGAATCGGGTCTGTCGCGGCGAATTTCAGCAGCATGCCCGAAGGCGGGGCGGACGGCGTCCAAGCCGCTCCTCGCTTCAACGCCCGTCGGCCCTGGGCGATGGGGGAGATTCGGGGGCCCTGGCGACGCGCAACGGCTTTGCGCGGATCTGTAGACGGCCACACCGAAATGACGATAGTTATGATGACACTTCTACACAAAAATCTACCAAATTTCCTGGAAATTGATCTTCTTTATGGGGTGCCCATGAAGCTACTAATGGACCTCGCAAAAACGCGAGCGGTGCCACTGCGATCCATTGGCTGATATCGAGCTGTCGCCTGGCGCCGCGACGGGTTTTGTTCCTTGGGCGTGGGGGTTCATGTGCGCGTCCTGCTAGGCTCCGATTGTGTCGGCAAGAATAACTACGTGACGCCGACGGCAGGCGACGGCTTCATTTTCGATCTCGCCGAGCCGCTGCATGAAATTGGCGAGATCGCACGGCTGTGCGGTCCATACGACGCCGTTGTGATCGACGTTCGTGACGAGACTGCCGCGCGGCCGCTGCTGCGGGATATCCGTGCCGCCGGCACCGGCCTGCCCTCGCTTGTGCTGCTCCGCGCCTGCACGGAGCAGAGCCAGAAGGTCCTTCTGGACAATGGTGCAGACGACGTTCTCGCGGGCCCGGTAGCGCCGGACCTGCTTGGGGCGCGGCTGCGCGCTGTGCATCGGCGCATGTTCGGCCATGCGTCCGCCAAGCTCACTTGCGGCAATGTGGTCCTTGACCAAGCGCTGCGGCGCGTCACGGTCGATGACCGGCCGGTGAACCTGACGCTGAGGGAGATTCAGATTCTTGAATCTCTCATGCTCCGCCGCCGCATGGTCCTCTCGAAGGAAAACTTCATCAGCCGCCTCTATCCGGATGGCGAAAGCCCGGGGGCGCGGGTTATCGATGTCTTTGTCTGCAAGTTGCGGCGCAAACTCGCTGCGGCCGGAGCGCCGGAGATCGTGCACACCGTCTGGGGGTTCGGCTACACAATCGAAGATCCCCCGCAGTCCGCCATAGCCGCCGCGCGCGCCAGGCTGGCTGCGGGCGTGCCGCGGCAGCGCCGGGCTCATCTTCGGCAAGTCGTCGCTTGATTCGGCATAGCGCATGATGAACACGCCCCCCTGCGCGAAGCTGTGTCCGTGAAGCCCGTGTCGGCCTCAGTCGAGGGCAAGCCGGGATCCAGGCCGGTCATCGTCCGAAGTCGGGGGCGCGACGATCACCGCCGGCATCACGGGGGGACCTGGAAGATCGCCTATGCCGACTTCGTGACAGCCATGATGGCGTTCTTCCTACTTCTGTGGCTTGTCAACGCGACGACGGAGCAACAGCGCACCGGCATCGCGGAGTACTTCAACCCGACCAACTCATTGAGCCGCAGCTTCAGCGGTGCCGGCCAGCCTTTCGGCGGCCGAATCCGCAGCGTCATCAATGCAGATCCTCAATTGCGCGCTCTGGCAGAGCAGATGCTGGTCGAGGAAGTGCCGGAGGGTCTTCGCATGCAGATGGTCGATGGCGAAGGCCAGGCGTTGTTTGCAACCGGCATTGCTGCGCCGAATGACCGCGGGCGCGCGCTTCTCCTGCGCGCAGCCTCTGTCATCGCGCGGCTCTCCCATCCGGTGGAGATTGCGGGGCATACCGATGCCGCGCCTTTCCGCAGCGGAACGGACGCGCGCAGCAACTGGGAACTCTCGGTTGAGCGTGCCAATGCCGCGCGGCGGGTCATGCTGGAAGCCGGAGTTGCGGAGAGGCGGGTTCGCGCCGTAACCGGACGCGCCGACCAGGATCTGCTGCGTCCAACCGAGCCTTTGCATCCCGCGAACCGTCGCGTCTCGGTCCTGATCGTCCTGAACCAGGCGCCGGACAGTTCCGCTGCCAGCAACAGGCGGCCCACGCAGTGAACATTCTCGGTGGCTTCGCATTCGTGATCGTTTGCGTGTTCGGCGGCTTCCTGATCCATGGAGGCAATCTGGGGCCCATCCTGGCGGCCCTGCCATTCGAGATGCTGATCATCGGCGGCGCAGCGACAGGCGCGCTGGTGATGTCCAACTCGTTGGCGGATTGCAAGCGGATGCTCCGCGCTGTGATGGCTGCGATCAAGGGCGTGCATTATCGGGAGCAGGACTACATCGACCTCTGCGCGCTGCTTTACCGACTTCTGCGCGTTTCGCAGACCAAGGGAATGCAGGGTCTGGAACTGCATATCGAACGCCCCGCCGATAGCGCGATCTTCAATGCCTATCCGAAGCTCATGCAGGACAAGGTGGGCATTTCCCTCATCTGCGACTATCTGCGCATGGTCAACATGAATGCGGACGATCCCTATCAGGTCGAGGAGATGATGGCCCGCGAGTTGCGCAAGATCCGTACTGAACGTCTGTTCGAGAACCGGTGGCCGCTTGAGCAAACCGATTGGGCGGTGCCCGGTTGGGGGGGTGATGGTGGTCGGCCAGCCGAGCGCCTCCTCAGATCCGGCCCAGCAGGGCCGTGGACCTGCCCGTTCCCGCTTCAGCGTCCCGTTGGTCGGCGCCTACCTGGCGAAGTTCGACTTCCGCCAGACCCAGTAGTCGGCGAAGTCGCCCTCCCCGATCTCGGTGATCTTCTTCGCCCCGAGAAACTCGATCGCATACCTTCGAACCCGATCTGCGGTCGGTTTCCACGACTTGCCCTGCCGTGTGGTCGCCGTTGCGGTCGCTGCCTTCTCCCACTCCTCGAAGACTTGCTTGAAGGTGCGGGACTTGATCGACCCACCCGCACGGACCGTCATGTAAAGCTCTTCGTAGAGGTTCAGCGCTATCCGCTCTGCCTCCCGCAGGTTCGCCGCTTTCGTGGTGACGATCTTGTACCCTGAGGCATTCGGGACCCGCAGTCGCGCCTGATAGACGGGGTTCTTCAGACCATCCCGCTTGTAGAGGATGACACGCCCGTCGCCCCGCACATCGACCCTGTCCATTCGACACCCCTGGGTTGGTCCCGAAACCCAATTCTAATCAGCCACTTGGGGAGTTACACAAATTTTTGTGCAGGGTTTGTGAAGGGGTGTTTTGCACAAATCTCGGGCGTTTCGGGACCTGGGGATCCGACTAAGCCATTGAGATTGTGGGGAAAAACTGGCGGACCCGAAAGGATTCGAACCTTCGACCTCTGCCTTCGGAGTGGGGTCTTTTAGTCGCTTTGTTCATTGATAAGCGTCGTCGGTATTTGTTTTTCCGTGCTATCCGGCGCTGGACTCCGATGATGTATTGATATCATACTTGAATTGATCTGCGCTCTCAGACTACCCCGTCGTTACCCCGAAATTCGGGGCCGATTTTTGAAGTGAGAGCAAAGGTCGCACATGCCCGTCGCATCCAACCGCATCGGCCTCCGCAAGATCCGCGCGCTCGGCCCGAACAGCACCGTCTTCGATGGCGGAACCGGCTCCGTGCCTGGGTTTGGCGCCAGGCGCCGCATCAGCCACCACGTCTCCTACTTCGTGATGTACCGCACCCAGGACGGCCGACAGCGCCGCTACACGATCGGCACGCACGGCGCGCCCTGGACGCCCGAGACGGCGCGGACCAAGGCGCAGCAAGTATTGATGGCGGCCAAGATCGAGGGCACGGACCCCAACGATGAGAAGAAGGCAAAACGAGCGGCCGCGACGGTGGCCGAGCTCTGCGACATGTATATGGAGGACGCGGAGGCGGGCCGGCTGCTGACCCGGCGCGGCATCGCGAAGAAGGCCTCGACGGTGCTGACCGACCGCAGCCGCATCGACACCCATATCCGCGACCGCCAGCAGCACATCATCCGCCGCATGGGTGTAGCGTGCCGTCACGCTGCCGCTGCGGTGGCCGAGCAACGCCGCGATCGCCAGTTCCGAGCAACCCAGATCCGCCGCCAGGCTGGCGAAGGAATGCCGCAGGATGTGCGGCGTCACGTCCTTCGGCAGCCCGCCCGCCTTGGTGATGCGCTCGAACAGCGTCGGGAAGCCGCTCATGATCCCATCCCCACGGGAGGGCGGGAAGACCAGCGCATCGGCGCGGCCGGGCCCGAGCTTGCGCAGCAGATCGCAGGCGGCGGTCGCCAGCGGCCGAACGCTCTCGCCGGTCTTGGTATCCGGCAGCCGCGCCGTGCGCCGCGGCAGATCCAGCATGCCCCAGCGCCTCCCCACTGCGCCAGCCGGTCAGCGCCAGGAAGCGGGCGGCATGGATCGCGGCGGGCCACATCATGTGCCCCTGCTTGCCATCCTTGCGCGGCTTCGGCGCGTTGGTCAGCGCAGCCAGGCCCACGCCGAGTGCTGCATACTCATCATCCGACAGTCGCCACTGCCGGCGCCGATCGGCATAGCGGATCACGCCCCGCACCGGATGGTCGGAGATCAGCCGCTTGCGCTGGGCATAGGTGAAGATGGCGCTCAGCAGCCCGACCGTGCGCGAGGCCGTGCCCTTGCCGCCGCGGACATTCGAGAGGCCCCGCTTCCGGCCGGTCTTCACCCGCTTGCGGGTCGCGCCCTCGGCGACCTTCGACTGCGCCGCTGCGACCCATTCCCGCATCTTCCGGGACAGCACCCTCCACTCATTGAGCGTGAAGGTCGGTCGCCGAACCGCTTTTGCCGATGGTGCGCTGCCCGTTGGCATCACCGTCAGGTAACCCTTCGTCACCGCATACTTGAACACGGGCAGCAGACTTGCCCGCTCCCGCTTCAGCGTCCCGTTGGTCGGTGCCTTCCGGGCGAAGTTCGACTTCCGCCAGACCCAGTAGTCGGCGAAGTCGCCCTCCCCGATCTCGGTGATCTTCTTCGCCCCGAAAAACTCGATCGCATACGTCCGAACCCGATCTGCGGTCGGTTTCCACGACTTGCCCTGTCGGGTGGTCGCCGTTGCGGTCGCTGCCTTCTCCCACTCCTCGAAGACCTGCTTGAAGGTGCGGGACTTGATCGACCCACCCGCACGGACCGTCATGTAGAGCTCTTCGTAGAGGTTGAGCGCAATGCGCTCTGCCTCCCGCAGATTCGCCGTTTTGGTGGTGACGATCTTGTACCCAGCGGCGTTCGGGACCCGCAGACGTGCCTGATAGACGGGATTCTTCAGCCCATCCCGCTTGTAGAGGATGACACGCCCGTCGCCCCGCACATCGACCCTGTCCATTCGACACCCCTGGGTTGGTCCCGAAACCCCATTTTAATCAGCCACTTGGGGAGTTACACAAATTTTTGTGCAGGGTTTGTGAAGGGGTGCTTTGCACAAATCTCGGGTGCCTCGGGATGGACGTGCCCGACTAAGCCGTTGAGATTGTGAGGAAAAACTGGCGGACCCGAAAGGATTCGAACCTTCGACCTCTGCCTTCGGAGGGCAGCGCTCTATCCAGCTGAGCTACGGGTCCCGCACACTCCCCATACCGAAAGCCCGCCGCCGAAGGAAGCCCTCGGGCCAAGAAGCCTGCTGCGGGCGCGATTGGTCCATTGCGGCGCCGCCTTCGTCAACGCCACTCAACTCGGGCAAGGCTGTCTGCCAAGCCGCCGGCGGTGTCGCGCCGGTTTGCGCATGGCGCAGGGCTGCACTATGGTTTGCGCAATGCAGCGTCGGCGAAACCGAGCGCTTGGATCGAGGGAGGAACCATGAACATCCGTCGTCGCAGCATCCTCGCCGCCGCCGGCCTCGCCGGGGCCGGCCTGGTGGCAGGCCCCGCCGCCGCGCAGCAGCGCTTCGCCAGCCTCTATATGTTCATCCCCGCCGGCCCCGGCGGCGGCTGGGATGGGCTCGGCCGCGGGATCGAGCAGGTGGCGCGCGGCGCCGGGCTCGTCGGCAGCTTCCAGTTCGAGAATGTGGGCGGCGCCGGCGGCATGGTCGGGCTGCCGCGTTTCGTCTCCCAGCGCCGCGGCCGCGGGGATGCGCTGATGATCGGCGGCTCGGTCATGGTGGGGGCGGGCATCACCAACCGGTCCCCCATCAGCATCCGGGACGTCGTGCCCATCGCGCGCATGACCGAGGAAGTCGGCGTGATCGTGGTGCCCGCGAATTCCGAATTCCGCAGCATCGACCAGTTGATTGCGGCGCTCCGCTCCAATCCGGGCGGTGTGGCCGTGGGCGGCGGCTCTGCTGGCGGGACGGACCACATCACCCTCGGCCTGATGCTGAAGGCGCTGGGCCGCAACCCGCGTGAGGCCGCCTATGTCGCCTTCGCCGGCGGCGGCCCGGCCCAGGCGGCGATCATGGGTGGGCAGGTGCGGGCCGGCATCTCCGGCTTCTCGGAATTCGCCGAGCAGATCAAGGCCGGTCGCATGCGCGCCTTGGCCACCACCGGCGAAAAGCGGCTGGAGCCCGGCCTGCCGACGCTCAAGGAAAGCGGCCTTGATGTCGTCACCGCCAATTGGCGCGGCGTCTTCGGACCGCCCGGCATCAGCGCAGCGCAGCGCCAAGCGCTGAGCGACCTGATGACGGCGATCTACAACACCCCGGCTTGGCGCGCGATGCTGACCACGCGCGGCTGGGACGACGCCTTCCTGACCGGCCCGGCCTTCGAGCAGTACCTGGCGCGCGACATCGCCGCGACCGAGGGCGTGCTGCGCGACCTCGGCCTCGCGACCTGAACGGCGCCATGCGCGCCCTGCGGCCGCCCGCATGAGCCTGCGCGGGCGGCCGGACCCGGCCGATCTCGGCGCGGGGGTGTTCGTGCTGGGGCTGGGCGCCATCGGCGCCTGGCAGGCGCTCGTCATCCCGACCTCGCCGATCTACGCGCAGGTCGGGCCGAAGCTGGTGCCCTGGCTGATCACCACGGCCCTGCTGATACTGGGCGGGTTGCTGACGGCCTCGGCGCTGCGCGGCGGCTGGTCTCGCGACATCGAGGAGTCGCAGGGCGACGCGCCGGTGAACCTGCGCGCGCTGGGGTTGCTGCTGGCGGGGCTGCTGGCGAATCTGTTGCTGATCGTGCCCTCCGGCTTCACCGTGGCCGCGACGGCGCAGTTCGTGCTGGTGGCGGCGGCCTTCGGGTCGCGCGCGCATCTGCGCAACCTGGGCATCGCCTTTGCCGTCTCACTGGGGGCCTACACGCTGTTCGTGAAGCTGCTTGGCGTGACTATCGGCGCGGGGCTGGTCGAGGGGCTGATCTTCGGGACACCGGGATAAGGGACGCGGCCTGATGGATGCGATCGCGGGCCTCACGCTCGGCTTCGGCAATGCGCTGACGCTGGCGAATCTGGGCTGGGCGCTGCTGGGTTGTTTCCTTGGCACCGCCATCGGCGTGCTGCCGGGGATCGGGCCGGCGCTGACCATCGCGCTGCTGCTGCCGATCACCTTCACCGTCAGCGCGACCGGCGCCTTCATCCTGTTCTGCGGCATCCTCTACGGGGCGATGTATGGCGGCAGCACGACATCGATCCTGCTGAACACGCCCGGCGAGGGCGGGTCCATCATGACGGCGCTCGAGGGGTCGAAGATGGCCCGCAGCGGTCGCGCCGGCCCGGCGCTGGCCACGGCGGCCATCGGCAGCTTCGTCGCCGGCACGATCGGCACGCTCGGGCTGGCCTTCCTCGGGCCGGTGGTGGTGGAACTCGCGCTGAAGCTGGGTCCGGCGGAGTATTTCTCGCTGATGATCCTCTGCTTCGTCACGGTGTCCGCCGTGCTGGGGGGCAGTGTGCTGCGCGGGCTGACCAGCCTGTTCTTCGGCCTCATGCTCGGGCTGGTCGGGATCGACCTGCAGACCGGGCAGCCGCGCCTGACCTTCGGCCTGCCGGAATTGCTGGACGGGATCAGCGTGGTCCTGGTCGCCGTCGCGCTCTTCGCGGTGGGAGAGACGCTGCACCTCGCCTGGCGGTACCGGGAAGGCAAGGCGGAGGTGCTGCCGGTCGGGCGCATCGCCATGTCCCGCAGCGATTGGCGGCGCAGCCTCGGTCCCTGGTTCCGGGGCGCCGGGCTGGGCTTTCCCTTCGGCGTGATGCCGGCCGGCGGGTCCGAGATGCCGACGATGCTGAGCTACTACACCGAACGGAAACTGGCCTCCCCCGCGGCGCAGAAGGAATTCGGCACCACTGGCGCGATCGAGGGCGTGGCGGGGCCGGAGGCGGCGAACAACGCCTCCGCCGCCGGGACGCTGGTGCCCATGCTGACGCTCGGCCTGCCGACCAGCGCGACGGCGGCGATCATGCTGAGCGCCTTCCAATCCTACGGCATCCAGCCCGGGCCGCTGCTGTTCACGACGCAGGCGGAGCTGATCTGGACGCTGATCGCCAGCCTGTTCATCGCCAATGTGATGCTGGTGGTGCTGAACCTGCCGCTGGTGGGGCTGTGGGCGCGGATCCTGAAGATCCCGCAGCCGCAGCTTTATGCCGGCATCCTGGTCTTCGCGACGATCGGCACCTATGGGATCAGCAATTCGGTGATGGACCTGGTGCTGCTGTATGGCATCGGCATCGTCGCGATGTTCATGCGCCGCTTCGACTTCCCCGTGGCCCCTGTGGTGATCGGGATGATCCTGGGCCCTATGGCCGAACAGGCGATGCGCCAGGCGCTGACCATCAGCCAGGGCGACTGGACCACCTTCGTCACGCGGCCGGTGAGCCTCGCGATCCTGCTGGTGGCACTCGCGGCGCTGGCGGGGCCCCGGATCTACGGGGCTTGGCTGCGGCGGGCAGGGGGCTGACACCGAATCCCATGAGTTGCGGGATCTGGTGTCAGGCCGCCGGCAGGGCCGCGAGCGCAGCTTCCACCGCATCGCCGAAGCGCGCGACGATCGCGTCCACCTGCGCGGCCGTGACGATGTAGGGCGGGGCGAGGATGACATGGTTGCCCTGCCGCCCGTCGATGGTGCCGCCCATCGGGTAGCAGGCGAGCCCACGTTCATAGGCCGTCATCTTCACCCGTTCATGCAATTGCAGGGCAGGGTCGAACACCGCCTTGGTCGCACGGTCGGCGACGAATTCCACCGCCCAGAACAAGCCGCGGCCGCGGATGTCGCCGACATGGGCGTGGTTGCCCAGCCGTTCCGTCAGGCGCTGTTCCAGCAGCGCGCCCATGCGCCGCACGTTATCGAGCAGCCCTTCGTCCCGGATTGCCTGTTGCACGGCCAGCGCGGCGGCGGTGGCGATGGGGTGCGCCTGGTAGGTGTGGCCATGCATGAAGGCGCCCGATCCGTCGCGGATCGCAGCGACCACATGCCCCGCCACCAGGATGCCGCCCACCGGCTGGTAGCCGCCGCCGAGCCCCTTCGCGACCACCTGGATATCGGGCGCAACATCTTCCTGTTCCCAGGCATGCATGGTGCCGGTGCGGCCCATGCCGCACATCACCTCATCCAGGATCAGCAGGGCACCGTGGCGGTCGCAGATCTCCCGCACCGCCTGGAAATATCCAGGCAGCGCCGTGACGCAGCCAAGCGTGGCGCCCACAACCGGTTCCGCGACGAAACCCGCGATGGTGTCGGGGCCGAGGCGCTGGAACTCCGCCTCCAGCTCCGCCGCCAGGCGCGCGACGTAATCGTCGTCGGTCTCGTCCTCGCGCCGGTCGCGATAGGCGTAGCAGGGCGAGACATGGCTGAAGGCGTCGGCCAGCATCGGCATGTAGAGCCTCCGCCGCATCGCATTGCCGCTGGCGGCCAGCGCGCCGAGCGTGTTGCCGTGGTAGCTCTGGCGGCGGGCGATGAAGCGCGCGCGGGCCGGCTGCCCGCGTTCCACATGGTATTGCCGCGCCATCTTCAGCGCGGCCTCCGTCGCCTCCGACCCCGACGAGCAGAGATACATATGCGTGAGCCCGCCCGGCTCATCGCCCAGAACGAGCTCCGCCAGCTGTTCCGCCGGTTCGCAGGAATAGAGCGCGGTGTGGGCGTAGCTGATCTTCGCGGCCTGCGCGCGCATCGCCTCCAGCACGCGCGGATGGCCATGGCCGAGGCACGCGACGGCCGCTCCGCCCGATCCGTCGATGATGGTCTTTCCGTTGGAATCGTGGATGAAAATGCCCTCGCCCGACAGCGCGAGCGGCGGGGCTTGGCGCAGGTTGCGCTGGATGAGGCGGGTCATGGGGGAATGGAACCCCTGCCTCAGGGCGCGGTCAACAGCCCGACCATCGCCCCGGTCATGCAGCAGGCAATCGTCCCCGCCGCCAGGGCCGGCAGGCCGAGCTGGACGATATCCGCCCGCCGCTCCGGGCACATCGCGACCATGCCGCCCAGCATGATCCCGACCGAGCCGAGATTGGCGAAGCCGCACAGCGCATAGGTCAGGATCAGCGCGGATCGCGCATCCAGCCCCACCCCGCCGCCCATGCCGAGTTGCAGATAGGCGACGAATTCATTCACCACGAGCCGCGTGCCGAGCGATCCCGCGACCGTCATCGCGTGCTCTGAAGGCACGCCCATGGCCAGCGCGACCGGCCAGAACAGGAACCCCGCGATGCGCTGCAAGGTCAGCCCCGTCAGCGGCTCGATCGCCATATTCGCCAGCGCGACCAGCGCCACGAAGACGACCAGCATCGCCATGATGCCGAGCAGCAATTGCAGCCCGTCCATCGTGCCGCGCGTCAGCGCTTCCATCGCGCTGTCATAAAGGCGCGGCGCCGGCGCATCCCCCGCGGCCGCGACGCGCTCCGTCTCCGGCCGCATCAGCAGCGCGACCAGCACGGCGGCGGGGGTGGAGATCAGGCTCGCGGTCAGCAACTGCCCCGCCGCATCCGGCAGGATGGGGCCGAGGAACAGCGCATAGAGCACCAGCGTGTTGCCGCTGATGGTCGCGAGCCCAGCCGTCATCACCACGAGCAACCCGCTGCGGGACAGCTGCGCCAGCCAGGGGCGGATCAGCAGCGGCGCTTCCACCATGCCGACGAAGACATTGGCGGCCGTCGCGAAGCCCGTCGCGCCATCCAGCCCGAAGGCGCGCTTCAGCAGCCGCGACATCCCCGCCACCGCCACCGGCAGCACCCGCCAGTGATAGAGCAGCGCGGACAGCGCCCCGACGACGAGCACCAGCGGCAGCGCCTGAAAGAACAGGATGAAGCTCGCGCCCGGCGCCTTCTCATCGAAGGGCAGGGGCGCGCCGCCGAGATAGCCGAAGACGAGGGATGTGCCGGCCTTCGTCGCCTCCGCCAGCGCGTTCACGCCTTGGCCGAAGACGGCGAAGACCGCGCGCATCGCCGGGATGTGCAGCAGCGCAATGGCGAGCAGCACTTGCAGCCCGATCCCCGCCACCACCACCCGCCACGCGACACCGCGGCGAAACCCGCCCAGCGCCCAGGCGAGCAGGCAGAGCGCGACAAGACCCAGGCCGGATTGGAGTTGCAGCGTGCTCATGCCGTCTCGTCATCCTCCAGCGGCGCCTCCGCTTCCAGCTCCAGCAGCTGTTCCGAGCGTTCGAAGGTGATCGCATCCACGCCGCGCAGCTTGCGCCCGATCGCGCGGGTGCGGATCTGCGCCTTCTCGATGGTCGTGCCGAAGGTGCCGGCCTGCTTGCCGAGCTTCGTCAGCACAGCATCCATCTTCTGCATCTCGGTCTTGGTCGCCCCCAGCAGGTCGCGCACCGCATCCGCGTTGCGGCTCAGCGCCAGGCTGTAATGGCCCAGCTGGATCGTCCGCAGCATCGCCGGCAGCAGGCTCGGCCCGACCACCAGTACCTTCTGCGCGCGGCCGATCTCGGCCAGCAGGCCGGGGATGCGGGCGACTTCGGCATAGAGGCTGTCGGAGGGCAGATAGAGGATCGCGAAATCGGTGGTCAGGGGTTCGCGGATGTATTTCGCCGCGATGTCGGCGCCTTGGCGGCGCACGCGTTCGCCAAGGGCGCGGCGGGCCGCGCGTTCGCCTTCTCCATCGCCGCTTTCGGCGGCGATCAGCAGGCGTTCGTAATCCTCCACCGGGAATTTCGCATCCAGCGGCAGGTGCAGCGGCGTCTCGCCCTTCGTCGGCATGATGATGGCGAATTCCACCGTCTCGCCACCGGTGTCGCCGGGGCGGAAATTCTCGACGAAGCCGCCGGGCAGGATATCCTCCAGCAGCGCCTTGCACTGCGCCTCGCCCCAACCGCCGCGCGCCTTGACGTTGCTGAACAGCCGCTTGAGGTCGCCGATCTGGCCGGTGACCGCCTGCACTTCCACCATCGAGCGCTGGACGGCGTCGAACTGGTCGATCACGCGCTGGAAGCTCTCGGCCATCTGCTTCTCGACCGCTGATTGCAGCTGTTCGTTCACCGATTTCTGGATGTCGGCGAGGCGCGCGTCATTCGCCTCCCGCATCTCCTTCAGCTTCGCTTCCAGCTGGTCGCGGCTTTCGGTCGCCTTGCGCTCGATCAGGTCGCGGGCGGTGGTCATGTCCTCGGCCAGCGCCTGGCGGGCCTTGGCGCTGCCCTCGGCCAGCGCTGTCTTCACCTCGCCGCCGAAGGTCGCCAGATCCTGCTTCAGGGCGGCGGCGGAATCGCCATGGCGCTTCGCATGCTCGGCCAGCGTCCCGTTCAGCGCCTTGGTCTGGTCCAGCACCTGCGCGGTCAGCTTTTCCGCCACCTCGCTGGTCCGCTGGCCGATCTCGGCGCGCAGATCGGCGGGCAGGACCGCCAGCGCTGTCTCCTGCCGCTGCTGGATCGCCTCCATCCGCTGCAGCGCAGCCTCCAGCACCGGATCGCGGGCGGGCGGCGGTGGGCGGCGGAACAGGACGACGAGCAGCGCGAGCAGGCTGAACAGCGCGGCGGCGGCGGCAAGCAGCGTGGGCATCTCGGCGGGCATCGGCCACTCCCGTCAGTGCAAGGCACTCGGCGCGGCGTAGACCGCACCGTTGCAGAATCGCATCAATGCCTGAAGTGTCGCATGCCCGTGAAGACCATCGCCAGCCCTGCCTTGTCGGCCGCCGCGACCACCTCCGCGTCGCGGATGGAGCCGCCCGGCTGGATCACCGCCGTCACCCCCGCTGCCGCCGCCGCTTCCAGCCCGTCGGCGAAGGGGAAGAAGGCGTCGGAGGCGACGACGCTTCCCTTCGCGAGGCTTTCGGGTAGCCCCGCCGCCTGCGCCCCGGCTTCCGCCTTCCAGGCCGCGATGCGCGCCGATTCCAGGCGGTTCATCTGCCCCGCGCCGATGCCGGCGGTCGCCAGGGCCTTCGCATAGACGATGGCGTTCGACTTCACATGCTTGCAGACGCGGAAGGCAAACAGCAGGTCGGACAGCTCCGCCGCCGAAGGGGCGCGCTGCGTCACCACGCGCAGCATGTCTGGCGTCACGCGGCCCGCGTCGCGGGTCTGGGCCAGAAGGCCGCCGGCGACGGATTTCACCAGCATCCCCGGCGCCGCAGGATCGGGCATGGCGCCGGTCAGCAGCAGGCGCAGGTTCTTCTTCTTCGCGAAGATTGCCTTCGCGTCCTCATCGGCATCGGGCGCCACCACGACCTCGGTGAAGATCGCCGCGATCCGCTCCGCCGCCGCCGCATCCAGCGTCCGGTTCGCCGCGACGATGCCCCCGAAGGCGGAGACCGGGTCGCAACGCAGCGCGAGGTCCCAGGCCGCCGCCAGCCCATCCGCTTCCGCAACCCCGCAGGGGTTGGCGTGCTTGACGATGACGATGGCCGGTCGGTCGAATTCGGCGACGCATTCGAAGGCGGCGTCGGTGTCGTTCAGGTTGTTGTAGGACAACTCCTTGCCCTGCACCTGGGTCGCCGTCGCGATCCCTGGCCGCGCGCTGCCATCGGCGTAGAAGGCCGCCTGCTGGTGCGGGTTCTCGCCATAGCGCAGCCCCTGGCGCAGCACGCCCGCCACCGCCAGGCGCTGCGGGAAGGCATCCTTGTTCTGGGCGGCGAACCAGGTGGAGATTGCGGCGTCATAGGCCGCGGTGCGCGCATAGGCCGCCTGCGCGAGGCGACGTCGCAGCGCGAGCGTCGTGCCGCCGGCCTCGAGTTCCACACGCACCTCGGCAAGCTGGTCGGGTGCGGTCACCACGACAACCGACGAGAAATTCTTGGCGGCGCTGCGGATCATCGCCGGCCCGCCAATGTCGATATTCTCGATGCAATCCTCGAAGGCCGCGCCCTTCGCGACGGTCGCCTCGAAGGGGTAGAGGTTCACCGCCACCAGATCGATCGGCGCGATTGCGTGCTGGTCCATCTGCGCGAGGTGCTCCGGCAGGTCGCGCCGGCCGAGCAGCCCGCCATGCACCTGCGGCACCAGCGTCTTGACGCGGCCGTCCAGGATCTCGGGGAAGCCGGTGTGGTCGGAGACATCCTTCACCGGGATGCCCGCCGCGCGGATCGCCGCCGCGGTGCCCCCGGTCGAGAGGATCTCCGCGCCCTGCGCGGCGAGAAACCGCGCGAAGTCCACGATCCCCGCCTTGTCGGAGACGGATAGCAGCGCGCGGCGGATGGGGAGGCGATCGGTCATGTCGTGCGGCCAGGAACGAGGGGGGGCGTTGCGCCGCGCGGTATGGACCTGTCGGCCCTTGCCTTCAACCTTCCAGCAGGGCTGCGGTGCGGGCCAGGACCTGCGCCGCATTGAAGCGGGCCATGGCGCGGGCCCGCCCGGCCGCGCCCATGGCCGCGCGCAGCGCCGGGTCGTTGGCCAGCCGCGTCAGCGCCGCGGCCAGGGGGGCGACGGTTGCGGGCGGCACCAGCAGCCCCGTCTCCCCTTCCACCACCTGTTCGCGCGGGCCGCGAATGTCGGTGGCGACCACCGGCAGGCCAGTGAGCATCGCCTCCACGATCGACATCGGCAGGCCTTCGAAATGGGATGGCAGGCAGAACACATCCGCCGCCGCCATCACCGCCGGCATATCCTCCCGGTGCCCGAGCCGCACCAGCCGCCGCCCAAGCGCCGCCGCCGCGCGGTCCAGATGCGGTTCCATCGCCTCCCCATGGTCCGACGGCAGCCGCGCGCCCGCGACCCACAGCACGGCATGGGGCGGGGTGGCGCGCATCGCGTCCAGCAATTCCGGGTAGCCCTTGTGGCGTACGAGGCGGGAGGCGACGAGCACCACGCAATCCCCAGGCGTCGCGCCGAGCACTTCGCGCAGCGCGGCGCGGGAGGCGGGATCGGGGCGGAAGCGCGCGGGATCGCGGCCGTTCAGCACCGGCACCGCCTGGGCATGGATGCCGAGCCGCCGCGCATCGCCGGCCTCTTCTTCCGACACCGTCATGTAGGTGTGGGTGATGCGTCCGGCCGCGCGTTCCAGCAGCAGCGCGAGCCGCTTGCGCCACCACGGCCCCGGCTGGTTGAACAGGAAGCCGTGGCAGGTATAGGCGATGCGCGGCGTGCCCACGATGCGCGCCGCCGCGCGGGCCAGCAGCCCGCTGATCGGCATATGGGCGTGGACGAGGTCCGGCTTCTCCGCCCGGATCAGTGCAACCAGCGCAGCGAGTGCCCGCGCCTGCCGGATAGGGTGCAGGCTGCGCGCCATCGGCACGGGGATGACGCGGAAGCCTTCGGCGCGCACGACATCCAGCATGGGGCCTTCGGCGCAGGCCGCGATCACGTCATGCCCGCGCGCGCGCAGTTCCCGCATCAGCGGCAGCAGGAACATCCGCACGGAGAAATCGACATTCGCGACCTGGAGGATCTTCATCGGCCGCGCGCGAAGGTCAGTCGGTCTCGCCGCTCGGCGCGGGCATGCTCACGCGGCTGATCGCCCATTGCACGCTGCGCGCGCCCGCTTCGGCATGCAGCGTGACCTGGTGGCTGCGGCGCGCTTCGCCGGCGAGGAAGACGCTTTCCTCGATCGCGACGCGCGCCCCCTTGGCGCGTAGCCGCCAGCCGACGCCGGAGGGCAGGCGCAGCAGCGCGCCGGCCTCGTCCTGCTGCAGGCTGGCCACCACGGCGGGATGCAGGTGGAAGCGAAGGGTGAAGCCGGGCACGTCCACCTCCCGGTCCGCTTCCAGCTCATCCTCTCCGCGCAAATCGTCGCCGGATTCCGACAAATAGAGCCGCCGGCGGTGGCGCAGGCCGAACTGGCGCAGCCAGCCATCATGCGTCGCATCCAGCCATTGCGCGCCGTTGGAATCCTGCCGGTCGCTTTCGACCGTCTCCACCCGCCGGCCGAGCCCTTCCGGGCGCAGTTCGCTGGAATGGGTGTCCGCCAGCACCAGGGTGGAATGGGCGGCGGTGGCGCGCAGCGCGTCGCGCCATTCGCCTTCCGCCGCAGGTGCCGCGCCGCAATTGACGATCAGCCGGTCGCGGCCCACCGACATCTCGAAGGCCAGGGTGCCGGCATGGGCGAAGCGGTCGGCCCCGCGCGGCAGACCCCCGGCGGCGGCATCGCGCCGCGCGGAGGGCGGGGCACCGCAATCGACGATCACCAGCGTGCGGCTGGCGGCCAGGCGGTGGAAGCCGGTCTCCGGCAGGGCGCCCGGCGCGCGGCCGCGCGATTGCGCCTGGGTCAGCACCAGATCGAGCATCGCCGCCGGTTCGTCCCGCGTGCCGTTGAACAGCGCGAGCCCACCATCGGCGTGGCGCAGCAGCCGAAGCGCCGGCGCCGCGCGGTCCAGCACGGCGGCCAGGATCGGCGGCGCATCCACGCCCGCGCCATGCAGCAGGTTGCGGATCTCGATCACATCCTGCAGCGCGGCCAGGTGCTGGGCCGGGCTGCGTTCCACATGACCGCCATCGGGGTTGAACTGCCGTTCCAGCTCAGCGGGCAGGAAGCGGACGCAGCGGGCGAGCCAGGTCTCCTCCTCCAGCGCCACGGCGGCGGCCATGGCGCCCTTGAGCGCCACCAGCGCGCCGCGATGCGCGGCTTCCGCCGGCAGCCCCGCGACCAGGCCGCGCGCATCCTGCGCCATGCGCTGCATCAGCGGGCGGCGCAGCTCCTCATCCGCCGTGGCGGCGAGGAAATCCCAATGGCCGAGCCAGGCGGAGATGCGCGCCCCGGTCACCTCCGGCGCGTCCGCCAGCGGATCTGGGCCGAGTGCGAGCCAATCCGCCGCCAGCGCCCGCCCGCGCAGCCGCGCCGCATCGGTGCCGAGCGCGCGCAGGTCGCGCAGCCAGGCGAAGCCATGCGCCGCCGCGCGCCAGGTGGGGGAACCGCCATCGGCGCCCCAATCCTGGCCGCCATTGGCTTCCGACGGGCGCAGCGGGCGGACGGTGCCCATCACCTCGAACTCGCCGCGCAGCAGCCGGGCGCCGCGGGTGGCATCCCCGGGCCAGAGGTCGCGGAAGGCGCGGGCCGGTGCTTCCGGCACCTTCACCGGCTTCAGATTGGCCAGGAAGCGGCGAGCGCCGCGCAGGATGGATTCCATCAGCCGGCCCCCCGGATCGCGGCGATGGCGGCGGCGTAGTCGGGGTTGCCGAACACCGCCGTGCCGGCCACCAGCACATCCGCGCCGGCCTCGATGCAGTCCCGCGCCGTCTCGGCCGTGACGCCGCCATCGACCTGCAGCGCGATGTCGCGCCCGCTGGCTGCGATCACGGACCGCAGCGCGGCGATCTTGCCCAGCTGGGACCGAATGAAGGACTGCCCACCGAAGCCCGGATTGACCGACATGACCAGCACCAGGTCGCAGAGGTCGAGCACGGAGTCGATCGCGCTGACGGGCGTCGCCGGGTTCAGCACCACACCGGCCTTTTTGCCGAGCGCCCGGATGGTCTGCAGCGACCGGTGCAGATGCGGCCCCGCTTCCGGGTGCAGGCTGATCAGGTCGGCGCCGGCTTCCGCGAAGGCCGCCAGATAGGGATCGGCCGGGGCGATCATCAGGTGGACATCGAAGGGGATGTCGGCATGGCGACGCAGCGCCCGGACCAGCCCCGGCCCGAAGGAGATGTTGGGAACGAAATGCCCGTCCATGATGTCGAGGTGGAGCCAATCCGCGCCGGCGGCGGCGACGGCGCGCACTTCCTCTCCCAGCCGGGAGAAATCGGCGGCGAGCAGGGACGGAGCGATTCGGATACGGGACGACATGGGAGATGAGTCTAGCTCCCATGCGCGCGGGGCGGAACCGCTCACGGTGCAGGAACCGCGCCCGGAACCGACCGGGCGGACGGGTTGCGGCCGGGCGGCAGCATCGTGGCGAAGGATGGACTCGCCATCCCCCGCGCCCTCAGCGGATGGAACCGCGCCGCGCCGCGCCGAGCCCGGCGAGCATCGCGGTGGCGGCCAGCAGGCCGAGCGGGATGGCAAGGCCGAAGCGTGCGAAGGGGGTGGGCACCGCCGCCTGGGGCAACGGCGCCAGCACCACCCCGGTCTCGGCCAGCCCCATCCGCGCCACGACGCGCCCGCGGGCGTCGAAGACGGCCGATATCCCGGTCTGCGCCGCGCGCAGCAGCGGCAGCCCTTCCTCCGCCGCGCGCAGCCGGGCCGCCGCCAGATGCTGCCAGGGGCCGGCGGAGATGCCGAACCAGGCGTCGTTCGTGACATTCACCAGGAAGCCCGGCCGGTTCGCGGGCACGACCGATCCGGGGAAGATCACCTCGTAGCAGATCAGCCCCGCGAAGCTGGGCAGGCCGGGCAGCGGGACCGTGCGCGGGCCGGGCCCGGCGGTGAAATCGATCGCGCTCTGCACGATGCGGACAGGCAGAAGGCCCCGCAGCGGCATGTATTCGCCGAAGGGCACCAGATAGGTCTTGTCCACCGCATCCAGCACCGCGCCTTGGGCATCCAGCACCGCGAGGCTGTTCCAGACCCGGCTCGGCCGGCCATCGGCGCCGAATTCGGCGCGCACCGTGCCGGCCAGCAGCAGCCCGCCCGGCGGCAGCGCCAGCGTCGCTTGCCGCGCCGCTTCCCGGTCCGAGGCCAGCAGGAAGGGGCTCGCCGTCTCAGGCCAGACCACCAGCACGCGGCTGGCCGGGGCTTCTTCCTCCGCGATGGCGACGCCCTGTGCGGTCAGTTCGGTGTAGTGGCGGAAGATCGGCCAGCGGCTGTCTTCCCGCCATTTCACCTCCTGCCCGATATTGCCCTGGACCAAGACCACCGCGACGTCATGCGGCGCGGGCTCCTGGGGCCAGAGGCGCAGCAGGCCGACGACGCCGAACAGGGCAAGCGCCCCCAACCCGGCGACCCAGCCCCGCCGCCCGGCCAGAGGCGCCAGGACGATCAGGGCGGTGGCCAGGCTCAGCCCATGCACCCCAATCCAGGCGGCGGCCTGGATGGGCAGCGCCGCGAAGGCCCAGACGGTGCCCAGTAGGTTCCAGGGAAAGCCGGTGAAGACCACGCCGCGCAGCATTTCCGCCGCCGTCCAGGCTGCGGCGAAGGCGAGGATGCGCGGCCAGCCCGGCGGCGCGAGCCGCACGGCCAGCGCGGGCAGGATGGTGAAGGCGCCGAGCGGCAGCGCCAGCGCCGGCACCGCAATCGGCACCAGCCACCAGAAGCGCTCGACCTCGGTCAGGATCGCGTTGGTCAGCCAATGCAGGCCAGCGACATGGAAGCCCCAGCCCCAGAACAGGCCGATCCAGGCGGCCCGCCGCGCGTTGGGTGCCGCCGCCGCCATGATGAGCAGCGCCGGCAGGGTGGCCAGCAGGATGGGCACGAAATGGACCGGCGGCAGCGCCAGTGCCGCCACCGCGCCCAGTGCGAAGGCCAGCGACAGCGCCCGCCAGAAGCTCCGCCCGTCGAGATGACGGGTCAGGGTGCCGCGCCAATCCCGCGCGGCGCCACGGCGGAGCGTGCGGATCATCGGCCCGCCCACCTCATCCCCGAGGCCATCCCGCGCCGGGACGCGTTGCGCCTCAGGCGTTGCCGGCCGGCTGGCCGGCGGCCGGGCGGCGGCTCTGCCACAGGGCGAAGAAGTCGATCGGGGAGAGCATCACCGGCGGGAAGCCGCCGTCGCGCGTCACCTCGGCCAGGATATTCCGCGCGAAGGGGAACAGCAGGCGCGGGCATTCCACCAGCAGCACCGGCTCCAGGTGTTCCTGCGGCACATTCACGGTGAAGACGCCGCAATAGGCGAGTTCGGCGATGAAGCAGGCGGTCTCCCCGGCCTTGGCGTCGGCGCGGATCTGCAGGGAGACCTCGTAGACGTTCGTGCTCCCCTGCACCGGCCGCGCCTGCACATCGAGCGAAAGGTCGACGCGCGGCTGTTCCTTGAGGTTGATGAAGATCTCAGGCGCGCCCGGCACCTCGAAGGACAGGTCGCGGGTGTACTGCACATTGAGCAGCAGCGGCTGCGTGGGCGCCGCGCCGGCGGGGGGCGAGGGGGGAGTGTTCTGGTCCGACATGGTGGGGTTTTCCGCTTGGCCTCGTCTAGGCGGCGGGGCTAGCACGCCCCGCCCGGCCCGGCCAGCGCAGGAAGCCGCCCCGCATAGCCCCACCCCTCGAGAGAAGGCTTGAACCCGAGGCCCGTCGCGCGGTTCCATCAGGACATCCGCGACGACGGGAGCCGCGCATGCGCCGCAGGACATTGATGGTCGCCGTCGGCACCGCCCTGGGCCTGCCCGCCCGCGGCGCGAGGGCGGAGGAGCTGGTGGATGTCGCGCTGATCCTGGCGGTCGATGTCAGCCGCTCGATCGATGAGGATGAGGCCCGGCTGCAGCGCGAAGGCTATCGCGCCGCCGTCTCCGACCCCCGGGTGGTGGAGGCGATCCGGGGCGGCATGATGGGGGCGATCGCCATCGCCTATACCGAATGGGCCGGGATCGAGTTCCAGCGCCTGGTCCTGCCCTGGACCCGCATCGCCAGCGCGCGCGAGGCGGAGGCCTGGGCCGGGACGCTCGCGCAGGCGCCGCGCAGCTCGCTCTCCTGGACCTCGATCTCCGGCGCGCTGGACCATGCGCGCGGGGTGATGGGGACCTGCCCCTTCGAGGCCACGCGGAAGGTGATCGACATCTCCGGCGACGGCGTGAACAATTCGGGGCCCCCGGCCGAGGCCGCGCGCGACCGCGCGGTGGCGGAGGGCATCACGATCAATGGCCTGCCCATCCTGAACGACCGCCCCACCTTCGGCCGCCCCCCGCCCATGCCGCTGGACCAGTATTTCCGGGAGAGCGTGATCGGCGGCCCGGGCGCCTTCATGATCCCGGCCGAGGGTTTCGAGGCCTTCGGCCAGGCCGTGCGCCGCAAGCTGATCCGCGAGATCGCGGGAAGCGGCGGGCCAGTGGTGGCGTTCGCCTGACGCCCGCCCGGTTCATCCCCGCCAGGCTCGTCGCGCTATGGCGCGGGGAGGTACCGCTGCCAGTCGCCTTCTGGGGCTGGGCAGTGGCGGGCGGGCTGATGGTGAACCTCTCCACATCCGTGCTGTTCCTCGTGTTGGTCATGCAGGGGCACATCCTGGCTGCCTTCATCATCGGCTATGCCTGTTCGGTGCCTTACAACATCCTGGTTGGCGTGGGCGTGTGGCGGTCCGCCGCGCGGTATGCCGGATCGCGCCATTGGGCGGATGCGGCCAGGGCGGCGGTGGCGATCTGGCTCACGGTGCTGAGCGTGACGTGAGCACGCGGACCGGCTCTACCGGTCCACATCCTCGATGCTGAAGCCGAAGGTGGCGACGCCCTCGGCCAGCAGGTCGCCGAGATTGTCCATCCCCAGCAGGTAATCCGCCGTGTCGCGGCCCTCGGCGCGTTCCGCCGCCAGGCCGCGCGCTTCGTCCCACTCCCCGGCGCCGTAATCGCCGCGGCCGACCCAGGCGAGGGCGACGAGGCTCGCGCGCTCATCCTCGTTCAGATCGGCGATGAAGGCGCGCAGCGCGCCTTCGGTCATGTCGTCGGGCGTGGCCTGCAACAGCGCGGCTTCGCTGTCCTCATCCTCGGCGGCCTGTTCGGGGGATGTCTCCTCCTTGGCCTGCAAGGCGCGGGCATGATCGACGATCGCTGCCACCGCCTCCAGGCTGATGCCGAGGTCCACCCCATCCTCGTCGCGCGCGCCGGACATCGCCTTCCCTCCGCAGCACGCGCGCAAGACGGCGGCGCGGGGGCTGGGTTCCGTGGGGAAGCGAAAAATCAGCGCGGGCAGTGCGAAAGACCCTCAGCCATTCGCCCAATCGGGGGCGAAGGCCGGGTTTACGAAGCGGCGGTCCTTCGGCAGGGCGGCAAGCGCGGCCATGTCCGCGGCGTCCAACGACAAGGCGAGGGCGCCGAGATTCTCCCGTTGGCGCGCGGGGGATGCCGCCTTCGGCACCATCGCGACGCCGTCCTGCGCCAGCAGCCAGGCCAGCGCGACCTGCGCCGGCGTCGCGCCATGCTTCGCCGCCACCTGCGCGATGACCGGCAGGTCGAGATTGGCACCCTTCGCCAGCGGCGAATAACAGGTCAGCCCCATCCCCGCCGCGCGGCAGATGCCGAGCAGCGCGGATTGGTCCAGCAGCAGGTGGTATTCGACCTGCAGGCAGGCGAGGTTCACGCCTTCCGCGATGGCGCGGCGCAGCAGCTTCGGCGGGAAGTTCGACACGCCGATGGATCGCGCCCGCCCTTCCGCCCGGATCGCCGCGAGCGCCGCAAGCGCATCCGGCAGATCCAGCTCTGCGCTCGGCCAATGGATCAGCAGCAGGTCCACATAAGGTGTCGCCAGCCGGGCCAGCGACGCATCGAAGGCGCGGCGGATCGCATCGCCCTTCGGCTTGTCCCACCAGATCTTGGTGGTCAGGAACACATCGCCACGCGGCAGGGCTGTGGCGGCGATGCCGGCGCCCACCGCATCCTCGTTGCCATACATCTCCGCCGTGTCGATGTGGCGGTAGCCGAGCGCGATGGCGCTTTCGACCGCCCCCTGGCATTCGGCGCCCTTCATCGGCCAGGTGCCGAGGCCGATGCGCGGCATCCGCATGCCGTTCGCCTCAAGGATGGGCATGTCCATGGAACGTCTTCCTAGCTGCGCTGCGCGAGGTCGATGAGGCCGGCGCGGCCATTCTCGGTGCCGAAGGCCAGGATGGCGCCATTCGCGCTCCAGGCCAGGGCGGACACCGCGCCGCCGCAGGGCGGAGCGACGGGCACGACCTTGCCGGTCGCGATTTCCGCGATCAGGACCAGCCCGTCGCCGAAGCCGGCGGCCACCACCTCATGCTGCGGGTGGCAGGCGACGGCGCTGCACAGCACTTCATCGCCGCCGGCCAGCTCGGTCGGCGCCTTGCCCATCGGGCCGCCGCCGAAGAAGGGCCAGAGCACGACGGATTCCGCCCCGCTGGTCGCGAGCCAGCGGCCCTTGGCGGTGAAGGACAGGCTGCGCGTCTTGCCCGGATAGCCGGACATCCGCATGTGCTGCCCATCGGCCAGCCGCCAGCCGTGCAGGGATGGTTCCTGCATCGCGGTGACGACATGCGTCCCGTCCGGCGAAAAGGCGATGGCGTGGTGGCTGCCCTTCCATTCCAGCACACGCGGCTTGTCTTCCCGCGCCGCGACGAACCAGAGGCTCGCGCCATTGTAGTGGCTGGCCGCCACGCGCTTGCCCTTGGCGTCGAAGGCGATGCCACCGACGGAGGAGGGGTGCGTCAGCGTCTTCAGCGGCCCGCCCGGCCCGAGGATATGCAGCGCCTTGCCCACTGCCGCCGCCCGGATGCCGGAGTCATGGGCTGCGACATGGTCCACCCAGCGGCCCTTGTAGTCGGCGAGTTGCGTCACCGTGCCATCGGGCGCGGTGCGGACCAGGAGCCCGTCATCGCCGCCGGTGATCCAGCCATCCTTGATGTCGCCGGCCGCCGACAGCACGGCGCCGTCATGCGCGGCGCTGGCAAGCCACGCGCCCTGCATCGCGGCGCGGTGCAACGTGCCATCCGCCAGCGCGAAGGCGAGCCGCCCGGCCGCATCGAAGACCGCGCCGACCACCCAGGCGCCGAGATCCTCCGCCCGGCCGCGCTGGCCCAGCAGGAAATCGGCCTCCGAGACTTCAGCCATCGGCCTGGCAGCCTTCGAAGCCGCGGCGCAGCTGCGGGCGGTTCAGGTCGCGGCCGATGAAGACGATCTTGGACTTGCGCGGATCGCCGGGCTTCGCGTCCCCGATGTAGTCGCCATCGGCGATCATATGCACCGCCTGGAAGGCGAAGCGGCGGCTGTCGCCGGCATAGTGCAGGATGCCCTTGGTCCGCAGCAGGTCCTGGCCCTTGGATTGCAGCAGCTGGTTGATCCAGACGTTGAACTTCTCCGCGTCGATCGGGCGCGAGACCTCGAAGGACACGCTGTTCACCTCGCTGTCATGCTCATGGTCGTCCTCGCCCGATAGGAAATCGGGCTCGCGTTCCAGGATGCGTTCCAGGTTGAAGGCGTCGCGGCCGATCACGGCATCCAGCGGCACATCGGACTTCGTCGCGCGGCGGATCTCGGCATAGGGGTTGATGGCCTTGATCATGCGCTCGACCTCGGCGGCCTCCTCGGCGCTCACCAGGTCCATCTTGTTCAGCACGATGATGTCGGCGAAGGCGACCTGTTCCTGCGCCTCGGCGCTGTCCTTCAGCCGCGCGGGCAGGTGCTTCGCATCCACCACGGTCACGATAGCGTCGAGCTTGGTGGCGCGCTTGACGTCCTCATCCACGAAGAAGGTCTGGGCGACGGGGGCGGGATCCGCGAGGCCGGTGGTCTCCACGATGATGCCGTCGAACTTCCCCTTGCGCTTCATCAGCCCGCCGATGATGCGGATCAGGTCGCCGCGCACCGTGCAGCAGATGCAGCCATTGTTCATCTCGAACACTTCCTCATCCGCATCCACGACGAGGTCGTTGTCCACGCCAAGCTCGCCGAATTCATTGATCACCACGGCGAAGCGCTTGCCGTGGTTCTCGCTGAGGATGCGGTTCAGCAACGTGGTCTTGCCGGCGCCGAGATAGCCGGTCAGCACGGTGACGGGGGTCTGGGCTTGCGTGTCGGACATCGGGTGTCGGCTTCCGGTGCGTCTTGGGGGATCGGGCGTCGCCGCGCGTTATATGGTAACGCGAGGCGGCTTCCACCCCCCGGGCCCCTCCCCTCGCCCTGGCCTCTCCCCCCTGACGGGGGGAGAGGGTTCTGGGACGTGTCAGGCCGGCACGGCGCGGATCGCGTCGGACAGCGTCTCGAAGATGCGGTCCACATGCGGCTTCTCGATGATCAGCGGGGGCGACAGGGCGACGATGTCGCCCGTCACCCGCACCAGCACGCCATCATCGAAGCAGCGGCGGAACACATCCAGCGCGCGGGCGGTCGGCTTGCCGGCGCGCGGTTCCAGCTCGATCCCCGCGATCAGCCCGATCTCGCGCACATCGACCACGCCGGGCACGCCGCGCATGGCATGGGCGGCGTCCTGCCAGTAGGGCTCGATGGCCCGCGCGCGGCCGGGCAGGTCCTCGGCGCGGTGCAGCTCCAGCGTCGCGATGGCCGCCGCCGAGGCCAGCGGATGGCCGGAATAGGTGTAGCCGTGGAACAGCTCGATGCCCGCCGGGTTGCCGTGGATGATGGCGTCGTGGACGGCATCCGTGGTCGCAACCGCGCCCATCGGCACGGCGGCGTTGGTCAGGCCCTTGGCCATGGTCATGATGTCCGGCGCGACGCCCAGCCGCTCGGCGCCGAAATTGGTGCCGATGCGGCCGAAGCCGGTGATGACCTCGTCATAGATCAGCAGGATGCCGTGCTTCGTGCACAGCTCCCGCAGCCGCTGCAGGTAGCCGACGGGCGGCACCAGCACGCCGGTGCTGCCCGCCACCGGTTCCACCATCACCGCCGCGATGGTGTCGCCATGCAGCGCGACCAGGTTTTCGAGCGTGTTGGCCAGATGCGCGCCGTGTTCCGGCTGGCCCCGGCAGAAGCGGTTTACCGCCGGCAGGTGGGTGTGCGGCAGGTGGTCCACATAGGGAAGCTGCGCGCCGAACTGCTTGCGGTTCGGGCCGATGCCGCCCACCGACATGCCGCCGAAGCCAACGCCGTGATAGCCGCGTTCACGCCCCACCAGCCGCACGCGATGGGACTCGCCCCGCGCGCGGTGATAGGCCAGCGCGATCTTCAGCGCGGTGTCGGCGGCCTCCGAGCCGGAATTGACGAAGAAGACATGGTCCATGCCTTCCGGCGTCATCTCCGCCACCCGGGCGGCGGCTTCGAAGGCGATGGGGTGGCCCAGCTGGAAGGTCGGCGCAAAATCCATCACCGCCGCCTGCTTCTGGATGGCTTCCGTGATCTCCCGCCGCCCATGGCCGGCGTTGCAGCACCAGAGGCCGGCGGTGCCGTCCAGGATCTCCTTCCCCTCGGTCGTGAAGTACGACATGCCCTCGGCGCGGGCGAGCATGCGCGGCGTGCCCTTGAAGTACTTGTTGTCGCTGTAGGGCATCCAGAAGGCGTCGAGGTTGTTCGGGCGCGAGGGCCGGATCTCGTTCATGGGGGGTATCCTGGGGCGGGTTGGCGACAGAACAACCCGTTTGCGCGGCCGGGGCAAGGCGGCGGCCCTTCGCACCCTTTCGCGATCTGCGTTAGAACTCCCCACGAAGCCGCCGCGCGGCTTCGTGGGGACCCCGGCCCTGGCGCTGCTCCTGCCGGGCCGCGCTGCGTCGCCGCGGCCAAGCCGCGGCGACGCCCAAAGCGCCAGATCCGGTTTTGGCCAAGCCCCGCTGGAGGAGTTCCCCATGCGTATCCTGGCCCTCGACGGTTCGCTCGCCCGTGCCTCCGCCGCCCTCTGGGTGGATGGGGCTGTCCTGGCGCGCCGTGCCGTCGCCGGCGACCGAGTGCAACCCACCGCCTTGCCGCCGATGGCGGATGACCTGCTGCGAGACGGCTTCGCGCTGGATGCGGTGGCGGTGGTGGTCGGCCCAGGGGGCTTCACCGGGCTGCGCGCCGCCATCGCGCTGGCGGAGGGTATCGCGCTCGGCCGCGGCGTGCCTGTGATCGGCGTCACCACAGGAGAGGCGCTGGCGGCCGCGGTGCCGGAGGCGCTGCGCGCCGGCCGCGCCACCTGGGCGGCGATCGATACCAAGCGCGGGCGCATCGCGCTGGAACGGATCTGCGCGGGAAGCCTGGCCGCCGAGGCCGCGCCCATCGTGCTGGAGGAAGCGGCCCTCCCCCGCCCCGACGGGCCTGTCGCCATCACCGGCGATGCTGCGCCCCTGGTCGCCGCGCGGCTGCTGGCGCGCGAGGCGGGTGATGTGGTGCTGACCGACAGCCGCCTGCCCGATGCGGGCGCGGCGGCACTGGTCGCGGCGCTGCGCCTGGCCGGCCGCCTGCCGCCGCGTGGCGCGGCCCCCCTCTACGCCGAGCCACCAGCCGTGCGCCTGCCCGGATGACCATGCCACTCGAGGCGGCCGGGCTGGGGGACGCGCCCGTCCTGGCGGCCCTGCATGCAGCGGCCTTCGAGGCGGGGGAACGCTGGGACACGGCGGCCATAGCGACCCTGCTCGGCCTGCCGGGCGCCTTCGGCCTGCACATCCCGGGCGCCGGCTTCGTCCTGGCCCGCGTCGCGGCGGATGAGGCGGAGATCCTGACGCTGGCCGTGATCCCCCCTGCCCGGCGGCGAGGCCATGCCGGCACGTTGCTGGCGGGCGCGATGGCTGCCGCCCTGCTGCGTGGGGCAGGGACGATGTTCCTGGAAGTCTCGGACCGCAACGGGGCCGCACGCGCCCTCTATGCCCGGGCGGGCTTCATGGAGGCCGGGCGGCGTCGGCGCTACTACGCCGACGGGGCCGATGCGCTGGTCCTGCGGCGGGCGCTGGCCTCGGAGAGCGCTTGAGAACACCGACGGGTCGGTTCTGCGGGTCTTTTCCGCCCCTGCGGACCCTCAGCCGCCGGCATTCTCAAACGCTCTCTGACGCATCACGCCTTCTTCATGATCCAGAGCGTCTCCGTGCCATCGGCGGCCGGCTCCTGCCGCAGCACCGTGTGGCCCTGTTCGGCGGCAGTACGAGGGACGTTCCGCCGCGGTTCATCCCCACGCAGCAAGACCTTCAGCACTTCCCCGGGCTGCATGCGGTCCAGCGCCAGCCGGGTGCGGACGAAGGTCATCGGGCACAGCTCCGCGGTGATGTCGATCTCGCGATGGTGAATCGTTTCTTTAACAGATAAGGCCGTCATCCGTTCAATCCCTTGCGTGCTGCCCAATCGATATTGGGGATTGATATTGCAAAACATCCCAATGGCACAGTATATCGCCCTAGCGCGACACGGCACGGGCAATTCCGCGCCGCTTGCCAGGCTAAGCCGATCATGGGCGGGACATTGGCGTCTCACCCGATTGGTCCAAGAAGCGGAAAGACGTGCAATGGATGATAACTCGGCGAACCAAGAGCTTCTGGGCCTGACGGCGGAGATCGTCTCGGCCCATGTTTCGAACAACCCTGTCTCGATCTCCGACCTGCCGAACCTGATCCAGGAAGTCTACCGGACGCTCTCCGGCATGGGCCGCCCGCAGGTCGCGCCGGTCGAGAAGCAGCCGCCCGCCGTGCCGATCAAGAAGTCGATCACGCCGGAATTCCTCATCTGCCTCGAGGACGGCAAGAAGCTCAAGATGCTGAAGCGCCACCTGAAGACGGCCTTCAACATGACCCCCGACCAGTACCGGGAGAAGTGGGGCCTCGGCGCCGATTATCCGATGGTCGCGCCGAACTACACCGAGCACCGCTCCAACCTCGCCAAGCGGATCGGCCTCGGCACCAAGCCGCGTGGCCGCCCGCCCGGCCGCGGCCGCGCCGCCGCCGCTCGCGAAGCCTGATCTCCCGGCCCGCGCCATCGGGCATGGCGCGGGCGCCCCTGCGGGCGCAGCCCCTGTGGTGGCGCGCCGCAAGGCGCGGTATGAGAGGCGCCGTCGGCCCTGTCGGGACCGGCGGCGAGAGGACCCTCAGCCCGGCATGGACCGCCATAGCCACCACGCCAGCACGGAGGCCCGGCCCGGCGACCGTCCCGATCCGTCCCGGATCGAGCGGCTCTGCGTGGAGCGCGGCTTGAAGATGACCGGTCAGCGCCGGTTGATCGCCCGCGTGCTGTCCGAGGCCGAGGACCACCCGGATGTCGAGGAACTCTACCGCCGCGCCAGTGCGCTCGACCACCGGATCTCGGTTGCGACGGTCTATCGCACCGTCCGCCTGCTGGAGGAAAAGGGCATCGTCGAGCGCCGGGATTTCGGCGGCGGCCGCGCCCGTTTCGACCCCACGGATCGTGGCCACCACCACCACCTGATCGATGTGGACACCGGCAGGGTGATCGAATTTGAGGATGCTGAATTCGAACGTGTCGCCCGCGCCATCGCGGAGCGCCTGGGCTTTGGCCTCATTGGCCAGCGGTTGGAGTTGTTCGGGCGTCGCCAGGACCCCACCCCCCGGCCCGCCCCGGCGCGGCACGCCCGCAAGACCACGACATAGGAATCGCAAATGAGCGTCGATGGGCCCCTGCCGGACGACCCGGCTCCCCCGCTCGTCCTGCCCCCGGCGCCTGTCGGCGGCTTCGAGGAATTGCGCGCAGGCAATCTCGGGCTGCGCCTCGCCGAAAGCATCGCCGAGGTGGAAGCCGCCCAGGCGCTCCGCTTCCGTGTCTTCTACGACGAGATGGGCGCTCATGCCGATGCCGCGACCAGCGCCGCGCTGCGCGACATGGATGAATTCGATACGGTGGCAGACCATTTGCTCGTCCTGGACCATGATCTGGGTGACGGACCGCCAGCGGTGGTCGGCACCTATCGGCTTATCAGGCGGGACGGCGCGGCGAAGATCGGGCGCTTCTATTCGGAAAGCGAATACGACATCGCGACGCTCGCGGCCTATCCGGGGGAGGTGATGGAGTTGGGCCGGTCCTGCGTTGCGGCGCCCTATCGCACCCGTGGCACGCTACAGCTGCTGTGGCGCGGCATCGCGGCCTATGTCTACCGTCATCGAATCGACCTGATGTTCGGCTGCGCCTCCCTCCCCGGTACGGATCTCGATGCGCTGGCGCCGCAGCTATCCTATCTGCATGCGAACCACCTGGCGCCGCCGGCGCTGCGTCCGCGCGCGCTGCCGGATCGCTACCAGGCGATGGATCGAATCCCGCTCGGCGCGGCGGAAACGCGCGCGGCCTTGCTCGACCTGCCACCGCTCATCAAGGGCTATCTGCGGCTGGGCGGCTTCGTGGGCGACGGGGCGGTGATCGACGCGCAGTTCAACACCACCGATGTCTGCATCGTGGTGAAGACCGAGCTGGTGACCGAGAAATACGCGAAGCACTATGAACGCACCGCCGGCCCAGGACGCGAGGAGTAGGCCATATGGCCATATCATGATGTGCGGGATCGCCTGATCTCGGCGTCCAGCTCCGCGCCCAGCAGGATCACATAGACGCTGACATAGAACCACATCAACATCGCCACGGCAGCGCCCAGCGTGCCGTAACTCGCCTCATAGGTCGCGAAATTGCTGACGTAGAAAGAAAACAGCGCGGAGGCGACGAGCCACAGCAGCGTCGCCGCCACCGATCCGGCCGAGACCAGCCGCCATCCCTCCGGCTTCTCCGCCGGGCCGAAGCGATACAGCAGCCCGACCGCAGCCAGCACCAGCACCAGCAGCACCGCGAAGCCCGATGCGCGCAGCATCAGCGCCTCGAACGGATCGTGCCCGACAAGATCGAGTACCTTCGGCAACAAGACCAGGAAGGCTAACCCGACGATGACCGCCAGGATGGCGCCGAGCGTCAGCAGCAGCGCAGTGACGTAGAAGCGGATCGCGCCGCGCTGTTCGGATTCCCCATGCACCATGTTCAGCGCGCCCAGCATCGCGCGAATGCCGGCAGACGCCGACCACAAGGCGATGGCGCCGCTGATCCCCACGCCCCATTCCAGCCGCGCGGGCGGTGTTTCCACTAGGTCGTGCACATGGCCCGCGATCAGCGCGTGGCTGTCTTCCGGCAGGACGCCCTGCAGCAAATCCAGCTGCGGTTCCACCGTCGCGACATCGAAGATCAGCCCATACATCGAGATAGAAAGCGAGATCGCCGGGAACAGCGCCAACATGGCGTAGAAGGCGCACCCCGCCGAGACCAGCGAGATCCGATCGGATGTCGCGACCGCGACAGCGCGGCGCCAATGGGCAAGAAACCGGATGGTCATCTGGTGGTGCGGAACGTTCCGAGGACTGGTCCGCAATGCTCGCATGCGCCTGCTCGCACGGCCAGCCCAAGCCCCTTCACCGGGGGGTGGGCGCCGGCGTAGCCTGGGTGCCTCACGCCCAGGAAGGAACAACGATGACGACCACGGTGAAGGACATGCTGGCCGCCGCCAATGCGGCGGTGCCGCGCATCTCGGGCGCGGAGGCGCAGGCACTGGCCGGGCAGCCGAATATTGTCCTGCTCGACATCCGCGACGGGTCGGAAGTCGCGGTGTCCGGCAAGGCGAAGGGAGCGCTTCATGTCTCGCGCGGCCTGCTGGAATTCCGCGCCGATCCGGACAGCCCGCTGCACGATGCCGCCTTCGACCGCGCCAAGACCATCATCCTCTACTGCGCATCCGGCGGCCGCGCGGCGCTGGCGGGGAAGACGCTGAAGGATATGGGCTATAGCGACGTGCGGAACCTCGGTGGCTTCAAGGATTGGGTGGAGTCGGGCGGCGCGGTGGAGTAACCGCACCCCTCATTCCTCCAGGACCCCATGCCCGCGCAAAAAACCCAGAAGCGGGACCATGGGCAGGCCGAGGATGGCGCTGTGTTCGCCCTCGATCCGGCTGAACAGGTGGATGCCCAGCGCTTCCACCCGATAGCCGCCGACGCTGGCCAGCAATGCTTCGCCCTCGGCGGCGAGGTAGCTGTCGAGGAAGGCGTCGGAGAATCCACGCAGCGTCAAGCGCGGGCTGGTGATGTCCTGCCAGATCCGGGCCCCCTTCCGCCAGGCGACGGTCGCTGTGACCAGCCGGTGCGTCTTGCCGCGCAGCGCCTGCAATTGCGCGCGCGCGGCCGTCATGTCCGCCGGCTTGTCGAACCAGCGCTCCCGCCCGTCTTCCATGCGGCAGACCAGCAGCTGGTCACAGCCGATCACCAGCGCGTCGGGCACGCGGCGCGCCACCCGTTCCGCCTTCGCTTCCGCCAGGATGATGGCCGCATCCTCTGGCGGGATGGCTTCCGCCTGGCAGGCTTCCTTCAACGCAGCCTCATCCACCGCCGCCGGCATGGCTTCGAAGGCGATGCCGGCGCGGGCCAGCAAGGCTTGGCGTGTGGCAGAGGAGGAGGCGAGGACCAGAACTGGCTCGGCACGCTGCAAGCCCATCAGCGGCCGCCCTTCAGTACGCCGGCCGCCGGGTCTTCCGGCGCGTGAGGGATGACGGGCTGGCGGCGGTGGGCGTGCCAGGCTTCCATCAATTGCAGCACGGTGGCGGCGGTTTCCTCGATGGAACGACGCGTCACGTCGATCACTGGCCAGCCGCGCTGGGTGCAGAGGCGGCGGGCGGCCTGGATCTCCGCCTTCACGGATTCATGATCGACATAGTCGTTGGTGTCCTGCCGGACTCCACCGGCGCCGATCAACCGCAGCCGGTGCCGGCGGATCTCGATCAGCGCGCTGCTCTCGATATAGAGGCCGACCACCGGGCAGGGCGGGTCGGTCAGCTCCTCGGGCAGGGTCGCGCCAGGGACGATGGGCACATTCGCCGCCTTGATGCCGCGATTCGCCAGATAGAAGCAGGTCGGCGTCTTGGAACTGCGGGACACGCCGACGAGGCACACATCGGCCTCATGGATCCCGGCGACGCCCTGGCCGTCGTCATGGGCGAGCACGTAGTGCATCGCGTCGATGCGGCGGAAGTAATCCGCATCCATCACATGCTGCGCGCCGCGCTTCTCCCGCGCGCGTTCGCCGATCTCGGCCTGGAGCAGATCCATCACCGGGTCGAGTACGGACAGGCAGGGCGTGCCGACCCGCAGGCAATGCTGTTCCAGGGCATGGCGCAGGCTGCGATCGGCCACCGTGAACAGGACCGGGCCCGGTTCCGCCTCGATCCCGTCCAACACGCGATCGAGCTGGAGGCGGGAGCGGATGAGAGCCCATCGGTGCTGCACCACATGCGGCTCATCGAACCGGGCCAGCGTGGCACGCGCGATGGAGTTCAGCGTCTCTCCCGTGCTGTCGGAGACGAGGTGCAGGTTGACCGTGCGATGCGCCATCTGCGTTCTTCCCGGGCCCGCGGAAGCGGGGCGCGAAAAGCGGGGATGACGGGGAAAACATGGCCCGGTCAAGGGCCGGATCGGGAAAGACGGGGAGAAGCAGGCCTTCGTGGCGACAAGGGGACGGTCCCGCGCACCTCTCCCGACAGATCGGGATGGGTGGGGAAAGAGGGACGGAATCAACGCCCTGGCATGGGAAGCTGACGTGGACGGGGCTGTGGATGACCAAGGGGTTAACGGCAATCCCCGATGCCCACAGGCCCTACATCTACCTCCACTCTTCAAGGATTCTAATTCTTCTTGGATGATGGGGGGTGTGCGGCACCGGCGGTCGCCCTCTCCGGGGACTGAGAGGGCGTGAAACGCCGGGCCAGCGAATGAGGTTGGAGGCTGGTTTGGCGGTTGAGACAGGTCATGGCGTGGACAACGCCAAGAGCGGGGCCACGCTCGCGGGCGATGCGCCGAAACCCCTGCTGCGGGCGCTGTCGGGCGAAGCGGTATGGCCGCCGCCCATGTGGCTGATGCGCCAGGCGGGGCGCTACCTGCCGGAATACCGCGCCGTGCGCGAACAGGCGGGTGGGTTCATCGCGCTCTGCACCAATCCGGAATTGGCGGCGGAGGTCACGGTCCAGCCGATCCGCCGCTACGGGATGGATGGCGCGATCCTGTTCTCCGACATCCTGATGGTGCCCTGGGCGCTGGGGCAGCCGCTCCGCTTCGCCGAAGGTGAGGGGCCTGTGCTGGAACCGCTGCGGGATGCAGCCTCGGTCGCGGCGCTGGAACCCGCCAGGCTCCGCGAACGTGCGGCCCCGATCTTCGAGACGGTGCGCCAGACCCGTGCGATCCTCTCGGCCCAGCATCCGACGACCACGCTGATCGGCTTCGCGGGCAGCCCCTGGACGGTGGCGGCCTATATGGTCGAAGGCCATGGCAGCCGGGATTTCCACACTGCGCGGGGGATGGCCTTCGGCGATCCGGCGCTGTTCGGCCACCTGATCGACACGCTGGTGGCAGCAACGACCGATTATCTGCTGGCGCAGATCGAGGCCGGGGCCGAAGCGGTCATGCTGTTCGACAGCTGGGCCGGCATGCTGCCCCCCAACCAGTTCCGCCGCTGGGTGATCGAGCCGACGGCTATCATCGTGCAGGCGATCAAGCGCCAACATCCCACCATCCCGGTGATCGGCTTCCCCCGCCTCGCCGGGCCGCTGATCGGCGAATACGTCGCCCGCACGGGGGTGAACACGGTCGCGATGGACACGGCGATGGATCCGCGCTTCGCAGCCACTGCGGTACCGGCCCATGTCGGCCTGCAGGGCAACCTCGATCCGCTCGCGCTGGTCGCCGGCGGCGCGGCGCTGGACGCGGAGGCGCGGCAATTGCTGGCGGCGATGCGTGGCCGACCCTTCGTCTTCAACCTCGGCCATGGGATCGAGAAGGTGACCCCGCCCGAACATGTCGCGCAGTTGGTGAGGGTGGTGCGAAGCGGCGGCTGAGGAAGCCTATCGCTCCCGGGGAACCAAAAGGAACAGCGCGGCCGGGTCACGCATCCGGCCCGCTCGCTCTGCGGCTTCCGCGCCCCAGCCGGTGAACAGATCCGCGCGGGCCGGGCCGCGTATGGCCCCGCCCGTGTCCTGGGCGACCGTCAGGCGCCGCAGGGGCGCTCCGGTCAGGGGGTCGGTGCCCGCGACCCAGACAGGCAGTCCCAGCGGCACCTGCGTGCGATCCACGGCGATGGAGCGCATCGGCGTCAGCGGCGCGCCCAGCGTGCCGATGGGCCCGGCCTCCGGCGGCAGGTCCAAGCGGCGGAAGAAGATGTAGCTGGGGTTGCGGGCCATCAGCGCGGCGGCCTCCCCGGGGCCCGCCTGCGCCATCCAGGCGCGGATCGCCTGCATCGAGACCGCGTCACGCGCCAGAACCCCCTGCTCCACCAGGGTGCGCCCCACGGCGAAATAGGGATGGCCGTTCCAGCCGGCATAGCCGAGCCGTAGCACGCCCCCGTCATCCAGCCGCACGCGCCCTGATCCCTGGATGTGCAGGAAGAATGCATCGGCCGGGTCATCGACCCAGGCAAGTTCCAGCCCCTGCCCGCGCAGCGCGCCGGCCACGATGGCGGCCCGGTCCGGGAAGGGATGCAGCCTGCCGTCTCGGACCTGACCCGCGACGCGTCGGCCGCGCAGATCGGTGATGAAGCTGCCGAGATCGGCCTCCACCAGTTCGGGCGGGCGGGCATGCAGCGGCGTGGCAAAGGCCCCGCCAGGGCGAAGGCTGCCGCGCAGCTCAGGCTCGAAATAGCCGGTCAGCGTACCTTCCCCAAGCGCCAGCGGCGTGAAGCGCCGTTCCAGGAAGGCTCGCGCGGACGCGTCACCGGCGGGCAGGCTGCCCAGCTCGGCACAGGCAGGAGCCAGTGCGGCAGCAGGTCTGAGGGTCAGACCGGTGCCGCCCAGTCCACGGCCATGCGGCAGGCTGGCGAGGACCGCGCAACTGGCGCGAAGCACAGGCAGGATCTCAGCATGTGCATCGCCAGCCCAGCCGGGAAGGTCGGCGAAGCCGACCGGGCGAGGGGTGGAGGGCGCGCAGGCCGAAAGCGCCGCGGCGAACAGCAGGGCGGCGGTGCCCCGCATCGCCCCCGCCACGTGCCCCAGTTTCAGGCGCTTTGCGTCCCAACCAGCTTCCAGGTCGGATCCTCGTTGCGGAGGTCGCGCTGGAAGGTCCAGATGTCGGTGAGCTCCGTCACGCTTTCAGCACCAGCAACGAAGCTGCCATCCTTCGCGGTCGTCACATTCACCTGGTCGGAGACGAAGCGGATCGTGACATCAGCGACGGTGCCGCGCAGATCGGCGGCCTCGATCCCCATATCCTGCATCCCGCGAACTTCGCTGCGCTGCGTTTCCCCGGCCGCTTCACGGCGGGAAATCTCGCCCTCGAAGCCGCGATAGGTGTCATCGGCCAGCAGCATCCGCAGCGTCTGCCGATCGCCACGCGCGAAGGCGTCCACGATCATACGGAAAGCGCCTTCGGCACCATCCAGGAACCCATTCGGGTCGAAGGAGGGATCGACCCCGCGGATCCGCATCAGCGCCTGTCCGACTGGGCTGCGCGGATCGGGCAGGGCGCGGCGCGTACCGCCGGCCTGACCCTCGACAGACGGGAAATCGACCACATTGTCGCCGCCCGCGCCGCGCTCTGCCTTCGGGTCATAGGCCCCCTGGCCTTCGCGCTGGGGGCGTTCATAGCCGGTGCGGCGCCCAAGGATGCTGCGAAGCCGTAGCACCAGGAACGCCGCGACCATCGCGAACAGGATCAGATCGACCGGGAAACCGCCGGACATGGATAACTCCTCATACCCCTCACACTTAGGGCGAGGGCGGCCCCACCGCAACGGCAAGATTGATCGGGCACCGATGGCGTGACCGGCGGTTGCGGGGCCGGCACAGGGCCTGTATCGCCATGCCGACCCCCGGAAGAGCCGACCTGCGATGATCTTGCTCCGTCACGGCCAAAGTGAATTCAACCTGCTGTTCACCCAGACCCGCAAGGATCCCGGCATCAAGGATCCGCGCCTGACCCCGCTCGGCCACAGCCAGGCGGAAGCGGCGGCGGAAGCGCTGGCGGGGGCGCGGGAGATCCGGCGCATCATCGCCTCCCCCTACAGCCGCGCCTTGCAGACCGCGACGCCGCTCGCCCGGCGGCTTGGCCTGCCCGTGCTGGTGAACCCGGTGGTGCGGGAGCGCTACGCCTTCACCTGCGACATCGGCAGCCCTGTCACGCAGCTGCGCGCCGAATGGCCCGATGTTGCGCTGGACCACCTGGAGGAGATCTGGTGGCCATTGCAGGAAGAACCGGCCGAGCAGGTCCTGGCTCGCGCCGCCCGCTTCCGGGGCGAGATGTCGGCTCTGGAGGATTGGAGCCACACGGTGGTGGTCAGCCATTGGGGCTTCATCCTGTCCATGACCGGCCAGAGTGTCGCCAACGGCCAATGGCTGGACTGCGACCCGACCGAGCCCGCGCTGGAAGAGGTCAGCTGGAAGCACCATTGATCGCGCGGCTGCGCATAGGGCGTCACCGCCCCGGCAGGTAGCCCAGCACATCATTCACCCGCATCACCTCGCAATAGATGCGGTTCAGGATCTCCAACTCGCGCAGATGCAGCTCCATCGTGCCGGCGGCGCAGGCATCCTCGGCGACGATCACGTCGAAGCTTTCATCGGCCAGGCTGCGGACGGTGGAGCTGACGCATTGGTCAGTGAAGATGCCGCAGCAGACCACATGGGTGATGCCCATATTGGCCAGGATCAGCCGCAGATTGGTGCCGGTCAGCGCGGAATCCGTGGTCTTGGTCACCACGATCTCCCCCGCGCGTGGCGCGAGTGCGGGGACGATCTGCGACGCCTCCTCATCCTGCGGCAGCAGGATGTTGTTCCAGCCGGGCTTCTTCTGGCTCAGCGACCGGTCCGCGCCATCGGGGCGCAGGCAGGCGATACGCGCGAAGAGCACCGCTTCCCCACGGCTGCGGAAGGCCTCCAGCAGACGGGCGATGGCCGGGATCACCTGCCCGTTCATCCGGGCGTGGAAGGGCGTCCAGGCCTCGAAGCGCGCGCGTTCCTCGGGGGTCAGCGTGACCGTGTCCGGGCGGTCCAGATAGGTGTTCTGCACATCGATGACGAGCAGCGCGACGCGGCCGGGCAGCAGCACCGGGTCCGGCGCCTCGGGCGCGCCCTGGTAGTAGAAGGACCGCCAGGCGGTCTTCCAATGCGGCGTGTCGGTCATCGCGGCTACAGCGCGGCCCGCATCGCCGCGACGACGCGCGCGATCTCCTCTTCCGTCAAATAGGGGTGCATCGGGAGGGACAGGATCCGCCCGCACAGCATCTCGCTGACCGGCAGAGCCGGCGCACCGGCGGCGATGGAGGCGGCATGCGCGCCGGCATAGGCCGGCTGGTGGTGCAGCGGCTTCGGGTAATAGATGCCGCTCGGCACACCATGGGCCTTCAGCACCTCCTGCACCGCCGTGCGATCGACGCCCTGCGGCAGCAGGATGGAATAGAGGCCCCAGGCATGATCCGCGCCGGGCGTCGAGGACGGGATCTGCACCAGCCCGCGCAGGCCCTCGGCGTACATCGCGGCAGCCTTGGCGCGGGAAGCCAGCTCATTCTCAAACAGCGGCAGCTTCGCCAGCAGCACGGCGGCCTGCATCGAATCCAGCCGGCCATTCATGCCGGTCCGCAGCACCTCGTAGCGGGTCTTGCCTTCGCCATGGGTGCGAAGCTGGCGATAGAGCTCCGCTCGGTCGGCATCGTCGGTCAGCAGCGCGCCGCCATCGCCGTAGCAGCCGAGCGTCTTGGTCGGATAGAAGCTCAGCGCCGTCGCATGGCCCCAGCGGCCCAGCCGCTTGCCATGCAGCGCAGCACCGAAGGCCTGCGCGGCGTCATCCAGCGCGAACAGCCCTTCCCGGGCGCAGATCGCCTCGATCCCCACCCAATCGGCGGGCAGGCCGAACAGGTCCACGCCAACCACCGCGCGCGGCCGTAGCCTTCCCTCGGCGCGCACCATGGCGATCCGGCGTTCCAAGTCGGCCAGGTCGATGTTGAAGGTGACGGGGTCCACATCCACGAAGACCGGCGTCGCGCCGAGAACCAGCGGGACCTCCGCCGTCGCGGTGTAGGTGAAGGCGGGCAGGAACACAGCGTCGCCGCGGCCGATCTCCTCCGCCATCATCGCGATCTGCAACGCATCGGTGCCGGAGGACACGCCGACGGCGTGGGCGCAGCCGGCGAAGGCGGCCAGCGTCGCTTCCACCTCCCGCACCTCGGGGCCGTTGATGAAAGCGCCGCTGTCGAGCACGGCGGCCAGGCGACGGTCGAGGTCGGCCCGGATCAGCGCCTGCTGGGCCTTCATGTCGAACAGGGCGATGGGACGCTGCGCGGTCATCATGGTTCCATCAGGACGGGGCGACGTTGCATAGACCCACGGCCCCGCGCCGTCCAAGTCACCGGTCGTTGCGGGGGGTTTCAGGATCCGGCGAGCGGGGTGGACGATGACGTGATCCGCGCCGGATCGGTGCAGCCTCTGCCCCGGTTGCAGCGTTCCCGCCGCAGGCCCGGACCGATCCTCCGGGCATGCCGAACAGGGAGAAGAGCGCATGAGGAGATCGACCTGGCTGGGCGCCATCATCGGCGCGTCGGCGCTGGCGGCCGGGCCTGCCATGGCGCAGGCCACCGGTGCGGTGGCCGAGCCGGTGACGACGGCGGCGCTGGCATCGATCTGCGCGGCGACCAGCCCGAACGCGGAATCCCCGCTCACGGCCTATTGTCGCGGCTTCATGGTGGGGGCGGGGCAGTATCACAATGCCGTCTCCGCCGCGAGCGGACGGCGCATCTTCTGCATGCCGCAGCCGGGGCCGACGATCGAGAGTGTGCAACAGGCCTTCGTCGCCTGGGCCCGTGCGAACACCCAATACGGCCAGGACCGCGCGGTGGACGGGCTGATGCGCTTCGCCGCCACCACCTATCCCTGCCCGGCGGCACCGGCCACCGCCAGCACGCCCGCCCGCCCCCGCTGACACGGAGGATCGAACCATGCGGAACCTTTTGCTCATACTGCCCGTCGCGCTGGCCCTTGGCGGCTGCGCCGACATGACGAGTTCCCAGCGCTCCACGGCGACCGGTGCGGGGGTTGGCGCGCTGGGTGGCGCGGCGCTCGGGTCGCTGTCCGGCAATGCCGGGATGGGCGCGCTGATCGGCGCGGGCGTGGGCGGGGCCAGCGGCTACCTGATCGAACAGAACCGCTAAGATGCCAGGGCCTTGTCGCCAGGGGCACACGGCTCGATGCCGTCGGGCCAAGCTGTATCAAGTGTCCATCAGCACCTCGAAGCCGCCATAGATCAGCCGCTTGCCGTCGAAGGGCATCGGGTTGGCATCAGGTTGCATGCGTGGATCGGCCATCACCTTCCGCATGCCGTCGTCGCGCACGGCGCGGGAGGGCCATGTGACCCAGGAGAAGACGACCGTCTCATCCGGCTTCTTCTGCACCGCCATGGGGAAGGAGGTTAGCGTGCCATCCGGCACATCATCGCCCCAGCATTCCACGACGCGCACTGCGCCATGGTCGCGGAACACCTTGGCCGCCTCGGCGGCATGGGCAAGGTAGGCGTCGCGGTTGGCGGTCGGCACCGCGGCGACAAAGCCATCGACATAGGCCACGGGCAAGCCTCCTCTCTCCGGCGCGTGAGCGCGAGGTCATACAGGGCGCTTCGCGACCGTTCCGGACGCGACCATATCACAAGCGGCTGGATCACAAGTGGCTGCCCGTGATCCAGCCTAACGCCAGCCGATCCCCGCCGCGCGCATGCGGCGCATCACGAAGCCCAGCCACACCAGCTGCACCGCCAGCGCGGGCAGGATGATGAAGGGCTTGGCGTGGGACGGCAGCGCCAGGAAGACCAGGGCCAGCGCCGCGTGGAAGACCGCGAAGCCCCAATGCAGCGCCGCCACGACGCGCACCGCGACGCCTGCGCGCTGCGCGATCTGGAACAGGTGCGTCCGGTGGCCTTCGGCCAGCCGTTCATGCATCGCGGCGCGGCGCAGCAGGGTGAAGCCGGCGTCGAACAACAAGCCGAACATCAGCAGCGGCACGATCAGGAAGGACACATGCTGCCCGTCGAAGCGCGACGCCGCGACGGCCAGCACGGCCATCATGAAGCCCGCGAACTGGCTGCCGACATCGCCCATGAAGATACGGGCTGGGTTCAGGTTGAAGGGCAGGAATCCGGCGAAGCCCGCCACGAGGAACAGCGCCGCCGCATAGACGAACATGCCGCCGTGCAGCACCGCGATCCAGGCCAGCGCCGCCGCGACCACCAGCAGCGTCCCGCCCACCAGCCCGTCCAGCCCATCCATGAAGTTCACCGCATTGGTGCAGCCGACGATCCAGATGAGCGTCAGCAGCGGCCCGAGCCAGCCGAGCTGCACCACCCCCATCCAGGGCAGCGACACCTGCGTGACAACCAACCCGCTGCCCACCGCGACCAGCGCAGCGGCCACCTGCGCACCCAGCCGGAGGCGCGCCGACAGGTCGCTGACATCGTCCCACAGCGCGACGGCGGCGATCGCGACGGCTGCCAGGATCACGCCGATGAACTGCGCCTCCGCGATCCGGGCGTAATCCGCCGACAGGTACAGCACCAGCATCCCCGCGACGAAGGCCACCACCACGCCGAGCCCGCCGCCGCGCGGCGTCGGGTTGCGATGCGCGCTGCGGTGGTTCGGCTGGTCCAGGATGGGGAAGGCGATCATCAGCCGTACCACGCAGGCCGACAGCACCGCGAGGAGCGCCGCGAAGCCCAGATGCTGCAGGACGGCCGAGGCTTCCATCAGCGCAGCAGCCGCGCGGGCTCCAGGCTGGCATAGACATCGCCGGAATTCGCGGCGTGCGGCAGCGCCGCGATCCACGCCGCCATCTCCACCGCGCCGATCGATGTGGCGTGCGCCATGTCCATCCCCTCGCCGAGGCAGGCGTTGAAGGCGCGGTAGCCGAGCGCCGCCAGCCGATCGAGGCAGGCGGCCGCGACATCGCGCTGGATGGTGGTGAATTCGAAGGACAGGCTGCGCGGCGCGCGGGACAGGCCGTCCAGCGCCACGGCCTCATAGCCCTCGACATCGATCTTCACGAAATCGGGCATCCCATGTTCGGCCGCGAGCGCATCCAGCGTCGTGACGGGCAGGTGCAGCGCCGTGTCCCAGACCTGGCCTTCCCAGCCCGGCGCCCCATCGGCGGCAGCGACGAAGGCATCGGATGCGGTGGCCACCGTGGGGTTCGCGGAATTGACGCGCAGCACCGCTTCACCGGTCTCCGCGCCGACCAGCGCCGCCACCCGCACCACGCCCGGATCGCGGCCGAACAGCAGGCGCAGCAGGCGCGCAAGCCGCGGCTGCGGCTCCACCGCCACCGCGCGGGCGCCGATCCGGCGGAAACTCGCCGTGCGGTCGCCGACATGAGCGCCGACATCGAAGCCGATCTCGCCAGGGGCCAGGAAGCGCCGATGGAAAGCATCGAGCGCCGGGGCGCGACCCGCTACGTAGTAGGTGCGGAGCGAGGCGCTGATCGCGGCGGCGGTCGTCATGCGAAGACCACCGCGCAGCCGCCGGCCTGTTCGGGCGGGACCATGACGCCATCCGGCGCCTCCCGCAGCGGCAGGTGGCGCAGCAGGGCGCGGGCGGAGGCCGCCTTGTCCGTGGTGCGGATCACCATCCCCGCCATGAAGGGCAGGCAGGGGGCCACGACGCCCGGCAGGGCGCGGGGAAGCGCCTCGGGCGGCAGGATGCGGATACGGGTTTCCATCTGTGGGCTGTCCGGGCCGGCGGCGCGGGGCGCGCCGGGCAGGCGCAGCCGGAAGCCCGCCAGCGGATCGGGCTCCGCCGGCAGTCCCGCCAGCCGGGCCAGCCGCGCCGTGGTCTCGGCCGGGTTCGCGGCGATCAGGATCGCAGCCTCCAGCGCATCGGCGCCGTTGCGATGGCCCATCCAGCGCAGATCCCAGACCAGCTCCGGCGTCAGGTGCTGCACCAGCTGCACCCGGCCTTCGGGCGCGTCGGGGAAGGGCAGGCGGGCAAAGCGGGCAATCGGCCCGCCTGCCTCCACCGGCCGTTGCAGCCAGGCGATGCCGGGGATGTCGAGCCCGCCCCGGCGCAGCCGCGCCAGATTGCCCTCTGCATCGCCCATCGCCAGCGCCAGGATATGTGCCCCGTCATGCCGGGCGACGAAGCGGTCCACGCCATTGGCGAAGAGCGCGGGGTCGAGGATGCCCAGCAGCTCGACATAGCCATGCCGCAGGAAGGCGCAGCGATTGGCGCTGCCGAAGGGCTCGACAGGGCCGTCGGGCGTCCGCCGCCCGGATTGCTGCGCCACCGGCGACAGCGCGAAGCCCAGCTCTTCCCAGACCGCCCAGAGCGGCGCGGGATCCCGGGAGCAGAGCCCGATATGGTCGAGGGCGAGTGCGGTGCTCATCTCGCGGCGCTAGCTGGCCGGGTTCTCGTATGTGTCGAGCAGCCAGGCCGCCGGCTCCGCCGCCGCTTCGGCGTACCAGCGCGCCACCAGCGGATGGGCACGCACCGCGTCGCAATAAGCGCGGCTCGTCGCCGTCAGCTCCGGCTGCCAGGTCAGGAAGCGGGCCACGACCGGCGCATACATCACATCCGCGAGACCGAAATCCCGCCCGAACAGGAAGGGACCGCCATGGGCGGCCAGCGCCTCGGCCCAGATCGCCTCGATACGGGCGATGTCGGCAAGGCATTCCGGCGTGCGACCGCGGCCGGGGAAGCTGCGGCCGAGATTCATCGGCATCGCCATCCGCAGGTTCCGGAAGCCCGCATGCATCTCCGACGCGATGGCGCGGGCATGGGCGCGGATGGCGCGGTCGGCGGGCCAGAGGGCTGGGGCGAATTCGGCGCAGTATTCCGCGATGGCGAGGCTTTCCCACATCCGCGCGCCGCGATGTTCCAGATAGGGGACCATGCCGTTGGGGGAGATGGCCTTGATCGCCACCGTCCCGCCGCCGCCGGCCAGCGGCACCACCACGTCCTCGACATCGAGGCCGGCGAGATGCACAGCCAGCCAGCCCCGCATGCTCCAGGAGGAGTAGCGCTTCGTCCCGATGACGAGCCTGCCTTCGGCCATGTGTCCCGATCCCCTGCTATCTGGCGCCGGCTTATCGCATGGCGGCTGCCTTCCGGCCACGCCCCGCAACGGGTAAGGGAAAGGGACGATGGCAGCGACGGCGCGGAACCGGATCCTTCTGAACCAGGGTGTCGATGCGGCGATGGCGGCCCTGGCCGTGCCCGTCGCGCTCTGGCTCGCCGCCCCTGGCGCCTGGCCCACGGCGCTCTGGTGGCTGTTCGGCTTGCCGGCTGGGGCAGCGGCGCTACTGCTGCCGGGCTGGGGGCTCGGCCTGCCGCGGCAATATTGGCGCTTCGCCTCCCTGCCCGATCTGCTGGCCTCCTCGGCGGCGGCGGCGGTGGCGGCGGCGCTGTTCTGGGGGCTGCTGCACGCGCTCGATGCCTGGCGGTCGCCCAACCTCGCCTTCCCCGCCATCCATGCCCTGCTGCTGGCCGCGCTTCTCGCCGCACCGCGCATCGTCGCGCGGCTGCGCCATGCGGGCCGCGCCGGGCCGCTCTCCGACACCCCGGCGCAGAGCGTGCTGTTGGTCGGCGCCGGCGATGGCGCGGATCTATTCCTTCGCGCGCTAAGCCGCGAACGCGGCGTCGCCTATCGCGTGATGGGCATTTTGAGCCTGCGCGAACGCCAGATGGGCCGGCGCATCCATGGCGTGGGCGTGCTCGGCACGGCCGAGGAAGCGGATGCCGTGCTCGACCTGCTGCGCGACGAAGGACGGCTGCCTGCGCTGGTGGTGCTGGCCACTCCGCAGCTGCAGGGGCCGGAGCTGCAGCGCCTGCTCGACGCCTGCGACCGCCACGGCGTGCCGGTGAAGCGCCTGCCGAGCCTGACCGCCCTGCCCCCCGCCAATCGCCGCCCCGGCGAACGCGCCGAGGCGGAAGCCCCGGTCGCTCTCCGCCGGATCGAGATCGAGGAATTGTTGGACCGCCCGCAAGTCCCGCTGGACCGCGAAGGCATGGCGCGGCTGGTCCAGGGCCGCCGCGTGCTGGTCACCGGCGCGGGTGGCACCATCGGCGGTGAGCTGGCGCGGCAGGTGGCAGCCCTCGGCCCGGCCAGCCTGACGCTGCTCGATCACGGCGAATACGTGCTGTACGAGATCGACCTGGAACTGCGGGAACGCCATCCGGATGTGAAGCGCCAGGCGGTGCTGGCCGATATCCGCGACGAGCCGCGCATCCGCCGCCTGTTCCAGGACATCCGCCCCGAACTGGTCTTCCACGCCGCCGCGCTGAAGCATGTGCCGATGGTGGAGAACGACCCGCTGGAGGGCATCCTGACCAACGCGCTCGGCACCCGGGTGGTGGCGGATGCGGCGCGGGAGGCCGGCTGTTCGCTGATGGTCTTCATCTCCACCGACAAGGCGGTGAACCCGACCAGCGTCATGGGCGCGTCCAAGCGCGCGGCGGAGATGTATTGCCAGGCTCGGGACCGTGCGGCGCGGGCCGAGGGGGGCATGCGCCTTGTCACCGTGCGCTTCGGCAATGTGCTGGGCTCCACCGGCAGCGTGGTGCCGCTGTTCCGCCGGCAGCTGGAACGCGGTGGCCCGCTGACCGTGACCCATCCCGACATGCGCCGCTACTTCATGACGGTGCGGGAAGCGGTGGGGCTGGTGCTGCAGGCCAGCGTCGTCGGCGCCGCCGGGATCGACTGGTTCGCAGGCAGGGCGGAACAGCCGCCGGAGCTGCGCCAGGGCGGCATCTTCGTGCTCGACATGGGCGAGCCGGTGAAGATCGTCGATCTCGCCCGCCGCATGATCCGCCTGGCCGGGCTGCGGCCCGAGGAGGATGTGGAGATCCGCTTCACCGGCCTCCGCCCCGGCGAGAAGCTGTTCGAGGAGCTGTTCCACGGCCAGGAACCGCCCCAGCCGACCGCCTTCCCCGGCCTGCTGGTGGCCGTGCCCCGCACGACGGATGCGGCGGAGATGGCGGCCGCCATCGACCGCATGGCAGGGTTCGCCGGCGCCGGCGACCGGGGCGGGGCGCTGGCAGAATTGTCCCGCCTGGTGCCGGAATTCGCGACGCCGGGCGCAAACGCCTGACGGCGCTGCCTATTCCGCCGCCTGCCGCGCGGCTTCCCCGGCCACGCCGGGGCGGCGGACGCGGATGCGGCGGATGCGGCGGGCATCGACCTCCAGCACGCGGAACTCGATGCCGGAGCCGTGGCTGATCAATTCGCCGCGCGCCGGCACGCGGCCAGCGAGGGTGAACACCAGCCCGCCCACCGTGTCGATGTCGGCCGCGCGTTCTTCTTCCGTCAGCACGGGGCCGAGCTTCTCCTCGAAGGCCTCGACGGTGGTGCGGGCATCCATCTCCAGCATCCCGTCGGGGCGTTCGACGATGGTGGGGGCGGTCACCTCGTCATGCTCGTCGCTGATGTCGCCGACGATCGTCTCGACCAGGTCCTCGATTGTGATGAGGCCGTCGATGCCGCCATATTCGTCCACCACCAGCGCCATGTGGATGCGCTGGGCGCGCATCTCCAGCAGCAGGTCCAGCACGGGGATGGTCGGCACCACCAGCAGCGGGCGGCGCAATATGCCCTTCAGGCTGAAGCTCGCGGGGTCGCGGCCGACGGCGGCGAAGACATCCTTGATGTGGACCATGCCCACGATGTCATCGAGATTGCCGCGATAGACCGGGAAGCGGCTGTGGCCTTCGCGCTGGATCAGCGCGATTGCCTGGTCCAGCGTCAGGTCCTCCGGCATCGCCAGGATGTCGGCGCGCGGCACCATCACGTCATAGGCGGTCTTGTCGCGCAGCCGCAGCACATTGCCGAGCAGGATGCGCTCATGCGTATCCAGCCCGCTGGCGACCTCGTCGCGGCGGGGGCCGGCATCGTGGCGGGCGGGTTCCTCCAGCAATTCCTCGACGCGGTCGCGGACGCTCTCGGCCTCACGCCGCTTCAGCAGGCCCTGGATCTTCCAGAGCAATGTGTTGCGGCGGTCGCCGCCCTGGCCGCCGCCGTTACCGTTGCTGTGACCGTTCCCTGGGCCGCTCATGTCGCGCCCCGCAGGCGCGCGGTGGCGCGGCCTTCCTTCCAGGGGTTCGGGCGGCCGAGCTTTCGCATCACCCGCGCCTCGGCGCGTTCCATCCGGCGCGCCTCCCCGGCTTCAAGGTGGTCGTGGCCTGCCAGGTGCAGCGCGCCATGGGCGACGAGATGCGCCAGGTGGTCGGCCGCGCGACGCCCGGCTTGCCGGGCTTCCCGCCTGACCACGCCAAGCGCAAGCGCGACGTCGCCGAGGTAGCCAGGGATACCGGCGGGGAAGGACAGCACATTCGTGGGCTTGGCCTTGGCGCGGTGGCGGCCATTCAGCCGCTTCACCGCTGCGTCATCGGCCAGCAGCACGGTGACGGCGCCACGGATGCCGGCTTCCTCCAGCGCGGCGATGGCGGCACGGCGGGCGACGGCTTCGGGCCGCGGCACCGCGGCGCGCCAGCCCGGCGATTCCAGAAGGACGGTGATCTCCCCGCCCCCGGCCTGGATCCCGGTCGCTTCCCGACCGGGACGTCTACTTCTCGGTTCCATCCGTCTCCAGACCTGCGCGCCCGCGGGCATCCCGATTGCGGGATGATGCCCCCTCGGCGCGGCCATACGCCGCGACAATGCGGCCAACCAGGGGATGCCTTACCACATCCTGTTCCGCAAATCTTGCCACCGCGATCCCCTCCACCCCGTCCAGGATCGAAAGGGCCTGATGCAGGCCGGAGGCCTGGCCGGGCGGCAGATCCACCTGGGTCGGGTCGCCGGTGACGACCATCCGGCTGCCCTCCCCCATCCGGGTCAGGAACATCTTCATCTGGGCGGGGGTGGTGTTCTGCGCCTCGTCCAGGATGGCGTAGCAATGCGCGAGCGTCCGGCCGCGCATGAAGGCGAGCGGCGCGACCTCGATCTCCCCGGCTTCCATGCGGCGCTTCACCTGCTCGGCCGGCATCATGTCGTGCAGCGCGTCATAGAGCGGGCGGAGATAGGGATCGACCTTCTCCTTCATGTCGCCGGGCAGGAAGCCCAGCTTTTCCCCAGCCTCGACCGCCGGGCGAGAGAGGACGATGCGATCCACCCGTCCCGCCTGCAGCAGCGCGACACCCTGGGCGACCGCCAGATAGGTCTTGCCCGTCCCAGCCGGACCGACGCCGAACACCATCTCGCCGCGGGCCAGCATGTCCATGTAGGCGGCCTGGGCCGGGGTGCGCGGGGCGATCGCGCCCTTGCGGGTGCGGATCGCGGGGATGTCCTGCAAGGGCAAGCGGGGGTCGGCTTCCTGCACGCCCTCGGCCATCCGCATCGCCGCTTCCACCTCTGCCGCGCCGACCGCATCGCCCTTTTGCAGCCGCCGCCACAGATCGGCGAGCCCGGCTTCCGCCACCTCGGTCCGTTCGGGCGCGCCGGTGATCGTCAGCCGGTTCCCCCGGCAGGCGATCCTGACCCCGAGCCGCATCTCGATGCGGGCGAGGTTCCGGTCATGCTCCCCATACAGCAGCGGCAGCAGCTGGTTGTCGTCGAAGTTCAGCGTGACCGACCGGCTGGCGGGGAGGGGGGCGGGACCGCGCCCGGATCGGGGATCCGGCAGGCGCGGCTCGCCGGGGCGAAGCGCGAGGGAGGTGGTGCTCAAGCGGCGGCTTTCTCCTGGCTCGGGTGGTCTCCGGTGGCCTCGGCCGGCAGGATGCGGACGCCGAGGGAATTGGGGTGGATGCTGGTCACCTCGCAGGGCAGGACCCGCCCGATGAGGCTGGCGGGGTCATGTTCCCCGCTCGCGGCATGGACCGGCTGCAGCCAGGGCGACCGCCCGGCGGCCTGGCCGGGATGGCGCCCGGTGCCGGTAAACAGCGCGTCGAAGCGCAGCCCGAGACGCGATCGGTTGAACGCATCCTGCTGGTCGCGGAGCAGGGATTGGATCTCCTGCAGGCGGCGGTCCTTCTCGGCTTCTGGCAGCTGAAGTGGGGCCCCCGCGGCGGGGGTTCCAGGCCGCGCCGAATACTTGAACGAGAAGGCCAGCGCGAAGTCGACATCGCGGATCAGCCGCAGCGTGTCCTGGTGGTCGGCCTCCGTCTCCCCCGGATGGCCGGCGATGAAATCGGAGGACAGGGCAAGGTCGGGCCGCGCCGCGCGCAGCTTGTCGGCGATCCGGCGGTAGTCATCGGCCGTGTGGCCGCGATTCATAGCCTTGAGCACCTTGTCCGATCCCGACTGCACCGGCAGGTGCAGGAAGGGCATCAGCGCCGGGATCTCCCCATGGGCAGCGATCAGGTCGTCATCCATGTCGCGCGGGTGGCTGGTGGTGTAGCGCAGGCGCGCGAGGCCCGGGATCTCCGCCATCTCCCGCAGCAGCCGCGCGAGCGTCCAGCTGCCGCCGCCCGCCCCTTCGCCGTGATAGGCGTTCACATTCTGCCCGAGCAGCGCGATCTCTCTCGCGCCTTGCGCGACCAGCCGGCGGGCTTCGGCCAGCACGGCCTCCGCCGGGCGGGAGTATTCGGCGCCGCGCGTATAGGGGACGACGCAGAAGGAACAGAATTTGTCGCAGCCCTCCTGGATGGTCAGGAAGGCGACCGGCCCCTGCGGCGCCGCGGCTTCGGGCAGGTGGTCGAATTTCTGGTCGGCGGGAAAGTCCGTCTCGATCACCGCGCCGGCGGCGCGGGTGGCGCGAGCCACCATCTCCGGCAGCCGGTGGTAGGATTGCGGGCCGAGCACGATGTCCACCCAGGGGCTTCGCGCCGTGATCTCCGCACCCTCGGCCTGGGCGACGCAGCCGGCGACGGCCAGCACCATCCGCCCGCCCTCGGCTTCCTTCGCCTGCTTCGCGCCGCGCAGCCGGCCGAGTTCGGAGAACAGCTTCTCGGACGCCTTTTCCCGAATGTGGCAGGTGTTGAGGATCACCATGTCGGCGCCTTCCGGCGTCTCGGCCGGGGCGTAGCCGAGGGGGGCCAGGACATCCGCCATGCGGGCGCTGTCATAGACATTCATCTGGCAGCCCCAGGTCTTCACGAACAGACGCTTCCTGGGGGGAAGGGGAGGGGTCATTGCAGGTGGAACTCCGCCGCCCCGCCGGCACTCCGGCAGGGTGAAGGCGGGGAGATGCGCAGTGCTCGCGCGCCGGTCAAGCGAACTCCGCCATCCCAAGGCGCCAGGGCCGCATCGGCCTGTGTTCGTTTCTCACGCCGGAATCCTGCTGTGGCGCGCCGCGCCGGGTCAAGCGGGAAGCGTGTGAAGCTTCGGCGGCGCGGAGGGGGATAGCGGCGCGGGCGGCCGGTTCTGCCGCAGCGTGGCGCAGCCTTCCGACACCACCTCGGCGCAGGCGGCGGTCAGCGCCTTGCGGTCCTGGTAAGCGGCGGGGTCGAGCGGGGCGTGCAGCACCACTGTCGCCCGCGTCTTGGACCGGCGCGCGAGGCGCCAGAAATGGCTGCCGATCTCCATGTCGCCATACCAGGCGAATAACGGCCGGTCGCGCCTGCAGGCCGGCAGCCCGCCCAGCCGGTCGAACACCACCGAAACCGGCTGCACGATCCGCGCATGATCCGCGACGGACAGGAAGGCGCTGCGGAAGGGCAGCACGCGCCCTCCATCGCTGGTCGTGCCTTCGGGGAACAGGATGATGTTGTCGCCCTGGCCCAGCCTTTCGCGGATCACCCCGGCCTCGCCCTTGGTCTGGGTGCGGCTGCGGCTGACGAAAACGGTGCGGCCGAGCTTGGCGACGATGTTGATCACCGGCCATTCGCCGACTTCCCGCTTCGCCACGAAGCAGGCATCGAGCGCGGATCCGAGCACGACGATGTCGAGCCAGGAGGAATGGTTGGACACGAACAGCGTGGCCGGCCCCTTGGCGGGTGCGCCGACCACGCGGATGCGAAGCCCCATCAGCCAGGCGATGCTGCGCCAGTAGAAGCGGCCGAAGCCGATATTGGCGCGGCCGGGCAGGGCCAGCAGCAGCGCCTGGATCGGGATGGCGATCAGCGTCCAGAGCAGGATGGTCGCGATCCGCCGGATCGCCCGCACCCGCCCACCCAGGGGACGGAAGCCGAGCACATCGCCCCAGAGGCTCTCAGGGTCCGAGTTGGAAAAGCTGATCACCCTGCGCCGCCGCAGGCGGGGGGGGCGCAGGGCCTCGGGCGTGGTCAGGCGGGCGGTTGCCTCCATAACACTGGATTAACCGCGGCAACCGAGTCAAAGCAATGAAGGACTGGCGACAAGACGATGAAAGCTTCGCTGCAGAACGACTCATCACGTCCGCGCGAGGCGGGTGGCCGCCGCCGTCCCCGGCCGGTTCAGCGGGCCAGCAGCCGCGGCCCGCCGGACGGGATCGGCGCCGTCGTCATATCCGTTCCCAGCCGCTGGGCCGGATCGAAGCCCGGCATGGCATCGGCCCCGGTTGGCCGCGCTGTCGTCGCGGCCCGGCGCGCCGCCAGGTAGTCATCGGTCACATCGGACGGCATTGGCGCCGGTTCCGACGGGCCGGAGGCTGCCGCCGGACCCGGCGCGGGGCGGGCCGCCGGGCGTGGCGCCTCGCAGGCCGCAACCAAGGGCAACAGGCCGGCCAGCAGACCGAGCCGCGCCATCCTCCGGGCCAGGATCGTCATGATGAGGCGTGCTCCCTTGGTGGCGTCGTCGTGCGGCGGGCGGAAGATGGCATCCGGCGCGGCCGGGCGCTACCGCCCGGCAGCGCGGCGCAGGCGGGGCTTCTCGGCCGGTTCCTCGCGGTCCAGCAGCGCGTGCATGGCGGCCACCGTCTGCGGGCTGAGCCGGCGGATGGAGTCCGCCAGCCGGTTGGCCAGCGCCGTGGCCTCCGGCGACAGCCCGGCCGTGTCCACGCCGATGCGCGGATGCGACAGGCGGGCGAGCTCCGCCAGTTCCTCCGCCTCGTCCCAGATCAGGCCGAAGAACTCGTTCACCTGGTGTACCAGGCCCGGAGAGGGCCGCCCGCGATGGCCGTGTTCCAGCGCCGAGAGATAGGCCGAGGAGACCTGCAGATGCGCCGCGAGGGCCTTGAGCGTCACGCGCCGCGCGCGGCGCAGCTGGCGGAGGCGCGCGCCGAAGGGGGTCATGTGCGGCCGCCTGCCAGCGGGGGAGCCATGCAGGTTGGCAGGCCGGTCGCGCCCTCACCCACCTCGCTGCTGTCGGTACCCTCTCCCGCGTGGCGGGAGAGGGAGGGGCCCGCGCGGCGTAGCCGCGTGGGAGGGTGAGGGCCGCGCAGCCTGTCCGGCTCGTGCCTCATGGTCGCGCCCGATGCCGCTTTCGCAGCAGGATGTTCACCGCGCCCGTGTTGGTCGGGTGCGGATGGGCCGCGCCCAGCACCAGGGGGCGCAGTTCCGCCGCGTTCAGCCAATGGGGCAATTCGCGCTTCAGGACGCCGCCATCCGGCTGCGGTCCCTTGCCGGTGATGATCGTCACCGTCCGCACCCCATCCAGCGCGGCATCGTGCAGAAAGGCGCGCAGCGCCACATGCGCGTCCTGCGCGCGCCGCCCGTGCAAATCGAGCGTCCGTTCGCTCACCGCGTCGCCCCGGCGCAGCTGGCGCCAGCGCTTGCGGTCGAGCCCGCCGGGCTGTTCGCCAACGCGGATCTCCGGTGGCGCCAGGCGCTGCGCCGGGCGTGGTGCCGGTATGGGCGCCGGGATCGGCGCCGGCACCGTGACGGCCAGCGTCGCATCCTCGGGCGGCAGCTCCGGCCGGGCGTGGCCGGCCAGGGGAACGATGTCGGCCGTGAAGGCGTGCCAGAGCGCGAGGTCCGCCCTGCTCAGGGCTTTCGGCCGACGATGGCGCATGGCACGCGGCGCGCCCTCAGGCGTCCGTGCCGGTGGGGCCGGCTTCGTCCTCGACCAGCAGGATGTGCAGGCGGCGGGGGCCATGCGCGCCGAGTTCCAGCGTCTGCTCGATATCGGCGGAGCGGGACGGGCCGGTGACGAGCATCAGGTTGCGCGGCATCCAGCCGCCGGTCATCGGGTCGCGCCGCTCCGCGCGCAGCCGGTCCCAGGCTTCCTCATAGGCGCCGACGATGGCGGAGACGCGCAGCACCACGATCTCGGTATCCGGCAGCAGGTTCAGCGTCGCCGGGCGCACGGGGTCGGAGGGGAAGAACAGCGTCCCCGTCTCCGCCACCGCAGCCCAGGCGTGCTGCAGCGACACCAGGTCGCCATCCACCGCGCGGCGGGCTTCGCGGGCCAGCATCGGGCGGGACGACCAGTCGATCGCCTCCAGCTCCGGATGCGGGGCCATGACCAGCCGCGCTGGCAGGTTCTGCGCGGCCAGGTAGTCGCCGATCGCGCCCGGCACGGCGGCGAGGTCAGCGATCCGCTCGACCGTGCCGAATTCCTTCTCGACGTTCCGGATGAAAAGCTCGATCTGCTCGGCGCGCGGGACGCGGGATCGCGCGGGGATCAGGTGGCGCGGATGGGTGGCGATCCGCCCGTCCAGCATCGCGACCTGGTCGGCGGGCAGCGGCCCGCGCTTCAGGCCACGGCGGATGGCGCCGAGGATGGCGTCCTTGCTCATCGGCCGCTCCGCCGCGCCTTGGCGTAGCGCGCCATGAAGGTGCCCCCCGGTTCCGGCGCCGGCAGGTCGCGGCCCTGCGTCCAGCCGCCTGCCATCGGCAGCCAGCGGAAGGAACCCGCCTTCTTCATCCACGGGCCGCGCGCCAGCAGCGACAGCGCGCCGATGCCGAAGCGCGACGCCGCGCGATACATCCCCGGCCGCTTCGCGAACCACGCCCAGAGGCCGAGATTGGTCCGCAGCGCGCCCGGCGTCAGATGGCGTTCGAATTCGCGTTCGCGCCAATGGCGCATCAGCTTCGGCAGCGGGATCTTCACCGGGCAGACGCTTTCGCATTTGCCGCAGAAGGTCGAGGCATTCGGCAGGTGGCCGGTCTTGTCCACGCCGACCAGCGACGGTGTCAGCACGGACCCCATCGGGCCGGGATAGACCCAGCCATAGGCATGCCCGCCGACCGCGCCATAGACCGGGCAGTGGTTCATGCAGGCGGCGCAGCGGATGCAGCGCAGCATCTCCTGGAACTCGGTGCCTATCATGTTGGACCGGCCATTGTCGATCAGGACGACATGGTATTCCTCCGGCCCGTCCAGGTCGCCTTCGCGCCGCACGCCGGTCGAGAAGGTGGTGTAGACCGAGAAATCCTGCCCCGTCGCCGACCGCGCCAGCAGCCGCAGCAGCGATGTGCAGTCTTCCAGCGTCGGCACCATCTTCTCGATGCTGGCCAGCACGATGTGCACGCGCGGCAGCGTCTGCGTCAGGTCGCCATTGCCTTCATTCGTGACGATCACGGAGCTGCCGGTCTCGGCGATCAGGAAATTCGCGCCGGTGATGCCGACATCGGCGGCCAGGAATTTCTGGCGCAGCCGCGTGCGCGCTTCCGTCAGGATGTCGCGGCGTTCCGCGAAGACGCGGTTCGGGTCGAGGTCGGTGTGCGCGCGGCGGAAATCGGCTTCCCAATCCTCCCGGTTCAGGTGGAAGGCGGGGGCGATGATGTGGCTCGGGTGCTCCTTGCGGAGCTGGATGATGTATTCGCCGAGATCGGTCTCGATCGGCTGGATGCCGTGCCGCTCCAGGTGGTCGTTGACCCCGATCTCCTCGGAGATCATCGACTTGCCCTTGGTGACGGTCTTGGCGCCCGCACGCCGGCATATCTCCAGTACCGCGGCGCGGGCATCGTCGGCGGTGGCGCACCAATGCACCTGCCCGCCGGCCTTCTCCACATTCGCCGCATAGGTCTCGAGGTAGTGGTCGAGATGGGCGAGGGTGTGGTTCTTGATGTCCCGGCCGATCTCACGCAGCCGTTCGAACTCCGGCAGCTTGGAGACGGCGATGGCGCGGCGTTCCAGGAAGGCGCCCTTCGCCTTGCCCAGCGCCTTCTGCAGCCCCTGATCGTGCAGCGCCTGCGCGGCATTCGCCTTGAAGGCGGGGGAGGTGACCTGGACCATCCTGCGTCCCCTACTTCGTGCCGCCGATGGGGGCGGCTTCGTCTGTCATGCCGGCCAGCACTTCCGCCACGTGCCGCACCTTCACCGGCGCGCCTTCGCGCGCCAGGCGGCCTGCCATGTTCAACAGGCAGCCCATGTCGCCGGCCAGCAGCGTATCCGCCCCCGTCCCCGTGACCGCGCGCGCCTTGTCGGTGACCATGCGGGTCGAGATGTCGGGATACTTCACGCAGAAGGTGCCGCCGAAGCCGCAGCAGACTTCCGCATCCGGCAGTTCCTTCAGCGTCAGCCCGCCGACGCTGCCCAGAAGCTGGCGCGGCTGCGCCTTCACGCCCATCTCCCGCAGCCCGGCGCAGCTGTCGTGATAGGTCACGACGCCGTCATACCGCGCTTCCACCCCCCGCATCCCCATCACGTCGGTGAGGAAGGAGACGAGTTCGAAGGTCTTGGCCGCCAGTGCCTCCGCCTTGCCGCGGTAATGCGGGTCCTCGGCTTCGAACAGTCCCGCATAGTGATGCGCGATCTGCCCGGCGCAGGACCCGGAGGGGGCCACGACGTAGTCATAGGGCAGGAAGGTGTCGATGACGTTCCGGGCCAGGTCCTTGGCCGTGGCGCGGTCGCCGGAATTGTAGGCGGGCTGGCCGCAGCAGGTCTGGGCGTCCGGCACCTCCACCTGGCAGCCGGCGGCTTCCAGCAGCTTGATGGCCGCGAAGCCCACCGATGGCCGGTAGAGGTCCACCAGGCAGGTGACGAATAGCGCGACGCGGGGCGGGCCCTTGGTGGCGATCTGGGACATGCCCCGAAACTAGGGGATACCGCCGCGTTCGGGGAGGGGCGGCGTGCGTAAAGTCTAGCCCTGTGTGTCCACCGCCGGCGCGAAGGGGGGCTGGAGCCATAGCGGCTCCTTCAGCTTCTTCGTCACGAAGGCGGCATGGGCGGCCACCTCCACCTCCGTCGGCAGGATCGGGCGGTGGGTGCGGGCGGTGGGCGCCTCCTCCTCCACCAAGGCGGGGCCGGCGCGGCGGTTGGGGGCGGCGGCCAGTTCAAGCCCTGGCTGCTTGCCCCCCATCAGCTGCAGGAAGACCTCGGCCAGCAGCTTCACGTCCAGCAGCGCGTTGTGGCTGGTCCGCATGGAGTTATCGACGCCAAGCCGCCGGCACAGCGCATCCAGGCTGTTCACCTGGCCGGGAAAGCGCCGCCGCGCGAGGTCCAGGCTGTCCACCATCCGCGCCCGGTCCAGCTTCGGCCGCCCGGCGCGCACCAGTTCCGCATCCAGGAAGCCGAAATCGAAGGGCGCGTTGTGGGCGATGATCTCGGAGGGGCCGATGAAGGCCAGCAACTCCTCCGCGATATCGGCGAAGCGCGGCTTGCCGCGCAGCATCTCATAGGTGAAGCTGTGGATTCGGGTGCTTTCCTCCGGCACGTCGCGCTCGGGGTCGATGACGCGGTGGAAGGTGCCGCCGGTGGGGAGGAAGTTGAAGATCTCGATCGCCGCGACCTCGATCACGCGGTCGCCGGATGCAGGGTCGAGGCCCGTCGTTTCGGTATCCAGCACAATCTGCCGCATCAGCCCCGCAGCTCCCGCACGATGGCCCGGATCTGGCGCTGGGCCTCGTGGCGCGACAGGCCGGTTCGCACCACGCGGTCCGCGCGCCGGCGCTTCAGCGCGTCCGGCATCTGTGCCGCCCGGATCGCGGCGAATTGCGCAGGCGACATGCTGCCCCGCGCCAGCACGCGGCTGCGCTGCACCGCTTCGGGCGCGGAGACGACGATCACCTCATCCACCCGCGCCTCGCCCCCTGTCTCCAGCAGCAGCGGGATGTCGAGCACCGCAATCCGCGCCCCGCGCCGCCGCGCGGCGGCGAGGAAGGCGCGCTCCGCCTGCCGCACCAGCGGCCAGACGATGCGCTCCAGCCGCTTGCGTGCGGCAGGATCGGCGAGCACCACGGCGCGCAGCGCGGCGCGGTCCACGCGGCCTTCGCGCGTGGTGCCGGGGAAGGCGGCCTCGATCGGGCGCACCGCCGCGCCGCCCGGGCCCTGCAGCCGGTGCACCGTGGCATCCGCATCGAAGACTGGCACGCGCAGCCGCCGGAACGCCTTCGCCGCCGTGGACTTGCCCATGCCGATGCTGCCTGTCAGGCCCAGCACCTTCATCGCAGATCGTCGAGGATGAAGGCCCTGAGCGCCGCATCCACCTGCGGCGCCACGCCGAACCAGGCCTCGAAGCCCGGCCGCGCCTGGTGCAGCAGCATGCCGAGCCCGTCCACCGCCCGAAGCCCGCGCGCCCGCGCCGCCGCCAGCAGGGGCGTTTCCAGCGGCACATAGACCATGTCCGCCACCACCGCGCCCGGCGGCAGGGGCGCGAGTTCGATCTCCAGCGGCGGTTCCCCGCTCATGCCCAGCGATGTGCCGTTCACCAGCAGCGCGGCCTCGGCCAGCGGCGGGGTGGCGGCGACGGCGATGGGCCCGCCCCCATGGGAGGAAAGTTCCCGCGCGATGGCCTCGGCCCTGGCGGGCGTGCGGTTGACCAGGGTCAGGTGCGGGCAGCCGGCATCGAGCAGCGCCGCCGCGACAGATCGCACCGCGCCCCCCGCGCCCAGGATCACGGCGGGGCCATCGGCGGCCTGCCAGCCCGGCGCCTGTTCGCGGATGGATTCCAGGAAGCCGAAGCCATCCGTGCTGGTGCCCTCGATCCGGCCATCGCGGAAGACCAGCGTGTTCACCGACCCCGCCCGCCGCGCGACCTCCGACACCGTGTCGCACAGCGCAAAGGCGGCTTCCTTGTGGGGGATGGTCACATTCGCGCCGGCGAAGCCGAGATCCACCAGGCTCCGCACCGCGGCCTCGAACCGCTCGGGGCGGACCGGCAGGGGCAGATAGGCGCCATCGATCCCGTGCCGCGCCAGCCAGACGCCATGCAGCCGGGGGGACCGGGAATGGGAGACGGGCCAGCCGAGAACCCCGGCCAGCCGGGACTTGCCCGAGAGGGTGCGCATGACAGGGAAGTGACCCGGGCGGGCCCCGCCGGTCAATGCCGCCATCGGCCCTTCCCACCCGCCCCGCCCGGTGCCAGAGGAAGGGCAAGGAGACATGCACATGGCCCGAACCCTTCGCGTCGCGGTCCAGATGGACCCGATCGCCTCGATCAACATCGATGGCGACAGCACCTTCGCCCTCATGCTCGAAGCGCAGGCCCGAGGGCATGCGCTGTGGCACTACCATGTGCGCGACCTGGCGCTGGCCGGCGGCCGCGTGCTGGCCCATGCCCAGCCCATCGAGGTCCGCCGCCTGAAGGGCGACCACTTCACGCTCGGCGCGCCGGTGGAACTCGACCTGTCCCAGGTGGATGTGGTGCTGATGCGCCAGGACCCGCCCTTCGACATGGCCTACATCACGGCCACGCATATCCTGGAGCACATCCACCCGAAGACCCTGGTGGTGAACGACCCCGCCAGCGTCCGCAACGCGCCCGAAAAGCTGTTCGTCACCCACTTCCCGGAGCTGATGCCGGAGACGCTGATCAGCGCCGACATCCGCCAGATCCGCCGCTTCCGCGACAAGCACGGCGACATCATCCTGAAGCCGCTCTTCGGCAATGGCGGCGCGGGCGTGTTCCATGTGAAGCCCGAGGATCCCAACCTCAATGCGCTGCTGGAGATGTTCACGGAGCGGAGCCGGGAACCGCTGGTGGTGCAGCGCTACGTCCCCGATGTCCGCAAGGGCGACAAGCGCATCATCCTGGTCGATGGCGTCGCGATGGGCGCGATCAACCGCGTGCCCGCGGCCGGGGAGGCGCGGTCCAACATGCATGTCGGCGGCCGGCCGGAGCCGACCACGCTGACCGATCGCGAGCGCGAGATCTGCGACGCGATCGGGCCGGAGCTTCGCAAGCGCGGCCTGATCTTCGTCGGCATCGATGTGATCGGCGGCTACCTGACGGAGATCAACGTGACCTCCCCCACCGGGCTGCAGGAGATCGCGCGCTTCGACGGCATCCACCTCGAACGCGCCATCTGGGACGCGATCGAGGCGAAAAGGTGATACGCGCCGCCCCGGCCTGACCGGGGCGGCCGTCTCATACCGATGTGGTGCGGCGGGTCGCGAACCAGTTGTAGACCAGCAGCACGATCACCGCGCCGACCACGGCGCCGATCAGCCCCGCGCCTTCGCCCACGGTGTACCACCCCACCGCCTGGCCAAGCCATGTCGCGACCAGCGCGCCCGCGATGCCGAGCAGCGTGGTCAGGATGAAGCCGCTGGGCTCGCGCCCCGGTGTGAGGAACTTGGCGACGAACCCGGCCACGAAGCCGATGAGGATGGTCCAAAGGAAACCCATGTCGTGCGCTCCCGCCTTGGCGTGGCGGTAAGTCGGTCCGGGGCCGGCGGGTTCCCGCCGCTGTCACTCCACCGGCAGGAAGATGAACACGACGGCGGCGACAAGGCAGCACCCCGCCGCCACTCAGCCCAGGCTGGCGGCGGCTGGGTCGGGCCGCTCTGCCCGGCGCTCCTCCGGCGGCAGGCGCCGCAGCAGGAAGATCATGATCGCCATCGCCGGCAGGGCCGCGAGCGTCGTCAGGATGAAGAACTGCGACCAGCCGAGCGATGCCGCCAGCACCCCCGCACTCGCGCCCAGCGTCCGCAGCGGCACCGCGGCGAGCGATGACAGCAGCGCGTATTGTGTCGCGCTGAAGCTGCGGTTCACCAGGCCGGACAGGTAGGTCAGGAAGGCGGCGTCGGCCAGGCCATCGGTGAAGTTCTCGACACCCACCTGCGCGAACAGCATCCCCATGTCCCGCCCGCCGCCGACCAGCGTCAGATACATCAGGTTGGACAGCATCTGCGCCGCGCCCGTCAGGATCAGCGCGCGCCCCACGCCGATGCGCCCGACCAGCCAACTGCCCGCGACCGCTCCCACCAGCGTGGCCACCAGTCCGAACGCTGTCGCGACGGAGGCGATATCGTTCCGCGTGAAGCCCTCGGACCGGTAGAAAGGCGTCACCATCACGCCGGCCAGCGCCTCACCCAGCTTGAACAGGGCAATGAAGGCGAGGATCGCGAGCCAGTATCGCCGCCCGGTGAAGTCGAGGAAGGGCGTGATGACCGACTCCCGGATCCGCGCCTTCCAGCCCATCGCCACCACGGCGGGCGCCGCGCCTTCGCGCCCCGCCAGCGTCGCCACGACGCCGACCAGCAGCAGCGCCGCGCCATAGACATAGGCCAGCTGCCAGCCGGCGAAGCCGACCATGTAGAGCGTGCCCGCCCCGCTCGCGAGCAGTGCGCCGCGATAGCCCCAGACATAGGCCGTCAGGCCCCAGGCCTGGCGTTCGGTGTCGTCCCCCATCATCTCGATACGCCAGGCATCCACCACGATGTCCTGGCTGGCCGAGAGGAAGGCGACGATGACGGCGAGCGCCACGGTGGCCGTCGCGCCGCCGCGCGGATCGGTCAGCGCCATGGCTGCGATGGTCGCGATCAGCGCGATCTGGATGGGCAGCAGCCAGCCGCGCCGGCGGCCGAGGAAGGCCGGCCGCACCGCATCCAGCGCCGGCGCCCAGAGGAATTTGTTGGCATAGGCCAGCCCGATCAGCGCCGTCAGGCCGAGATCGGCCAGCGACATGCCGGATTCGACGAACCATTGCCGCAGCACCTGCCCCGCCACCAGCGGCAGCGGCACCCCGGCCGAGAAGCCGAGCGCCAGCAGCACCAGCAAGCGGCGGTCGCGGAACAGCTCGGCCACGCGGAAATCCCCCAAACGCCCCCTGGCTGTCCTACCGGCGCTGTGACTTCCAGCCTAGTCGCAATCCGGCCCCGCGCGGTTGAAGCCGGTCACGCGGCCGCCCTGGACCTCGAAGGTCGTGGTGCAGGCATTGCCACCGGCGCCGGGCATGAAGGACAGGCCGAGCCCGGTGCCCACCCCGGACCCGCCATAGCGCCCGGACCCGCCGCCAATGCCGATGCCGATCGACGGCACCACGGCGGATCGCGCCACGCCGGTCCCGTCATAGGCCAGCAGCCGCCGGCCATCCTGCTCCATCGTCCGGTGCGGCACGCCGAGGCCGGCGACGAGATCGCTCTCGCTCCGGCCGATCCAGCTGTCGGGCGCCGGGCGCGGCGGCCCCTGGGTGCAGGCGGCCAGTAGCAGCAGGGGAAGCAGGCGATGGATCTTGGGCATGCCGGTCTCCGGGGGCGAGGATCTCTCGGCCACGGAGCCTGCGGCGCGGCGCGATCCGCGCGCCATCACGATCCGCTGGGTGTCAGCGCAGCGCGTCCGGCCCGAAGGCGCCGGGCAGCAGGGCCGCGATGGGCGTGGCGCGGATCGCGCCCGACGCGTCGCGCGCGATCACGCGCAGCTGACCGTCGGGGGAGAATTCGGACAGCACCTGGCGGCAGATCCCGCAGGGCGTGATCGCGACGCCCTCCGGCCCCGCCACCGCGATGGCGACGAAGCGCCGCTGGCCAGCGGCGACGGCGGCGGCGATGGCGGTGCGTTCCGCGCAGATGCCGGCGGGGTAGGATGCGTTCTCGACATTGCAGCCGCGCTGTACGCCGCCATCCTCGGCCAGCAGCGCGGCGCCGACCTGGAAGTTGGAATAGGGCGCATAGGCCGCGGCGCGCGCGGCCTCGGCTTCGGCCACAAGCTCGGCGTCGGTCATGGGCGCAGCTGCCGGATCTGGATGTCGAGCCCGAGCGCCGCCCAGGCACGGTCCGCCGTCAGCACCGGCACGCCGAGCGTCCCGGCCGTGCCCAGGCACGCCGCATCGCCGAGCGACAGCCCCCGCCCCCGGCCGGCCGCTAGCACCGCGCCCGCGCGCGCCGCCATCGGCGGCGTGAAGGGCAGGACGGGAATGGACAACTCGCCCGCCCAGGCCGCCGCGCGGCGGGGATCGGTGCCGCGCCGCGCCGCGACCTCCACCACCTCCGCCTGGTTCACGGCGGAGATGGCGCAGCCATCCAGCGCGGCCAGGACCACGTCCATCCCCGGCTCCCGGAAGACCAGCGCGAGAAGTGCGGAGGTATCGAGCAGCAGGGCGGGTTCAGCCATTCCCTGGGGCCTTGGCTTGGTCTTCCTGCAAGCCTCGCTGCGCCTCGGCGCGGCGGAGGGCGAACAAGGTTTCCGTCGCCGGGGCGGCGGCGGGCAGCGCCTCTGTCTCCGCCCAGATGCGGCGCAGCGCCGCGGCGCGGGAGATGGCGCGGAGTTCCCCGTCCTGCACCGTCAGGCGCAATTCGCCGCCATCGGGGATGCCAAGCGCGATCCGCACCTCGCGCGGGATGACGACGCGGCCTGATCCATCCACGCGGACAGTCAAGGTTTCCATGGCGGGGCACTCCTGCCCCACCATGTCTACGCTTTTGCCAAATCGGCACGCAATGGCAGAATCATCGAATCTGCCATTGCGCCCAATTATGCCGCCTCGCTCTCGGCGCGGCGGGCGTGCTTCTTGCGCTCATGCGGGTCGAGGTAGCGCTTGCGCAGGCGGATGGCGCTCGGCGTCACTTCCACCAGCTCGTCATCCTCGATGTAGGAGATGGCCTGTTCCAGGCTCATCCGGCGCGGCGGGATCAGAAGCAGCGCCTCATCCTTGCCGGCGGCGCGGATGTTGGTGAGCTTCTTCTCCTTGATCGGGTTCACTTCCAGGTCGTTGTCCCGGGAGTGTTCGCCGAGGATCATCCCGACATAGACCTTCACGCCGGGGTCCACGAACAGCGTCCCACGTTCCTGCAGGTAGAACAGCGCGTACTGGATCGCCTCGCCATCGGAGTTGGAGATCAGCGATCCGTTGCGGCGGCCCTCGATCACGCCCGCCCAGGGCTGATAGCCCAGGAACAGCCGGTTCATCATGCCGGTGCCGCGGGTGTCCGTCATGAACTCGCCATGGTAGCCAATCAGGCCGCGAGAGGGGATGTGGAAGGTCAGGCGCACCTTGCCGCCGCCGGACGGCCGCATGTCCTGCATCTGGCCCTTGCGGATCGAGAGCTTCTCGACGACCACGCCGGAATAGCCCTCATCCACGTCCACCAGCACTTCCTCGAACGGCTCTTCCTTCTCGCCGGTCTCGGGGTTGTCGCGGGTCAGCACGCGGGGGCGGCCGATCGTCAGCTCGAAGCCTTCGCGGCGCATCGTCTCGATCAGCACGCCCAGCTGCAATTCGCCGCGGCCGGCCACCTCGAAGGCGTCCACTTCCTCGCTGATCTTCACCTTGATGGCGACGTTGCCTTCCGTCTCCTTCATCAGGCGGTCGCGGATCTGGCGGGAGGTGACCTTCTTGCCCTCGCGGCCGCCCAGCGGGCCGTCATTGATGCGGAAGGTCATCGCCAGCGTCGGCGGATCGACCGGGATGGCGGGCAGCGGCTCCGCCACTTCCGGGGAGGCGATGGTGTCGGGGATGGTCGCGTCCGACAGGCCGGCGATCGCGATGATGTCGCCCGCCTGGACCTCATCGACCGGCACGCGGTCGAGGCCGGAGAAGGTCATCAGCTTCGTGAGCCGCCCCGTTTCCACCACCGTGCCATCCTGGCGCAGCACGCGGACGGGCATGTTGAGGCGGCCCACGCCCTGCTCGACGCGGCCAGTCAGGATGCGGCCGAGGAAGTTGTCGCTTTCCAGGATCGTGGCGTTCATCGCGAAGGGCTTGTCGAGTTCGACCTTCGGCGCCGGCACATGGCTCAGGATCAGGTCGAACATCGGCGCCAGGTCCTTGCGCGGCCCGTCCATGGACAGGTCCGCCCAGCCTTGGCGGCCAGAGGCGAACATGGTGTGGAAATCCAGCTGCTCATCCGTCGCGCCGAGCGCGGCGAAGAGGTCGAACACCTCGTTGTGGACCTCGTCCGGGCGGGCGTCCTGGCGATCCACCTTGTTGATCACGACGATGGGCTTCAGGCCGCGCGCCAGCGCCTTGGTCAGCACGAACTTGGTCTGCGGCAGAGGGCCTTCGGCGGCGTCGCACAGCACGATCGCGCCATCGACCATGGACAGGATGCGTTCCACCTCGCCGCCGAAATCGGCGTGGCCGGGGGTGTCCACGATGTTGATCTTCACGCCCTTCCATTCCACCGCCGTGGACTTGGCGAGGATGGTGATCCCCCGCTCCCGCTCCAGGTCGTTGCGGTCCATGGCGCGTTCGGCCACCTGCTGGTTGGCGCGGAAGGCGCCCGCCTGCTTCAGCAGGTTGTCCACCAGCGTGGTCTTGCCATGGTCGACATGCGCGATGATGGCGACGTTGCGAATTTCCATCGGTCGGGTCCGGTCCGGTAAGGCCCGACCCCACCTATCCGGCGGTGACCTGCGTCACTCCGGCGAACGGCGGGCAGGCTTATGTTGCTTGATGCGGCGCACACATAAGCGCGGAGCGCGGAAAATGCGAGCGCCTTGTGCGGTGGGGATGGCAAGTGTGCGGCCATGGCCGATGGTGGCCGCACATTGCCCTTGCCTCAGGCCCCGACAAGCGCCTTCAGGTCGGCCTGCGGGCGGGCGCCGAAATGGCTGATCACCTCCGCCGCCGCCACCGAGCCCCAGCGGCCACATTCGGCCAGTGCCAGCCCCTTGGCATGCGCCGCCAGGAAGCCGGCGGCATAGGCATCGCCCGCGCCGGTGCTGTCCACCAGCCTGGTCGGCACCGCCGCGACCTCCACCGTCGTCTCGCCGGCCACCACGACCGAGCCCTTCTCGCTCCGCGTCACGGCGGCCAGCCCGACATCGCGGCGGACGGCCTCCAGCGCCACGCCGAAATCCTCGGTCTCGTAGAGGGAAAGCAGCTCGGATTCATTGGCGAAGAGGATATCCGTCTGCTCGGCGACGAAGGCGCGGAAGGCGGCGCGGTGGCGGCCGACGCAGAAGCTGTCGGACAGGGTCATGGAAACCTTCCGCCCCGCCGCATGGGCGATCTGCGCGGCCTTGTAGAAGGCCTGCTGTGCCGCCGGCGGGTCGAACAGGTAGCCTTCCATATAGGTGACGGCGGCGGAGGCGACCTCGGCTTCCTCCACATCCTCCGGCCCGAAGGTGACGCAGGCGCCGAGGAAGGTGTTCATCGTCCGCTGCCCGTCCGGCGTCACCAGGATCAGGCAGCGCGCCGTCGGCGCGCCCTGGGCCAGCGGGGCGGAGGGGAAGCGGACGCCCGCCGCGCGGATGTCATGCGCGAAGACCTGGCCGAGCGCGTCATCGGCCACCTTGCCGAGATAGCCGACCCGCGCCCCCATGGCGGCGGCCACGGCACAGGTGTTGCCGGCCGACCCGCCGGAGCTTTCGACCCCCGGCCCCATCGCCGCATAGATCCGTTCCGCCGCCGCCGCGTCGATCAGGGTCATGCTGCCCTTGGCCATGGACTGCGCCGAGAGGAAGGCGTCCTCCGCGCGGGCGAGCACGTCCACGATGGCATTGCCGATACCGAGGATGTCGAGGGCAGGCGCGGTCATGTGATGGCGTGTTCCGTCGCGAGGGGTGGGAGCTGGTTGCGGCGCTTGTTGCCGGAAGCGCCCCGGCACGGCTAGTCCCCCGCCATGTTCCGCGCGCTGCTGCTCGGCTTCGGCCAGATCCTCGACCCGGCCTTCCGCCGCCCCTTGCTGCTGGGGGCGCTGCTGGCGCTGGCCGGCGGGGTCGGGCTGGCCTGGGGGGTGGGCTGGGGGGTCGCCTGGCTCGCCGGCGGGCAGGGCTGGCTGGCCGCGGCCGCGGCCGCCGCCGGCGGGCTGCTGGTGCTGGTCGCGGTCTGGTGGCTGTTCCTGCCGCTGCTGCTGGCGATCGCCAGCCTGTTCCTGGATGGCGTGGCGGCGGCGGTGGAGCGCCGCCACTACCCCGCATTGCCCCCCGCCGCCGGTGCCGCCACGGGCGCGCAGCTGCGGTCGGGGCTTGGGCACGCCGCCCGAATGGCGGGGCTCACCCTTCTGCTGCTGCCGCTGGCGCTGCTGGTGCCCATGGTCGGCGCCGTCGCGCTCTGGGCGGTCGCGGCGATCGCGCTGGGAGAGGGGCTGTTCCTCGGCGTCGCCCAGCGCCGGATGGGGGTGGCGGAGGCGGAGAGGCTGCGGCGCGCCCGGCGCGGCGCCATCTGGTCGCTGGGCGGCGTGCTGGCCCTGGCGGGGCTCATCGCGCCGCTCGGCCTGCTGGTGCCGGTGCTGGGCACGGCGGCGATGGTGCACCTTCTGCATCGCGAGCCCCGTTGACCGCGGCGGCTGCCCAAGGCGGCGAGAGGGCGGAACGAAGCCCCCGCGCAAGCAGTTGCGCGACGCTGTGGACAACTCTCCCGAATGCGCGATCAGGCCGTTGTCGGGCCCTGCCGCAGCGTGTTAGCCCGAAGGCTGGAGCGCAGTGGCGGAGCCGCCTGCCACGCGCCACAGACAGAAGGGGGAGCCTCGCGCCATGAACGTGTTCGGCCGCCGTTCGCCGAAGCCATCCGACCCTGAACCACAGCCCGCAACCGTGCCGACCGCCCGTGACCCAGACATCGGCGCGCCCCCGCCCCCGACCTTCAGCAGGGACACCCAGACCATGAGCCTCGCGCCCAAGCCGATCGGCCCCACGCCCACCCTCTCCGCCGGCCCGACCCCGCCGTCCGGCACCGCCATCCCGCCGCGCCCGATGGCGGGCGCCGCCGGCATGTCGGCTGGCGGCCCGCCCCCGCGCGCCGCTGTCGGTGACCGCCGCACGCTGGTCGTCGGGCGCGGGATCAGCCTGCAGGGCACGGTGACCGAGGCCGAGCGCCTGGTGGTCGAAGGCACGGTCGAAAGCCAGATGATCCAGGCGACCGAGCTGTCCATCACCGATGCCGGCGTGTTCCGCGGCGAGGTCCAGGTCGAGGATGCCGAGGTCGCCGGCACCTTCGACGGCACGCTGACCGCGCGCGGCCAGCTTGTCATCCGCGGCACCGGCCGGGTCATCGGCGTGGCACGCTGCCGCCGCCTGATGGTCGAGGAAGGCGGGCAGCTGTCCGGCCGCATGGAAATGCTCGGTGACGCCCCCGTGGCCCCCGGCCCCGCGCCGCGCGCCACCGAGGCCTGATCCGCCGCTGCGACCCGCCTGTGCCGATCGCGCGCAGGCGGACCGCCGGGCCAGCCCGGAGCCGCGCCGCCCATGGCACAGCCGAGCCATCTCCCCGGCCATCGCCCCATCCCCGCAGGCCGGTACCGGGGCCTGCGGCGGGTGGTGCTGCCCCTGATCCTGCTGCTGCCGGTGGCCTGCGCCCAGCCGGAGCCCGGCGATACGGCCGACGCGATCCGACAGGCGATCTCCGTGCACCAGGCGAATTTGGCGGGCGTTGGCGGCCTTACCTCTGCCGCACCCCCAATCGGCCGCACGGCGCCGCAGGCCGCCCTCCCCGCGCCGGTTGGGCCAACACCCAACCTCGCCGGCCAACTGGTCGGGCAGACGCCGGAGACGGTGCTCGCCTGGCTCGGGCCGCCCCGGCTGCGCCGGGCGGAAGGCCCGGCCGAGATCTGGCACTACCAGTCCAGCCAATGCCACCTGGACGTCGTCCTCTATCACGAGGGGGCGTCGGAGCCGCCGGCCCTGCGGGTGGTCTTCGCCGCCGCCCGGTCGGTCGGCACGGTGCGGCGGACCGAGGCGGCCTGCCTGCGCGACATCGCGCGTGGCGCGGCACGCCCCAGCCCGCCTGGCGCCGGTGCGAGCGAGACGGTCCAGACCGGCTGACGAGGTCAGGCGCCAGCGCCCCCCTTCCCTTCGCGACGGCCACCCTTCCATGACCCTCGCCCCCTGGGCCGACGCTTTCGTCCCGATCTTCGGCCTGCTGGCGCTCGGCGCGGTGCTGAAGCGGCGACTGCTGCGCGATGACGTCGTCTGGGCTGGGATCGAGCGGCTGATCTTCTGGGTGCTGCTGCCCTGCCTGGTCGCCGGCGCGCTATCCACCGTGCGGTTCGGCGATGTGCCGCTGGCGGGCATGGCGGGGGCGATCTGGGTGGCGCTGGCGGCCGGGACGGCGGCGGCGGTGCTGCTGGCGCGGGGCCTGGGCTGCGACCATGCGGCGATGACCTCGGTGCTGCAGGGGGGCATCCGCTTCAACAACCTGATGGGCTTCGCCATCGCGGGCGCGATCTGGGGGGCGCCGGGGATCGCGCTGGCGGCGGTCGCGACCGGGCTGATCGTGCCCTTCGTGCAGACGGTGGCGACGATTGCCTTCGCCTTGGGGCGGGATGGCGGGCGGGTGCGGCTGCGTGGCTTGCTGCGGCAGGTGGCGCTGAACCCGCTGATCATCGGGGTTGTCGCCGGCTTTGCGCTCGGGGCGCTGGGCGGGTTGCCGCCGGGGTTGCAGCCGGCGGTCCGCAGCCTGGGCCAGGCCTCGGTCGCGCTCGGCCTGCTCTGCGTCGGCGCGGCGCTGACCGTGCAGGGGCTGAGCGACCGGCCGGGCATCCAGGCGGTGACGGCGGCGCTGAAGCTGCTGGTGATGCCGGGGCTGACCTGGGCGTTGTGCGCGGCCCTGGGGCTCGGGGCGCTGCCGACGGCGATCGCGGTGACCTTCATGGCGCTGCCAACGGCCGCGACAAGCTATGTCATGGCCCGCGCGATGGGCGGCGATGCCCGGCTGATGGCCGCCATCACCACCAGCGAACACCTGCTGTCCGTGCTGACGCTGCCGGTCTGGGTCTGGCTGCTGACGCGGTAGCGCGTAAGCCGGCCTCGGGCGGCGCCGCGGCTTTGCCGCGGCAACGCAGCGCAACCGTGCAAGGGCATGACCCAGCCCCGGGGTCCCCGCAAAGCCGGGAAGCGGTTTTGTGGGGAGTTCTCAGCGGCGCGGGAGGAAGCCCACCAACCGCTCCGCCTCGTCGCAGATCGGGGTCGCGATGGCGTCCGCGCGGTCCGCGCCCAGGCGCAGCGCCGCATCCAGCGCGGCGGGGTCCTGGAGCAGGCGCGTCATCTCCGTCCTGATGGGGTCGAGATGCGCGACGAGCGCTTCCGCCAGCACTTCCTTGAAGGCGCCGAAGCCCTTGCCGCCATGGTGGCGCAGCACGCCGGCATGGGTGTCGCCGGTGATGGCGGCCAGGATGCCGACCAGGTTCTTCGCCTCCGGCCGGCCTTCGAAGCCGGCTTCGGTTTCCGGCAGCGGCTCGGGGTCGGTCTTGGCGCGGCGGATCTTCAGCGCGATCGTGTCGTGGTCGTCGGTCAGGTTGATGCGCGACTGGTCCGACGGGTCGGATTTCGACATCTTCTTCGTGCCGTCGCGCAGCGACATGACCCGCGCCGCGATGCCCTGGATCAGCGGCTCGATCGTCGGGAAGAAGCTCACGCCGTAATCGTGGTTGAACTTCTGGGCGATGTCGTTCGCCAGTTCCAGATGCTGCTTCTGGTCGTCGCCGACGGGGACCTTGGTGGCGTGGTAGGTCAGGATGTCGGCCGCCATCAGGTTCGGATAGACATAGAGCCCGGAGGACGCCGCTTCCCGATCCTTGCCGGCCTTGTCCTTGAACTGGGTCATCCGGTTCAGCCAGCCGAGCCGCGCGACGCAGTTGAAGATCCAGGCCAGCCGGGCATGCGCGTGCACATGGGATTGGATGAACAGGGTGCAGCGCTTGGGGTCGAGCCCGCAGGCGATCAGCGCCGCCGCCATTTCCCGCGTCTGGCGCGCCAGTTCCTTCGGGTCCTGCCAGACGGTGATGGCGTGCAGGTCCACTACGCAGAAGATGCTTTCATGCGTGTCCTGCATCGGCACCCAGTTGCGGATGGCGCCGAGGTAATTGCCAAGCGTCGGCACGCCCGAGGGCTGGATGCCGGAGAAGACGCGGTGCGTGGTCGGGGCCATCGGGGCTCGGCTGCTCTGGGATTCGTGGGGCGGCGTGTCGGGCGCTGTGTCGGGCGGGGCGGGGCCGGTCGTCAAGCAGCGGGCGCTGGATCGGGCGTGATCGGGCGGCTGCCGAAGATCGCCGTGCCGACGCGGACATGCGTCGCCCCCTCGGCGATCGCGGCTTCGTAATCGCCGCTCATGCCCATCGAAAGGGTCGGCAGGCCGTGCTTCGCCGCCAGCCCGGCCAGATAGGCGAAATGCGGCCTGGGATCGTCCTCGGCGGGCGGGATGCACATCAGGCCGGCGATGGCCAGCCCGTATTCCTCGCGGCAGGCGCGGAGGAAGTCTTCCGCTTTCGCGCGCGGCACGCCGGCCTTCTGGGGCTCGTCGCCGGTGTTCACCTGCACCAGCAAATCCGGCGTGCGGCCTTCCTTCCGGATGGCGTCGGCGATGGCGGCGGCGAGCTTCGGGCGGTCCAGGCTTTCGATGACATCGGCCACCCGCACCGCGTCCCGCGCCTTGTTGGTCTGCAAGCCGCCGATCAGGTGCAGGCGGAGGGCCGGGTGGACGGGGCGGAGCGCGGGGAATTTCGCCTGTGCTTCCTGCACCCGGTTCTCCCCGAACGCGCTCTGCCCGGCGGCCAACGCCGCCAGCACGGCGTCTGCCGGATGGGTCTTGGAGACGGCGACGAGCGTGACAGAGGCCGCATCGCGCCCGGCGCGGGCGCAGGCGTCCGCGATGCGCCCCTTCACGGCGGCGAGGTTTCGGGCGATGGCGGCGGTGGTGTCGGGGCTGGGATGGGTCATGGGCGTACGGACGCTAGAGGGGTGGTCGCGCCGGCTCAAGCCGCGAAGCGGCCGGGGGGGCAAGCCCCTGCCGCGCCTGTGGCTGGTTTCGGACCCGGTCAGGCTGCCCGATCCGCGCGCGGCGGCGGGGCGGCTGCCCCGCGGGGCAGGGGTGCTGGCCCGGGGGGCGGCGCCCGGCGTGCTGGCGGGGCTGGCGCGTCTGTGTCGCCGGCGGGGGCTGGTGCTGCTGGTGGGCGGCGATGGGCGCGCGGCGCTGCGGCATCGGGCCGGTCTGCATGTGCCGGACCGCGCGGCGGCGCGCGGGCTGCTGCCCTTCCTGCGGGCGCGGCGGGCGGGGGCGGGCTTCGCGCTGCTGTCGGTCGCGGTGCATGGGCGGGCGGGGCAGGCGCGGGGGCGGCGGCTGCGGGCCGATTTCGGCTTCGTCTCCCCGGCCTTTCCAACCGCGAGCCATCCCGGCGGGGCGGCGCTGGGCCCGCTGCGCTGGGCGCGGCTGGCGGCGGTATCCGGGCGGCCGGCGGTGGCGCTGGGGGGGATCGGGCCGATGACGGCCGGGCGGCTCGGGCGGCGGCCAGCGGGGCTGGCGGCGATCGGGGCCCTGGGTTGGGCCCCGGATCGGGCCACAGGGGGATGTGGCGTATCCGCAACACTGTCTCAGCGAAGTCTCTCGGTTGCGTGAAGCCCGGTGGACGTCACCCCAGAGGCGAGCCATTACTCTCTCAGGTCCGACCGTTCATGGGGCGAAATTCCCGGGAGCGGCACCTGCCGAGGGGGGCAGGCGGATCGTTGCATGCCGGGGGCTTCCCGGTTCAGGAGGAGGTTTAGAATGCGCAAGATTCTGCTCGGCACCACGGGTGTCGTTGCTGCCGCGCTGATCGGGATGGGCGCCGCGCAGGCGCAGCAGGCCCCGACGGTGCGCGTTGGCGGCTTCATGCTGACCCAGATGAACTACCAGGACGATGACCTGGACAAGGCCAATGGCGCCCCGACCGGCGTTGCCGGTGCCGGCACGATCGCCCGCGATGAGATCGACTTCAAGAACGAGGTCGAGATCCAGATCACCGTGTCCGGCAAGGCCGCGAACGGCCTGGCCTACGGCGCCGTGATCGAGATCCAGAATGACGGCACGGGCGGCACCGTGTTCGACCAAGACGAGGCCTATGTGTTCCTCGGCACCCCGTCGCTCGGCCAGATCCGCTTCGGTGAAGAAGACAGCGCCGCGAGCCTGCTGCAGGTGCGCCACCCCTCCATCGCCGTGTCCGGCACGGACGGCGACTGGGGTGCAGGCCTGCTGAGCAGCAGCGCCTTCACCGCCGGTGGCCCGTCGCTGCTGACCGGCATCAACGACGGCAACGACTCCACCAAGATCATCTACCTGTCCCCGCAGTTCGCCGGCTTCGACTTCGGCATCAGCTACTCGCCGAACCGCAACGAGGGCGACCGGATCATCTCCGGCCGCGCGCTCGACTCGCTGTCTCTCACTGCTGGTTCTGCGCTCGCCCCTGGTTCCGTGAATCGTGACGGGACGGGCCTGACGAACGAGATCTCGCTCGGCCTGCGTTACCGCGGCAACTTCGGCGGCGTCGGCATCGCGGCGGGCGTTGGCTACCAGACGGCGGAAGCCGCCACGGCGACGGCCGCTGGCGGCCGTGCCTCCGCGCGCGACGACCTCGAAGTCTACACGACCGGCCTGACCCTGTCCGCCTTCGGCTTCACCGTCGGTGGCGAGTACACCTGGGGCAAGTACAGCAGCACCACGACCGCGACCCTGAACCGCGTCGGCGCGGATGACAGCTCGCACTACGCCCTGGGCGCCACCTACACGACGGGTGCGATCTCGGTCGGCGCGTTCTACGGCGTGGCCGAGCAGGACACGAACGGCGCGGGCAATGCGAAGCGTGAGCAGACGGTGTACGGCATCTCCGGCCTGTACAACATCGCGCCGGGCCTCGACGTCTACGCGACCTACGCGCAGCTGCAGGACGACAACGTGAACATCACGGTGAACAAGGCTACCCTTGTGAACCGCGAAGCCTCGGTGTTCCTGCTGGGCACGCGCATCGCCTTCTGATCCTTCACCGGATCCGGATGCATCGGGGGGGGTGGCAGGGCAACCTGCCGCCCCTTCCTTGTTTCAGCCCCCCGAACCGTCCCGCCAGATTCGCGGGGCCGCTTCCGCCCGGGCGGAAGCAACGCTAAGAGATGGGCTGAAGACCGCCCCTTGGCGTCGCGGGGACCCGGAAGGGTGCCGACCCCGTACGTTCCGGACCATGCCCGGCGCCCCGAAGGGCCCGAAGCCGGCCGGGGGGCGGCGGGGTTCGACATGCGCCGCGCATCGGCGCTGCCGGCCGTGGCGGCACGGCCCTGCAGGACGGAGATAGGATGTTCCGGCGACCCATTGCCCACCCGCTTCGCGGCGCAGCCTTCGGGCTGGCGCTGATCGGCGTGCTCGGCGGCTGCTCGAGCCTCAGCGAGAACACGCGCATGCCCGAAGCGTCCGAATACAATTCGGATAGCCGCCGCGATTCCGTGCGGGGCCGGTTGGGCGGCACGGATGGCATCGTCATCTTCGGCACCGACCGCTCGACGCGCGGCACGGCGGCGGGGGATGTCTCGGGCGCCGGCATCGGGGTGAATGCCTTCCTGTGGCGGGCGACGCTCGACACGCTGTCCTTCATGCCGCTCACCTCCGCCGATCCCTTCGGCGGCGTGGTCATCACCGATTGGTACCAGCCGCCAGGCGCGGGCAATGAACGCTTCCGCGTGACGGCCTATATCCTGGGCCGCACGCTGCGCTCCGACGGGGTGCGGGTGGTCGTGTTCCGCCAGGAACAGCGCCAGGGGAATTGGCTGGATGCCTCGGTCTCCGCCACCACGGGGACGGAACTGGAAGACCAGGTGCTGAACCGGGCGCGGGAATTGCGCGCGCAATCGACTTCCGCAGTTCGATAGGACTGCGCAGGCGCGGGCCGGATGCGGCCCGCGCGCCAGCGGTGAATGCGGGCGGTGAATTCCGTTGGGCCGCGAAGTGTCCTATGCGTGCGCTCTTCCCGAGAGCCATGCAGCGCAGACGATGACCGACCACAGCCCCGAGCGCGCTTCCACCCCAGCGGCCCCGCCGGCACGCTACGATTTCGCCGCCGCCGAGCCGCGCTGGCAGTCCGAATGGGACCGCCGCGCCTGCTTCGCCGTGCCGGATGTCCCGCCGCCCGGCGCTCGTAAATATTATGTTCTTGAGATGTTCCCTTACCCGTCGGGGAAGATCCATATGGGCCATGTGCGGAACTACACGCTGGGCGATGTGGTGGCGCGCTACAAGCGCGCGCGCGGGCATCTGGTGATGCACCCGATGGGCTGGGACGCCTTCGGCCTGCCGGCGGAGAATGCGGCGCGCGAACGCGGCATCCATCCGGGGAAGTGGACCTACCAGAACATCGCCAATATGCGCGCCGAGCTGCAGCGCATGGGGCTCAGCCTGGAATGGGCGCGCGAATTCGCGACCTGCGATGTCGGCTATTACGGCAAGCAGCAGAAGCTGTTCCTGGATTTCTGGAAGGCCGGCCTGGTCGAGCGGAAGGAAAGCTGGGTCAATTGGGACCCCGTGGACGGCACGGTGCTGGCGAATGAACAGGTGATCGACGGCCGCGGCTGGCGATCCGGCGCGCTGGTGGAGAAGAAGAAGCTCAGCCAGTGGTTTTTGAGCATCACGAAGTTCGCCCCCGACCTGCTGGAGGCGCTTGGCGGTCTCGACCGCTGGCCGGAACGGGTGAAGCTGATGCAGTCCAACTGGATCGGCCGCAGTGAAGGCGCGCGGGTGCGGTTCCGGCTTGTGGAACCCGGTCGTCCTGATGATCCGAGGCCCCAAAGGTCCCAGGATGCTGCCGAGGGTCTGAATCAGGCCGGCGCGCCGCAGGCGCACGAGGAGATTGAGGTCTTCACGACGCGGCCTGACACGCTGTTCGGCATGTCCTTCCTGGCCGTGGCCGCGGAACACCCGCTGGCCGCAGCCGCCGCCGCGCGCGATCCTAAGGCCGCCGAATTCGTCGCAGAATGCCGGCGCATGGGCACCAGCGAAGCCGCGATCGAGCAGGCGGAGAAGCGCGGCTTCGACACCGGCTTCCGCGTCGCCCACCCCTTCCTGGACGGCGTCAGCTTCCCGGTCTGGATCGCGAATTTCGTGCTGATGGAATACGGCACGGGCGCGATCTTCGGCTGCCCGGGCCATGATGAGCGCGACTTCGAATTCGCGCGCAAATACGGCCTGCCGATCCTGCCCGTGGTGCTGCCGCCCGGCGCCAACGCCGCCGATTTCGCGCTCGGCGACGAAGCCTTCACCGGCGACGGCACGATCTTCAATTCGGGCTTCCTGGACGGGCTCGCGGTGCCGGCCGCCAAGCGCCGCGCGATCGAGACGCTGGAGAAGGCGGGCCAGGGCACGGGCGTGGTGAATTGGCGGCTCCGCGACTGGGGCGTCAGCCGCCAGCGCTATTGGGGCTGCCCGATCCCGGTGATCCATTGCGACGATTGCGGCGCCGTGCCGGTGCCGGAGGCGCAATTGCCGGTGGTGCTGCCGGAGGATGTGGATTTCTCCCGTCCCGGCAATCCGCTCGACCACCACCCGGCCTGGAAGCATGTGCACTGCCCGTCCTGCGGCAAGGCGGCGCGGCGAGAGACGGACACCTGCGACACCTTCGTGGACAGCAGCTGGTATTTCGCGCGCTTCTGCTCGCCCGGCGCGGATGCGCCGGTGGACCGGGCGGCGGTGGATGCCTGGCTGCCGGTGGACCAGTATATCGGCGGCATCGAGCACGCGATCCTGCACCTGCTCTACAGCCGCTTCTTCACCCGCGCGATGAAGGCCAGCGGCCACCTGACGGTGGAAGAGCCCTTCGCCGGCCTGTTCACCCAGGGCATGGTCCAGCACGAAAGCTACAAGGGCGCGGATGGCCGCTGGCTCTACCCGGAGGAGGTGGAGTTCTCGGCCGCCGCGGACGGCACGCGGAGTGCGGTGGTGAAGGGCTCGGAGGAGCCGGTGGCCATCGGGCGCGTCGAGGCGATGTCGAAGTCGAAGCGCAACACGGTCGATCCCGGCGCCATCATCGGCAAATACGGCGCCGACACCGCGCGCTGGTTCATCCTGGCCGACAACCCGCCCGAGCGGGACATGGAATGGACGGAATCCGGCGTCGCCGGGGCCTTCCGGTTCACCCAGCGCGTGTGGCGCCTGACCCAGAACGCCCTGCCCGCCCTGCCCGCGCCGGGCGCTGGCTTCGCGGAGGCGGCCGGGCCCGCCCGGAAGCTGCGCCAGGTCACGCACCGCACCATCGCGGCGGTCACGGAGGCGCTGGAGACCTTCGCCTTCAACGTCGCGGTCGCCCGCATCCACGAATTCGCCAACGCCATCGCGGAGGCCGAATCCCAGGCCGCCGCCGAGGGCATGGGCGCAGCGCGGCGCGAGGCGCTCGAGATCCTGGCGCGGCTCTCGGCGCCGATGATGCCGCATCTGGCGGAAGAGGTCTTTGCCGCGCTGAACCCAGGCACCGAGGCGCTGGTCGCGGAGATGCTCTGGCCCGCGGCTGATCCCGAGCTGCTGAGGGCGGAAAGCGTGACCCTCGCCGTGCAGGTGATGGGAAAGCTCCGCGCCACGATCGAGGTGCCCGTCGGGGCGAGGGACTCGGAGATATTCGCCCTGGCGGAGGCCGAGGAGAACGTGCAGCGTGCGATCGGCGGCAAGCCGGTGAAGAAGCGCATCCATGTTCCTGGGCGGGTGGTCAATCTGGTGGTCTGACGCGGTGGGCCGGCCTGGCATGACTGTGGCTGGTACTGCGCCGGCCGACGCATCGGCGGCGGGGCTGCCGCGCCGGGTGCTGCTGCGCGGGGCGGCGGGGCTGCTGGCGCTTGGCGCGGGCGGCTGCGGCTTCCGGCCGATCCATGGCGGTGGTGCGGCCGCGGGCGATGCGGCGGTGGGGGCGGACCTCGCGGCCACGCGGGTGCCGGTGATCCCGGAGCGCTTCGGCCAATTGCTGCGTCGCGGCCTGCAGGAGAGGCTGGCCATGGGCGCGCCGCCGGGCGGCATCCCGGCTGATGCGACACGGTGGGAGCTGCTGGTCGGGCCGAACCTGGCGGCGGAAGGCATCGGCATCCAGCGGGATGGCGCGGCCAGCCGCGTCCGCACCATCGCGACCGCCAATTGGACGCTGCTGCGCCTTTCGCCGCGTGAAGTGGTGGCCAGCGGCTTCGAACGCACCACAGACGCCTTCAACATCCAGGGCACCCAGTTTTTCGCCGCCGATGCCAGCCGCGAGGCCATGGAGCGCCGCCTGGCCGAGCAATTGGCCGATGAGGTGGTGATCCGCGTCGCCCTGCAATTCCGCAACCTGCGCGCCGGGACGGCGCCGCAGCGTGTCGCACCGGTGCAGACCATCCCGCCCCTGCCGCAGGCGCCCCCGCCCGTGACCGGCCTGGTGCCGCCGGCCGAGCCCGGCCAAGGCGTGATCGGAGGCCCGACCGGCGGCATCGGCCCGCGGGATGGCGTCCGGTGACGGGCGAGGCGCCCCTATCCGGGTTGGCTGCGCCGTCTTTCTGGTCCCGGGGCGGCTGAGGACGCGGCATGGCGAAGCTTGATGCGCGCCGGGCCGGGGCGGTGCTTACCGATCCCGGACCCTACCGCGCCATCCTGCTGCATGGCGACGATGCCGGCCTGGTGCGGGAGCGGGCCGAGGGGCTGGTGCGCGCCGTGCTGGGCGGGCGGATGGACGATCCCTTCCGGCTGGCCGAGCTGAACCGGGAGGAGGCGGCGAAGCCGGGCGCGCTGGCCGGTGAGGCTGCGGCGCTGGCGATGACCGGCGGCCGCCGCGTCGTGCGCCTGCGCGAGGCCACCGACGCCCATGCCGGCCCGCTGAAGGATGCGCTCGCGACCCCTGGAGAGGCGCTGCTGGTGCTGGAGGGCGGGGAACTGACGGCGCGCTCCAAGCTGCGCGTGCTGGCGGAGGCGGCGCCGGAGGTGGCGGTGATCGCCTGCTATCGGGAACGCGGCGACGAGCTGGCGGCGGCGCTCGGGCGCATGCTGAAGGAACAGGGCGTCCAGTCCGATCCGGCGGCGCTGTCCTGGCTCGCGACGCGGCTGGGCGAGGACCGGATGCAGACGCGGCGGGAGGTGGAGAAGCTCGCGCTTTATGTCGGGCCGGGCGGGCGCGTGGATGAGGATGCGGCGCTGGCCTGCGGCGGCGAAGGCGCCGCGCTCGACCTGGATGAGGCGCTGATGGCGGCGACCGCCGGGGAAGCGGCGATGGCCGACCGGGCGCTGACAGCGGCCTTCGCGGAAGGGGCGAACCCGGTCCAGGTGCTGCGCGCAGCGCTGCGCCATGTCCAGCGCCTGCATGAGGCGGCGGTGGCGGGCGGCGATAGCGGCGTGCTGCGCCCGCCGGTGTTCTTCCGCCACAAGGCGGCCTTCGACCGTGCGCTCCGCATCTGGTCGCCGGCGGCGCTGGAAGCCGTGGGCGCGGCGCTGCTGGAAGCCGAGAAACGCACCAAGACCACCGCCTTCCGGGATGCGGATGTGACCCTGGCACGCGCCGCGCTGGCGGCGATCGCGCGGCAGGCCCGGCGCTGACCGCGAGGGTTGCGCGGCCCTTCCGCGATCCGCGCCGTCAGCCGCCCGAGAGCAGGCGGACCAGCCCGTCGAGCTGGTCGAGGTCACGATAGCGTATCACCACCTCTCCCCCCTTGCCCTGGTGGCGGATCGAGATTCTGAGGCCGAGGCGCTCGGTCAGGTCGCGCTCCAGCGCCACGACATCGGCATCGCGGCCGGCGCGTTCGGGTGCGGCGCCCTTCGGGCGGGACTGGCTGGCGGCGAGTGCTTCCGCCTGGCGTACATTCAGGCCCCGCGCGACGATCTGGGCTGCCAGCCGGCCAGGCTCGTCAGCCGTGACCAGGGTACGGGCATGCCCGGCGGAGAGGACGCCATTGGCCACCAGATCCCGGACCTCGGGCGGCAGGACCAGCAGGCGCAGCGTATTGGCGACATGGCTGCGGCTTTTCCCCACAGCCTGACCGAGGCTTTCCTGCGTCAGGCCGAATTCATCGAGGAGCCGGCGATAGCCCTCGGCTTCCTCCATGATGTTCAGGTCCTGGCGCTGCAGGTTCTCGACCAGGCCGGCGGCCATCGCTTCGCGGTCGCCGAGGTCGCGGATGACGACCGGGACCTCATGCAGCTGCGCGGCTTGCGCGGCGCGCCAGCGCCGCTCGCCCCCGATGATCTCATAGACCCCCGCTGCGCCGGGCTTGGGCCGCGCCAGGATGGGCTGGAGGATGCCGTGTTCGCGGATGGAGGCGGCGAGGTCGTCGAGGCTCGCCTTGTCCATCCCGCCGCGCGGCTGGAAGGGACCTGGCTCCAACGCCTCGACCGGCAGGGTGCGGAGGGCGGCCTGTTCGGCGGTGGGGGCGGGCCCGTCCGGGATCAGGGCGGAGAGGCCGCGACCGAGACGGGAGGGCGGGGCCTTGCGGGTGGTGCTCATCGTCTGGCGGTCCTGGGGGCAATCGTCTCGGGTGTCGGCGTCGCGACCTTTGGGGCCGGCTGGCTGGGGCGGCCCGCTCTCGGTCGGTGGCGATCAGGGGCGTCTCGCGCGCTCTCGCTTCAGGAATTCGGCCGCGAGGCGGAGATGGGCCTGGGCGCCGGGGGAGCGGAAATCGTAGAGCAACACGGGCAGTCCGTGCGAGGGGGCTTCGCTAACCCTCACATTGCGGGGAATAATAGTTTCGAAGACCTTGTCCTTGAAGAAATTACGGACGTCACTTGCGACCAAATCAGACAGATTGTTGCGTCTATCCACCATGGTCAGCACGATCCCCTCCAGCGCTAGGCGGGGGTTCAGGGCGCGGCGGACGCGTTCGATGGTGCGGGTGATCTGGCTGATGCCCTCGAGCGCGAAGAATTCCGTCTGTAACGGCACGATCACGCCATCCGCGGCCACCAGTGCGTTCAGCGTGATGAGGCCGAGGGAGGGGGGGCAATCGAAGAAGACGAAATCGAAGCCGGCCAGTGTTGCCCCGCCGGCCTTCAGGGCGTCCGACAGGCGCTTTTCCCGGCCTTCCAGGCCGACGAGTTCGATCTCCGCGCCGGCTAGGTCGGGGTCGGCGGGGAGGATGGAGAGGTTGGGGATCGCGGAGGGGCGGATGACATCGGCCAGCTTCCGGTCCTCGACCAGCAGCGCATAGGTCCCAGCCCCGCGGTCGCCGCGCGCGATGCCGAGGCCTGTGGAGGCGTTACCCTGGGGGTCGAGATCGACCAGCAGCACCTTGTGCTCGGCCGCCAGCGCGGTGGCGAGGTTGATGGCGGTCGTGGTCTTCCCGACGCCGCCCTTCTGGTTGGCGAAGGCGATGATCCGCGGTTGGGCGCGGTCAGTCGGGCTGGCCATCGCGGCGGATCTCACTGAGGCGGAAGATGGTGGCATCGGGGTCGGTGCGGCTTGCGAACCGCTCGGCGCGCACTGTCCAGCGCCGGCGGGCTGCGGTCAATTCGTCTTCGGCCGTGCGGCCCTTCGGGAAGACCGCGACGCCGCCGGGCGCCAGCAGCCGTTCGGCATGGCCGAGAAGGTCGTCGAGAGGCGCCAGGGCGCGCGCCGTGAGGGCGGCGAGCGGTGGAAGCGCCACGGCCTCGATCCGCATCGCATGGACGCGGACATGATCGAGGCCGAGACGCGCCGCGGCTTCGGTCAGGAAGGCTGCCTTTCGGCGGTCCGATTCGACCAGATGGAAGGGCCGGCGCGTGGCGATGGCCAGGACCAGGCCGGGAAAACCCCCGCCGCTGCCCAGATCCCCGACCGGCCCTTCCCCCGGCGGCAGCAGGGAGGCCAGTTGCAGGGAATCGGCGATGTGACGGTTGCGGATCGCCGCGGCGTCCCGTTCCGCGATCAGGTTGATGCGAAGGGTCCAGCGCAGGAGAAGGTCGGTGAAGCCATCCAGCCGCGTGGCCGTGGCCGCGTCAGGCGTCGGCCGCGGCGGCAGCGGCAGGCGTTCGCCTTTTGCCTCGTCCGTCCGTGTCGCGTCGTTATCCGGTGCGTCCTGCCCGTTCTTGCCGTCCTGTTTCACGTGAAACACCTCAGCCCGCAGCTGCGCGTCGGAGATGCATGGCCAGTGCCGCGATGGCTGCTGGGGTCACGCCGGGAACGCGGCCGGCGCTGCCCAGGGTCGCGGGCCGCGCGCCGGCCAGGCGGTGCTGCATCTCACGCGACAGGCCCGGGATAGCGCCGAAATCGAGCGCGTCGGGGATGGAGAGCTGTTCCTCCCGTGCGATCAGGCGGCGCTCGGCCTCATGGCGCCGGAGATAGGGGGCGTAGAGCGCCTCGGCCTCGACCTGGGCAGCGACATCGGGCGCCAGATTTGCCAGCCAGGGGAAGATGGCGGCCGCAGTTGCGACTGTGATGTCAGGCAGTGCCAGGAGCTCCAGCACGCTGCGGCGGCGGCCATCCTGGCGGATCGGCAGGCCGGCGGCGATAATCGCGGTCGGACTGGCTTCGTCCTGCCCGGCGCGCGCCAGGGCATCTGCGACAGCGCTGGCGAAGGCCGCATGGCGCGCCGCGCGTGCCGCGCCGACGCAGCCCCAGGCGAGGCCGCGATCGGTCAGGCGCAGCCCGGCATTGTCCGCGCGCAGGCTCAGGCGATGCTCCGCCCGCGCGGTCAGCATGCGATAGGGTTCCGAGACGCCGTGCAGGACCAGATCGTCCACCAGCACGCCGATATAGGCCTCCGCCCGGCTGAGCACCCGGTCCGGCGCGGTTCCGCTGGCCCGCAGCGCGGCGTTCAGCCCGGCCATGAGCCCTTGGGCCGCCGCTTCCTCATAGCCCGTGGTGCCGTTGATCTGCCCCGCCAGGAACAGCCCGGGCGTGCCGCGGACTTCCAGCGTCGGGTGCAGCGCGCGCGGATCCACATGGTCGTATTCGATCGCATAGCCGGCGCGGAGGATGCGCGCCCGCTCGAGCCCCGGGATGGAGGCGATGAGCGCGGCCTGGATATCGGCCGGCAGGCTGGTGGAGATGCCGTTCGGGTAGACCGTATCGTCCTCCAGCCCCTCCGGCTCCAGGAAGATCTGGTGGCGCTCCCTGTCCGCGAAGCGGACCACCTTGTCCTCGATGGATGGGCAGTAGCGCGGGCCGACCCCCTGGATCCGGCCGCCATAGACGGCCGTGCGGTGCAGGTTCTCCCGGATCAGGGCGTGCGTTGCCGGCGTGGTCCAGGTGATCCCGCACGATACCTGCCGATTGGTGATCCGATCCGTCATCCAGGACAGCGGTTCCGGCGGATCGTCCCCCGGTTGCGGCTCCAGCGCTGCCCAGTCGATGCTACGCCCGTCGAGGCGCGGCGGCGTGCCGGTCTTGAGGCGCTTCAGCGGCAGCTTCAGCGCCTCCAGCGCCAAGGCAAGCCCGATGGCCGGCGCGTCGCCATGCCGTCCCGCCGGGATGCGCTGCTCGCCCAGGTGGATCTCGCCGCGGAGGAAGGTGCCGGTGGTGATCACCAGCGCGCCGCAGCCGATCCGCCGCCCCGTCGCGGTGACCACGGCGGCGAGATGGTCGCGCGCGTCCAACTCCAGCCCCTCCGCCGCCTCCGCCAGGATGTCGAGGCCCGGGGTCTCAGCCAGCAGATCCTGCATCGCGGCGCGGTAGAGGGCGCGGTCGGCCTGGGCGCGGGGGCCGCGGACCGCCGGGCCCTTGCTGCGGTTCAATTGTTTGACATGGATCGCCGCCGCATCGGCCGCGCGGGCCATCAGCCCATCCAGCGCATCGATTTCCCGCACCAGATGGCCTTTCCCGACCCCGCCGATGGCGGGGTTGCAGGACATCTCGCCGATCGTCTCGCGCCGATGGGTCAGCAGCAGGGTGCGCGCGCCGCAGCGCGCGGCGGCGGCGGCGGCCTCGCAGCCGGCATGTCCGCCGCCCACCACCACCACGTCATAGGTCGTCATCGGGGTCATGCGGGCGATATAGGCCTTCTACTTGCCGATGCAGAAGTCGCCGAAGACGATGTCGAGCACATCCTCGACCCCGACCCGGCCGGTGAGGTGACCAAGCGCCATCACGGCGCCCCGATAGGCCTCCGCCGCGAGTTCCGGGAGCGGCGCCGTCTCCGCCTCCGCCAGGCGGGCCACGGCTTCGGTCAGCGCGGCGCGGTGGCGGGCGCGGGTCAGGGCGGGTGCGTCCGCAAGCCCCGCCCGGCCTGCGGCGGCCGTCGCCAGCGCGGCGCGGAGTTCGGGGAGCCCCGCACCCGTGCGCACGCTGGTCGGCAGCGGCGCGCGATCTCCCATGGCTGCCGGCGACGCGGCCAGGTCGCATTTCGACGCCACGAGGATGGCGTCAGGCCGCGATGCGGCCAGGGCCAGGGTCTCGGCGTCCGGGGGGGCATCGGCGGCGAAGATGGCAAGCACGAGGTCGGCTTCCTCGCCTCGCCGTCGCGCGCGACGGATGCCTTCGCGTTCGATGTCGTCGCGGGCCTCCCGCAAGCCGGCGGTATCGGCCAGCACCGCAAGGATGCCGCCGAGGTCGAGCCTGCATTCCACCACATCCCGCGTCGTGCCCGCCTGGGCCGAGACGATCGCCGCATCCCGCCCGACCAGCGCATTCAGGAGCGAGGACTTGCCCGCATTCGGCGCCCCCAGGATGGCGATGGAGAGCCCGTCCCGCAGCCGCTCCCCCCGCCCGCCATCATCGAGGTGCCGGGCGATCTCGGCGGCGAGGGCTGCGGCCTCGGTGCGGGCGCGGCTGCCGGTATCGCTCGGAAGGTCGTCCATCTCGAACTCGATGGCGGCTTCCTGGTGGGCGAGGATGCGGGTGGCCCGGCTGGTCCAGTCGCCATAAAGCCGCGTCAGCGCCCCATCCGCCTGCCGTAGGGCCTGCCGCCGCTGGGCGGAGGTCTCGGCCGCAATCAGGTCGGCGATCGCCTCCGCCTGGGTCAGGTCCAGCCTGTCATGCAGGAAGGCGCGGCGGGTGAACTCGCCGGGCTCGGCCGGGCGGCAGCCCAGTGCCACCAGCACCTCCGACACGCCAGCGACTACCGCCGCGCCGCCATGCAGCTGGAGTTCTGCCGCGTCTTCTCCAGTGTAGCTGTTCGGGCCTGGGAACCAGAGGACCAGCGCGTGGTCCAGTACCTCCCCCGTGGTCGGGCAGCGGAGGCGCCGGAGGCTGGCGACCCTGGGCGAGGGCATGCGTCCCGCAAGGTTGGCGAGCACCTCCCGGGCCCGCGGGCCGGATAGCCGCAGCACCGTGACGGCGGCCTGGCCGGCACCGGATGCCTTGGCGAAGATCGTGTCCTGGGCGTCGCCCATGCTGAGGAAGCCTGTCTGCTGGAATTCGGCGCCCGCAGACCGGGTCGGGGCGGCGGGCTGGGCAGCCGGGGTGGGTGTTTCACGTGAAACAGCCAGGGCTGTCGCCTTGCAGTACCGCCGGCCGGTCTTGGCAGCCAGCCGGCAGATGGGTTCACCCCTTGGGGGGCGGTACGTCCTGCTCGGTCAGCATCAGCCGCCGCGCGCGGCCCCCGGCCACCAGATGCGCCTCCAGGATCTCATCGATATCGGCGCGCGTCTTCGGGCTGTACCAGATGCCTTCCGGGTAGATCACCAGCGCCGGCCCAAACTCGCACCGGTCGAGGCACCCAGCCTGGTTCACCCGGATCCCCCGCAGGCCCAGTTCCTTGGCGCGCACCTTCATGTAGTCGCGAAGATCCTCGCTGCCGCGGGCGGCGCAGGATCCGCGACGGTGCCCTTCGGGGCGCTGGTTGCAACAGACAAAGATATGCGCGCGGAAATAGGGCGGCGGATCGCCAGCTTCCGCAAAAGGGGTGTCAGCACGGGCGGGCGCATCGGTCACGGGAGGCTCCGTGGAAAGGAGACAGACATCGCGCAGCCTTTAGAGCAAATCGTCGCAGACCGTGAACGCCCTGATGCGTGAAACCGCTCATACGGCAACATACGCGCCGCCCGGCGTTCAGCGACGGAAGCAACCGCCTTGGCGCCCGTGAAACGGCGGTGGCATCGTCCCCGGCTTGACGGCGAGGCCCATGTTGTGGCGCATGGCGCGCCCTGGACCCTGAAATGCCCCAACTGACCTGCCTCACACCGCTCGGCGAGGTGACCGTCTCCGAAGAGGACGGCATGATCGTCGCGCTCGACTGGGGCCGTGGCCGCGACCAGGTACGGACGCCGTTGCTCCTTCGCGCCGTCGCGCAACTCCAGGACTATTTCGACAACCCCGCTTCCCGCTTCGACCTGCCGCTGGCTCCGCATGGTTCTGCCTTCCAGCGCCGGGTGTGGGATGCGCTGGGCGCCATCCCCGCCGGCAGGGTCCGCAGCTATGGTGATCTGGCCCGCGACCTCGGCACATCCGCCCGTGCGGTCGGGCAGGCCAATGGCGCCAATCCTATCCCCCTCCTCATCCCCTGCCACCGCGTGCTGGCGGTGGGTGGGGCGCTGGGCGGGTATTCTGGGGGCGATGGCCCGTCCACGAAGCTCTGGCTCCTGAACCACGAATGTCGGCTGCGGTCCGACCAGGCTGCCGCCGACCAATCCGAACTCCCCCTCGCCCTGCCCGGGCCCGGCTTCTGAGGAACCACCCCCTATGAACAATGCGATCCGCGTCCACGAATATGGCGGCCCCGAGGCGTTGGTCTGGGAGGAGGTGCCCCTCCCCGCTCCGAAGCCCGGTGAGGCGCTGGTGCGCCATCGCGCCATCGGCCTGAACTATATCGACGTCTATTTCCGCACCGGCCTCTACAAGGCCCCCGCCCTGCCGGCCACCATCGGCATGGAGGCCTCGGGCGTCATTGAGGCCGTGGGCGAGGGCGTGACGCATGTCGCCCCGGGCGACCGCGTGGCATATGCCACCGCCCCAATCGGCGCCTATGCGGAAGCGCGCAGCATCAAGGCTGATCGGTTGGTGAAACTGCCCGGCACCGTCACGGACGAACAGGCGGCCGCGATGATGCTGCAGGGCATGACCGCCTGCTTCCTGCTGACCCGCACCTACAAGGTCCAGCCGGGCCAGACGATCCTGGTCCATGCCGCGGCCGGCGGCGTCGGCCTGATCATGGTCCAATGGGCCAAGGCGCTCGGCTGCACCGTCATCGGCTGCGTCAGCACCGAGGAGAAGGCCGCCCTCGTCCGCGCCCATGGCGCCGATCACGTGGTCGTCGGGATCGAGACCCTGCCGGCCCGCGTGAAGGAGATCACCGGCGGCGCCATGCTGCCCGTGGTCTTCGACAGCGTCGGCCGCGATACCTTCATGACATCGCTCGACTGCCTCGCGCCCTTCGGGATGATGGTGTCCTACGGCAATGCCTCGGGGCCTGTCGCGATCGCCGATATCGGCGTGCTCGCCGCCAAGGGCTCGCTCTACCTGACCCGCCCGACGCTCGCGACCTACACCGCCAAGCGTGAGGATCTGGAATACTGTGCCAACGCCCTGTTCGACGTGGTTGCGAAGGGCGCCGTGAAGATCAACGTCAACCAGCGTTTCGCCCTGAAGGACGCCGCGGAGGCGCACCGCGCCCTCGAAGCGCGCCGGACCACGGGCAGCACCATCCTGCTGCCATAGGCGCCAAACCCGGTCGCCTGGTCGGTTCGCGTGGCGTCAGCCAGCGGCACCGGTCAGCCGGCCGGGTGCAGGAAGTAGCGATAGCGGTAATGCTCGGTCAGGCCGAGCCCCGCGTTCAGCGCCAGGGAGGCCGCGTTGGTGCAGGCGACCTGGGCATAGGCGAAGCGGGCGCCGCGCGTCTTCGCCCAGGCTCCCGCCGCCGCCATCACGCGCCGCCCGAGGCCCCGCCGGCGAAACTCCCGCCGCACCGCCAGGTCGAACAGCCCCGCCAACTCGCCCTGCGTGGTCACGAAGGCGCAGGCGGCTGGCGTCGTGGTGCCGGCGGTGCCGGGCAGGGACAGCAGGATCCAGGCCGCCGGCACGCCGAGCAACTCCGGCATCCGCGCCTTTTCCGCCTGCCGTGCGGGGACCTGGTGCTCGCCGCTTGCCACGACCATGGTCCAGTCGGGCTCCGGCCCCGCCAGCGCCACGCAATCCGGATCGTCGCGGAACGCCCCCCCCAGTGAGCCGCAGATCACCTGGCTTTCGTCATGCGGCCGGTAGCCGCGCGCTTCCAGGATCTCCACGAGGCCCGGCGGATCGAGCGGGGAGGAGCGGAAGCGTGGCCGGAAGCCCGTGCGCCTGTAGAAGTCTTCGATCCGTCCGATCCGTGCCCCGAGATCCGCATCCGGCGCGGGATCGAGCGAGCAGGCCGCATTCGCGCGCCCCGTGCCGCCGGCGAAGCTGCGGACCACGAAGCCGCCTTCGAAGACGACACGGGGCGCCGGCACTGCCGAGAGCGTCGCGCGCTCGATCTCGCGCACGCCGGGCCGCGCAGCGTTCATGCCTCCGTCGCCAGCCTGGCGACAGCATCGCGGTAGGTGGCGTCGAACAGCGCATCGAGCGCCGGGTTCGCGCCCTTTAGCCCGACCGCGACGCGTCCCGCCCAGCCCACATACTCTACGCGCCGCGCATGCTCCCAATTCGCTGGCGGGCTCGCCGTGATGGCGCACAGGTTGGAGATCTTGTCGGCGAGCTTGAGCATCTTCGCCGGATCAGAGGTCCCGGGCGCGTGCTTCACTTGTAGCGCCTTGCGCGTTTCCTTCGGCAGCGACTTGTCGTCCGTGGTCTCCGCGACGATCCGCGCCACCGTCTCACCGAATTCGGCGACGAGACGGGCGTGGGTGATCGGCTCGGGGTCGTTGTCGCTGTCCTCGACCGTGTCGTGCAGCAGTCCGGCGAGGATTGCCTCCTCCGGCGCGCCGTTCTCGGCCAGGATCTGCGCCACTTCGAGCACATGGTTCACATAGGGCTCGGCCGAGGCGCCCTTGCGCTTGTGGGTGACGTGCACCCGGGCCGCGAAATGCGCCGCACGCAGGATCCGCGCCGCGCCGGTGTCAGTCTGGTCCATTGATTCTACCACGAAAAAGGGGGCCAGAAGGCCCCCGGAATCATCGCACCATGACCTGCCAGCGCGGGCGGCGGGCGAAGCCCGCCGAGGCCGCCAAGCGGCCCGCGCCCAGACCGACTTGCCGGCCCGGCGCACCAGTGCGTGGCGCGAAGCCAAGCCGGCGGAGCCGGCGCGTCACGCCAAAGGCGTGCCTCCGGCACGACGCGTCTGAGGGCACACAAAACATCGATGCAATGAACACCCTTCAGGTGTTCATTGCATCGAAGAAGTCCTGGTTGGTCTTGCTGTACTTCAGCTTGTCCAGCAGGAACTCCATCGCGTCCTGGGTGCCCATCGGGTTCAGGATGCGGCGCAGGACCCACATCTTCGCGAGAGATCCGCGATCCACCAGCAGCTCTTCCTTGCGGGTGCCGGACTTGGTGATGTCGATCGCGGGGAAGACGCGCTTGTCGGACAGCTTGCGGTCCAGGATGACCTCGCTGTTGCCGGTGCCCTTGAACTCCTCGAAGATCACCTCGTCCATGCGGCTGCCGGTGTCGATCAGCGCGGTGGCGATGATGGTCAGCGATCCGCCTTCCTCGATGTTGCGCGCCGCGCCGAAGAAGCGCTTCGGCCGCTGCAGCGCATTGGCGTCCACGCCGCCCGTCAGCACCTTGCCCGAGGATGGCACGACGGAGTTGTAGGCGCGGCCGAGGCGCGTGATCGAATCCAGTAGGATCACCACGTCGCGCTTGTGCTCGACCAGGCGCTTCGCCTTCTCCAGCACCATCTCCGTCACCTGGACGTGGCGCGTCGCCGGCTCGTCGAAGGTGGAGGCCACGACCTCGCCGCGCACGGTGCGGGCCATGTCGGTCACTTCCTCGGGCCGCTCGTCGATCAGCAGCACGATCAGGAAGACATCCGGGTGGTTGGCGGAGATCGACTTGGCGATGTTCTGCATCATCACCGTCTTGCCGGTGCGCGGCGGCGCCACGATCAGGGCGCGCTGGCCCATGCCGATCGGCGCGATCAGGTCGATGATGCGGTGGGTATAGTCCTTGGCCGGCCCCTTCGCGACGCTCTCGAGCTCGGGGTTCTCCATCTTCAGGCGGCGCGTGGGGTAGAGCGCGGTCAGGTTGTCGAAGTTGATCCGGTGGCGCAGCGCCTCGGGCGGCTCGAAATTGACGGTGTCGACCTTCAGCAGCGCGAAATAGCGTTCGCCATCCTTCGGCGCGCGGATCTGGCCTTCCACCGTGTCGCCGGTGCGAAGCCCGAAGCGCCGCACCTGGGCGGGGGAGACATAGATGTCGTCCGGCCCGGGCAGGAAGTTTGCCTGCGGGCTGCGGAGGAAGCCGAAGCCGTCCGACAGGATCTCGAGCGTCCCGTCGCCGTAGATCGCCTGCTCGTTGTCGGCGAGCGTCTTGAGGATCGCGAACATCATGTCCTGCTTCCGCAGGGAGGACGCGTTCTCCACCCCGACGTCCTCGGCGAAGGCCAGCAGGTCGGCCGGGGATTTGGCCTTGAGTTCCGAAAGGTGCATCGCGGGTGCGTCCGTGCTGCGCGCCATGGATCGCGCGCGGAGGAAAGGCAGGGGAAAGTCCCGGATGCGATGAGGCCGGATCGGGCATCAGCCCGCTCGCTCGGCCCTCCGCCTTGCCGCCTGCCCTGGTTCCTGGGCTTTAATCGCGGCATCCGGGGGATAAGGGAGGGAAGGATCGGCTGGACTGGGCCCTGTGACGGTCCGGACAACCATGGGCCGAGGCCATGGTCCCGTTCCGTCTGGCGCGCCAGTCGCTACCGATTGCCGGGAGGCAGCCTGAACCTAGGGTTCGCGCGCCGCCCCGTCAACCATGGCTGGCCGGCGCGACCGCCGATGTCAAGCCGCGCAGCATCACAACGGCGCGAGCCGCCCCCGGCGGGTCTCGCGGCATGTCCCGGCGGGGCACGGGCGCCCCGGGCCGGGCCTGCATTGCGGCGCCAGCCGCCACCATCCGCCCGCCGCCCGGCCCGGCCAGCACCACCATTTCCCGGTCGTGGTGCCGGTCGAGGCCCGCGCGGTGGCCGATCGAGACCAGCCCCGCCCCCGGCAACTCCGCCGCCAGCAGCGCATACATCGCCGCCTGGTTCGTTTCGTCGAGGCCGGATGTCGCCTCATCCAGGAAGATCCAGCTTGGCCGATGCAGCAGCACCCGCGCGAAGCCCAGCCGCTGCTGCTCGCCGAGCGACAGCACGCGGTCCCAGCGCGCTGCCTCACCCAGCCTTGGCACCAGGTGGCCGAGGTTGCAGCGCCGCAGCGCCGCGTGCAGTGCCTCCGCCCCGAAGGCGTCGGGCGGCGCGGGGTAGCAGAGCGCCGCGGCGAGCGGGCCGAGCGGCAGGTAGGGCCGTTGGGGGAGGAACATGCTGGCCCGGCGGCTCGGTACGCGGATCTCGCCCTCGCCCCAGGACCAGAGGCCCGCCAGGGCGCGGAACAGGGTGGATTTGCCGCTGCCGCTTTCGCCCCGGATCAGAACCCGCTCGCCGGGCAGGACGGTCAGGGTGGGGGCACGCAGCAGCGCACGCCCGCAAGGGGTGGCGAGCGCGACGCCGCGCAGGTCGAGCGCGGGCGCATCCTCGGCCCGCCGCAACTGGCCGTCCGCCTCGGCGGGCGCGTCCAGCGCGCGTTCCAATTCGACCACGCGCGCGACATGGCAGCGCCAATCGGCGAGGCGCGGCCAGTTCTCCGTCAGCCAGCACAGCGCGCGCGTGACCTCGGTGAAGGCATGCGCCATCTGCATCAGCACGCCGAGCGTGATGGCGCCGGCGAAGAATTGCGGCGCGCCGAGCAGCAGGGGCAGCACGCCTGCGACCGGCATGTAGCAGCAGCCGAGCCACATCAGGCTGCGCTCCGCGCCGAACATCCGCCGTGTCGCGGCTTCAACCCGCCCATACGCCGCAGCGAGGCCGCGGCGTTCATCCGCCTCGCCCCCGATCAGCGCCACGGCCTCGCTGTTCTCCCGCAGTCGGATCAGGGCGAAGCGGTGGTCGGCCTCGGCGGCGTTGCGGTCGGCATGGATCGCCGGCAGGTGCCGCCCGAGCCGCCACGTCAGCGCGGCGCAGCCCCCCGCATAGGCCAGCGCCGCCCACAGCAACCCGCCCGGAATGGCCAGCGTCCCGCCCGGCAGAGGCAGGACGAAGCCAGCCGAAAGGTGCCAGAGCATCCCCGCGAAGGACGCCAGCAGCACCACCGCGTAGATCAGCCCGAGCGCGAGATCGACCGCGATGGCGGTGGCCCAGCGCGCATTCTCCCCGATCCGCTGGTCGGGGTTGTCGGTGCCGGCGGCGTCCGCAGCCAGGCGGTGATGGCGCCCATCGGCCAGCATCGCGCCCTGCAGCTTCAGCACCAGCCATCGCCGCCACCGCAGCCCGATCGCCTGCCGCGCCCAGAGCCGCCCGACACTGGCCAGCATCAGCGCCGCCACCAGCCCCGCGAAGACCAGCATCTGCGCCAGGAAGGCCGTGCCGTTGCGCGCCTCCAGCGCATCGAAGGCGGCGCGGTGCCAGAGCGCGAAGCCCCAATCCACCGCGAGTTGCAGCAGGATCAGCCCGAGCGCCGCCGCGACCAGCCCCGTGGCCCGCCAGGGCTCCGCCCGCCCCCAGCCGCGCGCCAGCCGCCAGGCATCGCGGATCGCGCCGGTGCTGTGCGGGGCGGAGGCGACGGGCCTCGCCCCGTCATGGCGCAGGCTGCCCGGATCGGCCGCAGGCGAGGCGGAAGCGGGCATTGCGGCTCCTTCGTGGCGATGGAGCCTAATTTCGTATACAATTGATCGTGGACGCGCAATCGTGAAGATCGGTTGACAGGACCGCCCCCGAACCGGCGGCGGTCCCGCACGACAGACCCTGGCCGGTCAGAACGGCTTCGCGATCACCATCACGACGATCACGATCAGCGCCAGCGTCGGCACCTCGTTCAGGATGCGCCAGCCGCGCTCGCTGCGCGGCCGCTCGTCGCGCGCGAAGCCTTTCAGCGCGCGGGCCAGGTCCATGTGGCACCAGGTCAGCGCTGCGATGCCGGCCATCTTCAGGTGCCACCAGCCGGCGGTCCAATCGATGACGCCCGGCGTCAGCACCACCAGGATGCCGAAGACATAGGATGCGATCATCGCCGGGTTCATGATCGCCTTCAGCAGGCGCCGTTCCATCACCTTGAACAGTTCCGACCGCGCATCCCCCGGCGCGACCTGGGAGTGATAGACATAAAGCCGCGGCAGGTAGAACAGCCCCGCCATCCAGGCGAAGACCGAGATCACATGCAGCGACTTGGTCCAGGGATAGAGCGGCCCGAGGAATTCGAGCGTCACGATGCGCCCCCCTTGCTGTCCCGCATGATCGCCGCCCCCATCCCGCATCGCCCCCTGTGATCGGCGCCAGGCTATCAGCCCGGCGCGGGCGGCGTCAGCCCGGGGCGGTCATGGTCGGCAGGCCGAGTAGCGCCGGCAGCTCGTCCATGCTGGCGAAGGGCTCGGCGCCCACCGCCGCCAGCGCGGCGGCCGGGGTCGCATGCGCGAAGCCAAGCACCCGGCAGCCGGCCGCGATGCCGGCGCGGGCGCCGGCCACGCTGTCCTCGATCACCACGCAATGATGCGGGTCGGCGCCGCAGGCGGCGGCGGCGGCGCGGTACATGTCGGGCGCCGGCTTCGGGTTCTCGACATCATCCACGCTGAAGCTGCGGCCGCGGAACACCTCTGTCAGGCCCAGCCGCCGCAGCTTGGTGGCCAGTTCGGGCCGGGAGGAGTTGCTGGCCACCGCCACCGGCACGCCCGCGGCCTGGATCGCGGCAATCGCGGCCTGCGCGCCGACCATGGGGATGGTGTCGGTCTCCAGCGCGTGCAGCACGCGGCGGATCAGGTCGCGATGGAAGGTCGCATGGACCGAGCCGGGGCCGAGCCGCGCTTCGATCAGCGGCTCGATCGCTTCCCATGACAGGCCGCGGAAGCGCTTCGCCGCCTCCTCGGGCCCGATCTCCCAGCCCAGCGCCGTCACTTCCTCCGCGATGATGCGGTCATGCAGCGCCTCGGTATCCGCCAGCACGCCGTCGCAGTCGAACAGCACGGCCGCCGGGATCACCGTGGGACGTGCCGGCGGCACAGGCCCCGTCACGCCGCGACCTTGGCGCGGCGTTCGACATTGGCCTTCTCATGCGGGCAGCCGCGATGCTGCTTCGGGCATTGCCGCGCGCCGCCGAAGGAACAGAGGCTGCGCCCCGAACTCCGTGCCATGCGCGAGAGATCGGCCAGCGCCGCGATGAAGGCCGGATCGGAATTCTGGGCGGGGGCACGGAAATAGCCCGGCACGCCGAATTTCTCGGCTTCCTCCCGGTATTCCACATCCAGCTCCACCAGCGTCTCCGAATGCTCCGAGGTGAAGGCGATCGGCACCACCAGCACCGCGACCTTCTCATGCCCCGCGCGTTCCAGCTCATCCTCGGTCGAGGGTCCGATCCACTTCTGCGGCGTCACGCGCGACTGGTAGCAGACGATCTGGTCGAGATCCGGGATCCCGAGCCGCTCCACCACCTGCGCCACCGATTGCTCGACCTGCCATTGATAGGGGTCGCCGGATTTGACGATGCTCTCCGGCAGGCCATGTGCGCTGAACAGGATCCGCAGCGGGATCGCCGGGTCGAGTTCCGCCCGCGCCTTGTGCCAGGCGTCGCGCACGATGGTGGCAGTCCCCTCGGCGAAGCCGGGGTCGGAGTGGAAGCAGCAGAGCGTGGTGGTCGGCACCGCGAGCCCGGCCTTCGCCGCCGCCTCGTCCCAGGCGATGATGGAGCTGCCGGTCGTGGTGGTGGAGAATTGCGGATAGAGCGGAACCAGCAGCACCTCATCCGGTCCCCAGGCCTTCACCGCGGCGGCGGCCTCGTCGCTCATCGGGTGCCAGTAGCGCATGGCGACGAAGGACTTGGCCTCGATGTCGCCCGGTGCGTTCAACGCCTCTTCCAGCGCCGCCGCCTGTTCCAGGGTGAGTTCCAGCAGCGGGGATTTGCCGCCGATGATGTCGTAGTTCTCGGAGGCCGGCTTGGTGCGCCGCCAGGCGATGATCCGGCCGAGCCAGGGCCGGATCCAGCCCGGAACGCGCAGGATGGCGGGGTCGGTGAACAGGTTCACCAGGAACGGGCGCACGCTTTCGGGTGCATCCGGTCCGCCGAGGTTGAACAGCACCACGGCGACGCGCGGACGCGCGACGGGGGACGCGGCGACGACGCTGGCGGCCAGGGGCGGCTGGGTAGGAAGGTCCATGGGCGGGGAAATGACATGCCCGGGGGCAGGGTCAAGGCCCGGTCGCGCAGGGCAGGCAGGATTCTTGCCCGTCCCGCGCCTGCGCCCCTTTTATTCGGCGGCGCTCGGGGCCCGGTGGGCCGCCTTTTCGCGCAGCAGGGCCTGCAGGCGGCCGATCTCATCGGCCAGCGGCGCATGCACGTCGCGCCGCCCGCCCTTCGGATGCAGCTCGAACAGCCCATTGGCGCAGTAGCGATCCTCGTCCCAGCCGATATGGGAGATCACGGGATAGAGGCAGATGCCGTGAAGGGGCACGCCCGCCTCGATGGCCGCCAGCGCTTCTTCCGTCACGTAGCGGAGCCAGGCGGCGCGGGGCCAGCCTTCGATGGAGGTCTCGGCGACGAACAGATCCCGCCCGGCATACCGCGCCGCAGCGTCCGCGATCAGCTCCCGGAACGGACGGAAGCGGGCGGCGTCGAAGATCGACAGCGGCTCTCCGTGATGCAGCCACTGGTTGTTCCAGTAGTAGTTGATGCCGACGATATCGAGCACGTCTTCGCTGCCGCCGAGCCCTGGCTCCACACGGCCCGCCAGCATGTCCCAGGCCTGCCATTGGCTGTCTGTGTGCAGCCGCACCTCCTCCGCCTCATGCTCATGGCGGGGGACGATGTGGATGACGGGGTCGATCGCCGCCACCCGCGCCCCCGGCACGGCGGCGCGCACGGCATGGGTGCCCGCGATGGCCGCGCGCACCAGGTTGCGCTTCAGGTCCATGCCCCGCCCGGTGGCGTGCGGGTTGCAACGTTCCATGTCGCCGCCGGCATAGGCGAGGAAGCTGATCTCGTTCACCGGGCAGACCAGCGGGGCGCGGCCGGTCTCCTCCCGGTGCAGCCGCGCGAAGGCGGCGGCGTAGCGGGCGAAGCGGTCCACGAAAGCGGGAGCGAAGACGTCCAGGTCGTCCGGCCAGCCATAATGGCAGATGTCCCAGATCACCTGCGTGCCGGCGCGTTCCGCCGCCCGTATCATGGGCAGGACGGAAGACCAGTCATAATACCCCGGCCGCGTCTCGATCAGGTGCCAGCGCACGCCGTCGCGCGCGGTGCGGATGCCGTGTTCGGCGAGCTGGCGGTAATCCTCATGCGCCAGCATGTCGTGGTGCGTGGCCGCGATCATATCCAGGCGGTGGCGGCGCTTGTTGCGATGCGTCGAGCATTCGAAGCCGGCCATGAAGAAGGAGCGGAACAGGGTCTCGGGCGGCATCACGGGCGATTCCCTCGGGCTGGTGGGGGCATCTGGTGCGCGGCGGTAACGCGCCGGCGGCGGAAGGCTTCCCGGCCCTGGATCACGCGAGCGTGAGGGGGCCGGCCCCCTGGATCGCCTATCGTATACGATTTGTCCAGCGGGAAGTGTCGCCCCGATCCAGCGATCCCCCAACCTGCCCTACCCTTCCTCCGCCGGCAGCCAGACGCGGAAGACGGAGCCCACCCCTTCCTCGCTTTCGATCGCCAGCTGGCCGCGATGGCGGTTGACGATGTGCTTGACGATGGCGAGCCCGAGCCCGGTGCCGCCCGCATTCCGCGACCGGCCGCGATCCACGCGATAGAAGCGTTCCGTCAGGCGCGGGATGTGGTGGCGGGCGATCCCCGGCCCGTCATCGGCGACACTCAGCACCACCCCGGGCCGCGCTGGCCAGCGCGGACCCGGCCCGTCCCCGCCCCTGGCCGCCGCCCGCGCGACGCCAAGCCGCACCGTGCCGCGTTCCGGCCCGTAGCGCACCGCATTCTCCAGCAGGTTGCGGACGACCTGCCCCAGCTGCTCGGCATCCGCCGGCGCGGCCACCGCCCCCGGCTCCAGCGCAAGATCGAGCGTCACGTGCCGCGCGGCCAGGATCGGCGCCATCGCCTCCGCCTCCGCCTGCGCCAGCGCCCTGAGATCGACGCGCCCCTTCGGCGGTTCGTGTTCGGTGATCTCGATACGCGACAGGCCCAGCAGGTCGTCGATCAGCCGCCGCATCCGCTCCGACTGTTCGGCCATGATGCCGAGGAAGCGCGACCGCGCTTCCGCATCGTCCCTGGCAGGCCCGCGCAGCGTCTCGATGAACCCGATCAGGGACGCCAGCGGCGTTCGCAGTTCGTGGCTGGCATTGGCGACGAAATCGGCGCGCATCCGCTCCACCGCGCGTTCGCGCGTGCGGTCGGACAGCAGCAGCACCAGCCGCCCGCCATCGGCCAGCGGCGGCTCCATCGGGATGACATGGACCTTGAGGTCGCGCGGCACCGGGACCGGCAGGGCGATGTCCACCTGCCGCGTCCCGCCGCCGGCCAGCGCCTGGTCCAGCGCCTCGGCCAGCGCCGGGTGGCGCAAAAGCGCAGCCAGGTCGCCGGCCATCCCCACCCCGCTGCCGAACAGCGCGCGCGCGGCGTCATTCGCCCGCAGCGGCCCGCCGCGCGCATCCAGCACCACCAGGGGATCGGGCAGGCGTTCGACGATGGCCTCATCGGCCTGCCGCAGGCGCAGCACAAGTTCCGCGCGCTCGTTCACGCTCCGCGCGAGGCGCCGCATGGCGTCCGCGATCTCCTCGACCGAAGGCAGCAGGGCGGGGCCAGGGGGCGCGACCTCCTCGCCCTCGCCCATCTCCGCGCGGCGGATCGCTTCCTTGAGCCGCGCGAGATTGCCGAGCCAGACCCGGGCCAGCATCAGCGCGGTCGCGGCAGTCACGATCAGTGCGACCAGCCCCGGCAGCGGCTTCACCCAGCCGGCCATGAGCAGCAGCAGAAGCGCCAGCGCGGGCGCGCCGCCGATCAGCCCGGCGGCGGCCAGCACCCGGCCGGCAGGTGGCGCCGCGATGGGCACTAGAAGCCTGTCCCGGCGGGGTCGGGCGCCGGCTCCACCACCACCGCCTCCCCGGCCAGGGACACGGCATAGATCGCCAAGCCGCGCAGAACCTGCCCATCCGGCAGCAACCGCAGCGGCCCGCCCGCGCCATCGAAGCTGCGAAGCGCGGTGACCGCATCCGGGCTTTCCCGGTTCCGCAAGGCGCGTGCCACCAGCGCCGCCGCATCATAGGCCGTTGCCGCCACCCGGGGCGGTGTGGCGCCGAAAGCGTCCCGGTAGCGGCCTTCGAAGCGGGCCAGCCCGCGACCATCGGGGCCGGGGAAGCGCCCGCCCACCAGCGCCTCATCCGCATGCAGCGCCGGATCGCCGAGCCAGAGCCCCGTGCCAAGCAGCGCCGGCGGCGCGGCCGGCGTCTCCGCATCGGCCTGGGCAGCCTGCGTTTCCGCGGCATAGGCGATGGCGAAGCGGCGGGCGCGGTCCGCGGGCTCGCCGATCAGCAGCGCATCGGCCTGCGGTGCAGCCGCCCGGGCTGCGCCCGCCGCCATGGCGAGGTCCGCGCTGGCCGGGTGCAGCGCGATGGCCGGCGCGGGCAGGCCGAGATCGGACGCCGCGCCGCGCACCCCCGCGGCCAGCGCCCGGCCGAATTCCGTGTTCGGCGCCGCCAGCACGAAACGCTGCGCGCCGTCGCGCGCCGCTGCCGCCACCATGCGGCGTGCCTGCTGCTGGGGCGTGACGCCAAGAACCCAGCTTCCCGGCCCGGCGCGTTGGGCATCGTTGGTGAAGGCGAGCATCGGTACGCCGGCGGCGCGTGCAACCGGGGCGACCGCGGCCGCTTCAGCGCTGGTCAGCGGGCCGACCAGGGCCGAGGCGCCATCCCCGATCGCGGCGCGGGCCGCCGCCGCCGCGCCGGCCGGCGTACCGGCCGTGTCGCGCGGGACGAATTCCACGCTGGTCGGCGCTTCGTCGAACAGCGCCATGATGCCGGCATTCAGCATCGCCTGGCCGAGCGCCGCGTTCTGCCCCGAAAGCGGCAGCAGCAGCGCGGCGCGTTCCATCCGTGGCGCGGCGGGCGCGGCGATCGGGGGCGCGATGCCCACCGGGCCCGGTGGCGGGGATTGCGGCGCGCATGCGGCCAGGCCCAGAACAGCGCCGAGCGCCAGGGCCGCGAAGCCGCGGCGGGCGATGCGCCGGGTTGCACCGTGATGCATCATGCGTGGCGCGGCGGCGACGGACGGGCCGGCGAAGGGCGGGGCGGAAGATGACAAGCGGCGTTCCTCCTGAACGGGGCCAGCGCGCGGTGGCGCCCATGGGGCTGACCCTCGTGGCGACGCCGATCGGCAACCTCGGTGACCTCTCGCCGCGTGCGCTCGAGGTGCTCGGCGCCGTGGACGCCGTGCTCTGCGAGGACACCCGGGTGACGGGGCAGATGTTGGCCCGTTATGGCGCCTCGGCGCCGCTCCTGCCACTCCATGACCATAACGAAGCGGAGATGGTCCCGAGAATTCTTGACCGTCTTCGCGCCGGGCACAGGCTGGCGCTGGCCTCCGATGCCGGGACGCCGCTGGTCTCGGACCCGGGGTACCGGCTGGTACGGGCGGTGATCGCGGCCGGCTTGCCGCTGACGGCGATCCCCGGGCCAAACGCGGCGGTGATGGCGCTGACGCTCTCCGGCCTGCCGCCGCATCCCTTCCTGTTCCTGGGCTTCCTGCCGGCCAAGACCGGGCCGCGGCAGGCGGAGGTCGCGCAACTCCGCGCTGTGGAACGCGCCGGGCTCAAGGCGGCGCTGATCTTCTACGAAGCCCCCCATCGCCTGGCCGAAGCCCTGGCCGCCCTGGCGGAGGGCCTGGGCGCCGACCGCCCCGCCGCGGTCGCCCGCGAATTGACCAAGCGCTTCGAGGAGGTCCGGCGCGGCACGCTCGGCGACCTCGCCGCCCATTACGCGGCGGCGGAGGCGCTGGGCGAGATCTGCATCGTCGTCGGCCCCGCGCCGGAGGAGCCGACCGGGGAAGCCGATCTCGATGCCCGCCTGAGGGACGCGCTGAAGGGCGCAAGCCTGCGGGACGCCGCGGCGATGGTGGCGGCGGCGACCGGCCTGCCGCGCAAGCAGGTCTATGCCCGCGCGCTTGAGATCGCCCGCAACGCCTGACCGGCGCACCCGCCGGGGTCAGCCCGGATCGAGCCAGACCAGCGCCGACCCGGCGGCAAGGTCATTCGCCAATGTCGCCATGCAGGATGCGATGCGGCGTTCATGGCTTCGCCCCAAGCCTATCCCGAGCACCGGGATCCCCTGCGCGATCGCGATGGCCGCAGGCAGGTCCTGGCTGGCCGCCACCCAAGCGCAGCGCGCCACGAGCCCGCGCAGCAGCGGCGCGGTCAGGTTGCTGCGCCGCCAGCCGTGATCGGCCATCTGCGGCAGCAGCACTTCGGCGCCGGGCAGCGCCCTCGAGATGACGTCGAGCGTGGCCGTGCCGTCGTCGAAGACGCTGCCGGGATGCTCGACCGGCAGCGGCAGCACCGGCCAGCCCGCGAAGGGCGCCAGCCAGGCGCGCAGACGATCCAGCTTCGCGTCGTGCATCCGCTCCGCATCCGCCCCGCCGATCATCGACAGGCCGAGGATCGGGCCGGCGGGAAGGCTGGTGGCCAGCGCGGTGTCCGTGTCTCCCCAGCGTTCGGGATAGGGCGCGAGCGTGAGCGGTGCGGTGACGCGCCATTGGGTCAGGATGTTAAGCGTCAGGTGCTCGCGCGCTTCCAGCCTGCAGGCGCGATCCAGCGCGGCTGCGCCTTCGGGTGGGTCGCGCCGCGCCGCGCTGACGGCCAGCGAAAGGCTCAGCGCTTCCAGCGTCGCGCCAGCGGCCAGGCCGCGCGCGGCGGTGGCGAGCGCGCGCTGCAATTCCGTCCGGTCGTGGAAGATGCCGGCCAGCACCATCCGCGTGACGCCGAGCCCACCGGGATCCGGATCGAGCGGCGCGGCTTCGAACCCTTCGGGCGCGCTTGCGGCGCCGGTCGCCAGCAGCAGCGGCGTGCCGGCATTGAGCCGCGCCGGCAGCATCGCCAGGATGGCCTGCGACCGGATGTCGCGGAACGGCCGTTCTGCCAGGATCAGCGTCCGGGTCATGCTGGCGGTGCGTGTAGCCCGACGCAGCGCGAGCCCGGCGCCAGCCGGTGTGTCAGCGCGATGAAGGTGCGGCGCAGGCTTTCATCCACCATCGGGTGCAGCCCGATCACGCGCACGCCCGCGCCGATGCCATGCACGGCGTTGTGCTTGCGATGCGTCAGCAGCGTATCGCAGCGCGCGATGATCCCCTTCAGCCGCTGCGGTGTCAGTTCCGCACGCCAATGCGCGCGATCGAGCAGGATGGGCGCGACAATGCTGTTGTCCGGCAGGAACTCGCGCAGGAAATCGGCGCAGCCCGCTGCGTCGTCCTCATCCGGCGTGGCGAGATGCACGGTGCTGACGATGGGCACGATCGCATGGTCCGCGAACTCCGCCACCAGCGCCCGCACCGTCGCGGCATCCTGGCGCAGGCAGGCCTGCATCAGCGGCTGGGGGATGATGGAGACGCCGAGCAGCTTCGGTCCGCGCGGCAGAACCGCATCGGCCAGGGAAAAATCGGGTTCGATGTCGGCTTCGGGGAAATGCGTGATGCGCGGCATGCGCGCGATCCCCGCTTCGGCGATCCGTTCCACCGAGACGTAGTCGCGGACGGTGAAGCTCGCCGCGCGCGCGATCACGCCCTGTGCCGCAGCATCCAGCCAGCCAAGATCGCCCAGCAGCCAGGCGACGCCAAGATTGTGGAGATGGATCTCCGCCCCCGCGGCTTCGGCCCGCACAAGCGCAGGCATCCAGGCGCGGAACGCCGCCGCTGTGCCGAACAGCCCGCCGCCGAAGACCACGCGCGCAGGTTTCATCGCCAGCATCTTCGCATCGTCGCGAAAGCAACCTGCCAGTGCGGGCACGCAGCGCATCGTCCAGTCCGGCGCGACGGAGAAGGCATGCGCCTCGGCCGCGGGGAAGGCGCGCATCGCCTCCATCAGGCAAAGCTCGTCGCCCAGGTTGCCATAGCCAAAAGCGCCGAGATGCACCGTCGGTCCGAACTGCATCACGCGGTGTGCCCTTTCCCTTCCCCGACAGCCGGCAGGGTCATCAAGGCCGAGCCCGGTGCCACCGCATTCGCCAGCGTCGCCATGCAGCTGACGATCCGGCGGTCGGGTCCGTCCTGCAGTCCAATCACCGGCACGCCACAGGATGCCGCATAGCCGGCCACTAGATCGCGGTTCGTCAGCACCAGGTCGCAGCGCGCGACCAGCCCCTTCAGCCGTGCCGGTGTGATCTCCTGCTGCCAGAAGGCGGGCTCTCCGAGCTTCGGCAGCAGCAACGGCGCATCCGGCAGCAGCGCGGCGGCGGCGGCATGGTTTGTGGCGGTTTCGTCATCGGCGGTGCCGGGGCCGGCCACCGGCAGGGGCAGCACGGACCAGCCGCCTTTTGCCCCCAGCCGCTGCAGTATGGCGGGCAGGCGCGCCCGCTCTGCCATTCCGGACCTGCCGCGCAGCGCGAGGCCCAATATCCGGCCTGCCGGCAGCATGGCCGCGAGCGTCGCATCGGCCACGACATGGCGTTCAGGATAGCCAAGCACGCGCATGTCGGCGGCAACACGCCAGAGCGTCAGGGCATTGGCGGTCCTGTGGTCGCGCAGGCCGAGGGTGCCGGCTTTCTCCAGCACGCCGACATCCGGCGGCGCCGCGCCCAGCGCCTTGTCTTCAAGGCCGAGATTGTGGACACGCAGCCGCAGGCCGGCGGCGACCGCGGCCGCCGCTATGGACACCGCGCCCTCCAGCCAGACGCGATCCAGGAACACGCCTGTCAGCACCGCCTCCTCCACACCCGCCGGCAAGGTGCCGAGCGGTTGGGGCAGGAAGCCCTCCGGAGCCTGTGGCGCATCCGTTGCGAGAAGCAGCGGCGCGCCTGGCCGCAGGGCCGCCACCGTCGCCTCGATGATCGCGCGGGAGAGCAGGCCGCGGAATGGCGCTTCCGTGACCAGCAGCGTGCTCATGCCGCGCGCCGCGAAACAGCAAGGATATCGCGATGCGTGGTTGCGACCATGAATCAATTCAACAGCAAGGGCAGGATCGCGTCCAGTCGCAGCAGCCCGTCCTGCGTGGCAGCCAGCCTGCCATTGCGCCAGGTCATCAGCCCTTCCGCACAGAGCGTCTGCAGCATCGCCATGTCCACGGCCTGTTCGAAGCGGAGCGTGCTGCGCGCCTCGATCCGCGCGGGATCGACGCCCTCTGTCAGCCGCAGCCCCATCAGCAGCGCTTCCCGCCCCCGGTCGCGTGGGGACAGCGCTTCTTCTTCCGTTACCGCATGCCCGTCGCGCTGCACACGGGCGAGCCATTCTTCCGGCGCGCGATGGCGCCGCGCGGCCAGAAGGCGGCCATCCTGCATCGTCAGGCGCTGATGCGCGCCGGCGCCGATGCCGATGTAGTCGCCATAGCGCCAGTAGGCGAGGTTGTGCCGGCTCTCCGCCCCCGGCTGGGCGTAGTTCGAGATCTCATAGGGCAACAGGCCGAAGCGCGCGGCTTCCTCCGCCGTCGCAGCATAGAGGCGCGCGGCCTCGTCGCCTTCCGGCAGCGCGAAGGCGCCGCGGGCGTGCAGCGTCGCGAATTGCGTCCCCGGCTCCACCGTCAGCTGGTAGAGCGAGAGGTGGTCCGCCGCCAGCGCCAGGGCGCGGCGCAACTCCGCCCGCCAGGCTGCTTCGTCCTGCCCGGGGCGGGCGTAGATCATGTCGAAGGACACGCGCGGGAAGGTCTCCCGCGCGAAGTCCAGCGCGCGGATCGCATCCCCCACATCATGCTTGCGCCCCAGGAACGACAGCGCCGCGAAATCCAGCGCCTGCACGCCGAGCGAGACGCGGTTCACGCCCGCCGCGCGGAAGGCGCGCAGCTTGTCGCGTTCCACGCTGGTCGGGTTGGCTTCCAGCGTGATCTCAAGATCGGGCAGCGGGTCGAACAGGCGCTGGGCGTCCTCGATCAGCGCGGCGGCCGTCTCGGGCCGCATCAAGCTCGGCGTGCCGCCGCCGAAGAAGATCGAGGCCAGCGGACGTCGCCTGCCTGCCTCATTGGCCCGCGCGGCTTCCCGCGCCAGCTCGGCGCGCAGCGCGGCGGCGAAGGCGGCGTGGTCCACCTTGTCCCGCACATGGCTGTTGAAGTCGCAATAGGGGCACTTGGCGGCGCAGAAGGGCCAGTGGATGTAGAGGGCGAGGGATTCCATCGGCGGGAGATATGGGATGTCGGGCGGGTCTGTCGAACGGGTGCGCGCGGCGCTGGTCGCGGCCGGGCATGCGGACAGCATCGAGGCCTTCCCCGAAGGCACGCGCAGCGCCGCCGATGCGGCGGCGGCCGTGGGCTGCCAGGTCGCGCAGATCGCCAAGTCGATCATCTTCCGGGCCGGCGAAGGCGCGGTGCTGGTGATTGCGTCGGGGGCCAACCGGGTGGACATGGGCAAGGTGGCGGCGACCACGGGGTTTCACTTGAAACGTGCTGACGGCAAGTGGGTGCGCGATGTGACCGGCTTCGCCATCGGCGGCGTCGCGCCGCTCGGCCACCTGACGCCGCCGTTGGTGTTGGTGGACGAGGATCTGCTGGCCTATGATCGCGTCTGGGCCGCCGCGGGGTCGCCCATGCATGTCTTCGCCACGACCCCGGCCGAGCTGCTGCGGATCTCGGGCGGGACGGTGGCCGATGTGAAGGAGGTCGCATGATGCGGACGGCGAAGCCGGCCGAGGCGCCGAACGGCGCCCGCCGCCCAGCGCTTGAGGGCGGAGAGATCTAATGCTGCCTGTCACCGCGCTCTATGCGGGCCTTCTCGGCCTCTACTTCATCTGGCTGGCCACGCGCGTCATCAAGGCGCGGCGGCTGTATCGGGTGGCGCTCGGCACCGATCATCGCCTGGTGCAGCGCGCCGCGCGCGCCCATGGCAATTTCGCGGAATACGTGCCCTTCGCCCTGCTGCTGCTGGCGCTGTGCGAGGTCAACGGCCTGCCCGACTGGGCCCTGCATGCGCTCGGCGTTGCGCTGGTCGCGGGGCGCCTGGTGCATGCGACCGGCATCGCGCGAGAGCCCGAGGATTTCAAATGGCGCGTCTTCGGGATGAGCCTGACCTTCGCCATGATGGGCTGCGCGGCCGCCGCGCTGCTGGGCCTGGCCGCGGCGACGCTCTGACGCCTGGCGCCGCTCGGCAGCCCGGTCAGCCTGGCTCCACCCGCAGGATCAGCCCCGGGCTTTCATCCGTCAGCAGGTAGAGGAAGCCATCCGGGCCCTGGCGCACGTCGCGGATGCGACGGCCGACCTCGATCGCCTCCTCCCCCACCACGCGCCCGGCGACGTTCAGCCGGATGCGCCGCACGTCGCGGCTTTGCAGCCCGCCCGAGAAAAGATCCCCGCGCCAGGCCGGGAAGCGGTCGCCGGTGTAAACGGCCAGCCCCGATGGCGCATGCGCCGAAAGCCAGGCCAGCACCGGGTCCACCATCCCGGGCAGGCTGCGCCCGGCGCCGACCTGCGCGCCGCCCCGATACTCTGCGCTGTGCGAGGCCAGCGGCCAGCCGAAATTGCGGCCCGGCTCCAGCCGGTTCAGCTCATCGCCGAAGCGGCTGCCATGCTCGTTCGACCACACGATCCGGCGGATCGGGTCCCAGGCCAGCCCCTGCGCGTTGCGATGGCCGTAGCTCCAGATCTCCGGCCGCGCATCGGCGCGGCCGAGGAAGGGGTTGTCGCGCGGGATGCCGCCATCCTCGGCGATCCGCACGACGGCGCCGATATGGTTCGACAGGTCCTGCGCATTATCCCGGATCAGGCGGCCATCCAGCGAAGCCGGTGGGTTGCCGCCATCGCCGATGGTGGCCAGCAGCGTGCCATCTGGCAGCACCAGCAAGCGGCTGCCAAAATGCTGGCTGCCCGGCTTGTCCCGGTTCACTTCGAAGATCACGCGCAGATCGCGCAGCGCATGGGCTTCCGCATCGAACACCGCCCGCGCGATCCGCGTGCGGTTGGCCTGGGCGGTGCCGTGTGCGTAGGTCAGGAACAGGGTGCGGTTGCGGGCGAAATCCGGGTGCAGGGCGATATCCAGCAGCCCGCCCTGGCCCTGGGGATGCACCTCCGGCACCCCGGCGATGGGGCGTGGGTCGAGCGCACCGTCCCGCACCAGGCGCAGCCGCCCCGGCCGTTCCGTCACCAGCATCCCGCCATCCGGCAGGAAAGCGAGCGCCCAGGGGCGTTCCAGCCCCTTGGCGACGGCGACAAGCTGGAGACCCTGGATGGCGGCGGGGCGGGCTTCGCTCAACACCGTCTGCGCTGTGGCCGGGATGGTCCAGGCCAGGCCGAAGGCCAGCAGCAACGCCCCGATCGCCCGCATCGTCACACGTCCCGGCCCGTTGTTCCCGCCAGACAAGGGGTGCGGCCGTGTGGGTTCAAGCCTGCGGCGGCAGGCAATCGGCCGAGAGCAGCGCGAAGGCGGCGGCGCGGTGGCTGATCGCGTGCTTGGCCTCTGGCGCCATCTCGCCGAAGGTCTCGGTGCCGCCGGTGGGGACGAACATCGGGTCGTAGCCGAAGCCGTTCGCCCCGCGCGGCGGCCACACCCAGTTGCCATGCGCCTCGCCCAGGAAGCCTTCCGTGTGTCCATCCGGCCAGGCGACCACCAGGGCGCAGGAGAACCAGGCCCGCCGGTCGGATGCGTGGCGCGCCAGCTTTTCGACCTTCCCCATCGCCATCGCATAGTCGCGGCCGGTGGGTGTCTCGGCCCAATCGGCGGTGCGGACACCGGGCGCGCCATCCAGGGCGGCGACGGAAAAGCCGCTGTCATCGGCCAGCGCCGGCAGGCCGGAGGCGCGCGCCGCCGCCAGCGCCTTGATGCGCGCATTGCCGAGGAAGCTGTCCTCCGTCTCCGCCGGCTCCGGCAGGCCGAGGGCGCCGGCGCTGACGACCTCGAACCCCCAGGGGGCGAGAAGCGCCGCCACTTCCCGCAGCTTGCCGGCATTGTGGGTGGCCAGCACCAGCTTGCCCCCCGTCAGGCGCCGGCGGGTCACGCCTTCACCGCCTCGCGCTGCCGGGCGAACAGCTCCGCCGTGCCCTTCCGGGCGAGGCCGAGCAGGGCGGTCAGCTCTGCCTCGGAGAACGGGGCGCCTTCGGCGGTGGCCTGCACTTCCACCACCCCGCCCGCGCCGGTCATGACGAAATTGCCGTCCGTCTCCGCCTTGCTGTCTTCCTCATAGTCCAGGTCGAGCACGGGCGTGCCGTTCCAGATCCCGCAGGAGATCGCGGCGACCTGGTCGCGCAGCGGGTTCTTCTTCAGGATGGTCTTCGCCATCACATGCTCGAAGGCCAAATGCAGCGCGACCCAGGCGCCGGTGATGGCGGCGGTGCGCGTGCCGCCATCGGCGGTCAGCACGTCGCAATCGAGCGTGACGGTCATCTCCCCCATCGCCTTCAGGTCGGTCACCGCGCGCAGGCTGCGGCCGATCAGGCGCTGGATTTCCTGGGTGCGGCCGGATTGCTTGCCGCGGGCGGCTTCCCGGTCGCCGCGGGTGTGGGTGGCACGCGGCAGCATGCCGTATTCCGCCGTGACCCAGCCCTGGCCGGAATTCCGCAGGAAGGGCGGCACCTTGCCCTCCACGCTCGCGGTGCAGAGCACCTCCGTCAGGCCGAAGCGGATCAGGCAGGACCCTTCCGCATGCCGGGCGGCGCCGGGCGTGAGGCTCACGGCGCGCAGCTGGTCGGCGATGCGGCCGGAGGGGCGGACGAAGGGGGCTTTGAAGCCAGCGGGGAATTCGATCATGGCGCCCCGTAGCGCCCGGGGCGGGGGTGCGTCCAGCATTGATGCCCCCGCGCGTGGTTGACCCATGCGCGGCGCTGCCCCTAGCGTTGGGCGTAAGCAGACGGTCAGGGACACAGACGTCATGGGTCCGATGCACCGGCCTCCGCGCCCCAGCCTGGCGCCGGCGGTGAGCCTTTCCACCTCTCCCTTCGGCCCCGGCCTCGCGCCGGGCCTGGATGATCGGGGGGCGGCGATCCTGCGCCAATTGGTCGAGCTTTATGTCGAGACCGGCGAGCCGGTTGGCAGCCGCACCCTGTCGCGCCGCCTGCCGCATGCGCTCTCGCCCGCCACGATCCGCAACGTGATGGCCGACCTGGAGGAAGCGGGGCTCCTGTTCGCCCCCCATACTTCCGCCGGCCGGCTGCCGACGGAACGCGGCCTGCGGCTGTTCGTGGATGGCCTGCTGCAATTCGGCGCATTGCCGGAGGAGGAGCGGGACGCGATCGCCGCCCGCTGCGCCGCCGGCGGGCGATCGCTGCAGGACACGCTGGCCGAGGCCGGGCAGATGCTGAGCGGCCTCGCGGGCGCCGCCGGGCTGGTCGTGGCCCCGAAAAGCGAGGCGCCGCTGCGCCACATCGAATTCGTGGCGCTCGGCGCGGGCCGCGCGCTGGTGGTGCTGGTCACCGCCGATGGCCAGGTCGAGAACCGCGTGATCGAGGTGCCGGCGGGCCTGCCGCCTTCGGCGCTGGTGCAGGCGGGCAACTACCTCAACGCCCGCCTGTCCGGCCGCACGCTGGAGGAAGCGCGCGGTGCCGTGCAGGGCGAGATGGCAGCGAACCGCACCGCGCTGGATGAGCTGACCCAGCAGGTGATCAATGCTGGGCTGGCCACCTGGTCGGGCGGCGGGGTTGGCGGCACGCTGATCCTGCGCGGCCAGGCGAAGCTGTTGCAGAACATGGACCAGCTGCAGCGCGTGCAGGACATCCAGGCGCTGTTCGAGCGGCTGGAGACGCAGGAGACGATGCTGCGCCTGCTCGACCTCGCGCAGCGTGGGGAAGGCGTGCAGATCTTCATCGGCGCCGAAAGCGGGTTGTTCGACAGCGCGGGGCTGTCGATGGTCGTGGCGCCGATCCGCAACGGCCTGGGCGGCGTCGATCAGCGCATCGTCGGCGCGATCGGCGTGGTCGGGCCGACGCGCATCAATTACGGGCGGATCGTGCCGGTGGTGGACTACACGGCGCGCGTGATCGGGCGCCTGCTGGGGTAGCGTCCCGCGGTTGCGCCATGGGGTGCGCGGGACCATCTGGCCACGCATGATGGAATTCCGCCCCTCGATCAGGCGCAAGGCCGCGGGCTTCAGCCTGCTGGGCCTTGGCGTCATCGGCCTTGTCCTGCCCTTCCTGCAGGGCGTGCTGTTCCTCGCGCTCGGGATGTTCGTGCTGCGCCACCAATACATCTGGGCCCATCGCGGCATGGGCTGGATCGCCGGGCGCTGGCCGCAGATGGTGACCAAGTCCGAGGATATGGAAGCGCGCCTTCTCCTCCGCTTCCGCGCGGGCACGGCGCGGCTCCGCGGGCTGGTCCGGCGCGGCTGACCGCCCCCCCAAGGCCGGCGGTTCCGGCGGTCCTGCAGGGATCGCTTGACCGCGCGGCGCGGTGGGAGCACATGGCCCAATCGGCGCGTGGCGCCGGGGGCATGGCCTCCGCGCCGCGCGCGACCCCCACAACCAGGATCGCGATCCACGCCGCGCGGATAATGCGGCCGGGTCGCCGTCCGCCCCGGAGCCATCGCGTGCTGGCCCTGCGCGTCATCCCCTGCCTCGACGTCAAGGACGGCCGCGTCGTGAAGGGCGTGAACTTCGTGGCGCTCCGCGATGCCGGCGATCCGGTGGAACAGGCCCGCGCCTATGGCCGCGAAGGCGCGGATGAAGTCACCTTCCTCGACATCGGCGCGACGCATGAGAACCGGGACACGATGTACGACGTCGTCTCCCGCACCGCGGCGGAGGTGTTCATCCCCCTCACGGTCGGCGGCGGCGTCCGCAGCGTGGACGACATGCGGAAGCTGCTGCTGGCCGGGGCCGACAAGGTCTCTGTCAATTCGGCGGCCGTCACCGATCCCGCGCTGGTCACGCGCGGCGCGGAGGCCTTCGGCAGCCAGGCGATCGTGGTGGCGATCGACGCCCGCCGCAGCGGAGGTGGCTGGGAGGTCTTCACCCATGGCGGGCGGCGCGGCACCGGGATCGATGCGGTGGCCTGGGCGCGGCAGATGGAACAGCGCGGCGCGGGCGAGATCCTGCTGACCTCGATGGATCGCGACGGCACCAAGCAGGGCTTCGACCTGGATCTTCTGCGCGCCGTGCGGGCGACGGTGCGGCTGCCCATCGTCGCCTCCGGCGGGGTCGGCAACGCCGCGCATTTCGTCGATGGCGCGCGGGCCGGCGCCACCGGGCTGCTGGCCGCGAGCGTGTTCCATTATGGCGAGATGCGGATCGCCGACGCCAAGGCGGCGCTGGCCGCCGCCGGCCTTCCCACCCGCCCAGTTTCGGAGGCGCCCTGATGGCCAAGCTGGCGAAGAAGCCCCAGGCGAAGAAGCCAACCAAGCCGACGCCAGAGGCGAAACCCAAGCTCAAGGCCAAGGCGACCGCAAAGCTGAAGGCCGAGCCCAAGTCGAAGCCCAAGGTCGGCAAGGCCGCGCGCCGCGCCGCCGCCCTGCCGATGCCCCCCGGCCTGCCACGCCCCGCCATCCCAGCGCCGGCGCCCACCGACCCGGCGGCGGGCGCGATGGCCGCCTTCACCGTCGCCGATGCCGATGCCGGCGTGCTGGATGCGCTGTGGCGCACGGTGGAGGCGCGCCACTTGGCCGGCGATGTCGAACATTCGCACTCCGCCCGCCTGATCGCGCGCGGCACCGCGAAGGTGGCCCAGAAGCTCGGCGAGGAAGCGGTCGAATGCGTGATCGAGGCGGCGCAGGGCAACCGCGGCGCCACGGTGCTGGAAAGCGCCGACCTGCTCTATCACCTGGTGGTGCTGTGGGTGGATGCGGGCATCCGGCCCGAGGAGGTCTGGGCGGAACTTGCCCGCCGCCAGGGCATCTCCGGCATCGCCGAGAAGGCCGCGCGGCCCAAGGCGATCGTGCGCGCGGCACAGACCACCAAGCTGCCCTGAGAATTGGCAGCGGCGCCCGGCCGGTCTTGCCGGCCGGCGGCGGCTTCGCCAAACAGGGGCAGCCGAGGAGGATCCGCGATGCCCGTGACCGGCCTGCCGCCCTATGACCCGCAGAACATCTTCGCCCGCATCCTGCGCGGCGAGATCCCCTGCCGCCGCGTGCATGAGGACGCCTTCGCCCTGGCGTTCCACGACATCAATCCCCAGGCGCCGCTGCATGTGCTGGTGATCCCGAAGGGCCCCTATGTCTCCCACGCGGATTTCGCCGCGCAGGCGACGGAAGCGGAGATCGCCGGCTTCTGGCGCGCCGTGGGCCAGGTGGCGCGGGAATTGGGGCTGGAGGCGACCGGCCATCGCCTCCTGTCCAACATGGGCGAGCATGGCGGCCAGGAAGTGCCGCATTTCCACGTCCACATCTTCGGCGGCCGGCCGCTCGGTCCCATGGTGCTCAAGACGGAGGCGTGAGGCCGCCGCCGCTTGACCCGCTGTCCCATCCGCGCAAGCTCGCCCGCATGAGCAACCCGCTGCCCGAGGCCCGCGCCGCGCTGGAAGCCGCCGGCCAGATCCCGGATGCCGAGCTCGACATCGCGGCGGTCGCCCTGCAATTCGCGCGGGTGGACGCCCCCTTGGCGGATTGGCACGCCGCCACGCAGCACCTGACCGACATCGCCCGCGCGGCGGTGCAGATGGCGGCCGCGGATCAGGAAGCCGATGCCGGCAACCTGCTGCGCCGCCGCGCCGCGCTCGCGGAACTGCTGCATGGCAACTTCGGCTATGCCGGGGACACCGCGACCTATGACGACCTGTCCAACGCCAATCTGCTGAAGGTGATCGAGCGCCGGCGCGGCCTGCCTGTGGCGCTCGGCATCCTCTGGCTGCATGCGGCCGATGCGGCGGGGTGGGAAGCGCATGGCGTGGACTTCCCGGGCCATTTCCTTGTTGCCCTGTCAGGCCGCGGGCAGGTGGTGGTGGATGTCTTCGGCGGCGGCGGGCAGCTGGAAGCGCGCGACCTGCGCGCGCTGCTGAAGACCTTCGCGGGCGACAGCGCGGAACTCGGCCCCGACACGCTGGCGCCGATGGGCAAGCGGGCGGTGCTGCTGCGGCTGCAGAACAACATCAAGGTTCGCCGCCTGCGCGATGGCGACCTGGCGGGCGCGGTGGCCTGCACCGAGGACATGCTGCGCCTGGCCCCGGATGCCGCGCCGCTATGGCGGGAAGCCGGGCTGATGCACCAGCGGCTCGGCCACATCACGGCGGCGATCCTGAACCTGGAACGCTTCCTCGCCCTTGCCCCCGACGGCCCGCAGTCAGCGCGCATGAAGGGCCTGCTGGACGAACTGCGCCAGCGCCTGAACTAGCTTTCGGCGGGCAGGGGGTTACCCACCGCGAGGCGCCGGAATGCGGCCAGCGGGCCCGAACGCAGCAGGGCGCTGGGCAGGCGATGGCCGACGATTGCCTCCGCCAGATGGCCAGCGGCGATCAGAACATCGAGGTCGACACCGGTGGCGATGCCCATCTCCTCGCAGAGCAGCACAAGTTCCTCGGTGCAGATATTGCCCGGGGCGCCGGGCTGCCCGGCAAAGGGACAGCCACCGAGCCCCCCCACGGTCGTGTCGTAGCGCGTGACGCCAAGGCGCAGCCCGGCCGCCGCATTGGCGATGCCTAGGCCCCGCGTGTCGTGCAGATGCAGCGCGATCGGCGCATCCGGCCACCGTTCGCGCACCGCGCCGACGCCGCGCTCGATCCGCGTTGGCGTGCCCCAGCCCATCGTGTCGGCCAGCGCGATCTCGGTGATCCTGGCCCCGGCTTCCGCCGCGATCTCCATCCCGTCCGCCACCGCCTGCACCACCTGCGCGGGCGCGACGTCGCCCGCATAGTTGCAGCCGAAGGCCGCCTGGATGGAGATGCGGGTGACAGGTACGCCCGCCTCCTGGTGCGTGCGGGTCAGCGTCCGCATCGCCTCGATCTGGCCCGCGCGGTCGCGGTTGAGGTTCTTGCGCGAAAACGCCTCCGACGCCGCGAAGGAGATGGAGCCATAGAGCTTCAGCCGGTCGCGGAATTCCAGCGCGCGGGCCAGGCCCTTGTCGTTGAACCACAGCGCGGTGAAGGCGACGCCCGGCGGCGGCGCGATGGCGGCCAGCACCGCATCGGCATCCGCCCAGCCTGGCACCAGTTTGGGCGAGACGAAGGAGCAGACCTGGATCTGCCGCAGCCCCGTTGCCGCAAGGGCCTCGATCAACGCCACTTTGCGGTCGGTCGGGATCGGGCCGGGCTCGATCTGGAAGCCCTCACGCGGGCCTTCCTCCCGGATCTGGACGGTGGCGGGCAGGTCAGTCATGGCGTGCCTTCTCTCTTGGCCCTGTATGGCTGCGCAACCCGACGCTTGACCAAATTTTGCCAGGACGGACTTCATTGGAGTTACAGATCGTCTCGAGGGTGGACGTTCAATCCTTGCCAATTCATAACGGGTCCAGCGTGTACGAACTGCACAATCCGGGATCCGCATATGGGCTTTTTGGTCCCTGCACTGCAAACTCTGGCTGCGACCCTTCTTTTGGCAGCCGCCCTGGCTGGGCTTGGCCGACTCACACGTGGTCGCGGCGGACTTCCGCCTGCCGATCTAGGCGCGGGGCTCGGCCTGTTCGGCCTTGCTTGCCTGGTGCTCGCGCGTCTCGGTATCGAGCTGAATACGGCCGTATGGCTCCTGGTTCTGGTCGGTTTGGGCCTGTTCGGGCTGGATCTACGCAACCGGCTGCGTCAACACATAGGTCCGCGCGTCTTTCTGCTGCACCTGCCCCTGGTCGTCCTGGCCGCCTTCGTGCCGATTACGCATTGGGACGAATTCACCCATTGGCTGCCCAACGCGGACTACCTTCTGCAGACCGGTGCCTTCGCCGGTCCCGGCCAACCGATCCCGGATTCCTTGCACGGCACCTACCCGCCTGGTTCGGCGCTGATCACCTTCACCGCCGCGCAGATGATGCGTGGCCTGTTCGGGCTGCAGGCCATGCCGGAGACGGCGGTGCCCGTGGTCACGGTCCTTCTGCTGGGTTCCATCGCCGCTGGTCTTTCGCCGTGGCTACGCATACGCGGGGTGGAGCCCTGGCTGGCAGCGGCGGTGGCGCTTCTCTGTGTCGTCTGGATGAATCCAGGGCTCATCCAGCGACTGATGTTCAGCAACCTAGGCGACGTGCCGACTGCGGCGCTCATGGGTGTCGCGGTGGTGCTCGCCCTGCGCGGCCTCGAGGCGCGAGATCCCTGGGCAGCTGTGCAGACCAGCTTCGTGCTGGCCGCGATCGTCAACATCAAGCAGACGGGGATTATCCTGGTGGCCTTGATGCTGGGCCTCACCGCGATGCTCGTCCTTGTCGAGCGTGGGCCGGACCTGGCGCGGCGCCTGGCCGCCCTGTGCCTCGCGGCCGTGCCACCGCTGCTGATCTGGGGGTTGTGGCGGTCACATGCGGCCATATCCACGGGCGGCTTCACAGTGCGCCCGTTTGCCGACTGGGCGTGGGGCCTTGCACCAGCGACCCTAGCCAGCATGGCCACCATCGCCATGCGCAAGGCGGCCTTCACCTTGTTGCTGCTGGCCTGCATCGTCATCGTGCTGCTCGCGATCCGGCGGCGCGAGGCAACAAGCCTCGCACGCGCCGCCTGGTTCGCGGGAGGGCTGGGCCTGGGCTGGGCGGCGACGCTCTTCCTTGCCTACATGGGCACCAGTTTCAGCCGGCACGAGATCCAGATCGCCGCATCCTTCTGGCGGTACTGGACCAACATCTCCGGCGTGCTTGGCATCGTCCTCGTCTTCATCCTCCTTCAGCGCGCCGTGGTCGGGCAGGCGCTGGCCGAGCTGCTCGACCGTCTTCCACCGATCATCCGCAGACGGGCACCGAGCGCGATGGTGCTGCTGGTGCCGCTGCTGCCAATGCTCGCCATCGGGCATCTCTGGCCGGGCCCGCGCGACATCGCGCCGCCTCTGCGCAAGGCGGCCGCGGCGGTCCAGGAGGCGATAGCGGGTCAGGGGCCAGTGTTGCTGATAGATCCACGCGGCAACGGCGCCAGCTACACCGTCCTTGCCTATGCCTGGCGCGGCACAGCGCGGGTCGTCTGGGCGCCGGATTACCAGCACCAGCCGCAGCTTCCGCTGGCCGACGACCCGGGCCGGCCCTCGCATGAGATCTACCTCCCCGCGTTGAACGCCGCATCGGTGCCGGCGGCCGAACTGCGGCGGCGGGCGGACGCCGTCGGCGCGCTGTTCGTGATGCTGGTCTCGACTGATGCGGAGGTTGAAAGCGCCTTTGCCACACCCCCGCTGCCGCGCGGTGGATGGCGTCTGCTGCGCCGCGCCGAGGAAGGCTGGCGCGTCTCGGCCGAGGGCGGCCCCTGCTGACCGCGGCGCTGCGAGCCGACGGGCGCTCCATACATCGTGGCGCCTACCAGCGCAGTTACCCGACCCGCGCCCGGGCCGCGCGCAGATCCTCCACGAAGGCGGCATAGGCGCGCCTCTGGCCTTCCTCATCGGGGATGCGGAGCAGGTGGCTGGGATGGACGGTGGCGAAGACGGGGATGCCCTCCGGCCCCGGCAGCAGCGTGCCGCGCGCCTTCAGCACCGGCACGGGCTTGCCGGTCAGCGCGCGCAGCGCGGTGGCGCCCATGCCGACCAGCAGCCTCGGGCCGACGATCCCGATCTCCCGCCGCAGGAAGGGGCGGTAATAGGCGATGTCGCCCGCGTCTGGCGTCTGGTGCAGGCGGCGCTTGCCGGACGGGATGAACCGGAAGTGCTTCACCGCATTGGTGACATAGGCGGCGTCCCGCACGATGCCGGCGGCCTCCAGCGCGCGGTTGAACAGCCGCCCGGCGGGGCCGACGAAGGGGCGGCCCTGGATGTCTTCCTCGTCGCCGGGCTGTTCGCCGACGAACATCAGATTCGCGTCGAGCACGCCTTCGCCGAAGACCATCTGGGTGGCCCGGCGCGCGAAGTCCGGCAGGTCGGGCCGAGCGGCCAATTCGCGGGCCAGGGCGGCCAGTGCCGCGTTGCGGTCGGTTCCGGCGTCGAGCAGGTCCATCTCCGGTTCAACGCGCGGCGCGGCGGCGGGCTTCTGCCGGTTCGCCTTCGGCGCCATTGCGTCCCGCGCCAGCATCGCCGCGACCCGCTGCGGCGCTTCGGCCATCAGGCGGGGGATGTCCGCCGCTTCCGGCAGGTTGCGCCAGTATTTGCGCGGCATCTCCGCGCGCATCGCACCGGGCTTGAGGCGCGCGGGGTTGAAGATCGCGGCGTAATAGGCCCGCCAGAGTGGCGCCACCGCATCATCTGCCGGCACATCGGCGCGCCGGCCGCCGGGGCCCAGCGCGATCTCCTGCCCGTCCCAATGCAGGCTGCGCTTCGGCGTGACGATCGACCAGCGCAGCTGCGCGAAGCGGCGGATGAAGAATCCGGCCTCGGCTTCCTCGATATGGTGGTCCGGCTCGAACCAGGCGATGTGGCGCGTGCCGCCTTCCGTCTCGACCTGCCGGAAGCGGAGGAAGGCGTGCATCTTGTGCGCGTCGCGCCGCACCGACTTCGCCATGGCTGAAAGCCGCAGGATGTCGGGATCTGTCGCCACCTGCATCAGCGCGGGTTCGCCATGCGTCACGCGCCACAGGGTCCGGTAGAGCAGCGCGAAGCGTTCCGGATCGCGGTGGCGGATGGCGATCTCCGCCAATTCCACGAAGGCGCGCGGGACGGGGAAGGATTGGCCCGGCGCGGGGGCAGGGGCCTCACCGCCGAACAGGCCGGGCGCCTCGCCGGCGACGCGCCATTCGACGGCATCGGGTGCGATGGCCGCGCCGATCAGTCCCCGCGCCGCCTGGCGCCAGGCGGCGAAATCGGCGGGGCCGGGCAGCACGGCCGCGGTCGTCATCCGCGCCCCTGCGTGGTGACCATCAGAACAGGCTCATCTGCACCGGCTTCGCAGCCTGGGCGAAGGCGGTCGCGGGAATCAGCCGGTCGCGCAGGCCGGCGCTGTCCAGCAGCCGCGGGCGATGGTCGGCGGTGACGATGAAGGGCAGCACCTTCGAGAGGCTGACGCGCAGCCGCGCCAGATCCTCGATGCGGATCGCGACGTGGCGGCGCGCGGCGATCAGCTTTTCGACCGTCTTCGTGCCCAGGCCCGGCACGCGCAGCAGCCGTTCCCGCGGGGCGGTGTTGAGGTCCACGGGGAAGTCCCCGCGGCGCTGCAAGGCCCAGGCGGTCTTGGGATCGAGCGCGGGGTCGAGCATCCCGCCTACGCCGCCGGCCATCACCTCATCCCGCGAGAAGCCGTAGAAGCGCAGCAGCCAATCGGCCTGGTAGAGGCGATGTTCGCGCACGAGAGGCGGTGCCACGGGCGGCAGGGCGCGCGACGCATCGGGGATCGGTGAATAGGCCGAGTAGTAGACGCGCTTCAGCCGATAGCCCGCATAGAGATCGGTCGCGGTCGTCAGGATCGTCGCGTCATCCGATGCATCGGCGCCGATGATCATCTGCGTGCTCTGCCCGGCCGGCGCAAAGCGCGGCGCGGCGTTGCGGCGGGCGCTGCGGGCCTCCTCGCGCGCGCCGTCGATGCGCGTCCGCAGGCGGCCCATGGCCTTGCGTATCTCGGGAAAATCCTTTTCGGGCGCCAGGGCCTTCAGGCTGGCGGCCTCGGGCAGCTCGATGTTGATGGACAGCCGGTCGGCCCAGCGGCCGGCTTCCTCCACCAGTTCGGGCGCGGCGTCGGGGATGGTCTTGAGGTGGATGTAGCCCTGGAAACCGTGCTCGACCCGCAGCGTCTTCGCCACCAACACCAGCTGTTCCATCGTCCAATCGGCCGATCGCGTGATGCCGGAGGACAGGAACAGCCCCTCGATCGCGTTGCGGCGGTAGAAATCGAGGGTGAGCTGCACGACCTCCGCCACCGTGAAGCGGGCGCGACGGACATTGGAGCTCGATCGGTTGATGCAGTAAGCGCAATCGAAGGCGCAGGCATTGGTCAGCAGGATCTTCAGCAGCGAGATGCAGCGCCCATCCGGCGTATAGGCATGGCAGATCCCCGACCCTTCCGTGCTGCCAAGCCCGCCACGCGTCGAATCCCGCCGCGTGGTGCCGGAGGAGGAGCAGGAGGCATCGTATTTCGCGGCATCGGCCAGGATTTCGAGTTTGCGGAGCAGGTCCATGATCGCGTGTCGGAGATTATCTAGTTCATGATACGTTCTCTCTCGGGACTTGCAAGGGGAAGGGCGTAGGGTAAGGGGATGGACGCCGCCGCCCGCACCATCGTCTTCGTCAACCTCGCCCATATCTTCACCCATTACGGGCTGCTGATCCTGGCCACCGCCGTGCTGGCGATGGTGGTGCAGGAACCGGGCCTGTTCGGGACGGTCTATGGGCCGATCCTGGCGCTCGGGACGGGGATGTTCGTGGTCTATGGGCTGGGGTCGCTGCCTATGGGCTGGCTGGCGGCGCGGCTCGGTCGGCCGCGGCTGATGGCGGGCTTCTTCTTTGGCACCGGGGCCGCGATGGTCGCCGCCGGCTTCGCGACCGGGCCGGTGACGCTGACACTCTGCCTGGTGCTGATGGGGACCTTCAGCGCGATCTACCACCCGATCGGCACGGCGATGCTGGTGGATGCGGCCGGGCAGCGCGTTGGGCGGGCGGTCGGCATCAACGGCGTCTTCGGCAATCTCGGCGTCGCCGGCGCGCCCATCGTCACCGCCTTCCTTGCCGCCTGGCTCGGCTGGCGCTGGGCCTTCATCGTGCCAGGCGTGCTCTGCATCGCCTCCGGCCTGCTCTATTTGCGAGAGGGCGCGGTGGATTCCGCGCAGGCCAAGGCGGCTGGCCAGCCCTTCCCCGAGATCCCCCGCGCCGTGGTGCGCCGCGCCGTCGGCATCCTGCTGTGCCTGGCGGTCGCGGCCGGCTTCATCTTCAACGCCTTCACCCTGCTGCTGCCGAAGCTGATCGAGGAGCGCCTGGCGGATTCGCCCGACCTGCTGCCGGTGGTTGGCGTGCTGGCCTTCGTGGTGACGATCTGCGGCGGGCTGACGCAGTTCACCGTCGGCAGGCTGATCGACCGCAACACGCTGAAGACCGTGCTGCTGCCGCTGGGGCTGGTCCAGGCGCCGGGGTTGCTGCTGCTGTTCACGCTGGAAGGCTGGCCGGTGCTGGTGATGGCCGGGCTGCTGGCTGCGGCGATCTTCGGCTGCGTCACCGTGAACGAGACGATGATGGCCCGCTATGTCGCCCCCGCCTTGCGGGTGAAGCTCTATTCCGTGCGGTTCTTCGTCGGCTTCCTGGGCGCCGCCGCCGCGAGCCCCGCCGTCGCGCTGCTGCATGAGAGGACCGGCGGCCAGGATGCGGTGCTGCTGGTGCTCGCTGGCGTGGCCGTGCTGACCGCCATCTGCACCCTGGCCTTCCCGAACAGGAAGGAGGAACTGCAGCCGGAATTGTGGGCGCGAGCCGCGCAACCCGGCGGTGTGACCGCGCCGGTGGCGTAGCGACGCCGCCTTCACGCGGCCGCATCACGTTCCGCCGGATCGATCCTCTGGCGTCCTTGTTACGCAAACCTCGTCGGCCCTGGCCGCTTCCACTCGGAAGCAGCCATGCACGAGCCCCCGCCCTCCCCGTCGCCCCTCCCGCCCGGCCGCACGACGCGCGGCCCCGTGCCCGGCGCGGCACGCCGCCGCAGGCTCCTGGCCAGCCTGCCGCTCGGTCTGCTCGCAGGCTGCGGCGGGCTGGGGGGCTTCGGATTCGGCAGCGGCCACGAACTCGGCCTGCAAACCGACATTGCCTATGGACCAGCGCCACGGCAGACGCTCAGTGTCTATCACCCGCTCGACCCCGTCCCGCTCCCTGGCTGGCCGGTGCTCGTCGCCTTCCATGGCGGCTTCTGGCAGTTCGGCAGCCGGGACGAGTGGCAGATGCATCTGATGGCGCGGCGCATCGGGGAGCAAGGCGTCGTCGTCGTGCTGGCCGACTACCGGCTGTATCCCGAGGTCACCTTCCCCTCCTTCGTCGAGGATGGAGCCGCCGCCGTGGCCTGGGCGGCGCGCAACGCCCCCGCCTTGGGCGGCGATGCGCGACTGTTGTTCGCGGCGGGGCATTCCGCCGGGGCGCATATCGCGGTGCTGCTTGGGCTCGACCGCCGCTACCTCGACGCGCATGGGTTGCGCCTGTCGGGCGCCGTCGGGATCGCGGGGCCCTATGGAACCTGGTTCCAGGACCACCTGCTGGTCGGCGGCGCCTTTCCACCTGCGACGCGCAGCGCGAGTTCACCGATCGCGCTGGCCCATGCTGGCGGCGCCCCGCTGCTGCTGCTCGGCGCGGGGATGGACCTGATCGTGCGACCGTCCGACGCGACGGAACTCGCCGCGCGCATCCGGGCCGCGGGCGGCAGCGCCGAGGCGCGAATCTATCATACCGGCCATCTCTCGATCATGCTGTCGCCGCTGCCGGGCGCGATGCCGGCTTACGAGGACACCGCGGCGTTCATCCAACGCATCACGGCGGAGCAGCGCAGCTCATGATGCCCGCCAAGTGCCGAGCCATCAGGCGCGGATGACGATGCCCCGGCGGACCAGGATGTGGCAGAATTCCAAAGCGTCCGCGCCAAGTTCCGCCGCGGTCGCGCCCTCGGCCAGGCGCTCGAACCACCCGGCCTCCGTCGCATCGAGCGCGATCGGCGCCCCGGCCCAGCGCAGCGATGCGCCCCCCCTGGCTTCGGGCACCAGCGCATGCAGCACGCCTGGCGCCAGGACCAGTTTCGTGTCGGCCTCCGGCGCCGGGACGAACAGGCCGCGGCCGAGCAGCGCCGGCCGTTCCGCCGCCAGCCGGTCGAGTAGCGCCAGCGCCGCGCGTTCCAGCGCCGCCGGTTCCGCAAGCCGCGCCGCCAGCGGGCGGGCGAGGTCCGCCAGCCTTTCAGGCCCTTCGGCCAGTCGCCAGGTGGGGAAGGATTCACGGAGGCCCGGCTCTTCCGCCTCCAGCAGGTCCACGGCGAGGCGCAGCACGGTGGCGAAAGATGGGTCGAGCAGTCCAACGGTGACGTGCAGCGAGGGATCCTCGCCCTCCTGCGCGGCTGCATCGTGCATCACGCCGCGCGGGACATAGAGCGTGTCGCCCGGCCGCAGGGTGATGGTCGTGGCCTCGCCCGCCGGCTCGATATTGCCGGGCCAGGGGGTGCGCCAGGTGGGGCGCGGCACCGGCTGCCCGTCCCAAAGCCGCCAGCGCTTCTCGCCGGTCACCTGCAGCACCAGCACGTCATGGGTGTCATAATGCACCCGGAAGCCCTGTGCGCCGGGCGGTGTCAGGTAGATATTGGCCTGCACCCCGTGCAGGAAGACCTGTTCCAGCCCCCGGCAGAACCGCATCAGCGGCGCATGCAGCTCATGGAAGCGAGAGACGACGAGCGTCGCCCCCTTGTCGAAGGCGGCGAAGAGCCCCGGCAGATCCACGCGCCCATCGTCGCGCAGATAGCTGTCGAGCGGCACCGCCGCGCTGCCCCGCCGCCGGCTGTCGGCCATGGATACGCGCGGCTCCCGCGCCGCGTCGGTGGCCAGGAAGGCGTCGAGATCGGCCACCGACAGCAATGGCCGGTGGCGCGTGGGATCGGTGGCGGGAAAGTGCCGCCACGCCGCGCCTTCGCGCAGCGCCAGTCCCGCTTCGACGGGAAGGTCGCCAAAGGCCTGCGCCCAGGCGGCCTCGGCCAGGGTGTGATCGTGGGTCAGGGGGGCGTCGCTCATCGGGTTGAAGCTATCGCCGACCACGCGGCCTCACCAGCCGCGCCGCCCGCGGCCGGCCGGGTCTCGTGGGTCGCTGTCGCTGGCGCTGCGATAGCCGGGGGCGCGATAGCCTCCGCGCCCGCCGCCGGCCGGATCATACGGGTCGCTGTCGTTGATCCCGGTCCGATAGGGCGCGCGATAGCCCCCGCGTCCGCCGCCGGCCGGGTCATGCGGATCGCTGTCGTTGATCCCGGTCCGGTAGGGCGGGCGATAGCCCCCGCGCCCGCCGCCGGCCGGATCATGCGGATCGCTGTCGTTGATCCCTGTCCGATAGGGCGGGCGATACCCTCCCCGTCCGCGCCCAGGCGGATCATGCGGGTCGGCATCGCTGATGCCGGCGCTGCGCATGCCCCCGCGCCCGTAGCCCGGCGCGTCGGAGGGGTCGCTGTCCGATATGCCGCTGCCGCGATGCCCGCCGCGGCCCGCACCTGGCGGATCGGACGGGTCGGCATCGCTGATCGCGATACGGCTGGGCACATGAACCGGCGCGGGCTGCTGCATGACGACCACGGGCTGGGCTGGCGCGCAGGCCGCCGCCGTCGTGGCCCCGGCCAGCGTGGCGAGGCGCAGCACGAAAGGCCGCCGCCGCAATCGGGGCGCCGCCGCATCCTGCGGCGGGATCTCGGATGTCGCTGGAGTGTCGGCCATACGCGGTGTGCCCCTGATGGGGTCAAGACTGCCGGCGTATCGTGGCAATAAATTGCCGAAAAGCCGCCCAATAACGGCAAATAAATGTAACAACTCACGGTAGCGACAGCGGCATCACCACAATCGTCACGGCGCGCGCACCCGGCTCCCGCTCCCGCCCGCTGAAGGCGCCGACGCGTGCCTCGGCCCGGATGCGGTCCCGTTCCACCCCGCGCGCCGAAAGCGCCTGCGCGACCGCCCGCGCCCGCCGCGCCGCCAGTTGCGTCGAGCTTTCGGCCCCCTGGCCGCGATCGGCATGGCCGAGGACGCAGATGTTCCGCTCAGGCTCCGTGCGGGCCAGGACGGAAGCGGCCTCGATCCCGCTGCGGGCAGCGTCCTGCAGCCGATCGGCGCCACGTGCGAAGGGCACGGCGAAGACATCGTCCTCCAGCGCTTCCGCGCCGACGCAGGAGAACGGACGCGGCTGCCCGAAGGCGAGGCCCGGCAGCAGCAGCAGAAGCGCCGCCAGCGCCTTCACGAGCCGGGCGCGAGCAGCCCGGCTTCGGCCAGCCGGCCCAGCAGGGCTTCCGCCGCCACGGCCGGATGGGCCTGCGCCAGTTCCGGGGCGGTGACATCCGGCCGGGCGAGGAGCCAGGCGGCGGCCTCGGCTTCCGGGGGGGTGAGCGGCAGCGCGCCGGTGGCGGTCTTCAGCACCCATTCCGCGCCTCGCCGCACCGGCTTCGCGCCGGTCGCCAGCACGCGGAAGGCAACGGCGCCGTCCGCGCCCGCGGAGGATTCAGCGGGCGGGGCGATGCCACGCGCGGCCAGCACGTCGAAGCCGCCGCGTGCATGGCGGTAATGCGCCACGAATTGCGACAGCACCTCCATCACCTTCGGGTCCTTGGACAGCTCCGCCAGACGTTGCCCCAGCAGGCCCGCGCGCTGCGTCAGTGCGAAGCGGGCCGGCGCGCCGCCATCCTGGCGGGGCAGCGGCTTCCGGAATTCGGCATCGTACAGCACGCGCTCCAGCAGGATGTTCATCAGGTCCATCCCCAGCGGCGCGTGCACGCCATAGGCGATGTGGACGCTGGCCGGCGCTTCCGCCAGCGCGTCGTGGTACCAGCCGCGCGGCAGATATAGCAGGTCGCCCGGCTTCATCTTCACAACGCCGCGCAGCTTGCCGCGCGCCTGGTCGTGATGCGCCTGCGGCTGACCCTTGAAGACCGGGTGCGGGATGGGCCATTCGGCGCGGCCTTCCCAGATGTTCCAGTCCTTCTCGCCTTCCACCTGCACGGCCCAGACGTCATGGGTATCGTAATGGGTGCGGAAGGCCTTGTGGCTCTGCCACGAGATATAGACATTAGCCTGCGCCTTCCCGAGCCCCGCGGCTTCCAGCGCGTTGGAGACGGAAGCGAGGCCCGGTGTCAGGCTGTCCACGTCGTTCATCACCACCGACGCGCCCTTGGCGATCCAGCCCTGCACCAGCTTCGCATCCGGCTGCATCAGCTGCGCGCCGTCGCGGCCCATGGTGCGCGTGCAGAACTGCTCGGGCGGGACCGCCTGGCTGTCCATCACCAGCTTCAGCGACGTGCCGGACCAGATATGCGTCATGTCGAGCAGGCGGTTCACCTGCCGCCAGGACAGGACCTGGGCGAATTTCCCTGCCCCGCCGCGCACATGCAGCGGGGCCTTGTCGTAATGGTCGGCGAAGAACTGCTCCGGCGTGACGGGCGAGAGCAGGGCGGCGAGGTCTGCGATCATGGCGGGGTTCTATCATCCCGCGCGCCGCCGTCATACCGAACTTGCCGCGCCGGAGCCCGCGCCTGTCGGTTGCGGCCGGGTCCAGAGGGCCCCGCGATTGTTGCGGATATCGATGGTTTGACACGTCTTCGTGCTTGCCCCCCGCCCACCGTGCCGCGCACCCTGGCGGGGGAGGAGTTTCGCCATGACCGATGCCCCCGGCCTGGAAGACGGGCTGCGCCCTGGCGTGCTGGCGGCGGCGGAGGCCGCGCTGCGCCGCGCCGCCCCCGACCTGCCGGCCGAGGCGGCGGCGCTGCTGCGGCGACTGCATGAAGGGGTGCCGACCGCCGAACTCGCCGCCCTGCCGCCCGAGGCGATGGCGGAGGCCGCCGCGAGCCTCTTCGCCTTTGCCGCCGAACGCCCGCCGGGCCGGGCGAAGCTGCGGGTCCTGCCCCCGGGACCTGGCCGCGGCACCGCCACGGTGGTGGAGATCGTCACCGACGACATGCCCTTCCTGGTGGACAGCGCCCTGGCCGCGCTGGCCGTGCAGGGGCGTGTCGTGCGCCGGCTGCTGCACCCCATCATCCCCATCCGCCGCGACACCGAGGGCCGGCTGCGGGCGCTGGGCGATGGCGCGCGGGAGAGCATGATGCGGATCACCCTCGCCCCCGGCGTGGCGGCGACGCTGGGCGCGGGCGGGCTCGTGTTGTACCCAGGGGATGACGACGCGCTGCACGATGCGTTGGCCCGCGCTATGGGCGATGTGCGCCTCGCAGTCGGCGATTTCGCGCCGATGCTCGCCCGACTGCGAGAGGCGGAGGGGGAGGTCGGCGGCGGCGAGGGCGCGGAATTCCTGCGCTGGCTGGCCGACGACAATTTCGTCCTGCTGGGCCATCGCCGCATCGCGCTGGATGGCGCGGGCGGCGCGGCGGTGGCGCGGGACGAAGATCTCGGCGTGCTGCGCGATGCGGCGCTGGCGGTGTTCGATGCGCTGAGCGCCCTGCCCGCGCTGCCGCCAGCGGTGCGCGCGATGCTCGGCAACCTGCCGGCCGTGAGCGTTGCCAAGGCCAATATGCGAAGCCTGGTGCATCGCCCGCAGCACGCCGATGTCGTGATTACCCGCCTGCGCGACGCCGCCGGCCGCGTCGTCGGCGGACGGCTGTTCCTCGGCCTGTTCGCGGCCGGCGCCTATAACCGCAACCCGCGCTCCATCCCGCTGCTGCGGGAGAAGGTGTTGCGGATCCTGGCCCAGGCGGGGGTGGAGCCGGAGACGCATGACGGCCGCGCGCTGCGGAACATCCTCGACACTTGGCCGCGCGACGAGCTGTTTCAGGCGCCGGAGGCGGCGATCCTGGAAGGATGCCGCCGCGCGCTCGATCTCTCGATCCGTCCGCGCGCGGCGCTGGTGCTGCGGCGCGACCCGTTCGAGCGCTTCGTCTCCGCCATCGCCTGGCTGCCGCGCGACACCTTCGACACCAGCCTGCGCGAAGGCGTCGGCGCACTGCTCGCGGGCGCCTTCGACGGCCGGATCTCCGCCTTCTACACCCAGCTCGGCGACGCGCCGTTGGCGCGCGTGCATTACGTGATCGGCACCAAGCCGGGCGCTGTGCCGGCGGTGGAGGATGCGGCGCTGGAAGCCGCCGTGGCGCAGGCCGCGCGCGGTTTCCGCGAAAGGCTGGAGGAAGCGCTGTCGCGCGAGCGCGGAGAGGCGGCGGCGGCCGGCATCCTGGCGCGCTGGCACGATGCATTCCCGCTGACCTATCGCCAGTCGGAGACCGCCGCGCAGGGCATCGCCGACATCGAGCTGGCGGAAGGCCTGACCCAGGGCGGCCGGCCGCGCGCCGTACTGTCGCGCCCGCCCGGCGGTGGGGCCCGCATGCTGATGTTGCGGCTGGCCAATCCCGACGCGCCGCTCGCGCTGTCCGATGCGCTGCCCTTGTTCGAAAGTCTCGACCTGCGCGCGATCGAGGAAGTGCCGCACCGCCTGGCGCCGCGCGGCGGGCCGGTGGTGGTGCTGCATGCCTATCGGCTGGAAGCCGGCGCCGATTGCCCGGATGAGCTCTTCCCGCGCCTGGCCGATGCGCTGCACGCGCTCCTGGCGGGTGCGGTGGAAGCCGACGGTTTCAACAGGCTGGTGCTGCGCGCGGGCCTGTCCTGGAAAGAGTGCTGGCTGCTGCGCGCGATGTATCGCTGGCTGAAGCAGACCGGCTTTCCCTTCGCGCAGGCCAGCGTGCAGGACGCGCTGGCCGCGCATCCCGATGCCGCGCATCTTCTGCTGGCGCTGTTCCGCGCGCGCTTCGACCCCGCCGCCGCCGACCGTGACGAGGCGCGGCTGGACGCCGCCTGGCGCCTGATGCTGGACGGCGTCGCGAACCCTGATGAGGACCGCATCCTGGCGCGGCTGCGCTTGGTGCTGGATGCGATGCTGCGGACGAACTTCTTCGAGCCGAAGCACTATCTTGCCTTCAAGCTGGACAGCGCGCGCGCCGGCGACATGCCTCTGCCGCGCCCCTGGCGGGAGATCTTCGTCCATTCCCCGCGCATGGAAGGCGCGCATCTGCGCGGCGGTGCCGTGGCGCGGGGCGGCATCCGCTGGTCAGACCGGCGCGAGGATTTCCGGACCGAGGTGCTGGGCCTGATGAAGGCGCAGGTCCTGAAGAATGTCGTCATCGTGCCGACCGGCGCGAAGGGCGGCTTCATCGTGAAGCGCCCGCCCGCCCCATCGGACCGGGAGGCGACGATGGCGGAAGGCATCGCCTGCTACCGCATGGTGGTGTGCGGCATGCTCGACCTGACGGACAACATCGGCTCAGAGGGCATCGTCGCGCGGCCCGGGATCATGCGCCGTGACGGGGACGATCCCTACATCGTCGCCGCCGCGGACAAGGGCACCGCCACCTTCTCCGACATCGCCAATGGCCTTTCGGCCGAATACGGTTTCTGGCTGGGGGATGCCTTCGCCTCCGGCGGATCGGCGGGCTACGATCACAAGGGCATGGGCATCACCGCGCGCGGCGCCTGGGTGATGATCGACCGGCACTTCCAGGAATTGCTCGGCCACGGCGTGCAGGATGCGCCCTTCCGCTGCGCGGGCGTGGGCGACATGTCGGGCGATGTCTTCGGCAATGGGCTTCTGGTCAGCGCCAGGACGAAACTCGTCGCGGCCTTCGACCATCGCCACATCTTCCTCGACCCCGATCCAGATCCAGAAACCTCCTATGCGGAGCGCGAGCGGCTGTTCCGCCTGCCGCGATCCTCCTGGGCGGATTACGATGCGCAGCTGCTGTCACCGGGCGGCGCGGTGCTGCCGCGCAATGCAAAGTCCCTGCCGCTGAGCGAACAGGCGCGCGCGCTGCTGGGCATCGCGGCCGAGCGCGCCGAACCCGCCGAGATCATGCGGGCCATCCTGAAGCTGCCGGTCGACCTGCTCTATTTCGGCGGCATCGGCACCTATGTGAAAGCCGGCACAGAAACCCACGCCGAGGCCGGCGACCGCGCCAATGACGCGATCCGCGTCGATGGCCGCGACCTGCGCGCAAAGGTGCTGGGGGAAGGCGCCAATCTCGGCATCACCCAGGCCGGGCGGGTGGAGGCGGCGCGGGCTGGCGTGCGGCTCAACACCGATGCGCTCGACAACAGCGCGGGCGTCAGCACCTCGGACCATGAGGTCAACATCAAGATCCTGCTGACCGCGGCCGAGCAGGACGGCGCGATCACACGCCGGCAGCGCGATGCGCTGCTGGCCGATATGACGGAGGAGGTCGCGCGGCTGGTGCTGGCGGACAACCACGCGCAATCCCTGGCCGTCAGCCTCGAGATGCGGAACGCGGCCGAGAACCTGCCCGCTCATGCCGCGCTGATGGATCGGCTGGAGGCAGAGCGGCTGCTGGATCGCGCCGTGGCCGGTCTGCCGGATGCCGAGGCCTTGCGCGCGCGTGCTGCGGCCGGCGAAGGGCTGTTGCGCCCGGAGGTCGCGGCGCTGCTGCCCTTCTGCAAGCTCTGGCTCAGTCAGGCGGTCGAACAGGGCGCGCTGCCCGACGATCCGGCGCTGGCGCCCTTGCTGGTCGCCTATTTCCCCGCGCCGCTGCGGGATCGCTTCGCGGCGCTGATCGCGCGTCACCGGTTGCGGCGCGAGCTGGTGGCGATGAGCCTGGCCAATCTCGCAGCGAACCGGCTGGGCATTGCCGGGCTCGCGCGGCTGGCCGGTGGGGCGGGCGATCCGTCGGAGGTCGTGCGGGCCGCCTGGCTCGCGGGCGAGTTGTTCGGCATCGAGGCGGCGGCGGCGGCCGTCGATACTGCCCCGGTGCCGGCGCCGTCGCGGCTTACCGCGCTGCTCGGCCTGCGGCGCCTGCAGGAAGGCGCGGCGCGTGAGCTGCTGGGCGCCCCCGGCGCGCTGGGCCGGGTGCGCGATGCGCTGGCACCGGGCATCGCCATGCTGGTCGATGCCGCAGGCGCCGCGCCGACGGCGGAGGCCGCGCTGTTCGCGGCGTCCGGCATCCCCGATCGGGCCGCGACCCTGGCCGGCACGCCGGGTCTCGCCGCCGCGCCGTCCATTGTACGGCTGGCGGCGGAAGCCGGCATCGCGCCGGCCGAGGCTGCCACGGCCTGGGCCGCGGTGGGAGAGGCCTTCGCGCTCGATGCCCTGCGCGCGGCGACCGAGCGGGCACGCGCCGACGGTCCCTTCGGCGCGCGCGCCAAGGCCGAGGCGCTGGCGGATCTCGCCGCGTTGCAGGCGCGGCTGGCGCGGTCGAGGCTGACGGGCGCGCTGCCGGATGGCGCGGCGGCGGCGCGGCTGGCGCGGGATGCGGCGGCGGCGGGCGACCTCGTCGCGATCGGCGTCGCGGCGCGGGCGCTGGGTGGGGTAGGGTAGGCCGGGATCGCGCGGGGTGCCGGCGGTCGCGCGGCCCCCTCCCACCCCTACCCCTCTATCGCGGGAGAGGGAGCAAGGGTGCGCCCCCCAAAACCCTCTCCCGCAACGCGGGGGAGGGTGGCTGCGCGGCGCGCAGCCGGGAGGGGGCCGCGCGACTGCCGGTGCCATTGCTGCGACCGCCACCATCGCTGGACCGCCACATGAACCGCAAAGCCTGGGCCTGGGCCTTCTACGACTGGGCCAACAGCGCCTTCCCGACCGTGGTCACCACCTTCGTCATCGCCGCCTATTTCGCCCAAGGCATCGCGCCCGATCCCGCGACGGGGCAGTCGCAATGGGGGTGGACGCTGGCGGTGGCGGGGCTGTGCATAGCCATCCTCTCGCCGCTGCTCGGCGCGGTCGCCGATGCGGGTGGGCGACGGCGCGCGATGCTCGGGCTGTTCACGGCGCTGACGGCGCTGGCCACCGCCGGCCTCTGGTTCGCGAAGCCGGATCCAGCCTTCACGCTCTATGCGCTGGCCTGCGTGGCACTCGCCACGATCAGCTTCGAGGTCGGCACGGTCTTCTACAATTCCATGCTGCCGCAGGTCGCGCCGCGCCATCAGATCGGGCGCGTCTCGGGCCTCGCCTGGGGGCTTGGCTATGCCGGCGGGCTGGCGTGTCTCGGCGTCGCGCTGGTGGTGCTGGTGCAGCCCAATCCCTCGCCGCTCGGGCTCGACCGAAGCGAGGCGGAGCATGTGCGGGCCACCGCGCTGCTGGTCGCTGTCTGGCTGCTGGCATTCTCCTGGCCGGTGCTGCTGGCGCTGCCAGATCCGCCGGGGCGGAAGCCCAGCTGGAGACAGGCCGCGACGGCGGGGCTGGCGGAGGTGGTCGCGCTGGTCCGTACCCTGCCGCGCAACCCGGTGCTGGCGCGCTTCCTGGTGGCGCGGCTGTTCTACACCGATGGGCTCAACACGCTGTTCGCCTTCGGCGCGATCTACGCCGCCGGCACCTTCGGCATGGGGTTCGAGCAGATCCTGGTCTTCGGCATCGCGATGAATGTCGCCGCCGGCCTGGGCGCGGCGGGCTTCGCGCTGGTGGAGGACCGTGTCGGCTCGCGGCGGATGGTGCTGGCCGCGCTGGGCGCGATGGTCACACTCGGCGTGCCACTGCTGCTGACGGGCAGCGAGACCTGGTTCTGGGTCCTGGCGCTATCGCTCGGCCTGTTCTTCGGCCCCGCCCAGGCCGCGAGCCGCAGCTTCATGGCGCGGCTCGCGCCGCCCGGCGAGGCCTCCGCCTGGTTCGGCCTGTTCGCGCTGTCGGGGCGTGTCACGGGCTTCCTCGGCCCCGCGGTGCTGGCGGCGGTAACGGCGCTGACGGCCAGCCAGCGCATCGGCCTGGCGACAGTGCTGGTCTTCCTGGCCCTCGGCGCGCTGATCCTGGCCACGGTGCGGGAGGACCAGCGCGCCAAGGGATAGGGCAGCGTCGGCCGCCCGGCCGTTGCCCTACCCGTTGGCGAAGAGATAGGCCGGCATGGGCTGGGTATTGTCCACCACGCTCTTCACGCCGGGGACATTCTCCGCCAGCACGCGCAGGCCGCGCTGCACGGCGGCGCTACGGCTGAAGCCGTGGAACTGCACCACGCCCCCGGCCACCTCCACCATCGTGTAGAAGGTGTCGGCCCAGGGTTCCTTCTTCATCGCGGCCAGCACCGCGCGGCGGATGCGCTCATCGGACAACTCTCCCTGCGGTTCCGGCGGCGCGACCAGGGCGCGCAGCAGGTCGGCGCGGGAGACGATGCCCTTGAGCCGTCCCTCCTGCGTGACCAGCACGCGGCGGATGCTGCGGTCCTCCATCACATGCGCCACCGCGGAGGCCAGCGTGTCTGGCTCCACCGTGACGACGTCGGAGGTCATGACGTCGCGCGCCGTCACCCCGTGGGTGCGGGCATAGCGTTCCGCATCGCGCGCCGGGTCGGCGAAAAGGCTGGCGAACCAGCCGGCGGGCTTGTCCTGTTCTCCCGCCAGGCGGCGGATCAGGTCGCCCTCCGTGACGACCCCGACGGTTTGGCCCTCGGCATCCACCACCGGCACGGCGGAGATGCCCCGATCCCCCAGCAGCCGCGCGATCGCCAGCACGGGCGTCTCCGGGGGAACGGTGATCACATCGGGGGTCATGAGGTCCCTGGCGCGCAGCGTCGTCATCGACATTCTCCCTTGGCGGGTTGCAGGCCTAGGAAGCCTATGGACCGCACCGGGGTTCCGCCTTGACCCATGTCAAGCACGGCTCTTTCACAGCTTGGTCGGAGTCTGTATGCCTGGGGCTCCTGACACGGGAGGAACAAGAAACATGACCACCACCTTCAACCGCCGCACGCTGGCCCTCGGCGCGGCGGCCCTCGCCCTGCCGGGCATTGCCCGCGCGCAGGCGCCGATGCAGATGTCGATCGCCACCGGCACGACGGGTGGCGTTTACTATCCGCTGGGCGGCGCGCTCGCGAACTTCCTGTCCCGCGGCATCCCGGGCATGAGCGCGACCGCCGAAGTCACTGGCGGGTCCGTGGCCAATTTCCAGCTGCTCGGCGCCGGCCGCGTCGGCATGCTGTTCGGCCAGGTGGATGCCGCCGTGGACGCGATCGCTGGCGCCGGGCCCTTCCGCGGCCGCGCCGTGCCTGCGCGCGCCATTGCCGTGCTCTACACCAACCGCATGCAGATCGTGACGACGGCGGCCACCGGCATCCGGAGCGTCGCCGACCTGAAGGGCAAGCGCGTCTCCACCGGCGCGCCCGGCTCGGCCACCGAGCTCTTCGCCTTCCGCGTGATCGAGGCCGCCGGCCTCGACCGTGACCGCGACTTCCGCGCCCGCGAGCGGCTCTCGCCGGCGGAGAGCACCAACGCCATCCGTGACGGCAAGCTCGACGCCTATTTCTTCGTCTCCGGCGTGCCGACCAGCGCGATCACTGACCTGGCGGCGACGCCGGGCACGACGATCCACATGATCGATCACGCCGACCTGCACGCGAAGATCGTGGAGAAGAACGGCCCCGTCTATTTCCCCGAGGAGATCCCGGCGAACACCTATCCGGGCCAGAGGACGCCGAACAAGCAACTCTCGGTCGCGAACATCCTGGCCGTGCGTGAAGACATGCCGGCCGACCTCGTCTCGCGCATCCTCCAAGTCACCTGGGGCAGCCGCGAGGATCTGGTGCGCACCCACTCCGCGGCGCGCGACTTCACGCTTGCCGCGCAGAAGACCGCGGCGGCCGGCATCCCCTGGCATCCCGCGGCCGCCACCTTCTGGCGCGCTGCTGGCGCCAACCTCAGCTGACCCTGACTGGCATCTCGGGCCGATGAGCACGACACTGATTCCGCCCGAGGTGCCCAAGGGCGCGTTGGACGCTGACACCGCAGCCCGCCTCGAAGCGCTGATCGAGCAGGAGGAGGGGGCCCAGAACCGCCTCCCAGGCCTGCTCGGTCACGCGGCCGTGGCGGTCGCGCTGGCGATGTCGCTCTTTCACCTGTGGGCGGCGTGGGACATCGTACCCACCACCACGCTCCGCTTCGTCCATGTCGGCTTCGCGCTGGTGCTGGGCTTCGCGCTGTTCCCGGTCGGGCGGCGCTGGCGGCACCGGCTGATGCCCTGGGACATGGCGCTGGTCGCGGCCGGCATCTATGTCGTCTGGTACCTGATCACCGGCGGCGACGACCTGCAGGACCGCTACGTCTTCCCAGACCCGATGGACATCGTCGTCGGCTGGATGCTGATCGCGCTGGTGCTGGAGGTGACACGCCGCGCGACCGGCCCGATCATGCCGGTGGTCGCGATCGCCTTCCTGCTCTACGGCTTCTTCGGCAACCACCTGCCGCCGCCCTGGCAGCACCAGGGTTACGACGCAGAGCGGATGATCCCGCACATCGCGATCGGCCTGGACGGCATCTTCGGCACGGCGGTGGATGTCTCGGCCAGCCTCATCGTGCTGTTCACCATCTATGGCGCCATCCTGCAGGCCTCGGGCGCGGGCAAGTTCTTCGTGGATTTCTCCTTCGCCGCGACGGGCGGCAAGCCGCAGAGCGCGGGGCGGACGGTGGTGCTGTCGTCCTTCCTGCTGGGCGGGCCGAGCGGGTCGGGCGTCGCCACGACAGTCACGCTGGGCACCGTCGCTTGGCCGATGATGAAGAAGGTCGGCTACCGGCCGGATGATGCGGGTGGGCTGCTCGCGGCCGGCGGGCTGGGGGCGATCATCTCCCCGCCCGTGATGGGGGCGGCGGCCTTCCTGATCGCCGAGTATCTGAAGATCGGCTACCTCGATGTGCTGGTGATGGCGATCATCCCCACCTGTCTCTACTATGCGTCGCTGCTGTTCATGGTGGAACTCGACCAGCGTCGCATCCGTGCCCGCGCATCCGCTGGCGATCTGGATGCGGTGGCGAAGATGCAGGTGGACCCGGTCGGCAAGCTGCTGCGGCTGTATGGGTTCCACTTCTCGACGCTGATCGCGATCATCGTCTTCATGGTGATGGGCTATTCGGCGACGCTGTCGGTGCTCTACGCCATGATCGTCGCGGTGGTGCTGAGCTTCATCCGGCGTGAAACGGCGATGACGCCGAAGCGCTTGATGGATGCGCTCGCTGCGGGCGCGGTGCAGTCGGTCGGCATCGCCGCGACCTGCGCCTGCGCCGGCATCATCGTCGGCGTCATCACGCTGACCGGCCTCGGGCTGAAGTTCAGCGACATCGCCATCCAGGCGGCAGGCGGGTCCTTGGTTGTGACCGCGCTCTACACCGGGCTGATCGTCTGGGTCGTCGGGCTCGCGGTGCCTGTCACGGCCAGCTACATCATCTGCGCGGTCGTCGCGGCGCCGGCGCTGATCAAGCTCGGCGTGCCGGACTACGCGGCGCACATGTTCGTCTTCTACTACGCCGTGCTGAGCGAGGTTTCGCCCCCCACCGCGCTCAGCCCCTTCGCGGCGAGCGCGATCACCGGCGCCGGGCCCTATCGCACCACGCTGCAGGCCTGGAAATACACGTTGCCCGCCTTCGTTCTGCCCTTTGTCTTCGTGACGGACCCCGACGGCGTGGCGCTGCTGCTGCAACTGCGGGGCGATATGGGCTGGCAGGATGTGGTGTGGCAGGTCTTCCTGGCGACTGCCGGCCTCGCGGCGCTGGCCGCTGCCTGCCAGGGCTGGCTGTTGCGCGGCATGGCCGGGTGGGAGCGCTGGGCGCTCGCGCTGGCGGGGGTGCTGATGATCTTCCCCGCCGTCCTGCAGGCGCTGTCGGCTGACCTCATTCCGTATCCGCATCTGGTCGGGCTTGCACTCGCTGCGCTATTGCTGGCGGTGCAATGGCGAACACGGCCCGGCTGATCGCGGCGCTGCTCCTGCTCTCCGCTTGCGGTCAGACGCCGGCGGGGGAGGCGCTGCGCCTTGCCACGGAGGCCCCGCCCGAGGAGGCCACGGAGGCCGAGCCCCCTGGCCCCTCCCTGCTGCTGGAGGGGCCACGGCGCGTGGTGCTGGTGCCTGTGTCTGGCACCGGCGCGCGGCAGGTCTGGCGCGGTCCGGGCCGGGTCGCGCTGGCCACGGATGGCGCCCGCGTGGTGGGAACGGCGGGCCTTGCCCAGATGGTGATGGCGACGCGCTTCGACGGGCCCGATCAGCTCGAGGATGCGCGCGCCTTGGTGGGGCAGGATGCGCGCGCGCGGCGCACCATCGACCTGGCGGGGGGGGATCGCGATCCGGCCTCGATGCGGTTCGGCCTGGTGGTGGAATGCGCCTTGCGCGGCCGGGTGGAGGCCGGGTGGATCGTGGTCGAGGAACGCTGCGGCGGAGATGTCGCCGCCTTCACCAATCGCTTCTGGGCCGATCCAGCCACCGGGATCGTATGGCGTAGCGAGCAATGGGCCGGCGACGCCGTCCCGATGCTGCGCCTCCAGCGCCGAGGCACCTGAGAACACCCTGCTTATGCTGGCGGGCGGCCCGCCGGGCGGCTATACCCGTTCCATGATCGGTTGGTTCCGCTGCTCGGTGCGGGCGGTTTCCATTCGGCCCTTACCCTGCGATGCGGAGGTGCTGTCATGACGTTGCCTCCCATCATCGGGCGCGGTCCGCCCCGCATGGGCGAGGCGCGCGGTCGCAAGGTGGGAAGCCCTGACTTCTCGGTCCCCGAGACGCCGGACGCGTCGGCCACGGATGCGGCCATGGGCATCGCCGCGGTCACGCCGCTGCTGGCCTTGCAGGCGGAAGGCGGGCCGCAGGCCCCGCCGGGACGCAGCCTGACGCAGGTGGCCAGCGGCGCCATGCGGAACCTGGATCGCCTGCAACTGGCACTGCTGCGGGCGGATCGTATCCCCGATGACCTGCTCGATGCGCTGGCCGAGGCAGCGGACCATCTGGCCCTGGCGGAGGAGGCTTCGGCCGTTGAATGGCGGCCGCTGCTGATGCGGATCAAGGTCGAGCTGGCGCGCCACGGTCCGGGCGGCCCGGCATCACGCGGCGGCTGAGCCCATCCGTTCCGTTACGCGAAAAGCCGCAACAGCGGGGACCCGGTGCCCCCCGGCACCTGCAAGCCGCCCTGCGCCGAGCTTGAGACGATCAGATAGCGGTTGATCAGCGCGTCGCGCTTCCTCGGGTCGGCGAATTGCGCCGGATCGAAGCGCGCCCCCAGCGTGCGCGCCTGCGCTTCCACGGATTGCAGCGCCAATTCCTGCGGCAGCCTCGTCACCGTTGTGGCGACCCGGCGCATCACCTTGTCGCCCAGCACGGCGAACAGTGACGGCGCCTGCCCTTGCGGCAGGTCGCGGATATAGAGCGCATCCGCAACCGCCTGGCTCTGCCCCGAGATGGCGGTGATGCGGCGATACTGGATGATGCCCTCCTTGAGGTCCGACATCACCGCCGGATCGCGGAGCTTGGCCAGCCCGCTGGCGGCGAAATCCAGCCGCTGGGCGGCCGCTTTCCAGCGCTGGTCGGGCAGGCGGTTCGCCAAGGATTGCCGGTCCGACAGCTTTGACATCAGCGCGTTCCGGGCGAGTCCCCCATTCGCCGCCTGGTCCGCCAGACCGATGGCTTCCATCAGCAACTTCAGGACGCGCGGGTTCCGCAGCAGGTCGGTCGGGTGCTTCGCCCGCGCCACGGCCTGTTCCAGCACCTGCAGGTCCCGCTGAGTCGCGGGGTCCTTCTCAAGCCGCGCGATATCCTGCCGTGCACGATCGATGGACCGCTTGTACAGCGCCATGGTCTGCGCGGTGGATAGTGGCATCGAGGTGCCTGGATTCCCGTTCGGCAGAAGCAGGGACGCCATCGTCGTACCGGACATGTGTCGCTCCGCCTTCCGGGCCGGCTCAGTGCCGGCCGATATTCAGGACCACATCGTCATAGGCGAACAGGTCGCGCACGCGCCGCAGCGCTTCCCAGCCGCGGCCCGCTTCCAACTCCTCCATCGCGTCGCGCAGCAGGCTGCGGACGGCCTCGGAGGTGGTGGCGACCATGTATTCGGCGGCCCGCGCGCGGGCCAGCGTCATGTAGGTCTCGCGGTCCGTGGCCTCTGCCACATAGGCGCTCTGCATGGCGAAATAGAGCCGCCTGGCGGGGGTGGTGGTGGCATCCGGGCCCAGCAACTGCTTGCCGAACAGGAAGCGCGCCTCATTCGCCAGCACCACGGACGCGCGGGTCTGGAATTGCAGCGCGGCGCCGTTCACCAGCATGCGGTCCCCGGCGCGGAGTTCCAGCACCAGCCGGCCCTTGCCGCCTTTCGCGCCCCCTTCGCTCATGCCGCGCTGACGGCGGCTTGGGTCGAAAGGCCGGCGCGGAAATCGTCGCAGATGGTCGCGAGGAAATCGAAATCCGTCTTCTCCCGCTCCACCTCTCGCAAGGCGGCGTCGCAGACGGACGCGATGGAGGCGCGCAGCGGCGCCGGCAATTGGTTGGCCGGGTCCATGACGGCGAGGCGGAGGGTCATGAACAGCCGCCGCGCATCGGCGCGGGCGCGCACGCGGTCCATCTCGGTGCCATCCGTCGCGGCCAGCCGCAGGCGCCCGGCGGCGATGGCGAAGACCTCGGCTTCCTGTTCGCGCGGCGTGCGCGTGGCCTGGACGCGGCGATAGGCCTGGAAGGCGGTGGGTGTTGATTGCCACTGAGAACTGACCCGGTTTGGGGTGAAGTTGCTGCTGAGATTTGACCCATGTTCGGACGCTAGCCTCGGCCCTTTGGGCGGGGGCAGCTGGAGTGTTGGACATGGCTTTATTGAGCGTTATCCGGCGTTGGCATTT
>CAMDWG010000006.1 GCA_945878375.1 Roseomonas mucosa | reverse complement strand
CGCTGCGCCCGCGCCCCCGCTCGCCGCGCCCGCTCTGGCCGCGCCCCCGCTCGCCCCGCCCGCTGCGCCCGCGCCCCCGCTCGCCGCGCCCGCTCTGGCCGCGCCCCCTCTGGCCGCGCCCCCTCCTTCGGCCCCCGTCGCCCCGCCGCCTGTGCGGCAAGCCGCGCCCACCCCCACGCCGCGCCCCGCGCCAACCCGCGCCCCGGTCCAGCCCACGCCGCCCGCCGAGGCGCCCGCCACCGTCTGGCGTCCGCCGGGCAGCCCGGGCCTGGCGGAACAGGGCATGGCCCAGGCTGCGGGCGCGGCCATCGCCAGCGGCGCGGTGGTGCAGCCACGTCCGCGCGCCGGGGTGTCCAACCCCTCGCCGGACTATCCCCGCGCCTCCCGCCTCCGGGGCGAACAGGGGCGGGTTACGCTGCTGGTGCAGGTGGGGCTGGATGGGCGCGTCACGGACCTCGCCGTGCTCGGCAGTTCAGGGCATGAGGCGCTGGACCGCGCGGCGGAAGCGGCGGTGCGGCGCTGGCAGTTCGAGCCGGCGACCCAGCAGGGCCGTCCGGTCTTTTCGACCACCACGGTCAACATCATGTTCCGTCTGGAACAGGACGCCTTCGCGCCACGGCGCTGACGGCTTGGGGAAAGCTCATGGTCAGGCTGGATGTCATCACCACCCGCGGCGGGGACGGGGGGGAAACCTCGCTCGGCGACGGGTCCCGCGTGCGGAAGGATGCGCTGCGCGTCGAGGCCTATGGCACGGTGGATGAGGCCAATGCCTGCCTCGGCCTGCTGCGGCTGCACCTGGGCGCGGACCAGGAGGCCGATGCGATGGTCGCGCGGATGCAGAATGAGCTGTTCGATCTCGGCGCCGATCTCTGCGTGCCGGGGACGGGGGCGGACCGGCTGCGCGTCACGGACGACCAATGCGCGCGGCTGGAGCAGGAGGTGGCGGCGATGAACGCCGTGATCCCCCCGCTGCGGAGCTTCGTGCTGCCCGGCGGCAGCCCCGGCGCGGCCCATGCCCATCTGGCCCGCACCGTGGTCCGCCGCGCGGAGCGGCTGGTGGTGGCGCTGGCGGGCGAGGAGCCGGTGAACCCGGCGGTGGTGCGCTACCTCAACCGCCTGTCGGACCATCTGTTCGTGCTGTCGCGGCGGCTGAACGACAACGGCGCTGCCGACGTCACCTGGACCCCCGGCGCTACGCGCTGATCCCAACGGCCGCTTTCAGCGACTCGTTGGTATCTTTCTGGGGCCCTCAGACGCCGGGCGGCCGCATCCGCGGCCTTGGCTTCGCCGCACCGGCGGCGGCGGCCATTCGGCCGCTCGACCGGCTCCGCCGGTCGCCTGATAAAGCCGTATGTGTTGTGCGCGTCAGCTCATCGGCCCGGCGCAATGCTTCGCATAGCCGGGCCGCGTCAGCAGCCGGGCATACCAGGCCTCCAGCCCGGGCATCGGCGCCCGCGCGATCGGCAGGTTCAGCCAGCGATGCAGATAGGGGCCGAGCGCGATGTCGGCGAGCGTCAGCGTGCCGCCGCAGACGAAATCCTGGCCTTGCAGCCGCGCATCGACCATCGCCCAGAGTTGTTCGGCCAGCCCGCGCGCCTTTTCCGTCGCGGGCCAGTCGCGCTCGGGCTCCGGCGTGCGGACGTAGGTGAAGAAGACCGTCGTCATCGGCGCGGTGAGCGAGGCCGTCTGCCAGTCCATCCAGCGTTCCACATCCGCCCCCGCCCGGGGCGCGGCCGGGTAGAAGGCCGCGCCGCCCGCCCGGCTGCGCGCCAGGTAGCGCAGGATCGCGTTGCTCTCCCACAGGGTGAAGCCGTCCGGTTCCTCAAGGGTCGGGACCAGCGCGTTGGGGTTCTTGGCCAGATACTCCGGGTCCCGCGTGCGGCCGAAGGCGCCGCCGGCGTCGATCCGTTCATAGGGCTGGCCGAGTTCCTCGCAGAGCCACAGCACCTTCATGACGTTGGACGAATTGGCCCGGCCCCAGATCCGCAGCATCGCGCGCTGTCCCTCTCTCCGACGGGGGCGGAGGGTCGGGGGCGGGGGCCGGCGCGTCAAGCCACGCCCGGTTGCGACGGTGGGGCAGGGCGCGGCATGGTGCCGTCATGCCGTTCCCTCTGCTCGCCGCGCTGCTCGCCGCTGCCGCGCCCCTGATCGCCATGGGCAGCGAGCGCTGGCCGGGGCTTGCGCCCTGCGCGCTCTGCCTGTGGCAGCGCTGGCCCTATTGGGTGGCGGCGGGGATCGCGCTGGCGGCCCTGGCCCTGCCGCGCCCCTGGCGGGCCTGGGCGCTGCGCGCGGCCGCGGTCGCGGTGCTCGGCTCCGGCGCCGCGGCGGCGCTGCATGTGGGCGTGGAGTTCGGCTGGTGGCCGTCCCCGCTGCCGGCCTGCCTGGCGCCCAACGTCGGCGGGGGGACGGTGGACGACCTGCTGCGCGGCCTGGCCCCCGTCGCCGCCAAGCCCTGTGACGAGCCGGCCTATCTGATCCCCGGCCTGCCCCTTTCCGTGGCGCAGATGAACCTGATCTATGCGACGTCGCTCGCCATCCTTATCTGGCGGGGCGCGGCGCGGAGGGTGCGATGACCGATCGGATGACGGGCGAGGGACGGCTGCCGGGCGACCCCACGGCGCGGGATGTGGTGGCGCGGGCGATCCGCGTGGACCATGCCGGCGAATACGGCGCCAAGCGCATCTACCAGGGCCAGCTCGCGGTGCTGGGCCGCACGCGCCACGGCCCGATGCTGCGGCACATGCAGGAACAGGAACAGGTCCATCTGGACTATTTCTCGGCCCAGATCGGCAAGCGCCGCGTGCGCCCCACGGCGCTGCTGCCCTTCTGGCATGTGGCCGGCTTCGTGCTGGGCGCCGGCACCGCGCTGCTGGGCTATCGCGCCGCCATGGCCTGCACCGTCGCGGTCGAGGAGACGATCGACGAGCATTACCGCGCGCAGCATGCCGAACTCGGCGCGGATGAGGCGGAGCTGAAGGAGCGGATCGAGGTCTTCCGCGCCGAGGAGCTGGAACACCGCGACATCGGCCTGGAGAATGAGGCGGAACAGGCCCCGGCCTATCGGCTGCTGACGGCGGTGATCAAGGCCGGCTGCAAGGTCGCGATCAAGGTCAGCGAGAAGGTCTGACCGCCCCGCCGAGCCCTCGGGCTTCCCCCTTGGGCTTCCCCTGCCATCCAAATCCTGCGGATCATGACCGATCCGCCCTCCATCGCCGGCGCGGGCGCGGCGGTGCCGCTCCGCTGCCTTTTGGCGTGCGCAGGTCGCAACCCATGAGATCCGGCATGGGCCCGGCGAGGCATGGCCGGCGTGGCCTGCCGCCCTCGGCGCGAAGCCGCCTAACGTGGCGCCGTCCCGCAATCTGCGCGATCAGCTCGTGCGCACGCTGCCATCGAGCCGCCCGATCTCGGCGCGGGCCGCCCCGGCAGCCTCGCTGACGCGGGGCAGGAAGCGCAGGCGGCCCAGCCTTGCGAGGGTCGCCGCGCCGCCGGCGGGGAAGGCGGGGCCGGTCAGCGCGGCTTCCGCCCGCGCGCGGCTGCCGCCCTCCAGCGCGGCGGCGGCGTCGCGCAACTGCCCGATCACCATCTCCGGCGGCGCTTCGGGCGCGATGCCGATGGCGCGGCGCAACTCGGCGCGCCCCGCCTCCACCGTCGCGCGCGCGGTGCCGGAGACCTCATGCATGTAGCGCGGGTCGGTGCGGAAGGCGTCGGCGATCACCTCCAGCTGCACCGCCGCCAGCGCGGCCTGGGCCGGGCGGCCGACGAGGCGCGATGTGTCGCCCAGCAGCCTTGGCGCGTTCAGCGCCGCGCCGCGCACCGGATCGCCGAAGCCGCCCAGGTGGCTGGCGGCCGGGTCGGCCCCGCAGGCGACGAGGATGGGGGCGAGCAGCGGCAGCAGGGCCAGGCTTCGACGGTGCATGGGCGGCGGCTCCGGTGTGATGGCTGCGGTCAGGTGGCATGGGCGGCGTGCCCCGCCAAGCGGCCTTTTCGTCCCAAATCCGTCACGCGGATGGCGGTTCGCGCCCGCCGCAACGCCGCCGCGCGGCCCGGGCGGGTTGCCGAGCCGCGCCACCCCTGGCAAGGCTTCGCTTCGCGATGACCGAAGATCCGCCAAACCCGGCCCTCCTCCCCGCCGGCCTCGTTGACCTCCTCCCCCCCGAGGCGGAGCGCGAAGCCGCGCTTGTCGAGCGGATGGCGGAGGTTTTCGCGCGCCACGGCTATGAACGCGTGAAGCCGCCGCTGCTGGAATTCGAGGACAGCCTGTTCGCCGGATCCGGCGCGGCGCTGGCGGAACAGACCTTCCGCCTGATGGACCCGGTCAGCCAGCGCATGATGGGGCTGCGCGCCGACACCACGCCGCAGGTCGCGCGGATCGCGGCGACACGGCTGGCGCGCACGCCGCGCCCGCTGCGACTGTCCTATGCCGGGCAGGTGCTGCGCGTGCGCGGCACGCAATTGGCCCCCGAGCGGCAATTGCCGCAGACCGGCATCGAGCTGATCGGGCCTGATTTGCCTGAAGCGGATGCGGAGGTCGCCGCCGTCGCGGCGGAGGCGCTGGCGGCCATCGGGATCGCCGATCCCTCGCTCGACATCACCCTGCCGAGGCTGGCGCCCGCGCTGCTGGACGCGGCCGGCATCGAGGGCGAGGCGCGGCGACTTCTGGCGCGGGCGCTGGATCGCAAGGATGCCGCCGCCGTCACGGCGCTGGCGCGGGAGGCCGGGGGGGCTGCGCTGCTGCTGCCCGGGCTGCTCGCCGCCGCCGGGCCGGCGGATGGGGCGCTGGCGGCGCTGGAGGATGCGGCGCTGCCGCCCGCCGCGCGGGCCATCGCCGACAATGCGGCTTCCGTGATCGCCGCGCTGCGCGCCCGCGCGCCGGCGCTGCGCGTCACGCTCGACCCGGTGGAGTTCCGCGGCTTCCGCTACCACACCGGCGTCGCCTTCACGATCTTCGGCGAGGGCGCGACCGGGGAGGTTGCGCGCGGTGGCCGGTATCTGTCGGGTGAGGAGACGGCGACGGGCATGTCGCTCTACCCCGATGCGCTGCTGCGCGCCGTCCCGGCCGCCGCGCCGCGCCAGCGCGTCTTCATCCCGCTCGGCGCCGATGTCGCCGCGGCGCGCGCGCTGCGCGCCAAGGGGCTCGCCACCATCGCACAGCTTGGGGCGGCGGAGACGCCGTCCAGCCTGCGCTGCACCCATATCCTGGATCTGGCGGGCGGCCTTAGCCCGGTGACGGAGTAGACTGCCATGGCCAATGTCGCCGTCATCGGCGCCCAATGGGGCGACGAGGGCAAGGGCAAGGTGGTGGACTGGCTCGCCAGCCGCGCCGATGTCGTCGTGCGCTTCCAGGGCGGGCACAATGCCGGCCACACGCTGGTGGTGGGCGACCAGACCTACAAGCTGTCGCTGCTGCCGTCGGGCGTGGTGCGCGGCAAGATGGGCGTGATCGGCAATGGCGTGGTGCTCGACCCCGAACACCTGCTGAGCGAGATCGCGAAGGTCGGCGCGCAGGGTCTGCGCGTGGGTCCGGAGAACCTCCGCATCGCGGAGAATGTGCCGCTGATCCTGCCGCTGCACCCGGCGCTGGACAAGGCGCGCGAAGCCGCGCGCGGCGCGTCCAAGATCGGCACGACGGGGCGCGGCATCGGCCCGGCCTATGAGGACAAGGTGGCGCGGCGCGCCATCCGCCTGTGCGACCTGGCGGAGCCGGCGGTGCTCTCGCACAAGCTCGACGAATTGCTGCTGCACCACAACACGCTGCTGCGCGGCCTCGGCGCCGAGACCTTCGAGAAGCAGGCGCTGCTCGACCGGCTGCTGGAACTCGCGCCGCTGCTGCTGCCCTTCGCGGAGCCGGTGTGGGAGAGGCTGGATGCCGCGCATCGGAGCGGCAAGCGCGTGCTGTTTGAAGGCGCGCAGGCGGTGATGCTGGATGTGGACCACGGCACCTATCCGTATGTGACCTCCTCCAACACCGTCGCGGGCAATGCGGCGGCGGGGTCGGGCGTCGGGCCGGGGCGCATCGGCTATGTGCTCGGCATCGCCAAGGCCTACACCACGCGCGTGGGCAGCGGGCCCTTTCCGACGGAGCTGCAGGACGAGACCGGTCGCCTGCTCGGCGAACGCGGGCATGAATTCGGCACCGTCACCGGCCGCCCGCGCCGCTGCGGCTGGTTCGATGCGACCATGGTGCGCCAGGCGGTGAAGGTGGGGGGCGTGGATGGGCTGGTGGTGACCAAGCTCGACGTGCTGGACGGCCTGCCGACGCTGAAGATCTGCACCGGCTATCGCGTGAATGGCGAGGTGATGAAGCGCCTGCCCGCCTCGATCGCCGCGCAGGACGCCGCCGAGCCGATCTATGACGAGATGCCCGGCTGGGCCGGCTCCACCCGCGGTGCGCGCAGCTATGCCGAATTGCCGGCCGAGGCGGTGAAGTACATCCGCCGGATCGAGGAGCTGGTCGAAGCTCCGGTTGTGCTGCTGAGCACGAGCCCGGAGCGCGACGACACCATCGTGCTGCGCGATCCCTTCGCGGGTTGATTGGAGAGGAACGGCGATGAGCCAGAAGGACGAGTTCCACAACCTGGACGATGTGACCCAGGGCCTTGCGCGCGAATTGGCGCCGGGCGTCACCACGCGCATCTTCCCCGGCGAACATGCCATGCTCTCCGTTGTCACCATCGCGCCCGGCGCGATGGGCACGATGCACGACCACCCGGAGGAACAATGGGGCGTGCTGCTCGACGGCAGCGCGATCCGCTTCCAGGGCGGGGAGGAGATCGAGGTCCGCAAGGGCGATTTCTGGCGCACCCCGGGCGGCGTGCCGCACACGATGCGCGCGGGCCCGGAAGGCTGCCGCGTGCTGGATATCTTCGCCCCCCCGCGCGAGGCCTATCGCAAGGCCGGCAAGGGCTTCGGCTGATCCGATGAGCTTTTCGCTGCGTGACTGCACCCCGGCCGACATCCCGGCCATCGCGGCGATCTACGCACATTGGGTGACGACGGGGCTGGCCAGCTTCGAACTCTCGTCTCCCGGCGTCGCGGAGATGCAGACGCGGCGAGAGGCCGTGCTGGCCGCGGGCTACCCGTATCTGGTGGCGGAAGGGCAGGGCGGGCGCATCCTTGGCTACGCCTATGCCACCGCCTGGCGGGCGCGGCCGGCCTATCGCTTCGGCTGCGAGAATTCGGTCTATGTGGCCCCCGACGCGCATCGCGGCGGGGTGGCGCGCGCGCTGCTCGGCGCGCTGATCGAGCGGTGCGAGGCGAAGGGGCTGCGGCTGATGATCGCGGTGATCGGCGATTCCGCGAATGCGCCCTCCATCGGGCTGCACCAGGCGATGGGCTTCCAGCCTGCAGGCGTGCTGCCTGCAACGGGCTGGAAGCATGGGCGCTGGGTGGACACCGTGCTGATGACCCGCCCGCTGGGGCTGGGCGCCACCGCGCCGCCCGAGGAATAACGCCCGGGCTCAGTCGGCTTCGGCCAGCAGGGCGCGCAGGTCGAGCCGCTGCGTGACCATCGCCAGCCGGCCTTCCGCATCGCGGGGCCATGCTTCCTGCGGCCGGTCGCGATACAGCTCCACCCCATTGCCATCCGGATCGCGCAGATAGAGCGCTTCCGACACACCGTGGTCGGAGGCGCCGTCCAGCGGATATCGCGCCTCCACCAGCGGCTTCAGCACGCGCGCCAGCGCGGCGCGGTTCGGATACAACAGCGCGACATGGAACAGCCCTGTCGTGCCGGCCGGCGGCGGGCTGCCGCCGGCGCTCTCCCAGGTGTTGAGGGCGATGTGGTGGTGGTAGCCATCGGCCGAGAGGAAGACGACCTGCGATCCCAGGCGCTGCTGTTCCTCCAGCCCCAGCAGGTCCCGCCAGAAGCCGAGCCCGCGTTCGAGATCCGCGACCTTGAGATGGACATGGCCGATCCGCATCCCGGCGGCGAGGCGCGGGGCAGGGGCGGTGGGGTTGGGCATGGCGGTTGGCTCCGTGGTCATGCCCCCAAGGATGGGCCGGCGGTGCCCCCGGTTCCAATCGCGCGCACCGATGGGCGCCATCGCCACGGCTGATGGGGCGCAAAATGCAAAACGGCCGGAGGATGCCCCCCGGCCGTTCGATGTTCCCTCAGCCTGCGATCAGCCCAGCTGACCGAAAGCCTGCGCAATCAACTGATCGCGAGCCGTCGCTCGACAATCTGCTGCTTCATGGATTTCTGCAGCTTCTCGAAGGCGCGGACCTCGATCTGGCGGACGCGCTCGCGGCTGATGTTGTATTGCTGCGAGAGTTCCTCGAGCGTCGTCGGCTCGTCCTTCAGGCGGCGCTCGATCAGGATGTGGCGTTCGCGGTCGTTGAGTGTCTTCAGCGCCTCGCCCAGCAGCTCGCGGCGGTTGGACATGTCCTGCCGCTCGGCGAGTTCGCTTTCCTGCGTCTCGGACTCATCCACCAGCCAGTCCTGCCATTCCCCTTCGCTGTCGGCGCGGACGGGGGCGTTCAGGCTGTTGTCGGGCGAGGCGAGGCGGCGATTCATGCTCACCACATCCTGCTCCGGCACCTGCAGGGCCTTCGCGATCTTCTCGACCTGCTCGGGCTTGAGGTCGCCTTCCTCCAGCTCGGACATCTGGCCCTTCAGGCGGCGCAGGTTGAAGAACAGCTTCTTCTGCGCGGCGGTGGTGCCCATCTTCACCAGGGACCAGCTGTGCAGGATGTATTCCTGGATGGCGGCGCGGATCCACCACATGGCATAGGTGGCCAGGCGGAAGCCACGGTCCGGGTCGAACCGCTTCACCGCCTGCATCATGCCCACATTGCCCTCCGAGATCAGCTCACCCACCGGCAGGCCGTAGCCGCGGTAGCCCATGGCGATCTTGGCAACGAGGCGAAGGTGGGACGTGACCAGCTTGTGCGCGGCCTGCTCATCCCCGGCATCCTTCCACCGCTTGGAGAGGTTGTATTCCTCCTCCGGCGTCAGCATCGGGAATTTGCGGATCTCCTGGAGGTAGCGGGAAAGGTTGCCCTCCGGGGCCATCGGGATGGACATGGTGGAAGCCATCGGTGCAACTGCCTCCTGCGCCGCCCTGCACCCCCCGTGACGGCGGGGCTTGGTGCGGCCGTGTGGTACGTCAACGTCGTACGGGCCCTCCCCGTCTTCGCCGCGCCCGGTCACGACGGGGCAAGCAAAGCGAGGGCCATCTTCCCGACGGGACCTCTGCGGCCCCGATCAAGACAGGCGCAGCGGCACCCGTCCGGTGTTGACACGGGAGTGCATAGCGGAATCGGCGCCCATGGTCCAGTAAAACCCGACCTGAGAGGTAGGTTTACGTCCTGTAACCTTGCGATACAGAGCCGCCCGGTTGGCCACCCAGCAGATCGAGCAGCGCCGCCATGTCTGGCGGCGGCGCCGCCCGGAAGGAGAGTGACTGGCCTGTGACCGGGTGGCGAAACCCAAGGCTTTCCGCGTGCAGCGCCTGGCGTGGGAAGGCCAGCAGCGCGTCCCGGACCGCCTCCGGCAGGTGCCGCGCCGTGCCGGGCGTGCGCCGAAGATAGACCGGATCGCCGATGATCGGGTGGCCGATATGGGAAAGATGCACGCGGATTTGATGCGTCCGCCCCGTTGCCAGCCGGCATCGCAGCAGCGCCGCCGCGGCGCCGAAGCCGCGTTCCAGCTGCCACCGCGTCAGCGCGTGCTTCCCCGCGCGCGCCACCACCGCCATGCGCTTGCGATCGGTCGGGTGGCGCCCGATCGCCGCCTCCACCTCCCCGGCCTGCAGGGCGGGCAGGCCCCAGACCAGCGCCAGGTAGTCGCGATCCAGGTCGCGATTCGCGAAGGCGGCCGACAGCGCGGTGTGGGCGCGTTCGGTCTTTGCCACGACCATCACGCCCGAAGTGTCCTTGTCCAGCCGGTGGACGATGCCGGGCCGGGCCTCGCCACCGATGCCTGACAGATCCTCCCCGGCATGGGCCAAGACCGCGTTGACCAGCGTGCCGTCCTGGTTGCCCGGCGCGGGGTGCACGACGAGGCCAGCCGGCTTGTCGAGCACGATCAGGTCTCGGTCCTCGAACAGGATCGCCAGCGGGATGGCCTGGGGCTGGGGCAGGGCGGCGGTGGCGGGGGGGATCCTCACCGCGTAATGCGCGCCGGCGCGCACCGCCTCGGCCGGGTCGGTCAGGGGCGTGCCGTCGCGGCTGACCTGGCCGGCCTCCATCAACGCCTTGACACGGGAGCGCGAAAGCCCCTCCAGAGCGGCCGCGAGGAAGCGGTCGGCGCGGGTGCCGGCGGCATCGTGGGGGGCGGTGGCCTCGCGCAGCTCGGGCTGCGCGGCATCGTCGGGGGTGTTGATGGCGGCGCTCAAGTGGCTTGTGGGGATCATGGGGGTCCTGATCGTCGCGGGCACCGTGACGTTGGTCGTGCTGGTCGTCCAGCGGGCCGGCGGCGGTGGCGGCGATAACGTGGTCGGTGTGGCGCATCTCGGCCAGCCCTCCGGCACGCGCATTCTCTCGGTTGCGGGGGTGGAGGGGCGGCTTGCCGTTCTGGTCGCCCGGCCCGATGGCGCGGAACGGGTTCTGCTGGTCGAGCCGCGGCGCGCGCGCGTCGTGGGCGAGTTCCGCGCGGCCGAATGAGCCGGCGCGGCCAGGGCGTGGTGCGGCGCGGCGGCCATGCTGCCGCGCAGCCGGCGGACAAGCTCTGCGCCGCCTGCGCACGGCCTTTCGCCTGGCGGAAGAAATGGGCGCGGGATTGGGACGAGGTGCGCTTCTGCTCCGATGCGTGCCGCGACGGGCGATTTGCGCGCGCGACGGCCGCGCGGCAGAAAGCTGGCGATTGACGGCTTGATCCGGGCGCGCGGCGGGGATAGAGAGCCGGCCTTGCGCCGGCCTTGCCGGCCGCGAATAGCCCAGGTCCCCTTCGTCTAGAGGCCTAGGACACCGCCCTCTCACGGCGGTAACAGGGGTTCGAATCCCCTAGGGGACGCCATATTTTTCAAATACTTAGCGGATGCGCGGCGGGCAGGGTCCAACCCGTTGTCCGATCCCGCCTCACGACTGTGATCGCCCCGTCGGGCCGATCGGCGCCCCCAACAGGGGTTCGTGTGGCTCTGTCGGGGATGCACGCCCCGAAGCCTCTGATCCACGCCCATCCTCCGCCACCACACCCCCGTCCGGCGGCCGGACCGGGCCTACCCCAGCAGCTCTTGCAAACCGTCCGCATCGGGGCGGGTGGAGAAACAGGCCCTGCCCATGGACAAGGGCAGGCAGGGGGCAAGGTCACCCGGCCCCGGCCCCCGCAACGGCCTCGCTGAGCGCGAGGGCGCGGCTGCGCCAGGCTTCACCCTCCGGCGCGGAGAGGCCGGCGGCGGCCGCGGCGCGGGCGGCGAGGTCGGGCAGCACCTCGGCCAGCGCCGCGATCAGCGCGCGGTCATGGGCGGTGGCCAATTGGCCGAGGCCCGTCGCCGCCATCCCGGCCTCCAGCCGCCAGAAGGGGCCGTATTGGTCCTTCCCCGAACCCGGCCAGGCGTCGAAGACCGGGGGCCAGCCGGCCATGTCGCGGAATTCCAGGCCGATGGCCCCGCGCCGCTCGAACAGCTTCAGCCGCACCTGCCGCCACAGCCCGCCCCCCGCCAGCAGCCCGCTGACCGTCACATCCAGATGGCGGTAGCTGCCATCCTGGTTGGCGAGATGCTGGGTGAGCTTGAAGCCCTGGAAGGATGTGCCGCTCGGCAGGCGCAGGGCGGGGTCGGGAAGCGCGGCGGGGCGGGTGCCGCCCGGCTGGGCGATGGCCAGCGGCGGCGCAGGCGGCGATGCGCGCCAGCCCGCCACCTCCGGCCCCGGCGCGATCGGCATTGCGATGGCCGCCCGCGGCGCGCTGTCCGCCACGCGGGCGGGGCGCGCCGCCATCGGCCCCGGCGGTGCGGCCAGCCATTCCCCGGCGGCGCCGGCCTGCAGCGCGAGCCCGGTGAGCTCCACCACCGCCGGCGCCGGGCCAGGGTTGCGGAGTGTCACATCGAGCCGCGCCATTGCGCCCGGCGGCAGCGGCAGATGCACCGCGAGTCCGCCCGCCGCATCGGTGTTGCGCCAGCCGCTTTCCACGCGGAGGCCGGGGGCGGTCTCGATCGTGAAGGCGGCCTCCACCGCGTCCCCGATCCGGCCGCGCAGCGCGAGCCGCGCCCGCAGCAGGTCGGCAGGGCCGATGGGGATGGGCGGCAGGCGGATGCTGGCCTCGGCGCCGGGGGCGAGGTCCAGCAGCAGGCGCGGCTCCTCCCCTCCCGCCGCGACCAGTTCGGCGCGCGCGCCTTCGATGCTGGCCTCGGCCAACAGCGCCGCCGGCAGCGCCAGGGGCAACACCGGGCGCGGCGCGTCGCAGGCGGACCAGTCCAGGTGGCGCGGCAGAACCGCCCAGCCCGCCGGCGCCGTCCAGGCCCGCAGCGCGAGGCTCGCCCCGGGGCGGTCCGAGACGGCGGAGAGCAGGGCGGGCGCGGCTTGCCCGGCTTCGGCCTGGATCTCGACCACCGCCAGGGCCGGGCCAGGGGGCGCGGGCTCCGGCAGATGCAGCGTGAGCCAGCCGGGCGCGAGCGCCTCCGCCGGCACCCGCCAGCGGGCCAGCACGCGGTCTTCTGCCAGCAGGGTGATCTTCAACCCGATCGGGGAGGCCCGCGCGACATGCAGCCCGATGGCGCAGAGCCCCTCCGCTGGGCGGCCGAGTGGCTGGGACAGGCCGGGCGGCACCAATCCCCCGCCGGGGGCGAGGTCCAGCGCGAGGCTCGGGCGGGGCTCGGCCAGCGTGCCCAGCGCCCGCTTCAGCCGGTCCCGCTCCCCGGCGAGGGCCAGGCGCGCCTCCGCCTGGCGCCGCAGCGCGGCGGCGAGCGCGCCGAGCAGCGCCGCGGCATCCGGCAGCACGGGCAGGCCGGCGGGCAGCAGCGGCCGCAGGGCCTCCGCCTCCCGCTCCGGCCCGACCAGCGCCAGCAGCGTCACGGTGGCGGGCAGCGGCACGGCGCGCGACGGGGCGGCGCCGGGGCGGGCCAGCACGCCATCCTTTAGCACCAGCGGCACCAGCGGCGGCGCATGCGGCAGCAGATGGCCCGGCGCCATGACCACGGCGGGGGCGCCTGCCTCGATCTCCGCGAGCTCGGCGGTACCGATTCTGAGGCCGATCATAAGGGCATCCCTTCCTGCGGCGTCCCAGGGGGCACCGCGCGCAGCAGCGCCATCCGCAGCAGGCCGAGCGCGGCTTGCAGCGCGGCATCCGGCGTCTGGCGCGCGGCATGGGCGGCGGCGGCCTCGATCATCGGCGCGGCGGCGGCGGGGTCGGCGAGTACTGCGGCCACGGCAGCCGCAAGGCCGGCGCTGTCCGGCGTGGCCGCAATCCGTGCCAGCCGAGGGGCCCATTCGCCGAGGCCTTCCAGCGCGGCCGCGCTCGCCACCACCGGGCAGCGATGCGCGGCGGCTTCCAGGAACACCAGCGGCACCCCTTCCAGCCGCGAGGGCATCACCACCGCATCCGCCGCCGGATACCAGGGCGTGGGATCGGCGAGCGGGCCCACAACCCGGATCAGGCCGCGCCGGTCCATGACGGCGGCGTCCTCCAGCACCTCGCGCAGCGGGCCGTCGCCGGCGATGGCCAGCGTGGCGTCCAGCCGGTCCGAGATATAGGGCAGCAGGTCGGCGCCCTTGATCTCCTCCAGCCGCCCGACGAAGAGCACGAGCTTCGCGCCGGGCGGCAGGCCCAGCCCCGCGCGGATGGCGGCGCGGGCCATGGCGCGGTCCAGCGTCCGCGGGGCGGGTGCCGGGTTGGCCAGCAGCGCGATGCCGTCCTCCGGCACGCCCCAGGCCAGGGCGGCGCGGCGCGCGAGGGGGGCGGAGACGGCGGCGAGCACCGCGCCCGCCAGTCCCAGCGCCGGCACCGCCGCGGGCGGCGGGGCGTCCGGGGCCAGATGCAGCAGGATCAGGCGCGGCAGCCCGGCGTCCGCCAGCACCGGCAGCATGCCGTGGCCCGCATCGGGCCAGGGCAGGGGGATGAAGGCGGCATCCGCCGTGACCTCCGCCACCAGGGCCCGCATCGCGGCGGCCTGTCGCGTGGCGCGGGCCTCCGGTGGCGCGGCCTCCCAGCCGATCGCCGCGGCGCGCAGCGCCACGCCGGGGCCGAGCAGGGGGAGGAGGGCCGGGTGCAGGTCAGGCTCGGCCGCGACCTCCACCGCCATGCCGCCGCGCGCGGCCAGGCGGCGGGCAAGGTCCATCGTATGACGCTCCGTCCCGCCCATGCGGGTCGAGGGCAGCGCGACCAGCAGCCGTTCCAGCCGGTGCGGGGCCATCCCGAGGCTCACGCGCCGATCCGTCCCGCAGGCGGCAGGGCGACGCCGCGCGCCAGCCCCGCAATGGCGCGCAGGGCGGGATCGAGCGCGGCCGGGCCGAAATGGCGCCGCGCGAAGGCCTGCGCCGCCGCGCCCATCGCCGCGCGCCGCGCGGGGTCGGACAGTAGCGCGGCGAGGCCGGCGACGAAGCCCGCGCGGTCGGCGGCCAGCAGATAGGCCTCTCCGGCCCCGCCCGCGATGCCGAACAGGGCCTCGGCGGTCAGCACGCAGGGCAGCCCATGGGCGAGATACTCGACCGTCTTGATCTTCAGCCCGCCGCCGAAGAAGACCGGGTTCACGGCGATATCGAGGCCGGCGAGGAAGGCGTGCTGGTCCGCGACCTCCCCATGCAGCACCACGCCCGCCCGCCCGGCGGGCATGGCGGCGCAGATGCCGCCGGCCACATGCAGTTCCGCCCCCAGCGGCGCGATGGCGGGCCAGACCTGGTCCATCAGCCAGAGCAGCCCGTCGCGGTTCATCGGGCTGTCCCCGCCGAGGAAGCCGATGCGGGGCAGGAGGCCCTGGCCGCCCCTGGCGCGGGGCAGCCTGGGGACGGCATGGGGCGCCAGCAGCACGCGCCCCGGCAGCAGCCGGCCCAGCCAGCGCGCCTCTTCCGCCTGGATCGCCAGGACCAGGGCGAAGCCATCGAGGATCCGCAATTCCTCGGCGGTCGAGATCCGGATGAAATGCGGGCGCCCAAAATGGCGGAAATTCCGGTCGCGCAGGGACATCACGTCATGGGTGTCGAGCACCGTCAGCGCCGGCATCCCCGGCACATGGCGCATCCAGGACAGGCGCAGATATTCGATGATGGCGGCCTGGACGGGATATTGCGCCAGATGGGCGCGGAGCGCGGCGAAGATCGCGCCGTCGAATTGCGCGGCCTCGAATTCGGTAAGGCCGCCCGGAGGCGCCACGCGCGCCACCTGCGCCGCGCCGAAGACGCGCCCGCGCGGGCCGAGCAACGCCGCTGCCGGGTCTCGCGCCGCATCGGGCAGCGGGCCGGTGAAGAACAGGTCGAGGTCCATCTCCGCCCGCGCGGCCTCGATCAGCGCGCCGATGCGCTGGTGGTGGCCGAGGCGGGCTTCCCAGAAGGGGATATCCGTCACCAGCAGCACGCGCGGCCGCGCCATGAGCCGCGCGAGGGCTGGCGGCGAGGCCAGGATCGCCCGCGCGCGCCCGACCTCGGCCCCATAGGCGGCGGCGAGGGTGGCGGAAGCGGCCGCCACCTCGGCGCGATAGGCGTCATCCGTCACGGCGCGGCGGGCGAGCGCGGCGGTCTCGGCGGCATCGGTCGCGGCGTGGCAGGCGGCCTCGGCGGGCAGGCCGGCGAAGGCCTCCGCCGTGCCGATCACCGGCCGGCCGCGCGCAAGCGCCTCCACCGTCTTGATCTTCAGGCCGGTCCCGCCCTCATGCGGGTTCACCACCAGATCGACCTCGGCATAGAGCGCATCCGCATCCGCGACCGGGCCAAGGGGGCGGAGGCCGGGGGCGGGCTCCAGCCCGCGCGCGGCGGCGCCCGCCACCAGCATCTCCCCGCCCTCGGCATCGAGCCCGGCGGGGTCGAGCGCCGCCAGGAAGCGGCCCAGCGCGCGGGTATTGATCGGGTTCGCGCTGCCGACATAGCCGAGCGCCACCGGCCAGGGCGCGAAGCGGGGTTCGAGCGGTGCCCGCCCGTCCCAGGGCAGGTGGCCGAGCGTCGTCACCACGGCGCGAGTCCGGCCGGCCAGGTCCCGCGCTTCCTCGGCCTGGATCGCGAGCACGAGGTCGGCGCGGTCGAGGCCGCGATTTTCCTCGGCCTCGGTGGTCGCGAAGAAGCGGTTCTCCAGCCCGAGCGCCGCCAGCCGCGCGGCGCGGCCGGCGAAGATGTCATGCGTGTCGAGCACGCGCGGGATGTGGCGGGGGAAGAAGTCGAAGGCGCGTGAGAGGAAGACGTATTCCACCAGCAGCAGGTCGAAGCCCGGCTCCCGCGCCGCGAGCGCGGCGAAGGCGGCTTCGGCCTCCGGCAGGATCCAGTCGTCGATGGCGTTGAGCGCGCCGAGGCTCTGCGCCTCTCGCGCCCGGTCATGCGGGACCTCGATCACCTCGTCCCAGGCGGCGCGCATGGACTCGAGCGCGGCGGGGGAGGGGTTCTCCCGCATCAGCAGGCAGAGATGGATGGAATGGCCGGCGGCCTTGAGCGCGGAGAGAAGGGCATGGATGCGGGCGCGGTTGCCCGCGTCCTGGGGATGGCTCGGGGTGGGGCTGACGACCAGGACACGCATAGGCTGTGCAGGATAACGGCTGCGGAACGGAACGCGAAGCCGTTGCCGAGGTGGTGCGGCGCCACCTGCTCGCTCTCCCGCTTTGCGGGGGAGGGTTGGGGTGGGGGTGCGACAGACTTGGTGTGAAAGGGGCCTGGTGACAGCCCGCGGCCTGATGCGGTCAGGTCGGTCCTGCCCCCTGGGCGGGGAGCAGATCGGCCCGGCCTTGCGCCGGGCGGCGGGCTGCGGCATACCGCCGCCGTCGCGGCGGGGGCCTTCCCCTCGGCGGCAAATCCGCACGCGGTGCGCCCTTCCGGGCCCGGTGTTCTCCTTCGGGGGAACCGGGTTGGGGGGTTCGGTCCCCGGGGATACCGGGGTGGCGCCGCGGAGGTTGAACCGGACCACTGGAAGAAAAGAGGAATTTCGCCGATGGCGATGCCCGACGTCACCCTGCGCGGCCTGCTCGAAGCCGGCGTGCATTTCGGCCACCACACCCGCCGCTGGAACCCCCGGATGGCGCCGTTCATCTTCGGCGTCCGCAACCAGGTCCACATCCTGGACCTGCAGCAGACCGTCCCGATGATGGAACGCGCGCTGCGCGCCATCCGTGACGTGGTCGCCGGCGGTGGCCGCGTGCTGCTGGTCGGCACGAAGAAGGCGGCGGCCGAGTATGTGGCGGAAAGCGCCGGGCGCTGCGGCCAGTACTATGTGAACCACCGCTGGCTGGGCGGCATGCTGACCAACTGGAAGACCATCCAGGGCAGCATCAAGCGCCTGAAGCAGATGGAAGAACGCCTGTCCGGCGACATCCAGGGTCTCACCAAGAAGGAGATCCTGATGCTGACGCGCGAGAAGGAGAAGCTCGACCGCGCGCTCGGTGGCATCAAGGACATGGGCGGCCTGCCGGACATCATCTTCGTCATCGACACGGTGAAGGAGAAGCTGGCGATCGAGGAAGCCAACAAGCTCGGCATCCCCGTCGTCGCCGTGTTGGACAGCAACGCCGATCCGCAGGGCATCGCCTTCCCGATTCCGGGCAATGACGACGCGATCCGCGCCATCCACCTGTACTGCGACAGCGTCGCCGGCGCGGTGCTGGATGGTATTGCGGGCGCGATGTCGTCTTCGGGCGCCGATCTCGGCGCCATGGCCGACCTGCCGGCCGAGGCGCTGCCCGATGTCGCCGCAGAAGTGGCGCCCGAGGCCGCTGCCGAGCAGCCCGCCGCCGGCTGACCCGGGTGGGGATGGCAACCGTCCCCACCTTGTCACGTGACTTCCGTGGGTCGGGGCGCGATGCCTCGGCCCGCACCGCTTTCGAGCGTTCAAAGTTGAATCGATCCGATCAGGAGTGACGGAGATGGCCGAGATCACCGCGGGGATGGTGCGCGAGCTGCGCGACCGCACGGGTGCAGGCATGATGGACTGCAAGAAGGCGCTGGTGGAGAACACCGGCGACATGGAAGCCGCGATCGACTGGCTGCGGACCAAGGGCCTCGCGGCCGCCGCGAAGAAGTCCGGCCGCGTCGCGGCCGAAGGCCTCGTCGGCACCGCCTCCGGCCCCAACGTCGCCGCGATGGTCGAGGTGAATGCCGAGACCGACTTCGTCGCGCGCAACGAGACCTTCCAGAACTTCGTCTCCGAAGTGGCGGGGCTCGCGCTGTCGGTCGGCGACGACATCGAGGCGCTGAAGGCCGCGACCTTCCCCGGGACCACGCATTCCACGCAGGAAGAGCTGACCCGGATGATCGCCACCATCGGCGAGAACATGAACATCCGCCGCGCCCGGGTGCTGCGCGTGCCGTCCGGCGCGGTCGCGACCTACATGCATAACGCGGTGAAGCCGGGCCTCGGCAAGATCGGCGTGCTCGTCGCCCTTGAGGCGGAGAGCGAGGTCGCAGCGATGGAGATGCTCGGCCGCCAGATCGGCATGCATGTCGCGGCGACCCGCCCGACCGCGCTCGACATCAGCGCGGTGGAGCCGTCGGAGCTGGAGCGCGAGAAGGCGGTGCTGCGCGAGCAGGCGGCCGGTTCGGGCAAGCCGGCGGCGATCATCGAGAAGATGATCGAAGGCCGCATCCGCAAGTACTACGAGGAAGTGGTGCTGCTGGAGCAGGTCTGGGTGCATGACGGCGAAAGCCGCGTGAAGCAGGTTGTGCAGAAGGCGGGCGGCAAGCTGACCGGCTTCGACCGCTTCCAGCTGGGCGAGGGCATCCAGAAGGAGAGCTCGGACTTCGCCGCGGAAGTCGCGGCCGCCGCCGGCAAGGCCTGACCAACCTTCCGCCCCTCGGGGCGGATTCGCGTGCAGGACGGCCCGGGATGCCCCGCATCCCGGGCCGTTTTGCGTCCCCGCCCCCCCGGATTCGGCGGTGCGGCCGAGTCCCGCCCGGCCGATGCGCGGCCCCACCCTCTGAGGGCGCGGCCTGTCAGGCTCTGCAACGTCCGCGCGCAATCTTGATGGCGCTTTGCAGCCGATATGCGTGCGCCAAGGGGGGAAGGGCGCGTGGCCTGCCTTGCCGTTGCCACGGCCCCGCGCCTATCTTCCGCCGCCCGCCGCCGGCCCCCAGCCGGGGCGCCTCCGCCGGAGCCTCGCTGGAGCGCCGATGACCGATACCCCCCGCTACAAACGTGTTCTTCTGAAGGTGTCCGGTGAGGCGCTGATGGGCTCGCGCGACTATGGGCTCGACCTCGATACCATGAAGGCCATCGCCGTCGATATCCGCGATGTGGTGCAACTGGGCGTCGAGGTCTGCCTGGTGATCGGGGGCGGCAACATCTTCCGCGGCATGGCCGGCGCGTCCTCCGGCATGGACCGGGCGCAGGCCGATGGCATGGGGATGCTGGCGACGGTGATGAACGCGCTGGCGATGCAGAACTGGCTGGAGCGGCTGGGCGTCAGCACGCGCGTGCAATCGGCGATCCCGATGGCGTCGCTGGCCGAGCCCTTCATCCGCCGCCGTGCCATCCGCCACATGGAAAAGGGCCGCGTGGTGATCTTCGCCGCCGGCACGGGCAATCCCTTCTTCACCACCGACACCGCCGCCGCGCTTCGTGCGGCGGAGATGGGGTGCGACGCGCTGCTGAAGGGCACGCAGGTGGACGGCGTCTATTCCGCCGACCCGCGCAAGCACCCGAATGCCGAGCGCTACACCACGCTCACCTATCTCGACATGCTGGCGCGCGACCTCGCGGTGATGGACGCTGCCGCGATCAGCCTGGCGCGCGAGAACAAGTTGCCGATCGTCGTGTTCAACATCCACGAACCGGGTAGCTTCACCGCCGTGATGAAGGGCGAGGGGAAGTTCACCACGGTGGTGGACCTGTAAGGGGGAAGGCAGGGCATGCCCGCAGATTTCCAGGGCCTCAAGAAGGACCTGCAGCGCCGGATGGACGGCGCGATGGAGACGCTGAAGAAGGAGTTCGCCGGGCTCCGCACCGGCCGGGCCAGCCCCGCGCTGCTCGAGCCGATCCGCGTCGAGGCCTATGGCACGAACCAGCCGCTGAACCAGGTGGCCAATATCTCGATCGGCGGACCTGGGCTGCTCTCGGTGCAGGTCTTCGACCGGTCGATCACCAAGCAGGTGGAAGTGGCGATCCGCGATTCGGGCCTCGGCCTGAACCCGATGGCGGAAGGCCAGACCATCCGCGTGCCGCTGCCGCCGCTCACCCAGGAACGCCGCAACGATCTGGCCAAGACCGCCGCGAAATACGCCGAGGCCGCCCGCGTCGCGGTGCGCGGCGTGCGCCGCGACGGGATGGAACAGGTGAAGGGCTGGGAAAAGGACAAGAAGGCCGAGGCCAGCCAGGACGACGTGAAGCGCTGGAGCGACGAGGTGCAGAAGATGACCGACGCGCAGATCAAGCAGATCGACACCGCGCTGGCCGAGAAGGACAAGGACATCCGGACCAGCTGACCGTCGGCCGGCAGGGCGCACGTGATGGACGGAATGGGCGCGGCCGCGAAGCCGCTCTCCGCGCCTGACGGCGCGGCGGGCGTGCCGCGGCATGTCGGCATCATCATGGACGGCAATGGCCGCTGGGCGGCTGCGCGCGGGCTGCCGCGCGCGCTGGGCCACAAGGCGGGCGCCGAGGCCGCGCGCCGCGCGGTGGAAGCCGCGGCCCAGGCCGGGGTGGGGTGGCTGACGCTGTTCGCCTTCTCCTCCGAGAATTGGCGCCGCCCGCCGGAGGAGGTCCGTGACCTCACCGCCCTGATGCGCCATTACCTGAACCATGAGGTCGCGCGGCTGGCCCAGGAAGGCGTGCGGCTTCGCATCATCGGGGAACGCGAGCGCTTCGGCGCGGAGACGATGCGCCTGATCGCCCATGCCGAGGCGAAGACGGCGGCGGGCACCCGGCTCAACCTGAATGTCGCGCTGTCCTATGGCGGCCGGGCCGAGATCGCCGCCGCGGCGCGGGAAATCGCGCGCCGCGCGGCGGCCGGCACGCTGGATCCCGAGCAGGTGGACCAGTCGCTGTTCGGCGGCTTCCTCGGCACCGCCGGGATGCCGGACCCGGACCTGATCATCCGCACCTCCGGCGAGCAGCGGATCTCCAACTTCCTGCTGTGGCAGGCGGCCTACGCCGAATTCGTGTTCCAGGATGTGCTCTGGCCGGATTGGGGGGCGGAGCACATGACCCAGGCCGTCGCCGAGTTTGCGCGCCGCGAGCGCCGCTTCGGCACGCGCGCGGCCTGAGGCATAGCGGGATCGTGAACGGGAAGCAGCGGCGCGGCCGCGGCCCCGCGGCCCTCGCGGAATCGGCCGCGCAGGCGAAGAAATGGGGCGACCTGCGGAAGCGCGCGCTGTCCGCCATGGTCCTCGGCCCCGCCGCCTTGGCCTGCATCTGGCTGGGGGCGGAAGCCTTCGCGGGCATGATGGCGCTGATGGTGGCGCTGCTGGCCTGGGAATGGGTGCATATGTGCGGCCGGCGCGTGCGCGTGCTGCCGGGCATGGCGGTGCCGCTGGCCGTGCTGGCCGCGGGCGGTCTGGCGGTGACCAACCATGTCCGGGTTTCGCTGGTCGTGCTCGGCGCCGGCTTCCTGGCCTCCTGGTGGTTCGCCCAGACGATGGCGGCGAAGCTCACCCAGCCGGCGCTGCGGCTTGCGTTCGGCGTGCTGTATATCGGCCTGGCGGGCATCGCGCTGATCGAGTTGCGCCACGACAACGAAGCCGGGCGCGCCAATGTGCTGTTCCTGTTCCTCGTGGTCTGGGCGTCGGATATCGGCGCCTACATGGCGGGCCGGGCTTTCGGCGGGCCGAAGCTCTGGCCGGCGGTCTCGCCGAACAAGACCTGGTCGGGGGCGGCGGGGGGGCTGCTGGCGGCGATGCTGATCGCGCTGGCCACGGCGGCCGTCTTCACCCCAGGCGCTTCCTCGGTGGCGGTGGTGGCGGTGGCGGGGCTGCTCGGGGTAGCCTCACAGGCCGGCGACCTGCTGGAGAGCGCGATCAAGCGCCATTTCGACGTGAAGGACAGTTCCCGCCTGATCCCCGGTCATGGCGGGCTGCTCGACCGGATGGATGGCGTACTGGCCGCGGCACCGGTCGCGGCGCTGCTGTCCTTCGCGCTCGGGCAGGGGCGGGTATTGTGGGGCTGGTAGGCCAGCACGCGGAGTGCGCGAGGCTGTGACCATGGGGGTGGTGAGCATTTGACCCGTTCCGTCTCGATCCTGGGCGCCACCGGCTCCATCGGCCGCTCCACCATGGCCTTGATGGATGCGGCCGAGCCCGGCGCCTTCCGCATCGAGGCGCTGGTCGCCAACAAGGATGTCCCGACGCTGGCCGCGCAGGCCCTCAGGCTCCGCCCGCGTGTCGCGGTGGTCGCCGATCCGGGCGCCTATGCCGCGCTGAAGGATGCGCTGGGCGGGCGGGGGATCGAACTCGCCGCCGGGCCGGATGCGGTCGTGGACGCCGCGGCGCGCCCGGCCGACTGGACCATGGCGGCCATCGTCGGCGCGGCGGGGCTGCGTTCGACGCTGGCGGCGCTCGCGCGGGGCGGCACGCTGGCGCTGGCGAACAAGGAAAGCCTGGTCTGCGCGGCCGAATTGGTGATGGACGCCGCACGCCAGGGCGGCGCCACGCTGCTGCCCGTCGATTCCGAGCACAACGCCATCTTCCAATGCCTGCATGGGGATGACCCGCGGGGCATCGACCGGATCGTGCTCACGGCCTCCGGCGGCCCGTTCCGCGACTGGACGCTGGACCAGATGGCGCGCGTCACGCCCGAACAGGCGCTGAAGCACCCGACCTGGTCGATGGGCGCCAAGATTTCCATCGATTCGGCCACCATGATGAACAAGGGCCTCGAGGTCATCGAGGCCGCGCGGCTGTTTGCCCTGCCATCGGCGCGGATCGACGTGCTGGTGCATCCGCAATCCGCCGTCCACGGCATGGTGCATTATGCGGATGGCTCCATCCTGGCGCAGCTCGGCTCGCCCGATATGCGCACCCCCATTGCCCATGCGCTCGCCTGGCCGCGGCGGATGCGGGCGGAGACGCCCCGCCTGGATCTCGCGGCGCTGGCGAAGCTCGAATTCTTCGCCCCCGACCCGATCCGCTTCCCCGCGCTGCGCCTGGCGCGAGAGGCCTTGATGGCAGGCGGCGGGGCCCCAACCATATTGAACGCGGCGAATGAGACGGCGGTGGCGCTGTTCCTAGACCGTCGCCTGCGCTTCCTCGACATCGCGACGGTGGTCGCGGAGACGATGGCGAGCCTGGCCGGGGCCCGCCCGGATGGCCTCGAGGCGATCCTGGCGCTGGATGCCGAGGCGCGGCTGGTCGCGGGCCGGCTGGCCGAGGCGCGCGTCGCGCTGGCCTGAACTGTACCCGGCGCCCTGCGCCTTAGGAGAGATACGTGGATTTCCTGCCCGATCCGGTCCGCACCGTCCTGGCCTTCATCCTGGTGCTGGGCGTGCTCGTCTTCATCCACGAACTCGGCCACTACCTGGCGGCGCGCTGGCGGGGCATCCATGTGGAGCGCTTCGCAGTTGGCTTCGGCCGCCCGATCGCCTCCTGGACCGACCGGCGGGGGACGGATTGGCGGATCGGCTGGATCCCGCTGGGTGGCTATGTGAAGCTGCATGGCCAGGAAACGGCCGAGGACGCCTCGCCTGAGACCAAGGCGCAATGGCGCCCGGGCGAGACCTTCCACGACAAGCCGGTGAAGGACCGCGCCATCGTCGTCGCGGCCGGGCCGGCGGCCAATTTCCTGCTCGCGGCCCTGCTGTTCGGGCTGATCTATGTGACCGTCGGCGTGCCGAAGGGCACGACCACCATCGGGGCGGTGGCGGAGAATTCAGCCGCCGAGCGCGCCGGGCTGCTGCCCGGCGACCGAATCCTGGCGCTCGATGGGCAGGCGGTGGCGCGGTTCGACGAAGTGCAGCGCCACATCCAGCCGCGCGCCGGCACCCCTATCGAGGTCACCATCCTGCGCGAAGGCCGCGAGCGCGTGGTCCGCGCGGTGCCGGAGTCGCGCGGCGGGGAAGGGCGGTCGGTCGGTGTGCTGGGCGTCGGCTCGGGCCCGGCGGAGTTCGAGCGGCTCGATCCGTTCAGCGCGCTCTGGCGCGGCACGGTGCAGACCTGGGACATCAGCGTGCAGACGCTGGCGGCGGTCGGGCAGATGATCACCGGCAGCCGCGGGACGGAGGATCTCGGCGGCCCGCTCGGCATCGGCAAGATCGCGGGGGATGCGGCGGCGCTGGGCTTCGCGAGCCTGGTGAGCTTCATGGCGATCCTTTCGGTGAACCTGGCGCTGATCAACCTGTTCCCGATTCCGATGCTGGATGGCGGCCACCTGATGTTCTACGCGGCCGAGGCGATCCGCGGCCGCCCGCTGCCGCCCAAGGCGCAGGAGATCGGCTTCCGCGCCGGCTTCGCCCTGCTGATCGGCCTGTTCGTCTTCGCCACCTGGAACGACCTGACCAATTTCGGGGTGTTCCGCTGGGTGGGCGGGCTGTTCGGGTGAAGCGCCTCCAGGAGTGCCTGGACGAGTCGTGGCCGCGCGGAGCGGCCACAGCCCCTCGGAACACGGCCGCGCCCATGGCCAGGGTGGCGTGCCAAGGGCGGTTCGGGTAGGACACGGGGCCTCATCACGCACCAGGGAATCTCGTCTTGGTCGCCATCCGGCTGTTCCTGCTCGCCGCAAGCGCCTGCCTGACCCTCGGCCTGTTCGCCGCGGCGGAGGCGCAGCAGCGGCCCCGCGCCGCCAGCCCCGCGCAGGCCCAGGGGGTGATCCGTGGCATCGATGTGGTCGGCAACCAGCGGATCGAGGCCGAGACCATCCGGTCCTACATGCTGCTCCAGCCCGGCGACGCCTTCGACGCGGACCGGCTGGACCGGTCGCTGCGGACGCTGTTCGCAACCGGCCTGTTCCGCGACGTGCGGGTGGCGCGGCAGGGCGACCGCATCCGCGTGACGGTCGAGGAAAACCCGATCGTCAACCGCGTCGCCTTCGAGGGCAATGCCCGCGTCTCCGAGGATGTGCTGCGCGCCGAGGCCACGCTCCGCCCGCGCGCCGTCTTCACGCCGCAGCAGGCGCAGGCCGACCGCCAGCGCATCCTCGACCTCTATGCCCGCCGCGGCCGCTTCGCCGCGCGGGTCGAGCCGAAGATCATCCAGCTCGACCAGAACCGCGTCGACGTGGTGTTCGAGGTGACCGAGGGCGAGACCGCGCTCGTTACCCGCGTCAGCTTCGTGGGCAACGCGGCTTTCTCCGACAGCCGCCTGCGCGACGCGATCGCCACGCGGGAACAGGCCTGGTACCGGCTGCTGTCCAGCTCAGACATCTACGATCCGGAACGGCTGAACTTCGACCGTGAGCTGCTGCGGCGCTACTACCTCCGCAACGGCTATGCGGATGTGCAGATCACCGGATCGACCGCCGAGCTCGCGCCGGACAATTCCGGCTTCTTCGTCACCTTCACCATCGAGGAAGGCCCGCGCTACGCGGTCGGCCAGGTCGACGTCACATCGTCGATCCGTGGCGTCGACGTGGCGCAGCTGCAGTCGCGGCTCTCGATCAGCGCCGGCGACTGGTACGATGGCGATGCGGTGGAACGCGCCGTGGAGGCGATGACCGACAGCCCCGCACTGGCCCAGGTGCCCTTCGCCGAGGTCCGCCCCCGCGTCACCCGCAACCGTGACGCCCAGACCGTCGACCTGGTCTTCGAGATCGCGGAAGGTCCGCGGACCTTCGTCGAACGCATCGAGATCACCGGCAACACCCGTACCGCGGACCGCGTGATCCGCCGCGAAATGCGGATGGCGGAAGGTGACCCGCTCAGCACCGCGCAGATCCGCCGTTCGCGCCAGCGCATCCGCGATCTCGGCTATTTCATGAATGTGGATATCCAGCCCCAGCCCGGCACGCGCCCGGACCGGACGGTGCTGAACACCACCGTGACCGAACGGCCGACGGGTGAGATCTCGGTCGGCGGCGGCTTTTCCACCGATGCCGGCTTCCTGGCGGATTTCGGCATCCGCGAACGCAATTTCCTCGGCAACGGGGTCGATGCGCGACTGCAGGCGATGCTGGCGCAGCGGCGCCAGCAGGTCGATTTCTCGGTGACCGATCCGGCCTTCCTCGACCGCAACCTCTCCGCCGGCTTCGACATCTTCTACCTGGAGCGCAACCTGCAGGAGGTCGCGTCCTACTCCGAGGAACGCTACGGCGTGGTGCTGCGCTCCGGCTACGAGTTCAACGAAAGGGTGCGGCAATCCTGGGCCTATAGCCTGGTGAACCGGAACATCTTCGATGTCGGCCTGAAAGCCAGCCGGTTCATCCGGGAACAGGAGGGCGAGACGCTGCTGTCCCAGCTCGGCACGACCCTGGCCTACGATGTCCGCGACAGCCGGATCGAGCCGCGGGCGGGCTATGTGCTGCGGGTGGGCACCGATGTCGCGGGCCTGGGCGGCGATGTGTCCTATGTGCGCCTGCGGGGCGATACGGCGGTCTATTTCCCGCTGGAACGGGCCCTTGGCGACCGCGACTTCGTCCTGGTGCTGCAGGCGGGGGCGGGGCTTCTGGAGCCATGGGGGGATCGCGATGAGCGCATCATCGACCGCTTCTTCCTGGGCGGCGACAATCTGCGCGGCTTCGCCTTGGCCGGCGCGGGGCCGCGCGACGTGGCCAGCATCGACAAGGATCCGCTGGGCGGGCGGTTGATCTGGACCCAGACGACCGAGCTGCGCTTCCCGCTGCCGGTGCCGTCGGAACTCGGCCTGCTCGGACGCGCCTTCGTCGATGTCGGCTCCCTGTCCGAGACCCCGGTGACGGACCTTGGCGTGGTGGATGATGCCGATCCCCGCGTGGGCGTCGGCGTCGGCATCTCCTGGCGCACGCCGATCGGATTGATCAACATCGACGTCGCCCAGGCCGTGGTGAAGAAATCCTACGACCAGACCCAACTTGTGCGCTTCGGCTTCGGCACGCGCTTCTGACCGACGGGAATCTCCACACGATGCGCCTTCGCCACCTTCTGACTGGCCTTCCGCTGCTTATCCTGCTGGCGCCCGGCAGCGCGCCTGCGCAGCAGCAGGGCCAGGAGTGGTTCATCCCCGGCCAAGGCCAGCGCCCGCCTGCCGCCACCCAGCCGCCCGCCCAGCAGCGCCCACCCGCCGCCGCCCAGGCGCAGCAGCGCCCCGCGGCCGGCCAGCGCCCCCCCGCGCCGGTTCTCGCCATGGTCGATGTGCCCGAGGTCAACCGCCTCTCCGCCGCCTTCAACCAGGTGCGGGAGGAGCTGGAGCGCCGCCGCGCGCGGCTGAACGAGGATCTGCAGCGCGAACAGGGCCGCTGGCGCGAGGAACAGCAGGCGCTGGCCGCCGCCCGGGCCACCCTGCCGCCCGAGACGCTGCGAGAGCGGGAGCGCGCGCTGCAGGATCGGATCAGCGCCGCCCAGGGCATCTTCCGCGACCGCAACCGCGCGCTGGAAGCGGCCGGCCAGGCCGGGCTGCAGCAGATCGAACGCGCGCTCGGCGCGGTCATCACCCAGGTGGCGCAGAGCCGCGGGATCAATTTCGTCGTGCCGCGCCAATTGGTGATCTTCAATGAGCCGGGCTTCGACATCACGGACGAAGTCGCCGCCCAGCTCAACCGTGTCCTGCGCACGGTGAACCTGCCGCCCGAGGGCCAGATGCCGGCGCCGCCCGCCGCGCCCGCCGCGCCCGCCGCCGCCGGGCAGCGCCCGGCCGGCGCGCAGCCGGCGGTGCAGCCACGCACCGGCCAGCCCGCGGCGCCGCGCAACTGACCGGCTTCCCCGCATGACCGCCGATCCGCGTTTCCACCCGCCAGGCCCGCCCTTGTCACTGGCGGATGCGGCGGCCCTGGCCGGCGGGGCGCTGCGCGGCGGCGATCCGCTGGCGCGCATCGCCGGCGTCGGCCCGCTGGCCGGCGCCATGCCCGGTGAAGTCTCCTTCCTCGATAATCGCCGCTATGCGGGGCAACTCGCGACCACGCGGGCCACGGCGGTCGTGCTGGCTGAGGAATTCGCCGCGAAGCTGCCCGAGGGCGTTGCCGCGATCGTCACCGCGCAGCCCTATCTCGGCTTCGCGCGGCTGGCCGCGGCGCTGCATCCGCGTCCCGGCCCACGCCCCGGCATCCACGCTTCCGCCGTCGTCGATCCCACGGCCCTTATCGGCGAGGGCTGCGAGATCGGGCCGCTGGCGGTGATCGGGGCGGGGGCGGAGATCGGTGCGGGATCGATCATCGGTCCGCATGCCGTGCTGGGCGATGGCGTGGTGCTGGGAGAGGGGTGCCGGATCGGCGCGCATGCCACGATCAGCCATTGCATCGCCGGCCGCCGCGTGGTGCTGCATCCCGGCGCGCGCGTGGGCCAGGAAGGCTTCGGCTTCGCCGTGACGCCGGAGGGGCGGTTCGAGACGATGCCGCAACTCGGCCGCGTCATCCTGGGCGATTTCGTCGAGGTCGGCGCCAATGCCTGCATCGATCGCGGCAGCCAGGCGGATACGGTGCTGGGGGCGGGCACGCGCCTCGACAATTTGGTACAGATCGGCCACAACGTGCGCCTCGGGCGGGGTTGCGTGGTGGTGGCGCAGGTCGGCATCTCGGGCTCCACGACCGTCGGCGATGGCGTGCAGCTCGGCGGCCAGGCTGGCATCACCGGGCATCTGACAATCGGCGATCGGGAGCGGATCGGGGCGCAGGCCGGGGTGATGGGCGATGTGCCGGCGGGGTCCGATGTCGTCGGCAGCCCGGCATGGCCCGCGAAGGACGCGCTCCGTGCCTTTGCCGCGCTGCGGCGTCTGGGGCAGAAGCCAAGCCGGGGATAGTCCGGGCGCGGCCGGGCGGATTGCTTTCCGATGGGAAGGCTGCTCCGTTCGGATATGACAAGTCTGTGAACGGATCGGCGCAGATGGGTTCATGCCCCGGCCGCTCTGGTCGAGGCACCGATAGGCTGGGCCGCGCCACAGGATCGCGCGGCCCGTTCGGGGGATGAGAGGAGCGCATGGATTCGAGCGCAGCAGCCGGTTCGGACGCCACCCAGCCGGCGCCCGTGGATGGCGACCTCGCCACCTACGACATCGGCCGGATCATGGATGCGATCCCGCACCGCTATCCGTTCCTGCTTGTCGACCGCGTGGTGGAGATCCGCCGCGACCATTCCTGCGTCGGCATCAAGAATGTCTCGATGAACGAGCCCTTCTTCCAGGGGCATTTCCCGCGCCACCCGGTCTTCCCCGGCGTGCTGATCATCGAGAGCATGGCCCAGACCGCTGCCGTGCTGGTGGTCGAGACGCTCGGCCCGGCCGCGGCCGGCAAGCTGGTCTATTTCATGACCGTCGAGGATGCGAAGTTCCGCAAGCCGGTCGTCCCCGGCGACCAGATGCGGATCCATGTCGCGAAGGAAAAGCGGCGCGGCTCCGTCTGGAAGTTCCGGGGCGAGGCGATGGTGGAAGGCAAGCTGGTCGCGGAAGCTACCTATTCCGCCATGATCCTCGACAAGTAGCCGGACCTTGGACCAGAACCTCCGCGGGGTATCCCCCGCCGCCATCATCTCCCCGACCGCCTTCGTCGCCCCCGGCGCCTCCATCGCCCCCGGCTGCCGCATCGGGCCGGGTTGCGTCGTGGGGCCGGACTGCGTGCTGGAGGAGGGGGTGGAACTCGTCTCGCATGTCGTGGTCGAGGGGCATACGCATCTCGGCGCGGGCGTGCGCGTCTTCCCCTTCACGACGATCGGGATGGCGCCGCAGGACCTGAAGTACAAGGGCGAGCCGACCGGCGTCGTCATCGGCCCGCGCACCCAGATCCGCGAACAGGTCACGATCCATCGCGGCTCCGTCGGCGGCGATGGCATGACGCGCGTGGGCGCGGATTGCCTGCTGATGTGCGTCGTCCACATCGCGCATGACTGCCGCGTCGGCAACGGCGTCATCATGGTCAACCAGGCGGGGCTGGCGGGGCATGTGGAGGTCGGCGATCACGCCGTGATCCAGGGTGCGGCGGCCATCCAGCAATTCGTGCGGATCGGCCGGATGGCGCTGGTTGCGGGCATGACCGGGGTGGAGCGCAACGTGCTGCCCTTCGGGCGTGCGAAGGGGTATCGCGCGAAGCTCTACGGGCTCAACACCATCGCGCTGCGCCGCCGGCTGGGTCTTTCGAAGGACCAGGTGATGGTGGTGGCGCGCGCGGTGCACGACCTCTATCGCGGCGGCCGGATCGAGGACCAGATCGAAGCCGTCGCCGCCGCGCATCCGGACAATGCGCTGGTCGCGGAGATCCTGGATTTCGCGCGGGACCGCGGCAAGCACGGGCTTTGCCCCTTCGGCCGCGCCGCCGAAGACGAGGACCAGGACCCGGCCTGATATGTCGGCGCCAGGGCAGCCGCTTGGCTTGATTGCCGGTGCAGGCGTGATGCCGCGCCGGGTGGCGGATGCCGCCGCGAAGGCCGGGCGACCTGTCTTCTGCGTGTTGGTCGAAGGCTATGCGCACCCCGAGGATTTCGCGCGCTTCCCGCATGAGGTCGTCCCCCTCGGCCGGGTCGGACGGATGCTCCAGCTGGTGCGCCGCGCCGGCGCGCGGGATCTGGTGATGGTCGGCCGCGTCACGCGCCCCTCGCTGCTGTCGCTGCGGCTCGACGCCGAAGGGATGCGGCTGCTCGCGAAGGTCGGCACGCGCGCGATGCTGGGCGGCGACGATGCGCTACTGTCCTCGGTCCTGCGCGTGCTGCGGGGCGAAGGCTTCGAGCCCATCGGGGCGCATGAGGTGATGGGCGACCTGCTGGTCCCCGCCGGCCTGCTCTCCGCCCGCGCGCCGGACGAGGCGAGCCGCGGCGACATCGCGCGCGGCATCGCGGTGGCCCGCGCGCTGGGCGCGGCGGATGTCGGGCAATGCTGCGTGGTGCAGCAGGGCCTGGTGCTCGGCGTCGAGGCGATCGAGGGAACCGATGCGCTGCTCGCGCGCTGCGCGGGGCTCAGGCGCGAAGGCCAGGGCGGCGTGCTGGTGAAGCTGGTCAAGCCGGAGCAGGAAGCCCGTGCCGACCTGCCGGTGATCGGCCCGGATACGATCCGCGCCGCCGCCGAGGCGGGGCTGGCCGGCATCGCGATCGAGGCCGCCTTCGGCACCGGCAAGGGCAACGCCCCTGGCCATGCCGGCACGCTGGTCGTGGACCGGGCCGCGACGGTTGCGGCGGCGGATGCGGCGGGGCTGTTCCTGCTGGCGATCCGCCCCGACATGTTCCTGGACGAAATGGGCCTGAACGAGATGGGAGAGTCCCGATGACCACCGGCAAGTTCCTGCACACCATGCTCCGCGTCGGCAATCTGGAGCGCAGCGTGGCCTTCTACACGAGCCTCCTCGGCATGAAGGAGCTGCGCCGGCGCGACGTGCCGGATGGCAAGTACACGCTGGTCTTCCTGGGCTACGGGGAAGGCAACAAGGAAGGCCAGGGCGAGATCGAGCTGACCTACAATTACGGCGTCGAGCGCTACGAACTCGGCAACGCCTTCGGCCATCTCGCGGTCGGCGTGCCGGACGTGAAGGCGGCGTGCGAGGCGGTGCGCGCCGGCGGCGGCAAGGTGACGCGGGAAGCCGGGCCGGTGAAGTTCGGCACGACCATCATCGCCTTCGTCGAGGATCCGGACGGCTACAAGATCGAGCTGATCGAGCGGGTCTGAGACAGGGCCGGGCGGGCGCCGCAGCGCCCGCCCGGCCATTTTCATGCGGCGGCGGCCAGGATGCGGGAGACGGCCTCGCCCCGGCCGAGCGCGGCCAGCACCGCGTCGATGGGCGGGGATTGCGTGCTGCCGGTCAGCGCGACGCGCAGCGGCTGCGCCACCGCGCCCATCTTGACGCCCTTCACCTCGGCATAGTCGCGCAGCCAGTGTTCCAGATCCTTGCGTTCCCACGGCGCATCGGACAGGAACTGGGCGAGGTCAGCCAGCACCGCCTTCGCGTCTGGCGTCAGCAGCGACGCGGCCTTCGCGTCCATCGCGGGGGCACCTTCCTGGGCGGCGAAGACCGCCGAGCCCGCGAGTTCTTCCAGCGTCCGCGCGCGTTCCTTCAGGTCGGGCATCAGCATCCGCACGCGCGCCGCGCCATCGGTGCCGAAGAACACGCCGCGCTTGGCGAAGCGTTCCAGCACTTCCCGCGTCAGCCGTTCGTCATCGGCGGCGCGCAGATAGACGCCGTTGAAATGCTCCAGCTTCTTGTAGTCCATCCGCGCGGCGGCGCGGCCGATATCGGCGATGTCGAAGATCTTCACCACCTCCTCGCGCGTGATGATCTCGGTGTCGCCGTGACCCCAGCCGAGGCGCAGCAGGTAGTTGCAGACGGCTTCCGGCAGGAAACCCTGTTCGCGGAATTCGAGCGCGCCGACCGCGCCATGCCGCTTCGACAGCTTCGCGCCATCCGCGCCATGGATCAGCGGCACATGCGCGAAATGAGGTCTCCTCCACCCCATCGCGTCATAGACCATGCACTGCCGAAACGTGTTGGTCAGGTGGTCGTCGCCGCGGATCACATGGGTGATCTGCATGTCGTGGTCGTCCACCACCACCGCATGCAGATAGGTCGGCGTGCCGTCCGAGCGCAGGATGATCATGTCGTCCAGCTCGCTGGCCGCCACGCGGACCTCGCCCTGGACCAGGTCCTTCACCACCGTCTCGCCCTCTCGCGGGGCGATGATGCGGATGGCCGGTGCGACGGAGGGGGCGTCCTTCGCCTCCATCCCGATCCAACGGCTGCCGTCATACTTGAACGGGCGCTTCGCCGCTTCCGCCGCCGCGCGCTGGGCGGCCAGTTCGTCGGGCGTGTCATAGGCAAGGTAAGCCTTGCCCATCGCCAGCAGCGCGCGCGCGATCTCCGCATGGCGGGCCTCCCGCGCGGATTGGAAGACCGGCGGCTCATCCGGCGACAGGCCGAGCCAGTCCAGGCTCTGCAGGATCTGCTGCACCGCTTCGGGCGTGGAGCGCGCCTTGTCCGTATCCTCGATGCGGAGAAGGGACTGCCCGCCATGGCGGCGGGCGAAGAGATGGTTCAGCAGCGCCGTGCGCGCGCCGCCGATATGCAGGTAGCCGGTGGGCGAGGGGGCGAAGCGGGTGCGGACCGACATGGGATGCCTTGGTGAGATCTAGGGGGCGTCTTCGAGGAAGGCGCTTCCTACAGCACCTTGGACGCGGGCAGAACCGCCAAGCCCGTCATCGGATGACGCCTGCCGACGCGGTGGCATCGTGATGCCCAAAATGCTACCCAGGGTTGCGTGAGCCTCGCCCTGGCCTCCCCCGAATGGCCGCTCCTCGCCGTCCGCCTGCGCGGGGCGGTGGAAGCGGCGCTCGCCCGGCAGCATGGCCGCTTCGGGCCGTGGCTGGCCGTGGCCCTCGGCGCCGGGGTGCTGCTGTATTTCCGGTCCTCCGAGGAACCGCCCGGCGGTGCCTTGTGGCTCGGCCTGATCCTGGCCGTGCCGGCCTTCTGGATCGGGCGCCGCGCGCCCCTGGCCGGCTGGGTGGTCGGGCTGGTCGCGGCGGGGCTGATCGGCTTCGGCATGGCCGGCTGGCATGCGGCGCGGCTACCCGCGCCGCTCGACCTGCCGCGCGGCGCGGTCCTGCTTACCGGCACGGTCACGGAGGTCGAGCTGCTGCCCCAGGGCCGCCGCGTGATGCTGGAGGGGGCGCGCATCGCCGAGGGCGAGCCGCTCGCGCGCAGCCTGCGGATCCGGCTGCGCGCCGACGATCCGGCGCGGCCCGCGCCGGGCGACACGCTCAGCCTGCGGGCGATGCTCCGCCTGCCGGCCGCGCCGGTGGTCCCCGGGGCGTGGGACTTCCAGCGCGCGGCCTATTTTGCGGGGCTCGGCGCCTATGGCACGGCGCTCGGGCCGGTCGCGGTGCTGGCGCGGGCGGACGGTGCGCCCGGCTTCGCCGCGCTCCGCATCGCGCTGGAAGCGCGGGTGGAGGCGGCGATCCCCGGCGCGGCGGGGGCGGTGGCGGCGGCGCTGATCACCGGATCCCAGGCCGCGATTCCCCCTGGCGAGATCGTGGCGATGCGCGATTCGGGGCTGGCGCATCTGCTGTCGGTTTCGGGGCTGCACATGTCGATCGTGCTGACCAGCGTCTTCGCGACGCTGAGGCTGCTGCTGGCGCTGGTGCCCTGGCTGGCGTTGCGCGTGCCGGGCAAGGCGGTGGCCGCGCTCGGCGCGCTGGCGGCGGGGGCGGGCTACATGCTGCTGACCGGGGCGCAGGTGCCGATGCAGCGCTGCCTGGTGATGGCGGCGCTGGTGACGCTCGGGCTGCTGGCGGGGCGCCGGGCGCTGACGGTCCGCACCCTGGCGCTGGCGGCTTCGGTGGTGCTGCTGGCGGCACCGGCGGAAGTGCTGGGGCCATCCTTCCAGATGTCCTTCGGCGCGGTACTGGCGCTCGCGGCGGGGTACGAGGCGCTGCGGGGGCGCCTGTCCGGGCCGGGCTTCGGCACAGGGTGGCGGCGGCGCGTGGCGCTCGGCGTGATCGGGCTGATGCTGACCTCGGCGCTCGCGGCGGCGGCGACGGCGCCTTATGGGCTGCATCATTTCGGGCGGCTGCAGATCTATGGCATCGCCGCCAATGCGGTGGCGGTGCCGCTGACATCCCTGGTGGTGATGCCGGCGGGGATGGTCGCGCTGCTGCTGATGCCGCTCGGCCTCGAGGCGCCGGCGCTCTGGGTGATGGGGTGGGGGGTGGAGGGAATCCTGGCCACGGCCCGGCTGGTCGCCGCCTGGCCGCAGGCCGCGCCGGCCCTGCCGCCCGTCCCAGGGCCTGCGCTGGCCATCGCGACCTTCGGCTTCTGCTGGCTGGCGCTGTGGCGGGGCAAAGTTCGGCTGGTCGGCTTGCCGATCATGGCCGGCGCGCTGGCGGCGGGACTGTCGGCGCCGCCGCCCGACATGCTCATCACCGCCGATGGGCGCCTGGTCGCGCTCCGGACGGCGGAGGGCGTCTTCCTGCAGGAACAGCCCGGCGCCAGCGCCTTCGCGCGATCCGTGCTGCTGCGCCAATTGGGCGCGACCGAGGCGCGGCCGCTGCCCCAGGACGGCGTGGAGGCGGGTGGCGCCATCGCCTGCACCCCGGCGGCATGCCGCTTCCGGCCGAGGCCCGGTGCGGCGGAGGCGGTGCTGTTGCGCTCCGGCCCGGCACGGCGGGGCCAGCGCTTCCCGGACCCGCCCGATCCGGCCCTGGTGCGTGCGGCCTGCGGCCGCGCGGCGCTGCTGGTCTCGGCGGAGCCCCTCCGGCCCCGCTGCGCCACGGGGGAGATGGTGGATCGCTTCACCGTATGGCGAGAGGGTGGGCAGGCGATCCGCCTGCGGGCGGATTCGGTGCATATCGTCTCGGACCGCGCGACGCGCGGGGCGCGGCCCTGGGTGCCGCCGCCGCCGATGCCGGGGCGGCCCGATCCGCAGCCAATGGCGCCCCGCGCCCCGTGACGGGGGCTGGGCGGCGCCGTCAGTACTTCCGCAGCAGTCCGATCAGGCGACCCTGCACGCGCACCCGGTCGGGGCCGAAGATCCGCGTCTCATAGCTGCGATTGGCGGGTTCCAGCGCCACCGAATTGCCGCGCCGGCGCAGCCGCTTCAGCGTCACTTCCTGCTCATCCACCAGCGCCACCACGATGGCGCCGTTCTCCGCCGTGTCGCCGCGGCGGATCACCACCGTGTCGCCATCCAGGATCCCGGCCTCGATCATCGAATCGCCGGAGACTTCGAGCGCGTAGTGTTCGCCCGTGGCGAGCATCGCCGCCGGCACTTCCACGCTCGCCCCCGAATCCCGCAGCGCCTCGATCGGCAGGCCGGCGGCGATCCGGCCATAGAGCGGCAGGTGGACGGCCGGGGCTTCATTGGCCGGCTTCGGCACGCCGGACAGGTTCGCGGCGAAATTGCCGCGGATGACGTTGGGCGCGAAGGCAGCGGCCGGGGCGGGTGCAGCCTCGTTGGAAGGGGCGGGGGGCGTGGCGAGCGCGGCACCGCGCGCCGCCAGGCTGTCCGGCAGGCGGATGACTTCCAGCGCCCGGGCCCGATGCGCCCGGCGCTTGAGGAAGCCGCGCTCCTCCAGCGCCGTGATCAGCCGGTGGATGCCCGATTTGGACTTGAGGCGCAGCGCCTCCTTCATCTCCTCGAAGGAAGGGGAGAAGCCGGTGTCACGCAGGTGCCGGTCGATGAACATCAGCAATTCGTGCTGTTTCCGCGTGAGCATCAAACCTCCTCCGGCCCTCGGGCGGCCCCTTTGTCGGCTTTCCCGTCGCGGGTCGCCCAGGGATCGCCTTGCCCCCGCCTTCGCCCTGCCGGCGAACAAACGGGGAATCGCTGTGGATGTTCTAGGTAGGTTCTCCGCGTCGCGTCAAATCTTTTCCACAGGCGGGTGGTGCGCCCCTCAGATCCCGAACTGGCCGAGCGGGATCGCCTCCACCTCCGCCCCGGCGGGCAAAGCGGGGGCGTGGGGCGGGCGGAGGATCAGGGCCTCGGCGCGGGCGAGCGTGGCCAGCATGGAACTGTCCTGGACGGGGAAGGGGGTCGCCACCGGCCTGCCATCCTGGTCGGTGCCCAGGCTGGCGCGCAGATGGTCGAAGCGGCGGTCATTCTCGGCCAGGGGCGCGCCGGCGCGGACCAGCATGGTCGGCGGCGGCGCGGCGGGCAGGCCCGACATCACGGCGATGGCGGGCACCAGGAACTGCACCCCGCAGACCAGGGCCGAGACCGGGTTGCCCGGCAGCCCCAGCACCGGCGTCCGGCCCAGCCTGCCCCAGATCAGCGGCTTGCCCGGCCGCATCGCGATCTTCCAGAAATCGAGCGCGAAGCCTCCAAGGGACGGATCATCCCCCAAGGCCTTCTGCACCAGGTCGTGTTCCCCGACCGAGGCGCCGCCGGTCGTCACCAGCATCTCGCAGCCCCGCGCGGCGGCGGCGGCGGCGGCGATGGCATCGCGGTCATCGGGGGCGATCGGCAGCACCATCGGCTCCCCGCCCGCGGCGCGGACCAGCGCCGCCAGCGCATGGGCGTTGGAACTGACGATACCGCCCGGCGGGATCGGCTCGCCCGGCAGCGCGATCTCATCCCCCGTGGCGAGGATGCCGATGCGGGGGCGGCGGTGCAGTGTGACCCAGGGGTGGTTCGCGGCGGCGGCGAGCCCGACATCGCGCGCCGTCAGCCGCCGCCCGGCTTGCAGCAGCGTCGCGCCTTCCGCGAAGTCCAGGCCACGGCGGCGGATCCAACGGCCCGGCTTCACCGTCTCCTGCACTGTCACGCCGCCGTCGGCGGCCAGCGCATCCTCCTGCAGCAGGATGGCGTCGGCGCCGTCCGGCACGAAGCCGCCGGTGAAGATCCGCACCGCCTCACCGGGCCCGACACCGCCCGCATGGGGGTGCCCGGCCGGCGCCGCGCCCGCGATCCGCAGCCGCGCGCCCTCTACCGCATCGGCCGCGCGCACCGCATAGCCATCCATCGCCGAGACATCGGCCGGCGGCTGGGTCAGCCGCGCCACGACCGGCCGGGCCAGCACCCGGCCCCAGGACTCGGCCAGGGGCAGCGTCTCGGCGGCGGTGGGCTCCAGTGCCGCCAGGATGCGGGCGCGGGCGTCCTCAAGCGCGAGCATCTATTCCCCCTGATAGGTGCCGGACTTGCCGCCGGACTTGTGGATGAGGCGCACCGCCTCGATCCGCATGCCGCGATCGGCGGCCTTGCACATGTCGTAGACGGTCAGCGCGGCGACCGTCACGGCGGTCAGCGCTTCCATCTCCACCCCGGTCTGGCCGGTGACCTTCACCGTCGCCTCGATCTCGATGGCGTCCGGGCCAGAGGGCGTCAGGTCGACCGTGACTTTGGCGAGCATCAGTGGGTGGCAGAGCGGGATAAGGTCCGAGGTCCGCTTGGCCGCCATGATGCCGGCCAGCCGTGCCACGCCCAGCACATCGCCCTTGCCGACCTGCCCACCCTGGATCAGCGCCAGCGTCTCCGGCGCCATCACGATGCGCCCGCGCGCGATGGCGGTGCGGGAGGTCTCGGCCTTGCCGGAGACATCCACCATGGCGGCGCGGCCGGCCTCGTCGAAATGGGTCAGCTTCTGGGTCATGCGGCCCAGGATAAGCCGTCCCCCGCCGATGGGGGAGGCCCCATGCCCGGAAGGCGCCGGCCTTCAGCCCGGCAGGGCGTGGATCAGCTCGCTGGCCGCCGCCGTGACATCCGGCTGGCGCAGCAGGTGTTCGCCCACCAGCAGGCAGCGCGCGCCCGCATTGGACATGCGTCGCACATCCTCGGGCGTGCGGATGCCGCTTTCGGCGACCGGGATGCGATCGGCGGGGATCAGGGGGACCAGTTCCTCCGATGTCGCAAGATCGGTCGTCAAGGTCTTGAGATTACGGTTGTTCACACCGATCAGCCGGGTCTCCAGCGCGAGCGCCCGGTCCAGTTCCCGGCGGTCATGGACTTCGACCAGCACGGCCATGTCCAGGCTGCGGGCGATATCCTCCAGCTCATGCGCCAGCTCATCTTCCAGCGCCGCCATGATCAGCAGGATGCAATCCGCCCCCATCGCGCGGGATTCGAAGACCTGCCAGGGATGGACCATGAAATCCTTCCGCAGCGCCGGCAAGGCGCAGGCCGCCCGCGCGGCCAGCAGATCTTCCGTGCAGCCACCGAAATAGGGCTGGTCCGTCAGCACCGAGAGGCAGGCGGCGCCCGCGACTTCATAGGCCTTAGCCAGCGCCGCCGGGTCGAAGGGGTCCCGGATCAGCCCGCCGGAGGGGCTCTGGCGCTTGATCTCGGCAATCAGGCCCACCCGGCCCCAGGCCACCGCATCGCACAGCGCGCCGGTGAAGTCGCGCGGCTTGGGCGCGGCGGCGGCGCGGCGCTCCATCTCGGCCAGCGGAACCGCCGCGGAGCGGTCGCGCACCTCCGCCTGCTTGTCGGCCAGGATCTTGACCAGCTTGTCGGAGAGCATCGCGGTGGGGGCGTTCATGGCGTGCGCTCAGCTATGCGGTGTTTCGGGGGGCGGCGGGGCGGCGGCGGCGCGGAGCTTCCGCAGCACCTCCATCGCGGCGCCGGTATCGACACTGCGCGCCGCCAGGGCAACGCCCTCGGGCAGGGTCTGGGCACGACCCGCGACGATCAGCGCCGCGGCGGCGTTCAGCAACACACAGTCGCGGTAGGCGCCGGGTGCGCCTTCCAGCAGGGCGAGCAGGGCGGCGGCGTTCTCCGCCGGCTCGCCGCCCTTCAGCGCCTCGGCCGGGGCGCGGGCCAGGCCGGCATCTTCGGGCGTCACCTCGAAGGCGCGGAAGCTGCCGCGAGCGAGTTCCACCACCTGGGACGGACCGGCGAGGGTCAGTTCATCGAGGCCCATGCCATGCACCAGCCAAGCGCGCTCGGTGCCGAGCCGGGCGAGCGTCTCGGCCATCGGGCGCAGCCAGTCGGGGCTGAAGGCGCCGGTCATCTGCCGCGTGACGCGGGCGGGATTTGCCAGCGGTCCCAACAGGTTGAAGATCGTTCTTGTGCCCAGTTCCATCCGCGGGCCGGCGGCGTGGCGCAGCGCGCTGTGGTGGCGCGGCGCCATCAGGAAGCACATCCCGGCCTCCGCCAGGATTGCCGGCAGCCGGTCCAGGGGCGTTTCCATCACCGGGATGCCCAGCGCGGACAGCGCATCCGCTGCGCCGGAGCGGGAGGACAGCGCCCGGTTGCCGTGCTTGGCGACCTTCACCCCGGCCCCCGCGACGACCAGCGCGGCGGCGGTGGAGATGTTGAGCGTGCCGGCGGCATCACCGCCGGTCCCGACGATGTCCATCGCATCCGGCGGTGCTTCCACCGCCAGCATCCGCGCGCGCATGGCCCGCACCGCGCCGGTCATCTCGGCCACGGTCTCCCCGCGGACACGCATGGCCATCAGCAGCCCCGCGATCTGCGCCGGGGTCGCTTCCCCGGCCATGATCATGCCGAAGGCGGCCTCGGCCTCAGATTCCGCCAGCCTCTCCCCAGCCGCGAGGCGCGTGAGGATCGCCTTCATGCGGGGATGTCCTGCCGGGCCCGCGCGGGCGGCTCGTTCCGGCCGGCCCTGACGCCCGCGAGCGACAGGAAGTTCCGCAGCATGTCGTGGCCGTGTTCGGAGGCGATGCTTTCAGGGTGGAACTGCACGCCCCAGATCGGCAGGTCGCGATGGGCGAGGCCCATCACCAGCCCGTCCGCCGTGCGCGCCGTCGGCACAAGGCAATCCGGCAGGTCCTCGACCACCAGGGAATGATAGCGGGTGGCGCGGAAGGGGGAGGGGAGGCCGGCGAAGATGTCGGTGCCGCCATGGGCGATCTCCCACACCTTGCCATGCACCGGCGCCGGCGCGCGGACCACCTTGCCGCCGAAGGCCTGGCCGATCGCCTGGTGGCCCAGGCAGACGCCCATCAAGGGCAGGCCCCGCGCGGCGGCGGCATGGATCAGCGGCAGGGAAATTCCGGCCTCATTCGGCGTGCAGGGGCCGGGCGAGAGCAGGATCGCCTCCGGCCGGAGGGCCAGGGCGTCGTCCACCGACAGGCTGTCGTTGCGCCGAACCTCGACCACCGCCCCAAGATCGCCCAGGAAGTGATAGAGATTAAACGTAAAACTGTCGTAATTGTCGATCAGCAGGATCATGTGGCCGGATCGTCTACCCGTCGGGCGTCTGAATCAAGGGTGACCGGTCCGGGACCAGCCGCGTCGTGCGACGCTATTCGGCGTTGTGGCCGTCCGGTAGGGCGAGGGCAAGGACCTGCATGCGCGTCTCCTGGGCCTGGAGCTCTGGGCGGTCGGGCCGCGATGGCAGCGGGCGGGGTGTTCCCTCGACGATCGCGTGCAGGCTGTGCTGCGGCGGAACCTCGCGACGCGCAACGCAGGCCAGGATGCGCTCTTGGCCTTCGGGCCGTGCCTCGCAGAGCAGGATGTCGCCCCCTGGCTGGCCGGTGCGCCGCGCGACCAAGCGGAGGGCTGTCAGCGGACCCTCGGCATTGGCGGTGAGGAGGATATGCGCGCCGGCCCGGCCGGGTGGTTGCAATGGAACCTCCTGCCGCCCGTGCCGTTGCCCTGCGGGAACAAGTGGCCGCCCATTCGCCTGGCCCAGGATCGCCGCCGCCGACGGCCGACCGGTGGGCGGGAAGGCCGCAGGCAAGGGGAACACGGGCGGGCCAGCGGCGAGCCGCCCCTCCACGAAGCCGCGGACCGAGCCTGCGCCCGCCCAGCTATGCACGCCCACTGAGCCGACATGGCCACAGGCTGTCCCGAGCGCGGGGTTCGAGGGGGCCGCGCCCGCCCGGTTGTTGAGAGATGCGATGCCGAGCACCCGCATCGCGCCGCTGCGCGCGGCCAGCAAGGGGCCGCCGCTGTCGCCGTGGCAGATCGTGCCCGATTGGCCCGCGACGAAGCTGTGGCAGAGATGGGCGGCCGGCGAGAGATACTCGGCGGCCCCGGCTGGGCAGGCCTGCACTTGCGCCGGCCCCGAGGTCTTGAGGCCAGGCGCGGCGGCGGTCAGGGGATTGCGCGCCCCCCCGGCATAGCCGAAGCCCACGATGGTCGCGCCCGACAGGGTGGGCGGGGTGCCGGCGTCCAGCGGCATCGGCATGATCCAGTTCGGCGCCCGGCGCAGGCGGAGCATCGCGACATCGTCGCTCAGCGGGCGCCAGCGCCCTCCAATCTCGGCCGGCCAAGCATAGTCTGGCGCGACCTCCACCTGTTCCACCGCGAAGCGGCCAGCATGCTGGAAGAACACGTGCCAATCCGCCGGCACCCGCAGGCTCGGCTCTGCCTTCGCGCAAGCCTCGCTGGTTGCAGCGCTGGTCGGGCAGACGCAATGCGCGGCCGTCAGCACCCAGCCTGCCCCGACATAGGAGCCTGTGCAGATGCGGCCCGTGCGATGCCGCAGCAGCGCCACTGCGGGGTCGTTGAGGCTCGCGGCCAGGGCCTCGCCGGGCGCGAGCATCTTCGCGACCTGCAGCGACGGACCCTCTGCATCGATCATCCCGCGCAGCCTCTCGCCAAGGGTCTCAAGGGCGCGGAGCCGCTCGGCGACCGGGGCGGTGCTGGCCAGGCGGTCTGCGGCTTCGAGGAGGCCGGCCGCCTGGCGTTCCAGCAGGCTCCGTGCCTCTTCGAAGTCGCCCCGGGCGAGTGCCTCTGCCGCTCGCGCACCTCCGAGGCCGCGCGCCTCGTTGGCGACGATCCCATCGATCTCGGGGATGTCGGCGCCGACGCGGCCGATCTGGCGCGCCGCATCCAGGGTACGCCCGGCGCGGCGCTGCACCTCCGCGAGGCCTTCGGGCGGCAGGCCCGGGAGAGCGGCCGGGGCGGGCTGCGCGGCCGAGGGCGGCGCCATGCCGCCGGACGCGACGAGCGCGGCAAGCCCCGCCAGCACACCCCTGATCGAAGGTGGCATCGGCCGGCCTCGGGTCAGTCGGCCATGCCCGCCGGGGTCCGTCCGCCGGTCGATGTCGGCTGGGCGCCGCCGCAGAAGGACGCCCAGCCGCCATCCGCGCCGACCACGGCATAGGACGGTCCGGAGACAGCGAAGGCGAGGGGTTGCTGGAAGATCTGCCGCAGCACGAGGCCCTGATCGGAGACGAAGGTGACGGAGGCCGTGGCCGGCACCAGACCTTCCACCTGCCGCCCCGCGAGCCGTTCAAACAGGGCGCGGGCCGCGGCATCCGGCGCCGCAGCGGCCGGGGGCGGTGGCGCGGCGCCGGCTGCGGCCGCTGGCGGCGTGGTCCCTTGCGCCCCCGCCGCTTCGCGCCGCCGCGCCTCGGCGCGCTGTGCCGTGACCTCTGCCACCAGCGCGGTGTCGGCGTCGAAGACGAAGTCGATCGCGCGCACGAAATAGACCTGCGAGGGCACCATGACGCGGGCATTGGTCCGCGCTGCCAACTGAGCCCGCTCTGGCATGGCGCCGGCGAGACGCGGCTCGACATGCTGCGCGGCCTGGGTGACCAGCGCGTCCAGCGTGCGCTCCGCGGCGCAACCCGCGGCGCGCATCCGGTCGATGGAGGTAAGCGGAAGGCTCAGCACCTCGACGCCCACGGGGCGGATCGTGACGCTGCGGCTATCGTCGAGGCCGAGCGCCGCCTTGAGGGGGCCGAGCACCGGTGCGCCCGCCGCGGCACCCGCGGTGAAGCTGGTCTTTGCGGCGACGTCGGGCATTGCGGCAAGCCCGAGCCGCCGCAGCCCCGCGCTGCTGCCCGCGTGCAGCGTGGTCGTCGCGGGATGCGCCGGCTGTGGCCAGAGCGAAGGCGCTCGCTTGGGGGCCGACTCGTCGCCTATCATGATCGCCGCGCCGTCGGTCAAAGGCATCTGCAGGCGGCCTTCGGCAATCCGCTGCAGTTCGTCCCGCAGCCCTGGCAAGGCCGCCACCCAGAGGCTGCGTGGGCGGAATGCGCTCTGCCGGTCGAAGGCGTCGTGGTCCGCGATCACGTAGACATCGCCGGGCTGCACCCCTTCGCGCATCGGGAAGATGGGTTGCAGCGCATACTGGCTGACGGCCCCCGCCCAGACCTGTGCAACCGGAACCTGCGGCTGACCGCATCCGGCGAGCGGCAGTAGAAGGGCGCTGGTTGCCGCGATTCTCCTCATGCGTGTATCCCTAACCCTACATGATCACGAAAGATTGTGCGTGCCTCTCCAATAGAGTGCAATCACAAAAGTACGAAATCGGATCGTTCCGAACTGACTTGAAGGCGCGTATGTCGGTGCCTGTGCGGCCGCGGGACAGCGTCTGGCCATGAGCGATTCCAGGGGCGCCTTCGGTGACCCATCAGAGGCCCGCGCGACGCATCAGTGGCGGCGACCACCGATCCCGAGGTCTCTGCCCAGGCTCCCTTCTGGGTGACCTGCGGCGGGCTGCCGAGCCCGTCGTCGGCACCATCCGTTCCGCGCGGCGCGTGTTGCATTTCGTGGCATGGCGAAGCGACGGGGTGCTACCATTTGTATACGAGATAGCGGGGGCCACGGAGGCGTGACTGGCGGCCGGCATCCTGCCGGTTTCGCAGGCGTTCCGGCGCCGCTTGCCCAGGCGATGTGGAGCGGCCGATGACGATGATGGACGATGTCTTCGCGGGCTACGCCCGGGACTACGACCGGCGCCGCGATGCCGAGATGCCCTTGCAGGACTACCTGGAGGCGTGCCGGGCGGACCCCACGATCTTCGCCACCGCCCCTGAACGCATCCTGGCCGCGATCGGTGAGCCGGAGTTGGTGGACACCGCCAAGGATCCGCGCCTGGGGCGCATCTTCCTGAACCGCACCATCCGTCGCTACCCGGCCTTCGCCGAGTTCTACGGGATGGAGGAGACGATCGAGCGCATCGTCGGCTTCTTCCGCCACGCCGCGCAGGGGCTCGAGGAGCGGCGGCAGATTCTCTATCTGCTCGGCCCGGTCGGCGGCGGCAAATCCTCGCTCGCGGAGCGGCTGAAGGCGCTGATGGAGGCGATGCCCGTCTATGCGCTGAAGGCGGGCGATCAGGTGAGCCCGGTCTTCGAAAGCCCGCTCGGCCTGTTCGACGCCGAGAAGCACGGCGCGGCGATGGAGGACCGCTACGGCATCCCCCGCCGCCGGCTCGGCGGCTTCATGAGCCCGTGGGCGGTGAAGCGGCTGGATGAATTCCGCGGCGACATCTCACGCTTCCGCGTGGTGCGGCTGAACCCGTCGCGGCTACGGCAGGTCGCGATCGCGAAGACGGAGCCGGGGGATGAGAACAACCAGGACATCTCCTCCCTCGTCGGCAAGGTCGATATCCGCAAGCTGGAACTGCACGCGCAGAACGACCCGGACGCCTACAGCTTCTCGGGCGGCTTGAACCGCGCGAACCAGGGCATGCTGGAATTCGTGGAGATGTTCAAGGCGCCGATCAAGATGCTGCACCCGCTGCTGACCGCGACCCAGGAAGGCAGCTACATGGGCACGGAAAACATCGGCTCCATCCCCTTCCAGGGGATCATCATGGCCCACAGCAACGAGGCCGAATGGCAGGCCTTCCGGAACAACCGGAACAACGAGGCCTTCATCGACCGCATCTACGTCATCAAGGTGCCCTACTGCCTTCGGGCGACGGAGGAGCGGAAGATCTACGAGAAGCTGGTGCGCGGCAGCGAGCTGTCCGCCGCGCCCTGCGCGCCCGGCACGCTGGAGATGCTGGCGCGGTTTTCCGTGCTCTCCCGCCTCAAGAAGCATGAGAACAGCAACCTCTTCTCCAAGCTGCGCGTCCATGACGGCGAGAGCCTGAAGGAAACCGACCCGCGCGCGCGTTCGCTGCAGGAATATCGCGACGCGGCGGGCAATGACGAAGGGATGGACGGCATCTCGACGCGCTTCGCCTTCAAGGTGCTCGCCGCCACCTACAACCACGACACCAGCGAGATCGCGGCCGATCCCGTGCACCTGATGTATGTGCTGGAACAGGCGATCCGGCGCGAGCAGTTCGGCGACGACACCGAGAAGCGCTACCTGGAATTCATCAAGGGCGAGCTCGCGCCGCGCTATGCCGAGTTCATCGGCAACGAGATCCAGAAGGCGTATCTGGAGAGCTATTCCGACTACGGCCAGAACCTGTTCGACCGCTACGTCGCCTATGCCGATGCCTGGATCGAGGATCTCGACTTCAAGGATCCCGACACCGGCCAGTTGCTGAACCGGGAGGCGCTGAACCAGGAACTGACCAAGATCGAGAAGCCGGCCGGCATCGCCAATCCGAAGGATTTCCGGAACGAGGTGGTGAAGTTCAGCCTCCGCGCGCGGGCGGCGAATGCCGGGCGCAACCCTGCCTGGACGTCCTACGAGAAGATCCGGGAGGTGATCGAGCGGCGGATGTTCAGCCAGGTGGAGGAATTGCTGCCGGTGATCAGCTTCGGGTCCAAGAAGGACCAGGACAGCGAACGCAAGCACGACGAATTCGTCCGCCGCATGACCAGCCGCGGCTACACGGAACGCCAGGTGCGGCGGCTGGTTGAATGGTACATGCGGGTGAAGCAGAGCGGGTGATGGCCGTGAGCCTGCGGCTGTCACGGATCGAGACAGGGCGCGCGGCCCCCTCCCCAGCCCTCCCCCGCATGGCGGGGGAGGGAGCGACGGGCACCGCGCCAGGGCTGGGCGGCTCTTCCCTTTCCCGCGCAGCGGGGGAGGGCGGGGCCCGCGCGCAGCGCGGGAGGGTGGGGGCGCGACCGACCTTGCCCCGCACGCGCCATGAAAGCCGGACACTTGATGCAGATCGTTGATCGGCGGCTCAACCCCGGCGGCAAGAGCCTCGCGAACCGCCAGCGCTTCCTGCGCCGCGCCAAGGACATGGTGCGCGAAGCGGTCCGCAACTCTGCCGGCGAACGCAGCCTGAAGGACATGGAGCGCGGGGCGGAGGTGACGATCCCCGCTTCCGGCGTCAGGGAGCCGCATTTCCGCCGCGCTGCCGGCGGCCTGCGCGACCATGTGCTGCCGGGCAACAGGGACTACCTCGAAGGCGACACCATCCCGCGCCCCGAGGGCGGCGGCGGGGGCCATGAGGGCAGCGCGGATGGCGAGGGCGAGGATAGGTTCAGCTTCGCGCTGACGCAGGAGGAATTCCTCGACCTGTTCCTGGAAGACCTCGAATTGCCGGAGTTGGCGAAGAAGCGCCTGGTGGAGGGCGATGCATCCGGCATCCGGCGCGCGGGCTACGCGACCCAGGGCTCGCCGGCGAATCTCGCGCTGGGGCGGACCATGCGGAACGCGCTGTCGCGCCGCTTGGCCCTGCGCCGGCCGAAGGCGGAGGAACTGGACGCGCTGGAAGACGCGCTGCGCCAGGAAGCGGACCCCGCGGAAGCTGCCGCGCTCGCGGCCCGCATGGGCACGCTGCGCGCGAAGGCGACGCGCATCCCCTATATCGACCCGATCGATGTCCGCTACCGCCAGTTCGAACCCGCGCCAAGGCCCATCGCGCGCGCGGTGATGTTCTGCCTGATGGATGTCTCCGGCAGCATGACGGAGGGCATGAAGGACCTCGCCAAGCGCTTCTACCTGCTGCTGCACCTGTTCCTGCGGCGGCGCTACCGGCATGTGGAGGTCGTCTTCATCCGCCACACCCATGAAGCGAAGGAGGTGGATGAGGAGACCTTCTTCCGGTCGCCGGAAACCGGCGCCACCGTGGTCTCCACCGCCTTCGAGGAGATGCTGAAGGTGATGGCCGCGCGCTACAGCCCGGCGGATTGGAACATCTACGTCGCCCAGGCCTCGGATGGCGACAACACCGCCGCCGACAATGACCGCACCGTCGCCCTTCTCACCGGGCAGGTGCTGCCGTCCTGCCAGTACTTCGCCTATCTGGAAGTGGGCCGCGACGAGGATGGAAGCCCGATTGGCTTCATGCCGCGCGAGACGGATCTGTGGCGCAGCTATGGCAACCTGCGCGCCACCGAACCGCGGATGGCGATGCGGAAGGTGCGCAACCGCAAGGACATCTACCCCGTCTTCCGCGACCTGTTCCGCAAGGGCGCGATGGAGGCGGCGCGATGACCGGCGCGCCTGTGGGACGCCTGCTGTTCGAGGGTGCGGAATGGGATTTCGACACGCTGCGCCGCATCCACGATGCCTGCGCCGAGGTCGCGACCGGCGAGCTCGGCTTATCTCTCTACCCAACGCGGATCGAGATGATCTCGGCCGAGCAGATGCTCGATGCCTATGCGGCGAATGGCATGCCCGTGCTGTACCGCCATTGGTCCTTCGGCAAGCGCTTCGCACGGCATGAGGCGCTGTACCGCCGCGGCATGCAGGGCCTGGCCTATGAGATCGTCATCAATTCCGACCCGTGCCTCTGCTATGTGATGGAGGAGAACACGGCGACCATGCAGGCGCTGGTCGTCGCCCATGCCGCCTTCGGCCACAACCACTTCTTCCGCAACAACCACCTGTTCCGCGAATGGACGGATGCGTCCGGCATCCTCGACTACCTGGAATTCGCGCGCGGCTACATCCTGGATTGCGAGGACCGCTACGGCATCGGCGCGGTGGAACGCGTGCTGGACGCGGCGCATGCGCTGTCCTCCCACGGCGTCTTCCGCGTGCCGCGCCGCCGCATCCCGGATCTCGCCAGTGAGGAGAAGCGCGAAGGCGAGCGGCGCCGGCATGAGGAACGGATCTACGACGATCTCTGGCGCACCCTGCCGGCGCCGGGCGGCGCGCCGACCATCCGCGCCGAGGAAGCCCGCCGCCGCGCCCTGCTGCAATTGCCGCAGGAAAACCTTCTGTATTTCCTGGAGAAGTCGGCTCCACGCCTGAGGCCCTGGCAGCGGGAGATCCTGCGGATCGTCCGCCATGTCGAGCAATATTTCTACCCGCAGCGCCAGACGAAGGTGATGAACGAAGGCTGCGCCAGCTGGGTCCATCACCGCATCATCACCCGGCTGCATGAGGCGGGGCGGCTGACCGATGGCCACTACCTGGAATTCCTCCACAGCCACACGAATGTGGTCTTCCAGCCTGGCTTCGACGATCCGCGCTATGCCGGCATCAACCCCTATGCGCTCGGCTACGCCATGATGGAGGATATCGCGCGCATCGCGACCGCGCCGGAGGCCGAGGATCGCGACTGGTTCCCCGACATCGCCGGGCGCGGCGACGCAAATGCCGTGCTGCGGGAGGCCTGGGCGAATCACCGCGACGACAGCTTCATCGCGCAATACCTCTCCCCGCGCCTGATCCGCCGCCTGCGGCTGTTCCAGCTGATCGACGATGAGGGGGAGGAGGATCTGCGCGTGGACGCCATCCATGACGAACGCGGCTACCAGCGTGTTCGGCGGGCGCTGGCGCGGCACTACGATGTCGGGCGGATCGATGCCGATATCCAGGTGGAGGATGTGGACCTCGTTGGCGACCGGCGCCTGGTGCTGCACCACCGCGTGCTCGATCACCAGTTGCTGGCGGCAGAGGATGCGCGCGCGGTGCTGCAGCAGCTGGCCGATCTCTGGGGCTATGGCGTGCTGCTGCGGGAAGTCGATGCATCGGCCGGCGTGGTGCTGCGGGAACACCACGCCAGCGCAAGGCCCGGCATCGTCGGGTAGGGGGCTCGCCCAGCGGCCCGCCGCGATGCCCCTCAGATCGTGAAGGGCACGCCCTTCTCGGGCACCAGCACCCGCGCGGCCGCACCCTGCATCGCCTGGACGAACACATCCGCATTCGGCGCGATCAGGCCGAAAGTGCCGAAATGGCAGGGGATGGCCGTCTCCACGCTCGGCAGGAAGCGGCGGACCGCCAGCGCGCCGCGCTTGCCGTCCATGGTGAAGCGGTCGCCGACCGGCACGATGGCGACATCGGGCTTATGCAGCTCATCGATCAGCGCCATGTCGGAGAACACTTCCGTATCGCCCATGTGATAGATCGTCGGCTCGCCCGCGATCTTCGGCGTCACGACGATGCCATGCGGCAGGCCGAGATCGTGGGTGATCCCGTTCTCATCCATGGTGGCGGAGGAATGGAAGGCGATGGTCAGCGTCACGCTGAACTCGCCCTGGTCTGTGGTGCCGCCCGAATTCATCGGGTCCATCGCCTTGAGGCCCTGCCGCGCCAGCCACAGGCAGATCTCGTAATTCGCGACCACCTTCGCGCCGGTGCGCTGGTGGATCGCCAGCGCATCGCCGACATGGTCGGCATGGCCATGCGTGATCAGCACATGGGTCGCCCCGGCGGAGGCCGCCACCGGGTCGCCCGCGAAGACCGGGTTGCCGGTCAGGAATGGGTCGATCATCACGACGGAGCTGCCGAATTCCAGCCGATAGGCCGAATGGCCGAACCAGGTGAGCTTCATGCGGGCGATCCTTCCTGAAGGCATTGCGATGGGCGGTTTGTAGCGGAGCGGCGCGGCAGGCTCCAACCCTCAGCCCTGGTGTCGCAGCGCGGCCCAGACACGTTCGGGCGTCATCGGCAGCGGAACCTCGGCGCCGCCCAGCGCATCGGCCACCGCATTGGCCACCGCCGCCGGCGCGCCATTGGTCGGCAGCTCGCCCACGCCCTTGATGCCGAGCGGGTTGTTCAGCGTCGGCACCGGGACCAGGGCGTGGTCGAAGCGGGGCAGGTCCTCCGCGCGCGGCATGGCGTAGTCCATCAAGGTCGCGCCCAGCAGCTGGCCGTCCTGGTCATAGACGGCCTGTTCCATCAGCGCCTGCCCGATCCCCGCCGCGTAGCCGCCATGCAGCTGGCCCGCGAGCAGCACGGGGTTCACCACCACGCCCGCATCGACCGCCGCCGCGAAGCGGTCGAGCGTGACGGCGCCGGTCTCGGGATCGATCTCCACCTCCGCCACCGCGACGCCGGCGGGCCAGGAGACGACGGTGGCGGCGAAATCGGCGCGGCCTTCCAGCGCCCCGGCGCGAGCCGCGACCTCGAACAGCCCGATCCGGCGGTCGGTGCCGGCCACGGCGTAGTGCGCGCCCTGCCATTCGATATCGGCGCGGGCGGCTTCCAGCAGCTCCGCCGCCGCGTCCCGGCCCTGCTCGATGGCGGCTTCCGCGGCGCGGGCGAGGGTGGTGGAGGAGATGATGGTGGATGAGGACCCGCCCGTGCCGCCGCCGCGCGGAATGGTGGCGCTGTCGCCCTGGATGATGCGGATGCGGTCCGGCGCCACGCCGAAGGCGGCGGCCAGCACCTGCGCATAGACCGTCGCATGGCCCTGGCCCTGGCTTTGCGTGCCGGTGCGCGCCGCGATGGTGCCATCCGCCATCACCTCGACGATCGAGGTCTCGTCGCCCCAGCCGCCCGAGGCATGCAGATGGCAGGACAGGCCGCGCCCCCGCCGCAAGCCCCGCGCGGCGGAAGCCGCCCGGCGCGCCGCGAAGCCGTCCTTGTCCGCTGTCGCCAGCGCCGCATCCATCAGGCCCGCATAATCGCCGCTGTCATGGGTGAAGCCGAGCGCGCTGCGATAGGGGAAGGCCGTGGCGGGCACCAGATTCAGCCGGCGCAGCGCAACGGGATCGCGCCCCGTCTCCCGCGCCGCGAGGTCCACGGCGCGTTCCAGCAGCACGAAGGCCTCCGGCTTGCCCGCGCCGCGGATCGCATCGACGGGCACGGTGTTGGTGAAGGCGCAGCGCATGGCGATCGACGCCGCCGGAATAGCGTAGAGGCCGGTCAGTATCTTCGCCATGCCGCCGGTCGGGATGGTCGGATTCACGGCGGAGACATAGGCGCCGAAATTCGCCACCGCCTCCACCTTCACCGCCGTGAAGCGGCCCTCGGCATCGAGCGCCAGCGTGATCTCCGCCTCCAGGTCGCGCCCATGGGTGTCGGCCAGGTGGTGCTCGGTGCGGTCCTGCACCCAGCGCACGTCGCGCCGCAGCGCGGCAGCCGCAAAGCAGGCCAGCGCCTGTTCGGGATAGGGCGGCAGCTTCGGCCCGAAGCCGCCGCCGACATCCTCCGTCATCACGCGCAGCGCCTCGCGCGGCCAGCGCAGCACATGGTCGCAGAGGATCCGGTGGATCACATGCACGCCCTGGGACGGCGTGGTCAGCGTCACCACCCCGTCCTGCCATTCCGCCAGCGCCGCGCGCGGTTCGATATACCCCGCGACGATCCGCGCGGATCGCGTGGCGAAGCGCGTGACATGCGCGGCCCGTGCGATCGCATCCTCCACCGCTGCCGCATCGCCCTTGCGCCAGTCGCAGACCAGATTGCCCGGCGCTTCCGCATGCAGCTGCGGCGCGCCGGCGGCCAGCGCGTCGCTGGCCAGCACCACGGCGGGAAGCGCGTCATAGGTGACCGCAATGGCATCCGCCGCGTCACGGGCCTGGTGCGCGGTCTCGGCCACTACCATGGCGACGATCTCGCCCACATGACGCACGCGGCCGGGGGCGATGGGTAGCCGTGGCGGCTCCACATGCCGGCGGCCTTCGGCGTCGAAGATTTCCGTGAGTGTCGGGTTGTGGCCGAGGGTTGCCGTCTCCTCGGCGGTGAAGACCGCGACGACGCCCGGCATGGCGCGCGCCGCCGCCGCATCCACCGCCCGCACCCGCGCATGGGCGTGGGGGGAGCGCAGGAACACCGCCTGCAAGGCGCCTGGCGCGGCGCGATCCGCCGCGAAGCGCCCACCGCCGGTGAGCAGCCTGGGATCCTCAAGCCGCCGCAGCGGCTGGCCGAGGCCGGGAAGCACGTCGAATGCCATGGGGCCGAGCCTAGCTTGTTACCCCACCGCCGTTGAACCCCACCCGCGTCACAACCCTTCGCGGCCTTGGCGCATGGCTGGCACGCCGACTTGCCGGTGGACCCTGGCCCGCGCCGCATGCTTCGCTGCCGCGATGACGCGCAGCGACACGGCGGGGGCGGGGCGGGATGAGCCCGGGCGGGGCATCCCGCTGCTGCTCGGCTCGGTCACGCTGTTCTCCGTCTCGGACGCGCTGACCAAGCGACTGGGGGAGACCCTGCCGGCGGTGGAACTCGCCTGGCTGCGCTATGCCACTTTCCTGGCGATCGCATCGATCTTGCTGCTGCGGGCGCCGGGCCAGCGGATGCTGCGGTCGCGGGCGCCCAGGCTACAGGTTCTGCGGGGCCTCGGCGTCATCGCCTCCGCCCTCATGTTCATCACGGGCTTGCAGTATCTGCCACTGGCCGAGGCGACCGCGATCAACTTCGTCTCGCCCGTCTTCGTGACGGTGCTGTCGGTGGTCTTCCTGGGTGAGCGCGCGGGCTGGCGGCGCTGGAGCGCGATCGGGGTCGGCATGCTGGGGATGCTGATCATCCTGCGCCCCGGCAGCGATGCCTTCACCCTGGCCGCGCTGCTGCCCATCGGCTCCGCTGCCGCCTGGGCGTCTGCCGTGACCGTCACGCGGCGCATCGGCGCGGTCGATGCGCCGGAGACGACGTTGTTCTGGACCGCCGGCGTCGGCTTCGCGGTGGTGACGTTGGTGCTGCCCGTCCTGGTGCTGTTCGGCCCGGCGGGGGTGACGCTGCCGAGCCTGTCGCAGATCGGCCTGGGGCTGCTGGTCGGGCTTTTCTCCGCGGCGGCGCAGTACTTGGTTGTGCTGGCCTATCGCGCGGCGCCGGCCTCGGTGCTCGCGCCCTTCTCCTATACCCAGTTGTTGACCTCCGGCCTGCTCGGCGTGGCGGTCTTCGGCCATGTGCCGGATGGGGGGACGCTGCTCGGCGCCGCCGTGATCGCCGCGAGCGGCCTCTATATGGCGCATCGGGAAAGGGTGCGCGCGCGGGGTGGATGAGCGGGATGCAGGACGGCGCGAGCCCCCGGCATTCCCGAGCCCCTTGCCGAACCATGCTCCAGGCGCGTCCATTCCGGTCCTGGCGCAGGATGTGGCTCCTCGCTATGTGGCGCCCGGATGTCCCGCCGAAGCGCCAGATTCGACCATGGATGCCATGCGCCAAGAACCCACATCGCCGGAGCCGCTCGCGGCTGCGGCAGCGCCGCCTGATCCGGATGCGCCGAGGCCCCTCGCCGTGCCGCAGGCGCGACCGATACGAACGGATTTCGACCTTCTCGTCATCGGCGGCGGCGTCAACGGGGCGGGCATTGCCCGGGACGCGCAGGGCAGGGGGCTGTCCACCTGCCTGGTGGAACGCGGCGACCTGGCGGGCGCCACGTCTTCCAACAGCTCGAAGCTGGTGCATGGCGGGCTGCGCTACCTGGAGCAATACGAGTTCCGGCTGGTGCGCGAAGCCCTGGCCGAACGGGAAGTGCTGCTGCGGATCGCGCCGCACATCGTCTGGCCGATGCGCTTCGTGCTGCCGCACCGGCCGGAGATGCGCCCGCGCTGGATGATCCGCGCGGGCCTGTTCCTGTACGACCACCTGGCCCGCCGCGTGAGCCTGCCGGGCAGCGAGAGCCTCCGCACCGCCACCCATCGCTACGGCCAGCCGCTCAGCGATGCGATCACCGATGCCTTCGCCTATTCGGATTGCTGGGTCGAGGATAGCCGCCTGGTCGTGCTGAATGTCCGCGACGCGGCGGCGCGCGGCGCCGAGATCCTGGTCCGCACCAGCTTCGTCGGCGCCGAGCGCGGCGCCGAATGCTGGACCTGCCGGCTGGTGGCGGAAGATGGGACGGCGCGCATCGTCACCGCCCGCGCCTTGGTCAACGCGGCCGGCCCCTGGGTGATCCAGGCGCAGGATGCCGCCCGGGCGCGGGCGCGGGACCGCGTGCGACTGGTCCGCGGCAGTCATATCGTGGTGCCGGCGCTGTATGAGGGCGACCAGGCCTATATCCTGCAGAATGACGACCGCCGCGTGGTCTTCGTCATCCCCTATGAGGGCCGCTTCTCCCTGATCGGCACCACCGATGTGCCGCATGAGGGCGATGCCCGCGACGCCCACTGCACGGCAGAGGAAGCGGCCTATCTCTGCGCCGCCGTTGGCCGGCAGTTCCGCCGCGCGCCGACGCCGGACGAGATCGTCTGGAGCTATTCCGGCGTGCGTCCCCTGCATGACGACGGCGCGGACAATCCATCCGCCGTCACGCGCGACTACGTCCTCAAGACCGATGCGGCGGCTGGGCAGGCACCGGTGCTCAGCATCTATGGCGGCAAGATCACCACCTATCGGCGCCTGGCGGAGGACGCGGTGGGCGCGATCGGCGCGGCCATCGGCCATGCGGGCACGCCCTGGACCGCGACCGCCGCGCTGCCGGGCGGCGAGTTCGGTGGGCGCGACCTGCCGGGCTTCGAGGCCGAGATGGCCGCCCGCCACCCCTGGCTTCCGCCCGCCACGCTGCGCCGGATGGTGCGCGCCTATGGCAGCGACCTGGACGCGCTGCTCGATGGCGCGAGCGGGCCGAACGCGATGGGCGAGGCCTATGGCGCCGGCTTCACCGAACGCGAACTGGATTGGCTGCTGCGGCACGAATGGGCGCGGACGGCGGCGGATGTGTTGTGGCGTCGATCCAAGCTCGGCCTGCACATGCCGGCCGAGGGGCAGGAGAGGCTGGCGCGGCGGCTGGGTGGCTGATCGGGGCACCGACCGCGAAGTTTCATGCCGGGGCGCGTTCACGCTGCGCCACGATCTGTCCTAGGCTCTGGCCCCTTTCGTGGTCAGGAGGCCGGGTTGAACATCGCATCGGGGCAGCGCGGCGCATGAGTGGGGCGGCGCCCGCCGGCTCCCGCCCTGTCGTGATCGCGCTGGGCTCTGCGCAGACCCTGGCCTGGGCCTCGTCCTACTACCTGCCGGCGATCCTGGCGGCGCCGATGGCGCGCGATCTCGGCATCCCCTCCTCCTGGGTCTTCGCGGGGTTCTCGGCGGCGATGCTGCTGTCGGCGGTGCTGGGGCCAATGGCGGGGCGCGCCATCGACCTGCGGGGCGGGCGCGATGTGCTGACGGTGTCGAACCTCGTCTTCGCTCTGGGCCTGGTGCTGCTTGCTGTGGCGCAGGGGCCAGCGATGATGGCGCTGGGCTGGCTCGTGATCGGCGTCGGCATGTCGATGGGGCTGTATGATGCGGCCTTCGCCACGCTTGCAGGGCTTTATGGGCGCGCGGCGCGCTCACCCATCACCGGCATCACGCTGATCGCGGGCTTCGCGAGCACGGTGGGCTGGCCGCTTTCGGCGGTGATGGAGGGGGCCTTCGGCTGGCGCGGCGCCTGCCTCGGCTGGGCGGCGCTGCACCTTGTGCTGGGGCTGCCGCTCAATCGCCTGCTGGTGCCGCCGGCGCCGCCGCCCGAGAGGCAGCAGGCGGCTGCGGAGGCCGAGGCCGCACCGGCGCCGCGCTTTGCGATGCCGATCCTCGCCTTCGTCTTCGCGGCCACCTGGACGGTGGCGGGCGCGATGGCGGCGCATCTGCCGGCGATGCTGCAAGCCGCCGGTGCGACGACGGCGCTGGCGATCGCGGCGGCGGCCCTAATCGGGCCATCCCAGGTCGCGGCGCGGCTGCTGGAATACGCGCTGGTGCGCCGCATCCAGCCGATCACGACGGCACGCATCGCCGCACTCGGCCATCCGCTCGGGGTGTTGGCGCTGCTGGCCGGCGGCGGCATCGCGGCGCCGGTCTTCGCGGTGCTGCACGGGATGGGGAACGGCGTGATGACGATCGTGAAGGGCACCTTGCCGCTCGCGGTCTTCGGCCCCGCCGGCTACGGCGCGCGGCAGGGATTGCTGACGGCGCCGTCGCGCTTCCTCCAGGCGCTTGCGCCCTTCGCCTTCGGGCTGCTGCTGGAACGGGCGGGGGTGGAGGCTGCGCTGGCCGTGACCTCCGGCCTGACCTTCGCGGCCTTCGTGGCGCTCCTCTCCTTGAAGGTGCAGGTCAAGCGATAGGCTGGGGCATTTCGGGTCCGGGCGGGGCGATCACCGGCAACTCCGGCTGCCCAGGCGGCGTGCCAGGTATCTCCGGTCCTGGCGGTTCCGGGGTGAAGGGCGGCACCCCTGGCAGCTCGGGCCCCGGTCCCGGCGGTGCGGTGGGGCGAGGGGTCTCGGCCGGCTCAGGCGCTGGCGGCGGCGTTTCACGGAGGGGATCGGAGGCCTTCATGCCTCCGGAAACGCAACGCCCGCGCGATGGTTGACCGCGCGGGCGTCGGAAAGTCGCAACGGGCGGGCCAGTGGCCCGCCCGGCGTCGTGATCAGGCGGCGGCGGCGACCGGGGAGGGCGCCACGGGCACGCGTTCCGCGATCTTCGCCACGGCGGCCTCGCGGGTGATGTTCTCGACCGCCGCGATCTCGACCGCCAGGCGTTCCAGCGCGGCTTCGAAGATCTGGCGTTCGGAGAAGCTGCGCTCCGGATTGTTCACGTTCCGGCCGAGGTCGCGCAGCACTTCCGCGACCTTGCGCGGATCGCCGCTGTTCAGCTTGGCCTGCAATTCCGCCGCGCGGCGGGCCCAGGTGATGCCGCGCACGGCGCCGCGCGGGGTGGTGGAGAGCACCGCCAGCGCTTCCGCGATCAGCTCACCACCCGCCAGGCGGCGGATGCCGTTGGCGATGACCTTGGCGCGCGGCACGCGCAGCAGCAGGCGGCCCTCGCCGAAGGCGAAGTGCACCAGCTCCAGGCTTTCCCCGCCGACGGTCGCAGAGGATTCGCCGGTGACGCGGCCCACGCCATGGGCGGGGTGCATCACGGCATCGCCCTGGGCGAAACCGCCGGACTCGGGCAGCGGCAGATCCGTGGCGGCAGGTTCGGTACGGGCTGAGTCGGGCTTCGGCATGTCGGCCGGCTCCATCGTCATAGGCGGTTGTACAGTATGGCAGTCAGATGACGCTGCTGGCGGTTAAGATCAAGCTATTCCATGGCAACGACGCATGCGTGTGGCGCGGATGTCGCGTGTGCGTCGCGCGCGACGGCCCCGGCAGGGTTGATGGCCAGGCGGCCGCAGGCCTCTACTGGACCGCCAGGGTGTCCTGGCGCGCTGCGGGACGGCAACGGCCCGAGATGGTGGAAGGATCGTCCGGGTGAGCCTTTTCGACACGCTGCCGGATCGCCGCGCAAGCGGTTGCACCAAGTGGACCCGCTACGCCGAGGATGTGCTGCCCATGTGGGTGGCGGATATGGATTTCCCGGTGGCCCAGCCTGTGCTGGAGGCGATCCAGGCGCGGCTGTCCCATCCCGTCCTCGGCTATGGCGTGCCGCAGGCGGGGCTGAAGGCGCGCATCGTCGATTGGCTCGCGGAGCAATATGGGTGGCAGGTTGCGCCGGACGCCATCATCGCGATGCCGGGCGTGGTGCCGGGCTTCAACCTCGCGCTCCGCGCCGCCTGCAAGCCGGGGGCCGGGGTTGTGGTGCAGACGCCGGTCTATCCGCCCATGCTCGCCGCCCCCGGCCATTGGGAGATGCGCCGGATCGAGGCGCCGCTGACCGCGTCCGACGAACCCGACCTCGATGCGCTGCGCGCCGCGCTGGCCGAGGCCGGGCCGGGCGGCGCCTTCCTGCTCTGCAACCCGCACAACCCGACCGGCCGCGTCTTCCGCCGCGCCGAGCTGGCGGCGATGGCGGAGGCCTGCATCGCGGCGGATGCCACCATCATCGCCGACGAGATCCATTGCGACCTTCTGTTCGATGGCCGTCGCCACCTTCCGGTGGCTTCGATTTCGCCCGAGATCGCGGCGCGCACCATCACGTTGATGTCCGCGGGCAAGACCTGGAACATCGCGGGGCTCAATGCCTGTTGGGCGGTCGTGCCGGATGCGGCGCTGCGCGATCGTTTCTTGCGCGCGATCGCCGGGGTCGCGGATCATGTGAACATCCTCGGCCTGGTCGCGACGGAGGCGGCGCTGACCCTGGGCGAGCCGTGGCGGCAGCAGGCGCTGGCCTATCTCCAGGCCAATCGCGACTGGCTGGTCGCGGCGGTGGCCGAGCGCCTGCCGGGCGTGACGATGCGGGTGCCGGAAGGCACCTATCTCGCCTGGCTCGATTGCCGCGCCAGCCGCGCCATGCCCGACCCGCAGCGATTCTTCCTGGAAGAAGCGCGGGTCGGCCTCAATCCCGGTCCCGATTTCGGCGGGCCGGGGCACGGCTTCGTGCGGCTGAACTTCGGTTGCCCCCGCGCCACGCTGGCTGAGGGGATCGACCGCATGGCCCGCGCGCTGACGCGGAATGGGGGCTGACCGTTCCGCAATGTCGCCACAGGACCCGGGGCCTCCGCGGCAGCCCCGCCGGGACGGCCGCCGGGACTTGCATTCATCGGGCCGAAGCTACATGAAGCGATCAAGGCATGGCGGGCATGCGCTGGCGTCGGGGCAAGCCGAAGCAGCGACGAGCCGGGAAAGACGGGAGGCAACCGGGCGTGGCATCCACGAACGGGCATAATGGCATCATCCTCGAGACCGAGGGTCTGACGAAGGAATTTCGCGGCTTCGTCGCGGTGTCCGATGTGGCGCTGCAGGTCCGGCGCGGCACGATCCACGGGCTGATCGGCCCGAATGGCGCGGGCAAGACGACCTGCTTCAACCTCCTCACCAAGTTCCTCCCGCCGACGCGCGGTGCGATCCGCTATGACGGGCGCGACATCACCGGGCTGAAGCCGGCGGAAGTGGCGCGGCTCGGGCTCGTGCGGTCCTTCCAGATCTCGGCGGTCTTCCCCCATCTCAGCGTGCTTGAGAATGTGCGGCTTGCGCTGCAGCGCGCGCGCGGCGGCAGCTTCGACTTCTGGCGCTCGGAAGCCCTGCTGAAGACCTTCGATGCGCGCGCCTTCGAATTGCTGGAGGATGTGGGCCTCACGGAATATGCGCGGGTGAATGCGGGCGAGCTGCCCTATGGCCGCAAGCGGGCGCTGGAAATCGCGACGACCATTGCCCTCGACCCCGTGATGCTGCTGCTGGACGAGCCGACGGCCGGCATGACGCATGAGGATGTGGACCGCGTCATCGCGCTGGTGAAGCGCGTGGCGCAAGGGCGCACGGTGCTGCTGGTGGAACACAATCTGAAGGTCGTGGCCGGGCTCTGCGACCGCATCACCGTGCTGACGCGCGGCCGCGTGCTGGCGGAAGGCGACTATGCCGAGGTCAGCGCCAATCCGGAGGTCCAGGCCGCCTATCTCGGCACCGATCCCGGCTTCGAGGGGGCGCATTGACCATGTCCCACGCCATGACCGCCATGCCACCCGCCGCCGCATCCGGCGCACCGATGCTGGAACTCCGTGACCTCGAGGCCTGGTATGGCGAAAGCCATGTCCTGCACGGCGTCGGGCTGGATATCCGGCCTGGTGAGGTCGTCACGCTGCTGGGCCGCAATGGCGCGGGCAAGACGTCCACGCTGCGCGCCATCATGGGTCTCACGGGGCGCCGTTCTGGCTCGATCCGCTTCGAGGGCAAGGAACTGATCGCGGCGCGGCCCGACCTGATCGCGCGCGCGGGCATTGCCTATTGCCCGGAGGAGCGCGGGATCTTCGCCTCCCTCGATGTGACGGAGAACCTGATGCTGCCGCCGGTGATCGCACCGGGCGGGCTCAGCCTCGATGAGATCTACACGCTGTTCCCGAACCTGAAGGAACGCGCGCGCAGCCAGGGGACGAAGCTTTCGGGCGGGGAGCAGCAGATGCTCGCGATCGCGCGGATCCTTCGCACCGGCGCGCGGCTTCTGCTGCTGGACGAGCCCTCGGAAGGGCTGGCGCCGGTCATCGTGCAACAGATCGGCGCGATGATCCGCAACATCAAGCAGCGCGGCTTCACGGTGCTGCTGGTCGAACAGAATTTCCGCTTCGCCCAGACGGTCGCGGACCGGCACTACGTCATGGAACACGGCCGGATCGTGGACATGGTGGCGAACCAGGACCTCGCCGCCAGCATGGACCGGCTGCACACCTACCTCGGCGTCTGATCGGCCGGGGAACGTCACCAACAATGGAGAGGACGCCCAATATGACGATCGAACGCCGTACGCTTCTGACCGGCGCTGCCGGTGCTGTCGCCCTTGGTGGCCTGCCCTGGCGCAGCGCCCGCGCACAGGCCGCGAACACCATCCGCATCGGTGTGCTGAACGACCAGTCCGGCCTCTATCGCGACATCTCCGGTCCCGGCTCCACCCAGGCGGTGCGGCTGGCGATCCAGGAAAGCGGCATTGCGCAGCGCGGCATCAATGTCGAGGTCGTGCAGGCCGACCACCAGAACCGCCCCGATGTCGGTTCCACCGTCGTGCGCCAGTGGATCGACCGCGACGGCATCGACGTGGTCGTGGACGTGCCGACCTCCTCGGTCGCGCTGGCGGTCAGCACGCTGGTGCGTGAGCGGAACAAGGTCTTCATCAACTCTGGCGCCGCGACGTCGGACCTGACGGGCGCGGCCTGCTCGCCCAACACGATCCATTGGACCTACGACACCTACAACCTGGCCAAGGGCACGGGTGGCGCGATGGTGGCGGCGGGTGGCCGGAGCTGGTTCTTCATCACCGCCGACTACGCCTTCGGCCATGCGCTGGAGCGTGACACGACCGCCTTCGTCAACGCCGCCGGCGGCCGCGTGCTGGGCAGCGTGCGCACCCCCTTCCCGGGCACGACCGACTTCTCCTCCTTCCTCCAGCAGGGGCAGCGGTCGCGCGCCAATGTCATCGGCCTGGCGAATGCCGGCGGCGACACGATCAACTCCATCAAGCAGGCGGCGGAGTTCCGCATCACCCGCGGCGGCACCAAGATCGCGGGCCTGCTGGTCTTCGTGACGGATGTCCACTCGCTCGGCCTCGAAGTGGCGCAGGGCCTGGTGCTGACCGAGACCTTCTACTGGGACCTGAACGACCGCACCCGCGCCTTCACGCAGCGCCTGGGCGCGATGCCGGGCAACCTGCGCCCGTCCATGGTGCAGGCCGGCTGCTATTCCGGCATCCTGCACTACCTGAAGGCGGTGGGCGACATGGGCGTGGCCGCTGCCAAGGCGTCCGGCGCCGATGCGGTGAACCGCATGAAGGCGATGCCGACCAGCGACGACGCCTTCGGCGAAGGCACGATCCGCCCCGATGGCCGCAAGATCCATCCGGCCTATCTGTTCGAGGTGAAGACGCCGGCCGAAAGCCGCGGGGCGTGGGACTACTACAAGCTGGTCTCCACCATCCCGGCCAATGAGGCGTTCCGTCCCCTGAACCAGGGCGGCTGCGCGCTGGTGCGCTCCTGATCCTGGCCTGACCGGGGGCGGCGGATGGCGCCGCCCCCACCCCGACCACGCTCAGAGGCGTCATGGAAGACTTGCTTTTCGAACTCCAGCTGGCGATGCCGCAGGTCATCCTCGGCGTGATCAACGGCTCGTTCTACGCGCTGCTCTCGCTCGGCCTTGCCGTCATTTTCGGCATGCTGAACGTGATCAATTTCGCGCATGGCGCGCAGTTCATGATGGGCGCCTTCGCGGCGTGGATGCTGCTGACCTTTGCGGGCGTCGGCTACTGGGCCGCGCTGGTGCTGGCGCCGCTGATCGTGGGCGCCATAGGGGTCGCGATGGAACGGTTGATGATCGCCCGGCTCTACCGGGTGGACCATCTGTACGGGCTGTTGCTGACCTTCGGCTGCGCGCTGGTGATCGAAGGGCTGTTCCGCAACAACTTCGGCTCATCCGGCCAGCGCTACGCGCCGCCGCCGGAGTTCCGGGCGCTGGACCTCGAACTGGGCGACTTCTTCCTGCCGGGCTACCGCGTCTGGGTGCTGATCGCCGCGACCGCGATGTGCCTGGCGACCTGGCTGGTGATCGAGAAGACGAAGATCGGCAGCTACCTGCGCGCCGCGACGGAACGCCCGCAGCTGGTGCAGGCCTTCGGCATCAACGTGCCGCTGATGATGACGCTGACCTATGCCGCTGGCGTGGCGCTGGCGGCCTTCGCGGGCGTGCTGGCGGCGCCGATCTATTCCGTGCATCCGGCCATGGGCGCCAACTTCATCATCACCGTCTTCGCCGTGGTCGTGATCGGGGGCATGGGGTCGATCATGGGCGCGATCGTCACCGGCTTCCTGCTGGGCTTCGTGCAGGGCATCACCGACGTGCTCTACCCGCCTTTCTCGCAGACTGTCGTCTTCGTGATCATGGTCATCGTCCTGCTGGCACGCCCCGCCGGCCTGTTCGGGAGGGCCTGAACCATGGCCGGCGAATCCGTCTCCTCCGGCGCCATCCGCTCCGATCACGAAGTTGCGGGCTTCTGGGGCTTCACCAAGGCGCAATCCATCGCCTTCCTGGTGTTGACCGCCTTCGTCGTGGTGAGCCCCTTCTTCCTCTACCCCGTCTTCCTGATGAAGGTGCTGTGCTTCGCGCTGTTCGCCTGCGCCTTCAATCTGCTGATCGGCTATGTCGGCCTGCTGAGCTTCGGCCATGCCGCCTATTTCGGCATGGGCGCCTACATCACCGGCTATGCGTCCAAGGCTTGGGGCGTGCCGCCGGAACTGGCGATCCTGATGGGCGGCGCTATGGGCGCCTTGCTCGGCCTGCCCTTCGGCTGGCTCGCCATCCGTCGCGCCGGTATCTACTTCGCCATGATCACCCTGGCGCTGGCGCAGATGGTCTACTTCTTCGCCCTCCAGGCGCCGTTCACGGGCGGTGAGGACGGGATCCAGGCCATCCCGCGCGGCACCTTGTTCGGTATCTTCGACCTGACCTCCGACATGACGATGTACTGGCTGGTCGCCTTCGTCTTCCTGGCGGGCTTCCTGCTGATCCACCGCATCGTCCATTCCCCCTTCGGCCAGGTGATGAAGGCGATCCGCGACAATGAACCGCGCGCCACCTCGCTCGGCTACCGCACGGATGACTACAAGCTGATGGCCTTCGTGCTGTCGGCGACGCTGGCCGGCATCGCGGGCGGGACCAAGGCGCTGGTCTTCAACATCGCCACCCTGACCGACGTCCATTGGTCCATGTCCGGTGAGGTGGTGCTGATGAGCCTCGTCGGCGGCCTCGGCACGGTCTTCGGGCCGGTGGTGGGCGCGGCGGTGATCATCACCATGCAGAACTACCTGGCCGAATTCGGCGCCTGGGTGCTGGTGATCCAGGGCGTGATCTTCATCGCCTGCGTCCTCGCCTTCCGGCGCGGCGTGGTCGGCGAGATCGGCAATGCGCTGCGGGTGAAGCTGTAGCCGCTGCCGCGCAAGCGGGCAGGGGCGGTACAAGGCTTGGGCACAAGCCACCTGTCCGGCCCGTTAAATCGCGCGCAGGTATCTTGCGCGTGATGACGGAGTTGCGGTTGATGCAGGCATGACTTGGTCCATCCTGGCCCGCGACGCCGCCACCGGAGAAATCGGCGCGGCCGTCGCCAGCCGCTTCCTCGCCGCCGGTGCACTCTGCCCCCGCATCGAAGGTGGCGTGGGCGCCGCCTGCACCCAGGCCTTGGTCAATCCTTTCCTCGCCCCTGATGCGCTCGCGCGCCTCCGCGAGGGTCAGACGGCGGAGGAAGCGCTCGCGGCCCTGGTCGCGGCTGATGCCGGCCGCGCGGCGCGGCAGCTTCATGTGATGTCCGCCGATGGGCGCAGCGCCGCGCATAGCGGCGCGGATTGCGTCGATTGGTGCGGCCACCGGGCGATGGCGGATATCTCGGTCGCGGGAAACATGCTCGTCGGGCCGCAGGTGCTCGACGCGACCATCGAGGGCTTTCGCGCCGCCGCCGGCCTGACGCTCGCGGAACGCCTGATGGCCGCGATGGAAGCCGGGGAGGCTGCGGGCGGCGACAAGCGCGGCCGGCAATCGGCGGCCATCCTGGTCGGCTCCACCGATCCCTATCCGGATCTCGACCTGCGTGTGGACGACCACCCGGACCCGCTGGCGGAGCTGCGGCGGCTGCATGCCGTCTGGCATGGCTACACGCGCCATTTCCGCCGCTTCCTGCCGGGGCGGGATCACCCGGGCGTCTTCGATCGCGCCGTGATCCAGGCCGCCATCGCCGCCGCCCAGGCCGAGGAGACGCGATGACCCAGCCGGTCCTCGAACTGCGCGATCTCAGCGTCACGCTGGCCACCGATCGCGGCCCGCTGCGGCCGGTCGATGGCGTGTCCTTCGCCGTGCGGCCGGGCCGGACGCTGGCGGTGGTGGGCGAGAGCGGCTGCGGCAAGTCGGTCACCGCGCTATCGATCATGGGCCTGCTGCCGGATGGGGCGAAGCTCGGCGGCTCCGCCCGCTTCGAGGGCCGCGAGCTGACCACGCTCGCGCCGGAGGAATGGCGCCGCAAGCGCGGGCGGGAGATGGCGATGATCTTCCAGGAGCCGATGACGAGCCTGAACCCAGCCTTTCGCGCCGGCGACCAGGTGGCGGAGGCTTTGCGCCTACACCAATCCCTCTCGCCCCGCGCGGCCTGGGATGCGGCGGTGGAGATGCTGGCGCGCGTTCGTATCCCTGAACCCGCACGCCGCGCGCAGCAATACCCGCACCAATTGTCGGGCGGCATGCGCCAGCGCGTGATGATCGCCATGGCGCTGGCCTGCCGCCCGCGCTTGCTGATCGCGGATGAGCCGACCACCGCGCTCGATGTCACAGTGCAGGCGCAGATCCTGTCCCTGATCGATGAGCTGAAGCGGGACACCGGCACGGCGGTGGTGCTGATCACCCATGACCTCGGTGTGGTGGCCGACCATGCGGATGACGTGGTCGTGATGTATGCCGGCCGGGTCGCGGAACAGGCGCCGGCCTCGGCGCTGTTCTCGGTGCCGCAGCATCCCTACACCATCGGTCTTCTCGGCGCCGCGCCGTCGCTGGAAGGCGGAGCGGAGCGGCTGGCGAGCATCGAGGGCACGGTGCCCGATCTCCGCAACCCGCCGCCCGGCTGCCGCTTCGCGCCGCGCTGTCCCTTCGCAGTGGCGCGCTGCGCGGAGCAACCGCCGCTGGCGGAGGTCTTGCCGGGCCATCGCGCCGCCTGCTGGCGCGCGCCGCTCGACAGCCTGCTGGAGCAGGCGGCATGAGCGCGATCCTGGAACTCGACGACGTCGCCCGCGCCTTCCCCGTGCGCGATGCGCTGGGCCGCGCGAAGGGCGCGGTGCGCGCGGTGGATGGCATCTCGCTATCCGTCGCGGAAGGCGAGGTGCTGGCGGTGGTCGGCGAAAGCGGCTGCGGCAAATCCACGCTCGGCCGCGTCATGCTGCGCCTGATCGAGGCCGATCGCGGCGCCATCCGCTTCATGGGCGAGGATCTGCGGACGCTGAACCCCGCCGCGCTGCGGCGCCGCCGGCGCGACATGCAGCTGATCTTCCAGGACCCCTTCGGCAGCCTCGATCCGCGCATGACGGTGGAGGAAGCGGTGGCGGAACCGCTGCGCCTGCACGGCATCGTGCCAAGGGCGCAGGAACGCGACCGGGTGGCGGAGCTGATTGCCCGCGTCGGGTTGCGGCCGGAGCTTGCGCGGCGCTGGCCCCATGAATTCAGCGGCGGGCAGCGGCAGCGTATCGCCATCGCCCGCGCGCTGGCGTCCCAGCCGCGACTGATCATCGGGGATGAGCCGGTCAGCGCGCTGGATGTCTCGGTGCAGGCGCAGGTGATCAACCTGCTGCAGGACCTGATCGCGGAATTCCGGCTGACCTTCGTGCTGATCAGCCACGACCTTGGCGTGGTGCGCCACATCGCCGATCGCGTGGCGGTGATGTATCTCGGCCGCATCGTGGAATTGGGCCCGGCGGAGCAGGTGTTCCGCGCCCCGCGCCATCCCTATACGCGCGCGCTGCTCGCCGCCGTGCCGGGGCAGGGGGGGGCCAAGCCCGTCGCCCTGGACGGCGATGTGCCGAGCCCGATCAACCCGCCCTCCGGCTGCCGCTTCCGCACCCGCTGCCCCTTCGCAGAGCCGCTCTGCGCCGAGCGGATGCCGGAGTTGGAAGGGGCCGCCCATCTCGCCGCCTGTCATTTGCAGGACCGCCTGCCGCCCGCCACTCCGCCATCCGAACGCGATGCGGGCGGGGCGCGGCTGAAGCGGCTGCAATCCTTCTTCACCGACCACAGAACCAACCAGGGAGCCACAGCATGATCCGCAAGACGCTCGCCGCCGGATGCCTCGCCATCGCGGCCTTCGGCTTCACCCCGGCCGCGGAGGCGCAGAACCTCCGCATCGCGCTGCGCGAGGACCCCGACATCCTCGACCCGACCCTGTCGCGCACCTATGTCGGCCGCATCGTCTATATGGGCTTCTGCGACAAGCTGTTCGACATCAATGAACGGCTGGAACCGGTGCCGCAGCTGGCCACCGGCTTCCGCTGGGAAGACCCGACGACGCTGATCATCACGCTGCGCCAGGGCGTGCGCTTCCACGACAATGAGATGATGACGGCCGAAAGCGTCGTCTATTCGCTCAACCGCCACCTGACGATGCAGGGCAGCTTCCGCCGGGGTGAGATGGGCGCCATCAACGCCATCGAGGTGGTGGATCCGCAGACCATCCGTATCCGGCTCGCGCGGCCGAATGCGGCCTTCATCGCGACGCTGACCGACCGGGCAGGCATGATCGTGAGCCCCCGCGCGGCGGAAGCCGCTGGCCGCAACTTCGGCAACCGCCCGGTCTGCGCCGGCCCGATGCGCTTCGTGGAACGCGTGGCGCAGGAGCGGATCGTGCTGGAACGCTTCCCGGAATACTGGGATGCCGGCCGCATCCACTTCAACCGCGTGACCTACATCCCGATCCCGGACAACACGGTGCGTCTCGCGAACCTGCAATCCGGCGCGGTGGAATTCGGCGAGCGGATGGAGCCGGACGACATGCGCGCCATCCAGCGCAACCGCAATCTGCGCGGCGTGGCGGTGGAGGAACTCGGCTGGCAGTCCATCCAGTTCAACGTGAACAACGGCCCGCGTTCGGAGCCCCTGCGCGACGCCCGCGTTCGCCGGGCCTTCGAACTGTCCATCGACCGCGCCGCGATCAACCAGGTGGTCTATGAGGGGATGTTCACCCCCACCCGCCAGCCGGTCCCGCCGGCCAGCGCCTTCCACCTGCCGAACTTCGCCCCCCCCGCGCGCGACGTGAACCGCGCCCGCGCCCTGCTGCGCGAAGCCGGCGTCACCGCGCCGTTGCAGCTGGAACTGACGGTGCCGAACAACCCCGACCTCCGTCAGGTGGGAGAGGTCGTGCAGTCCATGGCGCGCGAAGCCGGCTTCGACCTCAGCCTGCGCGCGATGGAATTCGCCTCCTCCCTCCAGGCGGCGCAGCGCGGCGACTTCCAACTGTATCTGGTGGGCTGGTCGGGCCGCACCGATCCGGACGGCAACATCCATTCCTTCATGCACACGCGCGGCGGCCAGAATGACGGCAAGTACTCGAACCCCGAGGTTGATCGCCTGCTGGACGCGGCGCGGACCGAAGGCGATGTGGCCAAGCGGCGCGACCTGTACCGCCAGGCGATGGAGATCGCGCTGGCGCAGGATGCCGGGCGGCTGTTCGTGTGGCACCGGAAGAACATCATGATCCACTCGACGCGTCTTGCGGGCTACCGCCCCATCGCCGATGGCATGATCCGCCTGCAGGACATGCGCCTGAACTGAGCGATCCGCGCGTGATCCGCCATAGTGGATCACGCGCGGGACTTTGGCGGAAAGGCTGATCCGCCCGCGGTGGGCGGATCGGCAGGGCAAGCGTGAAAGGACAGGATCGGGATGGCAGGCTGGCTGCTGCGGCGCTTGGGGCAGGTTGTGCCCACGCTGCTGATCCTGTCCTTCATGATCTTCGGGCTGCAGCAATTGATGCCCGGCGACCCGGCCATCATCCTGGCGGGCGAGGAACGCGGCGATCCCGTGGTGCTCGCGCAGATCCGTGCCGAACTCCGGCTCGACCGGCCGGTCTGGGAACAATACCTGCATTGGATGGGCAATGTGGTGCAGGGGGATTTCGGCTTCTCCTGGCGCATCCGCATGCCGGTCAGCGACCTGATCCTGCAGAAGCTGCCCGTCACCGCGCAGCTGGCCACCATGGCTTTCGTCATCGGCATCGTGATCGGCGTGCCGCTGGGCATCCTCTCGGCCACGCGGCGCGACACTCCGGTGGATTGGGCGGCGAACGGCATCGCGCTGTTCGGGATCTCGACGCCGAATTTCTGGCTCGGGATCATGATGATCCTGCTGTTCAGCGTGCAGCTCGGCTGGCTGCCACCATCCGGATATGTGCCGCTGTGGGAGGATCCGGTGCAGAGCCTCGCCACCACCATCATGCCGGCCTTCGTGCTGGGCACGGGTGTCGCCAGCGTGCTGATGCGCCACACCCGGGCCGCGATGCTCACGGCGCTGTCGCAGGACTATGTCCGCACCGCGCGCGCGAAGGGGCTGACGGAAAAGGTGGTGGTCTGGAAACACGCGCTTCGCAACGCGCTGATTCCCGTCGTCACGCTCGGCACCATCGAATTCGGGCGGCTGCTGGCCGGGGCGGTGCTGACCGAGCAGATCTTCACCATCCCCGGCTTCGGCAAGCTGGTGGTCGATGCCGTCTTCAACCGCGACTATCCGGTGGTGCAGGGCGTGGTGCTGGCCACGGCGCTGATCTTCGTGGTGCTGAGCCTTGTGGCTGATATGCTTTACATGCTGATCAACCCGCGTCTGAGGGCCGCCTGAATGGCGACCCTCAGCCGCTGCATCGTTGACCTCAAGCGCCGGCGCCGCTCCGCGGCTTGGCTTGCGCGCCGCGTCGGGCAGCGCCGATGCCGAGTGTCGGTCTGGGCGCGGTCGCGCCTTGCGCTCCCGGCCCGAGGCTGTGCCTCGGGCCGCCCGGCATGGTGGACCACTGCATGAGCGCGCCCTCCGCCCCCGTCGCGCTGGAGCGCGGCGAAAGCCCGGCGCGGCGTGCGGCGCGCCGCTTCCTGCGCCACAAGCTCGCGGTGTTCGGGCTGGTGGTCGTGCTGGCCTTCGTGCTGGTCGCGATCCTGGCCCCTTGGGTCGCGCCGTACGACCCGATCGAGACCAGCTGGTCGCGCATCCGCAAGCCGCCCTCCTGGGCGCATCCGCTCGGGACGGATGAGAATGGGCGCGATGTGCTCTCCCGCCTCATCTGGGGGGCGCGGGCCTCGCTGATGGCGGGCGTCGTGTCCGTGCTGGGCGCGGTGCTCATCGGCGTGCCGCTCGGGCTGCTGGCGGGGCTGGTGGGCGGGTGGGTGGATGCGGTGCTGTCGCGCATCGCCGATGCCATGCTCTCCGTGCCCTTCCTGATCCTGGCCATCGCGCTGGCTGCTTTCCTCGGCCCCGCGCTCGAGAATGCGATGCTCGCCATCGCCATCACCGCCAGCCCCGTCTTCGTGCGTCTGGCGCGCGGCATGGCGCTCGATACCCGTTCGACGGATTGGGTGGAGGCCGCGCGCGCGCTCGGCAACCCGCCCTGGCGCACGGCGCTGGTGCATGTGCTGCCCAACATCATCCCGCCGCTGCTGGTCCAATCCACCCTGGCCATCGCGGAGGCGATCATCGCCGAGGCCTCGCTGAGCTTCCTTGGCCTTGGCCAGCAACCGCCTTCTCCGTCCTGGGGCAGCATGCTGAACAGCGCGCAGCGCTTCCTGGACCCCGCGCCCTGGCTGGCCATCGCGCCCGGAGTGGCGATCTTCGTCGTGGTGCTGGCCTTCAATCTGGTGGGGGATGGGCTGCGCGATGCGCTCGATCCGCGGGCGGACCGGAAATAGACGGCGGCCTTGATGCCGCCACCCTGAAGGCCGATCTGTAGGGTGCCATGGACCCTCGCCCCACCGCGCCGCCGGTCCCCAGCCGGCCGCTTCTCGCCCTGTTGCCGACCCCGCTGCGCCGTCTCGCCGGGCTTACGGCGCTGACGCTGACACTGTGGCTGGCCGCCTTCCTGGCGCTGGTCCGCTAGCGCCGATGACACGCCCCTGGGAACCGCCGCCGCCGCCGCCCTGGCAGGCCCCGAAATCTCCACCCCCGCCGTGGGAGGAAGCGCGGGCTGCGCTGGAAGCCGGCTTCTCCCGCTTCCGGGCGGGCACGCGCGGCCTGCTGCTGCCGATCTTCACCTGGCCGCTGTTCTTCGACGCGATCGCGGAGATCGTGACCGGCGATATCCGCGGCACGGTCACGGCGCTGCTGGGCATGGGGCTGGTGCTGGCTGCGGTGATGGTGCTGCGCCGGGGGCAGCGGGGCGATACGCGCCGCGCCGCGCTGTTGGTCGGCGCCGCCACGGGGCTGGTCGCGGGGCTCGGGGCGATGATGAACCCGCTTCTCGCCGTCCTGCTCGGTGCGGGGGCCTGGGCTGGCACGCGGCTTCTGTATGACGGCGCGGTGCAGGAAGTGGCGCCGCCCGCCCCGCCGCCCCCGCCCGGTCCGCTCGACGAATCCCGCGCCCGGCTGGCGCGCATCGCCGCCGAGCCGCGCCTGACGGGCGTGGCCGCGGCGATGGCGGGCGTGCTGGACGATCTCGGCGCGAAGCCGGAGCGGATCACGGAAGCGCGGCGCTTCCTGGCCGTGCATCTGGACGGGCTCGACCGCATCCGGGAAAGGCTGGAAGCGGGCGCGGAGCCGCCGCCGGGCCTGCCGCGGCTGATCGAGGATTTGACCTCGGCCGCCGAGGATCTGCGCGGGCGGATCCGTGCGGAGGAGACGGCCGCGCTCGATATCCAGGTGAAGGTGCTGTCCGAGCGGCTGCGCCAGGAAGGCTATGGATGAGCAAGGAGACCAGCATGTCCTTCGGCGATGACCGGACCCAGCCCATCCGCCTGCCAGACGCGCCTGTGCTGACGCCCGAGCACCAGGCGGCCATCGCAAGCCTCGCGCAGCAGATCGACCTGTCCGATCCCGGCTCCATCCTGCGCTTCGGGCAGGACGCCCAGAACCGCGCACAATCCGCGGCCGACGCCATGCTCGCCGGCGCCCGGAACCAGGAGACGGGAGAGGCGGGGCAGACGCTGTCCTCCCTGCTGACGACGCTCCGCGGCTTCGATGTGACGAAGCTGGATGAGAAGCCCGGCTTCTTCTCCCGCATCTTCACCAGGGCGGGGGCCGAGATCAGCGAGATCATCACGAAATACGAAAGCGTGAAGGGCCAGATCGAGGCCATCGGCGACAAGCTCGACACGCACCGCACGCGGCTGCTGGAGGATGTGGAGCGGCTGGAACGGCTCTATGGCGCGACGCTCGACTGGTTCCACGCGCTGGGCGACCACATCGCGGCGGGCGAGGAGGTGCTGCGGCGCACCAATGAACAGACCATCCCGGCGATGGAAGCGCAGCTGGCCGCCAATCCGGGCGACGACCTTGCGCCGCAGCGGCTGCGCGACCTGCGCGGCGCGCGGGACGAACTCGACCGCCGCGTCCACGACCTGCGCCTGACGCGGCAGGTGGCGATGCAGGCGCTGCCCTCGATCCGGCTGATCCAGGAAAACGACAAGGCGCTGTCCTCCAAGATCCATTCGGTGCTGGCGAACACGGTGCCGCTCTGGCGCCAGCAGCTGGCGCAGGCGCTGGCCATCCACCGGATGCGGGAAGCCGGGCAGGCGGTAAAGGAAGCGACCGACCTGACCAACCGCCTGCTGACCGCGAATGCCGAGACGCTGCGGCGCGGCAACCAGGAAGCGCGGACCGAAGTGGAACGCGGCGTCTTCGACCTGGATGCGGTGCAGAAGGCCAATGCCGCGCTGGTCGCGACGATCGAGGACAGCCTGACCATCGCCGACCAGGCCCGCGGCCAGCGCGCGCGGGCGGCGGAGGAGTTGGAGAAGCTCGAACAGGATATCCGCCGCGTGCTGACGCAGGCGAAGGGCAGCGCGGCGGGGACGGGGCGGGACCCGGCGCCCTAGAATACCCCCTCGCGCCCCTGGCGCGTCGGGTTATGCTGCGTGCGGAGGAAACCATCATGCACACGACCCGCCGCAGCCTTCTGGCCACGGGGTTGGCCACGGGCGCCTCTGCCCTGGCCGCGCCCGCCCTCGCGCAACCAAGCTGGCCATCCGGCCCCATCCGAATCGTCGCGCCCTTTCCGCCGGGCGGGTCGACCGACGCGCTCTCGCGGCTGCTGCAGCCGGTGCTGAGCCAGTCGCTCGGCGTGCCGGTGGTGGTGGAGAACCGGCCGGGCGCCTCGGGCGCGCTCGGCACCGCCGCCGTCGCGCGCAGCGCGCCGGATGGGAATACCTGGGTGCTGGTCTTCGACACCCATGCGGTGAACCCGGCGCTGATCCCGAATATCGGCTTCGACACCGAACGCGACCTGACGCCGCTGCTGCTGTTCGGCACCGCGCCGATGCTGCTGACGCGCCATCGCACGCGCCCCTGGGCCAACTTCGCCGAGATGGCCGCCGCCGCCCGCGCGCGGCCGGACACGCTGACCTATGGCACGATCGGCAATGGCTCTCTGGCCCATCTGACCATGGCGCTGCTCGGCCGCGCGACCGGGCTGCAACTGGTGCATGTGCCTTATCGTGGCGGCGGGCCGCTGGCGACGGCGGCGGTGGCCGGCGAGGTCGACATGCCCATCGCGACCCGGCCGGCCATCGGCGTGCATATCGATTCCGGCGCGCTGGTGCCGCTGGCGCAGACCGGTGCGACCCGCTCGGCCTCGATGCCGGATATCCCGACCCTGGCCGAGGTCGGCGTGCCGGGTATCGATGCGCGAGCCTTCTGGGGCTTCCTCGGCCCCGCGAATCTCCCGCCTGCGATCAAGCAGCGGATGGAGGCCGAGATCCGCGCCGCGCTCGACCGGCCGGAGCTGCGCGCGCGCGTGCTCGGCCTCGGCATCGATCTCGATCCGCAGGGGGAGGCCGGGTTCGCGCGCTTCCTCTCGGCCCAGATCGCCACCTGGGGCCGCGTGGTGCGTGAGGCCAATATCCGCCCGGACTGAGGCGCCGCGCGCCGTGCTGTGCGCGCCCGGCGAGTTGACCGCCGGCGCGCCAGCCTCTTCGATGGGGTCGAAGAAGAACGCAGGAGGATGCGATGCGCGCCTGGGCCGTGGTGGAGGCGAAAAAGCCCCTCCAGGAAATCGAGCTGCCGACCCCGGAACCCACCGGCAGCCAGGTGCTGCTGGAAGTGACCCATGCCGGCGTCTGCCATTCCGACATCCATATCTGGGAAGGCGAATGGGACCTCGGCAGCCGGGGCAAGATGCGGCTGTCGGAGCGCGGCGTGAAACTGCCGCTGGCGATGGGGCATGAGATCGTCGGGCGCGTGGTGAAGTGGGGGCCGGATGCTGAAGGGCAGGGCCTTGCCGTCGGGCAGACGCGGATCGTCTTCCCCTGGGTCGGCTGCGGCACCTGCGCCCGCTGCCGGTCCGATGAGGACAATATGTGCCTCCAGGGCAAGGCGCTCGGCGTGTTCCAGAATGGGGGCTACGCCACCCATGTGCTGGCGCCGGAGCCGCGCCACCTGGTCGATCCTGGCGACCTCGATCCCGCTCTCGCCGCGACCTACGCCTGTTCCGGCATCACGGTGTTCTCCGCCATCAACAAGGTCATGCCGCTGGCCCCCGATGTGCCGATCGTGCTGGTCGGCGCAGGCGGCCTCGGGCTGCAGGCGATCGCGGTGCTGAAGGCGATGGGGCATCGGCGCATCGTCTCGGTCGATATCAACGCCGAGAAGCTGGCGGCGGCGAAGCAGGCCGGCGCCAGCGACACGGTGGATGGCAGCGGCGAAGGTGTCACCGCCCGCATCACCGAGGCCTGCGGCGGCCCGGTGGAGGCGATCATCGACCTGGTGAATGGCAGCGCCACGGCCAGGCTGGCCTTCGATGCGCTGACCAAGGGCGGCAAGCTGGTCCAGGTCGGGCTGTTCGGGGGCGAGTTGACGGTGCCGCTGCCGGTCATGGCGATGCGAGCGCTGACGGTGCAGGGCAGCTATGTCGGCAGCCCGAAGGAACTCCGGGCGTTGGTGGCCATGGCCCAGGGCGGCAAGCTGCCCGGCATCCCCATCACGCGGGAGCCGATGCGGAACGCCGATTCGGCGCTGCAAAGGCTGATCGCGGGCAAGGTGACGGGGCGCATCGTTCTCACGGCGGAAGCGGTCTGAAGGCGGGCTCGCCGCCCCTCCCCGCCGGGCCGCGCAGGCGCTACGATCGACCCATGCCGGAGATCGCGCCTGGCGCGGCCATGGCGGTGGGGGAGGCCCCGCCGCCGGCGCTCGCCCCCTACCAGCCGCCCCAGCCGCCACGCCGGCAGAAGACGCCCGGCATCGTCGAACTGATCCGCCTGGCGCGCCGCAGCTACCTCGATGTCTTCACCCAGGGCGTCTTCAACCGCGACGTCATCTTTGCCCGCCTGCTGTTCCGCGACGTGGTGATCTGCAACACGCCCGAGACGGTGGCCGAGGCCTTCGTCGAGCAGCATGAGATCTTCCAGCGCAAAAGCCCGCAGCACCGCCACGCGCTGGCCCCGCTGCTCGGCGATGGGCTGTTCGTCTCCGATGGTCCGCTGTGGCGGGAGAGGCGGCGCGTCGTGGCCCCCGTGACGCATGCCACGCGGCTGGCGGAATTGGCACCGGCCATCACCGAGGTCGCGGCCGACCGCGCCGCGGCCTGGTGCCGCCAGACGCCGGATGCGCCGCTCGACGTGCTGGCGGAGATGGGCCAGCTCACCGCCGAGATCATCTGCCGCACCATTTTCGGCCGCGGGCTCGGCGCCGAGGCGGCTGCGGAGGTCGTCGCCGCCTTTGCCGACTACCAGCGGCTCGTGGACCAGACCGACCTGATCTCCCTGCTCGGCCTGCCGGATTGGGTGCCGCGCCGGCCCAGCGGTCGCGCGCGCGCGGCCGCTGGGCGCATCCACGCCGTGGTGGACCGGCTCATCGCCGACATCCTGGATGGCCGCGCGACCGAGGCCTCCCTGATCCAATCCATGGCGGAGGCGAAGTTACCCGGCCCCGATGGCGCCCCCGCCCGGCCGATGGACCGCCGCGCCTTCCGCAACGAGGCGATCGTGCTGTTCATGGCAGGCCATGAGACCACGGCCAATGTGCTGGCCTGGGCGCTGTTCATCCTGAGCCAGGACGCGGCCAGCGCCGCGCGGCTCGATGCCGAGCTGCGCGCGGTGCTCGGCGGCCGGCCCGCGACGCTCGATGACCTGCCGGGCCTGCCCTTCACCCGGGCGGTGGTGGAGGAGACGATGCGGCTCTACCCGCCCGTCCCGCTGCTGTCGCGGCAGGCGCTGGCGGATGGGCGGATCGCCGGGCGGGTGGTGCGGAAGGGCGCGATCGTGCTGGTCGCGCCCTGGATCCTGCATCGCCGCAAGGCGCTGTGGCAGGATCCCGATGCTTTCGTGCCGGACCGCTTCATGCCGGGCGCGCCGCGTCCTTCCCGGCATCTCTACATCCCTTTCAGCGTCGGCCCGCGCGTCTGCACCGGCCAGCACCTGGGCCTGGCCGAGGCGGTGATCTGCCTCGCGACCCTGTTCCAGGCGGCGAAGCTCGAATTGTGGCCGGGGACCCAGGTGATGCCCGTCGCGCGGCTCACGCTGCGACCGGGCGATGCGCTGCCGATGCGGGTCATGCCGCGTGTCGATTGATCTTCACCGCGCGCCACCCTGGCGCTTCGACACGCCAGAGGCCCGGCGCGCGCTGTTCCGATGGTGGCTCCGCGATCCGCTGCACGGTCTGCAGGACTGGCTGCCGCACCAGGCTTTTCGCCTCCTGCCAACCTCGGTGACCTCGGCCGTCGGGGCGCGGCTGGGCGCGCGGCAGGTTGCGGGCCGGCCTGGCCCCTCGGCGACTGCGCGAGAGACCCTGCGGCTGCTGCGGCCCGACATCGGGGAGGCCGAGGCGGAGCGGCTGGTGCGTGCCCATTGGATCCATCTGGGCCGCACCTTCGCGGAGTTCTCGGTCCTTCATCGGCTTTGGCGCGAGGGCCGGATCGAGGTGGCGGGGCGGGAGCATCTGGACGCCGCGATCGCCTCGGGACGGCCGCTGGTCGTTGCGGGGATCCATGTCGGCAGTTGGGAGGCGCTGCATGTCGGCCTCGGTGCGCTCGGCATTCGCTTTTCCGGAATCTATCAGCGACTGCCCAACCGCTTCCGCATGCGCATCGCGGATTCCGCGCGGTTGCGGAGCCAGCGCATCAACGGCCCCGGCGTTCCGCTCGCGCCGACCCTCGGCGCGGTGTTCGAGGCGCATCGCCTTCTCGAGAGTCGCGAAGCGGCGTTGCTCACCTATGTCGACGAATTCGTTGGCGGGCGCGTGCATGCCCCCTTGTTGGGGCGGCCCCTGCGGGTGGAGGGAAATATTGCGCGCGCGGTGCGACTGGCCAGCCAGACGGGCGCGGCCGTCCTGCCCTGCTACGCGCTGCGCCTGGGCGAGGAGGCCCGGTTCCGGCTGACCTTCTTGCCAGAGGTGCCGGTGGGCACGCCGGACCGGGGCCGGATGGGTATCAAGGCCGACATTGCGGCCCTGGACGCCGCGATCGAGGGCGTTGTGCGCGCGCATCCCGAGCAGTGGTTCATGCTGCACGCTTTTCGCGCTGACCGCTGAGGCCCTTCGTGCGCCACGGGCGCGGCGCTCGGCGGATGCCATCCTCCCGGTCCCCCGGGCCGAACCAGCTTCGGTACTCGGCGGAGCGAAAAATGCGACCTGAGTGGCTTGGGCGGGCCGAGGTTTAATCTAAAAATCATTGAGTCTAGAGCAGGAAATGCGTTCCGTTGTTTCCACTTGAACGCCTATTGCTCTAGAGCAAAATGCGATCTGACTGAATCAGTCAGATCTGATTTCTTGTTCTAGAAAACATCGTGTCCAGAGCAGCTTATGCTCGGTCGGCTGACCCGCGGAGCGGGTCAACTCGATCGGGCGCTGCTCTAGTCCGCAAGCGTCTCCAGCGCGAGGCGCAGATGCAGCGCCGTGTGGGGGGAGGGTGCCTCGGCCACTTCGCTCATCGCTGCCCCGCGGGCCATCATCAGGCCGGACCCGGCGGGGCGGTTGTAGATGAAGCCGTGGGTCGGGTAGGTGCGGCCGAAACTCTGAGCCGTGTGGCCAACCTGCACCCGTACAGAGGTCCAGTCGTTCCGGTCCGAGACATCGACCACCGTGACGCCGCGCATCACGGTCCCGCGGCGGATCCCGGGGCCACCCCAATTGGCATGGTCGATCTGTACGGTGCGCGGGTTCACGACGCGGCTGACGACCGCGACATGACCGCGGGACATACTGCCCGAGGACATGAAGGCGAGCACCGCGCCGCGTTCCGGCGCCTGGCCGCGCGCATAGGTGCCGGCGGCATTGCGCCACCACATCCGCGCATCGCCGCTGATGTTCATTCCCGTCGCCATGCGGGCGAAGGGCACGCAGGACAGGCCGCTGGTGCGCGCCACCGGCAGGATCGGCGTCCCGGCGCCGACCAGCGGGGCGCGGGCAATGGCTGGCGTGAGAAGGGCGTGCTGGGCCTGGCGCTGCGGCGCGATCGCCGCACGCGCCGCGGGGGCGGCGGCGGGGCGACGGGGCTGGGCCGCAGCGGTTGCCTTCGGGGCCGATGCGCGGAGCGCGGTCTGCTGCACGGCCGGTTGTGCGCTCTGGCCCATCGCGACCGGGGCCGCCAACAGGGATCCGAGAACCGCACCGACCATGGCAAGCATGCGCTCAGCCCGCATCCAGTGTCCCCTTTTGGTTCGCCTCGCGCGGGACCCTTCGGACCCGTGATCACGGCGGTACAAGGGGGGAGGGGGGCTGCCAACCCGCCACCTTGTTACACCGCGAAATCTGGCGTGATTCGTGCGATGGGCGCGCGGTGGGCGACGCGGGATCCGGAAATCATCCTATCGTGACCGGTATCAAACTGATTGGCCACGCTGTTGCGACAAAATTAACACACGCAACGGAGGTGCAGAGGCTGAGTCTTCGATGTGTCGCATGGCTGTCATGCTAAGGTCGCATTGAGAGGGGGCGTCAGGCCGCCCTGCGGCGGGACGTCCGGGCCCGAAGGCCCAGACGTGGATCAGCGCGGCGCCTCAGCGGCAGGCGGTGATCATGATCTCCACCAGGTGGCGCGGGTCGGCCATGTTGGCCTCGACGCAGGCGCGCACCGGGCGGCCGGCATCGCCGAGCCACTCGACCCACACCTTGTTCATCGCGTCGCGGTCGCGGATGTCCTTCAGCCAGATCTGGGCCTGCAGCAGGCGGGTCTTGTCCGTGCCGTTGGCTTCCAGCGCGGCGTCGATCTTGGCGATCACCTCGCGCGTCTGGCCGACGACATCCTTGCCGAGATCGTCGGCGGTCAGGCCGGCGAGGTAGACGAAGTTGTGGTACTCGACCGAGGTCGAGAGGATCTGGTTGCTGCCCTGGCGGGTGATCTTGGACATGGCGCGAGCCTTTCCTGGTGAATGGCGCGCGCGCTTCTAGACCATGATCGGCGCCGATAGAAGCGCCAGGCCGGAAAGCCGCTCAACCCGGCCGGGGCGCCAAGCCTTCCCCATGGTCCGCCGTGCCGGCCGCCACGCCGCAGCCGCAGAAGGGGCAGCGCGCCAGCGCCGAAAGGCGGGGCGGCACTTCCTGCGGCACGGGGCGGCCTTCCATCAGCTGGTCCAGCGCGATGCGGATCGCCTCATGCGTCTCCGGCGCCTCGCAGGCCGACGCCGCGTAACCGGCGGCGAGGGCGGGCGTGGCCGCCTCCAGCCGGAAGGCCTGCGCCCCAATGGGGGCGAGGGCGAGCGGGGCGGCGGCGAGCAGGCGGCGGCGGATGCGGTGGATCGCGTTCATGCGCGCGAGCCTACCGCATCCCACCCCGCTCATGCCACCGCGTAGCTACTGCCGGAGGCCGCTGCGCCGATCATCGCCTCGAACACCGCGACGCCATGGATCGCGTCCTCGACCGGCAGCGGATAGGGCGCGCCGCCGGCCACGGCGGCGGCGAAGGCGGCCAACTCTGCCGCCTCGATGTCGGTCTTCGGGTAGTCCTTCACCCAGCCCTCGCCCTCCAACGGGGTGAAGGTCAGGCGCTCATGGCCCGAGAGTTCCAGGCTGCCCTGGCTGCCGAACAGCGCCACCCGCCACAGCCGCGGCGCGAGCGAGAGCGTCGCGAAACCGACCGTGACGCCGCTCTCGAGCAACCCCAGCATCGCGGTGGTGTCGTCAATGGTGGTGGAGACGCGCGCATGGCTGCGGACCGTCACCTCCCGGAAGCGGCCGGCGAGGTTGATGATCATGTCCACCATGTGGATGCCCATGCCGCCCATGCCGCCCAGCGGGCTTTCCTGCCGGTCGGCGCGCCACATGCCGGGCTTGTAGGCCAGCGCGCCGGGCCCGCTGAACTGCCCTTCGACATGCAGCAGCGTCCCCAGCGCGCCGTCGGCCAGCATCGCCTTCATATGCGCCACCGCCGGCAGGAAGCGCCGGTTGTGGCCGAGCGCCATGACCACGCCCGCCTCACGGCAGGCGGCGACCGCGGCTTCGGCATCGGTCTTGGAGAGCGTAAAGGGCTTCTCGACGAAGACATGCTTGCCCGCGCGGGCGGCGGCGATCACCTGCGCGGCGTGCTGGCCATGGGGCGTGGCGAGCACCACGGCCTTCACCGCCGGATCGGCGAGCACCTGGTCATAGCCATCCACCAGCCGGATGCCCTTGGCGGCGGCGTAGTCGCGCGCCTTTTCGGGCGTGCCGGTGCAGCCGGTGATGAAGCGGATCGGGCTGTCATTCCGGCCCTGCACACTGTCCACCAGCACGCGGCCCCAGCGGCCCATGCCCACGATCGCTGCATCCAGCATCACCCGTCATCCTTACCTGGCCGGCGTCCCGCCGGCGTCGCTTCCAGCACCTGCTCCATCCGCCCGAGCCGCGCCACCCCCCAGGCCAGCACGCCGAGGAACACCGCGACCGCGACCAGGGTCGGGATACGAAGCCCGAAGGCTTCCCCCGCCGCGCCGAGCGCCAGCGCGCCAAGCGCGGGGCAGGCGCGGGTGATCATGCCCCAGAGGCTCAGCATGCGGCCGCGGAATTCGGACTCCGTCGCGCTCTGCAGCAGCGTCTGCACGCTGATGCCGTGGATCGATCCCGCCGCCCCGATCAGCGCGCCGCAGAACAGGCCGATGGCGAAATTGTCGGTCGCCGCGAAGGAAGCGGTCGCCACCGCCATGGCCAGGCCCGACCAGACCGCGAGCCGCGTCGATCCCTCCATCCGCCCGCGATTCGCCACCCAAAGCCCCGCCACCAGGGACCCGATGCCGATGGAGGCGGTGAGCACGGCCAGCGCATCCGCGCCGCGGCCGAAGCTGCGTTCCACGAAGGGGGGCAGGATTTCCTGCACGCCGCGCATCAGCAGGGCGGCGAAGGCGGCATAGAGCAGCAGCGGCCCGAGCCCCGCATGGCGCCGCGCATAGCGCAGCCCATCCGCCACCTCGCCCCACAGGCTGGCCCCGGCCGGGTGCCCGCGCCGGTCGGCGGTCGCGATCTGCAGCATGAGGATTGAGGCCGCGCCGAAGGAATAGGCCACCGCATTGGCCGCGATCGCCGGCACCACGCCCCAGATCGCGATCACAGGGCCCGCCAGCGCCGGCCCGATGAAACGCGCCCCCGCGAAGCAGAGCGAATTGGCCGCCACCGCCGCCGGCAGGTCCGCGCGCGGCACGATGCCCGGCATCAGGGTCTGCCGCACCGGCTGCGCGAAGGACGCGGCGATGCCGCCCAGCACCTCGAGCACCAGGAGGAGGCCGATCGTCATGCCCCCGGTGGCGGTGATGCCGGCCACCACCGCCGCCTGCGCCGCGATGGCGAATTGGCTGATGGTGGCCACGCGGACCCGGTCCATCCGGTCCGCCACCGCGCCGGCGATCGGGCTTATCAGCACCGCCGGCGCCAGGTCGCAAAAGGCGACCATGCCGACCCAGAAGGCGCTGCCCGTCAGTTCCCAGGCCAGCCAGGACACGGCGATGCGCTGCATCCAAAGCCCGGTCCAGGCGATGATGGAGCCGGAGAAGAAGATCCGGCTGTCGCGATGCGAGAGTGCCCGGCGCAGCGCGCTGCCCGCGGCCACGGCCCCGTGTCCCGCTCAGCCCCCGCCCGCGCGCGGGTCGGCGCGCATGCAATCCGCGATGATCCGGTCGCGGTCCATCTGGGCGAAGCCGCGATCCGTCGCGGCGCGGCCGCTGGGGGCCACGGTGACGAAGCCGCGGCTGCTCTCTGCCTCATCGGCGCGCATCACCTGGGCGCGTTCGCGGCGCTGGACCATCCGCTCCGCCTCCGCCTGGCAGGCGGCGAGCCGGGCATTGTCCGGCGCGGTCGGCGCGTTCCCCGCCGGGCCGGCACAGCCGGCGATCAGCAGGGGCAGGAGCAGGAGAGCAGGGCGGACCATCGCGGCGGCCTTCCGGGAAGGGATGCGGCAGGTGATCCGGCTCAGGCGGAGGCCCGCGCCGGCAATGCGTGCGACAATAGACCCCGCAACGCCTCCGCGTCGAACCTCGCCGCTGCATCGAGCGGGCTGGTCGCCACCGCGCGCAGCAAGGCCGGGTGCAGATCGATCCCCTGGCCTGTGACCTGGAACAGGGCCGACAGCCAGGGCGCGCGGGGCAGCAATTCCACCAGCGCCAGCAGCCGCAGGCACAGGGCGAGGCCCGCCAGCGTGCCGAGATTGGCGTCGCGATCCACCGCATCGGCCCAGCAGCGCGCGTCCCGGTCGGCGATGGCCAGTACCGTCGGCTCCGAGTCGCCGCGCGCGAAGACCAGGGTGCGCGGCGGTCCCCAGCGCCCGGCCGCTGCCGCGTCCCGCGCGGCCTGCCAGGCATCCAGCAGCGCCGCCGGGCGCACGGCCGGGGTGGCTTCGGGCGGGAAGGGGATGGCGTAGGCGAGGGCGCCGCCGGCATCCTCCGCCACACGGATACGGGGCGCGGGCATCGGGGCCGATGTGGCACCGCGCGCCACGCCACGCCAGGGCCGGCGCCGCTCAGAGACCGTTTGAGAATGCCGGCGGCTGAGGGTCCGCGGGGGATTTTTCGTCCATGCCAGGAAGCGGACGCCGCCGATGCTGGTTGCATCGGCAAGTCCGCTGACGCCGCAGGGGCGGAAAAGACCCGCGGAACCGACCCGTCCGGTGTTCTCAAATGGTCTGTTGCGCGGCTTCGCAAGGCGGGGAGGCTGTCGCATGATCCTTGTCATGGAACCGAACCGCCTGACCGCCACCGAGGCCGCCCGCGCGATCGCCGCCGGCCGCCTTTCGCCCGCCGAATTGATGGAGGCCTGCCTCAACCGCGCTGCGGCGCGGGACGGCGCGGTGCGCGCCTTCGTCCATCTGGACCCGGCCCAGGCGCGGCGGGGCGCGGCCGGCGCGCGGCCCGGCCCGCTGCACGGCATTCCCATCGCGGTGAAGGATGTGATCGACACGGCCGACATGCCGAGCGGCTATGGATCGCCGATCTGGGCCGGGCATCGGCCGCGGGGCGATGCGGCTTCGGTGGCCGCGGCGCGGGCGGCGGGTGCGGTCGTGATGGGCAAGACCGTCACCACCGAATTCGCCACGCGCCATCCCGGCGCCACCGCGAACCCGCTTAACCTCGCGCACACGCCGGGCGGGTCGTCTTCCGGCTCCGCGGCGGCGGTGGCGGATTTCATGGTGCCGCTGGCCTTCGGCACGCAGACCGCGGGCTCCATCGTGCGGCCGGCGGCCTATTGCGGGGTGGTCGGTTTCAAGCCGAGCTTCGGCACGCTGCACCGCGCCGGCATGAAGGTGATGAGCGAGAGCCTCGACACCATCGGCGTGCTGGCGCGATCCGTCGCCGATTGCGCCCTGGCGATGGGCGCGATGAGCGGGCGCGACATGTCCTCCCCCTGGGGTGACCCGGAAGCGAAGCCCGACCGCGCCCCCCGCTTCGGCCTGACCCTCGGCCCCGATCCCGACAAGGCCGCGCCGGAGACGGTGGCACTGCTGCACCGCGCCGCCGACGCCGCCCGCAAGGCGGGCGCGGAGGTGGTGGAATTCGCCCTGCCGCCGATCCTGATGCGCGCGGCGGAACTGCATCCGGCGATGATGAACATGGAAAGCGCCCAGGCCATTGCCTGGGAGATCGACGAAGCCCGCCCGCAGCTTTCGCCCGTGTTGGCGGAGCGGATGGATTGGGCCCGCGCCCAGCCGGCTGCGCTGTTGCAACAGGCCCGCCAGGCGCAGACCACGGCGGTTGCCGCGCTCTATGGGCTGATGGGCGACATGGATGCGCTGCTGACGCCGAGCGCGGCGGGCGAGGCGCCGGAAGGCCTCGCCTGGACCGGCGATCCGGCCTTCAACCTGCTCTGGACCATGCTGCTCGGCCCGAATGTCACGGTGCCGGCCGGGGTGGGGCCGAAGGGTCTGCCGATGGGCGTGCAGCTGGTCGGCCGCGTCGGCACGGATCGCGAGACACTCGCCTGGGCGCGCTGGATGCAGGCGGCGATGGGGTAGGGGAAGGGCGGTCCCTGCAGGACCGCCCGCCTCACTTCTTGGTGGCGAACTCCGGCAGCGTCTTCAGCGCGTCGGTCGTGTCGAAGTCGCGCAGCACCGCGTCATCGGCCATCTCGACTTCCACCAGCCGCTCCGCGTGTTTCGCGGCCAGGTGGCGGGCGCCGATATCGCCGCTGAGCGCCAGCATCTGATCCAGGAATTCGCGCGACCACAGCATCGGGTTGCCCTGCTTGCCGCGGAAGGTGGGCTGCACGATGGCGCGGCCTTCCTCGGGGTCGAAATGGGACAGCAGCCGGTCGATCATCTCGCTGGTCACCAGCGGCATGTCGCCGAGGCAGACGAGGATCCCCTCCGCCTCCGGCGGCACGGCGCGCAGCCCGGCCTTGAGCGAGGCCGACAGACCCTCCGCATAGTCATCCGCATGGGCGAAGATCACACCGCGCCCGGCGAGTGCTTCCTCCACCCGGTCGCGCTCATGGCCGGTGACGACGATGACCGGCTTCGCGCGCGAGGCCAGGACATTGTCCACGACGCGGGAGATCATGGGCAGGCCCTTCTGGTCCGCCACCAGCAGCTTGTTGAGCGGCGCCATGCGGCGCGACCGCCCGGCGGCCAGCACGATGGCGCAGACCTGCCGCGCGCGGCGCGGCGCGATGGGGGAGGTCGGCGTGCGCGGCGCGTCCGCACGGGGCAGGGGGCGCAGCTCGATCTCCTTCAGCAGGCCGCCCACGCCCATGCCCATCACGTCGCGCGCGGTCACGCGGCTACCCGCGAAGATGCGCTGCAACACCCAGTCGAAGCCGTTGAGCTTCGGGCTGCGCGCGCAGCCTGGCAGCACCAGCGCCGGGATGTCCGCGATCCGGCCGAGGCAGATCAGGTTGCCGGGATCGACCGGCATGCCGAAATGCTCGATGGCGCCGCCCGCGCGCGTGATCGCGGCCGGGCCCACGTCGCGCCGGTCCACAACGGCCGATGCACCGGCGATCAGCAGCACCTCCGCCCCCGCCTTGCGCAGCCGCGTCAGCGCATCGGCGACGGGGCCTTCCTCATGCCGCACGCGTTCCACCGGCAGCAGCGTGCCCATCAGCGCCTCGACCCGCGCGGCGGTGGCTTCCACCGCGCCTTCCATGACGCTTTCCTTGATGCCCGGCAGCTCCGTCAGCACCAGCCCGACCGCCAGCTTGCGGAAGGGCTGCACGGTGATCGCCGGGCGGCCCTTGCACAGCGCCTCGATCACGCCCAGCACGGCGCCGGGCACGGCGAAGGGAATGACCTTGATGGTCGCCAGCATCTCCTTCGCCGCGACGACGCTGCGATTGGGCAGGGTCGCGACGGTGATGCTCTCATCCACCTGGTTGATGCGGTCGATCAGCCCGGCATCGGCGGTGAACAGCCCAGCACTTTCCGCGGACAGGTTCACCCGCCCGGTGGAAGCGCGGGAGCGTGCGACCAGCGGGCTCATCAGCAGGTTCGCGAGGCGGTCCGCCGCCTCATCCTCCGGCACATCGCCGGCTTCGAGCCGGGCCGCGATCACATCGCGGCGCCCGGCGTCGCGCAGCGCCGCGATGGCGGCCTCATCCAGCACCATGCCCTTCTTCAGCACCTTGCCGGGCAGGCGGAGCGTATGCGCGAGGATCGCGCCGCGCGCATCCTCCAGCGGGGTGGGGCCGAAGATCATGCGGATGCCTCTTGCCGCTCCGCGGAGGGTTTCTTCTTCGGGCCGCCGCGCCTGGCTTCGACGATCTGCGCCAGGATGGAGACGGCGATCTCGGGCGCCGTGACCGCGCCGATATCGAGGCCCACGGGGGCGTGGATCTTCGCGAGTTCCGCCTCGGTCAGCCCCGCTTCCGTCAGCCGCGCGAGGCGCTTGGCGTGGGTGCGGCGGCTGCCGAGGGAGCCGACATAGAAGGCCTCGCTGCGCAGCGCGACCTCCAGCGCCGGGTCGTCCAGCTTCGGGTCATGCGTCAGCGTGACGACCGCCGTGCGCGCATCGGGCGCGAGCGCCGCCATCGCCTCATCCGGCCAGTCGGTGGAAATGGCGACGCGGTCGCCCATGCGGTCCTCGGTCGCGAAGGCGCGGCGCGGGTCCACCACCGTCACCGCGAAGCCGAGCGGGAGCGCCATCGGCACCAGCGCCTGGGCGATGTGGACGGCGCCCACCACGATCAGGCGCAGCGGCGGATTGTGCGGTTCGACGAACCAGGTCTCGCCATCCGCCGCGACATTGCGCGCCGCATCGGCCAGGATCGCGGCGCGCGCCGCATCCGCCAGCGCCACCGGCACCGCATCCTCGGGGAACAGCAGCTGCGCGCCATCGGGAAGGCGCGTCAGCAGCGCGACGGGGCGCTTCGCCGCGCGCGCTGCGCTGAGACGCCGGAGCAGATCGAGCTTCAACCGAGCTTCTCCACGAAGACCTTGAGCTTACCACCGCAGGCGAGGCCCACTTCCCAGGCGCGTTCGTCGCTGATGCCGAAATCGAGCAGCTGCGGCACGCCGCTCGCCATGGTCTGCTTCGCGACATCCGCCACCGCGCCCTCGATGCAGCCGCCAGAGACGCTGCCCGCGATCCGCCCCGTGGCGGTGACCGCCAGCCGCGATCCGGCCGGGCGGGGGGAGGAGCCCCAGGTCTCGACCACCGTCGCGATGGCGACCGTCTCTCCCGCCGCGTGCCAGGCGGCGGCGGTGCCGAGGATGTCCTCGCTGTCGGTGGAGGGGTCTGCCGTGTGGGTCATGTCGCGAATTCCCTGCCCCTGGTCGGATGGCGCTCGGACAGCGCCGCGACAAGCTCGCGCAGCGAGGCCAGGTTATGCACCGGGCGGAACTCGTCCACATGCGGCAGCATCGCCCGGATGCCCTGGGATTTGGGCTGGAAGCCCGCATAGCGCAACAGCGGATTGAGCCAGACCAGCCGGCGGCAGGATTTGCGGAGGCGCTCCGTCGCCTCTGCCAGCCCCTTGGCGCCTTCGCGGTCGAGGCCGTCGGTGATCAGCAGCACGACCGCGCCCTGGCCCAGCACGCGGCGCGACCACGCCTTGTTGAACAGCTCGATCGACTCGCCGATCCGCGTGCCGCCGGACCAGTCGGGCACGGCATGGCTCACCATCTCGAAGGCCGCTTCGGGGTCGCGGTGGCGCAGCTGGCGCGTGACATTGGTCAGGCGCGTGCCGAACAGGAAGCTGTGCACGCGGTCGCGATCATTCGTCACCGCATGGATGAAGTGCAGTAGCACCTGCGCATAGCGCGACATCGACCCCGATATGTCGCAGAGCACCACCAGCGGCGGCGTGCGGGTGATGCGCCGGCGCCGCGCGATGTCCAGGATCTCCCCGCCCGTCCGCAAGGATTCGCGCACCGTCAGCCGCAGATCGGCATGGGTGCCGAGGCGGGAGGCCCGAAAACGCCGCGTGGGCCGGGCATCGAGCGGCAGGACGAGCTTGCGGATCTCATCCTTCGCCGCCGCGATCTCGTCGGCCGACATCGCCTCGAAATCCATCCCCTGCAGCCTTTCGCGGTCGGAGACGGTGAAGGTGACGTCGAGCTGCTCCTCCTCCTTCGGCGGTTCGGGGGGCTTCGGAGGATCGGGGCGGTCGCCGCGCATCGCCTCCGCGAGGCGGCGGGATGCGGGGGCGGGCTTCGGAGGGTCCTTGAACCCGTCCATCATCGCCATCGCCGCCGCGTGGCGCCCGGCTTCCGGGTCGCGCCAGAACAGGCCGAAGGCGTGGTCGAACAGCAGGAAATGCTCATGCCGGTGGACCATGGTGGCGCGGAGCGCCGCCTGGGCCTGGGTGCGGTCGCCGATCTCGATGCACTCCAGTGCCGCGGCGCCGGCCAGGATCTCCGCCGGGCCGATGGGCAGCCCGGCGCGCCGCAACAGGCGGGCGAAGGAGACGAGGTTGGCCGGCAGCGCCCCGGCGGAGGGGCGGTCAGGCAGCGCCAGCGCGGCCCTTGGGGGGATCACCCAGCCGCCTGCTTCGCCTCGGCGACCAGCTTCGCCGCCTCGGCGCCACGGATCTTGGCGATGTCGTCCTGGTATTTCAGCAGGGCGCCCAGCGTTTCGTCCACCAGCGCCGGCTCCAGTTCCCGCGCATCCAGGGCTGCCAGCGCGGCGGCCCAGTCGATGGTTTCCGCCACACCCGGCGGCTTGAAGGTGTCGGCGGATCGCACGGCCTGCACGAAGGCGACGACCTGGGCCGTCAGCTTCTCTCCCACCCCCGGCGCGCGGAGCTTCAGGATCGCCCTCTCCCGCGCCGCATCGGGGTAGTCCACCCAGTGATAGAGGCAGCGGCGGCGGATGGCGTCATGCACCTCCCGCGTCCGGTTGGAGGTGATCACGACCACGGGGGGGATGGCGGCCTTCACCGTGCCGAGTTCCGGGATGGACAGCTGGAAATCGGCCAGGATCTCCAGCAGGAAGGCCTCGAAGGGCTCATCCGCGCGGTCCAGCTCATCGATCAGCAGGACCGCCGGTTCGCCTTCCAGCGCATCCAGCAGGGGCCGGGACTGGAGGAAGCGGCGGTCATAGATGCCGCGTTCCAGCGCCGCGCGATCCGTGGCCTCGCCGGAGGCTTCCGCCAGCCGGATCGCCATGAGCTGCCTGGCGTGGTTCCACTCATAGGCGGCCGAGGCCAAATCCATGCCGTCATAGCATTGCAGCCGCACCAGCCGACGCGGCAATTGGGCGGCCAGGACCTTGGCGATCTCGGTCTTGCCGGTGCCGGGCTCCCCTTCCAGGAAGATCGGGCGGCCCATGCGCAGCGCGAGGTGGACGGTGGTGGCCAGCTGGCGGTCGGCGACATAGCCGCCTTCCGCCAACAGGCGCTGCGTGGCCTCGACGGTGGCGGGGGTCATTCCCCTCAGCCCGACGCGAAGATCAGCAGCAGCACGACCAGCATGGCGCCGACGCCGAGCGGCACCTGCACGGGGAAGCCAGCCACCTTCATGGCGAGCAGCTGCGACACCTTGTCCATCGGGCCGCCGGCGACCCAGCCGCTCGGCGCCATCACGGGGCCCGCGGGCACGACCTCGACCGGGGCAGGCGGGCTGACCTGGGCGGCGAAGCGGTCGAAGAACTGGTCGGCCATGGACTTGGCGGTGCTGTCGATCAGCCGCGCGCCGAGCTGCGCCATCTTGCCGCCCACCTGGGCCTTGACGCTGTAGCGCAGGACGGTGGCCTTCGGCCCCACGTCTTCCAGCGACACATCGGCGCCGCCCTTGGCGAAGCCCATCGCGCCGCCCGAGCCTTCGCCCGAGATGGTGTAGGAGGCGGGCGGGTTGATGTTGGTCAGCTGGACCTTGCCGCCGAACTTGGCGGACATCGGGCCGAGCTTCACCGACACCTTGGCCTCGAAGCTGTCATCGCCCGTGCGCTCGACGCTGTCGCAGCCCGGAATCGCGGCCTTGAGCACGGCGGGGTCGTTCAGCGCTTCCCAAACCCGCTGGCGCGGGGCGGCGATCTGCCGCTCTCCGGTCATTTCCATCTGTCGCTTCCCTTATTCGGTCGCGCGTAATTAGGCCCGACCGGCCAAGACGGAAAGGCCCGGCCTGTCCCCATCGTGACGCGGGCGGCTGGACGGGGTAGGCATTCGGCAAGGAAGTTGCGGGGCGGAGTACGGGAATGCGGGCCTGGGCGCGAGCGGCGGGGATCGGTGGGCTGGCGGCCCTGGCGCCAGGGGCGGCCTTCGCGGCGGGCGGGGGCGTGCCGGGGGCCGAGATGTCCCTGATCTGGGCCGTTCCCTTCATCGGCATCCTGCTGTCCATCGCGCTGATGCCGCTGGTCGCCGGCCATGTCTGGCACCATCATTACGGCAAGATCGCCGCCGGCTGGGCCGTGCTGCTGCTGGTGCCGGCGGCCATCGTCTTCGGAATCGACCGCGCATGGTACGAGCTGACCCATGTGATGGTGCTGGAATACGTGCCCTTCATCGCGCTGCTGCTGGCGCTCTACACGGCCGGCGGCGGGGTGCTGCTGAAGGGATCGCTGGTCGGCACGCCGGCGACCAACACGGCGCTGCTGGCGGTCGGCACCGTGCTGGCCAGCCTGATGGGGACCACCGGGGCGGCGATGCTGCTGATCCGCCCGGTGCTGCGCGCCAATGCCTTCCGCCGCCAGAAGACCCATACTTTCGTCTTTTTCATCTTCCTGGTCGCGAATATCGGCGGCAGCCTGACCCCGGTGGGTGACCCGCCGCTTTATCTCGGCTTCCTGCGCGGCGTTGGCTTCTTCTGGCCGACCACTCATCTGTTCGCCGAGTTCGCGTTCTGCGCCGTGATCCTGCTGGCGCTCTACTACGTCCTCGACACCCTGGCCTGGAACCGGGAGAAGCCTGTGGCCCCGGTGGAGGAGCGGAAGGAACCGCTTTCGATCGAGGGCTGGGTGAATGTGTGGCTGGTCGGCGCGATCGTCGCGGTGGTGATCGCCATGGGGTATGTGAAGCTCGGCACCTTCTATGTCCTCGGCCAGAAGATGGAGGTGGAGCGCGGGATCGGCATCGTCCTGTTCCTGGCCATCACCCTGGCCTCAGTGCGCTTCACATCCGCCCAGCTGCGCGAAGCGAATGGCTTCGCCTGGGGCGCGATCCTGGAGGTCGCGAAGCTGTTCGCGGCGATCTTCGTCTGCATGGCGCCGGTGCTGGCGATCCTGCGCGCCGGCAGCGCGGGGGCGGCGGCGGGGCTGGTCGCGCTGACATCGGATGCCAACGGGGCGCCGATCCCCTGGGTGTATTTCTGGATGTCCGGCGTGCTGTCGAGCTTCCTGGACAATGCGCCGACCTACATCGTGTTCTTCGAACTGGCCGGCGGCGATCCGGTGCATCTGATGACGCAGGGCGCGCTGACGCTGGCCGCGATTTCCTGCGGCGCGGTGTTCATGGGCGCCAACAGCTATATCGGCAACGCGCCCAACTTCATGGTGAAGGCCATCGTGGAGGAGAATGGGGTGCGGATGCCGTCCTTCTTCGGCTACTGCGCCTGGGCGGCCATCTTCCTGGTGCCGCTGTTCGTGCTGGTGACCTTCATCTTCTTCTAGGGCGCATCGCGGGGGGCGGAGGCCCGCCCCCCAAGAGACCGCCCCGCGCTTGAGACCCGAGAGAGGCCAGACCCATGCCCTATGTCGTTGCCGACGACCTGCCCGATGCCCCCGCTGGCCAGCGCTTCCGCGCGCTGCTCGACCGGCCGCAGATCCTGGAGATGCCGGGCGCGCATACCGGCATCGCGGCCCTGCTGGCGAAGAAGGCGGGGTTCGAGGCGCTCTACATGTCCGGCGCCGCGATGTCGGCGACCATGGGGCTGCCGGACCTCGGCATGATCACGGTGGATGAGGTCGCCTTCTATGTCCGCCAGGTGGCGCGCGCGGCGCGGCTGCCGATGCTGGTCGATGGCGACACCGGCTATGGCGAAGCGCTGAACGTGATGCACATGGTCCGCGTCTTCGAGGAAGCGGGCGCGGGCGCCGTGCATCTGGAAGACCAGCTGCTGCCGAAGAAGTGCGGCCACCTGAACGACAAGAAGCTGGCCGATGCGCGCGACATGGCGGCGAAGGTCGCCGCGGCGCGCAAGGCGCGGAAGAACCTGGTCATCATCGCGCGCACGGACGCGGTGGCCTCCGAAGGGATGGATGCGGCGGTGGACCGCGCGAAGCTCTACCTGGAAGCCGGCGCGGACTGCATCTTCCCCGAGGCGCTGCACAATCGCGACATGTTCACCGAATTCGCCGCCCGCATGCCCGGCGTGAAGCTGCTGGCCAACATGACCGAGTTCGGCCGCACCCCCTTCTTCACCGCGAAGGAGTTCGAGGCGCTGGGCTATGCCATGGTGATCTGGCCGGTCAGCCACATGCGCGTCGCCAACAAGGCGATGGAGGATCTCTACGCCACCATCCGCCAGACCGGCGGCACGATGCGGATGCTCGACCGCATGCAGACCCGCGCGCAGCTGTACGAGACCATCGGCTACCACGACTACGAGGCGCTGGACGCCAGCCTGACCAAGACGATCATCCCCGAAGGCATGCCGCAGGGCTGAGAGGGCCTCGCTGTCGAGAACAGGTCGCGGAGGTTTGCGTCCCGGGGGTGGACGCCAGCCTCCGCCTCCGATGCGCGCCCTTGCCTTCCGGGCCGGGCGGCAAGTGTTGAACGGCTGCCCTCGCCCCGTTGCGGCATGATCCGGCCGGTCTCCGGCTTGCGCGGGCCAGCCGCCCCATTCCTGGGCGCAACGTATTCCATCATCTGGATTTTCCGGGCTCCGGACGCGATGCGCTGGCCGCCAGTGCAGGGATAGCCACGCGGCGCAGGCCATTTAAACGCGGAAAAATCGCTTAACCGATCTGTGGTTAATTAATCTACCGCATTGCACAATAAGCAGATTTTGCCAGAAGGCCGAACTTGCGCTGCCTCGCCGGGCCGCGTAGATGCGAAGTGCTAAGCTCGCCCAAGGAGGATCACGGCATGGCCGAAATCGCCACCCGGAAGCCGCGCGGCAAAGGGACCGCAAAGGGGGCCGGAGAGCCCTCCATGAAGCGCGAAGACCTGGTCCGCGCCTATCGCGACATGCTGCTCATCCGCCGCTTCGAGGAGAAGGCGGGGCAGCTTTACGGCATGGGGCTGATCGGCGGCTTCTGCCATCTGTATATCGGCCAGGAAGCCGTGGTGGTGGGGCTGCAGCTCTGCCTGAAGCCGGGCGACCAGGTCATCACCTCCTACCGCGACCATGGCCATATGCTGGCCACCGGCATGGAAGCCCGCGGCGTGATGGCGGAGCTGACCGGGCGCAGCGGCGGCTATTCCCGCGGCAAGGGCGGGTCGATGCACATGTTCTCCCGCGAGAAGGGCTTCTACGGCGGGCATGGCATCGTCGGCGCGCAGGTCTCGCTCGGCGCGGGCCTCGCCTTCTCCAACTGGTATCGCGGGGACGACCATGTCGCCGTGACCTATTTCGGTGAAGGTGCGTCGAACCAGGGCCAGGTCTATGAGAGCATGAACCTCGCCGCCCTGTTCAAGCTGCCGGTGATCTTCGTCATCGAGAACAACAAATACGGCATGGGCACCTCCGTCGATCGCGCTTCCGCGTCGAAGGACCTGTCGAAGAACGGCTCCCCCTGGGGCATCCCGGGCGAGCAGGTGAACGGCATGGACGTCATCGCCGTGCGGGAAGCGGGCGAGCGCGCCGTGGCGCATTGCCGCGCCGGCAACGGCCCGTACCTGCTGGAGATGAAGACCTACCGCTATCGCGGCCATTCCATGTCCGACCCCGCGAAGTACCGTACGCGGGAGGAAGTGCAGAAGATGCGGGAGCAGAACGACTGCATCGAGACGGTCCGCAAACTGCTGCTGGACTCCCACGGCGTGCAGGAAGCCGAGCTGAAGGTGATCGACGATGAGGTGAAGGCCATCGTCCAGGACAGCGCCGACTTCGCCCAGACCTCGCCCGAGCCCGATGAGGGCGAGCTCTACACCGACGTGCTGATCGAGGAGTCGCGCTGACATGACCCAGATCCTGATGCCGGCGCTGTCGCCGACCATGACGGAGGGCAAGCTCGCCCGCTGGCTCAAGAAGCAGGGCGACACCATCAAGGCCGGCGAGGTGATCGCCGAGATCGAGACCGACAAGGCGACGATGGAAGTCGAAGCGGTGGATGAGGGCACGCTGACCAGCATCCTCGTGCCGGAAGGCACGGAGGCGGTGGCCGTGAACACGCCGATCGCGGAACTCAATGGCGGCGCCGGTGCCGCCGCGCCGGCGCCCGCGCCGCGCGAGGCCGCCGCGCCGAAGGCCGAGGTCGCGCCATCCGTCCCCGCCCAGCCGAAGGCCGCCGAGCCCGACAAGGATTGGGGCCCGACCAAGCCGATGACGGTGCGCGAAGCGCTGCGCGACGCGATGGCTGCCGAGATGCGCGCCAACAAGGACGTGTTCCTGATCGGCGAGGAAGTCGGCCAGTACCAGGGCGCCTACAAGATCAGCCAGGGGCTGCTGGAGGAATTCGGCCCGCGTCGCGTCATCGACATGCCGATCACCGAACACGGCTTCACCGGCATGGCGGTGGGCGCGGCGATGACCGGGCTGAAGCCGATCGTCGAGTTCATGACCTTCAACTTCTCGATGCAGGCCATCGACCAGATCATCAACAGCGCGGCCAAGACGCTGTATATGTCCGGCGGCCAGCTGGGCTGCCCCATCGTCTTCCGCGGCCCGAATGGCGCCGCGGCCCGCGTCGCCGCGCAGCACAGCCAGGAATTCGCGTCCTGGTACGCGCATATCCCCGGTCTCAAGGTGGTCGCGCCCTGGTCGGCGGCGGACGCAAAGGGCCTTCTGCGCGCGGCCATCCGCGATCCGAACCCGGTCATCTTCCTGGAGAATGAGATCCTCTACGGCCAGACCTTCGAATGCCCGACGGCGGATGATTTCGTCCTGCCCATTGGCCAAGCGAAGGTCGAGCGGACGGGGACCGATGTCACCCTCGTCTCCTTCTCGCTGACCGTTGGGCTCTGCATGCAGGCGGCGGACGCGCTGGCGGCGCAGGGGATCAGCGCGGAGGTCATCAACCTCCGCACGCTCCGCCCGCTGGACATCGGGACCATCGTCCGCAGCGTGAAGAAGACCAACCGCATCGTCTCCGTGGAAGAAGGCTGGCCCTATGCCGGCATCGGGTCCGAGATCGCGATGCAGGTGATCGAGCATTGCTTCGACGACCTGGACGCCCCGCCTGTGCGCGTCTGCGGCGAGGACGTTCCGATGCCCTATGCGGCGAACCTCGAGAAGCTGGCCCTGCCGCGCCTCGAGCAGGTCGTCGCGGCGGCGCGCAAAGTCACCTACAAGTAGGAGGCGGGACCCATGGCCACCAACATCCTGATGCCCGCCCTGTCGCCCACCATGACAGAGGGCACGCTGGCGCGCTGGCTGAAGAAGGAAGGCGACCAGGTCAAGGCCGGCGAGATCATCGCCGAGATCGAGACCGACAAGGCGACGATGGAAGTCGAAGCCGTGGATGAGGGGTTGCTTGGCAAGATCCTGGTCCCCGGCGGCACGGCCGGCGTGAAGGTGAATGACGTGATCGCCGTGCTGGTCGAGCCCGGTGAAGCCGTCGGCGCCGCGCCTGCCGCGAAGCCGGCGGCGGCGCCCGCCGCCGCGCCCGCGCCCGTCGCGGTGCCCGCCGCCCAGGCCGTGGTTGCGCCCGCTCACCCCGCGCCGGCATCCGGCGACCGCGCCGTTGCCTCTCCGCTCGCGAAGCGGATGGCGCAGCAGGCTGGGCTGGATCTCGCCAGCCTTCGGGGCAGCGGTCCGAATGGCCGCATCGTGAAGTCGGATGTCGAGGCTGCGCTGGCCAAGGGCACCGCGTCGAAGCCTGCGCCGCAAGTCGCCGCGCCCGCGCCCGCGCCGAAGGCTCCGGCCGCGCCGGTCAATCTGGCGGGCCTCGGGCCGCACACCGCCGTGCCGCACAGCACGATGCGGAAGGTGATCGCGCGCCGCCTGTCGGACTCCAAGCAGAACGTCCCGCATTTCTACGTCTCGATGGATATCGAGTTGGATGCGCTGCTGAAGCTGCGCGGCGAGCTCAACGCGGCATCCCCGAAGGATGGGCCGGGCGCCTTCAAGCTTTCGGTCAACGACCTGGTGATCAAGGCGGCCGCCGTCACGCTGCGGCGGCTTCCCAAGGTGAATGCGAGCTGGACCGACGACGCGACGATCCTCTACGACGATGTCGATATCTCGGTCGCGGTCAGCATCCCGGATGGCCTGATCACGCCGATCATCCGAAAGGCCGACCTGAAGGGCTTGGCCGCGATCAGCAGCGAGATGAAGGACCTCGCCGCGCGGGCGAAGTCCGGCAAGCTGAAGCCCGAGGAATTCCAGGGCGGCGGCTTCAGCATCTCCAACATGGGCATGTATGGCGTGCGCGACTTCGCTGCCATCATCAACCCGCCCCAGGCCGGCATCCTCGCGGTCTCGGCCGGGGAACAGCGGCCGGTGGTGAAGGGTGGCGCGCTGGCCATCGCGACGGTGATGACCTGCACGCTGTCGGTCGATCATCGCATCGTCGATGGCGCGCTGGCGGCCGAATGGATCGCGGAGTTCAAGCGGATCGTCGAGAACCCGCTGAGCCTGATGCTGTGAGCTTTTCCTGGCGCCCGGCGACGCAGGCCGACATATCGGAGGTCCTGCGCCTCGTCCGGGCGCTGGCGGAGTATGAACGCATCCCCGACCACTTCGTGGCGACGGGGGCGCAGTATGAGGCGGCCTTCTTCGGCCCCTCGCCGGTGGCGGAAGCGATGCTGTGCGAGGCGGATGGGCGCGCGGTCGCGGTCTGCATCGTGACGCGCATCTTCTCGAGCTTCGCCGGCCGGGTCGGGCTGTGGATCGAGGATATCTTCGTGGAGCCCGACTACCGGAAGCGGGGCATCGCGAAGGCGGCCTTCCGCATGGTGGCGCAGCGCGCCATCGACGAAGGCTGCCCCTGGGTCGAGTGGAATGTGTTGGACTGGAACGAGCCGGCGATTGCCGCCTATCGCAGCATGGGCGCGGTGGCCCGCGATGGCTGGACGGATATGCGTGTGACCGGCGACGCGCTGCGGCGCCTAGCAGCAGGGGGCTGAAGATGGCCGAGACCTTCGATCTTGTCGTGGTGGGCGGTGGGCCCGGCGGCTATGTCGCGGCGATCCGCGCCAGCCAGCTGGGGCTCAAGACCGCGCTGGTGGAGCGGGAGAATCTGGGCGGCATCTGCCTCAACTGGGGCTGCATCCCGACCAAGGCGCTGCTGCGCGCGAGCGAGATCAACCATCTGCTCCACACGCTCGACCAGTACGGCTTCGCGGCCGACAACATCCGCTTCGACTTCCAGAAGGTCATCAAGCGCAGCCGTGGCGTGGCCGCCCAGCTTTCGGGCGGCGTCAAGCACCTGATGAAGAAGAACAAGGTCACGGTCTTCGACGGCCACGGCAAGCTTGCCGGTCCCGGCAAGCTCAGCGTGACGAAGGATGGCAAGCCGGTGGCCGAACTCGCCGCGAAGCACATCGTGCTGGCGACCGGCGCGCGCGCGCGGGTGATCCCGGGGATGGAGCCGGACGGCAAGCTGATCTGGACCTACCGGGAGGCGATGACGCCGGCCGCGATGCCGAAGTCGCTGATCGTCGTCGGCTCCGGCGCCATCGGGTCCGAATTCGCCAGCTTCTACCTCAACATGGGCGCGCAGGTGACGCTGGTGGAGGTGATGGACCGCATCCTGCCGGTGGAGGATGAGGAGATCTCGGCCTTCGTCGCCAAGGCCTTCACCAAGCAGGGCATGAAGCTGCTGACCGGCGCGCGGGTGCAGGGCGTCCGCAAGGGCGCGGACAGCGTCACCGCGATCATCGAGGCGAATGGCAAAGTGCAGGAAATCACCGCCGACCGCCTGATCTCCGCCGTCGGCATTGTCGGCAATGTCGAGGATCTCGGCCTTGAGGGCACGAAGGTGAAGGTGGACCGCACCCATGTGCTCACCGACGCCTTCGGCAACACCGGCGAGCCTGGCGTCTATGCCATCGGCGACCTCACCGGTGCGCCCTGGCTGGCCCACAAGGCGAGCCATGAGGCGATCATCACGGTGGAAGCCATCGCGGGCAAGCATCCGCATGCGATGGATGTGCTGAACATCCCCGGCTGCACCTATTGCCGCCCGCAGGTCGCCAGCGTCGGCCTGACGGAGAAGCGCGCCAAGGAACTCGGCCACGAGGTCCGCGTCGGCCGCTTCCCCTTCATCGGCAACGGCAAGGCCATCGCGATGGGAGAGCCGGAAGGCCTGGTGAAGACCGTCTTCGACGCCAAGACCGGCGAACTGCTCGGCGCCCATATGGTCGGGCCCGAAGTGACCGAGATGATCCAGGGCTACGGCATCGCCCGCACCCTGGAATCGACCGAGGCCGAGCTGATGCACACCGTCTTCCCGCATCCGACGGTCAGCGAGACGATGCATGAAGCCGTGCTCGACGCCTATGGCCGCGTGATCCATATCTGACGGGTGGCGGGGCAGGGGGCCGCGGCCGCCCTGCCTGCGATCCCGCGATTGACGGGGGGCGGCACCGCCGCCAGATGTTGCCCATGACCACGCGCGTGGAAATCGATCATCGCAAACCCTCCGGCCAACCGGCCGGCGAGCCGTTGCGCGGCGCCGACCGCCATCCCGAAAAGGCGAAGCGCCCCGACAACCCCATCCAGCGCAAGCCCGCCTGGATCCGGGTGAAGGCGCCGACCAGCCCGGTCTATCGCGAAACCCAGGCGCTGATGCGGGAACACAAGCTGGTCACGGTGTGCGAGGAAGCGGCCTGCCCGAATATCGGCGAATGCTGGTCGCAGCGCCACGCCACCATGATGATCATGGGCGAGACCTGCACCCGCGCCTGTTCCTTCTGCAACGTCGCCACCGGCGTGCCCAAGGCGCTGGATGCCGATGAGCCGCGCCGCGTCGGGGATGCGGTGGCGAAGCTCGGCCTGCAGCACGTTGTCATCACCAGCGTGGACCGTGATGATTTGGCCGATGGCGGCGCCCTGCACTTCGCGGAGACGATCCGCGCCATCCGCGCCGCCGCCCCCGCCACGACGGTCGAGATCCTGACGCCCGATTTCCTCCGCAAGGATGGCGCGCTGGAGGTCGTGGTCGCGGCAAGGCCGGATGTGTTCAACCACAATCTGGAAACCGTGCCCGGCCTCTACCCCACCATCCGGCCCGGTGCGCGGTACTACCATTCGCTGCGGCTGCTGGACCGCGTGAAGCAGCTCGACCCCTCCATCTTCACCAAATCCGGCATCATGGTGGGCCTCGGCGAGAAGCGGATCGAGGTGCTGCAGGTGATGGACGATCTGCGGAGCGCGGATGTCGATTTCCTCACCATCGGCCAGTACCTCCAGCCCACGGTGAAGCACGCGGCGGTCGATCGCTTCGTCACGCCGGAAGAGTTCGAGGACTACGCCAAGGTCGCGCGCGGCAAGGGCTTCCTTCTGGTGTCCGCGACGCCGCTGACGCGCAGTTCCTATCACGCCGACCGCGATTTCGCGGCGCTGCGCGACGCGCGCGCAGCGCAGCTGAAGATTCGGGCCGCGTAAGGCCGCCGCGATGCCCACCCACGCCGAAAAGAAGGTGCTGCCCTACACTTCGGAGCAGCTGTTCGACATGGTGGCCGATGTGCGCCGCTATCCGGAATTCCTGCCCTGGTGCGTCGGCGCGCGGATCATCTCTCGCACCGAGACGGAGCTGGTCGCGGACCTCACCATCGGCTTCAAGATGTTCCGTGAGACCTTCCGCAGCCATGTCGCGCTGGAGAGCCCGCACCATGTGCATGTGCGCTACCTGACGGGGCCGTTCCGCTACCTCAACAACCATTGGCGCTTCCGGCCTGTCGCCAATGGAACCGAGGTCGATTTCTTCGTCGATTTCGAATTCAAGTCGCGCCTGTTGCAGGCGGTGATCGGCACCGTCTTCAACGAGGCTGTCCGCCTGATGGTCCGCGCCTTCGAACGCCGCGCCTACGCGCTCTACCGCCGCAGCGCCCCGGCCGCGGCCGCGCCGGCGGAACCTGCGCCGACGGCCTGACCGGGCCGGCGCATGACCCAGACCGCCCCGCCCGCCTTCGACCCCGCCAGCCACCGCATGGTCGCGGAGCAGCGTTGGTTCGAGGATTTCCGCCTCGGGGAACGCTTCCCGCTGCCGAGCCGCACGATGACGGAGGCGATCTTCCTCGCCTTCCAGGCGGCCAGCGGCGACAACCACCCGATCCATTACGACCGTGCCTACTGCCAGGCCCGCGGCCTGCCGGACATGCTGGCCCATGGCTACCTGGTCGCGATCCAGACCGCGGCCGGCGCCGGCACCTTCCCGCATCTGGTGGAACAGTCGCTGAAGGCCTTCCTCGACCAGTCGAGCCGCTTCCTGCATCCGGTCTTCGTGGGCGACACGCTCTATGCGTGCCTCGAAGTGGATGAGATCGCGCCGAACCGCACGACCGGGGTGATCGGGCTGCGGAGCACGGTGCACAACCAGCATGGCGTGCTGGTGCTGGAAGGCCGGCACCGCTACCTGCTCAGGAAGCGGCTTGGATAGGCTGGCGCTTCAGCCAGGCGCCAATTGCCGCCTGAGCCAATCCAGCTTCTCGGCCGTCGCCTCGGCGGCCAGCGCCTCGATCTCCCGATAGGCGGCCAGGATCTCCACCCCGAAGGGCGTCAGCGCCGTGCCGCCGCCCCGCGCGCCGCCCTTGGCGGCGGCCACCACGGGCTCGCGGAAATGCGCGTTCATCGCCGCCACCAGGTCCCAGGCGCGCTGGTAGGACATGCCCATCCGGCGACCGGCGGCGGCGATGGAGCCGGTGTCGCGGATCGCCTCCAGCAATTCGGCCTTGCCGGGGCCGAAGGGCTCGCCGGCGGCCAGCAGGATACGGATGCGGAGCCGGCCCGCTGGCCGATCTTCGGACTCCGCGCGGGTCATGCGCGCCATGGGGGAAGGGAACCACAGAAGGGTGGGGCGGGGAATCCGCCCCCTTGATCTATCTTCAGCGGTCGATATCGTCACCGGGCGATAACGCGACCACCCGGAGCCCCATGCATCGCCGCCCGTTGCTGGCCGCCCTTGGGGGGCTGGCCCTCGCCGCCTTCCCCGCCAGCGCGCAGCAGCCGGTCACGGTCTTCGCTGCGGCGAGCCTGACGGATGCGCTCCGCGCGCTGGCCCAGGATTGGGTGGCGCGCGGCAACCCGGCCCCGCGCTTTTCCTTCGCGGCGTCCTCGGCGCTGGCGCGGCAGATCGGGCAGGGGGCGCCGGCGGACCTGTTCCTCTCGGCCGATGAGGCCTGGATGGACTATCTGCGCGACCGCAACCTGATCGAGAACGCCACGCGCCACAGCCCGATCGGCAATGCCCTGGTGCTGATCGCGCCGTCCGACCGCGCGCGGCAGGTCGCACTCGGCCGTGGAGTGGATCTGCTGGCGCTGGCGGAAGGCGGGCGGATCGCGGTGGGCGATCCCGCCCATGTCCCCGCCGGGCGCTATGCCCAGGCGGCGCTGGAATGGCTGGGCCAATGGCAGGCGGTCGCGCCCCGCCTGGCACGTGCCGAGAATGTCCGCGCCGCCCTGCTGCTGGTGGAACGCGGAGAGGCACCGCTCGGCATTGTCTATGTCACGGATGCCGCCGCCAGCCGCGGCGTTGCCGTGATCGGCACCTTTTCGGCCGAGAGCCATAGGCCGATCACCTACCCCTTCGCCGTCACGCACCGCGCCGCCGCCAACCGGGACGCCCGCGCGCTGCACGCCTTCCTGACCGGGCCGGAGGCCGCCGTCACCTGGCAGCGCTTCGGCTTCACCCTCGCGCGCTGATCCTGGGCAAGGCGGATGCTGGGTCTGGGTGCGGAGGAATGGCAGGCGGTGCGGCTCAGCCTCGAAGTCGCGACGCGGTCCGTCGCCGTGTCGCTGCTGCCGGCCATCGCGACCGCCTGGCTGCTGGTGCGCGGGCGGTTTCCGGGGCGCATGCTGCTGGATGCGCTGGTGCATCTGCCGCTGGTCGTGCCGCCCGTGGTGGTGGGCTGGGCGCTGCTGATGCTGTTCGGTGTGCGCGGTCCCATCGGCGCGCCGCTGCACGACTGGTTCGGCATCCGCCTGGTCTTCTCGACCGAAGGCGCGGCGCTGGCGACGGCGGTGATGTCCTTCCCGCTGATCGTGCGCGCCGTGCGCCTCGGCCTGGAGAATGTGGACCCGGGGCTGGAGGCCGCCGCGCGCACGCTCGGCGCCGGGCCCTTCGATCGCTTCGTGACCATCACCCTGCCGCTGATGGCGCCGGGCATCCTCGCCGGCGCGGTCACGGCCTTTGCCGCCGGCCTCGGGGAGTTTGGGGCGGTGATCACCTTCGCCTCCAACATCCCAGGCGAGACGCAGACCCTGCCGCTGGCGATCTACGCCGCCACCCAGACGCCGGGCGGGGAGGCGGTGGCGGCAAGGCTCGCCTTCGTGTCCTTCACCCTGGCCGTGGCGGGGCTGCTACTGGCCGAGGTGATCGCGCGGCGCATGCATATGCTGCTGGGCCGCGCCTGATGCTGGATGTCGCGCTGCGCCACCGTTATGCCGGCCGGGATGGGTTTTCGCTCGACGCCGCCTTCGCGATGCCGGAGGCCGGCGTGACCGCGCTGTTCGGCCCTTCCGGCTGCGGCAAGAGCACGATCCTCGCCGCCGTCGCCGGGCTGCTGCGCCCCGATGAAGGGCGCATCGCGCTGGATGGCGTGGCGCTGCTGGACACCGCGCGCGGCCTCTGTCTTCCGCCCGAGGCGCGGCGTTGCGGCGTGGTGTTCCAGGATGCGCGCCTATTCCCGCACCTGACCGTCGAGAGCAATCTGCGCTACGGCCTGCGCCGCGCCCCGCGCGATGCGACCGGGCCTGGCTTCGAGGAAGTCGTGGCCCTGCTCGGCCTTGCGCCTTTGCTCGCGCGCCGCCCCGCCGCGCTGTCGGGTGGGGAACGGCAGCGCGTCGCGCTCGGCCGTGCCCTGCTGTCGCGGCCACGGCTTCTGCTGATGGATGAGCCGCTGGCGGCGCTCGACACGCCGAGGCGGGCGGAGGTGCTGCCCTTCCTCGCGCGGTTGCGCGACGTGGCACGGCTGCCGATTCTCTACGTCACCCATGCGCTGGATGAGGTGGATGCGTTGGCCGATACGCTGGTGCTGCTGGAGGACGGGCGTGTGCGCGCCGCCGGCCTGCTGGAGGCGCTGACCGCGCGCACGGACCTGCCGCTGGCGCAGCGCCGCGATGGCGGCGCGGTGCTGGGCTGCGTCGTGCTGGACCACGATGCCGCGCGCGGCCTGACGCGGCTGGGCTTCGCGGGCGGTGCCGTGGTGGTGCCGCTGCGGGAGGAGCCGCCGGGCACGCCGCTTCGCCTGCGCCTGCGGGCACGCGATGTCGCGGTGGCGACGCAGGCGCCGCAGGGTCTCTCGACCAGCAACGCGTTGCCCTGCATCCTGGCGGGGATCGTGCCGGCGGGTGTGCCGCATGAGGCCTTCCTGCAACTCGATGTCGGCGGCAGCGTGATCCTGGCGCGGGTGATGCAGGACACCGTCGCGCGGCTCGGCCTTCATCCCGGCATGGCGCTGTTCGCGCTGGTGAAGGCGGTGGTCTTCGACCATGCGGCCGCGCCCGGCATGGCGCGCGGCCCGGGCGGGTGACAGGCGCGGCATGCCCGGATAAGCCTGTCGCGCGCGGGCCGCACCCGCCCTTCAGGAGAGCGTGACTTGGCCGGATCCGAATTGCCGTTGGCCGCTGGCCTCTACACCCCGCAGCGCCCCGATCCCGCGCTGCCGCCGCCGCGCATCAACCTCTATTCCGACACCCAGACGCGCCCGACGCCCGCCATGAAGGACGCGATGATGCGCGCCGAGGTCGGCGACGAGCAGAATGGCGACGATCCCAGCGTCCAGGCCCTGTGTGACCGGATGGCGGCGCTGATGGGCAAGGAAGCGGCGGTGTTCATGCCGACGGGCACGATGTGCAACGTCGCGGCAACACTCGTGCATTGCCGCCCCGGCGACGAGATCATCGCGCATGAGACCGCGCATATCCTGACCAGCGAAGGCGGCGCGCATGCGGCGCTCGGCGGCTTCCAGATCCACCCGCTGAAGGGCCCGCGCGGCCTGTTCACGCCCGATGCGCTGCGCGCCGCGATCCGCGGCAAGTCGCGCCACACGCCGACGCAGAGCCTGCTGGAAGTCGAGCAGACGGCGAATATCGGCGGCGGCGCCGTCTGGCCGAAGGCGCAGCTGGATGAGGTCGCGGCGATCGCCAGGCACCATGGGATGGCGACCCATATGGATGGTGCGCGGCTGATGAATGCCTGCGTCGCCGCCGGCATCCCCGCCGCCGAGATGACGGCGGGCTTCGACAGCGTCTGGCTCGATTTCACCAAGGGGCTCGGCGCGCCGCTGGGCGCGGTGCTCTGCGGCTCCGCCGCCTTCATCGACCAGGCCTGGCGCTGGAAGCAGCGGCTTGGCGGCGCGATGCGCCAGGGCGGCATCTGCGCGGCGGCGTGCCTCTACGCGCTGGATCACCATGTGGACCGGCTGGCGGAGGATCACGCCAATGCGAAGGCCCTCGCGCGCGGCCTCGCGCAGATGCCGGGGATGGTGGTGGAGGAACCGGATACCAACCTCGTCTTCTTCGATCCCGCTGGCACCGGCCTTGGCGCGGTGGAGCTCGTGAAGCGGCTGCGGCTTCAGGGCGTGCAGCTTTCGATCCTCGGCGGGCGCATCCGGGCCTGCACGCATCTCGACGTCACGGCGGCGATGATCGAGGAAACGCTGCAACTGCTGCGCGCGGCCGTCGCGCGCGGGTGACGCGGGGGGGCAGCGCCCCCGGCTCCCTTAGCGCCCGACCGCGTCGCCCTGCACGCCGCGCGGGTTGGCGCCAGCCCGCAGCCTGTGATCGGCCCATGATCCGGAAGGATATGGGCGTGAGTTTTTCGTTTTCATTCGTTAATATCGGTCGCACCACTGGTGGTTGGGGAGAGCCACGTGAGCAGACCGAACATGATCGCACCGCGCTCCGCGTATCGCCTGACCGTCGAGGGTTTGGATGCCGGCCGTCCGGCGGAGGGCAAGCGATGACCGAGACACCGGCCGGAAGCACCGGTGAGGGCGTGGTCGGCGACTCGCGGTCACCCAAGCGGCGCGCGGCCGATGCGCGCTACGCCGGCACGGCGATGCGCCGCTACTCGCAGCTGGGCGCCACGAGCAATTCGCCTTGGCTGCGTGGCGAGAAGTCCATCCTTGAGTATCTCGGCCCTGCCAGTCCGGCGCACCCACCGCTGGGCGCCAACGTGCAGCAGCATGGATGGGGTGGCGGGCTCGGCTGGGACCGGCTCCGCACGCCCGAAGCCATGGCCGCGCCGATCCGCTTCCGGTCCCGCGCACGCAAGGCGGGTCATATCCTGGATTTCCACCGTCCCGATCTCTTCGGCACGCTGATCCTCGTCTCCGACCGGGCGGCGGCGCTGCTGCGGGAGTTCGACGCCGACGCCATGGACACCTATCCGGTCGAGATCACGCTCGCCACCGGCGAGGTCCTGCCGCAGGGCAGCTACCACCTGTTCGACGTCACGCGCGACATCCCGGCGGTGGACCTGGAGGCGAGCGGCTGGCGCTGGGAGCCGGGGTGGAAGGGAGGACCGCTCGTTCTGATTCGGCAAAGGCCGACGAACCCCGACGAGCCGGATATTCCGATCTACATCCTGCGCGACAAGGCGCTGCCCGAGAGCGTGCATCTGTTCCGCGACCGCCGCTTTATCAGAGGTGGACCGATCTGGGTCTCGGAGGCGGTGCGAGAGGCCATGATCGCGCGCGGCATCTACGGCGCCGATTTCCATTGGGGTGACGGCTACTGGCACACGTTGACCCTTCGTCCGGCGCGCTTCCAGGGACGCATGTGATGTCGACGCTGGACAAGGCGGAGAGGCCGCGCGGTGGGGTTCAGCCCGACCGAGCGCGTCAAGACCATCACCGGCCGTGCGCGCATGCATCTGATACCCGGCGCATGAAGGTTCGACCTGCGCCCGCCGTGGGCCGGCGAGGTCGCGAATGCGGCCCGCCGCGTATGCGGCGAGCCAAGCGAAGCGCCGGCGCCTGAGGGCACGAAGGTGAAACCTTCGTGCGCTTGGTATAAGCGCGGCGGAAGGCGCATGCTGCGCCTTCAACCAGCGGCAAGGACCGACCGACATGGCCAAGGGACAGCTTCGCAGCGGACGCGAGAAGAAGAAGCCGAAGGCCGACAAGAAGCCGGCCGGCCCGGCGCCTTCGCCCTTCAGCCAGCCGCCTTCCTCGAAGAAGCCCGCGCCCAAATCCGGCGGCGGCTGAATGGACCGGGACGCGCTGACCGCCTGGGCGCTGGCGAATGGCTGGCAGATGCTGGCCGGCGCGCCCTGCCTGGTGAAGCCTTCGAACCCGAAGGACGCCATCGTGCGGATCGTCTTCAAGGCGACGGTGGTGAACCTTGAGGTGAAGAAGCCCGCCGGCAAGTGGGAAAAGGTGGCCGGCGCGGCCTATGGCGCGGTGGTGGCCGATGAGGATACCGGACTGCCCCGCGGTCTCGGCTTCGAGACGATTCCGGGCATCACCATGCTGATGCAGGACAACAAGGACCTCATGGTCTTCGACCGGCTGACGGGGAAGCGCTAACCGCTTCCCCGCCTTGGGGGGCTAGCCCGCCAGCTTCGCCAGCAGCCGCGCGTGGCTGCGCGTGCCGCCATGGAAGCAGCGCAGGTCGAACTTCTCGTTCGGCGAATGCACCTGGTCGTCATCCAGCCCGAAGCCCATCAGCACCGTATCCAGCCCGAGGATGTCCTTCAGGCTCGACACGACGGGGATCGAGCCGCCGCAGCCGATCATCGCGGCCGGCTTGCCGTATTCATCGGCCAGCGCCGTCTGCGCCGCGCGGATGAAGCGGCTATCCGCCGGCACCTCGATGCCGGGGGAGGAGCTGAACACCTCGAAGCTGGCTTTCGCATCCGCCGGCAGGCGCGCCTGCACGAAGGCCCGAAAGCTCTCGAACACCTTCTCATGGTCCTGGCCGGGGACGAGGCGGAAGGAGACCTTCGCATGCGCTTCGGATGCGATCACGGTCTTGCTGCCCGCGCCGGTATAGCCGCCCCAGATGCCGTTGATATCGGCGGTCGGCCGCGCCCAGAGCCGCTCCAGCGGGCCGCGATCCTTCTCGCCCACCGGCACCGAAAGCCCGATATCGCCCAGGAAGTCATGCTCGCTGAATCCGAGCGACTGCCAGGAGGCTCGCTGCGCCGCCGAAAGCTCCGGCACGCCATCGTAGAAGCCGGGCAGCTGGATGCGCCCATCGGCGTCGTGCAGCTCGCCCAGGATCTTCGTGATCAGGTTCAGCGGGTTCAGCGCGCTGCCGCCATACATCCCCGAATGCAGGTCGCGGCTGGCCGCCTTCAGGTCGAGCTGGACGTAGCACATGCCGCGCAGCCGCGTGGACAGCGCCGGCGTATCGATGTCCCACATCCCGGTATCGCTGATCACCGCGACATCCGCCTTCAGTTCCGGCGCATGCGCCGCGAGGAAGGGCGCGAGGTTGGGGGATCCGATCTCCTCCTCACCCTCGATCACGGCGGTGATGGCGCAGGGCGGGCCGCCGGCGATGCGGTGCCAGGCGCGGAGTGCCTCGATCCACATCATGGTCTGGCCCTTGTCGTCCACCGCGCCGCGCGCGACCACGCGCTGGCCATGCGGCCCCTGGACGATCTGCGGATCGAAGGGCGGGCTGGTCCACAGATCGAAGGGATCGGCGGGCTGCACGTCGTAATGCCCGTAGTAGAGCAGGTGCGGCGGCGCTTCGGCCGGCCGATTCACGCCTTCGGTCTGCGCCCTTCGGCGATCGGACGGCATGCCCCCGGACCCCGGATGATGCGCGACGACCACAGGATGGTTCGGCGTCTGCCGCAGGCTGGCGGTGAAGCCGATGGCCACCAGCTGGTCCCGCACCCATTCGGCCGCGGCCACGCAATCCGCCTTGTGCTGCGGCTGCGCGCTGACCGAGGGGATCCGCAGCCAATCGACCAGCCGCGCGACGGCCTGGTCCTGGTCCGCGTCGATGGCGGCGAGCAGCTTGTCGGTGAGGTCCATCATTCACTCCGGAATTGTGCGCCGGATCAGCGCGAAGGCGGCCGCGACGGTGGCGGCGCGGATGGCGGTGCGGTCGCCCGCGAAGATGTGGCGTTCCACGCGGGTCGGCTGGCCGCGCGCGGCGCAGCCGATGAAGACCAGCCCGACCGGCTTCGCCGCGCTGCCGCCGCCCGGCCCCGCGATGCCGGTGCAGGAGATGGCGATGTCGGCGCCCGCCCCGTCACGCCCGCCTTCGGCCATCTGCCGCGCGACGGGCTCGCTGACCGCGCCATGCTTGGCCAGCGTCGCCTCCGCCACGCCGAGCATGCGCGCCTTGGCCTCGTTGGAATAGGTGACATAGCCCGCCAGCACGCTGGCCGAGGAACCGGGGATCGCGGTCAGCGCCGCGGCGATCAGCCCGCCCGTGCAGCTTTCCGCCGTGGCGATGGTCAGCCCTTTCGCCTGTAGCGCGCCGAGCAGCGCGGCGGCCTCATCCAGCGTCGTCTGGTCCAGCATCAGCCGATCACTCCGGGGAAGATGGCATGGAGGGCGAGCAGCGCCGCCGCCGCGATGGCACCCGCCAGGATATCGTCCAGCATCACCCCGAAGGCGCCGCCCTGGTTGTCCGCCCAGGACACCGGCCAGGGCTTCGCGATGTCCAGCACGCGGAACAGCGCGAAGGCCAGCGCAACGCCCCCCCAGCTTGCCGTCGGCAGCGCCGCGAGCGCGAGCAGCATCCCCGCGCCCTCATCGGCCACGAACCAGCCCGGATCCTCGGTCTCGTCCTGCAGGACTTGTTGTGCCGCCCAGAACCCCGCGACCGTGATCGCCGCCGCCAGCACCAGGCAGGCCAAGGGCCCAAGCAGCACAAGCGGCAGCACCACCGCCGAGCCCCATGTGCCGGGCCCCGGCCGCAGCAGCCCCGCGCCGCCCAGCGTCGCGACGAAGCGCGCGGGGGGCATGGCGACGAAGCGGGCTCGGGTCATGCGATGGTCCCGAGAAACTGGTCCACCGCCGCCACGACCGGCGCTTCCCTCAGCGTCGGGCAATGCCCGCAGCCCGGCACTTCCACGAATCCCATATCCGGCCGCAGCCTGCGCATACGCTGCGCGGTGGCGGCGGAGAGCAGGTCCGAAAGCGCCCCGCGCACCAGCATCAAGGGCGCGTGGGCCAAGGCGCCGAAGGCGCCCCAGAGCGGCGGTGGGGCGCCCTGGCCTCGCAAGGCCTGCGCGATCCTTGTGTCCCAGCGCGGATGCCAAGCCCCATCCGCACCCGGCGCATAGGTGAGCGCGGCGAACTGCTCCCATCCGGCGTCGTCCAGCGTCAGCGGCGGCAGCGTCGAGCGAAGATGCGCCACCGTCTCCGCCAGCGACCCGAGCGCGGGATCGCGCCCGACGAAGCCCTGCACGAAATCGAGACCCACATCCTCGATCGAGGGGCCGATGTCGTTCAGCACCACGCCGGCAATGGCGCTCGGCCGCAGCACCGCCAGCACCATGGCCAGGATACCGCCGAAGCTGGTTCCGACGATGATGGCGCGCGGGCAATGCAGGGCGGACATGGTGTCCAGGACATCGCCCAGGGACTGCGCGATGCCATAGCGCGCGATGTCGGCGGGCCGGGCGCTGTCGCCATGCCCGGCGTGATCCAGCGCCACCACCCGCCGCTTGCCCGCATGCCGCGCGGCCAGCGCCGCGAAATCGCCCGAGCTGCGCGTCAGCCCCGACAGGCAGAGGATCGGCGTGCGCCCCTCCGGCCCCGGATGGTCGACCGCGGACAGCATGAGCCCATCCCGCGCCCGGAACCCGATGCGCCGCGCCGTCACCGCCGGCCCTCCAGCAGCGCCGCCAGCGGATGCGGCAGGTCGAGCGCCCCGGGATCGCGGGCGCGGTAGACGACGACGTTCTCGATCACCCGCTGCACATAGTTACGGGTCTCGGCGAAGGGAATGAGCTCGATCCACTCCCGCACATCCGGCCCCGAGGGCAGGCGCGGATCGCCATAGGTCACAAGCCACTCATCGACCCGCGCCGCGCCGGCGTTATAGGCCGCCGCCGCCAGCGGCAGCGCACCGGCATAGCGGCTGATGCGATCCGCGATATAGGCCGATCCGAGCCGCATATTGTGCGCCGGATCTGTCGTGAGCATCGCGGTGTTGTGCGCGATGCCGAGCCGCCGCGCGACGGATTGCGCGGTGGCGGGCAGCAACTGCATGGGCCCGCGCGCATTGGCCGAGGAGATGGCGGAGCGGTCGAAATTGCTCTCCTGCCGGGTGATGGCGTTGACCAGGGCGGCTTCCGTGCCGTCGCGAGGTGTTGGGTAGGGGGTCGGCCAGCCATCCTCCAGCAGCACCACCCCATCCGCCCCGGCCCGCCGCGCCACCCAGACCGCGTGATCAGGTCGCCCGATGACGGTGGCGAGCCGCGCGATCAGCCAGCGATCCGTGGCGTCGGGGGACATGTCCTCCATCCGCAGCAGGAACATCCGCGCGCGATCGGACTGGCCGAGATCGGCCAGCGTCACCGCCGCCCGCGCCAGTTCCCGCGCGCCGAACAGCTGCGCCACATCCGGCGCAGGCTGGGGCAGGGCGGTGGCGTTGATGCGGGCCGCGAGCTGGCGCGGCGTCTCGCCCAAGGCGAGGCTCGCGAACTGGCCGTAAAAGGCCACGGGGAAGCCGGCCGCCGCCTGGAACCGCGCCTGTGCCTCCGCCTGCCGGCCCATCGCGGCCAAGGCGAGCCCTTCCCAATAGGCGCTGCGGGCGCGGGTGATGACGCTCGTGCTGCCTTCGGCCACCCGGGCAAAATGGCGCTGGGCGCCGGCTGCGTTATCCAGCCGGCGCAGCGCGATGAAGCCGGCCAGGAATTCGGCTTCCTGCCGCGGCTCGCCGGGTTGCGCCTGGCCGTGATTCGCGGCGACGCGATAGGCGGCCCGGGGATCGCCCAGCCGCAGCAGCTTGCGGGCGAGGATCTGCCGTTCCGCCCAGATCGCGCGTGCGGCCCCGACCGCGATGGCGGCCTGCAGCGGCTCGGCCGAGGCCCAGATCGCGGCGGCCTCCGCATCCCGGTCCCGGCGGCGCAGCAGGCGGGCGCGTTCGTAGAGCACGCCGAGGTCGCGGATGCGCGCCGCGCCATCCGGGTTGCGGTCCCCGCGCAGCGCCAGCCGCGCTTCCGCCGCTGCGCGCCGGCTGGCATCGAGCCGCGGCAGCAGGCGGGACGCGGCGCCGGCCTGGTTGTCCCAGACCAGCCGGTCGAAGCGGCGCCAATGGTCATCGGCGGTCAGGATCTGCGCGTGCCGCTCGGCGAAGGCGGCCTCGGCAGGGGCATCGGCGGGCGGGGCGCTGCGCCAGGCCTCGCGCAGCATCGGCGCGGCCTGCGGCGCCCGGCCATTGCGAGACAGGGCTTCGGCGAAGCGCTGCGCGCCCTGGATCGTGCGAGGCGCGCTGCGCGTGAAGTGGCGCAGCACCACGGTATCGTCGGGGTCGGTGGCCAGCACCTCCTCCGCGCGGCGGGCGATGGTCTCGGGCAAGGGCCAGTCCGGATTGGCGGCGAGCCAGGCGGCGATCTCTGCGCCGGTGGCGCCCGAGGTCCGGGACTGCACCTTCATCCAGGTGACGAGCTTGCGCGCCATCGGATCGGCGCTGGCGGCCAGCGATTCCGCATCCGCGAAGCGGTTGGCCTGGGCGGCGGCCAGCGCCTGGCGCCCGGCGGCGCGCTGGGCCTCGCTGGCCCAGGGCTGGGCCGTGGCGGGCAGGGTGGACAGGGGCAGGGCGAGGAATATCGCGAGGAGGATCGGAAGGGCGCGGCGCATGGGCCATAGCATAGCGCGATTCCCTGCCCGGTCGCGCCCTTGCCGCGGCCTTGCGGCGCGGGCCCCTCGCGCCTAGGTTCCGCGGTCCGACACGCCAGGGATTGAGAAGACCATGTTCAGGGGATCGCTCGTCGCGCTGATCACGCCCATGCAGGCTGACGGCTCCCTGGATCTCAAGGCCTTCAGCGACTTCGTGGAATGGCAGATCGAGGAAGGCACCCAGGGCCTGATCCCGGTCGGCACCACCGGCGAAAGCCCGACCGTGAGCCATGCGGAACATCACCAGGTCGTCGCCGCCTGCATCGCCGCCGCGCGCGGGCGCGTGCCCGTCATCGCCGGCACCGGCAGCAATTCGACCGCCGAGGCGATCGACCTGACGCGGCATGCGAAGCAGGACGGCGCCGATGCGGCGCTGGTGGTGACGCCCTACTACAACAAGCCGACGCAGGAAGGGCTGTATCGCCACTACATGGCGATCGCGGATGCGGTGGAACTGCCGCTGATCATCTACAACATCCCCGGTCGCAGCGTGGTGGATATGAGCGTCGAGACGATGGCGCGGCTCGCGACCCATCCGAACATCGTGGGCGTGAAGGACGCGACCGCGAACCTCACCCGGCCGCTGCACACGCGGCTCGCCTGCGGGCCGGATTTCTGCCAGCTGTCGGGGGAAGACCACACGGCGCTCGCCTATCTCGCCGCCGGCGGGCATGGCTGCATCAGCGTCACCGCCAATATCGCGCCCCGGCTCTGCCGGCAGATGCATGATGCCTGGGCGGAAGGGCGGCTGCGCGACGCCATGGCCATCCAGGACCGGCTGGTGCCCGTGCATGATGCGATGTTCTGCGAGACCTCCCCCGGCCCGGTGAAGGTCGCGGCCAGCCTGTTGGGTCGCAGCCGCGATCTGTGCCGCCTGCCGATGGCCCCGGTCGCCGACAGCACGCGGGCCCGCGTGCGGGACGCGATGGCCGGCGCGGGCCTGCTGAACTAGGCGCGACATGGCGGAACCCCGCAAGAAGGGCCTGATCAGCCACGGCATCGCCTCGCAGAACCGCAAGGCGCGCTTCGACTACAAGATCGGCGAGGAGATCGAGGCCGGGGTGATGCTGATCGGGCCGGAGGTGAAGTCGCTCCGCGCCGGCCGCGCCACGCTCAGCGAGGCCTGGGCGGGTGAGCGCAATGGCGAGATCTTCCTGTTCAACTGCTACATCCCCGAATGGCAGGCCGGCAGCTTCGCCGCCAAGTTCGAGCCCCGCCGCCCGCGCAAGCTGCTGCTGCACCGGAAACAGGTGAGGGAACTGATCGGCAGCATCACGCGCGAAGGCATCACGCTGGTACCGATGGACATCCACTTCAACGAACGTGGCGTGGCGAAGGTGCTGCTCGGCGTCGGCGAGGGCAAGAAGAAGCACGACAAGCGCGCCGCCATCGCGGCCCGGGATTGGCAGCGCGACAAGGCGCGGCTGATGCGGGACCGGGGGTAGGGCCTACGGACCTGGATGCCTGTGCTCCAGGACGCGGCAGCCGCCTCCGCGGTGACCCCAGGAACACTCCCCTGCAAGGTAACGGCCAACCGGCGTTTCCTGGAGCCGAGGCCAGCCGAAGAACAAGGCAACTCCGATCAGGAGTGTCAGGATGATCCAGTCTTGGCGTCGCATAGCTCCGCTATATAGAACCGGCATCGCAATCAGGTCACGCTTTGTCCTGGCCTGTCTCGCACTTCTGGTCCTGGGCGGCTGCGCCGCGCCGGCAACGGGGCACATCGCCGGCCCTTACGGCTCCCCCGGCCCGGCCGCGCCGCTCTCCGCGCGGCCCTGCCCAACGGCGCCCGAACCGGTCCACAGCCTGATGTCGGAGCCGTTCTACACGGATGGGCGCTTCTCCATCCCCGATCCCGCCCGGTTGGCCGCCGATCAGGCGGCGGCGCGGCCGATGCGGGATTGGATGGCGGCGATCCAGCGCCCGGCGGAACGCTGGGTGGCGCTGCGCCAGGATGCGGAAGCGGATTGCGCGCTGCGCCTGCTCGATGCCTGGGCGGAAGCCGGCGCCCTGCTCGGCACCTTCAATCGCCAGGGCGGCTACCATCGCAAATGGACGCTGGGCGGCGCCGCGCTCGCCTTCCTCGCGGTACGGGACGCGCCATCGGCGACGCCGGAGCGGAACGCGCGCATCGGGGCCTGGCTGGCCCAGGTCGCCCGGCAGGTGCAGCCCGTCTATGACAGGCCCGGCCCGCGCAACCCGGACCCCGCGGTCGCCAGCGAGTTGCGGAACAACCACGTGGTCTGGGCCGGGATGGCCGTGGCGGCGGCGGGGGTCGCGGCGGGCGATCCCGCCCTGCTGGCCTGGGGCATGGGCAAGGGCGCGGTCTTCCTGGATGCGGTGACACCAGAAGGCGCGCATCCGCAGGAACTCGCCCGCGGGCGGATGGCGCTGCACTACCACCTGTTCGCGCTGCACAGCGCGGCCGCCCTGGCGCGACTGGGGGAGGCGGGCGGCCAGCCCTTCGACGCCACGCGGGCCGCCGCCCTGGCGCGCTTCGCCCGCTTCACCTACGCAGCGACCCAGGACACCGCCCGCATCGCCGCCCTGGCCGGGGAACCGCCGGGGCACCTGACCAATCCGCGCCCCTGGCTGCGCGACGGCCACGGCTTCGAGATCATACGCCCGCGCGTCACCCCGCCCGAGGCGCTGGCGCCGTTCCGCCCCTACCGAAGCGATTGGCTCGGCGGGAATGTGACCCTGCTCTGGGGCGGCTGACGCCCCTTGCATCCGCCGCCGCACCACCGAATTGGGGCGTGATCGATGCGAGGACGCGGCCAGGAGCCCCGATGCCAGAGCGTGAGCCCGAAATCCCCCTGTCCGGCGCGGTGAAGCAGAAGCTGGTGGAAGCCAAGCAGGATTGGGCGCGGACGGGCCGGCTTCTGACCGGCGCCACCAGCACGCCGGAGAAGGATCGCCTGCCGCCCGGCCAGCGGCTGGTGGAGGATTTTCCGGTCCTCGACCTCGGCGTGCAGCCGGATGTGAACCGGGCGAATTGGCGCCTCCGCCTCGAAGGGCTGGTGATGGCGCCGCTGCGCCTGACGCTCGACGAGTTCATGGCGTTGCCGCAGGCCGAGCGGCGGAACGACATCCACTGCGTCACCCAATGGTCGCGCTACGACAATGACTGGCAGGGTGTGGCGGTCGCCACGCTGCTGGAGATGGCCCGGCCCAAGGACGAGGCCCGCTTCGTCGCGGTGACCAGCTATGACGGCTACACCACCAACCTCGCCATCGAGGACTTTTCCCGCGACGAGAACCTGTTTGCACAGTCCTGGGCGGGAGCACCGCTGGAACGCCAGCATGGTGGGCCGGTGCGGCTGGTGGTGCCCCACCTCTATTTCTGGAAGAGCCCGAAATGGATCACCCGCATCGAATTCCTGCGGGACGACCGGCCGGGCTTCTGGGAAGTCCGCGGCTACCACCATCGCGGCAACCCCTGGGCGGAGGAACGGTATGGCTGAGATCGCAAGGCGTGCCCTGCTGGCGAGCCCGCTGCTGATGGCGGCATCCCCGAGTCCGACCATCTTCGACTTCACGCTGGACGCGCTGGAAGGCGGCAAGCTGCCCCTGGCGGCGTTCCGGGGCCGCCCGCTGATGGTGGTGAACACCGCCAGCTTCTGCGGCTTCACCCCGCAATATGCCGCGCTGCAACGCCTGCATGACCGCTTCGAAGCGCGTGGCTTCGCGGTGATCGGCGTGCCCTCCAACGATTTCCGCCAGGAGAGCGAGGACAATGCCCGCATCCGGCAATTCTGCGACACGATGTACGGCATCACCTTCCCCATGGCCGCGCTGACGCGGGTACGGGGGCAGGGGGCGCATCCGCTTTATGCCTGGCTTTCCCGCCAGGGCGGCGGCCCGCCGGGCTGGAACTTCCACAAGTTCCTGGTCGCGCGGGATGGCCGCACCGTCCGGTCCTTCCCGACCGCGACCGCGCCGGAAGCCCCCCCGGTGCTGCTCGCCATCAACGCGGCGCTGGAGGCTCGCCACGGGGCCTGAGGCGGGCCTGAGGCGGCGTCAGCCCAGGCGGCGCACCAGATCCGCCACCACCGCCTCGAACATCTCGGTCGTCAGGCGGCCGGTCTGGGTGTTGTAGCGGCTGACATGGTAGCTATCGGCCAGCCGCACGCCGTCGGGCAGGACATGCACCGCGCCATGGGCGAATTTCATCCGCGCGACGGGGATGCGGTAGCTTTTCAGCAGCGCATTGTGCGCGACCAGCCCCAGCGCCAGCACCGCCTTCAGCCCCGGCATCGCCGCGCGTTCGGCGACCACATAGCGGTTGCAGGTGGTGATCTCGGCCGGCGTTGGCAGATTTTCGGGCGGGACGCAGCGGACGGCGTTCGCGATCCGCACGCCTGTCAATGCCATCCCATCTGACGGGTCCTCGCGATACGCGCCATGGGCGAGGCCGAATTTCAGGAGCGTCGCGTAGAGCAGCTTCCCCGCATGGTCCCCCGTGAAGGGGCGCCCGGTGCGGTTCGCCCCCTTCACCCCTGGTGCCAGGCCCAGCACCAGCAGCGGCGCGTCCTGCGGGCCCCAGCACGGCACGGGGCCATTGTGCCAATCCGGCCACTTCGCCCGGTTCGCCGTGCGGTACGCCACCAATCGGGGGCAAAGCGGGCAGTCACGGCCGGGCGTGTCGGCTCCGGCCGATGGGGCGGGGATCGTCATGTCGCGCGGATAGACCATCGGCCGCGCGGATAGAAGCGGCGGCGATCTTCCACCGCAACCGTCCGGCGCGTGGTTCAGCGCCTCGCTTTGCTCATTCGGGCAGCTCGACCGGGTCCCGGAAGGGCTCGGCCGGGGTGGCGCGGGGGCGGTCGGAAGCGCGCTCCGGCGTGCGGGCCGGCGCCGGGCGGGGGCGAGGTTCCACCTGCCGGCGGATGATGTCGGGCGCGAGGTCGGCGAGGTCGATGAACTGGTCCGCCTGCCGGCGCAAGTCATCGGCGATCATCGCCGGCTGGGTCCGGATGGTGGACAGGACGGAGACCCGAATCCCCTGCTGCTGCGTGGCTTCCATCATCCGCCGCAGATCGCCGTCGCCGGCCAGCACCACGACATGGTCGAGCCGTGGCGCGAGGGTCAGCACATCCACCGCCATCTCCACCGCGATATCGCCACGGACCCGCCGGCGGCCATTGGCGTCGGTGTATTCCCGGGCCGGCTTGGTCACCACGCAGTAGCCATTGTAGCCTAGCCAATCGACCAGCGGCCGCAGCGGGGAGTATTCGTCGTTCTCCAGCAGCGCCGTGTAGTAGCTGGCCCGGACCAGCCGCGCCTGGCGGCGGAAGAAGCCGAGAAGGTTCTTGTAGTCGACATCGAAGCCGAGGTTCCGCGACGCGCCATAGAGATGGACACCGTCGATGAACAGCCCGAGCCTCTCCTGGGGATCGAAATGCACGTGGGACTCTTTCTCTGCAATTTCCGCAACAATATCCGGACAGGAATGATTCGTCACCGGTCTTTCTGGTCGGGTGGCGCGTCGTGATCCTGGTCGCGATCGGGGCGAATCTGCCGGGCCCGGATGGCGCCCCCGCGCGTGAGACCTGCCGGCGGGCGGCGGCGGCGCTCGATGCCCTGCCGGGTTTTCGGCTACGCGCGCTGTCGCGCTGGTTCGCGACCGCGCCGGTGCCGCCTACCCCGGGGGTGCCCGACTACATCAACGGCGTCGCGCTGCTGGCGCCGCGCCTCGGCGCGGCCGAGCCCCAACCCGCCGGGCTGCTGGCCGCATTGCAGGGGATCGAGGCCGCCTTCGGCCGGGTGCGCCCCTATCCCAACGCGCCGCGGACGCTCGACCTTGATCTGCTGGACCTGGGCGGGCTGGTGCGGCAAGGGCCGGATCCGGTGCTGCCGCATCCGCGGATGCAGGCGCGGGGCTTCGTGCTCGCGCCCCTGTGTGACATTGCGCCCGGCTGGGTGCACCCGGTCCTGGGGCTGACGGCGGCCGGGCTGCTGGCCGGCCTGCCACCGCAGGGGGTCCGGCCTGTCGGCCGGGATGCGTGACCCAACAGGGCGGCGCGCGGACCTTGCGCCTGGGGGCGCCAATGGCTACATGGGCGGTTCACCAAGCAGGGGCGGAGCTGCCCGGGCATAGCCGCGCCCAGCCGGTTCCGCCACGCCGTATCTGAACTGGAGCTGCCATGGCACGCGTCACGGTCGAGGACTGCGTCCTCAGGGTGCCGAACCGCTTCGAGCTGGTCCTGCACGCATCCCAGCGCGCCCGAAACATCAGCCGCGGCGAAGACCTGACGGTCGAGCGGGACAACGACAAGAACCCCGTCGTCGCCCTGCGGGAGATCGCGGACGGCACGCTCGACCTCGAATTGCTGCAGGCCGACCTCATCAAGTCCCTCCAGCGCGCGCCCGAGCCGGAGCCGGCCGAGGAAGAGGTGCTCGACCTCATCGCGACCGATGAGAACATCTTCGGCGTGATGGATGTGAATGAGGAGCCGATCGGCGACGGCGCCGGCCTCGAGGATCTGTCGGCCGACGACATCGAGGCCGCCATCGCCGCGGAACTCGGTGGCGGGAAGCGCTGACGCGCGACCGCTGTAGCGGGGGCGCGGCCCCCGCATCCCACCCACGGCGCCGCGGGGCCTGCCCGCCGGCCCGCCGGCGATGATCGTGCGCATCACACCTTTGCGGGTGCCGGAAGGCCCCGCCCTCGGCGTGCCCGATACGACAGGCATCGACCTCGCGCGCTGTGTCGCGGCCTATGACCAGCGGGCCGATACCAGCCTGATCGAGCGCGCCTTCCAACTCGCCTCCGCCGCCCATGCCGGCCAGACGCGCGAGAATGGCGACCCCTACATCACCCATCCGGTCGCGGTCGCCCAGATCCTGGCGCAATACCGGCTGGACACCGCCTCCATCGCCACCGCGCTGCTGCACGACGTGGCCGAGGATACCAAGACCGGTCTCGGCGAGATCGAGACTCGCTTCGGCAAGGAAGTCGCCCGGCTTGTGGATGGTGTCACGAAGCTGACGCGGCTCGAACTCCAATCCGAACGCACCAAGCAGGCGGAGAATTTCCGCAAGCTGGTGCTCGCGATGTCGGAGGACATCCGGGTCCTGCTGGTGAAGCTCGCCGACCGGCTGCACAATATGCGCACCCTGCATTACGTGCCGCAGGAAGCCCGCCGCCGGAAGACCGCGCGGGAGACGATGGAGATCTTCGCCCCGCTGGCGGAGCGCATCGGCATGGACGCGCTGAAGACCGAGCTCGAGACGCTGTCCTTCCGCGAACTCGACCCCGACGCCTTCCAGACCATCGCCGCGCGCCGCGCCTTCCTCTACGGCCAGGGCGCCGACCTGATCGAGGAGATCAAGGGCGACATCGGCCGCGTGATGCGCGACGGCGGCGTCGAGGTGCTGGATATGATGGGGCGGGAAAAGTCGCCCTATTCCATCTGGATGAAGATGCACGGCAAGAAGGTGGAGTTCGAGCAGCTCTCGGACATCATGGCCTTCCGCATCATCGTCCCCGACAAGGCCGCCTGCTACGCGGCGCTCGGCGCGCTTCACAGCGCCTATCGCGTCGTGCCCGGCCGCTTCAAGGACTACATCTCCACGCCGAAGCCCAATGGCTACCAGTCGCTGCACACCGGCGTCACGGTGCCCGACAAGCGCAACGCCAAGATCGAGGTGCAGATCCGCACGCGGGAGATGCATGAGGTCGGCGAATACGGCGTCGCCGCACATTGGATCTACAAGCAGGGCGGACAGGCCGGCCGCGAACAGCACCGCTTCCCCTGGGTGAAGGCGCTGCTCGACATCCTGGAACAGGCCGCCGAGCCGCAGGAATTCCTGGATGCGACGCGGCTGGAACTCCATCGCGACCAGGTCTTCTGCTTCACGCCCAAGGGCGACCTGATCGCGCTGCCGCGTGGCTCCACCTGCGTCGATTTCGCCTACCAGGTGCACAGCCAGGTGGGCGACCAATGCGTGGGCGCGAAGATCAACGGCCAGATCAAGCCGCTGCGCACCCCGCTCGAGAATGGCGACCAGGTGGAGATCATCACGGCGCGCGGCGGCACGCCGAACCCGCAATGGGAACGCTTCGTCGTCACCGGCAAGGCGAAGGCGCGCATCCGCCGCTTCGTCCATGCCCAGCAGCGCGACGTGCAGCGCCAGGAAGGCCGCGCCGCCATCGCCAAGGCCTTCCGCCAGGAAGGCGTGGAGTTCTCCGAAAAGACCATCGAGCCGGTGCTGAAGCAGCTCAAGCAGCCGAGCTTCGAGGAGCTGTGCCTTGTCGTCGCCGCCAGTGGGCTCACGGGCAAGGATGTCGTGTACGCCGTCTATCCGGAGCTGAAGGGGCCGCCGCGCGCGGTGGACCCGCTGCCCATCGCGCGATCCCGCCCGCGCACCGTGCCGCCGATCCCGACCAAGGGCGGGCGGCGCGACGTGGCGATGGGTGTCTCGGGGTTGGTGGCGGGGATGCAGGTGGGCTTCGCCGGTTGCTGCCACCCGCTGCCGGGGGACCGGATCGTTGGCATCGTCACCACGGGGAAGGGGGTCACGGTGCACAAGTCCGATTGCGCCAACCTTTCCGGCTTCGCGGATAGTCCGGAACGCTTCCTCGATGTCGATTGGGATTATGAGGGCGGCGCGGGCGGGGCGCATCTCGGGCGGGTGGAGGTCGTGACCTCGGCCGATCGTGGCGCGCTGTCCGCGGTGACCGATGCCATCGCGCGGCAGGATGGCGCGATCGAGAATCTCCGCATCCACCATCGCGGCCCGGATTTCCAGGAGATCTCGATCGATATCGAGGTCACGGATCTGCGGCACCTGTCCAACATCATCGCCGCGCTCCGCGCCCTGCAGGGCGTCGCGCAGGCCGAGCGGGCGAAGGCGTAGGCCGCCATCCGATGACCGCAGGGCACAGGGTGCGGCGCGCCGCAGGCGAGATGCGAACGAGCACCGGAGGTCTCACTCGGATGGCCAGAAGCACCCCATGATCATCGGCCTCGGCAGCGACATCCTGGATATCCGGCGGATCGAGGCGGTGATCGCCCGCCACGGGGACCGTTTCCTCGACCGCGTCTTCACGCCGCTGGAACGCGCGAAGGCGGAAAAGCGGACGGAGCGCATCCGCGCCGCCACCTACGCCAAGCGATTCGCGGCCAAGGAAGCGGCCTCCAAGGCGCTCGGCACCGGCTTCCGGGCAGGGGTGTTCTGGCGGGACCTCGGGGTGGTCAACCTCTCCTCCGGCCAGCCGACGCTGCGGATGACCGGCGGCGCGGCGGAACGGCTGAAGGCCATCACGCCGGCTGGGATGCTGGCCCATGTCAGCCTGACCATGACCGACGAATTCCCCTACGCCCAGGCCATGGTGATGATCAGCGGTATCCCCTTGCCTGCGGCGCTCGGCTTCCCTCCGGGGGGGCGGGGCGGTCTTCCTTGACAGAGCGTGCCCTGCCGCGCTCTATCCGGCGGCGCAGCGAAGGCCCTGAGCGGGCCTGAAATCAGGATGCCCCCGAAAATTCCCTACATGGCGAAGCAGAAGTCGGGCGGCTGGCTCGAGTCGATCAAGACCATCGTCTATGCGGGGCTGATCGCGATCGGCATCCGCACGGTGGCGTTCGAGCCGTTCAACATCCCGTCTGGCAGCATGATCCCGACGCTGCTGGTGGGCGACTACCTGTTCGTGTCCAAGTATTCCTACGGCTATTCGCGCCACTCCATCCCCTTCAGTCCGAACCTGTTCGACGGCCGCATAGCGGGCAGCCTGCCGGCGCGCGGCGATGTCGCGGTGTTCAAGCTGCCGCGGGACAATTCTACCGATTATATCAAGCGCATCATTGGCCTGCCGGGTGACCGGGTGCAGGTGCGGGGCGGCGTGCTCCACCTGAACGGGCAGCCGGCACGGCGGGAGCTGCTGGGCAATTTCACCGTCGAGGGCGACGGGCCGCGCATGGTGGTGCGCCAGTTCCGGGAAATCCTGCCCCCGCAGCCGGGCATCGTGCCGCATGCCCACCTGATCCTCGAGATGTCGGACGACCAGCCCTTCGACAACACGCCGGAATTCGTCGTACCGGCCGGGCATGTCTTCGCCATGGGCGACAACCGGGACAACAGCCTCGACAGCCGCGCGATGAACGCGGTCGGCTTCATCCCGGTCGAGAACCTGGTGGGGCGCGCCGAGTTCATCTTCTTCTCCGTCGATGGCTCCGCGCGCATCTGGGAGGTCTGGGCTTGGCCGATGGCGATCCGCTGGTCGCGCCTGTTCAGCGCGGTGCGGTGACGACCGCGTCGATGGATGATCCCGTGGCCGCTCTCGCGGCCCGCCTGCCGCATGTCTTCGCCCGCCCCGAGCTTCTCCTGCACGCGCTGACGCATCGGTCCGCCGCCGATCCCCGCAACCAGATGCTCGATTCCAACGAGCGCCTGGAATTCGTGGGCGACCGGGTGCTGGCGCTGCTGATGGCCGAATGGCTGGCCGAACGCTTCCCCGCCGAACGCGAAGGCGACCTCGGCAAGCGGCTGGCGGTGCTGGTCGCGCAGGATGCGCTGGCGAAGGTCGCCGCCGCGCTGGGCATCGCCCCGGCGCTGCGGGTTCCGGCGACCGAGGAACGCTCCGGCGTACGCGGCCGCGCCTCGGTTCTCGCCGATGCGGTGGAAGCGATCCTGGGCGCCATCTATCTCGATGGCGGGCTCGGCCCGGCGCGGGAATTGGTCCGCCGGGAATGGGCGCCGCTGCTGGAAGCCTCGGCCCGGCCGCCGGTCTCGCCGAAGACGCGGCTGCAGGAATGGACCCTCGGGCGCGGCCTCGGCCTGCCTGAATACATGCCGGTCTCGACCACCGGCCCATCGCACAACCCGGTCTTCGTCGTGCGGGTGCTGGCGGCGGGGCAGGCGGCGGAAGGCACCGGTGAGAACAAGCGGGCGGCGGAACAGGCCGCGGCCGCGCAACTATTGGCGGGGCTTGGCGCGGCATGAGCGAGACATCCCCCGGAGCGACTCCCGTGCCGGCCGCCACGCGCTGCGGCCTGGTGGCCGTGGTCGGCGCGCCGAATGCGGGCAAGTCCACGCTGGTGAATGCGCTGGCGGGCACCAAGGTCACCATTGTCTCGCCCAAGCCGCAGACCACGCGCTTCCGCATCCGCGCCGTGGTGATGCGCGGCGCGTCGCAGCTGATCCTGGTGGACACGCCCGGCATCTTCGCCCCCCGCCGGCGGCTGGACCGCGCGATGGTCGCCGCCGCCTGGGGCGGGTCGCAGGATGCGGACCTGACCCTGCTGCTGGTCGATGCGCGCGCCGGGCTGAAGGACGATGTCCGCAGCATCGTCACCGGCCTCGCCAAGTCGAAGCGTCCGGTGCTGCTGGCCCTGACCAAGGCCGATCTGATCCCGCGCGAGCGGCTGCTGCCGCTGGCGAAAGAGCTGAACGAGATGCTCCCCTTCCGCGAGACCTTCATGATCTCCGCGTTGAAGGGCGATGGGCTGGAACGGCTGCTGGACGTTCTGGCCGCCGCGATGCCCCCCGGCCCCTACCTGTTCCCCGAGGACGATCTTTCGGACCTGCCGCAGCGCATGCTGGCGGCGGAGATCGTGCGCGAACAGGTGCTGCGCCAGACGCATGAGGAAGTGCCCCACCACGCGACGGTCGAGACCGAGCAGTGGGAGGAACGCAAGGATGGCAGCGCGCGGATCGATGTCACGATCTATGTCAGCCGCGCGACGCAGAAGGCCATCCTGATCGGCGACAAGGGCGCCCGGATCAAGGAGATCGGCCAGCGCGCGCGATCGGAGCTGGAGAAGCTGCTGGAGCGCCGCATCCACCTGTTCCTGAACGTCAAGGAACGCGCCGGCTGGGACGATGAACGGTCTCGCCTCAGGGCGATCGGGCTCGACGACGTCGGCTGACTGCTGCGGGTTGCGGTCATGACGGAACGGAGCCCGCGCAACAGCGTGATCCAGTTTGGCGGATCACGCCCTTTGCTGGCTCGACTGGACGATGCCAGATCCCCCGGACCGTTACCCATCCCCCTCGATCGCCGGGGCGGTCGCGGCGGCAGGGTTACAGCTTGTCCTGCGTCCTGGTGTCGAAGTCGCTGGCGTCGTGGCGCTCATGCAACTGGCTGGACGGCTCACCGCTCACGCGGTTCACCATCCGCCCGCGCTGCACGGCCGGCCGCGCGAAGATCGCATCGGCCCAGCGCTGGACGTTGCGGTACTCCTGCACCTGCAGGAATTCCGCCGCGCCATAGAGCCAGCCCTTTGCCAGCGCGCCATACCAGGGCCAGGTGGCGATGTCGGCGATGGTGTAGTCGTCCCCGGCCAGATAGGAGCTTTCGCCCAGGCGGCGGTCCAGCACATCCAGCTGGCGCTTCACCTCCATCGTGAAGCGGTCGATCGAGTATTCCATCTTGGTCGGCGCATAGGCGTAGAAATGGCCGAAGCCGCCGCCGAGATAGGGCGCGCTGCCCATCTGCCAGAACAGCCATGACAGGCATTCGGCGCGCGCAGCTGTCTCGGTGGGCAGGAAGGCGCCGAATTTCTCGGCCAGGTGCATCAGGATGGCGGCGGATTCGAAGACGCGGATCGGCGTCGGGCCGCTGCGATCCAGCAGCGCCGGGATCTTGGAATTCGGATTGACCGCGACGAAGCCGCTGCCGAACTGATGGCCCTCCCCGATCCGGATCAACCAGGCGTCGTATTCCGCGCCGCGATGGCCGAGCGCCAGCAGCTCCTCCAGCATCACCGTGACCTTCACGCCGTTGGGCGTGCCCATCGAATAGAGCTGGAGCGGATGGCGGCCGACCGGCAAGTCCTTCTCATGCGTCGGCCCCGCGATGGGGCGATTGATGCTGGCGAAGCGGCCGCCATTGGCCTTGTTCCAACTCCAGACCTTGGGCGGCGCGTAGTCGGGCGGCGTGCTCATGCGGGAATCTCCTGGCAGGTGGACGCGCTACTGGCACGCCGCAGGCGGCCTGCGTCAAGCGGCGCGCGAGGCCCGCGATGATGTGAAACCCCTTGCCGGGACAGCGCCCCCCTGAAGGCCGCATGTTGCGCGCCTTGGGCAACCACAGCCGAAGGCACGGCCTTCGGAGGGAAGCCGGCGAGGTGACCCATGATCCTCCGGGAACGGCCCGGCATCCCTGGGCAGCATGGCGCTGCGGAGATCGAGCTGGCCATCGCCGATCCGCGCCAGTTGCTGCGCGATGCGACCACGGTGCCGCTTGGGGGCGACGCGCTCGATCCCGAGGCGGCCGCCTTCATCGCCGCCGAGGCGAGGCGCCGCCCATCCAGGGCGAGGCTGCGCGTGGATGTGCTGCTGCCCGCCCCCCTGGCCGCCGGGCCGGATGCCGCGCGCATCGCCCCCGCCATCGCATCCCATTTCGGACGGCAGGCCGAGGCGGCCAGCGAGGAGGTCGGGGAGTTGTTCCGCGACGGCCGCGTGACGCTGGTCATCGGCCTCACCGTGCTCGTGTCCTGCCTGCTGGGCGCCTATTCGATCGCGGGCTTCGCGCCCTCTGGCCCCGGCCAGCGGATCCTGCAGGAGAGCCTGGTGATCCTCGGCTGGGTGTCGCTGTGGCGGCCAGCCGAGACCTTCATCTATGGTTGGGCCCCCATCCTGCGTCGCCGGAGGCTGCTGCGGCGCCTCGCCGTGGCCGAGGTCGTCGTCTTGTCGCGCCCCAGCGGGCTGTGACAGATGCCGCGCAAATCCGAACCGAACCGGAACGAACCGCCATGACCCGCGAACCTGTCCTGATCGACCTGGCCTTGCAGGGCGGGGGCTCGCACGGCGCCTTCACCTGGGGCGTGCTGGAGCGGTTGCTGGAGGAGCCCTGGATCGGGTTCGACGGCATCTCCGGCACCTCGGCCGGGGCGATGAACGCGGCGGTGATGGCCGATGGCTACGCGGCAGGCGGGCGGGAAGGCGCGCGCGCGGCGCTTGAGGCCTTCTGGTGCCGCGTTTCCCGCGCCGCGCGGTTCAGCCCGTTCCAGCGCTCGCCGCTGGATCGCGCGCTGGGCCGCTGGACGCTCGACCACCAGCCGCTCTTCGTGGCGATGGACCTGATGTCGCGGGTCTTCTCTCCCTATGAACTCGCGCCCTTCGCCGCCAACCCGCTGGAAGCGGTGCTGGCCGAAAGCATCGATTTCACGCGGCTCGCCTCCGGCCCGATCAAGCTGTTCATCACAGCGACGAATGTGCGGACCGGCCGGGGGCGGGTGTTCCGCAACCCGGACCTGACACCGCAGGTGCTGCTCGCCTCGGCCTGCCTGCCGACCATGTTCCAGGCGGTGGAGATCGACGGTGAGAGCTACTGGGATGGTGGCTATTCCGGCAACCCGACCATGACGCCGTTGGTGCGCGAATGCGGGTCCCGCGACATCGTGATCGTGCCGATCAACCCGGTGGAACGGCCGGGCACGCCGACCACCGCGCGCGAGATCCTGAACCGGCTGAACGAGGTCTCCTTCAACTCCGTCCTGCTGAAGGAACTGCGGATGATCGCGCTGCTGCGGCAAGTCGCCGACCCCGGCACGGCCGAAGGCGCGCGCTGGGCCGCGATGCGCGTGCATGCGGTGGACAATGCCCTGATGGGCGAGTTCGGCTATTCCTCGAAGCTCAACGCCGAGTGGGATTTTCTCGAGATGCTCCGCCAGGAAGGGCGCGGCGCGGCGGAGCGGTTCCTGCACGCGCATGGCGACGCGCTGGGACAGCGTTCCACCCTGCCGATCGAGCGCCTGCTGGAAGGGGTTTAGGGCAGGGCCCGCCGGCTCTCTCTTTCGTTGGCTGCGCCTTGGCGCACGCCGTCGCAGCCTGTGGCGGTCAGGCTCCAGCGCCGCGGAGGATCGCCCATGTCGGGAGACAGCATGCTGTCCTTGCGGACGCGTTGCGGCGGGTGGTGTGGCCTGGCCCCCCTTCTGCCGGTTCTGCTGCTGGCCTGCGGCGAGCCCGCGTCCCCGCCCGCTGCGGAGGAAGCTCGCCCCGTCCGCGTGGTCGCGGTGGAGCCGCGGCGTGAGGGCGATGTCGTCACGCTGACCGGCACGGTGCAGGCGGAGACGGAGGCGAGCCTCGCCTTCCGCATCAATGGACGCATGGTCGAGCGGCTGGTGAACCCCGGCGACCGCCTGCGCGCCGGCCAGCCTGTCGCACGCCTCGACCCCGCCGATGAGGAGAATGCGCTCCGCGCCGCCCGCGCGGCGCTGAGCGCGGCGCAAGCCCAGGTGGTCGAGACGCGGAACAATTATGGACGCCAGCGCGAATTGCTCGCCAGCGGCTTCACCACGCGGGTGCGCTACGACCAGGCAACGCAGCTGCTCCGCAGCGCAGAAGCGCAGCTGGATGCGGCACAGGCCCAGCTGGCCATCGCGACGGACCGGCTGGCCTACACCGTGCTCTACGCCGATGCGCCCGGCACCGTCGTGGCGCGCGGGGCGGAGCCAGGGGAAGTCGTGGCCGCGGGCCGCATGATCGTCCGGCTGGCGCGGGAAGACGGGCGCGACGCGGTCTTCGACGTGCCGGCGCAGGTCAAGGACCAGGCGCCGGCCAACCCGGTGATCGAGGTGACGCTGGCCGGTGACGCTTCCACCCGCGCCCAGGGCCGGGTGCGGGAGGTTTCGCCCCAGGCCGATCCGGTGACGGGCACCTTCCGCGTCCGGGTCGGCCTGGACAATCCACCGCCGGGCTTCCGGCTCGGCTCGGCCGTGACGGGGCGGATGGAGATCGGCGCGGCGGGTGGGGTGGAGGTGCCGGCCTCCGCCCTCACCCGCGCCGAGGCGCGCCCTGCCGTCTGGGTGGTCGATCCGCGCAGCGGCGCGGTGGCGCTGCGGCCGGTGGAGGTGATCCGCTTCGACCCCGCGCGCGTCGTGGTGGGGCAGGGGCTGGAGGGCGGTGACATCGTGGTCACGGCGGGTGTGCAGGCGCTGCGGCCTGGGCAGCGCGTGCGCCTGCTCGGCGCGCAGCCGTGATCGGGCCCAACCTTTCGGAATGGGCGATCCGGCGGCGGTCGCTGGTCGTGTTCCTGATGCTGCTCGCGCTGGCGGCGGGCGCGCTGAGCTTCCAGCGCCTGGGCCGTGCCGAGGATCCGGCCTTCACCTTCCGCACCATGATCGTCTCCGCCGCCTGGCCCGGCGCCTCGGTGGACGAGATGCTGAGCCAGGTCACGGAACGGCTGGAACGGACGCTGCAGGAGACGCCGCTTCTCGGCAACCTCCGCAGCTACACGGTCGCGGGACAGGCGACGATCTTCGTCGAGCTTGATGTCGCCGCCGCCGCGCGCGACGTGCCGGACGCTTGGTACCAGGTCCGCAAGCGCATCGGCGATATCCGCCACACCCTGCCGCAGGGCGTGGCCGGCCCCTTCTTCAACGACGATTTCGGCGACACCTTCGGCATCATCTACGGCTTCACCGCCGATGGCTTCACCCATCGCGAGCTGCGCGACACGGTGGAGGAGGTCCGATCCCGCCTGCTGCGCGTGCCGGATGTGGCGAAGGTCGAGATCCTCGGCGCGCAGGATGAGCGCATCTTCATCGAATTCTCGACCGAAAGGCTCGCCGGGCTTGGGCTGAACTACCCGGCGCTGCTCGCGGTGCTGCGGCAGCAGAACCTCGTGCTGCCGTCGGGCGTCGTGCAGACGGGGGCGGAGCGTGTCTTCGTCCGCGTCTCCGGCGCCTTCGGCGGAGAGGAGGATCTGCGCGCGGTCAATTTCGTGGTCGATGGGCGGATCTTCCGCCTGGAGGATCTGGCGGAGGTCCGGCGCGGCATGGCCGACCCGCCGCAGCCGATGTTCCGCGTCAATGGCCAACCCGCCATCGGCGTCGCCATCGCGATGCGCGAGGCGGGCGATATCCTGCAACTCGGCCGGAACCTGGCGCGGGAGATGGCCGAGATCCGGCGCGACCTGCCGGTGGGGATCGAGCCGGTGCTGGTGGCCGACCAGGCCGAGACCGTGGACGTCGCCATCGGGGACTTCACCACCAGCCTCTGGCAGGCCATCGCCATCATCATCGCGGCGAGCTTCCTGAGCCTTGGTGTGCGGCCCGGCATCGTGGTGGCGCTGTCGATCCCGCTGACGCTGTCCATCGTCTTTCCGCTGATGTCGGTCTTCGGCATCGACCTCCAGCGCGTCTCGCTCGGCGCGCTGATCATCGCGCTGGCGCTGCTGGTGGATGACGCGATGACGACGGTGGATGCGATGCTGCGGCGGCTGGGCGCGGGCGACAGCAAGGATGCGGCCGCGACCCATGCCTACCGCACGCTGGCGGCACCGATGCTGACGGGCACGCTGGTGACCATCGCCGGATTCCTGCCGATCGGCTTCGCCGATGGCAGCGCGGCGGAATACACCTTCTCGATCTTCGCGGTGGTGGCGATTGCGCTGCTGGTGTCCTGGCTGGTCGCGGTGGTCTTCGCGCCGCTGATCGGCATGGCGGCGCTGCGGCCGCCGGCGGCGGTGGCGGTGCCCGCGCGGCCGGCCCTGCCGATGCGCGCCTATGCCGCGCTGCTGGGCGCGGCGCTGCGCTGGCGATGGGTGACCATCGGCATCACCGCCGCGGCCTTCGCGGCTTCGCTGCTCGCGGCGCGCTTCGTGCCGCAGCAATTCTTCCCCGCTTCCGACCGGACCGAGCTGCTGGTGGAACTGCGTTTGCCCCAGGCGGCCTCCATCTTCGCCACCGCGGCGGCGGCGGAACGGCTGGATGCGGCGCTGGCGGCGGACCCGGATGTGGCCCGCTTCAGCACCTATGTCGGGCGGGGCGCGATCCGCTTCTACCTGCCGCTCAACGCCCAGCTTCCGAATCCCTTCGTCGCGGAAGCGGTCGTGGTGGCGCGCGACCTTGCGGCGCGCGAGGGCCTGCACCGCCGGCTGGAGCGCAAGCTGGCCGAGGAATTCCCCGAGGCGATCACCCGCGTCTCCCCGCTGGAACTCGGCCCGCCGGTGGGCTGGCCGCTGCAATGGCGGGTCACCGGCCCGGATATCGAGGCGATCCGGAAGGTCGCCATGCAACTCGCCGACCGCATCGCGGCCGATCCTGGCGCCAGGCTGACGAATTTCGACTGGATGGAGCCGGCGCGGAGGCTGCGCGTGCGGCTGGACCAGGACGGCGCCCGGCGTGCCGGGCTGAGTTCCGCGCAGGTCGCGGCGATGCTGGAGGCGACGCTGACGGGCGTGACCGTCACGCAGCTGCGCGATGCGATCTACCTGATCGACGTGGTTGTCCGGGCGACCGAGGCCGAGCGGCTGTCGATCGACACGCTGCGCGCCATGCCGGTGCCGCTGCCGGATGGCAGGACGGTGCCGCTCGCCCAGATCGCGACCTTCGGCGATGAGCAGGAATACCCGCTGGTCTGGCGCCGCGACCGGGTGCCGACGCTGACCGTGCTGTCCGATGTCGTGCCCGGCGTGCTGCCGGAAGCCGTGGTGGCGCGCGTCGCGCCCGCCATCGCGGAGCTCGCCGCGACCCTGCCGCCCGACATCCGCATCGAGCTGGGCGGCATCGCGGAGGAAAGCGCGACCTCCCGCGCCCTGGTGCTGGCGGTGGTGCCGGCGATGGTGGCGGTGATGCTCACCGTCCTGATGTTCCAGTTGCAGGGCTTCGGCAAGCTTGCGCTGGTGGTGGCCACCTTGCCGCTTGGGATCATCGGCGTGGTGCTGGCGCTGCTGGCCTTCCGCCAGCCTCTCGGCTTCGTCGCCATCCTCGGCATCCTCGCGCTGCTGGGCATGATCGTGAAGAACGCCGTCATCCTGATCGTTCAGATCGAGGCCGAGCGCGGCTCCGGGCTCGCGCTGCGCGATGCGGTGGTGGGCGCGGCGGCCTCGCGCTTCCGGCCGATGATGCTGACCGCCGCTTCGACCGTGCTCGGGATGGTGCCGATCGCGCCGACCGTGTTCTGGGGGCCGATGGCCTTCGCCATCATGGGCGGGTTGCTGGTTGCGACGCTTCTGACGCTGATCTTCCTGCCGGTGCTCTACGTTACCGCTTTCGGTCGTGCGGAGGCGCGGGCGCCGGAATAGCGCACCCGGCCGTGATTTGCGTGCGGCGCGGCCAGCGGCCAATTGCGGCATGTCAGGACAGGAGGCGGCCGATGCTCGTGCCTGAGATGCCGTGCTTCGCCGGCCGCAAGGAAGCCGGGCGGCTGCTTGCCGCGCGCGTCGCGACGCTGCGGCTGCGGGATCCGGTGGTCTTCGCCTTGCCGCGCGGCGGCGTGCCGGTGGCCGCCGAGGTGGCCGATGCGCTGCACGCGCCGCTCGATCTCGTGCTGGTCCGCAAGATCGGCGCGCCGGGCCAGCCGGAACTCGCGCTCGGGGCCGTGGTGGATGGCGATGCGCCGGAGACGGTGCTGAACCCGCATATCGTCGCGGCGACCGGCGCGAGCGTGGCCTTCATCGAGGCCGCGCGTCGGCGCGAATTGGCCGAGATCGAACGGCGCCGCACGCGCTACCTGGCAGGCCATTCCCGCGTCGATCCGGCGGGGCGCGATGCCGTGGTGGTGGATGACGGCATCGCGACGGGTGCGACGGCGCGGGCCGCGCTGCATGCCTTGCGCCGGCGCGGCGCGGCGCGGCTTGTGCTCGCCACGCCGGTGGCGCCCGCCGATACGCTGGAGGCGCTGCGCGGCGAGGCGGATGAGATCGTCTGCCTGTTCGTGCCCGCGCCCTTCTTCGGCATCGGCGCCTTCTACCGGGACTTCCACCAGCTGAAGGATGACGAGGTGGTCGACCTGCTTGCGGCGCGGTCCCCACCGCGCGCGCCGGGCGACAGGATCCTGTGAGGAACCAGGGACGATGCGCGAGCGGACCATGGCCGAGATCATCCGGGATCAGAGGCCCTTGGCCCTGCGTCCCGACACCACCGTGGCAGAGGCCTGCGCCGCCATGGATGCCCGCCGCGTCGGCGCGGTCCTGGTCGTGGAGCCAGGCGACCGGTTGGTCGGCATCTTCACCGGGCGTGACGCCATCCGCTGCCTCGCCCAGGGCCATGGCGGGCGTGGCATGACGCTGCGGCAGGTCATGACGCCGAACCCCGTGACGATCTCGCCCGACCAGCCGGCCATCGAGGCGTTGCGGATCCTGGACAATTGCGGCTTCCGCCACCTGCCGGTGTGCCGGGACGGCCATCTGCGCGGCATCGTTTCCCGCTACGATTTCCGGGCGATGGAGCACGCGAAGCTGGATGAGGAGACGGGTTTCTTCGAGGTGCTGCGCTGACCAACCCCGTCCCCGACGCACCGCTGCCGAGCTTCGCCACGCTCGATCGTTCGATCCGCGCGGCGCAGGCCCGCGCGACGCAGGGCCTCTCCCCGGTTGCGCTCGCTGCGCCGCTCGCGGATTGGGCCTTCCACCTGGCCTGCGCCCCCGGGAAGCAGATGGCGCTGGCACTGCGGCTGCAGGTGGCGGCAACGCGCCATGCGCTCTGGCTGGCGCGCGCCGCGGGCGATCCAGCGGCGGCGCCAGCGGTGGCACCCGAGCCCGGCGACCGACGCTTCGCCGATCCCGCCTGGCAGGCCTGGCCCTTCAACGCGGTGATGCAGGCCTCCCTGCTGGCGGAGGCGTGGTGGATCGAGGCCGCGCGGCAGGTCCCTGGCGTAACGCGCCGGCATGAGGCGCAGGTGCAATTCCTGGTGCGCCAGCTTGCGGCCATGGCCGCCCCCGGCAACGTCCCCTGGCTGAACCCCACCGTTATCGCGCGCACGCTGAAGGAGGGGGGCGCGAACCTGCTGCGCGGCTTCGGGAATTGGCTCGACGACATGGATCGCCAGCTTGCCGGCCTGCCGCCGGCGGGGGCGGAGGAATTCGTCATCGGGCGCGACCTGGCCGTGACGCCGGGGCGCGTGGTGGTCCGCAACGACCTGATGGAACTGATCCAATACGCGCCGGCGACCGAGACGGTGCAGGCGGAGCCGGTGCTGATCGTGCCGGCCTGGATCATGAAGTACTACGTGCTCGATCTCAGCCCGCACAATTCGCTGGTGCGTTGGCTGGTGGGGCAGGGGCACAGCGTCTTCATGCTGTCCTGGAAGAACCCCGATGAGCGGGACCGGGAGACCAGCCTCGACGACTATCGGCGGCGCGGCGTGATGGCGGCGCTGGATGCGGTGGGCGCCATCCTGCCGGGGCGGAAGGTGCATGGCTGCGGCTATTGCCTCGGCGGCACCATTCTCGCCATCGCGGCGGCGACGATGGCACGCGACCATGACGACCGGCTGGCCTCCCTGACCCTGCTGGCGGCGCAGACCGACTTCGCCGATGCGGGCGAATTGATGCTGCTGGCCGATGAGGCGCAGGTCGGCTGGCTCGAGGATCTGATGTGGGACCAGGGGTACCTGGATACGCACCAGATGGCCGGCGCCTTCCAGATGCTGCGTTCCAACGAGCTGCTCTGGCCGCGGCTGCTGCGCCGCTATGTGCTGGGGGAGGAGGATGGCATGACAGACCTGATGGCCTGGAACGCCGACCAGACGCGGATGCCCGCGCGGATGCATGGCGAGTATCTGCGCGGCCTGTTCCTGGAGAACCGCTTGAGCGCGGGGCGCTTCGCGGTGGAAGGGCGCGTGGTCGCGCTGCGCGACATCCGCGCGCCGATCTTCGCGCTCGGCACGCGGCGCGACCACATCGCGCCCTGGCGTTCGGTCTACAAGGTGTCGCTGTTCGCGGGCACGGACGTGACCTATGCGCTGGTCGATGGCGGGCACAATGCCGGCATCGTCAGCGAACCCGGCGGCCGCGCCGGGCGTGGCTACCAGCTGATGACCCGTCGGCATGGGCAGCGCTACATGGACCCCGACAGTTGGGCCACGCTCGCGCCGCGCCATGAGGGGTCATGGTGGCCGGCCTGGCGGGACTGGCTGGTGCAGGCCGGCAGCGGACAGCGCATCGCGCCGCCGCCGATGGGCGCGGCGGACAGCGGCCTGACCCCGCGAGAGGCTGCGCCGGGCCTCTATGTCCACATGAAATAGCGGCGGCGTAGGCACCGCTCGGGCCTTGGCCTATCGTGCCGGCGCATCGCGTTCCGTGCATCGGTACGCATCCACGACCGATAGGGCCTTGTCCGATGGCGTCCCCGAAGAACGATCTCCATGTCGCGCTCATGCCGGGCGACGGTATCGGCGTGGAGGTGACCGAGGCGGCGATGGGCGTGCTCGGCAAGCTGGTGCGCCGCCACGGGCTGGGGCTTTCGACCGAGACGGTGCAGGCCGGCGCCTTCGCCTATCAGCAGACCGGCACGGCCTTCAGCGAGGAAGCCTTCCGCCGCGCCGAATCGGCCGATGCCATCCTGCTCGGCGCGATGGGCTGGCCCGGCATCCGCTACCCGGACGGGACGGAGATTGCGCCGCAGCTCGATCTGCGCTTCCGCCTCGGCCTCTATGCCGGCGTGCGGCCGATCCGCGCCATTCCGGGCGTGCCGGTGGCGCTGGCCGATCCGCGCGCGGCGAAGATGGACCTGGTCATCCTGCGCGAGAGCACCGAAGGCCTGTTCTGGGCGCGCGGCCGTGGCGAGGTGATCGGCGATGCCGAGGCGCGCGACACGATGGTCATCACCCGCGCGACCACCGAACGCCTCTCGCGCTTCGCCTTCCGCCTGGCGGAACGCCGCGCGCAGCGCCTCGGCCGCGCGCAGAAGGTGACGCTGGTGGACAAGGCGAATGTCTTCACCTCCATGGCCTTCATGCGGAAGGTGTTCCAGGAGGTCGCGGCAGAATTCCCCCATGTGCCGGCTGGCGAACACTATGTGGATGCACTCGCGCTCGACCTGGTGCGGCGGCCCTGGGATTTCGACGTGCTGCCGATGGAGAACATGTTCGGCGACATCATCTCCGACCTCGGGGCCGGGCTGATCGGCGGCATGGGCTATGCGCCGAGTGCCGATATTGGCGACACCCATGCGGTCTTCCAGCCCAGCCACGGCACCGGGCCGGATATCGCGGGCAAGGGGATTGCGAACCCGACGGCGATGATTCTCTCGGCAGCGCTGATGCTCGATTGGCTGGGCGCGCGCGGCGCGGGCCAGGCCTGGACGGATGCGGCGACGGAGCTGGAAGGCGCGGTCGATGCCGCCTTTGCGGGCGGCTTGCGCAGCGCGGATTTCGGCGGCGTGGGCACCGCCGAAGTCGCCAAGGCGATCGCAGCCCGGATCCCGGGCTGACGCTGCGGCGCTTAGAGCAGCGCCCATACGGGTGGAAACGCTGCGCGTTTCCGCCGTATGGGCATAAGCTGCTCTAGCAATCATTTTTTCTAGAGCACGACCTCTCGCCCGGCCGTTTACGGCCGGGCGAAACGTGCTCTAGAGCGTGATCGCCGTAGGCTGTAACGGCCGAAGGCGTGAATCACGCGATCAAACAAGAAGCTAGATCATGATCGGCGCGTCTATCGGCGCCCATCATGATCTAGCGCCGCATCATGCCGCGCTTGATCTCGCGTTCCACCGCGCTCCGCTCGGCGGAGCCGATGCGCTTCACCACCTCCCGCACGATGGCGGGAGAGATGCGGTGGCGCTTGGCGAGATAGGCGATCTCGTCTTCGGTCGCCTCGACCACCGGGGCAGAGTCCTGGGATTTCGTGCGGCGCTGTTCCACCGGGTGGTTCCTGTTCTTCTGTCTGTCCTGGCCCGCGCCGGCATGCCGGCGCGGGTCGGTGGCGGAGTTGCCAAGCTTGGCGCCAGGGCCTGATCCAGTTCGGTGGATCAGGCTCCGGCCATGTGCTCGAACGCCGGCTTCACCGTGTCGGCGATTGCGCCTGCGCGGATCGGCCGTTGGGCCGGAGGCTTATTCGAAGACGGATTTCGGCCCCGGGCGCAGCTGGCTTTCGCGCACGACGCGTTCATGTCCGTCGCGCGCGTTGCGGACGCGGTATTCGCGATCTGCGGCGTCGTTCGGCAGCAGGCGCAGGATCGTGTAGGTCCCGCGCGGGACATTCCCGTCGAACCGACCGGGCGAGAGTTCGACGCTCTGGCCGATGGCGAAGCCGTGGGGAGGCATGGCGGATCCTCTCGGGCAGGTGTGGCGCGACGACGGGTATGCCCGGAAGGCCCGTCGGGATCCGCTCAGCCAAGAAGGTCGAGCACGATCTGCCGCAACTCGTCGCGCGTGAGCCCTGGCAGGTCCTGGGTTCGAGGCGCAGTGACAGGACGCTCCGCAGAGATGGAGACGTTCTTCGGGTTCGGCTTCGCCGGGGCCCGGTAGAGTGGGATATGCATCAATGTCTTTCGTGGCGGCCCATTTGCGGGCCTGCCCTGTGGTCTGCCGGACCGGATGCGTCTCGCCGTCTTCGCGGCCGGCATCCCGGTCCAGTAAGGACCCGTGTTCGGCGGCCGATTGGCACGCCATGAGTGTCGGAAGCCCGGTTGAGCCTCAGCGGTCTTGGAGCTGAGGTTTTGCGGCCGCTGGGCAGCAGCGCGTTGCGCCAATGGCCCGTCCGGCCGCCATGTCCTGGGCGGTAGCAGACCCCCGGCCAACAGGACGGGGGCGGAGGTCCCGGGCGGGGCGGCCGAAACCAACCCGCCCGAGTGTGGTCAGGCAGACTTCAGGTTGCAGGCCGAAACCTTGCCCTGCTGGCCGCGCTGAAGGTCGAATTCGAGCTTGTCGCCCTCACGCACATCCTGCAGGCCCGAACGCTGAACGTCGGAGATGTGCAGGAAAACGTCGTTCGAGCCGTCATCCGGCTTGATGAAGCCGTAGCCCTTGGTCGCGTTGAACCACTTCACGGTGCCGATGGCCATGGTGCTGTTCCGTTTAACATAGTTGCCGCTGCGCGAACGCCGCGAAGCGGATCAAGCTTCGAGGGGAAACGGAACCAAGGCTCGGCGCTGACCCACCACAGGGGCGGGGCAGTAGGAGAGCAGGCCGAACCAGACGAGGTTGACAGCCGGAAGATGGACGAGCCGCTGCCGCAACGCAACACAATTCGCCGAGAGGGGGGGGGGCTGGCTACCCGCGCACCCCTTCCCGCAAGGGACAGCAGCCAGGGTCAGGCCCAGTCTCGGCGCAGGAGATCGGCGACCTCGGCCCGGCGCGGCATGCCGTCCCAGCCATCGCCGCGGGTGGCCTTCAAGGCAGCGGCGGCGGTGGCGAAGCGAGCGGCTTCCTCGATCGTGCTGCGCTCCGCGAGCGCGAGCGCATAGGCGCCGTGGAAGACATCGCCGCAGCCTGTCGTGTCGCGCGCCGCCACCGATGGCGCGGGCAGCGCGATGGCGCGCCCATCGCGCCACCACAGGCTGCCGCGCGGGCCCAGTGTCACGGCGACGATCGCGTCCAGGCTGCGCGCCGCCTGGGCCAGGCCCATCCGGGGATCCGCATCGCCGCTGAACGCCGCGAGGCCCCCTTCGGAGAAGATGACGTGATCCGCCTGGGGTGCCAATCGATGCAGGATGTGCGGCGGCGCGACATCCGCATCCAGCACGCGCGGCAGCCCGTGATGCGCCGCAAGGGCAAACAGCTGCTCCGCGCCGCCCACCCAGCGCGGATCGGCCAACACGGCGCCCGCGCCCTCGACCGCCATGGGCGGCACCGGCGCATCCTCCGGCAGCCCGGCGCCGAGATGCACGGCCAGCAGCCTTTCGCCCTCCGGGTCGAGGCTGATCGCGGAGGATGGCGATTGCGCCCCGGGGGTGATGGTCGCGCCTTCGGTCGAGACACCGCAGCGCCGCAGCATCGCCAACAGGGTCCTGCCCGTCGCATCATCGCCGAGCCGGCCGCACCAGACGGCCGCACCGCCCAGCGCGGCGATGGCCACGGCGGCATTCGCGGCCATGCCGCCGCCATTCTCCCGGTAGCCGGTCGCGACATGCTTGCCGGGCGTCAGCGGCAGCGCATCGAACAGATAGACGCGGTCCAGCACCGCGACGCCGGCGCAGGCCACCTTCGCCATCATGCGTGCCGTCCGCGCGACGATGCCCTGGGGGGCTGGGGCATCGGTGGCGCTTCCCTGTGGCCGGCTTCCTCGATGGCCGACATCTGTGCAGCGGCCATTGCGCCGCGCAAGCCGGTGGGGTGGACATCCCGGACGCGCTGGGGAAACTCGCCACCGAGAACTCACGGGGAAACGCGATGATCGACCTGAACGCCAAGCGCATGGACGGCCCGGTGATCCGCCTGCATCCGGACGACAACGTCGTCGTCGCGCGGGTGGATATCGAACCCGGCGCCGTCATCCCCGGTGAGAACGTCATCGCCCGGCAGAAGGCCCCGGCCGGCTACAAGATCGCGACCCGCCATCTTCGCAAGGGGGACCCGGTGCTGAAGTACCAGGTGACGATCGGCTTCGCGGCCGAGGACACGCCGCCCGGCACGATGCTGCACGGCCACAACATCGAGTTCCAGGAATTCCATCGCGATCCCGCCATCGGCCGCGACTACCGGCCCGTCGATCCCGTGCCGCTTGCGCAGCGCAAGACCTTCCAGGGCATCCGCCGCGCCGATGGGCGCGTGGGCACGCGGAACTTCATCGCCATCGTCTCCACCGTGAACTGCTCCGCCACCGTGGCGCATGCCATCGCCGACTGGTTCACGCCCGAGAGGCTGGCGGATTTCCCGAACGTCGATGGCGTCGCCGCCTTCACCCATTCCACCGGCTGCGGGATGGAGCTTTCGGGGGAGCCGATGGACCTGCTGCGCCGCACGCTGGGTGGCTATATGCGCCACGCCAATGTGGCCGGCGTGCTGGTGGTCGGGCTGGGCTGCGAGCGCAACCAGATCGCGACGCTACTCGGATCCCAGCGGCTCGAAGCCGGGCCGATGTTGCGGACGATGGTGATGCAGGAGGTCGGCGGCACGAAGAAGAGCATCGAGGCCGGCATCGCCACGGTGCGGGAGATGCTGCCCGAAGCCAACCGCGCGACACGCAGCACGGTGGATGCCAGCCACCTGTGTGTCGGGCTGCAATGCGGCGGGTCCGACGGGTTTTCCTCCATCACCGCCAATCCCGCCCTCGGCGCCGCGATCGATCTGCTCGCGCGGCATGGCGGGACCGGCATCCTCTCCGAGACACCGGAGATCTATGGCGTCGAGCACACGCTGACACGCCGCGCCGCGAGCCAGGAGATCGGCGAGAAGCTGCTGGAGCGCATCCGCTGGTGGAAGGATGTCTATGCCGCGGGGCGGGACACGCAAATCAACGGCGTGGTCAGCCCCGGCAACCAGGCCGGGGGCCTTGCGAACATCCTGGAGAAGTCGCTGGGCGCGATGATGAAGGGCGGCACCGGGCCGCTGATGGGCGTCTATCGCTACGCTGAGCCGGTGACGGAAAAGGGCTTCGTCTTCATGGATACGCCCGGCTTCGATCCTGTCTCCGCCACCGGGCAGATCGCGGGCGGCGCCAACATGATCGCCTTCACCACCGGGCGCGGGTCCATGTATGGCGCGAAGCCCGTGCCCTCCATCAAGCTCGCGACCAACACGCCCATGTATCGCCGGCTGGAAGACGACATGGACATCAATTGCGGCGAGGTGCTGGACGGCATGGCGAGCTTGCCGGAGATGGGCGAACGCATCCTCGACCTGATGCTGCGCGTCGCGTCGGGCGAGAAGAGCAAGAGCGAGGAACTCGGCCTCGGGCGCCATGAATTCGCGCCCTGGCAGATCGGCATCACTGGATAGGGCGGCGGGGGGCTACTCCTCGAAGATCGCCACCGCGCGGGTGAAGCCGGCGGAGGCGCCCTTGATCTTGAAGGGGAAGCAGGCGACCTGGAAACCGGTCGCCGGCAGGGCTTCGAGGTTCGCCAGCTTCTCGATATGGCAATAGGCGCGCACCATGCCGGCGCGGTGGCCTTCCCAGATCAGCCCTGCATCCTTCGTCTCGGCATAGCGGCGCGCGGTGTGGATGAAGGGCGCGTCCCAGGACCAGGCATCGGTGCCGCAGACGCGCACGCCGCGTTCCGTGAGGTACAGCGTCGCCTCTCGCCCCATGCCGCAGCCACGGCTGACATAATCCGGCTGGCCGTAGCGCGCGCCAGCGGCGGTATTCACCAGCACGATGTCGAAGGGCTGCAGGGTGACATCCACGCGGGCCAGCTCCGCCGCCACCTCGTCGGCGGTCACGACATGGCCGTCGGGGAGGTGGCGGAAATCCAGCTTCACGCCGCGCCCGAAGCACCAGTCCAGCGGCACCTCATCGATCGTCCAGGCCCGCTTCCCGCCATCCATCGTGGAATGGAAATGGTAGGGCGCATCCAGATGCGTGCCGGTGTGGGTGGACAGGTTCAGCCGTTCGATCGCCCAGCCCTCGCCGCCGGGAAGGTCTTGCGTCGCGAGGCCCGGGAAGAAGCGCACCACATCCGCCGCGCTCTGGCGGTGGTCGATATAGGTGATCTCCGGCGTGTGCCCCGGCGGGTCCGAGGCGATCCCGGCTTCGAGCGCGACGGAGAGATCGACGATGCGGCGCGGCATCGTCAGGTCACCAGCGCCGTGGCAAGCCACGGGATCAGCGCGATCAGCACCAGCGCGGCGCCCATCACGGCGACGAAGGGTAGTGCGCCGGCGAAGATCTGCTCGATCCCGACCTTGGGATCGTTGAGCGTCGCCTTCACGGTGAAGACCGATATGCCGAAGGGCGGCGTCAGCAGCCCCATCTCCACCGCAATGATGACCATGATGCCGAAATGCACCAGGTCGAAGCCGAGTGCGGAGGCGATGGGCGCGCCGATCGGCACCATGATGAGCAGGATCGAGGTGCTGTCCAGGATCATGCCCATCAGCAGCACGATGATCACGAAAACCAGCAGGAAGCCGTAGGGGCCAAGGCCGAGATGCTCCACCATCTCGCCAATCGCCTGCGGCACCCCGGCCATGGACAGCATGCGCGAATAGAGACCGGCCGCGATCAGCAGGAACAGGATGGCGGCGGAGACGAGGCCGGTCTCGCGCAGCACGCGCCAGAATTTCGGGCCGTCGAGGCGCCGGCGCAGCAGGGCCAGGATCAGCGCGCCCGCCGCGCCCACGGCGCCGGCCTCGGTTGGCGTGAAGAAGCCGGTGTAGAGCCCGCCCAGGATCAGCGCGACCAGCGCCATGATGGGCACGGATTTCATCGCCATCTCGCCGGGCGGCATCGCGCGATGCGCGGGCTCGGCCTGCGCGGCGTGGGCCATGATCCGTTCGGGGAAGAAGGTCGCATAGACCCAGATCATCACGGAGAAGCCGAGCGCGATGATGATCCCCGGGATGACGCCGGCGATGAACATGTTGCCGATCGAGACCTCGGCCAGCACGCCATAGACGATCATCAGCAGCGAGGGCGGGATCAGCATGCCGAGGATCGAGGAGCCGGCGACCGTGCCGGCCGCGAAGCGCATGGAATAGCCATGGCGCACCATTTCCGGCACCGCGACCTTGGTGAAGACGGCGGCAGACGCGATGGAGACGCCGGTGACGGCGGCAAAGACGGCGTTCGCGCCGACGGTCGCATGCCCCAGCCCGCCGCGTACCCGGCGCAGCAGGGCCTGCGCGACCTCGAAGGTGTCTTTGCCGATATCCGATATGCTGACCAGCAGCCCCATCAGTACGAAGAGTGGGATGGTGGCGAAGATGTAGTCCTGGATGCCCGAATAGGTCGCCATGGCGGCGAAGCGGAAGGCAAGGTCCGGATTGTCGCGGATCAGCCAGACGCCGACGGCGGCCGTCGAGATCAGGGAGATGCCGATGGGCAGGCCGAGCACGATCAGTCCGACCATGGCGCCGATCAGCACGAAGCCGATGGTGATCTCGTCCATCGCCTCAGCCCCGCCCGCCGCGCAGCATTCGTCGCGCCTCGGTGCCCACCAGCACCAGATAGGCCAGCGCGCCGGCCGACCCGCCCAGCGCGATCAGCGCCCTGAAGGGCCAGGTTGGCACGGTGAACAGGCCCTGCACGCCGAAGAATTCGCCGCGTGCGATGGAATTCCACATCGGGTCCCACGCGGCCTGGGCGATGAAGCCCATGACCGCCGCACCGATCAGCATGAAGGCGATCTCCATGCTGCGCCCCAGCGCGGGGGCGGCGCGCAGGATGCGATCGATCAGGAAGTCGGCGCGCGTCATGCGGCGGTTGTAGATGGTGGCGCCCAGTTGCAGGAACACGATGCCGACCACCGAATGGGCGGCGATCTCGGCCACGCCGGTGATCGGCGCGTTCAGGAAGGACCGCCCGACCACATCGGCGCAGATCAGGCACATCAGGCCGAAGGTCCAGATCGTGCCGATGGCGGCCAGGGAGTCCAGCAGCAGCCGCACCGGGTCGAAGGACCGCGGCGCGGCGGCGGCGTTGAGCGCCGCCATGTCGATATCATCAGCCATGGCGGCGCTCCGGCCCGATGGTCAGGCGGTCAGTTCGCGATCCCAGTTGCGGCCAGGCGTCTGCCCGCCGGCGCGGATCGCGGAGAAATACGCGTTCAGCACATCGCGCGACGCGGCGCCCGAGTTGTCGGCCCAGCTGCGCGCGATGTTGGGCAGGCCGCGGATCCAGCGCTCGCGCTCGGCAGCCGGCAGCGTCGTGACGACGGCGCCGCGCGCCACCATGTCGCGCTTTGCCGTCGCGATGCGGTCGGAGACGTCGCGGATATGCGCGGCCGTCGAGGCCTTGCCGGCCGCGACCAGGGCGCGGCGGACCACCTCCGGGTAGCGTTCGTAGCGCTGGCGGTTCACGGCGATGCCGCCGACATACATCGCGCCCACGTCGCATTCGGTGATGAAGCGCGCGACCTCATAGACCCGCGTCGGCAGGATCCCGACATAGAAGGACAGCGCGCCTTCGGACACGCCGGTCTGGATGTCGGTGTAGTAGGTGGTCAGCGCGCCATCCACCGGCGTCGCGCCCGTGCCCTGCAGCCAGTTCGCGCTGGTGCCCGGCGCGGAAATCTTGCGGTTGCGCAGGTCGTCCAGCGTCCGGATCGGGAAGTTCGACCAGATGTGGTAAGTGTCGGTGATGTAGGAGCTGAGCGGGACCATGTTCAGCCCGTTCCAGTTCTGGCGGATCGCCGGAACCGTCTCATTCATGGTCTCAAAGGCGTTCGCGATCAGGCCGTGGTCGCCGGTGGCGAAGGGCGTGAAGTAGGTGACGTTCTGGAGGGGCATGGTGCTGCCCTCCCAAAGCGTGCCAACATAGCCGATGTCGGTGATGTTGTCGCGCACGGCTTCCATCGTGTCCTGGAAGCGATACAGCGTGCCGCCATAGGCCTCGCGCCAGTTGATGCGATGCGTGTTGCCGTTGTCGCGGAGGAACTTGTCCACCTCCGGCTGGAACACGTTCTTCATGATATGGATCCAGAAATTCTGGACCGGGTGGCTGGCCGCGATCTGGATCGTCAGCGCGGTCTGCGCGACGGCGGTGTGCGCGGCAAAGATCGGCAGCGCGGCTGTGCCGGCCAGAAGGCCGCGACGGCGGATGGTCATGGCGATGTCTCCTCCCTGCTTGTTCAGATGCGGCCCAGCGCACGCAGGATGCGCGCGGGCGTGAAGGGTTGTTCGAGCACGCGCGCGGCCAGCGGGCGCAGCGCGTCGTTGATCGCGTTCATCACGGCGGCCGGCGCGCCGGCAGTCCCGGCTTCGCCGGCGCCCTTGGCGCCGAGCAGGCTTTCCTTCGTCGGCGTCTCGACATGGCCCACATGCATCTCCGGCATCTCGGCCGACATCGGCACGAGGTAGTCGGCCATGGTCGTGGTCAGCAGGTTACCCTGGCCATCATAGACGCAATGCTCGTACAGCGCGCCGCCCAGGCCCTGCACGATGCCGCCGCGCACCTGTTCGTCCACCAGCATCGGATTGATGACGCGCCCGCAATCCTCGACGCACCAATGCTCCAGCAGCTTCACCATGCCTGTGTCGGTATCGACTTCCACCCAGCTGGCCTGGATGCCGTTGGTGAAGGCGAAGGGATAGTCCTTGGTGATGAAGTGGCGCGTCTGCACGAATTCGCGCGGCAGGTCCTTCGGCAGCGTATCGCCGCGGAAATAGACGATGCGCCCGATCTCGGACAGCGCGATGCGGTCCCGGCCGGTGTCGCGGTCCACCACCTGGCCCATGACGATGTCGAGGCTGTCCGGCGCGGCCTGCAGCATGGTGCCGGCCACCTGCAGGATCTGCTGCTTCAGCGCGATGGCGGATTGCAGCGCAGCCTCTCCGCCGATGCCGGCGCCGCGGCAGGCCCAGGTGCCGCCGCCATAGGGTGTCGTCTGGGTGTCGCCGGTGATGACCTTCACGCGGTTGGCCGGCACGCCGACGCCATGCGCCACGATCTGGGCGAGGATCGCTTCCGTCCCCTGGCCCTGTTCCGTGACCCCCGACATCACGACGACAGAGCCGTCCGGATCCATCCGCACCGTCGCACCATCCTGCGCGGAGATGCGCGCCCCGCCGATGCCGTACATGAAGGGGGAGGGGTTGGTCAGCTCGATGAAGCTGGCGATGCCGAAGCCGCGATGGATGCCCTTCCGGCGCTGTTCCGCCTGGTCGGCCCGGATCCGGTCGAGGGGCACCATCGCCAGCAGCTTGTCCAGCGCCGCATGGTGCGACAGCCCCTCGAAGCGCATGCCGGGCGGCGAGGTATAGGGATAGGCATCGTCGCGAATGAGGTTTCGGCGCCGGATCTCGACCGGATCGAGGCCGAGCGCCTCCGCCGCCAGATCCACCAGCCCTTCCGTGACCGTGGTCGCGATGGGGTGGCCGACGGCGCGGTACTGGCAGGTCGGCGCCTTGTTCTGCAGCACGACGGTGGTGGTGCAGCGGTAATTGGCGAAGTCATAGGGCCCGCCGCACAGGTTCACCACCTGGTTGCCCTCGATGGCGCTGGTGCGGGGGTAGACGGAATAGGGCCCGATGCCCGTGCGGTCATCGATGTCGAAGCCGAGGATCTTGCCCTCCGCATCCACCGCGATGCGCCCGGTGATGCGGTGGTCGCGCGCATGGATGTCGGAGACGAAGCTCTCGAACCGGTCGGCGATGAACTTCACCGGCCGCCCCATCGCCTTCGACATGGCGGCGACGGCGACCTCGTCCGGGTAGACATGCACCTTGATGCCGAAGGACCCGCCCACATCCTTGCAGATGACGCGCACCTGGGATTCGTCCATCCGCAGCTGCTTCGCGAAGACGCCTTGCATCATGTGCGGCGCCTGGGTGGAGTGATGCACCGTCAGCGTGCCCTCGGCGCGGTTGTAGTCGGCCAGGATGCTGCGCGGTTCCAGAGTTACGCCGGTATGGCGCGCGGTGACGAAGGTGGCTTCCACCACCCGGTGGGCGGCGGCGAAGGCGGCGGCGACATCGCCCTTCTCGGCGGTGCGCGTGAAGACCAGGTTGTCGCCGAGCTGCGGATGGATCACCACCGCATCTGGATCGAGCGCCGTTTCCATGTCGAGCTGCGCGGGCAGGGGCTCGAACCGCACATCGAGCGCGGCCACGCCATCTTCCGCTGCCGCACGGCTTTCGGCCACCACGGCCACCAGCGGCTCGCCCTGCCAGGTCGCGCGGTCCAGCGGCAGCGGGTATTGCGGCGCGGACTTCATGCCCTTCAGGTGCTCGAGCGTCGCCACCCAGGGATCGCAGAGCGCCGCGATGTCGGCACCGGTGAAAACGCGCACCACGCCCGGCACGGCCCGCGCTGCCGCCGCATCGACAGAGATGATGCGCGCATGCGCGTGGGGGCTGCGAAGGAAGGCCGCATGCACCATGCGCGGCAGCGCCACATCGTCCGTATAGGTCGCGCGGCCCTGGACCAGCTTCGGCACGTTGGGGCGCGGCACGGAGCGGCCGATATAGGAATTCGGCAGGTCGGCACGCGAGAGCCCGATGCTCTCCGGCGTCGGCATGTCGTTCATCGCGCGGCTTCCTTCCGGGCGGCCAGGGTCTGCTCCACCGCGTCCACGATCGCCTGGTAGCCGGTGCACCGGCAGTAATTGCCCGAGAGGTGTTCGCGGATCGCGCCGCGATCGGCATCAGCGTGGTGGCGCAGGATATCGGCCGCCGCCATCACCATGCCGGGCGTGCAGAAGCCGCATTGCGCGGCATTGCGTGCGACGAAGGCGGCCTGCAGGTCCGCGACCTCGCCGCTGTCGGTCAGGCCCTCGATCGTCGTCACCTCGGCGCCGTCGAGGCTCGCGGCCAGCACCAGGCAGCCGCGCACGATCTCGCCATCGACGCGCACCGTGCAGGCGCCGCAGACGCCATGCTCGCAGCCGGCATGGCTGCCCGTCAGGCCCAGATCGGTGCGGAGGAAATCGATCAGGTGTCGGCGCGGCTCCACGCTGCGCGTGACGCGTTCGCCATTGACCGTCAGGGTGATGTCCATGCGCGCAGTCATGCGGCGTTCTCCTGCGCAGGGAGGAAGCGGGTCAGGGTTCGCCGGAGCAGGACGCGCACGAGATGCAGCTTCATCTCGGGCGGTCCATGCAGGTCGGCGGGCGGGTCGAGATCGCCATCCAGCGCCGCCGTGGCCGACGCAATGCTCTCCTGCGTCAGCGGGCGGCCCGCCAGGGCCGCGGCCGCGCGCCCTGCCGAGACGGGGCCGGTGCCGACCCCGAAGCAGACGAGCCGCGGTGACGCCACCACCCCATCCGCGCCCAGCGTCAGGCAGGCCGCGAGGCCGGCCATCGCATAGTCACCCGACCGCCGCGCAACCTCGTCGATGGCGACGCGCGTCGCGGGGGTGGCGCAGGGCACCTCGACGGCGGCGATCAGCTCATCCGCCTGCAAGGCGGTCTCGAACAGGCCGGTGAAGAAATCGCGGGCGGGCACCCGCCGCTGGCCGCGCGGCGAGCAGAGGACCAGGGTGGCATCAAGCGCCACGATGCAGGCCGGCAGCTCGGCCGCCGGATCGGCATAGGCGAGGCTTCCGCCGATCGTGCCCCGGTTGCGGATCGCCGGATGGGCGATCAGCGGGACGGCTTGCACCAGCAGCGGGGCATGCCTTGCCACCAGCGGGTCGCGGCCAAGCTCGGCATGGCGCGTCAGCGCGCCGATGCGGAGCGCACCATCGCCGAGGGTGATCCCCGCCAGCTCCGGAACCCGCGTGATGTCCACCAGGATGCTCGGTTCCGAAAGGCGGAAGGCGAGCGTCGCGAGCAGCGTCTGCCCGCCGGCGACAAGTTGCGCGCCCGGACCGTAGTCGGCCTGGGCGCGCCAGACATCGTCCAGGCTCCCGGCCCGAAGATATGCGAAGGGCGGCCACTTCATGCACGTCGTTCCCCTCGGCGGCCGGCGTCATGGCGCCAGCCCCGCTCCCGGGGGGAGAGATCAGTCGGTTGCAGGACGCTGTCAAGGCGACCGGCGAAGCAGCGCCCAGGCATGGCCGCGCCCCTATTCGGCGGCGCGCGTCGCCCCCCCATAGGCCGCGAGCTGCGCCAGGACATAGTCCAGCCGCTCCACGTCGCAGAACTTCATGTCCATGTCGAACAGGTTGGCCTTGTGCGCCTGGGGGCTGCGGTCGCCGCAGGCTTCCTCGACCAGGATGGGACGGAAATTGTGGGAGAAGGCGTCCACCGCGCCGTGCCGCACGCAGCCCGAGGTGGAGATGCCGCAGATGACCAGCGTGTCCACGCCGTCGTAGCGCAGGAAGGTGTCGAGCGGCGTCTGGAAGAAGCAGCTCGGCTTGTTCTTGAAGATGACCCGGTCCTGCGGCCGTGGGGCATAGGAATCGGGCCATTCATCCGCGCGCTTGTCGCGGCTGTACTGGAAGTCGCCGGCCGTGCCGAGCTTCTCGTTCCACAGCCCGCGATAGGTCGGGTGGGTCCGGTCGTCGCGGCGGCTGTAGTAGATCGGGAGGTCGAGCGCGCGGAAGGTTTCGGTCAGCCGCGTCACCGCCGCCATCAGCGACGTCATCTCTCGTCCGCATTGGGAATAGGCGGGATCGACGAACATGTAGGTCGTGTCGATGTTGAGCAGCGCCGGCCGCCGGCCGAAGCCGATCCGGCGCGCGAAGCCGCCCTTGCGGTAGGTTTCCAGCTCCTCATCCGGTACATAGCCGCGCCATTTCTCGAGCTTGTCGGTCATCGCGGGTCGTTTCCTTCCGTCACGGGGGCCTGGAGCAACGCCACGCCGATCATGCTGTCGCGGGTGACAAGGGTTTGCAGCCGCGCCTCGTCCCAGTCCTCGGTGCCGGCCGGGCGTTCGGGCACGACCAGGTAGCGTAGTTCCCCATTGCTGTCGTGGACGCGGATCGTCGTGCCGTCCGGCAGGGTGGTGCCGAATTCCGCCAGGATACCGCGCGGGTCGCGCACCGCCCGCGCGCGGTAGGCGCGGGATTTGTACCAGGCCGGCGGCCGGCCCAGCACGCTGCGCGGATAGCAGGAACACAGCGTGCAGACGACGAGGTTGTGCGTCTCTGGCGTGTTGAACAGCGCGGTCAACACGGTCTCGCCCTTCGCGAGGCCCAATTCCTGCACCGCCGAGCCCGCATCTTCGGCCAGCCGCGCGGCGAAGGCCGGGTCGGTCCAGGCGCGGGCGACGACACGCGCGCCGTTATGGGTGCCGCGGCTGTCCATCCGCTCGATCTCGGCCCGGATCTCGGCCGGGGTCAGCACGCCATCGGCCAGCAGCAGGTTCCGCACCGCGATGGCACGCAGCCGGAGCGGCGAGAGGATGTCGACATGCGCGTCATGATCTTCCTGGTAGGGATGGTCGTGATCATGGTCGTGATCATGATCGTGATCATGATCGTGCTCCGCATGGCCACCGGCCGCGGTGCCTTCCACCCGGTCCTCGCCGGCCGCGCGCAGCCGCGCTTCCTCTGCCTCGATCCGGGGCAGGGGCAGCACGCCCTTCTCGATCAGCAGCGTCGAGAAGGCATGGATCCAGCGCTCGTAATACGGGGTCTTCCAATAGGTCTCGTCGTCCAGCTGTTCCTGGACGCGCCGGCTTTCATCGGTGGTGAACAGGCGCCGCCGGCCATCGGCCAGCAGCATGCGGATCGCGTCCGCCTCCTTCTCCCAATGCGCGTAGTCGTGTTCCTCCTGCGCGATCGGGGCGTGGTGGCGGCCGCCGATGTCATGCGGGGGCGGGGTGTACGACGCGGCCATCGGAGTCTCCTGGGGCTGGGATTGTGGCACGCAGCGACGGCGCCGCAAGCCGCCGTCTCGACAGGGGCGCGGTGTGGCTGGCATCCTTGCGGCCTCGTCGGGAGAAGGACAACAAACATGGTTTCGGTCACACGCCGCACTCTGCTTGCCGGGGCAGCCACGGCCCTTGCGGCAACGGGGGCCTCGGCCCAGGACTCCTGGCCCAGCCGCGATGTGCGGCTGATCGTGCCCTTCCCGCCCGGCGGCACGACGGATGTGGTGGCCCGGCTGGTCGCCGCCGCGCTGCGGACCCAGATCGGCCGCCAGGTGGTGGTGGAGAACCAGCCCGGCGCCGGCAGCACGCTCTCTGCCGGCCGCTTCGCGCGGGAGGGCGACGATCATGCGCTGTTCCTGTCGCAGATCGCGTCCCACGCCATTGGCCCGGCGCTCTATCCGAACCTGCCCTACAACCCGACCACGGATTTCCGCGCGGTGACGCTGCTGGTGACCGTGCCGAATGTGTGGGTGGCGAACCGGCAGAAGGTGCCGAATGGCGATGTGCGGGCCTTCCTGCGTGCCGCCCGCGCCGCGCCGGATACGCGCAACTTCGCCTCCGCCGGCAACGGCACCTCGACGCATCTGACGGGGGAGCTGATCAACCAGTTGGCGGGCGTGCGGATCACCCATGTGCCTTATCGCGGCGCGGGCCCCGGCATGACCGCGGTGATGGGCGGCGAGGTTGACAGCTTTATCGACAACCTGCCCACCGCCCTGCCGCAGATCCGCGCCGGGACCGTCGTGGCGCTCGCCGTCACCTCACGTGAGCGGCTGCCGGACCTACCCGATGTGCCGGCTCTGTCGGAACTCGGCGCCGAATTCGGCCTGCAGGGCTTCGAGGCCGAGGCCTGGTTCGGGCTGCACACCCACCGCTCGGCATCCGATGCCGTGGTGGCGCGGATGTCGGCGGCGCTGCAGGCCACGCTGGCCGATCCCGGGCTGCGCCGCCAGCTAGCCGAACGTGGCACCACGCCGCGCGGTGGCCCGCCGGGGGATTATGCGCGTCTTGCCGCCTCCGAACTCGAACGCTGGAAGCGCGTGGTGACGGCCGGGCGCATCCGCGCCGATTAGTCCAGCGGCTCCGCATCCAGCCTGGCCGCGATCCCCTCGAGCCCCGGGGCCGAGGCCGGATAGTGCGCCAGGACCAGCGGGTCGTGCCCCGGTATGATATGCGCTGGCGAGGAGGCGAGGCGGTTCAGCGTCTCGTAGCCCGCCAGCACGGCCGGCACATCGGCGACAATCGGGAAGACCCGCTTCCGCTCGACATGGGCGTAGAAATGTGTCGCATCGGAGGCCAGCACCACGAAGCCGCGCCGCGTCCGCACGCGGACCACTTGCAGGCCCAGTGAATGCCCGCCGACATGGTGCAGGCTGATCCCCGGCGCGATCTCCGCCGCGCCGTCATGGAAGCAGGCGCGGCCTTCGAAGACGCGCTGTACCATCGCGGTGACATCCGTCGCCTCGAAGGGGGCGCGCATCGTGTCGTGGCACATGCAGCGGCCGGTGCAGAAGGCCATTTCCCGATCCTGGATGTGGTAGCGCGCGGCGGGGAACATGGCGTGGTTGCCGGCATGGTCGTAATGCATGTGGGACAGGATCACGTCCTGCACGCTGTCCGCAGCCACGCCGAGCATGCCGAGCCCTTCCGCCGGCGTGCGGATCAATTGCCGGCCACGCTTCGCGGCGACCTCGCGGTCGAAGCCCGTATCCAGCACGAAGCTGCGCGTCCGCCCGCGGATCAGCCAGACGAAGTAATCGAGCGGCATCGGCGACAGGTCATGCGGATCGCCGCCCAGGAAATTCGCGCCTGTCGTACGCGGGCTGTGCGCGTATTTGATTGCGTGCACCTCGTAGATGTCGTCGTCCCGCTGGGCATCCGGGGTCATGATCGGTCCCTCCCTCTGCGCGCTTCGCGTCGCTTTGCCGTCGTGCTACCGCTGGCGGCAGGGAGGACCATAGGATGATCCACGAGCTTCGTATCTACCGTTGCCTGCCGGGGCGTCTGCCGGCGCTGCTGAAGCGCTTCGAGACCACCACCCTTGGCATCTGGGAACGCCATGGCATCCGCCAGGCCGGCTTCTGGACCGTGGCGCTGGGCGAGGGCAATGGTGATCTCTACTACCTCCTGGCCTGGGACTCGCTCGCGGAGCGTGAGGCCAAGTGGGGCGCCTTCGTCGTCGATCCCGAATGGATCGCGAAGCGCGCCGAGAGCGAGCGCGACGGACCGATCGTCGCCGCCATCGACAACATGATCCTGCAGCCCACCGCCTTCTCCGCCGTGCGATGAGCGCGGCGGCCCCTGGCGGCGCGCTGCGCCGCATCGCGTTCATCGGCATCGGCAATATGGGCTGGCCCATGGCCGCGCGGCTGGTCGGCGCGGGGTTCGAGGTGGTGGCCTGCGATGCCGCCCCCGGCCGCGCCGCGCGCTTCGCGGCGGAAGTCGGTGGTATCGCAGCGGCGGATGCCGCGACCGCCGCGCGCGGGGCAGATGCCGTCATCACCATCCTGCCGACCTCGAAGCAGGTGGGCGATGCCATCGCCGCGATGGGCGATGCGCTGGCGCCCGGCATGCTGCTGATCGAGATGACATCCGGCGTGCCCACGGCCACGCGCGGCTTCGCGGAGGCACTGGCCCCGCGCGGCGTCGCGATGATCGACGCCCCCGTCTCGGGCGGCGTGCCGCGTGCCAGGACCGGCGAATTGGCCATCATGCTGGGCGGCGAGGCGGCCGATGTCGCCCGCGCCGATCCCGTGCTGCGCGCGATGGGCACGGCGCTGACCCATGTCGGCGGCGTGGGCGCCGGGCAGGCGATGAAGGCGCTGAACAATCTGGTCAGCGCCGCCGGCTTCTTGATCGGCGTGGAGGCGCTGCTGATCGGCCAGCGCTTCGGCCTCGATCCCGCGCAGATGGTCCAGGTACTGAACGCCTCGACGGGCATGAACAACAGCACGCAGAAGAAGTTCAGCCAGTTCGTGCTGTCGCGCCGCTTCGATGCCGGCTTCGGCCTGGATCTGATGACAAAGGATCTCGGCGTCGCGCTGGCCGTGGCGCATGATACCGCGACCCCCGCGCCTTTCGCGGCGCTGTGCCGGGAGATGTGGGCGGCGGCATCCACCATGCTCGGCCCGGGCCAGGACCACACCGCGATGGCCCAGTTCAGCGAACGTCTGGCGGGTGAGACGCTCGGTGGCGGCAACCGGGTGGGGGAGGGGGGCTGAAGCGAGCCCCCCCGCCGTCCCGCGCGTCAGCCCGGGGGCAGCGGGAATTCCCGCAGTTCCGGCATGTAGTCGGCCTCGACCTCGATCCGCGCGACATGCAGGAAGCGCGCGAGGCCGACATAGATCGAGCAGATGAGCAGTAGCTCGGTCAGCACTTCCTCGCCGAAGGCGGCGCGGAGCGCCTCCACCTGTGCGTCGGGCAGATCGCCTTCCCGCACGATGCCCGCGGCCGCCGTCAGCACAGCCTGTGCGTCTGCTTGCAGCGCCTGCCAGTTGCCGCCGGAGATGGCGCGGAGATCGGCATCGGTGATGCCGAAATTGCGCCCGATCTTCACATGGTGCGACCATTCATAGGCCGAGCGCGTATCCCAGGCGACCTGCAGGATCGCGAGTTCCCGCAGCCGTGCATCGAGCTTGCTTGCATGGCGGATCTGGTTGGCCAGGCCCAGGAAGGCGCGCGTAATGCCGGGGGCATTCACCATTGCGCGATACAGGTGGATCGGCCGCACCAGCAGGTCGCGCTGATCGGCCGGCAGCGCCGCCGGATCGACATAGGGAAGCCGTGCCATCGTCTGTCTCCTCAGGCCGCCGTGAGCCCGCCATCCACGGCCAGGATCTGCCCGGTGACGGAAGCCGCTTCCGCCCCGCCCAGATACCGCACCGCGGCGGCGACGTCCTCGGCGGTCGGGAAGCGGCGCTGCGGCAGGCGTTCCAGCATCGCCGCGCGCCGCGCGGGGTCCGCCAGCATCTGCGCGCGGGACGGCGTGATGACGGTGGCGGGCGCGACCGCATTCACCCGCACGCCGCGTTCCGCCCATTCGATGGCGAGCATGCGCGTCATCTGCACGATGCCACCCTTGGAGATCCCGTAGACCGAGCGGCCTGCCAGCCCCGTCAGCCCATGCGTCGAGGCGAGCATCACCACCGCGCCCGCCCGCGCCGTAGCGATGCAGCGCCGCGCATAGCCGGTCGTGAGGAAGTAGGTGCCCTTCAGGTTCACATCCATCACGGCGTCATACTCGTCCCAGCCGAACTCGATGGCCGGGCGGTTCAACGTGAAGGCCGCGTTGTTCACAAGCAGGTCGAGCGGCCCGAGGGCGGCGGCGGCCTCCAGCGCTGCCTCGATGGAGTCCTGCCGGCGCAGGTCGAGCACGACCGGCAGCACGCGCGCGCCGCAGGCCGAAGCTTCCTCTACCGTCGTCTTGAGCAGTCCGGTGTCGAGGTCGGTCACGACGAGATCGTAGCCGTGCCGCGCCAGATCGAGTGCGATGGCGCGGCCCAGCCCGTCTCCGGCGCCGGTGACCAGGGCGATCCGTCGGCTCATGCGGCTTTCGCCTGCTGCATCGCGCGCCAGACGGTCTCCGCCGTCGCCGGCATGTCGAGATGCGTCACGCCGAGCGGCCGCAGCGCATCGACCAGCGCGTTGATGACGCAGGCCAGCGCGCCGACCGTCCCGGCCTCGCCAGCCCCCTTGGCGCCGAGCGGGTTCAGCGCGGTCGGAACCTCGTTGCTCTTGCAGGCGATGGCAGGCAGGTCGAGCGCGCGCGGCATCTGGTAGTCCATGAAGGACCCCGACAGCAGCTGGCCGCCTTCCGCATCGAAGCGGATCGCTTCCCCCATGATCTGGCCCACGCCCTGCGCGACGCCGCCATGGATCTGGCCCTTCACCAGCTTCGGGTTGATGACGCGCCCGACATCGTCCACGACGACATAGCGCGTCAGTGTCCAGGCGCCGGTCTCGGAGTCCACCTCCACCTCACAGGCGTGGCAGCCATTGGGGAAGGTCGCGGCATCCGGCGCGACGATCGCCTTTTCCGACAGGCCGAGCCCGCCGATCCGCGCGGGCGGCAGGCTGAAGGCCAGTCGCGCCACGTCGCGCATCGACAAGCGCCGATCCGTGCCAGTCACGGAGAAACCGTCCGGTCCGAAGGCGATATCGGGTTCCGCGCATTCCAGACGCTGCGCGGCGATCCGCTTGCCGCGCGCGACGATGCCCTCTGCCGCACGCGACAGCGCGGCGCCGGCGGCGACGACCGAACGGGATCCGAAGGTGCCCGTGCCGTGTTCGATCTGCTCGGTGTCACCCAGGCGGATGCGGATCGCATCCGGGGTCAGCGCCAGCATATCGGCCGCGATCTGGGCGAAGGTCGTGATGTGGCCCTGGCCCTGGGAATGCACACCGAGCGTGATGGTCGCCGCGCCCGTGGAATCGAAGGTGATATCGGCGCTTTCGGTCAGGCAGCCGGTGATCGGGCCATTGGCAATCTCGATGGCATTGGCCATCCCGAAGCCGAGCAGCTTGCCGCGCGCCCGGGCCGCCTCGCGCCGCGCTGGCAGTCCGGGCAACTGCGCGAGATGCAGCGCGTCATCCATGTTCCGTTCGAATTCGCCGGAGTCGTAGGTGAACATGAAGCCGGTGTTCCACGGCATCTGCTCCGGCCTGATCAGGTTGCGCCGCCGCAACTCGGCCGGATCGAGCCCCATTCGCGCCGCCGCCAGGTCGATGGCGCGTTCGATGGCATAGGTCGCTTCTGGTCGTCCCGCGCCGCGATAGGGCGATGTCGGCTGCGTATGCGTGAAGACGCCGCGCACCCGCGCATGGACGCGACGGCAGCGATAGACGCCGGACAGGCCGCCGAGATTGTTCACGGGCACATGCGTGCCGTTCCAGGACAGATAGGCGCCCAGGTTGGAATCGCATTCATACAGCAGCGCCTGGAAGATGCCGTCCGCGTCGAGGCCGAGCGTGACCGTCGCCTGCATGTCGCGGGCGTGATGGTCGCCGAGGAAGGCTTCGCTGCGATCCGCCACCCACAGCACCTCGCGCCCGATCCGCCGCGCGGCGACCAGCGCCAGTCCGAATTCGGGGAAGGGCGATTCTTTGAGCCCGAAGGCGCCCCCGACATCCGGCGAGATGACGCGCAGCTGGTGTCCTGGAATACCGAGAATGCGGTCGGCATATTCCTCGCGCAGGTAGTGCGGGTTCTGCAGCGGCGCGACCAGCGTGTAGCGTTCTTCCGCCGCATCCCAGCGGGCCAGCGCCGCGCGGGTTTCCATCGGCGCGGCGGTGACGCGGCTGATCGGGTAGCTCAGCGTCACGCGATGCGCCGCGCCCTCCAGCGCCGAAAGGACCGCCGCGCGATCGCCGACATCCTGCGTGAAGCAGATATTGCCTGGTGCCTCCGCCCATACGGTCGGCGCGCCGGGTTGGACGGCGGCGCGCAGGTCGGAGACCGCCGGCAGCGTGCCCCAGTCGATGACGATCGCCTCCGCCGCATCTTTCGCCTGGGCCAGCGTATCGGCCACCACGGCCGCGACCGCATCGCCGACGAAACACGCCACGCCCGCCGAGAGCGAACGGTATGGAGGCACGAAGTTCGGCGACCCATCCGGCGCCGTGCGCCGGATCTTGGAGGTGAAGCAGCCCAGCCGCGCGATGTCTGGATCGTCCGGCGTCAGCACCAGCCGCACGCCCGGCATCCGCGCGGCGGCCGCGACATCGAAGCCGCGGATGCGCGCCGCCGCATGCGGCGAACGCAGCACCACGAGCCGGCACGCATCCGCCGCCGCGAGGTCCGCCGTGTAGCGGCCAAGCCCGGTGAGCAGCCGGCGATCCTCGGTCCGCGGAAGGGATTGCCCGACGAAGCGCCAGCTGCCCAAGGCGACTACTCCACGCGGCCGATGCGGTTCACCACCGCGGTCACGCGCTGGCGATCGGCCGCGAGGAAGTCGGCGAAACCCTGCCCCTCACGATGGTCGAGGACGAGGCCGGCGGTTTCCAACTGTCGCAGCATCTCTGGGTCGCGGGTGGTGGCCGCCACGGCCTGGCGCAGCCGCGCCTGGATCGCGGCATCCGTGCCGGCCTGGGTGAAGAAGCCGACCCAGAGGTAGAACTCCACCCCGGCGAAGCCGAGCTCGATGCCCGTCGGGACATCCGGCAGCAGCGCCACACGGCGCGCCCCGGTATTGACCAGCGCACGCATCTGCCCCTGGCGGATATACGGCGCGACGACGGCCGGCGTGCTGGCGGTGGCCGCGACATGGCCGCCGAGAACCGCAGCGATGGCTGGCCCACCGCCCGAGAAGGGCACGTGGTTCAGCTGGAAGTTGCCGGCCTGTGCCAGCATCTCGAAGGGAATGTGCACGGCGCTGTAGGGGCCGGAGGACCCATAGGCGATCTGCCCCGGGCGCCGCCGTGCCTCCTCGGCGAATTCCAGCCAGGTGCGCCACGGCGCATCGGCCTTCACCACGATCATCAGGGGGTCGGCCGTCAGCAGCGCGACCGGGGCCAGCGTGGCGGGATCGAAGCTGGACGGACGGTTGAACAGCGCATCCGCCGGCGGGATCGAGGAATAGGAGACATGCGCGATCACGCCGGTATAGCCGTCGGCCCGCGCCTGTGCGCCGGCATTCATCCCCACCGCGCCGCCCGCGCCGCCGCGATTCTGCAGCACGACGGATTGCCCCCAATGCCGCTGCAAGGCGGCGCCGAAGGGTCGTGCGATGAGGTCGGTCGCCCCGCCTGGCGGGAAGGGCACGATGATGCTGACCGTACGCGACGGGAAGTCGCCCTGCGCGAAAGCCGGCGCCGCCGCGGCGGCGAGGGGAAGCGAAAGCGCCGCGCGGCGCGAAAGCCTGATCGTCATGGTGTCAAACCTCCTTCTTCAGACCATGCACCTGGCCGCTCGCATCGCGCGAGACGCCCATCGCTGCCGCGGCTGCCAGGATACCCGGCTCCCACGCCACCTTGCCCGCATCCGGCCCGCCGATGATGGTCAGCAGGGTTCCCTTGCCTTCGCCGACGTAGCGGAAGCCGCGATAGACACCGACGGGGACGTGGATGCAGTCGAAGGGCTGCAGCACGATCTCCTTTTCGCCGTCATCGGTCTTCCAATAAACGGACCAGGGACCGACGAGAGGCATGAAGACCTCCTCCGTCGTGTGCGAATGCAGCGCCGCGCCGTTGCCATGCTCGGCCTGGATCATGCCGAGGTTGAAGCCCGTCGCAGGCAGGGGAATGTTCGGCCTCAGGTCGGGGATGTCGTTGCGCTCGACGACGCCCATGCCAACCAGATTGATCTTGAAGCGCCGGCTGCCCGGCAGCTTGGAGTCCACGAAAGCTTCCTCGGATCCGCGCAGGGTGGCGAAGCGTGCGACGAAGCGCTCCATCTCCGCCACGGATACGTTGTCGGGATCGGCGACGGCGCTCATCTGTTGCATCTCCTCCACGATCGGCCTTGAGGCCTTGTCGTGATCTGAACGCTGCGCCGGCGCGAGGTCCTCGTCAACGCGGTGTCGCGCGCCTTGCCAAAGCGCAGCGTGTCGATGGCGGAACGCAAGGGAATGCGCGGCCCACCGGGCGCGCGTTCCCTCGTGCTCCGCAGGAAGGTCAGGCGCCGTCGGCCCAGCGTCGCTCGAAGGCGTGGACGTCGGGGAAGCCCAGGATGTCCGTCAGCTTCTTGAAGTCGAAGACCGGAACCGGCGCATCGAGGCTGCTGCCCGTCGTCGCCAGATGCCGGTACATCTGATCCAGCGTCGCGGCGGTGGAGAGGAAGCCGGCGGCAGGATAGATCGCCACCTGGAAGCCGAGTTCGGCAAGCCGCGCACGCGGCAGGATCGGCGTCCGGCCGCCTTCGACCATGTTCGCGAGCAGCGGCTGGTCGAAGGCGCGGCCGATTGCCTCCATCTCGGCCTCGCTTTCGGGGCTTTCGACGAACAGGATGTCGGCGCCGGCCTTCGCGAAGGCCTCTGCCCGGCGCAGCGCCTCGTCGAGCCCCAGCGTGGTGCGGGAATCGGTGCGCGCGATGATGAGGAAGTCGGCCGAAGACCGGCTATCCGCCGCGACCTCGATCTTGCGGACCATGTCCGTCAGCGGGATCACGCGGCGGCCTGGGGTGTGGCCGCACTTCTTGGGAAACTCCTGGTCCTCGAGCTGGATGGCCGCGATCCCCGCGGCTTCGTAGCCGCGCACGGTGTGACGCACATTCAGCAGGCCACCATAGCCGGTATCGGCATCGGCAATGACAGGCGCCTTGGAGAATTCGGCGATGCGCCGCGCGCGATCCAGCATCTCCGTATAGGTCGCGAGCCCTGCATCCGGCAGCCCGAGCGCGGAGGCGACGACGCCGAAGCCCGTCATATAGGTCGCTTCGGCGCCATGCTGGTTCAGGATGTGGGTCGAGATCAGGTCGAAGACGCCGGGCGCGACGAGGCACTTGCCGCGGGCGAGGAGGGGCTTGAGCGATTGGCGGGGCATCTTGGCTTTCTCCGGGACGGTAAACGTCCAGTAATGTCTTGCGGTGGACGGCTGGGTTGCATACAAACCTGTGACCGATGCATGGCGCAAGAGGGGTGGTGATGCCTCCGTGCTGGGCGGGAGAGGTGATGGCGACTGCCTGGGAACAGGCCTATCTGACGCTGCGGCGGAGGCTGGCGGACGGAACCTATCCGCCCGGCTCCCGCCTGCGCGAGGAAGACCTCGCCGCGCAGCTCGGTGTCAGCCGCACCCCGGTGCGCGAAGCGCTGCGGCGCCTCGATGCGGAGGGCTGGCTGCGCGTCGTGCCGAACCAGGGCGCCTTCGCCGCCGAGTGGTCCGATGCGGATATCGAGGAGGTCTATGACCTTCGCGCGGTGCTTGAGAGCCACGCGGCGGAACATGCAGCCAATGCGGCCGACCGACGGCTTGTGGCCGTGATGGAAGCCGCCTGCGAACAGGCGGAATCCGCGCTGCCCGCGGATAGCCAGGCGGCCGTCGAGGCCATTTCGGACGCCAATGTCCGTTTTCATCGCGCCCTCTGGGAAATGAGCGGCCAGGCGCGCTGCAGCGCCATTCTGTCGAGCCTTGCCGTGCCGCCGATGGCGCTGCGGAATTTTCGGAATTTCGATTCTGCAGGACTGCGGCGGAGCATGGACCAGCATCGGGAAATGATCGCCGCAATCGTGGTCGGCGACGCGGCCTGGGCCTCGGCCGTGATGCGTGCGCATGTCCAGGCGGGCAGGGCCGTCTTCCGCGCCGCCACGGCCCGCGAGCGTCGCGGCAGGCAGGCCGCATGACGGACAGCCTGCATACCGGTTGCATACAAAACAGCCTGCCGAGCCTGGCCGATGCGCTGGCTGGGCTCCAAAGCGGCGCGCTGAGCGCGGCGCGGCTGGTTGAAGATTGCCTTGCCCGCATCGCTGCGCGGGACGGTGCCTTGCATGCCTTCCTGCATCTGGATGCGGAGGGCGCGCGCGGCGCCGCGGCGACACCTGCGGCAGGCCCACTATCGGGCATCCCCTGGGCGATCAAGGACACCTTCGATGTGGCGGACCTGGCCGCCACCGCCAATTCGCGCTTCCGCGCGGCGCGCGTTGCAACGCAGGACGCGGTGCTGGTGAAGGGGCTGCGCGGGACCGGCGCGGTGCTTCTCGGCAAGCTCGCCACCTGGGAATACGGGACAGGCACGGGCGCCGAGCATTTCGACCTGCCGGCCCCGCCGGCGCGCAACCCTTGGGACACCAGCCGCTTCACCGGCGGGTCCTCGACCGGTGCGGGTGTGGCGGTCGCGACGGGGATGGCGCTGTTCGCCATCGGGTCGGACACCACAGGCTCCGTGCGCCTGCCGGCGGCCGCGACGGGGTGCTGCGGCGTCGTGGCGACGCCGGGCCTGCTGCCGCTGTCCGGTGCGCTGCCCAACACCTTTTCACTGGACCGCCCCGGCCCGATCGCCTGGACGGCGGAGGACATCGCCATCGTCCTCGATTCGCTGCATGGATCGGCGCTGCGGAAGGCAGGCTCCGCCGGCCTCGCGGCACTGCGTGTCGGCGTGCTGCGCGATCCGGGCCCTGGCTTCCCCGCGCCGGATGCGGAGATGGCCGCGGCGCTGGAGAATGGACTTTCCGTTTTGTCGCGGCTCGGCGCGCGGATCCGGGATGCGGCGCTGCCATGGCCCGCTTCGGCGTGCCTGGATGCGGCGCGCCTGATCGGCGCCGCCGAATCCGCCGCGATCCATGAGAAGGAATTGCGCGACGGCGCCGATCTGCTCGGCGCCGCGTTGCGGGACAAGTTGCTCGCCGGTGCCGGTGTGCGTGCCGTGGACTACCTCGCGGCCCAGCGTTTTCGCCGGGTCTTCACCGAGGCGATGGAGGGGATGTGGGCCGAGCATGATGTGCTGCTCGGCTTCGGGGCGCTGCACCTTCCCCCGCGCCTCGGGGTGGAACCGGAATCGACCGCCTACACCAGCGAGACGATGCTGACGCCGGCGAGCCTCGCGGGGCTGCCGGCCCTGGTGCAGTGCAACGGCTTCTCGCGCGCGGGGCTGCCGCTGCACTGGCACGCGATGGCGCGGCCGCACGATGAAGCCGCGCTGTTCCGCCTTGCGATGGCCTATGAAGCCGCGACGCCCTGGCGCCTGCGGAGGCCGGCATGACGCCGCCCCGCTACGCCGAGCGTGCCGCCGTCCTGGCTGCGGCCATGGCGGACGCCGCCGCGCGCTTGCCGCGCGACTGGGCGAAGGAACTCCGGCCGGCGAACCCGGCCGCCGAGGATGAACACAAAAAGGGAGAGCGAAAGAATGACTGAGACGAGGTTGCCCCCCGGCTTCGGCCGGCGCGGCATGCTGGCCGGTGCCGCGGGCATCGCGCTGGGCGGGGCGTTCGGAAGCCCGGTGATGGCGCAGGGCGCGCGCACGCTGCGCGTGCGCTTCGGCTCCGACATTTCGCAGCTGGATCCGGCGCGGATCTTCCAGAACGAGAACCAGTCGATCGCCAGCCACATCTACAGCGGCCTGGTGCAATACGACCAGCGCACCAACGAGATCGTCCCCGATCTGGCGACCGGCTACGAGGTCTCCGCCGATGGCACGGTCTGGACCTTCCGCCTGCGGCCGAACGTGACCTGGCACAAGGGCTACGGCGCCTTCACTTCGGACGACGTCAAGTTCTCCTTCGAGCGCGTGCTCGACCCGGCGACGGGCAGCCTCTATCGCGGCCAGCTCGCCGGCCTGCGTGAGATCCAGACGCCGGATCCGCTGACGGTGCGCTTCATGCTGGAGAATGCGAATTCCGGCTTCCTGCACAAGCTCTGCGCCTTCAACCAGGGCTGGATCGTCTCTCGCCGCGCGGTGACGGAGATCGGTGAGCGCTACAGCATGAACCCGATCGGCACCGGGCCGTTCGTGTTCGAACGCTGGACCACGGGCAACGAGGTGCGGCTCTCTGCCAATCCGGCTTACTTCGGCGGCGCCTCCACCCTGTCCGAGGTCGTCTTCCGCATCGTCCGCGACGAGACGGCGGCGGCCATCGCGCTGGAGAATCGCGAGCTCGACATCTTCTACGCGCTGCAGACGCCCGAGGTGATCGAGCGCCTGCGCCGCGCACAGGGGATCTCGGTGCTAGACCGCCCAGCCAACAACACGGTCAACCTGGTGCTGAACACCACCGTCGGCCCGCTCCGCGACATCCGCGTCCGGCGTGCCATGGCGCATGCCATGAACCGCCGCGCGCTGATCGACGGCTTCTTCCGCGGCACGAAGTTCGAAGCCACCAGCGTCCTGACCTCGACCTTCCAGGAATTCAGCGAGGACGGCGTGCCCCGCTACGCCTTTGACCCCGATCGCGCCCGCGCCCTGCTGCGGGAGGCCGGGGTCTCCAACTTCCGCTTCGAGATCACGACCGTCGGGCTGAACCCCTTCGATCGCTTCCCGGTGGCCCTGGCCAATGACCTGCAGCAGGTCGGCATCCAGGCGACCGTGCGGGTGCTGGAACGTGGGGCTTATGTCCAGGCGCGCAGCAGCGGCAATGTGCAGTCCTGCATCACCGCCGTGGTCGGCCCGCCCGATCCGGACAGCCCGCTGGTGACGCTGTACCACACGCGCTCGCATCCGCCGGGGCTCAACACCTCGCGCTACGACCGCGCCGATGCGCTGCTCGCGGAAGCGGCCCGTGCCGCCGATCTGGCCGGGCGTCGCGCCGTCTATGCGCGTATCCTGCGGCAGACGATGGACGACCTGCCGGTGATCCCGCTCTACGCGGACCGGCTGTTCATCGCGCATGGCCCGACGGTGCAGGGCTTCGTGCAGAACAGCCTGTTCACGGTGAACGTGGCCCCGGTTTCGCTGCGTAGCGCCTGATGCTGCTTCTTGTCGCCCGATGCCTCGGCCAGTTGGCCGTCGCGCTGGTCGGGATCGTCACGGTGGCCTTCTTTCTGATGAGGGCCATTCCGGGCGATCCCGCGCTTTACATGTTGGGCGACTTCGCGACCACCGAGGCGCTCGCAACCTTGCGCGCGCGCCTCGGCCTGGATCTGCCGGTCTGGCAGCAATACTTCGTGTTCCTTGCCGGCGCGGCGCAGGGCAATCTCGGCGTCTCGGTTGTCACCGGCGAGCCGGCGCTGGCGGAGATCTGGGCGGCGGTGCCGCCTTCCGCGGCGCTGGCCGTGGCGGGCATGCTGGTGGCCGTGGCGGTCGGCGTGCCGCTCGGCATCATCGCGGCGGTGCGGCAGGGCAGCGCGGTGGATGTGCTGGTGATGCTGGTCGCGCTGGGCGGCATCTCTTTCCCCGTCTTCTGGGTCGGGCTGGTGGCCATCCTGACGCTGTCGCATGCCTTGGGGCTGTTTCCGGCGCTCGGCGCCTCCAGCGAGCCCGGCTTCTGGACCGGGCTGCACCATATGGCGTTGCCGGCGCTGGTCCTCGGCCTGTCGGTCGCGGCCTATATCGCGCGGCTGACGCGGTCGGCGATGCTCGAGGTACTCGGGCAGGACCATATCCGCGTTGCGCGCGCCATGGGGGTGCCTGAGCGGCGCATTGTCTGGAATCTGGCGCTTCGCAACGCGCTGATTCCGGTGCTCGCGGTGATCGGCGTCACCTTCGCCTGGTCCCTCGGTAACGCGATCCTGGTCGAGGCGGTGTTCAGCCGTCCCGGCCTCGGCTCCACCATCCTGAAGGCGATCCTCGCGCGCGACTACCAGTTGGTGCAGGCGGGGGTGCTGGTGCTGGCGGCGTCGGTGGTCCTTCTCAACACCATTCTCGACGTGGTTTACGGCATGATCGACCCGAGGCTGCGTCAAGGATGAGCGCGACGCTGGAGGAGATCGATGCGGCGGCGGAGGCGGCAGCGCGCCGCCGCGCCGCCATCCGTCGCTATGCCCGCCATCCTGGCTTCGTCATCGGTTGCGCCGGCATCCTGCTGCTGGTGCTGGTGGCGATCTTCGCGCCCTGGATCGCACCGCATTCGCCGACCCGCACCGATCTGATGAACAACCTCGCGCCGCCTTCGGCGACCTATTGGCTCGGCACGGACCAGTTCGGGCGCTGCGTGGCCTCGCGCCTGATCCATGGGGCGCAGGTCTCGCTCCAGGTCGGGTTTTTCGTCGTCCTGATCTCATTGAGTGCGGGGACGATCATCGGGGCTGTCGCGGGCTATGCGGGCGGTTGGCTGGAACGCCTGCTGGTGGCCTTCATCGACATTCTGCTGGCCTTCCCATCCTTCCTGCTGGCGCTGGCGCTGGTCGCGGCGCGGGGCAACACGCTCGACAGCATCATCCTGGCCGTCGCCATCGCCTACACGCCGCGCGTGGCCGCGGTGATGCGATCCGTTGTCATGACGATCCGCCCGCGCCCGTTCATCGAGGCGTCGCGCGCCATCGGGCTGACGCCCTGGAACATCGTGGTACGGCATGTCATCCCGAACGCCCTGCCGCCGGTGATCGTGGTGGCGACCGTCAGCGCCGCGACGGCGATCCTGGCGGAAGCTGGGCTGTCCTTCCTCGGCCTCGGAGTGCAGCCTCCGACGCCGACCTGGGGCAATGTGATCGCGGAAGGGCAGACCTCCATCACCACCAATCCGCTGATCTCGCTGTCTGCCGGGCTCTGCATCGCCTTCACGGTGGTGGTGCTGAACCTGCTGGGCGACGGGTTGCGCGACAACCTCGATCCGCAGATGCGGCGCAACACGGGGAAGCTGCTGTGACCGCCGCTTTCGAATTGCGCGGCCTGACCGCCGCCGTACCTGGCGAGAAGGCCGCGGTGCGGCTGGTGGAGGATGTATCCCTGCATGTCGAGCCCGGCGAGACGCTGGCGGTGGTGGGTGAGAGCGGATCAGGAAAGACCGTCACCTTCACCTCCGCCCTCGGCCTGCTGCCGAAGCCCGGGCGCGTGATTGCGGGGCAGGCGCTGCTGGATGGCGTGGACCTTCTCAAGCTGCGCCCCGAGGAATTGCGCCGCATGCGCGGAGCGCGCATCGGCATGGTGTTCCAGGACCCGCTGACCGGCCTCAATCCCGTCTTCAAGGTGGGCGATCAGATCACGGAGGTACTGCGCGCGCATCTTCCGATCAGCCGCAGAGCCGCGCGCGACCGCGCGGTGGAATTGCTGGCGCGCGTGCAGATCCCGGACCCCGCGAGCCGCGTGGATGCCTATCCTCACCAATTCTCCGGCGGCATGCGCCAGCGCGTGCTGACCGCGATGGCGATTGCGCTGGGCCCGCGGGTGCTGATCGCGGACGAACCGACGACGGCGCTCGACGTGACCGTGCAGGCGCAGATGCTCGACCTGCTGGGCGATCTGCGCGATGCGGACCGAATGGCGATGGTCCTGATCACCCATGACCTTGGCGTCGTGGCGCGGCAGGCGGACCGGGTCGCCGTGATGTATGCGGGACGGCTGGTGGAGACGGGCACGGTGGAGAAAGTGTTCCGCGCGCCGCGCCACCCCTACACGATCTCCCTGTTCCGCAGCATCCCCGACATCGATGCGCCGCCGGGAACCAAGCTGGCGCCGATTGGCGGAAGCCCCCCCGATCCCGTCCGGCGCCCGGCTGGCTGCGCCTTCGCGCCACGCTGCTTCGCCGTGGCCGACGCGGCCGGCTGCCGCACGGAGCGCCCGATGCTACGCGGCGCGGGCCATGCCGCCGCCTGCCACCGGCAGGACGCGCTGGGGGAAGCGGCATGAGCGTGCTGCTTGAGGTCGAAGGCCTGCGGAAGAGCTTCGGCGGCGGCCGCGCCCTGTTCGGCGCGAAGCGCCCGGAGGTGCGGGCCGTCGATAGCGTCTCCTTCTCCCTCGCGCGGGGCGAGACGCTCGGCCTGGTTGGGGAGACGGGCAGCGGCAAGAGCACGCTCGGCCGGCTCGTGCTGCGCCTGATTGAGCCGAGCACCGGCACGGTGCGCTTCGATGGCCAGGATGTGACGGCAGCTTCGAAGGCGGGGCTGCGCGCCTTGCGGCCGCGCATGCAGATGGTGTTCCAGGACCCCTATGGATCGCTCGACCCGCGCATGACGGCGGGTGCGATCATCGTGGAACCGATGGTCGCGCATGGCATCGCGCGGGCGGAGGCCTCTCGCCGGGCGGCGGAGCTTCTCTCGCGCGTCGGCCTCTCCCCGGCCATGGCGGCGCGCTATCCGCATGAATTCTCGGGCGGGCAGCGCCAGCGCATCGGCATTGCCCGCGCCATCGCGCTCGATCCCGCCCTTGTCGTGCTGGATGAACCGGTCAGTGCGCTGGATGTCTCGGTGCAGGCGCAGATCCTGAACCTGCTGGCGGAAATCCAGGCGCGGTCGGGCGTCGCGTTCCTGTTCATCGCCCATGACCTGGGCGTGGTGCGCCATGTCAGCGACCGCGTGGCGGTGATGTATCTGGGCCGGATCGTGGAACTCGCGCCGCGCGATGCGCTGCATGGCGCGCCGCGCCATCCCTATACCGTCTCGCTGCTCTCGGCCGTGCCGCGGCCCGATCCGGCGAAGGAACGGGGCAGGGCGCGCATCCGCCCGATCGGGGAGATCGGCAGCGCGGCTGCACTGCCCTCCGGCTGCCGCTTCCATCCACGCTGCCCGCGTGCGCGGCTCGTGGCCGCCCGTGGCGGCGACACGGTGGAGGCCGCCGGCGCGCGCCTGCCGCGAAGCTGCGTGGAACAGGATCCGCTGCTGGCCCCGGCCGGCGCGACGACGCATTTCGCCGCCTGCCACTTCCCCGACGAAAGCTGAAAAGGGACGACCCATGACCACGACGCGTGAACAGAACTACGTGGGCGTCTTCGACGGCAAGGTCGGCTACGGCCGCAAGCCGGCCGTCATCGTCATCGATTTCACCCTGGCCTACACCACGCCCGGCTCGCCCTTCTTCGCCGAGGGCGTGGTCCGCGCGGTGCGCGACACGGTCCCGCTGTTGGCGGCGGCGCGGGCGGCCGGCGTGCCGGTGATCCATACGCGGGTGGAATACCATCCCTCCGGCGCCGATGGTGGCTGGTTCGTTCGCAAGGTGCCGGCGCTGCGGAAGATGGTGGCCGGCGAGAAGCTGGCGCAGATCGACCCGGCCGTCGCCCCGCTGCCCGAGGAAGTGGTGCTGGTGAAGCAGTATCCGAGCCCCTTCTTCGGCACGCCGCTGGCGCCGATGCTGGCCGCGATGGGCGTCGATACGCTGATCCTCGCGGGTTGCTCCACCAGCGGCTGCGTGCGGGCCGGTGCGCTCGACGGGGTGCAGCATGGCTATCGCGTGATCGTGCCCCAGGAATGCGTCGGTGACCGCCACGACGGGCCGCATGACGCCAACCTGTTCGACATCAACGCCAAGTATGGTGACGTTGTGCGCTGTGACGAGGTGGTGTCCTATCTCGCCGCACTTTCCGCGCAGGGCGCGTGAGGGAAGGGGACGACCATGGGAACCACCACCACGGCCGATGGCGCGATCCGCGTCTATTGGATGACCGGCTGCTCCTCCTGCCTCCGCACGAAGGAATTCCTGCAGAAGCACGGCGTGCCCTTCCTGTCGCGCAATGTGCTGGAGGATGAGAGCGCCTATGCCGAGCTGGAGCAGTTCGGGCTGAAGCAGGTGCCGATCGTCACCCGTGGCGACGCCTGGGCGAATGGCCAGATCCTGCGCGACGTGGCGAAGCTCTGCGACATCCCCTATGGCGCGACGAAGATGCTGCCGGTGGCGGAGATGCGGCAGCGGCTGGATGCGGTGCTGGCCGGGGCGGCGCGCTTCCTGGCGCAGATGCCGGATCACGCGCTGGCGCAAATGCTGCCGAACCGCCCGCGCAGCTTCGCGCAGCTCGGCTGGCACATCGCCAACATCGCCGATGCTTTCCTGGAGCATGAGGACGGCATCCCACTGACCTTCGACAGCTACATGCGCGTGCCGGCGGAAGAAGACAGCGACCGCGCGAAGCTGATCGCCTATTGCGAGGAGATGCGCGTGCGGATGTCCGCCTGGTTCGATGGGCCCGGCCGGACGCGCGACTGGTCGGCGCGCGCCGATGTGTATTACGGCGAACAGACGATGCACGAATTCCTGGAGCGCACCGTCTGGCATGCCGGGCAGCATGTTCGGCAGTTCATGTGGGTGCTCGAAGGCCTCGGCATCGCGCCGGACCGCCCGCTGGGCCGCGAGACCTTCGACGGGCTACCGATGCCGGAGAAGGTCTGGGACGAGGCCGATCCCGCGAAGCTGCGCCGCACGGCGTAGCGCAAGGGGACGCCCCGCGAAGCCGAAACGCGGTTTCGCGGGGAAGATTCAATGCGCCATCAGCACCGGCAACGTCATCTGCCGCAGGATCCTGCGCGTTGCCCCGCCGAGTACGAATTCGCGCAAGCGCGAATGGCCATAGGCGCCCATCACCAGTAGGTCCGCGCCGCTCTCGGCGGCGCGGTTCAAGATGAAGTCCGCCACATCCAGATCGCCCGCGACCTCATGTGCGGCGCTGACGGGCAGGTCGTGGCGCGCCAGGTGGCGCAGTAACTCCGCCGAGGGGTCATCCTCAGCCTCCGGTGGCTCAGGCCCTACCGTCAGCACAAGCGCGTGTTCGCCCCCGGCCAGCAGCGGCAGGGCGTCATGGACGGCCCGTGCGGCTTCGCGCCGCCCGTTCCAGGCGATCAGGGCGCGGCGGCCGACATCCGTGAAGCGCCCGGCATACGGCACCACGAGCACCGGCCGGCCAGAGGAGAACAGCGCACCCTCGAACACCGCCGTGGCGTTGGGCGCTCCGCCTTCGGGATCGGGCTGCCCGAGCACGACCAGATCCGCCGTGCGGCCGTGGCGCGCAACGAGAGGCGCTGTCAGGCCCTCGGGCATGCGCCACTCGCCTGCCACGCCGTGGCGTGATCGCGTTTCCTCGAACCGCGTTCGGATGCCTTCGGCCTCGACCAGCGCGTCGCGCCGCATCGCCTCCAGCAGCGGGCCGAGCGCGGCGCCGCCGCCATCGGGGGTCGCGATGGGCGGCAGCACGATGTCGATCACCATCAGGCCGGTCAGCCGCGCGCCATGTCGCCGCGCCAGCGCGGCTGCGAGGTCGAGGCGCGCGGCCGCGGCCGGCGCGGCGTCCAGGTGCACAAGGATGTCGCGGATCGCCATGTTCCCCTCCGCTCAGCTCGTCGCCGCGCGAAGCGCATCACGGATCTCGCCGGGCAGCACGGCCAGCACCTTGTCCACCTGGCCCGCATCGATATGCCGCACCAGCGTCCGGAAGACGGCGGCCGTCGCGGCATCCGGCCCGATCGCGCGTCCCCGGCCCAGATGCGAGGCCACGAGGTCCAGGAACTCCTCCATCCCCCGCACCGGCGTGGGCGGGCCGGCGAGGTGCCATTGCTCGGCATAGGTGCCGCGCACCAGCAGGGGTAGCTGCGCGCCGAGATGCATCGCCACCTCGATGGGCAGGCGGTCCCGCAGCGCGCGCAACACGGCGCCGAGCGCGTGCCACGCGGCCTGCCGGTCCTCGCCGGTCGCATCCATGATCTCGTCGAGCCAGATATGCGTGAGCTGGATCGTCCGATCCAAGACCTCGAGGCCTGTGCTGGGCATGCCGTCTCTCCCGCTGCTGCTGCAGAAGATGTGCGGCGGCAGGCGCGCGAAGCGGCATCACCCCTGCGCGAGGCGGCCGCCGGTGGTCGGCGCCGCCTTGTGCCGCGCCGTGTCTTTTGACGCCCCCTGGGCGGATGCCGCGCGGCGTGGAACCATGCCCAGGCCACGCGCGGAGAACGGAGGACGCATCCATGCCGCCAGCAACCGCCCCCCGGCCCGGCCCGCCGGTGGCGCTGGTCACCGGTGCCGGTCGCGGCATCGGCCTCGCCACCGCGCGGCGCTTCCTGGCCGAGGGCTGGCGCGTCGCGCTGCTGGATATCGATCCGGCGCTGCTCGATGCCGCGATGGCCGCCCTCGACGCCCCGGGCGCGACGCTCGCGCTGCCCTGCGACGTGGCAGAGGTCGCCTCGGTCCAGGCCGCGGTGCGTCGGGCGGCGGCGCTGTTCGGGCGGCTTGATGCGCTGGTGAACAATGCCGGCACCGCCGTCTTCAAGCCGATGCTGGAGACGACTCCGGAGGAATGGGCGCGGGTGATGGCCGTGAACCTCACCGGCCCCTTCGTCGCCACCAACGCGGCCGCGCCGCTGATGGCAGAGGGCGGCGGCGGGGCGGTGGTGAACATCACCTCCATCTCCGGCCTGCGCGCGTCCACGCTGCGGGTTGCCTATGGCACTAGCAAGGCGGCGCTGGCGCATCTGACCAAGCAGCAGGCAGTGGAACTGGCCGCGCTCGGCATCCGCGTGAACGCGGTGGCGCCCGGGCCGGTGGACACCGCGATGGCGAAGGCGGTCCATTCGCCGGAGATCCGCAAGGACTACCACGACACGATCCCGCTGAACCGGTACGGGCTGGAAAGCGAATTGGCGGAGACCATCGTCTTCCTCTGCAGCGCCCGCGCCAGCTACATCACCGGACAGGTCATCGCGGTGGATGGCGGGTTCGAGGCCACGGGGATCGGCCTGCCCACGCTGCGCGCCGCACGGCGCAACCTCTGACGAGAAGGGCACAGCCATGGATGCTCCCGTGTTCCTCACCCTGCCGGATGGCCCGGACCGGGTCGCGCCCTTCAGCCATGCCGTGCGCGTCGGGCCGTGGCTGCTGGTGACGGGGCAGATGCCGACCGATCCCGCCGACAACCTCCAGCCGCTGCCCGAGGGGGTCGAGGCGCAGACCAGGCAGGTGATGGCGAACCTCCAGCGCGTGCTGGCGGGGGCGGGCTATGCGCTGTCCGATGTGGTGCAGGCGCGCATCTACCTGACGGATTTTGAACGCGACTACGCGGCTATGAACCGTACCTACGCATCCTATTTCCCCGCCGATCGCCTGCCCGCGCGCACCACCATCGGCGTCACGGGCCTCGCACGCGGCGCGCTGGTGGAGATCGACCTGGTGGCCTGGAAGACCGCGTGATGACCGACAGCTTCGACTATGTGATCGTAGGCTCCGGCGCCGCCGGATCGGTGCTGGCGGCCCGGCTGACGGAAGACCCCGCCGTCACCGTCTGCGTGCTGGAAGCGGGCCCGCCCGACCGCAATCCCTGGATCCACATCCCGGCCGGCTTCATCAAGACGATGGTCGATCCCTCCGTCACCTGGCAGTTCCGCACGGAACCGACGGAGATGACCGGCGGGCGCAGCATCCCGACGATCCAGGGCCGCACGCTCGGCGGCGGGTCCTCGGTGAATGGCATGATCTACAATCGTGGCCAGCCGGCGGATCTCGACAACTGGGCGCAGCGCGGCAATCGCGGCTGGGGCTATGCGGATTGCCTGCCCTATTACCGGCGCAGCGAGAACCGCATCGGCCTGTCCGACGACACGCGCGGCCGCAATGCGGACGCGGTGCCGGTCACCGACATGGATTGGATCCACCCTGTCTCGGAAGCCTTCATCCAGGGCTGCATCGGCCTCGGCATCCCGCGCACGCGGGACTACAATTCGGGCGACCAGGCGGGGGTCGGCTATTTCCAGCGCACCATCCGCAACGGGCGCCGCGTCTCCGCTGCGCGCGCCTTCCTCCATCCCGCCATGGCGCGGAAGAACCTGGAGGTCCGCACCAACGCCCGCGCCAGCCGCATTCTGTTTGAAGGCAAGCGCGCGGTCGGCATCCGCTACCTCGCCGCGCCCGGCGCGCCGGCAAAGGAAGTTCGCGCGCGGCGAGAGGTGATCCTGTCCACCGGCACGGTCAACACGGCGCGGCTGCTGCAGGTCTCGGGCGTCGGGCCGGCGGATCTGCTGGGACGGCTCGGCGTGCCGGTGGTGCATGAGTTGCGCGGGGTTGGCGCGAATTTCCGCGACCACTACGCCTCCCGCATCGTCATGCGGGCGAAGCCGGGGGTGGAGACGCTGAACGAATTGTCGCGCGGCCTGAAGCTCGGCCTGCAGCTTGCGCGCTGGGCGACGCGCCGGCCGAACATCCTGGCGACCGCGCCGTCGCATGTGCATGTGTTCTGGAAGAGCTTCGAGGGGCTCGACCAGCCCGACCTGCAATGCGTCTTCACCCCCGGCTCCTACGCCGCGGGGAAGGTCTATATCCTGGACGACTATCCGGGGGTAACCGCGGGGTCCTGGCAGCACAGGCCGGAAAGCCATGGCTGGGTCCGCGCGCGCAGCGCGGATGTGTTCGAGGATCCGGAGATCAACCCGAACTATCTCTCGGACCCGATGGATGTCCGCGTCCATCTCGGTGGCATCCGGCTTGTGCGGCGGATGCTGGGCACGCCGCAGCTGGCCGCCTTCCTGGATCTGGAGACGCTGCCCGGCGCCGAGGCGCAGACGGATGACGAGCTGCTGGATTTCGCGAAGAAGAACGGCAGCACGACCTACCACCTGATCGGCACGGCGCGCATGGGCCCCGCGACGGACCCCGGCGCGGTGGTCTCCGACCGGTTGCTGGTGCATGGGATGGAGGCGCTGCGGATCGTCGATGCGTCGATCATGCCGGCGATGCCCTCGGCCAACACCTACGCCACGACGATGATGATCGCGGAGAAGGCGGCCGATTTCATCCGGGGCCGGGAGGCGCCGGACACGGTCTGAGGCGAGGCCGCGCCACCGTTCCGCCGGGCCCGGCACGTTTCGTCCCGCGCCCGGTGCGGAACCGCATCCGCCTTCTGCGCCTTCTGCGTATTGTCCGCGCCTCGGCGGGCAACCCATCCCGCCGCGCCTCGTTGAGATCCGGTCCGTGGGGGCGTGGCCGGACGATCCACCCTGCCGCTTGCCCAGGACCCGGTCGCCGAAGCCATGGCTGCCGGATCGCATCCCAACACGACAAGCGAGGAGTGGCAGCATGGCAGAGACCAGGCAGCAGGACACGCCCGGCGCGGGCGAGGCTGGCCGTGAGCGCGGCGGCCGCAGCCCGCAGGAGGCCGCGCGTGCCGGAGGCGCGCAGATGCGCCAGGGCGCCGAGGCCGGCGCGGAGACCGGCCAGCGCGGCGGACAGGCCGCGACCACCGCGATGCGCGCCAATGCCGAGATGGGCACGGAGGCGATGCAACGCGGCGGCGAGGCGATGGGCGAGATGGCGCGCAGCGGCACGCAGACCCTTGCCGAGGGCGGCCGCGACATGGCCGAGGGCGCCGCGCATGACATGGAGGAGACCGCCGAACGTACCGCGGAGGCGATCCGCCGCATGGCGCATGACATCGGCCGCCTGATGATGATGCCGCGGACCGCCGGCGGCGGGCTGCAGGACATGCAGGATGCGATGAGTCAGCTGATGAACGGCGTGATGCGGACGAACCTGCGAATGACGCAGGAGATGTTGAGGCGCACCAACCCCGGCGCCGTGGTGGAACTGCAGGGTTCCTTCATGCGCGAGTATCTCGAAACCCTGGTCGAGGGCGGCGCGACCATGCTCCGCGCCACGCGCCGCACAGCCGATGAGGCGCTGCGCCCGCTGGAGGAGCAGATGGAGCGCCGCAATGGCGAGGGACGCCAGAACCGTGGCGGCGGCCAGGACCAGCGCGGCCCGCGCGTGGCGGAGGTGATGACCCGCGATGTCCGTGTCGTGAATCCGGAGGACAGCGTCCAGCAGGCCGCCCGCCTGATGGGCGAGGCCGATGCCGGCGCCGTCCCGGTCGGCGAGAATGACCGGCTCATCGGCATGATCACCGATCGCGACCTGGCGGTGCGTGTGCTGGCCGAGGGCAAGGATCCGGCCCGCACCAAGGTGCGGGAGGTGATGACGCCCGGCACCGCCTATGTCTTCGAGGATGAGGATCTGGGCGCGGTGGCGGAGAGCATGCGGGGACGCCAACTCCGGCGCATGCCGGTGCTGAACCGCGACAAGCGCCTTGTCGGCATCGTCTCGCTCGGTGATCTGGCGCGGGAAGCTGGCGCTTGGCAGGGGATCGGCCGCGCCCTGTCCGGCATGGCGCGGGACCGCGGCAAGCAGGGCCACGCCACGGCCCGGCGCTGAGCGGCGCGCGACCCGGCGGCGCTGGCCGCCGGGTCGCGTGCCGGCGTCGCCTCACGCCAGCCGGTAGGTCGCCGCGGCGGTGCCTTGGAAGATCCGCAGGCGGTCCTCCCGCGGCAGGTTGGCCGTGATCTCCCGCATCCCGTCCAGGATCTCCCCGAAGCCGGAGACAAGGCCGTCCACGGGGAAGTTGCTGGCCCACATGCAGCGCGCGGCGCCGAACAGCTTCACGGCCTCCAGCACGATCCAGCCATTGAGGGCGGGCGTCCAAGGCTCCCTCGGCACGCAGATGCCGGACAGCTTCACGCGGATGTTGGGGGCGTCGGAAAGCCGCGCCATCGCCTCGCGCCAACCGGCCAGCCCCCGGTCGCTGCGGTTGGCCGGCAGGCCGAGATGGTTCAGCACGATCAGCGTGTCCGGATTGTCGCGCGCGAGTTCCAGCGCATCCGGCAGGTGCCACCAGGGTGTCTGCAATTCGAAGAACAGGCCGGACTCGGCCAAGTGGCGATAGCCCGCGCGCCAACGGGGGCAGCGCATGGACCCGGGGATGCGGTGTGCAGGATCGTAGGCCGTGGCGGCATCAACCCCGCGCGGCTTGTGGCGCAGGCTGCGGACCAGGGGAAAGGCGGCCTGGGCGCGGATAAGATCCGGCGCGTCGTCACGGTCCAGGAAGACGGCGCCGGCCATGGCCTGCGGTAGCCCCTCGCGCGCAGCGACCTCATGCACCCAGCGCGTCTCCCGCAGCGGGTCGGCGGGGTCGTGCTCGGCTTCCATATAGACCGTGGCGACGATGTTCTGCCCCGCCGCGTCCCGCCGGTAATCGGCCGGCATGTAGTTGCGCCGCAGCTTGCTGCTGTCGCCGTAGCGGAACTGCGTCGGCGCCCCCTCGGCCAGCCAGGGATGGTGGTTGGCCGACAGGTCCCAGATATGGTGGTGCGCGTCGATCACCGGCAGGTCGGCATCCCGTCCGGAGGCCAGGTAGCGGGCAGCGGAAGGGGCCATCTGGTTACTCACGCGTCGGCACGGTAGAGCCGCAGGATCGCGGCGCTGTCGGCCAACTCATTACCTTGCGAAACGAAGTCCGCATAGCGGGCCGCGGCGGCCGCGACCACGGGCAGCTCCGCCCCGAGGCCCTCTGCGAAGGCCTGCACGGCCTTCATGTCCTTCAGCAGTTGGCGGGCATAGCTGGCTGGCGGTTCGAATCGGCGGGTCTGCATCTGCGGCCAGATACGGCGCAGCAACTCGCTGTCGGCGAAGCCGCCGGCGAGACAGCCGGGCAGGGCGGCCGCGTCGATTCCCGCGGCCTCGGCCAGGGTCAGCGCCTCGGCCATCAGCACGAAGCCTGTGCCGACGATCGCCTGGTTGATCACCTTCGTCGTCTGGCCTGCCCCGATATCCCCCATCCGCGTGACATTGGCGGCGAGGGAGCGGAGCAGCGGCAGCGCTGTGGCGAAATCGGCCTCCGCACCGCCCGCCATCACCGCCAGCGTCCCGGCCCGCGCGGCCAGCGGCCCGCCGGAGACGGGCGCATCGACCCACGCCATGCCTGTCTCCGCCCGCAGCGCCGCCGCCATGCGGCGTGTCTCGTCCGGATCGGCGGTGGAGAGATCGACCAGCAGCTTGCCCCGGCCGCCCGGTGCCCGCGCCACGCCCTCCGCCCCGAAGACGACGTTACGGACGGCTTCGGTGTGCAGCACGCAGAGCATCACGACATCGCTCGCCGCCGCGACGGCGGCCGGGCTCGGCGCGGGGATGGCGCCATGCGGCACCACGGTCGCGAGCCGTTCCGGTTCGAGGTTCCACACCGTCACGGGGCCGTGCCCGCAGTCCATCAGGCGGCGAACCATCGCCTCGCCCATGATGCCGATGCCGATGAAGCCGATGCGCATGGCGGGGATCACGCCGCGCGGCGCCGCATGGTCCGGGCCAGCCAGCGTGCCAGTGGCCAGAGCCAGACGAGCAGGGTGAAGAGGGCGAGCGCCGTGGCGACCGGACGCTCGAAGAACCGCGTCACATCGCCCTGCACCTTGATGAGCGAGGTCATGAGGTGTTCCTCCACCAGCCGTCCCATCACCATGCCGAGCACCGCGGGACCGACCGGATAGCCGTTCTCCTCCATCCAGTAGCCGATGAAGCCGCAGGCCAGCATCACGCCAATGCCGAACATGCTGTTCTCCACCGAATAGGCGCCGAGGCAGGCGAAGAGCAGCAGCGGGGCCATCAAGATCTTGCGCGGCAGGCGCAGGATCGGGATCGCCGCGCGGATCGCGAGCCATCCCAGCGGGATCATCAGCAGGTTGGCGACGAAGAAGGTGATGAACACCGCGTAGAGCACATGCGCGTTCTCGAGGAAGATCGAAGGCCCGGGCGTGACATTCTTCATGTACAGCACGGCGATCGCGATGGCGGTGATGGTGTCGCCAGGAATGGCGAAGACCAGCGCCGGAATCCAGGCGCCGGACAGCGCCGCATTGTTGGCGCTGGTGGCATCGACGATGCCCTCCACGCTATCGCGGTTCCAGGCCTCGGGGTCCTTGGACAGCCGGCGCGACACGGCATAGGAGGTCCAGGCCGCGGTGTCCGCGCCTGCCCCCGGCAGCGCGCCGACCGTTGTGCCGAGCAGGCCGGAGCGCAGGAAGTTCCAGCGCCAGCGAAGCAGGGCGCGACCCATCCCCGCGAAGATGCGCGACGCCTGGGCAACCGGCGTGGCGCCCTTGGCATCCGGCGCCAGCATGGTGCGGATGATCTCCGGTAGTGCGAAGAAGCCGATCAGCGCCGCGACGAAGGGAACGCCGTCGAGCAGATCGGGCTCGCCGAAGTTGAAGCGCGGGAAGCCGGAGGTGTAGTCGCGCCCGACCGTCGCCAGCAGCAGCCCGAACAGCAGCGCGGCCGCGCCCTTGGCGACATTGTCGCCCACGACGAAGACAGCGCAGGACAGCCCCAGCACCGCGAGCCAGAAGAACTCGAAGGACGACAGGCTCAGCGCGTAATCCGCCAGCGTCGGCGCCGCCAGCACCAGGACCAGCGTGCCCAGGACGCCGCCCAGCGCCGAGAAGATCAGGTTCACGCCCAGCACCTCGCCCGCGCGGCCGCTCATCGCCAGGCGGTAGGAATGGTCCACATAGGCGGCGGAAGCCGGCGTCCCGGGTAAGCGGAGCAGCGTGCCCGGAATGTCGCCCGCGAAGATCGCCATGGCGGTGGAGGCGACGATGGCCGCGATCGCGGCCACGGGGTCGAGGAACATCGCGAAGGGCACCAGCAGCGCGGTGGCCATGGTGGCCGTCAGCCCGGGAATGAAGCCCACCACAAGGCCGAAGAACGACGCGGCCAGGATGGTCAGCATCACCTGGGGGTCGGCGATCATCCCGGCGGCGCGCAGCAGGGCATCCATGCCGGAGTGTCCTCAGTAGGGCAGGAAGTCGAGTGGACCGCGCGGCAGGGGCACGCGCAGCAGCATGGCGAAAAGCGCCCAGGTCACGGCGGCGAAGCAGAAGGCCGCGACCAGCGCCACGATCGGCCGCGCGCCGCCGAGCATGAGCAGCGCCGTGCCGAGCACCAGCGCGATCAGCGGCCAGCCCGCGACATCCCAGGCCACCAGCACGACCAGCGGCGCCAGCGCATAGGCCAGCGCCGCGACGCGCGCGGAGGTTGTGGGCGGGACTCCACGCGGCACCGGCGCCTGCAGCCCGGCCCCGATCGCGCAGGCGATGAGCCCCGCGCCGATCAGCATCGGGAACAGGCCAGGCCCATAGGCCTGGCCTGGGATCGGCGGAAAATCCCGGGCCAGCAGCAGCACCACCAGCCCGAGAAGCCCAATCGGTAGCGACCCCATCAGGCGCCGCATCAGCGACTGGCCCTGTCCGCGCAACGGACCGCCGCCCTGCACGGAGGCAAGGCGTTCAGCCCCGCGCCAGCCCGGCGTCGCGCAGCAAGCGCCCATAGGTATTGAGCTGCTGCTCCAGCACCGCTTCCCATGCATCCGGTTGGCGGTTCACCGCGCGAATGGTCCGCTGCCGCATGGCGGCCTGGAACTCGTCGCTCGCATGCGCCTTCCGCAGCGCCTCGTTGAGGCGATTGCGGATCTCGGCGGGCAGGGCGCGCGGGCCGCCCATGCCGTGCACGACGGAGAAGGTCCAGTCGCTGCCGGTCGCCTCCTTCAGGGTGGGGATGTCCGGGAACTGCTCGGCCCGCGCATCGCCCATCAGCGCGAGCGTGCGCACGCGCTGCGCCTCCAGCAGCGCGCGTGCTTCCGCGAGCGAGGAGGTGGAGAATTCAGATCCCCCCGCCGCGACATCCTGGTGGCCGAGCGTGCCGCCCTGTGCCGGCACCCAGATCACGCTGCGCGGGTCGATCCGAAGGCTGTCGGCCATCCCGAGGAAGCCGACATGCCAGTTCACGCCCGGCGCTGCGCCGGTGCCGCGCAGGCGGCCCGGATTCGCGCGGATCGCGTCGAGCAGGTCGGACAATTTGCGATAGGGCGAATCACCCTTCACCGTGACGCTGCCGACGATCTCATTCGTCTGGCCGATCTTGGAGAAGTCGCGATGCGTCAGCCGCGACTGGCCAAGATGCGTGTAGAAGGAAAGATCGTTGGTGATCATCCCGATCGTGTAGCCATCGGGCTGCGCGCGAGAGATCGCTTCATGCCCCGTGATGCCACCACCGCCGGCGCGGTTCACCACATTGATGCTGCCGCGCAATTCGCGCTCCATCAGCGGCGCGAGCGTGCGGGCCACGATGTCCGTGCCGCCGCCGGCAGGATAGGGCACGATCAGCGAGATCGGCCGTTCCGGCCAAGCCGCAAGCGCCTTGCCGCCGATCGCGAAGCTCGCGAGGCCGGCGCCGAGCGCGACCCGGCGCGTGATGTGGTTGGTCATCTCATCGTCCTCCCAGACAGGTTTCGCTGAGCCTAGGCGCGACGTGCGGGTTCTGTCACGGGGTCAACGGAAAACTTGCGTCTTGTTCCGCCCGCAGCTGCCACAGCAGGCTGTCGGCGGGGATCTCCAGGTCGTCGCAGGTGATCAGCGCGCCGGCCGCGACAGGCCGCCGCAGCCGCTGCCCGACCGCCAGGTAATAGGGCGCGGGCGACGCGCCCTTGGCGGGCGCCGTGGGCAGCAGCAGCGCATCGAGGCCCGGCACGGCATGGCGATTGCCCTCCATCTGGATCGCATGGCCCGCCGGCAGGTCCCGCGCCGCGCGTGCCACCAGATCCACCACCGGGCGATACCCCGCATCCGGCACGCTGTGCCCGAGCCGCCCGGCCGCCATGGCGGAGATCGGCGCTTCCACCCCCAGCAGGTGCGAGGGGTTGTAGATCAGCGCCCGCCGCCGGTCGCGGGAGACGGGGATGCCCTTGCCCGCGAACAACTCCCCCGTCCGGCGGTCGGCCAGCTCGACCACCACGAAGACACCGCCGGCGAAGGAGGCTTCATCCGGGCGGCGAAGGCAGTTGAAGACATCGATCACGCCAACGCGGTCCAGCAGCCCGCCTTCGGCCTTCAGGCCATAGAGCTGCGGCAATTCCGGCGTCCGTGCGAGCGGCGCGTGAAAGTCCGGGCGCGCGATGGGCAGGCCGGTGGCGTTGGCGACCAGCGCCATCTCGCAGTAATCGGGCACGGTCCGCTGCGGCAGCGCGGCCAGCGCCGCGGCGCGCGCGGCGATGGTGCCGGCCGCGTCGTCCCCCAGCGCCATCAACGCGGCGATCTCCGGGCTGTCCACTTCCTCCGTCAGCCAGCGTGTGCGGCCGGTGGCGGGATCGAAGACGTAGTCGTACTCGCTCGACTTGCCGGCCGCGAGGATGGGCAGGCCCAGCACGCGCGCCCAGCTCATCAGGCTGACCAGCAGCGCCGGCTGGTCGCCCTCGACCAAGGTGTAGGACAGCCCCGCCGCGCGCGCCTTCGCCGCCAGCAGCGGGCCGACGACGCATTCGGATTCCTTCGACACCATCGCGACATGCTTGCCCGCCGCGATGGCCGCGAGCGCATGGCGCGCGGCGCCTTCCGGATGGCCTGTCGCCTCCACCACCAGCTCCAGGCCCGGTGTGGCGAGCAGGTCGTCGATGCGGGACGTCAGCGCGACCTCTCCGGCGACGATGGCGGCGCGGATATCGGCCGGGCCTTCACAGCGGCGATGCGGCACGCCATCCACGGCCAGGTTCGCGGCGACCCGCGCGGTGTCGAGATCGAGCGCCGCGACAATGCGAAGCCCCTTGAGGCGCCGGGTCTGCGCGATGAGCGACAGCCCGAACTCACCACAGCCGAGAAGCGCCGCGACAACGGGGCGCTCGGCTGCCGGGCTGAAGATCGACGTGAACAGCAATGTCCTGTTTCCCCCTGATGCGCGGCCGGTCTCAGGCCGCGTCGCGATTGTCCGTGGCGCGTCTTGCGGCGGTGCCGATGCGTTCCAGATGCCGGCGCATGGCGGCCGCGGCCGCTTCCGGGTCGCGCGCCTCGATGGCCGCGGCGATGCGCTTGTGGTCCAGCCAGGATCGCCGCATCGCGCCGGGCGCGGCCAGCGCGCGGTGACTGAGTTCCGAGGACTGGCCGTACGCCTCCGCAATCAGCGCGGCGAGAAGGCGGTTGCCACCCGCGCGCTGCAGCGTCGCATGGAATTCGGAGCCCGAGATGTGGAAGGCGGCCGGATCCTCCAGCGCGCGACCCTGCTCGGCCGCAAGCTCCGTCAGGCGGGCGCGGGTCGCGGCATCCGCGTGGCGTGCGGCGGCCTCGGCGGCGGCCACTTCCAGCACCAGGCGCGCGCCATGCACTTCCTCCGGCGTGTAGCGCGCGACGGGGGCGGGGCGGGCGGTCCAACTGGCGGCGGGCAGGACGCGGGATCGCGCACCCTGCGCGACCTCGATCAGGCCGCGCGCGGCCAGGGCCTGGATCGCGCCGCGCACCGTCTCGCGGCTCACATCCAGCTGCGCGGCCAATTCGCGCTCCCCCGGCATCGCATCGCCCGGTCGCAGGAGGCCGGAGACGATCATGCCGGCGAGCCGATCCGTGATCTGCTCGCGCATCGTGCGCTTCGAGACGGCGGATTGCAGCAGGGCGAAGCTGTCATGCATGGGGCCGAGCCTAACGCGGTCCCGCGGCGAAGGTCTACTGGTCCGGTGACCGGGCCGGTTGACAAGCGCGCGGCGCCTCGTTCAACCTCCGCGCGGCACGCGGTGTGACGCCAAAGATCGCCCGCGCTTCAAAGGGAGGAGTTCGCCATGGCGCATCACGACGCCGCATCCGCAACCATCTCCGCGCTTCGCCCGTCGCGTCGTGCGCTGCTGCTCGGCACCGGGGCCGCCTTGCTGGCGCGTCCCGCGCTGGCGCAGGGCGCGGGCTGGCAGCCGCAGCGGCCGGTGGAGTTCATCGTGGCCGCGGGACCGGGCGGCGGCACCGACCAGTTCGCGCGCATCGTTCAGTCGATCATCCAGAAGTACAGCCTGCTGCGGACCCCCGTGATCGTCTCGAACAAGGGCGGCGGCGCGGGGACCGAGGCGTTCGTCTATGGCCGCGGCGCTGCGGGCGACCCGCACAAGGTGGTCTTCGGCACGAACAATGTGTGGCTGATGCCGCTGGTCACGCGCGTCGGCTACAGCCTGGCGGACCTGCGCCCCGTCGCGTCGATGGCGGCAGACGAGTTCATCCTCTGGACGCACACCGATGCGCCTTTCCGTAACGCACGCGAGTTGATCGATGCGGCGCGTGCGCGTGGCGGCGCCTTCCGGATGGGTGGCAGCCAGGCGCGTGACACCGACCACATCCTGACCAAGCTGATCGAGCGCGCGACGGGCGTCAGCTTCACCTATGTGCCGTTCCGTTCCGGTGGCGAGGTCGCGGTGCAGTTGGCCGGCGGGCATGTGGACGCCAACACCAACAACCCGGCCGAGAATGTCGGCCAGTGGCGCGCGGGCCGCGTTCGTCCGCTGTGCGTCTTCAATCCGCGGCGCCTGACGCTGACGGAGAAGGTCCATAACGGCGTCGGCTGGTCCGACATCCCGACCTCGACCGAAGCGGGCATTGGCCCGGCCGATTTCCGCATGCCGCGCACCGTGTGGCTGCCGGCGCGTACCACCGACGCGCAGGCCGCCTTCTGGACGCAGTTGCTGGACCGCGTGCGCGCCACGCCGGAATGGCAGGCCTGGCTCGAAAGCGGCAGCCAGGGCGCGCTGTGGCAGACCGGAACCGCGTTGGCCGACTTCATTCGCGCGGATGAAGCCACCAACCGCGCGCATTTCCGCGACTATGGCTGGCTGGTCGAGCAGGGCTGATCGCCCCATCGACAAGGGGCGCAGAGCGGCGCGATGAGCAGTCCTGAATGAGCAGTCCTGAGGGGGGCTTGGGCGGCCGCCGGACCGCGGAGGTGGGCATGGCGCTCGCCGCCGCGGGCTTCGGCGCGGTGGTCGTCTTCGGCGCGCTGCAGCACGACACGGGCTGGGGACCGACAGGCCCCGGCGCCGGGTATTTCCCGTTCCGCATCGGGCTGCTGCTGATCGGCGTCGCGACGCTTCTCGCCCTGCGCCAGCTTCGGGCCGGCGTTCCGGGACGCTTCTGCGAGCCCGGCGCGCCGCGCCGGGTTGCGGCGCTGCTGGTGCCGACCTTGGTCTTTGGCGCCGCGCTGGCGCCGCTCGGCGCCTATGTGCCCATGATGCTCTACCTGTTGTGGATGGCGCGCCGCACGGCCCGCGCGGGCTGGGCGCTGTCCCTGCTGATCGCGCTCGCCATGCCTGCCGGGTTCTTCCTGATGTTCGAGGTCTGGCTCGGCGTCCCGCTCGCGAAGGGTCCGCTCGAGGAAGCGCTGGGGATCTACTGATGGAAGGCCTCGCGGCGCTTCTGCACGGCTTCGAGGTCGCGCTGACCGCCTACCACATCGGGCTGATGGTGGTGGGCGTGCTGATCGGCATCCTCGTTGGCGTCCTGCCGGGGCTCGGCGCGCCGAACGGGGTGGCGCTGTTGATGCCGCTGACCTTCTTCATGCCGCCGGTCAGCGCCATCATCCTGCTGTCCTCCATGTACTGGGGCGCGCTGCTCGGCGGGTCCACCACCTCGATCCTGTTCAACATCCCCGGCGAGCCGTCTTCCGTCGCGACCACCTTCGACGGGCATCCGATGGCGAAGCAGGGCAAGGCGGCGGAGGCGCTGTCGCTCGCCTTCCTGTGCTCGGGCTTCGGCGCGCTGGTCGGCGTCATCACCATCACCATCGTGGCGGACGACATTGCCGGCTTCGCGCTGCGCTTCAGCCCGGCCGAGTATTTCGCCGTCTATCTCCTCGCCTTCTGCGCCTTCATCGGAATGGGTGGCAGCGATCCCCTGAAGACGGCGGTTTCGCTGCTGGTGGGCCTGTCGCTGGCGACCATCGGGATGGACACGGTCTCCGGCGAGATGCGGTTGACCTTCGGGCAGGACCAGCTGGTCCGCGGCATCTCCTTCCTCGTCGCGGTGATCGGCCTGTTCGGCATCGGCGAATTGCTCTCGACGGCGGATGAGACGGAGAAGGTGGAGGGCATCCGGGCGCGCGTGCGTCTTGCCGCCGTCCTGCGCACGCTGGCGGAGATGCCGCGCTACACCGTCGCGCTGATCCGCAGCGCGGCCATCGGCGTCTGGATGGGGCTGACGCCGGGCGGGCCGACGGCGGCGTCCTTCATGTCCTACGGCGTGGCGCGACGCTTTTCCAAGCGGCGTGAGAATTTCGGGAAGGGCGAGCCCGAGGGCGTCGTCAGCCCGGAGACCTCGGACCACGCCGCGGGCGTCTCCGCGCTGCTGCCGATGCTTGCGCTCGGCGTGCCCGGATCGGCGACCGCGGCGGTGATGCTCGGCGGGCTGATGATCTGGGGCCTGCAACCGGGCCCGATGCTGTTCCAGGACAAGCCGGACTTCGTCTGGGGGCTGATCGCCAGCATGTATGTGGCCAACCTGGTCGCGGTCGTTCTTGTGCTCAGCACCGTGCCGATCTTCGCCTCCGTCATGCGGGTGCCGATCGGGCTTCTGGCGCCGATGATCATGGCGATCTGCATCAGCGGGGCCTGGATGGTCTCCTCCAACGGCTTCGATGTGCTGCTGGCGATCGGCTTCGGTGTCGTCGGCTACATGATGAAGAAGCTCGACTACCCGATCGCGCCCATGGTGCTGGCCATGGTGCTCGGCGACAAGGCCGAGGACGCGTTCCGCCAATCCATGCTGTTGAGCCAGGGCGACCTGACCATCTTCTGGTCCAACTGGCTTGTCGGTTCCATCACCACCCTCGCGCTGCTGCTGCTCGCCTGGCCCGTCCTGGCCGCGCTGCTGAGCCGCGGCGCGCAACCCAGCCGGAGAGTTGCCGAATGACGCCCCGCCTCGCCCTTGTCCTCGGTGATCCCGCCGGCATCGGGCCGGAGATCATGGCCAAGCTGCTGTCCGAGGAAGCCAACCGCAGCAAGGCCGCGCTGCTGCTGGTGGCGGACCCGGACGAATTGGCGGAAGGCATGCGGATCGCGGGCGTGGACCTGCCGATCACCCGCGTGAACGACCCGGCGGCGCTCGCCCCCGGCCGCATCGCGCTGCATGAGGTGCGCCGCACCGCGCCCATCCCGCGCTGCGTGTCGAGCGCCGAGGGCGGCACGCATGCCATGGACACGCTCCGCGAATGCCTGGCGCTGGCGCAGGCCGGCACGGTGGACGGCATCTGCTTCGCGCCGCTGAACAAGGCGTCGCTCCACATGGCGAAGATGGGCCATCCCGATGAGCTGCACTGGTTCGCCGAGGTGCTGGGCCACAAGGGCGCGCATAGCGAGTTCAACGTGCTGGACGGGCTCTGGACCTGTCGCGTGACCAGCCATGTGGCGCTGCGGGAAGTGGCGGACCTCATCACGCCGGAGAAGGTGATCGGCGCCGTCGCGCTGATCCGCGATGCGCTGGTGCAGGCCGGCATCGAACAGCCGCGCATCGCGGTCTGCGGCCTCAATCCGCATAATGGCGACAACGGCGCCTTCGGCCGCGAGGAGATCGAACTCATCGGCCCCGCGCTGGAGGAAGCGCGCCGTCGCGGCCTGCCCTGCGAGGGGCCGTACCCCGCCGACACCATCTTCCTCCGCGCCCAGCCGAAGCAGGATGGCACGCGCGACGTGGATGCGATCGTCACCATGTACCATGACCAGGGTCAGATCGCGATGAAGCTGATGGGCTTCTGGCGCGGCATCACGGTCGCCGGCGGCCTGCCGGTGCCGATCGTGACCTGCGCCCATGGCACGGGCTTCGACATCCAGGGCAAGGGCATTGCACGCGTCGGCGCGCTGCAGGCGGCCTTCGACCTTGCCTGCGCCATGGGCGCGCGGCGCCGCGCGCAGGGCTGACGGAAGATGACCGCCAAGAAGCCGCTTCGCAGCCAGGCCTGGTTCGGCCGCCAGGACAAGATGGGGTTCTACTACCGGTCCTTCCTGAAGAATCACGGCACGCCGCAGGACCAGTTCGATGGCCGCCCCGTCATCGGCATCTGCAACACCTGGTCGGAACTGACGCCCTGCAACGCCCATTTCCGCGACCTGGCGCGGCATGTGCGGGACGGCATCCTGGAAGCCGGCGGCTATCCGCTGGAATTCCCCGTCTCCTCGCTTGGCGAGGTGACGATGCGGCCGACTGCGATGCTCTATCGCAACCTCGCCGCGATGGATGTCGAGGAAGCGCTGCGCGCGCATCCGCTGGACGGCGCCGTGCTGCTGATGGGCTGCGACAAGACCACGCCATCCCTGGTGATGGGCGCGGCGAGCGTCGATCTGCCGACCATCGGCGTGTCCGGCGGGCCGCAGCTGCGTGGCGTCTATCGCGGGCAGATCATCGGCTCCGGCACCAACATCATCTCCATGAGCGAGCAGCTGCGCGCGGGTGAGGTGACGCTGGAGGAATTCCACGAGGCGGAAGCCGGCATGAACCGCTCCGCCGGGTCCTGCATGACGATGGGCACGGCCTCCACCATGGCGTCCCTGGTGGAAGCGATGGGGCTCGGCCTGCCGCAGAACGCCGCGATCCCGGCCGCCGATGCGCGGCGCAACCTGCTGGCGCGTATGGCCGGGCGGCGCATCGTCGGGATGGTGCATGAGGACCTCACCATCTCGAAGATCCTGACGCGCGCCGCTTTCGAGAATGCGGTGCGGGTGCTGGGCGCGATCGGCGGGTCGACCAATGCGGTGGTGCATCTGCTGGCCATCGCGCGGCGGCTCGGCGTGCCCTTCACGCTGGATGATCTCGACGCGCTCGGGCGCGGGATTCCGTGCCTGGTGGACCTGATGCCGTCGGGCCGCTTCCTGATGGAGGATTTCTACGAGGCCGGCGGCCTGCCCGTGGTGCTGAAGGCGCTGGGCGAGGCGGGGCTGCTGAACCGCGACGCGCCGACCGCGAATGGCAAGCCGATCTGGGAGAATGTGAAGGACGCGCGCTGCTGGCGCCCGGACGTCATCACGCCCTGGGACCAGCCCTTCAAGCCGGATGCCGGCATGGCGGTGCTGCGCGGCAACCTCGCGCCCGATGGCGCCGTCATCAAGCCGTCCGCCGCATCCCCGAAGTTGATGCGCCACACCGGCCGCGCGGTCGTGTTCGAGACGATCGAGGATCTGCACGCCCGCAAGGACGACCCCAACCTCGATATCGATGCCGACTGCGTCATGGTGCTGAAGAATTGCGGCCCGAAGGGCTACCCCGGCATGGCCGAGGTCGGGAACATGCCGATCCCTTCGAAACTGCTGAAGCAGGGCGTGCGGGACATGATCCGCATCTCTGACGCGCGCATGTCCGGCACCGCCTATGGCACCGTCGTGCTGCATGTGGCGCCGGAAGCCGCGGCGGGCGGGCCGCTCGCGCTGGTGAAGAACGGCGATCTCATCACCCTCGATGTCGCGGCGCGCAGCCTGCACCTGCATGTGGACGATGCCGAAATGGCCGCGCGCCGTGCCGCCTGGGTGCCGCCCGCCCCGGCGGCCACGCGCGGCTATGTGAAGATGTATCTGGACCACGTGCAGCAGGCGAATGAGGGCGCTGACCTCGACTTCCTCGTCGGCAGTTCCGGTGCGCCCGTGCCGCGCGACAACCACTGAGCAGGAGCCCCCGATGCCACAGCCCTATCGCGGGGTCTTCCCGGTCGTCCCCACCATCTTCCATGCCGATGGCGCACTCGACCTCGAAGGCCAGAAGCGCGCCATCGACTTCATGATCGATGCGGGGTCCGAGGGTCTCTGCATCCTCGCGAACTTTTCCGAGCAGTTCGTGCTGACGGATGAGGACCGCGACCGTGTGATGCAGGTTGCGTTGCAGCATGTCGCCGGCCGCGTGCCGGTGATCGTGACGACGACGCATTTCGCGACCCATATCTGCGCCGAGCGCAGCCGCCGCGCGCAGGATATGGGCGCGGCGATGGTCATGATCATGCCGCCCTATCACGGCGCGACGATCCGCGTGGGGGAGAAGGGCATCCATGAGTTCTTCCGCCGCGTCTCCGACGCGATCTCGATCCCGATCATGATCCAGGACGCGCCGGTGTCCGGCACCACCCTGTCCGCGCCCTTCCTGGCCCGCATGGCGCGGGAGATCGCGAATGTCTCCTACTTCAAGATCGAGGTGCCGCAGGCCGCCGCCAAGCTGCGCGAGCTGATCGAGCTGGGCGGGGACGCCATCATCGGCCCCTGGGATGGGGAGGAAGCGATCACCCTGATGGCCGATCTCGATGCCGGTGCCACGGGGTCCATGACCGGCGGCGGCTTCCCCGACGGTATCCGGCAGACCACCGATGCCTGGTTCGCCGGCGACCGGATTGGCGCGATGGATGCCTATGCGCGCTGGCTGCCGCTGATCAACTACGAGAACCGCCAATGCGGCCTGCTGGCTGCGAAGGCGCTGATGGAGGAAGGCGGCGTCATCCGCTGCGGCGCGCCGCGCGCCCCCATCGCGCCGCTGCATCCAGCGACTCGCGCGGGGCTGATCGAGGTCGCGAAGCGCCTCGACCCGATGGTGCTGCGCTGGGGCAAGTAATGGCCCGCCCCACAAGGCCGTCATGCGGCCTTGTGGGGGCCGGGCTTTGGTTGGGGCGCCGTCAGCGCCCCACCGCATAGCCCTGCATGCCGCGCGGATTGGCGCCGGCGAACAACTGCCCATCCGGTTCCTGCCGCGCGGCGGTCAGCCGGCCTTCGGACCAGTCCCCACCGACCTCCACCAGATGGCCGCGCGCGGCGAGCGCTGGCGCGACATCGGGTGCGTAGCGGCCCTCGATCACCACCTTCCCGGGCTTCGCAGGGCGCGGCCAGAAGGAGGAGACCCAGTGCTCCGTATGGAAGGACGGCGCATCGATCGCCTGCTGGATTCCCATCGCGTGATCGACCATGCGGGCGAACATGATGGGCTGCCACTGGTCCTGCTGTTCGCCACCGGGCGTGCCGAAGGTCATCCATGGGCGCCCATCCTTCAGCGCCATCGCTGGCGATAGCGTGGTGCGCGGCCGCTTGCCGGGCTTCAGGCCGTTCGGCAGCGACTCATCCAGCCAGAACATCTGCCCGCGCGTGCCGAGGCAGAAGCCAAGTTCGGGAATGACCGGGGACGATTGCAGCCAGCCGCCGGACGGCGTCGCGCTGACCATGTTCCCCTCGCGGTCGATGATATCCAGATGGCAGGTATCGGCGCCCGAGGCGCCTAGCCGCGAGACCGTCGGTTCACCCGCGCCCGGCGCGCGCGCGGCCCATTCGCCGCGCGCGACGGCGGCGGCGAGGTCCGGCGCGGGCCGGTCGTAGCCGGGGATGGTGCCGGGGCGGAGTTCCATCGACGCCGTCTCGCCCACCAGCTTGCGGCGTTCGGCGATATAGGCCTCCGACAGCAGCGTCGCGATGGGCACATCGGCGAAATCGGGATCGCCGTAGAAGGCCTCACGATCCGCGAAGGCGAGCTTCATGCATTCGACGACCGTATGGGCGAACCGCTCCCCGAGCGGGTCCATCCCGGCGATATCGAAGCCCTCCAGCAGCGCCATGGTTTGCAGCATGGTCGGGCCCTGGCTCCAGACGCCGCATTTCAGCAGCGTCGTGCCGCGATAGTCGCGCCGCAACGGCGCCTCGACCGGGGCGCGCCACTTCGCCATGTCGTCGCCGGTCAGCACGCCGCGATGGCGGCGGCCGGAGGTGTCCATCACCTCGTTGGTGCGGACAAAGCGGTCGATCGCCTCGGCGATGAAGCCGCCATACCAGGCGTCGCGCGCGGCATCGATCTGCGCCACGCGGTCATGCCCCGCCGCTTCCGCTTCCCGCACCAGCCGTTCCCAGGTGTCGGCCAGGACCGGATTGGCCCAGAGCTTCCCTTCGCGCGGCCCGCCATCGCGCAGCCACAGCGCGGCGGAGGTGGGCCATTCCGTCTCGAACAGCGGGCGCACCGTGTTCAGCGTCGCGATGACGCGGGGGACGTAGTGGATCCCGCGCCGCGCATAGCCGATGGCATAGGACAGCACGTCGCGCAGCGACCAGGTGCCGTGGTCGCGCAGCATCCGCGCCCAGGCGTCGAAGGCGCCGGGCACCATCGCCGGCAGCAGCCCGGTGCCGGGGACGAGGTCGAGGCCCAGCGTGCCCTTCACATGGGCAACCGAAAGCCCGGCGGGTGCTGTACCCTGGCCGCAGATCACGTGCTGCGCGCCGGATTTCGCGTCATGCACGATGATCGGGCAATCGCCGCCCGGGCCGTTCAGATGCGGCTCTGCCACCTGCAGCGTGAAGCCGGCGGCGGCTGCGGCGTCGAAGGCGTTGCCGCCGCGTTCCAGCACGCTCATGCCGACCTGTGAGGCGGTCCAATGGGTCGAGGCGACGACGCCGAAGGTGCCGGCGATTTCGGGGCGTGTCGTGAACATGCGATGAACCTTCATGGACGGCCGCTTGAACGGCGCGATAGGCACAGGCACAAGCGCCGCGGTCAATACGGAGAAGTCGCGTGCTCGTCGGTGTGGTGGGCCCTTCGGGCGCCGGCAAGGACACGCTGATGGACGGCGCCCGCGCCGCGCTGGCCGGCGATACGGGCTTCGTCTTTGCCCGCCGCGTCATCACCCGTCCTGGCGGGGCCGGCGGCGAGGATCACCAGCCGGCGACCGCCGCCGAGTTCGCGCGGATGCGCGACCAGGGCCACTTCGCGCTCTGGTGGGACGCGCATGGCCTGTCCTATGGCATTCCCGCCAGCATCCTGGCCGAGGCCGGGCAGGGCCGCGTCGTCGTCGCCAATCTCTCGCGCGGTGTGCTGGCGGAGGCTGCGGCGCGCTTTCCCCTGCTGGTGCTGGAGATCACCGCGCCGCTCGAACTCCGCGCTGCGCGCCTCGCCGCGCGCGGGCGCGAAAGCGTGGAGGATGTCGCCCGTCGCCTGAGCCGGGAAGCACCGTTGCCGCAGGGCCTCGATATCCGCCGGGTGGTGAATGACGGATCGCCGGACCAGGGCATCGCCGCTGTCGTCGCGGTGCTGCGCGGGGCGATGGCGTAGCTGCGTCAGCCGAGCAGCGGTAGCCGCTCCGCGATCAGGAACGGCGCGCCGGGCGCGGCCTGGGTGAACAGGCAGAGTTCCGTCGCGCGGCGGGGCAGGGCGGGGGCACCGCCCAGATGCGCGGCCAACAGCGGCATCACCACCTCGCGCTGCGCGTCCGTCAGGCGCCCGGTGAGCGTGACGTGGAACCACCATTCGTCCAGCACATAATGATAGCCCCAGCGTTCCAGATAGGCCCTTTGCCGGTCCGTCAGGCGTGCCGGGTTGCGGCGCGCGATCTCCTCGGCCGTGGGCGGCGCGCGATGCGGGTCGAGCGCGGTGACGCAGGCGTCGCAGAAGGCCTGGAGTGCCGGCGATGTCTCGGCCTCCAGCAGGGCCAGGAAGCCGTGATGCTCCGCCAGCCGCAGCGCTGGCATGGCGAAGGGCCGGGTCCGCGCGGCCAACTCCATCGCTGCATCGCGCACCGCCTGCCAGCTTGTCGCGATGCGGAAGGGCGGCTTCAGCGTGGCGTGCAGCCCGTATCCCCGGGCATCCGCCGTCAGCGCGGCGATGTCGAGGCCGGGGATGGCGGGCTGCGCCAGCGTCGCGCCCGTCTCCGCATCCCGCCCCAGCCAGCTGGACCCGAGCGCATGCAGCGGATCATCGATCCGCGGCGCCCAGTACAACGCAACGCGCATCATGGGCGCCTCCGATTCAGCCCTGCGGTGCTCGGCGCCGCCGGCGCCTGCGCCCTTCTGGCATCGGAGGCGGTCACGCCACCCGCTCGCCTGCGCGCCAAACGCGGCGGATGATGGCATGGCCCTCATGCGGGCGGACCTGTACCAGGTCGGCGCGCAGCCCCGCCTCGATACGGCCACGATCGGCCAGGCCGGCCATCCGTGCGGCGGCATCGGTGATCATGCCGACCGCCTGCGGCAGCGTGATGGCGCCGCTGGCGGCGGACAGCCACGCAGCCTCCACCATCGCGGGCGGGACGTAATCGCTCGCCAGCACATCCACCGCGCCGGCGCGCACCAGATCGGCCGCGGCGACGTTGCCGGAATGGCTGCCGCCACGGACGATGTTCGGCGCGCCCGCGATCACCGCGACGCCAAGGCGCTTCGCTTCCTGGGCCGCTTCCATCACCACCGGGAATTCGCTGATCATGATGCCGTCGGCGGCGTTGCGCGCGACCTGTTCGGCGCTGTCATCGTCATGGCTGGCGAGCGGCAGGTCGCGGTGGCGCACGCGGTCCAGCAGCCAGCGGCGCTGGGGCTCGCGCAGACGCCCACGCTGCTCCAGCAATTCGCCGATCCGGCGTTCCACATCGGCCGGCGCCATGTGCATCTGCTTGACCCGCATCTGCCTGTAGCGCGCCAGGTCGCGGTACTGGCCGACGCCCGGGGAGTGGTCCATCAGGCTGACCATCCGGACCAGCGGATGGTCGGCCACCGGCTCCACCAGTTCCGGCATGTCGGCGGCGGGCAATTCGCAGCGCAGATGCAGGAAGTGCTCGCTTTTCAGCAGCCCGGTCGGCGCCAGCGCATCGAGGTCCGCGACCCCGTCCAGGAAGGTCTTGGTGCGCCCCGCATCGAAGCCGAGATCGCCGAGGCAGAGCGCATCCAGCACCGTCGTGACGCCCGCCGCGATGGTCTGGGTGTCATGCGCCAGCATGGCGGAACGCGACGGCCAGCGGGCATTGGCGCGCGGCTGCACCTGGCGTTCCAGATTGTCGGTGTGGACATCCACGATGCCGGGGATCAGGTGCTCCCCGCCCAGGTCGTGCGCGGCAGCCAGGTGGCTGCGGCCCGGCTGGACCTCCGCGATCCGCTCGCCGCGGATCACGATCGTGCCGTGGACGACCTCATCCCGCAGGACAAGGTGGGCGTTGGTCAGGATGATGTCGGTCGTCATGCGGCCTCTGGCAGGGGAGAGACATCGAACAGCCTGTCGGCGACGCGGTCGCGCACCTCGGCATCGTGGAAGATGCCGACGATCGCCGCGCCGCGCGCCTTGGCTTCCGTGATCAGCGCGATCACGACCTCGCGGTTGGCGGCGTCGAGGCTCGCGGTCGGTTCATCCAGCAGCATCACGGCATAATCGGGCGCGAAGCCGCGGGCAAGGTTCACGCGCTGCTGTTCGCCGCCGGAGAAGGTGGCGGGCGGCAGCTGGTGCAGCCGGGCCGGCAGGTTCAGGCGGGTCAGCAGCGCCTCCGCCCGCGCCAGCGCCGCATCCCGCGCCACGCCGCGCGCCATCATCGGCTCCGCCACGATCTCCAGCGCCGGGACGCGCGGGATCACGCGCAGGAATTGCGAGACATAGCCCAGCGTATCGCGCCGGATCGCGCGCATCAGCCGCGCATCGGCCGTGACGAGGTCAGCCTCCGCACCGTCATGGCGCAACAGGATGCGGCCGGCTTCGGCGCCGTAATTGCCGTAGAGGCAGCGCATCAGCGTGGATTTGCCCGCCCCCGAGGGACCAGCAAGCGCGACGCATTCGCCCGGCGCCACCGCAAGCTCGATCCCCCTCAGCACGGGTAGGGTGACGCCGCCCCGCAGATGCAGGGTGAAGGATTTCCCCAGGCCCTCGGCCCGCATCGCCCAGCTCATGCCGCGAGCACCGAGGCGACGAGCAGCTGCGTATAGGGATGCTGCGGGTCGTCCAGCACGCGGTCGGTCAAGCCTTCCTCCACCACCTTGCCGTGGCGCATCACCAGGATGCGGTGCGCGAGCAGCCGCGCGGCGGCGATGTCATGCGTGACGATGAGCACCGCGAGCCCCAACTCCGCCACCAGCGCGCGGATCAGGTCGAGCAGCCGCGCCTGCACGCTGACATCCAGGCCGCCGGTCGGCTCGTCCATGAACACCAGGCGCGGGCGCGTCACCAAGGTGCGGGCGATCTGCAGGCGCTGCTGCATGCCGCCCGAGAACTTGCCCGGTGTCGCGTCCAGCCGCGCTTCGTCGATCTCGACGCGCCGCAGCCAGTCCGTGGCCTCTGCGCGGATGTTGCCATAGTGGCGCGCGCCGACGGCCATCAACCGTTCGCCGATATTGCCACCGGCGGAGACACCCATGCGGAGCCCGTCGCGGGGGTTCTGGTGCACGAAGCCCCATTCGGTCCGCATCAGGTTCCGCCGCGCGGCTTCCCCCATGCCGAGCACATCCTGCCCGGCATAGGTGACGCTGCCGGAATCGGGGCGCATCAGGCCCGACAGCGCGCGCAGCAACGTCGTCTTGCCGCTGCCGGATTCACCGACGATGGCGACGACCTCCCCGGGCCAGATGTCGAGATCGACGCCATCCAGCGCCGGGATGCGGCCAAAGTGCAGCATCAGGTCGCGGGCGGAGAGCAGGGGCGGTGTCATTCGGCGGCCTCCCGCACGGCCTGCACCTCAGTGCAGTGGTCGGTGTCCGAGCAGACGAACATCTTCCCGCCCCGGTCGTCCACGATGACCTCGTCCAGGTAGCTCTCCCGCGACCCGCACAGCGCGCAGGCATGCGGCGCGCGGATCGGGCGGAAGGGGTGGTCCTCGAAATCCAGGCTGCGGACGCGGGTATAGGGCGGCACGGCGTAGATCCGCTTCTCCCGCCCCGCGCCGAACAGCTGCAGCGCGGGCATGTGGTCCATCTTCGGATTGTCGAAGGCCGGGATGGGGGAAGGCGACATCAGGTAGCGTTCATCCACCATCACCGGGTAGTTGTAGCTGGTCGCGATCTGGCCGTGCCGCGCGATGTCCTCATACAGCTTCACATGCATCAGCCCGTAATCGGCCAGCGCGTGCATCCGTCGCGTCTCCGCGATCCGCGGTTCCAGCCGCATCAGCGGTTCCGGGATCGGCACCTGGTAGACCAGCACCTGGCCTTCCGTCAGCGCGCGTTCGGGGATGCGGTGGCGCGTCTGGATCACCGTCGCTTCCGCCGTGCGCTCGGTCGTCGCCACGCCGGCCACGCGGCGGAAGAAGGCGCGGATCGAGACGGCATTGGTCGTGTCGTCGGCGCCCTGGTCGATCACCTTCAGCACATCCGACGGTCCGAGGATCGCCGCCGTCACCTGGATGCCGCCCGTGCCCCAGCCATAGGGCAGCGGCATCTCCCGCGACCCGAAGGGCACCTGGTGGCCTGGGATCGCGACACCCTTCAGGATCGCGCGGCGGATCATCCGCTTCGTGCTTTCGTCCAGGTAGCCGAAATTATAGCCGGTATCGTGGCTCATTCCGCGGCCTCCCGCATCGCGCGGACATTCTCGAGTTCCGATTGGAAATCGACGTAGTGCGGCAGCTTGAGGTGTTCGACGAAGCCCGTCGCCTCGACATTGTCGCAGTGATACAGCACGAACTCCGGCTGCTGCGCGGGGGCCACGGCCTCCTCGCCCAGCTCATCGGCGCGCAGCGCGCGGTCCACCAGCGCCATCGACATCGCCTTGCGTTCCGCATGGCCGAAGACCAGGCCATAGCCGCGGGTGAATTGAGGCTTCTCGCTGCGGCTGCCCTTGAACTGGTTCACCATCTGGCATTCGGTGACGCCGATATCGCCCAGCTCGATCGCGAAGCCCAGTTCCGGCGGCGTGAATTCCACCGCGACATCGCCCACGCGGATCTCGCCCACGAAGGGGTGGTTGTTGCCGTAGCCCCGCTGGGTCGAATAGCCGAGGCCGAGCAGGAACCCCTCATCGCCGCGCGCCAGCGCTTGCAGCCGCACGGGCCGGTCTGCGGGGAAGGCGAGGGGTTCGCGCGTCAGGTCGCCGGGTTCGGCATCGGACGGCGTCTCTCGCTGCATCAGCCCTTCGCGCGCGAGCAGTTCGGTCACGCGCGGCGCGGACGCGCCATCGGGCTCGGCTTCCGGCGCTGGCTCCGGCGGTTCGCCCGCCGCAGCCAGCCGAAAATCCAGCAGCCGGTGCGTGTAGTCGAAGGTCGGGCCGAGCACCTGGCCGCCCGGCAGGTCCTTGTAGGTGGCGCTGATGCGCCGGCGGATTGCCATCGCCCCGGTGTCGATCGGTGCGCTGGCACCGAAGCGGGGCAGGGTGGTGCGATAGGCGCGCAGCAGGAAGGCGGCCTCGATCAGGTCGCCGCGCGCCTGCTTCACCGCCAGCGCCGCAAGGCCGCGATCATGGCAGCTTCCTTCCCCCATCACCCGATCGACCGCGAGGCCGAGCTGTTCGGCGATCTGCGCGGCCTCCAGCTCGGGCAACGCGGGATCGCCGCGCCGTTCCTCGGCCAGCCATGCATGGGCCGCGCCGATTGCCTGTTCGCCGCCCTTGGTCGCGACATACATCTCAGGCTTCCTCGATCCGGACGGTGCGGGGCAGGCCGGCGATGCGGGTGCCGGCGCAGAGGATGACATCCACGCCGCGCGGGAAGCGGGCCCGGCTCACGGCCCAGTCCCGCAGGAAGCCGTCCGGCGCGCCTTCCACGCGCAGGTGATGCGTGTCGCGGATGCCCGGCCCGGACAGGGTCCAGCCCGGCGCATCCTGTAGCGACGCAACCTCAAGGATCAGCGTCGCGCCGCGCTCCGGCTCTTCTTCCGTTCCGGGATCGAGGTCGAGCAGCCGCGCGGCCGGGTCCAGCACAAAAGGGGCGGCGCCCGGGACCAGCGGACAGCCGCAATGGAATTGTACCCATGACGCGGCATCCTCGCCGGCGGCCAGGCGCAATGGGGTCGCGGCATCGACCAGGGTGAGCAGCACGGCGGCCGCCGCGGGCGACAGGCCCGGCGGCAATTCGGGGGGCGGGGTGATGGGCTGGATCCGGCCCGGGCGGCTCATCGCCTCCAGCACCGCGCGGAAGCAGGCCTGGGCGTCGAGGACGGGGTCGGCGAAGCCGGGGAAGCGCGTGTCCATCGGCGGCCTTCAGCGCATCTGGGTCATGGTGAAGAACTGCACGCGCGTTGCTGCTGCGCGCCGCGCTTCGGCCGTGCGGCGCGCATCCTGCGCGGCGGCCAGCGGTGCGATCACGGCGGCGGTGATGGCAGGGCGCGCGGCGTCATCCAGCAGCAGCGCGTCGACCAGCGCTGCCAGCTCCGCCTGCTTCGCATCACGTCCGGACACATAGGCATGGCCCACGCGCCCGTCCTCCAGCCGCACCGCGCAGCGCGTGACGGTCATCTCGCCGAGGTTGAAGGCGGCGCCATCGCCGCCGGCGCGACCGCGGACCATAACCAACCCGGTCTCCGGCCCGCGCAGGCGCCGATGCGGCGGCGGCGCGGGGATATCCGCGAGGTGGCGTTCGATCTCCGCTGCGCTGGCACGGGCCAGGATTCCCATCCAGCGCTGGCGTTCAGCGATGTGGGGCGATGGAGGCTGCACGGGAGGCTGCGTTTCGGCCATGAGGCTGTCCAAATTCATCTAGACGACTAGTTGTCCGTCCTATTAAGGTCAAGCTGAAACTGCCACCCCAGGGAGGCCAGTAGGTTGAAGTTTCCATGACGGATGGTCCCACCCCGCCCCCCACACCGGCCGGCGGCCTCGCGCGCCGCGAAGGCGTCGCGCTGTGGCGCCAGATCCAACAGGCGATCGAGGCCGATATCGCCGCCGGCGGCTACAAGCCCGGCGCCCGGCTGCCGACCGAAGCCGAGCTTGCCGCGCGCTTCGCCGTCAACCGCCACACCATCCGCCGCGCGATGGAGGAGGTGGAAGGGAAAGGCCTGATCCGCATCGAACAAGGCCGCGGCAGCTTCGTGGCGGAGGATGTGGTCGATTACCGCCTCGGCCCGCGCACCCGCTTCTCGGAGAACATCCGCCGCCAGAATCGCGAACCCGAAGGCCGCCTGCTGCGGGTGGCGGAGATGGCGGCGGATGCCTCTCTGGCCGAGGCGCTGGGCATCCGGCGCGGCCGTGCGGTGATCGTGGCCGAACGCGTGGCGCTGGCCGATGGCCGACCGGTGGTGATCGGCACGCATCATTTCCCGGCGGCGCGTTTTCGGCAGTTGCCGGCGCTGCTGGCGGAAAATCCATCCATCTCGGCGGCGCTCGCAGCCTGCGGGGTGCCGGATTACCGGAGGCTGGTCACGCGCATCACCGCGCGCCTGCCGACGCCGGAGGAAGCGGCCTTGCTCCAGCAATCCCGCGCGCGCCCGATCCTGGTGGCGGAAGCGGTGAACATCGACCCAACCGGCGCGGTGGTGGATGTCACATTCGGCCGCTACGCAGCCGGCCGAGTGCAGTTGGTCGTGGATTCGTAAGGGGACGGCGGATGGGCTGGTCGATCGAGGGTGGCGAGGCGCTGATCGATGGCGCGCTGCGGCGGGTCGATGTGGCCTTGGCGGCATCCCGCGTGGCGGCGCATCCCTCGCCCGATGCACGGCGCTTCGACGCGGCGGGGCTGCTCGTGCTGCCGGGCCTTGTCGATATCCATGGCGACGCGCATGAGCGCCAGATGCAGCCACGGCCGGGCGTCGCGGTGCCGCCCGGACTCGCGCTGCGCGATTCGGCCGCGCAACTGCTCGCCGCCGGGATCACCACCGCCTATCTCGGCGTGACCCTGTCCTGGGAACCGGGGCTGCGCGGGATCGAGGCGTGGCGCCAGACCCTGACGACGGTGGCGGAGGCACGCGCCACCGCGGGCGTCGATCTCCGCATCCATTGCCGCTTCGAGGCCGACAATCTCGACGCGCTGGAGGAGGTGCTGGCGGATATCGCCGCGGGCCGGGTCCAATTGCTGGCCTATAACGACCACACGCCGGGGATCATGAAGCGTGTGGCCGATCCGAAGCAGGTCGCGAAATATGCCGGCCGCTGCGGCATCGCGCCCGCCGCCTTCGTCGCCCTGGCCGAGCAGGCCTGGGCGCGGCGCGCGGAAGTGCCGGCGGCGCGGCTTCGCCTGTCGGAGGCGGCGCGCGCGGCCGGCATCCCGATGCTGAGCCATGACGATGCGACACCCCCCATGCGCCGCGACTTCCGCGCGCTCGGCGCCAGCATCTGCGAATTCCCGATGGCGGAGGATGTGGCGGCGGAGGCCCGCGCGGCCGGCGAGCATGTGGTGATGGGCGCGCCCAATGTGGTGCGCGGCGGCAGCCATCTGGGCTGGTCGGCGGCGGCACCGCTGGCGGAGCGCGGGTTGGTGACGGTGCTGGCCTCGGATTACGTCTGGCCGACGATGGCGGAAGCCGCCTTCGTCCTGGCCGGGCGCGGGGTGCTGGATCTGGCCTCCGCCTGGGCGCTGATCTCGACCAATCCGGCGGCGGCGACGGGGCTGCTGGACCGTGGGCGCATCGCGCCGGGGCTGCGTGGGGATGTCGTGGTGGTGGACCCCGCGACCCGCGCGCCAGTCGCGACCTTCGCGGCCGGGCGGCTGGCCTGGCTCTCGCCGCTGGGGGCGGCGCGGCTGGGCTGAAGGAAGCCGCGTCAGGCGCCGCAGAAGCGCGCGATGTCGGCGGGCGTGTCGAATAGCGCGTCGGGCCTCTGCGCCGCGAGAAGGGCTGGCTTGGCATAGCCCCAGCCGACGGCGCCGGCCGCGATGCCGGCGCGGCGCGCGGCCGCGATGTCCCGCGACTCGTCGCCAATGGCGATCGCCGCGGTCGCAAGGATGCCGCTGGCGCGCAGGATGCGGCGGAACCGCGCGGCCTTTCCGAACAGCGACGCCTCCACGGCCTGGTGGGCGATCAGCGCTGTCAGCTCTGGCCCGAGCGTGCGGCGGATCTGGGCGCCGCTGTTGGAACTGGCGATGGCGAGCGTCAGCCCCGCGCCCGCCAGCCGGTGCAGCAACGCCGGGATTTCGGGAAAGAGCGGCGGGGCCGGCGCCGCTTCCGCGAGGCGGCGGAGATGGCTGCCGAGCCGCGGCAATTGCCAAGCCGGCACGCCGAGCGCCTTCAGCGCCGCCTGGCTGTCCTGGCCGCGCAGGGCCTCGGCCTGGGCGGGGGTGATGGGCGGCAGGCCGAAATGCCGCGCCGTCTCCGCCAGCGCGCCGACCAGCCAGGGCCAGCTATCGGCCAGCGTGCCGTCGAAGTCGAGAATCACGAGGCGGGGCGGGGCGATGTCCAGCGACATTGGCGGCGGGCGCCCGGCACGAGGGGGAGGGCGGAAACGCAACTTCCCCGTGGGCGGTGCCCACGGGGGAGTGCAGAAATGGCTCCGGCGGTTGGATTCGAACCAACGACCAACGGATTAACAGTCCGCTGCGCTACCGCTGCGCCACGCCGGATCAGCCGAGGCTGCGCCGTATAGCAATTGAACCGGGCGGGGTGAAGCCCCCACTGGCGACAGAAGCGCGAGTGGTGTTGGCCGGGCTTGGTGGACATCCCAAGGCTTCAGGCGCGGGTGCCGAGGATGCCGAGATCCAGTGTGCCTTGTCCGTCAGGGCGGCTCGGGCACCCGCTACCTTGGATTCATCGCCGTTGAAGGCAACGCTCCGCCCCAGGATTGCGGCGCGAGACGGGTTCAGGCCGCCTCGGTCTCCAGCAGAGCAAGTCGGCGGATCAGCCAGACGGCGCGCTCGAAAAGCCCAGTCAGCGCGTAGAAGCGCTCCTGCGCGGAGCCCGCCACCTGTCGGCGCAACCGCTGCATCATCTCGCCGCGGTCGGAGGCGAGTTCGGCCACCCAGTCGGCGGCAGCCTCGTCGCCGATCTCCCGCAGTTCCTCAAGCAAGAGGTGCAGCGTCTCCGCCATGGCCGAGACCGGCCCTGCCATGCCGTCCCCCACGGGCCCCTGGGCTGTGGCCACGTATTCACCGACCGTCTCGCGCAGCGCCGTCATCAGTCCAAGACGTGTCTGGAGCCGCACCGCGTCGTGCAGGGCCTCAGCCGGCAACTCCCGCGCCAGGAGCGCGGTGATGAAGCGCGAGACCTCCGCCTCCAGCGCGGCCATCGCGACGGCGCTGACCGGGGTGCCGCCCTCCGCGTCTTCGCGTACGGGATCGAGCAGGCGCGGAAGTCGTTCCGCCAGCCGGCGCTGTTCAGCGGCCACCAACTCCAGCGCGGAAGGTGCATCTTCGAGCGCCTGCGGATACAGGTAGCGCGGGCGCGACTGCATCTCGTCCTCGCTTGTCGGCGCCCACCGGTCCAGCAGCCTTTCGATCGGCCTGTGAAGAGGCGCAACAAGCAGCGCCGTGACCACCTGCAGAAGCAGGAAGACAAGCGCGAGCTGGGTGTCCATCTGGTCCGTCAGGTGTTCCACGCCCCACAGCACCAGTGGAATGTCGAAGCCACGCTCGAGCTCCAGCATCAGCAGGAAGATCCCCGCTCCCGCAGCGCGCAGCGTTGCCTGCCACAGCACCGGCTGCCGTGCGGTGCCCTCGAGCCCGCCCGCCAGAAGCACCACGGCGAGACCCGAGCCCAGCGAGGCACCGTAGATGATCGCTACCGCCTGGTCGAAGCTCAGCAGGCCCGCCGCCTTCAGCGTGATGGCGAGGATTGAGACGGTGGAGGAAGATTGCGTCACCAGCGTCACCAACACGCCGACCAGGAAGGCTGGCAGCCGCGCGTCGCCACCGAAGGCCAGCACGGTGCGGACGATCTCCACGTCGCGCAGCGGCGCGGCGCTCGCCTTGATCATGCCGAGGCCGAGCAGCATGAAACCAAGTCCTGCCAGGGCCGTCAGCAAGGGTCGCCAGCGCCCTCCGCCATCCGCCGCGAAATAGAGGGCGAAGCCGGCCAGCCCCAGGAGCCAGAAGGCAGCAATGCGCAGATCCAGCGTTGCCACCAGCACAAGGCCTGCGGTCCCGACATTGGCCCAGGCGAGCAGAGGCAGCACCCGGCGCGGCGGAATCATCCCGGCGGCGCGCATCGAGGCGGTGATGAAAGTCACCGCATTGCTGCTCTGGGTTAGGGACCCCAGCATGAGACCGAGGAGCGCGGCCTGAACGGGGCCGCTGGTGCCCTTGGCCATCGCCATGCGCATCCGCCCGCCGGCCATGGCTGTGAGTTGGCCCGACAGGCCCTTCACGCCCAGGAAGAAAAGGCCGAGGCCCCCGAAAAGACCAGGCAGCATGTCCATCAGGGACGTCGCAGCGCGATTGCAAGCAGGAAGATGGTCGCCAGCAATCCGAGGCCGGCACAGACGAAGAGAACGAGGCGCAGTTCACCGTATCTGCGTTCCGCCGCCGCCGCCGCCTGTGTCACCTCGTTGCGGTGCTCCTCTGCCAGGGCGTCGGCCAATGCGTCGATCTGGATCTGGAGCGCGCGGTCGGCCCCGCGGATCGCGACATCCGCGGCGGCCTGTCCGGCGAACGTCGTGAAGTCGGCGTTTGCGATCTCGCGCCGGTAGCGTCCCGATAGATCGGCATGGGCGCCTTGGATCGCCGGAGCGCGCTCGGCGGCGAGTTGATACGTCCCGGAAGCCCGGACGAGTTCGGCCTGTACCTTTCCGGCAGCCGCTTCGAAGCTTGCGCGATGGCGTGCGGAAAGCGCCGGGTCGCGGTCGCGCAGAAGGATGTTCTTCCACTCCTGGACCTGCACGCCGAAGCTCGCCTGGGTGCTTCGTACCGCATCCAGCGAGGCGGCGAGGGCGCCCAGGCGCGTGCGGCTTTCGGAGTCGGCTGCGTGGCTGTACCAAAGTGCAAAGAGGCCCGCTCCGGCCTGGAGCAGCATCAGCAGCCCCACCAATCCCCCGAGCTTCAAGCGCCGGTTCCCATCGGCGACGCGCGTCGGCATGGAAAGATCATTCCTGGACAAGGCAAAAATCTCCTGGCGCACCGCGTGCTGGAAGCCTCGTCATGCTTCTTTGAGCCACGCATGGAGGCGTCGCAGAACGGTCGTAAAAAATGCATGAAGAGGGGGGGGCGCACAGACTGGCCTGCGTGCAGCTCAAATGAGGCGCTGAGAAGTACCATCTCACCGGGCATCGATCTAGGTGCTTGATCCACGAATTGGATGGTGCGGTCTTCTCGGCGTAATGTAAGGACGCGCTATGGGCCAAATTCTTCATGCGAGCGCCCGGACGACAGGGGCGGTCCATTGCACGGCGCGGCTTCGCGGTGCAGCCGCGCGGGTGGGTGGTTGAGCCCATAGATGCAAGGGCAGCCGATGCCGGCGCCATCCCGCTCAGAGACCGTTTGAGAACACCGGACGGGTCGGTTCCGCGGGTCGTTTCCGTCCCTGCGGCATCAGCGGATTTGCCGATGCGACCAGCATCTGCGGCGTCCGCTTCCTGGCATTGACGGAAAATCCCCTGCGGCCCCTCAGCCGCCAGCATTCTCAAACGGCCTCTCAGGCGACTGGCAAAGGCGTCAGGAAGCGGGCTCTCAGTCGTTGACACGAATGCATCGTGCCGTTAATGCGTTAACGCATGACACGAATGCTGAGATATAGTCCATTTTCAGGGTGTTCCGCCTTTTTTCGTTGCGGACCCGATGTTTCGGTAGCAGAAATATTTTCATCCGCCGGCTCAGGCGCTGTGGTCCTGATTCGAAATATTTATTTGTCAATACTTTGCTTTGCAGTATTCGGCTGGATGGCGACAGCGCCTGCTTCGGCCGAGCCTGCTACATGGCGCTTGACTCGCGCAGCCATGCTGGAGGAGGCGCGAGACTTCGAAGGCGCCCGCGGAATGCTGGAAGCCTATTTGGACGAGCACCCGGAGGCCGCGCCTGCTTGGCGGCGGCTTCGCCAGATCTATGTGGAGCTGGCACGCGCTTCCCTGGCGCGCTCGCTCGATCTTGCCGAGGTTGGCTCGCCCGCAGCTGTGGCGCCTGCGCCTGCGCGAGCGGCTGTGCCGGCTGGGGCCCGGGACCTTCCTGCACAGCCCGCCCGTCCCGTCCCGCCAGCCACCGACGCGCCGCT
>CAMDWG010000005.1 GCA_945878375.1 Roseomonas mucosa | reverse complement strand
TCCCGCAGCCGATCCCTTTGCCCATCCGGACGCCCAGCGCCGGTTCCGCATCCTGCATGACGGAGATGAGCTCCGGCGTGCCCTGGACTTCCCCTGGGACCGATGGGCCGTCTTCCTGCACCCGGCGCAGCGCGACCTGGTGGAGCGCCGATATGCGGGGCCGGCGCGCGTCACCGGCTCGGCCGGGACTGGCAAGACCATCGTGGCGCTGCATCGCGCGGTGCATCTGGCGCGTCGGTATCCGAAGTCGCGCGTGCTGCTGACCACCTTCTCCAAGCCGCTGGCGAAGGCGCTGGCGGCCAGGCTGGCCAGCCTGGTGGGCGGGGAGCCTGCCATCGCGGCGCGGATTGACGTGCAGGCGCTCACGGCCGTCGCCTATGAGCTTTATGGCAAGGCGTTCGGCCAGCCCAACATCGCGTCGGGCGCCGTGGTGCATGCCCTGCTGCGGACCGCGGCGGCGCAGGTGAAGGACGCAAAGTTCCCGCAGCACTTCCTGGTAAACGAATGGACCGAGGTCGTGGATGCGCAGCAGCTGTCCTCCTGGGAGGCGTATCGGGATGCCGCGCGCCTCGGCCGCAAGACACGGCTGGGGGAGAAGCAGCGGCTGGTGCTGTGGTCCATCTTCGAGGCGGTGGGGGCCGGGCTGCGGGACCGGAAGGTGGTGACTTGGGCGCACATCTTTGGCCGCCTCGCAGAGCAGGCAGCGGCGGGCAAGAGCCTCGGCTATGACTTCGTCGTCGTCGATGAGGCACAGGATCTGAGCATGCCCGAGGCGCGCTTCCTGGCGGCGATGGCGGGCAGCAAGGCGGACGGATTGTTCTTCGCCGGCGATCTGGGGCAGCGCATCTTCCAGCAACCATTCTCATGGAAGTCGCTCGGCATTGATGTTCGTGGCCGGTCGAACAGCCTGCGGATCAACTACCGGACCTCCCATCAGATCCGGACCCAGGCGGATCGGCTGCTGCCGGGCGTCGTCTCGGATGTGGACGGCACGCAGGAGAACCGCCGCGGCACGGTCTCGCTGTTTGACGGGCCGGCACCCGTGATCCGGTTGTTCAAAGATGAGGCGGCGGAAGGTGCGGCTGTTGGGGCCTGGATCGCCGAGCGGTTGCGCGAGGGATATGCGCCGCCCGAGATCGGCATCCTCGTCCGCTCAGGGGCGCAGGTCGCCCGGGCCCGAGCGGCAGTGAAGGCGGCCGGCGCCAAGGCGGTGGAGTTCGACGAGAAGGTTGAAGGTGCTGCGGGGGCGGTCTCGATCAGCCAAATGCATCTGGCGAAGGGGCTGGAGTTTCGCGCGGTGGCGGTCATCGCCTGCGATGACGAGGTGCTGCCGTTGCAGGAGCGCGTCGAGGCGGTGACGGATGAGGCCGACCTGGTGGAGGTCTACGAGACGGAGCGGCACTTGCTCTACGTCGCCTGTACCCGGGCGCGGGATAGCCTTTGGGTTTCCGGGGTGACGCCGGAATCGGAGTTTCTCCGGGATGTGCTCGGGTGATCCCCGATGCGACGCACGTTTTTGCTCTCGAAGTCCAGAACTCGGGCGAATGGTATGCGAACCAAAGCCACGAGTGAGCGCGCTGAAACCGGCATTCGAACTAGGTTTTTGCCTTCCGTACTAAAGCGGCCAAGTCAGGAGGTCTGGAGAGAAACCGCCACCGGAGAGTGACTTCCAGCCAGCGTGGCGCCGAGTCAGTCAACAGGTCTTCCGCAAAGACCTTGGGCAACCTGCCACTCAGCGCGGCCGGAGGGCTAAGGGAGACTGTGGTGGGAAAAGGAAATGGCGTCCCGTACGGGATTCGAACCCGTGCTGCCAACGTGAAAGGCTGGTGTCCTAGGCCTCTAGACGAACGGGACTGACCGAAGTCCGGTGCGTATGGCGACCCTAGGCGCGGGGGTCAAGCCCGTCCCGGTCGATCTGAGCAACACCCAAGCGCGTTCGTCGCGCTGCCCAGCTTGCCGCGCCCGGCGCCAGCGCCGTCCCGGCCAGCACCAGGCGCGGGGCATGAGCGGCCAGCCAGGACAGCATCCCCGCCAGCCGCATCCCACCCTGGATGCCTGACGCCCAGGCGGCATGGTGCGCCAGCGCCGGCACATTGCGGCCCAGCGCCGCCGCGGCCGCAATCCCCGAGCCCAGCGCCATCGCCACCCCATCCCCACAGAAACTCGGCACCACGGCAGCCTGGTCGCCAATCCGGAACGGCTCCCCTGCCCCGCCACCGCGATGCAGGAAGCCATAGGGCACGCCTGCGACCGTCAGCGGCCGCGCCAAGGTCGGCCGCAGCCCGCCCAGCAGGCGCGCCGCCAAGGCCGAGGCGCCCGCCACATGATCGAGAAACGCCCCTGCCGAACGCGCCGCCGCCGCCACCCCGGGCACGCGCGGATCGAGGGCGGCGCACAGATTGGCGCCGCCGCCCGGCCGAGGCTGCAGGCCGGCATAGCCGCCGGGACAGGCCAACAGCGCAATCGCCGCATCCGGCCCCGCACCGATCAGCGGCAGCTTCACACCCAGCGCCTCGCCGCCTGCCTCCCGCTTCAGGCCGCGGAGCTCATGCTTGCCCGTGGCGAGCACCAGGCGCGGTGCGGACAGCGATTCGCCCGCGGCGAGGCGCAGCTTCCACCCCTCGGCGTCGCGCTCGGCGCCGGCCACGGCGACGCCGCGCCGCAATTCAGCGCCTGACGCCGACGCCGCCTCCAGCAGCGCGGCATCCAGCGTCGCGCGCGGCAGGCCCCAGGCGGCGAAGGGCAGCGCCATCTCCGTCGCGTGGCGGCCGGCACCGAGCAGCGCGCGCCTGATCGGCACCGCGCCCAACCCCGCAAGATCGAGCCCCAGGCGGGCCAGCAACTGGGCCGCATCCTCGGCCAGGAACTCGCCGCAGACCTTCTCCGTGGCCACCGGATCGCGCTCCAGCAGCAAGGGGCGAGCACCGGCGCGGGCCAGCGCGATCGCCGCCGCGCAGCCGGCCGGCCCGCCGCCGACGATCACGGTGCCCGTCACGCCCCGCGCCCCGAGACGGCCCAGCGGAAGGGCGCGACCCAGCGGATCTCGGCCTCGATCCCCGCTTCCGCCAGCAGCCGGGTCCAATCCGCGCGCTTGAAGCCGCGATTGATCGAGACCGGGCCGTCATGGATCACCATCGGGTGCATCCGCATCAGCCGCGTCCCGGCCCAGACCGCGCACCAGGGAATCCAATGGCGATGCAGGTCGAGGATCAGCCAGCGCCGCGTCGCATGCATCGGCAGCCAGCGCAGGAAGCGCACCAGCGCCGGGTCGGGCAGGTGGTGGGCGAACAGGCCGCAGGTCACGACATCGAACCGCCGCTCGGCCGGCAGGTCGAACAGGTCGGCGGTGATCCAGCCGGCTTGGGTGCCGCGCGCCATGGCGTGGCGCGCGGCCCAGGGACTGCGGTCGAGGCCCCAGGCATCGATCACGACACCCCGCAGCGCGCCCCAGCGCGCCACCGCGCGCAGCGCATCGCCCCCGCCCGCGCCGACATCGAGCAGGGAGAGGCTCCGCAACCCCTCCTCCCGCACTACGCGATCGAGGAAGCGGAGCAGCGGCGCTTGCGCGAAGGTCAGGCGGTTCAGCGTCTCCAACCCGTCGAGGGCCGCGGAGAAATCGGCCTCCGACTGCGCCGGATCATCCATGATCTCATCGGCCATCACCCGCGGCATCGTCAGGCGGTCCTGAACCGCATGGCTTCCGCCGAGAGACCCGGCCCGAAGGCCAGCGCGAGGCCGCGCTGGCCCGGCGGCGCGCGATCCAGCCGGGCGGCTTCCATCATCGCGGCCAGGACGAACATCACCGTGGCGGAGGACATGTTGCCGTAGGAACGCAGCACCTCCCGGCTGGTCGCCAGCGCATCGGGCGGCAGGTCCAGCCCGCTCTGTACGCCATCCAGGATCGACCGCCCGCCCGGATGCACGGCCCAGAGATCGACATCCGCAACGCCCCCGCCATCCAGCATCGCGGGCGCGAAATCGGGCAGCGCATGCGCCAGCGCGATGGGGACCATGCCTGACAGGGTCATGTCGAAGCCCGCATCGCCGATGCGCCAGGTGATCATCCCGGCGGCTTCCGGCATCATCAGGCTGCTGAAGCCCTCCACACGCAGCCCGACCGGCTCCGCGCTCACGATGGCCGCCGCGCAGCCATCGGCAAACAGCAGGAAGCAGAGCAGCTGTTCCAGCGCCGCCGTGTCCTGCAGGTGCAGCGTGCAGAGTTCCAGGCACACCACCAGCACGCGCGCACGCGGTTCGCTCCGCACGATGTGCCACGCCAGCTTCAGCGCGTTGATCGCCGCCTGGCAGCCCATGAAGCCGACCATGCTGCGCTCCACGCCGCGCGGCAGGCCGTGGCGGTCCACCAGATGGCGGTCGAGACCGGGGGCGACGAAGCCGGTGCAGGTCGCGACCACCAGATGCGTGATGCGCGACGCCTCGCCCTCAAGGCCCAACCGCGCGAAGGCAAGGTCGGCCAGCGCCGGCGCCTCGGCCTCATAGCGGGCCATGCGGGCGCGCGTGCCGGGAAAGGCGCCGCCAGCGCGGTAGAAGCCGCAGCTGGTGCCGGAGCCTTCGGGCGCCGAGGGTTCAAGCACCGAGAAGCGCCGCGTGATGCCCGCCCGCGCGGCCATGCGGGCGAAGGCGGCGCGGCCATGCTCGCCTTCCGCCTGGCCGGCGGCGAAGGCGCGGAAAGCGCCATGCACCTCGTGCCGGGGCACGGCGGTGGCGATACGGTTGATGAAGACCTGCGCCATCCCCGCAGTGTGGGGATGGCGCGCGCGGAGCGAAACCCTCCGCGCGCTTCAAGCCCGGATCAGGCGTTCCCGGAGAGATATTCCATCGCCGCCTGCGCCCCGCCCGACTTGTGCGGGATGCCGGCCGCGCGCAGCCCCATCTCCACCCCGCCCAGCGTGCCGACCAGCTGCAGGTCGCCGAAATCGCCCAGATGGCCGATGCGGAACACGCGGTCGTTCAATTGGCCGAGCCCGTTGCCGAGCGACATGTTGAACTTCTCCAGGATCGTCCCGCGCAGCGCATTGGCGCTGTGGCCTTCCGGCAGGCGCACGGCGGTCAGGGCGGAGGAATAGTGGCGCGGATCGGCGCACTGCACCTCGAAGCCCCAATGCCGCACGGCGCGGCGCGTGGCTTCCGCATGGCGGTCATGGCGGGCGAAGACATTGTCCAGCCCCTCGGCCAGCAGCATGTCGAGCGCGGTATCGAGCGCGTAGAGCATGTTGGTCGCCGGCGTGTAGGGGAAGTAGCCGGTCGCGTTGGACGCGATCATCGGCTTCCAGTCCCAGAAGGCGCGCGGCAGCTTCGCCGTCTCCGTGGCCTTCAGCGCCTTCGCGCTGACCGCGTTGAAGGACAGGCCGGGCGGCAGCATCAGCCCCTTCTGGGAGCCGGAGATGGTGACATCCACGCCCCACTCATCATGGCGGTAGTCGATCGAGCCGAGGGAGGAGATGGTGTCCACCAGCAGCAGCGCCGGATGCCCCGCCGCGTCCATCGCCTTCCGCACTTCGTCGATGCGCGACGTGCAGCCCGTCGAGGTCTCGTTGTGGACGACGCAGACGGCCTTGATCGCGTGGGCCTTGTCCTCGCGCAGCTTGGCCTCGATCGCGGCCACATCGGCGCCGCGGCGCCAATCGGTGCGGATGTAGTCGGGGACGATTTGCAGGCGCGTGGCCATCTCATGCCACAGATGCGCGAACCAGCCGGTCTCGCACATCAGCACGCGGTCGCCGGGCGAAAGCGTGTTCACCAGCGCCGCTTCCCACGCGCCGGTGCCGGAAGCGGGGTAGATCACCACATGGGACTTGGTCTTGAAGACGGCCTTGACCTTCTCCAGCACCGCCTTGCCCATCAGCCCGAAATCGGGGCCGCGATGGTCCATGGTGGGGTTGTCCATCGCCCGCAGCACGCGATCGGGCACGTTGCTCGGGCCCGGGATCTGCAGGAAGTGGCGGCCGGCGGTGGGCTTGGACTGGAAATAGGCCATGGGACGGATCCTCTGTGCTCGGCGCTGTCTAGCTCCGGGCCATGCGACCTGCCAATGAGTAAGCCCGCTAGAATTGATGAGCATTATAGATGCGACACCCTGCCCGCCCCGCGCTAATCCGGCTGGAGAGGCTGCTGGGACTGCCTGGATTGCAAGGCGGTCGCGCCCCCTCCCGTCCGCGCTGCGCGCGGCCACCCTCCCCCGCTGCGCGGGAGAGGGAGTCGTGCGGCCCCCTCTCCCGCGCCGCGGGGGAGGGAGGGGGAGGGGGCACGACCGAACCTGCCACGCTCAGGCAGCCGATGAACTCGGCACGAGGATACGCCGCATGAATGCCATCACCGGGACAGCCAGGATCGGGGACAGCCGGCTTGCCTCGCGGCTGACGCGCGAGACATCGGGCGAGGTGCTGTTCGGCGCGGGCGACCGCGGCCGCTACGCCACCGATGCCAGCATCTACCAGATGCAGCCCGTGGGCGTGCTGGTGCCCCGCACGGCCGAGGATGTGGCGGCCGCCATGTCCATCTGCCGGGAGGAAGGCGTGCCCGTGCTGCCGCGCGGCGGCGGCACCAGCCAATGCGGCCAGACGGTGAACCGCGCCCTGGTGATCGACTGCACCAAGCATCTGCGCCAGGTGCTGGCGGTGGATGGCGACACCGCCACGGTCCAGCCCGGCATCACGCTCGGCGCGCTGAACGAGGCACTGAAGCCGCGCGGCCTGTTCTTCCCCGTCGATCCCTCCACCTGGATGCGCTGCACGATCGGCGGCATGGCGGCGAACAACTCCTGCGGGTCCAAATCCATCCGCTACGGGCTGATGGCGGATAATGTCCGCGCCATCGACGCGATCCTGGCCGATGGCACGCGCTTCGGCTTCGGCGAATTGCCGGACAATCTCGGCCCCGATATCCCGGCTTCGGTCGCCGCGCTGGTGGCGAAGCTGCGCGCGATCGGCGTGCGGGAGGCGGAGGAGATCGCCGCCCGCTTCCCCGAACAGCTGCGCCGGGTCGGTGGCTACAACCTCGATGCGCTGACGCCGGATGCCCGCGCGAATGGCCGCGCATCGCTGGCGCGGCTGCTGGTGGGCAGCGAGGGGACGCTGGCTTTCTCCGCCGCGCTCGAACTGAAGCTGTGGCCGATCAAGCCGCGCAAGGTGCTCGGCATCTGCCAGTTCCCGTCCTTCCGCCGCGCCATGGAAGCGTCCCGCCACCTGGTCACGCTGGACCCGGAAGCAGTGGAGCTGGTGGACCGCACGATGATCGACCTCGGCCGGTCCATCCCGATCTACCGCAACACCATCGATCGGATCGTGATCGGGGAGCCGGACAGCCTGCTGATCGTGGAATTCCACGGCCAGGCGGATGCGCCGCTGCTGGCGCAGCTCGACCGGCTCGAGGAGATGATGGGCGATCTCGGCCTGCCTGGGCAGGTCGTGCGCGTGACCGACCCTGGATTCCAGGCGCAGGTCGCGGAGGTGCGCGAAGCCGGCCTCAACATCATGATGAGCATGAAGGGCGACGGGAAACCCGTCTCCTTCATCGAGGACGCGGCCGTCGGGCTTGATGATCTGGCCGACTACACCGAGCGGCTGAACGACGTGTTCGAGAAGCACGGCACCAAGGGCACCTGGTACGCCCATGCCAGCGTCGGCTGCCTGCATGTGCGCCCCGTGCTGAACATGAAGTCCGGCGAGGATGTCGCGAAGATGCGCGCCATCGCGGAGGAATGCTTCGCCCTGGTGCGCGAGTACAAGGGCAGCCATTCCGGCGAGCATGGCGACGGCATCGTGCGGTCCGAGTTCCACGAGCCGATGTTCGGCGCGCGCATCGTGCGCGCCTTCGAACAGGTGAAGGACGCCTTCGACCCCGCCAGCGAAGCCCTGCCGCATGGGCTGCTGAACCCGAACCGCATCGTCCATCCGCCGCGCATGGATGACCGCAGCCTGCTGCGCTACCACGACGGCTACGCGGCCGATCCCGCCATCGCGCCGGCGATGGATTGGTCCGCATGGGCCGCCCCCCAAGGGGATACGACTCGTGGCCTGCTCGGCGCGGTCGAGATGTGCAACAACAACGGCACCTGCCGGAAATTCGACGCCGGCACGATGTGCCCCTCCTACCGCGCGACGCGGGACGAGAAGCATGTCACGCGCGGCCGCGCGAACACGCTGCGGCTGGCGCTGACGGGCCAGATCCCGGGCGGGCTTGCATCGGATGATGTGGCGGAAGCGCTGTCGCTCTGCGTCGGTTGCAAGGGCTGCAAGCGTGAATGCCCGACGGGCGTCGACATGGCCAAGATGAAGATCGAAGCCGCGCATGCCCGCAACCGACGGCAAGGCGTCTCGGCGAAGGATCGCCTGATCGCCTCCATGCCGCGCTGGGCGCCCTGGGCCGCGATGCTCGCGCCGCTGACCTCGCTGCCGGATATGATCCCGGGCGTCCCGAAGCTGCGGGAGCGCTGGCTCGGCCTCGCCGCCGGGCGGTCCCTGCCCCGCTTCCGGCGCAACGCCTTCCATGACTGGGAATGCCGCGAGCCCGATGGCCGCGCAAACGAGGTCATCCTGCTGCCCGACCTGTTCAACCGTTACTTCGAGCCGGAGAACATCCGCGCTGCGCTGCGCGTGCTGCGCGCCGCCGGCGCCGATCCTGCCGTCGCGCGCCCCGCGCGCGGCACGCGGCCACTGGATGACGGGCGCACCTATCTGGCGGCCGGGATGGTGGAGGAAGCGCGCGCGGAAGCGCGACGGACGCTGGATGTGCTGTCGCGCTGGGACAGCCCCGTGCTCGGCCTCGAACCCTCCTGCCTCATGACGCTGCGCGACGAGTTCCTGGCGCTGCTGCCGGGCGAGGCGGCGGAAAAGCTGGCGCAGCGCGCGATGCTGGTCAGCGAATGGATGGTGCAAGCGAAGCCCACCCTGGCGCTGAAGCCGCTGGAGGGGGAGGCGCATATCCACGGCCATTGCCACCAGAAGGCCTTCGGCGCCTTCCCCGCCGCCGTGGCGATGCTGACGCGCATCCCCGGGCTGAAGGTGGTGCCGATCACATCCTCCTGTTGCGGCATGGCCGGCGCCTTCGGGTATGAGGCGGCGAATCTCGAGGTCAGCACGGCGATGGCCGAACTCTCCCTGCTGCCGCATGTCCGGAAGGTGAAGGCCGGGCACTTCGTGATCGCGGATGGCACCTCCTGCCGCCACCAGATCGACGATCTGGCGGGGCGTGAGGCGATCCATTCCATCCGCCTGCTGGACCGCGCCCTGGCATGAAACACGAAATCCCGCGCCTGCTGTCCTTCTGGTTCGCCGACGGCCCCGACAGCTTCCGGCAGGCCTGGTTCATGAAGGACGACGCCTTCGACGCCGCCTGCCGCGACGGCTTCGGCGCCCTGGTGGTCCCGGCGCGGGACGGTGCGCTGGATGACTGGGCGGCGATGCCCGACGGCGCGCTGGCGCTGCTGCTGCTGCTGGACCAGTTCCCGCGCAACCTGTTCCGGGGCAGCGCGGAGGCCTTCGCAAGCGATGAGCGGGCGCGCGCCATCGCGCGCGGCGCGGTGCTGCGGGACGGCTTCGACCACGCCCTGGCGCCGGCCCAGCGCATCTTCCTGTATCTGCCCTTTGAGCACGGAGAGGCGCTGGCCGACCAGGACCTGTCGGTGGCGCTGTTCGAAGGACTGCGCGACCACCCAGCACATGCAAGGCCGCAGGGGACCATCGACTATGCTTGGCGGCACCGGGCGGTGATCCAGCGCTTCGGCCGCTTTCCCCACCGCAACGCGGCGCTGGGGCGGGAGAGCACGCTGGCCGAGGCCGCCTGGCTCGCGGCCGGCGGCGGGTTCTGAGGCTGGCAGACGCGGACAGCCCAACGCGCCCGGGACGGGAAACCGAGGCTAGGGAAGGTGCCGGGGGAATGGGCGCGACAGGGATTGAACCTGTGACCTTCCCCGTGTCAGGGGGACGCTCTCCCGCTGAGCTACGCGCCCGCGGGGCCCTGGGGCCCGCCGAGGCGGCATAACTAGCCGCGCCGCCGGGGGTGCGCAACCCTGCGGGCGCGGATATCGGATCGACGGCCGCAGGGGGCCGCAGAGCAAGGGGAAGGCACGCGGATCTTGCCCGGCGGCGACCTGCTCTACCTTCTCGCGCGGATTGCCATGGCGACGTTGTGCGTCTTCGCCGCGGTGATGACGCTGCGGCGCGTGATGGAGAAGGACGCGCCGGCGGCGCGGCCACGCCGGCTGCTCTGGCTCGTGGCGGTGGTGCTCCTCCTCGGGGCGGCGGAAGCCGGGTTGGATGCGTGGTGGCATCTGGTCCGCCTGGCCGATCAGCCCATCCCGGCCACCAGCTGGTTCTGGCTGGCCTTCGACTTCGCGGTTCCGCTGCTTGGCCTCTGGCTGCTGCGGGTGATGCGCCAGCGCGATCTGGCGATCGAGCAATTGGCGGCCCTGTCGATGACGGACCCGCTGACCGGCATCGCCAACCGGCGCGGCTTCGAGACGCGGGCGCGCGCCGTGCTGGAGGCGGCGCAGGCGGCGGGCCGGCCCTGTTGCCTGCTGCTGCTCGACCTGGACCGCTTCAAGGTGATCAACGACGCCCACGGCCATCCCGCCGGCGATGCGGTCCTGCGGGAGGTCGCGGACACACTGGCCCGGGGCGTGCGCGCCGAAGATGTGCTCGGCCGGCTCGGCGGCGAGGAATTCGTCGTGCTGGTGCCGGGCAGCACCGCGCGAGAAGCGGTGCCGCTGGCCGAACGGCTGCGCGAAGCGGTGCGGTCGCGGGTCGGCCACCCCGCGGGCCGCGGCGATGCCGTGACGCTTTCGGTCGGCATCGCAAGGCTGGCCACGGCCGGCTCGCCGGCCACGGCGCTCATGGCGGCGCTGGCGGCGGCCGACGAAGCGCTTTACGCCGCCAAGGCAGGCGGCCGGGACCGGGTGGACATCGCCCCCCGGACCCGGGAAGGCCGGCGGAGGGATGACAAGCCACCTTCCCCTGTGGCTTGATTTCGCGACTCATGGATGTGCCCCCTCCCCCCAGCCTCGACATCGAGGCCCCGCCGCCTTTCCGGGTGCTGCGCCCCGCCCGGCAGACCGTGCCGCTTGTCTTCGCCTCCCCCCATAGCGGCAGGCATTACAGCGCCGAATTCCTGGCCGAGGCCCGTCTCGACCCGCTCGCGCTACGTCGCAGCGAGGACAGCTTCGTGGATGAGCTCTTCTCCGCCGCCCCCGCCTTCGGCGCACCGCTGCTGACCGCGACCTTCCCCCGCGTCTTCTGCGACGCCAACCGGGAGCCTTGGGAACTCGACCCCGGCATGTTCGACGGGCCGCTGCCGCCCTGGGTGAACAGCGCCAGCCCCCGCGTCGGCGCCGGGCTCGGCACCATCGCCCGCGTGGTGGCGAACGGGGAGCCGGTCTATCGTGGCAAGCTGTCCTTCGCGGACGCCGAGGCGCGCGTGCGCGCCTGCTGGCAACCCTATCACGCGGCGCTGGCCGCGCTGATCGAGGAGACGCGGGGACGCTTCGGCTGCTGCCTGCTGGTGGATTGCCACTCCATGCCGACGCATCCGGCGCATGGGCTGCAGCCGGCGGATATCGTGCTGGGGGATGCGCATGGCACATCCTGCGCGCCGCGCGCCACGCGGCTGGTGGAGGAAGCGCTGGCGGCGCTGGGCTACCGGGTCCGGCGGAACGACCCCTATGCGGGGGGTTACGTCACACGCCATTACGGCACGCCGCTAGAGGGTGTGCATGCGCTCCAGGTGGAGATCGCGCGGCGGCTCTACATGGATGAAGCGCGGGTGCAGCGGGCGCCCGGAATGGCTGGCCTGCGGCGGAACCTCGAACAGCTGCTGGAGGTTCTGGCCGGTGCCGACTGGGGCTTCCTGACGCGCTGAACAGCGCCACCCAACCTCCTGAAGTATGGCCAAAAAAAAGCGGCGGTGCCTTGCGGCACCGCCGAGTTTAGGGAGGAAACGTCCAAGAAACACGGCAGGGGGAGGGTATCCGCCCTGCCGTGACGCAGGATTTAGGTGCCCACCCTATCCGGCGCAAGCGAATTTTTTGCAGTGCAGCAGAACTCGGGTATGCGCGAGGCGCATGGACTTTATGACGAAGATGCGTCAGTCACATGATTGCCTGGGGTCAGCCCGCGAATTCCACCCGGATCGCCGCCCCATGCTCGCCCAGCGCCGGAACGCGGCCGGCTGGCCGGGCGGGGCCGGTCAGGCGCGGAGCGGGCGCGGCCAGGCTGACCGGGCCGTTCGGCGTCGCCGCCTCGATCCGGCGTAGCGCGGGGTGGCGCGCGAATTCGGCCACCCCATTGACGAAGCCATAGGCCGTGCCGGCCGCATCCAACCGCCCGGCGGCCTCGGCCCGGGTCAGCCGGGCGAAGGCGGCGGCCACATGGGCGTCCACCGCCGCACGGTTCGCCACGCGCTCGGTGTTGCTGCGCCAGCCTTCCCGAGCCGGCAAGCCGGACTCGCCCAGCACGCCGGCGCAGAACTGCGCCCATTCGCGTTCATTCTGGATGCTGATCAGCACCAGCACCCCATCCGAGGTCGCGAAGGCGCCGTAGGGGGAGAGCGAGGGGTGCGCCAGCCCCATGCGGTCCGGGGCGCGGCCGGTGCCCTCGAAGAACAGCAGGGGCACGTTCATCCAATCGGCCATCGCGTCGAACAGGGACACCGCGACCCCTGCCCCCCGCCCGGTGATGCCGCGCGCGATCAACGCTTCCAGCACCGCGGCATGCGCGTTCATCCCCGTCGCGATATCCACCACGGACACGCCGACCCGCCCCGGCCCCGCCGGATGGCCGTTGATCGAGGCAAGCCCGCTTTCGGCCTGGACCAGCAGATCATAGGCCTTCATCCGCGCATACTCGCCTTCCTCCCCGTAGCCGGAGATATCGACGGTGATCAGCCGAGGATGCCGTGCGCGCAGTTCCGCGGCTCCGAAGCCGGCGCGCGCCATGGCGCCGGGCGCCAGATTCTGCACGAAGACATCCGCCTTCGCGACCATCCGCCCGAGCAGCGCCTTGTCCTCGGGCCGCTTGATGTCGAGGACGATGCTCTCCTTCCCCCGGTTCAGCCAGACGAAGTAGCTGGACAGGCCGGCGGCGGCCTTGTCGTAGCCGCGCGCGAAATCGCCCTCGGCCCGCTCGATCTTGATGACGCGCGCGCCGGCATCGGCCAGCTTCTGCGTGCAGGTCGGCGCGGCCACCGCCTGTTCCATGCTGACGACCAGCAGGCCTTCGAGCGGGCGCATCGGGTTCAGTAGCTCCGCGGCATGCCGAGCACATGCTCACCGATGTAGCTCAGGATCAGGTTCGTGCTGATCGGTGCGACCTGATAGAGCCGCGTCTCGCGGAACTTGCGCTCGATGTCGTATTCCTCGGCGAAGCCGAAGCCGCCATGGGTGTTCACGCAGGCCTCGCCCGCGGCCCAGCTGGCCTCGGCGGCCAGCATCTTGCCCATATTGGCTTCCTCGCCGCAGTTCTCGCCGCGCTCGAACTTCGCCAGCCCCTGCTGCACGATGGCTTCCGCCGCGCGCATCTGGGCATAGGCCTTGGCGATCGGGAATTGCACGCCCTGGTTCGCGCCGATCGGGCGGCCGAACAGCACGCGTTCCTTGGCGTAGTTGCGCGCCTTCTCGATGAACCACTTGGCGTCGCCGACGCATTCGGCGGCGATCAGCAGCCGTTCGGCGTTCATCCCATCCAGGATGTACCGAAAACCCTTGCCCTCGAGGCCGACCAGATTCTCGGCTGGGACTTCGAGGTTGTCGAAGAACACCTCGCAGGAATTGTGATTCATCATCGTGCGAATCGGGCGGATCGTGAGGCCCTTGCCCAGCGCAGTCCGCATATCGACGATGAAGGTCGAAAGCCCATCGGTCTTCTTCGTGACCTGGTCGCGCGGCGTGGTGCGCGCCAGCAGCAGCATCAGGTCCGAATGCTCGGCCCGGCTGGTCCAGATCTTCTGGCCGTTCACGATGTACTTGTCGCCCTCGCGCCGCGCCGTGGTCCTGAGCGCGGTGGTATCGGTGCCGGAGGTCGGCTCCGTCACGCCGAAGGCTTGCAGGCGCAGCTCGCCGGCGGCGATGGCGGGCAGGTACTGCGCCTTCTGCGCTGGGCTGCCGTGCCGCAGGATCGTGCCCATGATGTACATCTGCGCGTGACAGGCGGCGCCATTGCAGCCGGCGGACTGGATCTCCTCCAGGATCGCCGCCGCACCCGACAATGGCAGCCCCGCGCCGCCGAATTCCTCCGGGATCAGCGCGGCGAGCCAGCCGGCCTCGGTGAGCGCGCGCACGAATTCGGTCGGGTAGCCGCGGCGGCTATCCAGCTCGCGCCAATACTCGCCGGGAAAACGCGCGCAGAGCTTGCGGACCTCGGCGCGGATTTCCGCATGCGGGTCGGCCTGGGCAGGGAGGTTGTGGTCCATGGAGATCTCCCGGAAAGGATGATGGCGGCCCTGGGCACGGATCGGATCGCGAAGGGCTTAACCGCCCGGATGGATCGACCCGTCCGGCTACCAGCAAGACGAAGGCCAGCAAGATTCAGTCGGAACGCGCCCCGCTCTAGCGGGAATCGCAAGTCGCGCCAATCGCCCGCCGCGCCTGGACCACGCCGGGGCAGGGTGGAAAAATCGACCAGAGGCTGGCCCTTGGGACGAGACGATGACGCGACGGGATACGGCGATGCATGCCCTGCTGGTCGGGCTTGCGACCAGCCTGTTCGTGCTGCAGCCGCTGGCCGATCTGGGCTGGGTGCCGGGGGTGCTGCCGCCGCTGGTGACGCTGGCCACGATGCTGGCGGGGATGGCCGCGCTGACGCGCCTCGGCGGCGGCTTCTGGCCGCTCGGGGCCTGTGTCGCGCTCGGCGCGGGCGCCGTGACGCTGGATAGCGGGGAGGTCGCGGGGCTCGCGAGCATCGCCGGGCTGCTGCTGCTGTGCGGCGCCCTGCTGCGCCAGGTGCTGGCCGCGGGAGAGGTGACGCGTGCCCGGATCGAGGGTGCGATCGCGCTCTACCTGCTGGTCGCGCTGCTCTTCGCCACCGCCTACGAGACGCTGGAGGGCTTCGCCCCCGGCTCCTTCGCCGGTGCCACCGCGCTGCCGCAGAGTTTCCGCTATTTCAGCCTGGTGGCGCAGACCAGCACCGGCTTCGGGGACATCGTCCCCGCCACGCCGCTGGCGCGCACGCTGGTGACGCTGCAGGCGGTGACGGGACAGATCTTCATCGCCGTGCTGCTCGCGCGGCTGGTCTCGCTGGAACTCGCGGCGCGCGCGGAGAAGCGGCAGGGGTAGCTCAGCGCAGCAGAGGCAGCACGCTCAGCGCCAGCAGCACGCCCATGACGATGTTGAAGCGTCGGATGGCGCGGGCCTCGCGCAGGATGTGACGCGCCCCGGCGCCGAGCGCCGCCCAGACCAGCAGGCACGGCATGGAAATCGCGCCGAACACCAGCGCGATGGCCGCGACCTGCGGCAGCAGCGGATCACCGTGCCGCGTGAAGGCCGCGATCGCCGCACCCGCGACCATCCAGGCCTTCGGGTTCACCCATTGGAACAAAGCCGCCTGGAGGAAGGTGAAGGGCGGGCGTGCGGGGCCTTCACCCGGCGGCGGGGCGGTGGCGATCTTCCAGGCCAGCCACAGCATCCAGGCGGCCGCCACCCATTGCAGGATGCCATGCACGACCGGGCTGGCCGCCAGCGGTGCCGCGAGGCCGAGCCCGACCAGCAGGATCATGGCGCTGAAGCCGAAGGTGACGCCCAGCATATGCGGCATCACGCCGCGCAGGCCGACGCTGGCCGCGGCGGCCGCCACCATCAGCACATTCGGCCCCGGCGTCACCGAACCCACGAGGGCGAAGCCGAGCAGCGGCAACCAATCCGGCATGAAAATGTATCGGGCCGTCGCGGCTGCCCGCTCAGCCCTTGTGACGCGTCACCAGCCGGCCCGGCCGTTCGCCCGTCGCACCCTTGCCCGCCTTGAAGGTCGCGACGCCATTGGCCCAGACTTCCTCGATGCCGATGGAGGGGACCTTCGGGTTCTCGAAGGTCGCCGCATCGATCACCGTCGCGGGATCGAACAGCACGAGATCGGCATAGGCGCCTTCGCGCAAGGTCCCGCGATCCACGATCCCGTAAGCCTCGGCGCAGCGGCCGGTCATCTTGAAGATCGCCGTTTCCATGCTGAACAGGCCTAGGCCCCGGGCATAGTGGCCCAGCACGCGCGGGAAGGTGCCCCACAGCCTGGGGTGCGGATGCGCGTCATGCGGGATGCCGTCGCTGCCGATCATGGACATCGGATGCGCCATGATCCGCTGCACATCATCCTCATCCATCTGGAAGCTGATCTGGCCGGCCGGCAGCAGCTGTTCCGCCGCTGCCTTGATGTCGGTGTTCCAGCCGCGCGCGATCTCATGCAGGTAGCGGCCGGCCATCTCGGGGTGCGGGACGGACCAGGTGATGATCACCTTCACATCCTCCCGCAGCCGGTCCGGCATCAGCACGGTGGACCCGGCGGGGTAGGGATAGACATCGTAGGCCAGTTGCTGCGTGCGGGCATAGGCTTCGAGCAGCGGCAGGGTCTGGATGCTGCGGCCGTAATTCTCCGGCAGCGAGCATTTGTGGTGGCTGATCTGCACCTGCACGCCGGCGCGCTTGCCGATCTCCAGCGTTTCCTCGATCGAGGCGAGGATCGTGTTGGACTCGTCGCGCATATGGGTGGAATAGAGCCCGTCGAAGGGCTTCAGCGCTTCCGTGATCGCCACGATCTCATCGGTCGTCGCATGCATGTTCGGCTTGTAGTAGAGCCCGGTGGAGAAGCCGGAGGCGCCTTCCGCCATCGACTGCTTCACCCGCTGGTGCATGTGGTGGATCTCCTTGTCCGTGGCCGGGCGATACACGTCGCCCCCCATGGCCTCGACACGGAGCGTCTGGTTGCCCGCCAGCGCGTAGACGTTGACCTCGGAGCCCTTGCTGTTGATGGCGTGGGCGTAGTCGCCGAAATCGCCGAACTTCCACCAGCCCTCGGCCCCCACCAGGTCGAGCGGCGGCGGCGGCGCGGTCTTGAAGCGGGCCGGGGCAAGGGAGACGCCGCAGCAGCCGCAGACCACGGTGGTGACACCCTGGCTGGTCTTGCAGAGCGTCCCTTCCTCTCCCATCAGCACCGCGCGGTCGTCATGCGTATGCGCGTCGATGAAGCCGGGCGCGAGCGCCTTTCCGGTCGCGATCACCTCGCGATCCGCGCTGGCGCCGCCGAGGTCGCCCATGGCGACGATCCGCTCGCCCTTCACGCCGAGGTCGCCGACGCGGCGCGGCCCGCCAGTGCCGTCGAACAAGGTGGCATCGCGGATGATGAGGTCGCAGCGCAGGGCCATGGTCGTGATCCGTCCGGGCGTTCCGACGGCGATCATGGCAAGCGCAGGCGACGGACGGAAGAGTGCCCCGCCCGCCGCAGGTCACTTCAGGCGCCGTAGAGGTCCTTCGCCGTGTCGGCGCTGACCAGCCCATCCGCCACATCGCGTTCCACCAGCGCGCGGTCGCGCTGCGTGGGATCGCCCATGCCGCCGCCGCCGGGCAGTTTCAGCAGCAGCCGGCGTCCCTTCGGAATCACTTGGAATCCCTTGGTCCGCAGCTTCGTGCCGTCATCCAGCCCAACCCAGCCGGCAGCGCCCGCGCCGCCACCCTCACGGCCCTTCGGCGCGTTGGCGACGCGGTCGAAGACGGCGTTGACGGCGAATTCCGCATCGCCCTTCGCACCGATCTCCATGACCTTGCCGAAGCCGCCGCGCGTGCGGCCGGCACCGGCGGAATCGGGGCGAAGCTGGTTCTGCCAGAAGATCACCGGCGCGACATTCTCCGTCGCCTCCACCGGCATGGTCCGCACGCCGGATGGGAAGGCCGTGCCATCCAGCCCGTCCTTCGTCTGCCGCGCGCCGGTGCCGCCCGAATTGAAGGTGATGATCTCGAAATCCGGCACCTCCGCCGCCGCGCCGCTGACCTGCGAACCGCCGCGCAAGGGTGGGTTCCAGAGGCAGGAAGACCCTTCGGCCGTCACGCGGTCCGGCACCGCCTGGTGCAGGCAGCCCATCATCAGGTCGGGCAGCAGCTGGCCGACGACATGCCGCACGCTGACCGGATAGGGCCGCGGCGCATTCAGGATGCAGCGTTCCGGAATCTCCATCCGGAAGGGGGCAAGCGAGGCCCAGTTGTTCGGGATATCCGGCGCGACGACGCACTTGATCCCGAAGCAGGCATAGGCGCGGCAATAAGCGGCCGGCACGTTGATGCCGCGGTTGGACAGCCCAGACGTGCCGGCGAAATCCACCACGATGCCATCCGCGCCCACCGTCATCGCCGCCTTCAGCGTGACCGGTGCCTCATACCCATCCGAGGTGATCTCGGCGCGATAGGTGCCGCGCGGGATGCGCGCGAGTTCATCGAGGGTCGCGCGCAACGAGGCATCGAAGATGTAGTCGGCGAGGTCGTCGATGCTCTCCATCCCGAACTCGTCCATCATCTCGACCAGCCGGCGCGCGCCCGCATCGTTGCAGGCGCAGAGGGAATAGACATCGCCCTCCAGCTCGACCGGCGTGCGGGACCCAGCGCGGAGGAAGTCGAAGAAGGTCTCGTTCGCGCGGCCCTGGTCGAAGCACTTCACGATGGGGATATAGAGCCCTTCCTCGAAGACGCTGCGCCCTTCGGGCCCCATGCCGAGCCCGCCGACATCGATGACATGCGCGGTGTTGGCGAAGAGCCCGACGATCTTCCCCTGGCGGAAAGCGGGCGTCACCACGGTCAGGTCATGCAGGTGCCCGGTGCCGAGCCAGGGGTCGTTGGTGATGTAGTGATCGCCGGGCTTCATCGTCTCGGCGGGGAACTTCGCCAGGAAATGCCCGACCGATTCCATCATGGAGTTCACATGGCCTGGCGTGCCCGTCACGGCCTGCGCGAGCATCCGCCCCTGCAGGTCGAAGATGCCGGCCGACAGATCGCCCGCCTCTCGCACCGTGGTGCTGAAGGCGGTGCGGATCATGATCTGCGCCTGTTCCTCCACAACCGCGATCAGGCGGTTCCATTGGATCTGGCGCTGGATTTTCGTGAGTGCTTCGTTCGCCGACATCAGGCTGCTCCCCGCGTCAGTTCGAGATACCCCAGCCCATCCACCCGGCAGCGCCAGCCGGGGCCCACCAGCGTGCTCGTCTCCGCCTCCGCGACGATGCAGGGGCCGGGGACGGTCGCGCCGGCCGCCATCGCGGCGCGGTCATAGACCGCCCAGGATGCGACCTCCCCGGTCGCGGTGTCGCGCACCTGCTGCGTCCGCACCGGCGCGGGCGCGGGCGCGTCGGCCACCGGGGCGACGGGCTCGATCGGCTCGACCATCGTCGCGACGGTGACGGCGAAGGACAGGATCTCCACATCGCTGCCCGGCACCGGCCGGTCGTAGAAGCGCGTGTATTCGGCGTCATAGGCTGCGCGGATCGCGAAGATGTCGGCGCCTTCCAGCGGCCGCGCCGGCAGCGGCACCGCGATCTCATGGCCCTGGCCGACATAGCGCATGAAGGCCAGGCGATGCTCGGTCGTCGGCTGGCCGAAGGCGCCTTCCGCCACAACCGCCGACGCCTCCGCCGACATCGCCGAGAGCAGCGTGTTCACCGCATCCAGGTCGAAGCTCGCGAAACGCTGGTAGAGCGACTTCACGACCTCATACGCCACCGGTGCGCGCAGGAAGCCGATGGCCGAGCCCACGCCCGCGCCGGACGGCACCAGCAGCCGCGTGACGCCGATCTTCTCGGCCACCCGCGTGCCATGCACCGGCCCGCCGCCGCCGAAGGCGATGATCGCGCGGCCGTCATAGCCCTTGCCGGATTCAATGGCGTGGACGCGCGCGGCGTTCGCCATGTTCTCATCCACCATCTCGACCACGCCGAGCGCGGCCATCGCGGGCGACAGGCCAAGCCGGTGGCCGACATGCGCCCCCATCGCATCGGCCGCAGCGGCCGGGTGCAGCTTCAGCGCCCCGCCCGCGAACAGGTCGGGCTCGTAGCGGCCCAGCAGCAAATTCGCATCCGTCACCGCCGGCTGCGTGCCGCCGCGGCCGTAGCAGGCCGGCCCCGGATCGGCGCCCGCGCTTTCCGGCCCGACCTGGATGCGCCCCATGCTGTCGAGATGCGCGATGGACCCGCCGCCCGCGCCGATCTCCACCATCTCGATCACCGGGATCCGGAGCGGCATGCCGGAGCCCTTCTTGAAGCGGCCGACGCGCGCGACCTCGAAGGTGCGGGCGGCCTGCGGGGCGAAGTGGTCCACCAGGCAGACCTTCGCCGTTGTGCCGCCCATGTCGAAGGACAGCACCTTCCCCCAGCCCTTCTGGCGCGCGACATGCGCCGCGAAGATCGCGCCACCCGCGGGCCCGGATTCCACCAGCCGGATCGGGAAGCGCGCCGCCGTTTCCAGCGTCGTCAGCCCGCCGCCGGACAGCATCAGGAACAGCGGGCAGGCCAACCCGGCCTCCCGCAGTCCCACTTCCAGCCGATGCAGGTAGCTGGCCATCTTCGGCTGGACATAGGCATTGGCGACGGTGGTCGAAAACCGCTCCCACTCCCGCATCTCCGGCGAGACCTCGGAGGAGAGGGAAACCGGCAGATCGGGCCACACCTCGCGCACGATGGCGGCCGCGCGCTTCTCATGCGCCGGGTTCACGAAGCTGTGGAGGAAACCGATGGCGAGGCTCTCGATGCCTTCGTCGCGCAGGAAGGCCAGTTGTTGCCGCACCGCGTCCTCGTCGAGCGCGCGCAGCACCTTGCCTTCATTGTCCAGCCGCTCCGGCACCGTCACGCGCCAGCGGCGCGGCACCAGCGGCTGCGGCAATTCGATGTTCAGGTCGTACTGGTCGTACCGGCTCTCATTCCCCAGCGCGAGCACATCGCGGAACCCGTCGGTGGTCAGCAGCGCGGTGCGCGCGCCCTTGCGCTCGATCACCGCATTGGTCGCCAGCGTCGTGCCGTGGATCACCAACTCGATATCGGCCGGCGTCAGCCCCGCACGGCCGAGCACCACGCGCACGCCTTCCAGCACGCCAAGCTCCGGCGCGGCGGGGGTGGTCAGGACCTTCGCGGTCCAGCGTTCGACCTCATCCCCCTTGGCGCGTTCGACGGCCAGGTCCGTGAAGGTGCCGCCGATATCGACTGCCAGCCGTGCCGTCACTGCGCCATCTCCGCCGCCCATCGTGTCACCACCGCGCAAGCCGCGGCGAAATCGTCCATCCGCATCGCTTCATGCGGGTTGTGGCTGCCATTCTGGTTGCGGACGAAGATCATCCCCGCCGGGATGCCCGCCTGCACGAAGGCCGCCGCGTCATGCCCACCACCGCTGGCCATCGCCCGGTGCCGGATGACCAGCGCATCGGCCGCGCGCGCCAGCGCGGCCTGGATGCCCGCATCCATCGGCGCGGCCCGGCTGCCCGTCTCGGCGCCCAATTCGAAGCGTACGCCCCGCCGCGCCTCGATCTCCGGAATGATCTCGTACAGCGTCTCCATCACCGCATCGACGCTGCGGGGGTTGACGCTGCGGACATCCAGCTGGAACTCCGCCTCTCCCGCGATGCGGGTGAAGCCGGCGTCAGCCGTGGTGGCCAGCACGCAGAAGGTGCAGACCAGCGCATGGCCCTGCGCCTCCAGCACCGCCCAGCGATCGTCGATGCGATGCGCGAGTTCCGCCAGCGCAATGGCCGCGTCGCGGCGGTATTTGCGGGGCGTCGCGCCGGAATGGTTGGTCTCGCCCACCACGCGCGCCGCGCGCAGGCGGCGGCTGCCGGGGATGCCGGTGACGATGCCCAGCGGCACGCCTTCCGTATCCAGCACCGGGCCCTGTTCGATGTGCAATTCCAGGAAGGCGGCGGTATCCGCCGGGGTGAAGGTGGTGCCGCCCGCCTCGACCCAGGCGGGGTCGAAGCCTTCCTCCCGCATGTGATCCGCCAGCGACCGGCCGCTGTCCATGCGACGGATGCCGAGTTCAGCGGTCTTCAGCAGGCCGAGCGCGGCGCGGCTGCCGGGATAGCTCACCGGGAACCAGGCGCCCGCCTCCTCGGCGCGGACCGCCACCACCGTCACGTCGCGGCCGGGCACGAAGCCCGCGCGCTTCATCCCCGCCACCGCCGCCAGCCCCGCCAGCACGCCGGCCGCGCCATCGAAATTGCCGCCGGACTTCACACTGTCCAGATGGCTGCCGAGCACCACGCGCTTCGCGGCGCGATCGCTGCCCGGCAGGGTCATCAGCAGGTTGCCCGCCGGGTCCGTTCGGGTCTCCAGCCCCACCGCATCGGCCGCTTCGCGGACGATGCGGTGCGCCATCGCCTCGCCCGGGCCATAGGCTTCGCGCGTGATGCCGACCCCGTCATGGGTCGCGTCCCGCAAGCTGCCGAACAGACGGTCGGCCAGTTCGGTGTCCGGCGTCAGGTTCGGCAGCATGCGCGGCACTCCTTTTAGATGGAACGCACCAGCCCGCCGTCGATCCGCATGATGTTGCCGGTGATGTAGGCGGCCTTGTCGGAACACAGGAAGGCGGCGAGAGGGCCGAATTCATCGGGCGTGCCGATGCGTTGGGCGGGGATGGTCTTCGCGCGTTCGGCGATCACGTCATCCACCGCCACGCCGCGCACCTTGGCGACGCCGGCCTGGGTTTCCAGCAGGCGGCCCGTGCGGATCGCGCCGGGGGCCAGGATGTTGCAGGTCACGTTGTCGCCCGCGACTTCCAGCGCGACCGACTTGTTCCACCCCACCATCGCCCCGCGCAGGATGTTGGACAGCGCGAGGTTCGGAATCGGCTGCTCCATGCCCGTGGAGCCAACGGTCAGCACGCGGCCATAGCGGCGCTGGCGCATCGCCGGGATCAGCTTCGTCGCGATGCGGATCGGGTGCTGGACGATGCGCGGGAACCATTCCACCAGCTGGTCCTGCGTGACCTCCAGCGGGCCGGCCGGCGGCGGGCCGCCATGGTTCAGCACCAGGATGTCGACGCCGCCCAGCAGCCGCACCGCCTCATCCGCCAGCCGGTCGATATCGGCGGCGGAAGCGATGTCGGCCGGCACGCCGAAGGCCGCCGGCGCGCCGAGGCCGCGCAGCTCCGCCGCCGCGACATCCAGCGTCGCCTGGTCGCGCCCGCTGACGACGACGGCAACACCCTCCGCCGCCAACGAATCCGCGATCGCACGCCCGAGGCCCTTGGACGCGCCCATGACCAGCGCGCGCTTGCCCTTGAGACCGAGTTCCATACCGAAAAACCCTTCATTGCCGGCGAGAGGCGCCGACCCTGCCCCCCAGCCTATCCTCTGGCAAGACGGGGGCGGCGCCGGCCCCGGCTGGCAAGCCGCCCGCCCCCCGGCTATCCCTGCCCCGGCCGAGGGAGACCCGCCGAGGGAGCCCCCCTGGGGGAGAGCCGATGACCAAGCCCGTCCTGCTGCTGACCCGCAAGCTGCCCGCCGCCGTCGAAGCCCGCGCCGCGCGCGACTACGACGCAAGGCTGAACACCGCCGACGCCCCCTGGGCGCGGGATGGGGCCGAGATCGCGCGCCGGGCGACCGAGGCCGGGGCCGCCGGCATCCTCTGCGCCGCCGGCGATCCCTTCAACGCCGCGACCTTCGCCGCCCTGCCCGCCAGCGTCCGGATCGTCGCCACCTTCTCCGTCGGTACGGACCATATCGACCTGGCGGCGGCCCAGGCGCGCGGGATCGTGGTGACCAACACGCCCGACGTGCTGTCCTTCGCCACCGCAGAGATCGCCTTCACCCTGATGCTGATGGCCGCGCGCCGGGCGGGAGAGGGCGAACGGATGGTCCGCGCCCGCGCCTGGACCGGCTGGACGCCCACCCAGCTGATGGGCACCACGCTGGAAGGCAAGGCGCTCGGCATCGCCGGCTTCGGCCGCATCGGGCGGGAGTTGGCGAAGATGGCGCGCGGCTTCGGCATGCCCATCCACTACCGCAACCGCACCCGCCTGCCGCCCGAGCTTGAAATGGGCGCGACCTATCACGACAATGACGTCTCCTTCCTCGGCGCGATCGATGTGCTGTCGATGCATATGCCGGGCGGCGCCGCCACGCGGCACTGGCTGAATGCGGAACGCCTCGCGCTGCTGCGGCGGGGGGCCATCGTGGTCAATACCGGGCGGGGCACATCGGTGGACGATGCGGCGCTGGTCGCGGCGCTGACCTCCGGCCAGGTGCGCGCCGCCGGGCTCGATGTCTATGACGGGGAGCCGCGCATCTTCGAAGGCTATCATGGCCTCGAGAATGTCGCGCTGCTGCCGCATCTCGGCTCCGCGACCGAGGAGACGCGCGACGCGATGGGCTTCCGGGCGCTCGAGAACCTGGACGCGCTGCTGCGCGCGGGGACCGAGCCGCCGCATCGCGTGGCCTGAACCGCCCGGCATGTCCGCCACCGCCGCCCCAGCCCCTGGCCAGGACCCCGCCCGCCCCGCCGCGCGACCGCGCGCGCGCCGGACGCCGGCCTGGGCCTGGGCGAGCGTGGTCGCGGGGGGGCTGATCGCGGCGCCGCTGGTCTCGGTGCTGGTCACGGCGCTGACGCCGGGCGGCGGGTCCTGGCTGCATCTGGGCCGCACGGTGCTGCCGGACCTGCTGGTGAATTCCGTGCTGCTCGCGGTGCTGGTGGGCGTGCTGGCGGCCACGATGGGCGCGATCAGCGCCTGGCTGGTCGCGGCCTGCGCCTTCCGGGGCCGGGGCGTGCTGGAAGTGGCGCTGCTGCTGCCGCTGGCGATGCCGGCCTATGTCTGCGGCTATGCCTATGTCTGGCTGCTGGATGTGGCGGGGCCGGTGCAGACCGCGCTGCGCGACGCCACCGGCCTCGCCTGGGGCCAGTACTGGTTCCCCGAGATCCGCAGCCTGCCCGGCGCCGCGCTGATGCTGGCGGCCGTGCTCTACCCTTACGTCTACCTGCTCTGCCGCGGCGCCTTCCTGACGCAGAGCGTCTGCCTGCTGGAAGCGTCGCGCACGCTCGGCCACGGGCTGCCGCGCACCTTCCTGCATGTCGCGCTGCCGATGGCGCGGCCGGCGCTGGCGGGCGGTGTGGCCCTGGTGCTGATGGAGACGCTGGCGGATTTCGGCACGGTGCAGCATTTCGCCGTCCGCACCTTCACCACCGGCATCTACGATGCCTGGTTCGGGCTGGCGGACCGCCCGGCGGCAGCGCAACTGGCGACCTGCCTGATGGGCCTGGTTGCGCTGCTGCTGCTGCTGGAACGCGTCTCGCGCGGGGGGCGGCGCTTCCACACCACCACCACGCGCCAGCCGCCGCTGCGGCCGGTGCAACTTCGCGGGTGGAAGGAATGGGCGGCGATCGCGGCCTGCCTGCTGCCCGTGCTGCTGGGCTTCGCGATCCCGGCCGGCACGCTGCTGGTGCTGATGATGGAAGCCGGCAATGCCTTCGAGGCGCGGCGCGTGATGCCCTATGCCTGGAACAGCCTGACGCTGGCCGCCATCGCCGCGCTGCTGGCGGTGATGGTCGCAGCCCTGCTCGCCTGGGCGAACCGCCTGCACCCCTCCCCCCTCCGCGCGACGGCGAATCGCATCGCGTCGCTGGGCTATGCCGTGCCGGGATCGGTGATCGCGGTGGGCGCGCTGGTGCCCTTCGCGCTGTTCGACAATGCGCTGGATGGCTGGATGCGCGCGACCTTCGGCCTGTCCACCGGGCTGCTGCTGTCGGGCAGCATCGCGGCGCTGGTCTTCGCCTATCTGGTCCGGTTCCTGGGCGTCGGGCTATCGGCGGTGGAAAGCGGTCTGACGCGGATCAAGCCGAGCCTCTTCGCCGCCGCGCGCGTGCTGGGCCGCAAGCCCGGCGCGGCGGTCTGGGCGGTGGAGTTGCCGCTGGCCAAGGGCGCGCTGCTGACGGCGGCCGTGCTGGTCTTCGTGGACACGATGAAGGAATTGCCGGCGACGCTGATCGTCCGGCCCTTCGACTTCGACACGCTGGCCGTGCGTGTCCACAACCTGGCTTCCGACGAGAGGTTGGCGGAAGCCTCCACCGCCGCGCTGCTGATCGTGGCGGTGGGGCTGCTGCCGATCATCGCCCTGGTCCGGGCGATGCGGCGGGGGTGATGGACCCTCCCCGCGCGAGCGGGGCGGGATCGCGCCGAGCCTTTACGCCAGCCCGCGCAGGAACTTCGAGCGCGCCGAGGCCCCCGCCATCAGGAAGGAATGGTCCGACCCGCTGAGGATGAAGCGCGCGCCGAGCTTGATGTAGTCGGGCGCCACCTTCTCGTCATAGACGCCGCCCATGCCCATGAACTTGCCGTGCTGCGCGCAGGCCGCGCCCACCGTCTCATAGGCCTTGCGGACATCCGGATGGCCGATCTGGCCCGGAATGCCCATCGTCGCCGTCAGGTCGGAGGTGCCGAACATCAGCACATCCACGCCGGGCACGGCGGCGATGGCATCGGCATTGGCGACCGCCTCCGGCGTCTCGATCATGCAGACGACCAGGATCTCGCGGTTCAGCTCCGCCTGCGCCGCGGCGGCATCCACGGGGCCGAGGCCATAGGCAAAGGGCGGGCCGCCCCAGCTCCGCATGCCGGTGGGCGGGAAGCGATAGGCCTGCACGACGGCGGCGGCTTCCTCGGCCGTGTCGATATGCGGCACGACCACGCCCATCGCCCCGTTGTCGAGGCTCCGCGTGCCTTCATGCAGCGCATCCTTGCAGACACGCACGATCGGGGTGCAGCCCTGCGACAGGGCGGCGATGGCGATGCGCGTCGCGTCATCGACGCTCATCGCGCCGTGTTCCATGTCGATGAACAGCCAGTCGAAGCCGGAGGCCGCGGCGATCATGCCTACCGCGCTGCCGCGCAGGTGATGCACGCCGAAGCCGAGGGCGAGTTCGCCGGCGGCCAGGCGCTGGCGGACGGGGTTGGGGGCGAGGGGCATCAGGGGTCTCCTTCGCCGCGCAGGCCACCACCCTGGGACGGGTGGGTCAATCCTCCGCCGCCGCGCCCCTGATCATCGCTTCCAGCGTCGGCAGGATATCGGCTTCCTCCGCCGGCTTGTCGCGGCGCAGGCGGGCGATGCGGGGAAAGCGCAGCGCGACGCCGGATTTGTGCCGCGTGCTGCGCTGCGCGGCATCGAATTCCACTTCCAGCACCAGGCCCTTCGCCACTTCCCGCACCGGGCCGAAGCGGGCGGTGGTGTGGGCGCGGATCCAGCGGTCGATCCAGACCAGCTCCGCATCCGAATAGCCGGAATAGGCCTTGCCGATCGGCACCAGCTCCCGCCCACCCGCGGCATCCTCGCGCCACAGGCCGAAGGTGAAGTCGGAATAGTAGCTGCTGCGCCGCCCCCGGCCGCGCTGGGCGTACATCAGCACCGCATCGACGCTGAGCGGGGCGCGCTTCCACTTCCACCACAGCCCCTTCACGCGGCCGGGGACATAGGGGCTGTCGGCGCGCTTCACCATCAGCCCTTCGATCGCCGCGTCGCGGGTGCCGGCGCGGATGTCCGCCAGGTGATCCGGGCTGTCGAAGGCGACCAGCGCCGAAAGGTCCATCCGCGCCGGCCTTGTGCGCGCGAACCACGCCTCCAGCCTGGCGCGCCGCGCATCGAAGGGCAGCGCGCGCAGATCCTCCGTGCCGTCGAACAGCATGTCGTAGAGCCGCACCGCCACCGGGTACTGCGCCATCATCCGCGCGGAGACGAGCTTGCGGTTCAGTCGCTGCTGAAGGTCCGCGAAGGGCGCGACGGCCTGATCGCGCATCACCAGCAACTCCCCATCCACCACGGCCCGAAAATCCATTGCCTGGATGATCTCGGGGAAGGCTGCGGAAACATCCTCCGCGCCGCGCGACCAGATGCGGCGCCCGCCTTCGGTGGCGGAGAGCTGCACGCGGATGCCGTCCCATTTCCACTCCGCGCGATGCGTCGCGGGGGCGATGGCGGGCAGGTCGTCCTCCTCCAGCGGATGGGCGAGCATCAAGGGGCGGAAGACGGGCGCATCCTGCGGGTCGGGGCGCGGCGCCTGCCCTTCCAGCCAGGCGAACAAGGGCCGGTAGGGAATCTCGATCCCGTGCCAGACTTCCTCGATCGCATCCACATCCTGCCCGGCCCATTCGGCCAGCGCGGTCTTGGCGAGCCGGGCGGAGACGCCGACGCGCAGACCGCCCGTCACCACCTTGATCAGCGCGAAGCGCCCCTTGGCGTCGAGCGTGTCGAGCCAGCCCGCGATCAGCGCCGGCAGATCGGCCTTCGGCGTGGTCTCCATCGCCTCCACCACCTCGGCGAGGCCCGGTGGCGGGGCGTTCACGCCCTCTCGCACCGGCCAGATCAGGGCGATGGTCTCGGCGGTGTCGCCGACATAATCCAGGCTGAGCGCGAGCAGCACCGGATCGGTCCGCGCCGCCACCAATTCGCGGACCAGCGACGGCTTGGCGGCGCGCAGCGAAAGCTCCCCCGTCAGCGCCGCGAGGCCGACGCCGCGATCCGGGTCGGGCTGGGTCGCGAACCATTGCCGCAGCAGTGCCAGCTTAACGTTGCGGCCCGGCGTGAAGACCAGGCGTTCGAGCAGTTCCGCGAAGGCAGGAATGCTCATTGATGTGTGCCCTCAGACGGCGGGCGGCCGCTCCGCGGCCTTGCCTTCGCGCAGGCCACTGGCGCACAGGATGGTGCGAATGGGATGTGCGCGGCGGCCATTCGGCCGCTCGGCGCGCCATGCGCGCCGCCAGCATCGGATGTCATGGCAGGGCCGCCTCGGCCACCTCCGGCCCTTCCTCATCCTCCTCGCCACGGCCGACTAGGTGCAGCGCCCGGCCGCGCACGCCGCGCGCAGCCAGCGCGTGGCACAGCGCGTCCTCTCGCCCATGGGTCACCCAGATCTCGGGCGCGGCGACATCGGCGGCCGTCTGCAGCAATTCGTCCCAATCGGCGTGGTCGGAGACGATCAGCGGCAGTTCCACCCCCCTGGCCTTCGCGCGCTGGCGAACGCGCATCCAGCCAGAGGCCGCGCAGACCACCGGCTCCGCCAGCCGCCGCACCCAGGACGTGGCCTCGGCGCTCGGCGGGGCGAGCACGATCTCGCCGGCCAGCAACCCGCCGCCGCCGCGTTTTTCCGGCGCGGGCACGGGGCGCAATTCGCCCAAGGGAACGCCGTGGTCTTCATAGAGCGTGCAGAGCGCCTGCAGCGCGCCATGCAGGTAGATCGGCCGATCATAGCCCGCATCCCGCAACAGTCGGATCAGCCGCTGGCATTTGCCGAGCGCATAGACGCCGATCAGATGCGCGCGGTCGGGGAACAGGCGCAGGCTGTCCAGCAGCCGCGCGACCTCGCTCGCCGCATCGGGGTGGCGAAAGACCGGCAACGCGAAGGTCGCCTCCGTCACGAAGACGTCGCAGGGCATGGGCTCGAAACCGGTGCAGGTCGGATCGCGCCGCCGCTTATAGTCGCCCGAGACCACGGCGCGGCTGCCGCGCCACTCCAGCACCACCTGCGCCGAGCCCAGCACATGCCCCGCCGGCAGAAGGCGGATGCCGACGCCGCCGATGGTGACGCCTTCCCCAAAGGCCAACGCCTGCTGGGACAGGCCGGCGCGCCCCTCCCCCATCCGCGCGCGCATGATGGCCAGCGTCTCGGCCGTCGCCAGCACCGCGCCATGGTCGGGGCGGGCGTGATCGGAATGGCCATGCGTGATCACGGCGCGGGGCACGGCGCGCGGCGGATCGATGTAGAAATCACCCGGCTCGCACCACAGACCCCTCGGGGTCACGCGCAGCCAGGTCTCGGGATGGGGGGCGGGGAACATGCCGCCCCGATGTAGGCGGTCCGGCCGGTTGCGCCATCTTCCCGCGGGCCACGGGATGCTCCATATCCGGGGCGACAATGCGAACATTGCCGGAACCTTTTGCCGCCTGGTTCGCCAGCCGCGGCTGGCAGCCCCGCGCCCACCAGCTGGCGCTGGTGGACGCCGCGCGGGACGGCGCGAGCACGCTGCTCATCGCGCCGACCGGCGGCGGCAAGACGCTGGCGGGCTTCCTGCCCAGCCTGATCGATCTGCATCAGGCGCCGCAGGACGGGCTGCACACGCTGTATATCTCGCCGCTCAAGGCGCTCGCGGTGGATATCGCGCGCAACCTGACCGCCCCGGTCGAGGAGATGGGCCTGCCCATCCGGATCGAGACGCGGACGGGCGACACCCCCGCCAATCGCCGCGCCCGGCAGCGCGCCGCGCCGCCGCAGATCCTGCTGACCACGCCGGAATCCCTCGCCCTGCTGCTGACCCTGCCGGATGCGCCCGCGTTGTTCCGTGGCCTCGGCGCGGTGGTGGTGGATGAGATCCATGCGCTGGCCGGCACCAAGCGAGGCGACCAGCTGGCGCTGGGCCTCGCGCGGCTCGGCACGCTGGCGCCCAGCGCGCGGCGCGTTGGCCTATCGGCCACCGTCGCGCATCCCGATCCGCTGCGCGCCTTCCTCGCCCGGACCGGCCAGCCAGAGGATGTGCGCCTTGTGCTCGGGGCGGGCGGGGCCGAACCGGTGCTGGATATCCTGCTGCCGGAAGGGCGCCTGCCCTGGGGCGGGCATATGGGCCTCGCCTCGATGCCGGAGGTCTATCGGCGGATCGGGGATGCGCGCGTCACCATCGTCTTCGTCAACACCCGCGCCCAGGCGGAGCTCTGCTTCCAGGCGCTGTGGAAGATCAACGACGACAACCTGCCCATCGCGCTGCATCACGGCAGCCTGACGGTGGAGCAGCGCCGCAAGGTGGAAGCGGCGATGGCGGCGGGGAAGCTGCGCGCGGTGGTCGCGACCGCTTCCCTCGATCTCGGCATCGACTGGGGCGCGGTGGACCAGGTGGTGCAGGTCGGCGCGCCGAAGGGCGTCGCGCGGCTGCTGCAGCGCATCGGCCGCGCCAACCACCGGCTGGAGGAGCCGAGCCGCGCCGTACTGGTGCCGGCGAACCGCTTCGAGGTCATCGAATGCACCGCCGCGCGCCAGGCCATCGCGGCGCATGAATTGGATGGCGACCCGCCACGCGAAGGCGGGCTCGACGTCCTGTGCCAGCATATCCTGGCCTGCGCGGTCGCCGCGCCCTTCCTGCCGGATGACCTCTACGCGGAGGTGACACGGGCCGCGCCCTACGCCGCCCTCTCGCGCCGCGATTTCGACGATGCGCTGCGCTTCGTGGAGGATGGCGGCTACGCGCTGCGCGCCTATGACCGCTTCGCCAAGCTGTTCCGCGATGCCGATGGGCGCATCCATGTGCGGTCGGATGCGGTGGCGCGGCAGTTGCGGATGAATCTCGGCACCATCGTCGAAACGCCGCTGGTCAAGGTGAAGCTGCGCGGCGGGCCGGTGCTGGGGGAGGTGGAGGAATGGTTCCTCTCGACCCTCGTCCCCGGCGACTGTTTCATCTTCGCCGGCCAGCTGCTGCGCTTCGAGGCGCTGGATGCGCGCGGCGCCACCGTCTCCCGCGGCGGGGAGGGGGAGCCGCGCGTGCCGACCTATGCCGGCAGCCGCATGCCGCTGACCACCTGGCTCGCCGCCCGCGTGCGCGCGATCCTGCATGATCCGGCCGCCTGGGCCGCCCTGCCCGCGCCGGTGCAGGACTGGCTGCGGCTGCAACGCCACGCCTCCCAGATGCCGCCCGTGGATGGGCTGCTGGTCGAGACATTTCCGCGCGGCGGCAAGTGGTTCCTCGTCGCCTATTGCTTCGAGGGCAGGCTGGCACACCAGACGCTCGGGATGCTGGTGACGAAGCGGATGGAACGGCTCGACATGGGACCGCTCGGCTACCTCGCCACCGACTACGTCCTGGCCGCCTGGTGCGCCTTCGAGCCGATCGGCGTCGAACGGCTGTTCGAGGAAGACATACTGGGCGAGGAGCTGGAGGATTGGATGGCGGAAAGCTCCATGCTCCGCCGCAGCTTCCGCAACATCGCCACCATCGCGGGGCTGATCGAGAAGCACCATCCGGGTGCCGAGAAATCCGGGCGGCAGATGACCATGAACGCCGACCTGATCTACGACGTGCTCCGCAAGCACGAGCCCGACCACATCCTGCTGCGCGCGACGCGACGGGAAGCGGCGGCCGGCCTGACAGATGTCGCGCGCATCGCGAAGCTGCTGAAGCGCGCGCATCAGGGTGGCATCATCCACCGCGCCCTGCCGCGCGTGTCCCCGCTCGCCGTTCCGGCGCTGATCGAGGAAGGCCGCGAATGGGTCGCGGGCGGGGCGGAGGATGCGCTGCTGGCCGAAGCCGCCGCGATGGTCGAAGAAGTGACCGACGGCGCCGACTTCTTCGCCGAGACGCTGGCCGAGGTGACGGAGGCCGTCCCCGCCCGCGGCGATCGCGACCGCCCCCGCCGCCCGCGCGACGGCGCGAAACCCCGCCACAACCGCTTCATCCGCAGCGCGCCGAAAGGACTGACCGGCAAGCCATGATCGCCGCCCCCGTCCATATCGCCGGCCAGAGGCTGATGCTCGACCCAGGCGGCTTCGTCATCTGGCCGGCGCAGCGCCTGCTGGCCGTCGCCGACCTGCATCTGGAAAAGGGCAGCGCCTTCGCCGCGCGCGGCCAATTGGTCCCGCCCTATGACACGCGGGAAACGCTGGATCGGCTGGCCCAGGCGCTGCGCCGCTACGGGCCGCGACGGCTGGTGCTGCTCGGCGACAGCTTCCACGACGCGAAGGGCTCCGCGCGCCTCGCCTCGCCCGATGCCGCGACGCTGGCGCGGATCCTGGCGGGGATCGAGGTCACCTGGGTGCTCGGCAACCACGACCCGACGCCGCCCGAGGGCCTGCCGGGCGCAGCGGTCGAGGAATTGGCGCTGGCCCCCCTCACCTTCCGCCACATCGCGAAGCCGGGCGCGACGGCGGAATTGTCGGGCCACTACCACCCCAAGGCGACCATGCCGACGCGCGCGGGCGGGGTGACGCGGCCCTGCTTCCTCAGCGACGGCCGCCGCCTGCTGCTGCCGGCCTTCGGTGCCTATACGGGCGGGCTCGACATCACCGCGCCGGCCATCGCGGCACTGTTCCCGCGCGGCGGCCGCGCCTTCCTGCTGGGAGAGGCCAGGCTCTTCAGCTTCCCCACCGGCCCGCTGCGCGGCGCGGCCAAGCGAGAGGCGCCGCCGCCGCCACTCATCAGCGGCTGAAGCCATTGGGCGCATGCGGCGGCTCGTGGCTGTGCGGTTCGGGCGCCCTCAAGCGCCTTTTGCCGAAGGCAGGCCTCCGGCATGACGCGGGGCACGTGGAAGCCTTGGCCAGTTCCACACGGCGCAGCGCTGCGTGGCGCTCGGTGTCAGGCCGCCGGCAGCCGCAGCGTCACCTTCAGCCCCGGACGCGCGGCGCCGGGATGGGTTTCGCCAAGCGCGACCAAGCCGCCATGCAGCGCGGCCACCGCCCGGACCAGCGACAGGCCGAGCCCCGAGCCCGGCGTGGTCCGCGCGGCATCGGCGCGGAAGAAGCGCTCCCCGGCCCGCTGGCGATCGGCATCGGGCATGCCCGGCCCGTCATCGGCCACCACGATCTCGACCCCGCCCGGCTCCGTCCTCGCCGACAGCGCGACGGTGCCGCCCTCCGGCGTGAATTTGAGCGCGTTGTCGAGCAGGTTCGCCATCGCCTGGCCCAGCAGGTCGCGGTCGCCCACCAGGGGCAGCCTCGGCGGCAGGGTCACTTCCAGCCGCTGCTCGCGCGCTTCGGCGGCGGCGCCGTACAGCTCGGCCATGTCGGTCAGCATCGGCACGAGGTCGGTGGCCTCGAAGGCGGCGCGGCGGCCACCGGCCTCCACCTCGGCGATCCGCAGCACGGCCTGGAAGACGCGGACAATGCCGTCGAGATCGGCGATCCCCTGCTCGACCGCCGCCCGCAGCGCATCCTCGTCCTGCGCCGTGACCAGCGCGTCTTCCAGCTTCGCGCGGGCGCGGGTGATCGGCGTCCGCAGGTCGTGCGCGATGGCGTTGGACACGCCGCGCACGCCTTCCATCAGCTGCGCGATGCGATCGAGCATCGCATTCATCGTCGTGCCGAGCTTGTCGAATTCGTCGTCCCGCTCGGACAGCGGCACGCGCGGCGCAAGGTCGCCCGCCCCGACCGCGGCGGCCGTGCGATAGACCGGGCTAAGCCGCCGTTCCAGTGCCCGGCGCAGCATCCAGCCGCCGAGCACCGCGAAGGCGGCCGACGCCGTGGCGGCCCAGGCGATCCCTTCGGATAGCAGGCCGCGCAGCCGCAGCTTCTCCGCCACGTCGCGCCCGACCAGCATGCGGTGGCCCTGGCCGAGATCGACGCGCAGCAGCCGCGCTTCCGTCGTCGCCCCGTCGCGCTGGAGCGGGATGCGGAGCCAGGGCAGCTCGCCCTCCGCTTCCTGCGGCCAGGCCTCCAGGTTGCCCACCAGCTTGCGGCCATCCGGCATCACCAGGATGTAGAGCGCCTCATTCTGCACATCGAGCACGAGGCGGTCGTCGATTGCGGCGATCAGCGCGGGGATGCCGCCGGCGCGGCGGCGCTCAGCCAGCGCGGTGGCATCGGCGCGGATCGCCGCATCCACCTGGCGGTCCAGCGCGCCGGCGGTGTTCCACCACAGCACCACCGCCGCGGCGGTGGCGGCAGCGGCGAAGATCGCGGTGAAGAACAGCGCGAAGCGGCCCGAGGCGCTGCGGAGCAGGCCGAACAGCGGCGGCTCGAAGCTCGCGGCGGGACCGGCTTGGGGCGCTGTGATGGCGGGCCTCCCGGACCGGGCGTCGTCGCTGGGCGCGGCAGTTACTCCGCGCGGATCATGTAGCCCGCATTGCGGACGGTGTGGATCAGCGGCTTGTCGAAGCCCTTGTCCAACTTGTGCCGCAGGCGGGAGACATGGACGTCGATGACATTGGTCTGCGGGTCGAAATGGTAGTCCCAGACCTTCTCCAGCAGCATGGTGCGCGTCACCACCTGGCCCGCATGGCGCATCAGGTGCTCCAGCAGGCGGAATTCGCGCGGCTGCACGTCGATCTTCCTGCCGCCGCGCGTGACGGTGCGGCTCAGCAGATCCAGTTCGAGGTCTGCGACCTTGAGGCGCGTGGTCGGCACCTCGGTGGCCGGGCGGCGGCCCAGCGCCTCGACCCGCGCCAGCAGTTCGGCGAAGGCGAAAGGCTTGGTGAGATAGTCATCCCCGCCCGCCTTCAGCCCCTTCACCCTCTCATCCACCGCCGTCAGCGCCGAGAGGAACAGCACCGGCGTCCGGTTGCCCTGCCCGCGCAGCGTCTCCACCAGCCGCACGCCATCCACGCCGCCGGGCAGCATGCGGTCCAGCACCAGCACGTCGAACTGCTCGGAGGCCGCCATGAACAGCCCGTCGCGCCCATTCGGGGCGTGTTCGACCGTATGTCCCGCCTCCATCAGCCCTTTCCGCACGAAGCGGGCGACCTCGGCATCATCCTCGACCAGCAGGATCCGCATATCCGTCCGTGTCCTGTCTTCGCTTGGAAAGCCTAGGTCCGCGGGCGGGTCGATTCCTAGCCCCGCCCATGCGGATGCGATCCGCGCGGGCTCTACCCCTGGGGCTGGGCCGCCGGGCGGCGCCCCACCTGGACCGGGATCTCGTTCGGCCGGCCGTCCCGCATCACCGAAAGCCGCACGGTCTGGCCCGGTGGGATGGCGGCAATGGTACGGACCAGCGCGCGCGAGGTCTGGACCCGCTCGCCATTGATCGCCACCACCTGGTCCCCCTGGCGGATTCCCGCCCGCGCTGCGGGGCTGCCGCGCTCGACGCCCGCCACCAGAACGCCGCGGGGACTCGGCGTGCTGCGCCGGCCGGGCTCCTCCGGCGGCTGGTCCTGCACCGCGACGCCCAGCCAGCCACGCTCCACACGCCCCGTTGCCCGCAACTGGCCGATAATTGGCCGCGCGAGGTCGGAGGGGACGGAAAAGGCGATGCCGGCGGACGCGCCGGAGGGCGAATAGATCGCTGTGTTGATGCCGATCACCTCGCCGGCCAGGTTGAACAGGGGACCGCCGGAATTGCCGGGGTTGATCGGCGCATCCGTCTGCAGGAAGTCGTCGAAGGGGCCGGAGCCGATGTCGCGGCCACGGCCGGAGACGATGCCGACCGTCACTGTGCCGCCGAGGCCGAAGGGGTTGCCGGCCGCCATCACCCATTGCCCGACGCGCATGGCGCCCGAATTGCCCCAGGGGACGGAAGGCAGCGGCGACCGCGCCTCCACCCGCAGCAGGGCAAGGTCGGTCAGGTCATCGGCCCCCACGACGCGCGCCGCATAGTCCTGTCCCCCCTGGGTCGAGACGACAACCCGCGTCGCATTGCCGACGACATGCGCGGCGGTGACGACAAGCCCCGACGGGTCCAGGATGAAGCCCGACCCGGCCCCCTGGACCGGCTGGCGTCCGCGCCGTTCGCGCAGTTGGCGTTCGAGCGGCGTGCCGCGCCATTCGGGGGGGATCTCCGAACGGGCCTCGGAGGTGACGGAGATGTTCACGACGGCGGGCAGCACCCGTTCCGCGAGGTCGGCGAAGTCGGGAAGCCCCGCGATGGCGCCCCGCTGCGCCTGCGCTGGCGGCGACGCGGCGCAGCCAGCAAGCGGGGCCAGGGCCAGGACCGCCAGGGACCGCCTGGAGATCGCAGGGCGCGCAAGCGGGTGGGCGGGGGGATCGAAGGGCATGAGACCTCGAGACACGGGCGGGTCTGGTCGGCGGGACATGGCGTGCAGTGCAGCATGTGGGAGCGCCGGCCGCGGTTCAACCGGATTGATCGTCACATGATGGCAGGCGGAACGATGCGGCCGGCCTATGCCGGGGGCGGGGCGATCCTGGCCGGGGTGGGGCTGGCGCGCTTCGCCTATGTGCCGCTGTTCCCGGCCATGGTCGCGGCCGGCTGGGTGGATGGCGCAGAAGCCGGGCTGCTGGGGGCGGGGAATTTTGCCGGCTACCTGATCGGCGTGCTGGCGGGGCGGCACCTCGCGGCGCGGATCGGCGTTCCGCGCGCCATGGATGCGGGGATGGGGCTGGCCGTGCTGGCCTTCGCCGCCTGCGCCGTCCAGGGCGGCGTGCTCTGGCTGCTGGCCTGGCGTGCGCTGGCAGGTACGGCGGGCGGGGTGCTGATGGCGCTGGCCGGGCCCTCGGTGCAGGCCAGCGTCCCGCCGGCGCGGCGCGGCGCGGCCAGCGGCATCGTGATGACCGGGGTCGGCACCGGGGTGATCGCAGGGGGCCTCGCGGTGCCGCTGCTGCGGGCAGGCGGCCTGCCGGCGGCCTGGCTCGGGCTGGCGGCCGCGACAGCGCTGATCTGGGCCCTGGCCCGTGGCAACTGGCCCGATCCGCCGGCCCTGCCCCCGGAGGTGGCGAGCCAGGCCGCGCCGCGCGCGGGGCGGTTGCTCGCGGCCTATGCGCTGTCGGGGGCGGGGATGGTGGCGCCGATGGTCTATCTCTCGGACCTTGCGGTGCGCGGCCGGGGGCTGCCGATCGAGGCCGGGTCGGCGGTCTGGATCGGCTTCGGGCTGGGGGCGCTGCTGGGCACGTTGCTGGGGGGGCGGCTGGCGCAGCGGGCCGGCGGGCGGCAGGCGCTGCTGGTCTGGATGGGAGTGCAAGTGGCCGCATTGGCCGCCGCGCTGGTGCCGGCCTGGCCGGCGCTGGTGCTGGCCGGCCCCTTGAGCGGCTTCGCCGGCGTCGGGGCGACGGCCGTCACGCTCGTCGCCGCGCGGGAAGTGGCGGGGGCGCAGGCCGGGGTGATCTGGGTCCGCGCCACGGCGGCCTATGCGGTGGCGCAGGTTGGCTTCGCCTTCGCGCTGGCCGCGCTGTTCGGCGCGACGGGCGACAGCCACGCGGCGGTGTTCGGCGTCGGGCTCGCGCTGAGCCTCGCCGCGCTGGCAGTGGCCTGGATCGGACGGAAGGGGTGAGAGTCGCATCTGAAAAATCGGCGGCGCCCCGGGGGACGCCGCCGAAAGTCGGGATGCCGGCCAGATAGGGGGGGAGCCGGCATCCGGGAGGAGATTCGGGGTGCAAATTCGGCAACCCCACGCCCTTATCGCGTGGAAAGCTTGCGCGATCCTTGTCGGGGCGAGTCTTTCTGGCGGGCGGGCCGGGGCCTATCCTGTAGTCTTCGCGCCGGAGGGGATCGGATGACGGAACAGACGCCGCCGCAGGGGGGCGCCCGCAAGCTGCCGCTTGAGGGCTTCAAGGTGATCGAGCTCGGCCACTACATCGCCGGCCCCTTCGCCGCGCGGCTGCTGGCCGATATGGGCGCCGAGGTCATCAAGATCGAACCGCCCGAAGGCGATCCGCATCGCGGCTGGGGCAGCCAGGTGGACGGGCATGCGGTGTGGTTCTCCATCCACGGCCGCAACAAGACCTGCGTCACGCTGGACCTGAAATCGGCCGAGGGTCGGGAGAAGGTGAAGGCGCTCGCCACGCGGGCCGATGCGCTGATCGAGAATTTCCGGCCCGGCTATCTCGAACGGATCGGCCTCGGCCCGGATGTGCTGCAGGCCATCAATCCGAAGCTGACCATCGCGCGCGTCTCCGGCTACGGCCAGGACGGGCCGTATCGCGACAAGCCCGCCTTCGGCTCCATCGGGGAAGCGATGGGCGGCATCCGCCACCTGACGGCGACGCCGGGCGTCACCGACCATCCGCCGCCGCGCTGCGGCGTCTCCATCGCCGACGATGTCGCCGGGATCTATGCCGCGATGGCCGTGCTCGGCGCGGCCTGGGCGACAAAGGCCGATCCTTCCGCCAAGGGGCGCGTGATCGATGTCGATCTCGTCGGCTCCATCTTCTCCCTGATGGAGGGGATGCTGCCGGAATACGGGCTGTTCGGCTGGGTGCGCCAGCCCCACGGCGCGGCGCTGCCAACGGCGGCGCCCACCAACACCTATCTTTGCGCCGACGGGAAATGGCTCTGCGTCGGCGGCAATTCGGACGCGATCTACAAGCGGCTGATGAAGGCGGTGGGGCGGGAGGATCTGGGCGAGGATCCGCGCCTCGCGACCAATATCGGCCGCTGCGCCAATGTGGCCGAAATCGACGCGGCGATCGGCGCATGGACGCGCACCCTGCCGGCGGCGGAGGCCGAGCGCATCCTGGAAGGCGTGGAGGTGCCAGTCTCGCGCCTCTATGACATCAAGGATTGCGCCGAGGACCCGCATTTCCGCGCGCGGCAGACGGTGATGGAAGTGGACGACCCGCTGATCGGCAAGATCCTGCATCCCGCCCCGCCCTTCCGCTTCGACGGCGTGAGCCCGGCCCAGATGGTGCGCTGGACCGCGCCGGCGATCGGCGCGCACAACGACCACGTGTTCCGCGACTTGCTGGGAGAGGAGCCGAAGGCATGATCCGGCGCGTCACCATCAGCGACGTCGCCCCGCGCGACGGGCTGCAACCCATCGGCCCCTTCGTGCCGACAGAAACCAAGATCGCACTCGTGCGCGCCCTGTACGAGGCCGGCATCCGGCGGATGGAGGTCGGCAGCTTCGTCAGCCCCAAGGCCATCCCGCAAATGGCCGATACGGCGGAGGTGCTGAAGGCGGCGCTGACCCTGGACGGCCTCGAATCCACGGTGCTGGTGCCGAACCGCAAGGGCTATGAACTCGCCAAGGCCGCGGGCGCGCATCGCGTCGGGCTGTTCATGTCGGTGACCGAAAGCCACAACCAGTCGAACCTCAACCGGTCCCGGGCCGAAAGCTTCGCCGACCTGTCGGCCATCGTCGGCGATGCGGTCGCGGCGGGGATCAAGGTGCGCTTCAACCTGTCCTGCTGCTTCCATTGCCCCTTCGAAGGCGTGGTGCCCGAAGGCGATGCGCTGGACTGGGTGGAGCGCGCGGTCGCGCTCGATCCCTGGATGGAGGTCTCGATCTGCGACACCACCGGCAATGCGGCGCCCGACCAGGTCGCCCGCGTGGTGGGGCATGCGGTGCGGTCCTGGACGGCGCCGGACGGGTCCTGCCGCATCGCATTCCACGGGCATGACACCTACGGCATGGGCGTCGCGAATGTCGCGGCGGCGTGGGAAGCGGGCTGCGACGTGATCGACAGCGCGGCGGGGGGCCTCGGCGGCTGTCCCTTCGCGCCGGGCGCGACCGGCAATGTCGCGACCGAGGATGTCGCCTGGCTGTTCCGCCGCATGGGGATCGAGACCGGGTTGGACTGGTCGAAGCTGCTGGCGGCGGCAGACCTGGCGGCAAGCGTGCCGGGCGGCATGCCGGGCGGGCGGCTGCGGGCGGTGCCGGCGGCGCGTCGGGCGGCGTGATGGATTGGCGCCTGCATTGGCTTGAAGCCGAGGGCGAACTCGGTCCCTGGCGATCGGCGATCATGGCCGAGATCGAGGCAGCACGGCGCGTCCTGGCAGTCCATGTGGCGGTACCGCGGCTGGACATCCTGGTGCAGCGCCTCGCCGGAGCGGTCATCCCAGAGATCGGGATGGTCGGCCATGCCCAACACAAGAGCCTGTTCGCGGTGACGCTCGACCCGGACAATCCACGTTTCGCGCGCAGCTTGGAGGATGGGACGCTGCGGCGGCAGGTGGCGCACGAAGCGCATCACTGCCTGCGCATGGCTGGTCCGGGTTATGGCCGCAGCCTCGGTGAAGCTTTGGTCAGCGAGGGGCTGGCGGGGCGGTTCACGGCATATCTGTTCGGTAATCCGCCGGAGCCTTGGGAATGTGCGGTGGATGACGCGACCCTGCGCGCGCATCTGCCTGACGCGGCGGCGCTTGCCGAGTGTTCCTATGACCACGCGAGTTGGTTCTACGGCACTGGCCAGGCCCGGCCGCGATGGCTGGGCTACACCCTCGGCTACCGCATGGTGGGGGACTGGCTTGCGGCAACGCCCGAGGTTTCTGGGGGCCTCTGGGTGGATGTCTCAGCCACCGAGGTCATGGCTGCTGCGCATGTCGGGGTGCTGCGGCGAAGGTGAGATCTGTCGAAATCGCTGGCGGATAGAGGGCTGATCCATTTAGAACAATGGCATGCGCGCCGCGCTTGCCATACTGCTTCTACTCGGCCTCGCCGCCTGCGGGACCTCCCGCCAGACGGAGGTGCCTGGCGTCGTGCGGCCGCAGGTCGCGGAGCCGGTCTCCTGCGTTCCTTACGCCCGCGAACGGTCGGGCATCCGGATCGCGGGTGATGCCTGGACCTGGTGGGATGGGGCCGCGGGCCGCTATGCGCGGTCCCGCACGCCGCGACAGGGATCGGTGCTGGTGATCGACCGCACGCGGGGCATGCCGGACGGGCATGTCGCCGTCGTCACCCGCAGGGTCAGCAACCGGGAGATTCTGGTGGACCATGCGAATTGGGCATCCGGCGCCGCGCGGGGGCGGATCGCGACCGAGCAGCGTGTGGTGGATGTCTCCGCGCGCAATGACTGGTCTTCGGTCCGCGTCTGGTATCCGCGCATCGATGCGCTGGGCGGCACCGCCTTCCCGGTGCGGGGCTTCGTGCATGCCGAAGCCGTGACGCTCGCCGCGCGCTGATCTTTTGGCGGCACGCCGGCTCGGGCATGATGGCCGGCGCATCATCATCGGGAGGAACCAACGCCATGAATCTGACCCGGCGCGGCCTTGCGGCCGCAACCGCCCTTCTCGCCATCCCATCGCTGGCGCGGGCGCAGGGGACCTGGCCGGAGCGGCCGGTGCGGGTGATCGTCGGCTTTCCCGGCGGCTCCACCCCCGACATCGCAGCCCGGGCGGTCGCGAGCCATTTCCAATCCGTCTTCGGCCAGCCCTTCGTGGTGGAGAACCGCGCCGGCGCCGGGGGCGCGATCGGGACGGAGGCGATCGCGCGCGCCAATGACGGCCACACCATCGGCATCTCGATCGGCGGGCCGGCCAGCACGGCGCGCATCCTGAACCCGCAGCTGGCCTACGACCCCGCGACCGACCTGATGCCGATCTCGCTGCTGGCGCGGCTGCCCTTCGTCGTCGCGGCCCATCCGGCGGTACCGGCGCGGAGCCTGGCGGAGCTGGTGGCGCATGCGAAGGCCAATGCGGGGCGGCTGAATTACGGGTCGGTCGGCGCGGGCACGCTCGGCCACCTCGTCACCGCGGAATTCGCGGCCCGGCACGGGCTCGACATGACGCATGTTCCCTTCCGCTCAGTCCCGCAATCGGTGACGGAACTGGTGGCGGGGCGCATCCAGCTGATGGCCGCGGCATCCGGCGCGGTGCTGGGACAGGTGCGGGACGGCGCGGTGCGCGCGCTGGCGATCACCAGCGATGGCCGCTTCCCCCAGGCGCCGGAGATCCCGACGGCGACCGAGCAGAATGAGGGCAGCGCGGCCTATGGCTGGGTCGGGCTGTTCGCACCCCCCGGCACCCCGGCCGAGCGGATCGCACGCCTGGCGGCGGAAGCCGCGCGGGGGCTGGCCGTGCCGCAGACACAGCAGGCGATGACAACGGCGGGCTTTGAGATCGTGGGCAGCCAGCCCGACACGCTCCGCCAACTTGTCGCCAGCGAGATCGGCCGCTGGGGCCCGCTGATCCAGCGCCTCGGCATCCGCCCGGAGAGCTGAGAAGGCGCCCGGAACAGCAAAAGGGGCGGCCCCTCGCGGGACCGCCCCTTTCTTAGTCACGGCGCTGGCGCCGGTCAGCCGACGCTGGCGTGCTCCGGCTTGTCGTTCCGGGTCTTCCAGAGCGAGTAGAAGATGCCACCCGCGATCATCGCCAGCGTGACGCCGAGCGAGATGGCGGGGTCGACCTTCCCGACGATCTGGTTCCAGAAGATCTTGCCGCCGATGAACACCAGCACCAGGGCGAGCGCATATTTCAGGTAGTGGAAGCGATGCACCATCGCGGCCAGCGCGAAGTACAGCGCGCGCAGGCCGAGGATCGCCATGATGTTCGCCGTGTAGACGATGAAAGTGTCGGTGGTGATCGCGAAGATCGCCGGCACGCTGTCCACCGCGAAGATCAGGTCGGCAATGTTGATGATGACCAGCGCCAGGAACAGCGGCGTGGCCCAGACCACCACCTTGCCGCCCTTGGCCGGGTCCGGCTTGCGGACGAAGAACTTCTGGTCGTGCAACTCGTCCGTCACCCGCATGTGCTTGCGGAAGAACTTCACCACCGGGTTCTTGGACATGTCCGGGTCGCTTTCCGGCACCACCAGCATCTTGATGCCGGTGGCGATCAGGAAGGCGCCGAAGATGTACAGGATCCAGCCGTATTCCTGGACCAGCGCCGCGCCGATCGCGATCATGAGGCCGCGCAGCACGATCACCGCGATGATGCCCCAGACCAGCGCGCGGTACTGGTACTTCCGCGGGATGGCGAAGAAGCCGAAGATCAGGCTGATGACGAAGACGTTGTCGATGGACAGCGCCTTCTCGATGAAGAAGCCGGTGAAATAGGTGATGCCGGCATGCGTGCCGTCGCTGGTGGTGATGTAGCCCGACTCATAGGCCCACCAGATCGCGCCGCCATACAGGATGGCGAAGCCGATATAGAAGGCGGACAGCCAGAGGCTCTCGCTGATGCCCATCTCCTTGTCCTCCTTGTGGAGGACGCCGAGGTCGAAGGCCAGCAGCGCGAGGACGATGGTGAAGAAGCCCACCCACATCCAGATCGGCTTCCCGATCCACTCAAGCGCTAGGAATTCCATGGCGGAGCCGTTCTCCCGAACACGGCCAGCCGGAACGACGTCCGGGCCTGGCATCGTTGCGATGCGATCCGACATCGCGGCAGCAGAACGCGCCTGCGCGGCGGGCTGGGTACTCCCGCCCGCCCAGCGCCTGCCGGCCTGCCGGTTCCGCCAGAGGGGCCCGGATCAAGGGCGCCAAGTGGCGCAACCGCACGGCGCTTTCAAGAGTGAACGAATGGAAATGTTGCGGAAATCTTCGCGCCGCAGCATTGGATGGCAGGGCAGCTCCGGATTCCCCGCCCCGCCGGGTTGTGCCGCGGCGCGGGACGGGCCATGTCCCATTTGCGCCGGACCTTAACGCGGACTAGTGTCCGGCCGAGGCAACCCGGCCAGCTTCAGGATCATGTCCTGGAGATCCGGCCGAAGCATGGGATCGAGGCGTCGCGATGGGTACGTTCAGCATCTGGCATTGGCTGGTCGTGCTGCTGGTCGTGTTGCTGCTGTTCGGCAGCGGCAAGATCAGCGGCCTGATGGGCGACCTGGCCAAGGGCATCAAGTCCTTCAAGCAGAACATGAAGGAAGAGGACGGCAAGGACGCCTCGATGGCGGCGGATGCCGCGTCGCAGACGCCGGCCCAGCCGGCCGGCAGCATCCCGGCCCCGCAGGCCGGCCAGGCCGCCCAGGCGCAGCCGGCCAACCCGTCCCGCCCGGCGGCCTGAACGGCCCATCGCCGCCGGTCACCGACCGGTGGCGGCGGCCTGGGGTGGTACCTCCCCGTTGATCGCCTCGCGGCGCGGCCGTAAGGGTCGCCCGGGGGGCCGCGCCGGATAGAACCGGCCGCGCGCCGGCCCTGGCAACAGGGTCGGCGTTATTGTTATGTCAGCGGCGCGCCGTCCGGCGCGGGCCGTTGCGGGGAGACGTCATGACAACCGCGCCTGCGGGTGCCGGCCCGAAGCCGGCTGAGGCGGTCAACACCGCCGTGGACGACATGGAGTTCGCCTCCGCCCGGCGGGACCTCGCGGGGTGGCAGGGATGGGGCTGGCGGGCCGCGGCCTCGGCCTTCGTCCTGTGGCACATGTGGATCCTGCTGGTCATGCCGGTCGATCCCACCGTCTCTCGCGCCGTGCATGTCTTCCTGGGCGCCGCGCTGGGCTTCGCGCTGTTCGCCCCGCGCGCCAGCGGCGCCCCCGGCCATCGCGTGCCCTGGTACGACTGGCTGCTGATGATCCCCTGCCTGCTGATCCCCATGCACTACATCCTGGACGCGGACGGGATCGAGATGCGGTCCTTCATGGGTCCGAACTGGCAGGACTTGGTGGTGGGGATCACCGGCATCCTGCTGGTGCTGGAATTCGCCCGCCGCACGGCAGGCCTGATCATGCCGATCATCGCGATCGTCTTCATCGCCTATTGCTTCGTCGGCCCCTGGATGCCCGGCATCCTCTATCACCGCGGGGTCGAATGGCAGGCCGCGACGGTCGAGCTGTTCGGCAACAACGGCGTGCTGGGGACCATCGTGCAGGTCTCGGCCAGCTTCATCATCCTGTTCGTCACCTTCGCGGCCTTCCTGCAGGCGTCGAAGGCGGGCGACTATTTCAACGACCTGGCCCTGGCGCTGGTCGGGCGGGCGCGTGGCGGGCCGGCCAAGGTCACCGTCGTCTCGGGCATCCTGTTCGGCACCATCTCGGGCTCCGCGGTGGCGAATGTCGTGGCCTCGGGGGCCTTCACCATCCCGATGATGCGCCGCGTCGGCTACGATCGGCAGACAGCGGCGGCGGTGGAAGCCACGAGTTCCACCGGCGGGCAGATCACGCCTCCGGTGATGGGCGCGGGCGCCTTCATCATGGCCGAGGTGCTGGGCATGCCCTACACCGAGATCGCGCTCGCCGGCCTGATCCCGGCACTTCTGTTCTACACCGCCAACTACATCCATTGCGACCTGAACGCGCGCAAGGCCGGCATCCGCGGCCTGCGGCGCGACGAGCTGCCGCGGTGGGTGGACATCGCGCGGCGGTCCTACATGGCGGCACCGCTCGTGCTGCTGATCGCGGTGCTGCTGTCGGGCTATTCGCCCTTCCGCGCGGCCGCCATCGGCATTGCGGCGACCATCGTCATCATGCTCGGCACCGCGCTGGTCCACCGCATGACCCTGCAGGGCCAGTCCCTGCCGGCCGCCGTTGTCGGCGCGGTCGCGGAGACACTGGTCGCGATCGAGCGCGCCCTGACGGGCTCCGCCAAGGAAGTGATGCAGTTGGTCGCGGTCTGCGCCGCGGCCGGCGTCGTGGCCGGCGTGATCGGGCTGACCGGCGTGGGCGGGCGCTTCGCGACCATGCTGCTCGACATCGCCGGCACGTCCACCTTCCTCGCGATGATCTTCACCATGGTGGTGGCGATCATCCTCGGCATGGGGGTGCCGACCACGGCGGCCTATGCGATCGCCGCCGCGGTCGTGGCGCCGGGACTGATCCGCATCGGCGTGGAGCCGCTGGTGGCGCATATGTTCATCTTCTACTTCGCCATCCTGTCGGCCATCACGCCGCCGGTGGCGCTGGCGTCCTTCGCCGCCGCCTCCATGGCCGGGGCGGATATGTGGAAGACCAGCGTGATCGCGGTGAAGCTCGGCCTCGGGACCTTCATCGTGCCCTACATGTTCTGGCTGTCGCCCGCGCTGGTGGCACAGGGGGAACTGGTGGTGGTGCTGCAGGCCTTCGGCTCCGCCGCCTTCGGCGTCTTCCTCCTGGCCTGCGCGACAGAGGGCTGGATGCTGAATGGCCGCCTCGCCCTGCCGCTCCGTATCGCCTCGGGCGTCGCGGGGCTGATGCTCATGGTGCCCGAGGTCTGGACGGATCTGGGCGGCCTGGCGATCGGCGGGGCGCTGCTTCTGTGGCAGCGCCGCGCCTTCCCGGCGGAGCGGGCGGCATGAGCGTTCCCCCCGCTGTCGCGGAGGCGATTGTCGCCGCCGGGCGGCGGCTGGATGCGCTCGGGCTGGTGCCGGCCACGGCGGGGAATTTCTCCATGCGGCTGGACGCAAGCCGGCTCGCCGTCACGGTGTCTGGCCGGCACAAGGGGTTCCTGACGCCCGATGACGTGATGGTGGTGGACCTGGACGGTCGCGCGGAGGACACGGCAAAGCGATCGAGCGCGGAGACGCTGCTCCATTGCGGGATCTATCGCCGCTTTCCGAAGGCCGGGGCCGCGCTGCACGGCCATTCCATCGCGAACACCGTGCTGTCGCGCCGGGCGGGGGGCAGCCTGACCCTGGCCGGCTATGAATTGCTGAAGGCCTTCCCCGGCCTTCCCACCCATGACGCCGCGGTGACCCTGCCGGTGGTGCCGAACGACCAGGATATCGCGCGGATGCAGCGGGGGCTGGACGCGATCTGGGACGGCATGGCTGATATTCCGCCTGGATATTTGATCGCCGGGCACGGATCCTATGTATGGGCCGCCGACATGGCCGGGGCGCTGATGCGCCTGGAAGCCCTGGAATTCATGCTGGCTTGCGACATGGAAGAGAGGAGGCTGGGACAATGAGCCGCCTGACCGTCTGGAACGCCGAAACCAACAACGAGATCCTGGTCACCGAGGATGCCGAGCGCATCGCGGCCGAGCTGCGCGCCATCGGCGTGCGCTTCGAACGCTGGCCGCTGGCCGACATCCCCGCCGATGCCGATGCCGATGCGATCCTCGCCGCCTATCGCCCGCATCTCGATGCCTTCCTGGCCTCCTCGGGCGCGGGCACGGCCGATGTCATCAAGCTGACGCCCGACCATCCGATGAAGGACGCGCTGCGCGCCAAGTTCCTGTCGGAGCACACGCATACGGAAGACGAGGTCCGCTTCTTCCACGGCGGCACGGGCAATTTCGTGCTGCACATGGACGGCGCCGAGGGACCCCGCGTGTTCGACGCGCATTGCGGCCCGGGCGACCTGATCAGCGTGCCGGCGAATTCCAAGCATTGGTTCGACGCCGGGGAGAGCCCGAACTTCGCGGTCGTCCGCGTCTTCACCGACACCACAGGCTGGACCCCGCACTACACCGGCACGGACATGGCCGAGCGCTTCCCCGCCGCCACCGCGTGACCCCGATCCGCACCATCCTGACGGATATCGAGGGCACAACCAGCGCCATCGCCTTCGTGAAGGAGACACTGTTCCCCTTCGCGCTGGCCGCCCTCGACGGCTTCCTCGACGCCCATGGCGCGGAAGCCGAGGTCGCTTCGATCATGGCGGAGGTCCCGGGGCCGGATGCGCGGGCGACGCTGCGCGGCTGGATGGCGGAAGATGTGAAGGCCACCCCGCTCAAGGCCTTGCAGGGCCTGATCTGGCGCGCGGGCTTCGAGGATGGGCGGCTCCGCGGCCATCTCTGGCCCGATGTGGCGCCCTGCCTGCACGCCTGGCACGCGGCGGGCCTCCGGCTCGCGGTCTACTCCTCCGGCTCGGTGGAGGCGCAGCGCCTGCTGTTCCGCCATTCCCTGGCCGGCGACCTGGAACCGCTCTTCGACGGCTTCTTCGACACCCGCATGGGCCATAAGCGCGAGGCGTCGTCCTACGCCGCCATCACCGCCGCGCTCGGCGACGCACCGGGGGAGGTGCTGTTCCTGTCCGATGTGGCCGAGGAACTGGACGCCGCGCGCGCCGCAGGGCTGCAAAGCTGCCAGCTGGTGCGCGCCGGCGACGGCACGCAACCCGCCGGGCGCCACCCCGAAGCACCGGACTTCCCCGCCGTCGCCCGCAACTTCGGCCTGCCGCTTCCCTCCGCCTCGGGGTGACAAGGCCCCCGCCGGAAGGCTATTAGCCGCCGACTTCCGGGCGGGAGGCTGCGCAATGCTGACATCCTACATCCCCGCCGATGGGCGGATCGCGGTCCGTGAAGGCCTGCTGCCGGCGGCAGACCTCGCGCAGGCCGTCTGGATCGACCTGCTGAACCCGACGCCGGAGGAAGAGCGCGCCGTGCAGGACGCGCTGCACCTGGAAGTGCCGACGCGCGAGGAGATGGAGGAGATCGAAAGCTCCTCCCGCCTCTATCGCGAGGACGATGTGCTGTTCCTGACCGCGAACTTCCTGTTCGGCGCGGATGGGCCGGAATACGGCTCGACGCCCATCACCTTCGTGCTGGGGCCGCAGGCGCTGGTGACGGTGCGCTACCAGACGCCGAAGGCCTTCATCACCTTCGCGCACCGCTGCCAGAAGACACCCGCTTTGGTCGGCTCGCCGGACGGGGTGATGCTGCACCTGTTCGAGCAGATCGTGGACCGCCTCGCCGACATCCTGGAACGCATCGGCGGCGACATGGACCGCACATCGGGTGCCGCGTTCCGCAGCGCGCGGGCCAAGGTGAAGGCGAATGCGCGCGACGCCGACCTGCGGGAAGCGCTGCTGACCCTGGGCCAGGTGGGGGAAGTGACCACGCGCGCATCGGAGACGCTGCTCGGCCTGTCCCGCATCCTGACCTTCGTCGGCGCGGAGAAGGCGACGGCGGTGCGGAAGGAAAACCAGGCGCTGATCAAGACGCTGGTGCGCGACGTGCGATCCCTCGTCGACCATGCGGGCGTGCTGAACGGCAAGGCGAACTTCCTGCTCGATGCCGTGCTCGGCATCATCAATGTCGAGCAGACGAATATCATCAAGACCTTCACCGTGGCGTCCGTGGCGCTGATGCCGCCCACCCTGATCGCCAGCATCTACGGCATGAACTTCGAATTCATGCCGGAGCTGGGCCAGGTCTGGGGCTATCCGGCGGCGCTGGTGCTGATGGTGATCTCCGCGCTGCTGCCCATCTTCTATTTCAAGCGGAAGGGCTGGCTCTGATCCCGCGCGCCGGCGGCCTTGCGCTGCTGCTGGCGCTGCTGGCGCCCATCGGCGCCGCGGCGGAGCTGCCCGCGCCGACACCCCGTCCCGCCCAGGCCGCCGCCTGCCCCGCGCGCGGGACGCCGGTGGTGCATCTCGATCTGGTGGACCCGGAGCCGCGCCTGCTGCCGCCGCTTTCCGCGCGCCAGCTTCGCATCGATGCGGGCGGCAGCGCCGACGGGCCCTTTCCACATCACCTCGGCCTCACCGTCTCCCGCGTCGAATGGCGGAGCGAGATCACGGTGCGCTCCCGCGGGATACAGGGGGAGCCAGTCTGCGCGGTGCCGGCGGAACTCCGCATCCGCCTGGTGCATGCGGCGCATGTGATCCGGCTGGCGCGGGAAGTGCCGGCCGGCGGGTGCCTTGCCGCCGAAGTGCTCGCGCATGAGCGCCGCCATGCGGAGGTCAACCGCCGCACCCTGCGCGAAGCCGCCACGGAGCTCCGCGCCCTGGCCCGCGCCTGGGCCGCCCGTGCCGAGACCCGCGCACCGGATGTGAACACCGCCGCGATCGCCTTGCAGGAGGAACTCGGCCAGGTGCTTGAACCGGCACTGGCCCGGTTGCGGGCGGCGCGGGAAGCGGGGCATGGCGCGATCGACACGCCGGAGGAGTACCAGCGCCTCAGCCGCGTCTGCCCCACGGACCAGGGCCGGCTGCGCCAGGCGCTGCGCGGAAGCTGAACCGCCAGGGCAACAGGCGCGGGGATGGATTGACCACGCAGGGCGCGCGGAGTTCTGTCGAGGCACAGACGAGACACGATCGCCCGCCCATCCCGCCCGGAGTTCTCCATGGCCGCCACGCACCGCATCGCCGCAACGCCCGAAACCATCCGCTTCGGCGCCTTCGACGCCAGCTTCCCACCAGTCGCGACCATCGCGAGCGGTGACCTCGTGGTGCTCGAATGCGTCTCGGGCGCCAAGGACGTCATGCCGCCGCCCGAGAGCGGGCTGACGATCCCGCCCGCGCTGGCGGCGATCCACGCCGCCGAGCTGCTGCGGATGGGCCCGCACCTGATCACCGGCCCCATCGCCGTCCAGGGCGCGGAGCCGGGCGATGTGCTGCGCGTGGATATCGAGAAGATCGAGCTCGGGAATGACTGGGGCTTCTGCGGCTTCCGCCCGCTCGGCGGCACGCTGCCGGAGGATTTCCCCTATCAGCGCATGCTGCACATCCCGGTGGACCGCGCGGCGATGACCTGCAAGGTGCCGGTGGGCCCAGGCGTGACCCTGCCGCTCAGCCCCTTCTTCGGCGTGATGGGCGTGGCCCCGCCGGCCGCCTGGGGCCGGCTTTCGACGAAGGAGCCGCGCGCGCATGGCGGCAACCTCGACAACAAGGAGATCGGCGAGGGTGCGACGATCTGGCTGCCGGTGCATGTGGCGGGAGCGCTGTTCTCGGCCGGCGACGGGCATGGCGTGCAGGGCGATGGCGAGGTCTGCATCAACGCGCTGGAGATGTGCCTGACCGGCCATTTCCGCCTGAGCCTCGAGAAGGGCGGCGGCGCGGCGGACCCGGCGCTGCGCTATCCGCGCGCCGAGACGGCGACCCACTACATCTCGATGGGCATGCATGAAGACCTCGACCTCGCGATGAAACAGGCGCTGCGGGAGATGATCGGCTTCATCGTTGCGCGGATGAATGTCAGCGCGGCCGATGCCTATCAGCTTTGCTCGCTCGCGGTGGATTTCCGGGTGACGCAGACGGTGAATGGCGAGAAAGGCGTGCATGGGATGCTGCGGAAGGGGCTGTTGTTCTGACGTGCCGTCGCCGGCCGAAACGGTCGGCGGCATTCCATCCACAGTTTTTCGCGCCTGATGCGCAAACCAGAACTTGTATCCCGACCATGCCGTGCACTACCGTATGTGGTAGGTGGGGTGGCCGGGAGAGCTTGGCATGGACTGGACCGCGGAAGCGATCGATCGCCTGCGTGCCCTTTGGGCCGAAGGGCATTCGACGGCCGAGATCGGACGTCGCATGGGCATTTCGAAGAACGCCGTGGTGGGCAAGGCGCATCGGCTGAACCTGCCGGCCCGCCCCTCTCCGATCCGCCGCGAAACGGCAGCGGATGCGCCGCGCCAGGCGCCGATTCGGCCGGTGCGCGCCGCCGGCCCCATCTCGCGCAGCACCCTGCCCCAACCCGCCACCGCCCCCCTGGCACCCGTCGCCACGGTCGCGCCCGCGGAGCCCGCGGTGGTGCGCCATTTCCCGCGCTTCTCCTCGGCCAAGTCCTGCTGCTGGCCGATCGGGGAGCCGGGCCAGCCCGGCTTCCGCTTCTGCACGTCGGCGGCGCTGACGGGGAAGCCCTACTGCACCGAACACGCCGCCGTCGCCTATGTGAAGGCGCGCGACCGCCGCGAGGACGCCGCCTGATCGGTGGCACTGGCCGGCCCGCGCGATCGGTGGCGCGAAGCCTCTTCCCGTCCGGCCCGGCTTCCCTCATCTTCGGTCCGTCAAGGATGAGGGATTGAGGCCGACCATGCGGATCCTGCTGGCCGAACCGCGCGGCTTCTGCGCGGGCGTGGTGCGCGCCATCGAGATCGTGGAGCGTGCGCTCGCGATCCACGGCGCGCCGGTCTATGTGCGCCATGAGATCGTCCATAACCGCCATGTGGTCGAGGATTTGCGCGCCAAGGGCGCCGTCTTCGTCCGCGAACTGGATGAAGTGCCCGCTGGCGCGCTGACGGTCTTCTCCGCCCATGGCGTCGCCCGCGCGGTGGAAACGGATGCGGCCGAACGGGGCCTCGACGTGCTCGACGCCACCTGCCCGCTGGTCACCAAAGTTCATGTGGAAGGCCGCCGCTACATCAAGGACGGCCGCACGGTCATCATGATCGGCCATGACGGCCACCCGGAGGTCGAAGGCACGCTCGGCCAGATCGATGGCGAGGTCCATCTGGTCGCCGATGTGGCCGATGTCGCCGCCCTGCCCATCCCGCTGGATCGCCGGGTCGCCTATGTCACCCAGACCACGCTGTCGGTCGACGACACCAAGGACGTGATCGAGGCGATCAAGGCCCGCTTCGCCGATGTGGTCGGCCCCGGCACGCGCGACATCTGCTACGCGACCCAGAACCGCCAGACCGCGGTGCGCGACCTGGCCGCCGCCTGCGACGTGGTGCTGGTGGTGGGCGCGTCGAACAGCTCCAACTCCAACCGCCTGCGCGAGATCGCCGAGGAATGCGGCGCGCGCGCCTACCTGATTGCCGATGCCGGCGCGCTGACGGCGGGGATGGTCAGGGACGCGAAGGCGGTCGGCATCACCGCCGGCGCCTCCGCGCCGGAGCGGCTGGTGGCGGAGGTGGTCGCGACGCTGAAGGCGCTGGGCGCGAGCGAAGTCGCCTCCCTGCCCGGCATCGTCGAGGATGTCAGCTTCCGCTTGCCGGCCCGCCTGCAGGCGGCGGAGTAGGCGGCAGCCGCGCCCCGCATGCCAGCCTGCCACGCCTTCACGCCCGGCAGCGGCCAGAGCAGCATCAGCACGTTCGGCGCCGCGATACCGAGGATCAGATAAGGCGAGGCGCCCGCCTGCGCGCCCTGGCGGCGGGCGGGCGCCAGCGCCATCAGTTCACGGTCAAACGGGCCTCGCGCACCACGCGGCCCCATTTCTCCGTCTCGCTCCGCATGATCCCGGCCAACTCCGCCGGGGTCGAGACGACGGCATCGGCGCCGGCGACGGCCAGCCGCTGCTGCACGCCGGGCTCGGCCAGCGCGTCCCGGATCACGGCATTGAGGCGCGCAATGGCCGGCGCGGGCGTGCCGGCCGGCGACATCACCGCGCCCCAGCTCGTTGCCTCGGCCTGCGGCAGGCCGAGTTCCACCATGGTCGGCAGATCGGGCAGCAGGCGCGACCGGCGCGGGCCGCTGACGGCCAGGGCGCGCACGCGGCCGCCCTGGATCATCGGCAGCGCGGAGGGAAGCTGGTCCAGCATCACCTGCACATTGCCCGCCACCAGATCGTTCAGCGCAGGCGCGCTGCCGCGATAGGGCACGTGTTGCATGTCCACCCGCGCGACGAGCTTGAACAGCTCCGGCACCAGATGGGTGGAGCTGCCATTGCCGCCGGAGCCGAAGGAAAGCTGCCCGGGCCGCGCCTTCAGCAGGGCGATGAACTCCTTCGCCGTCTGTGCGGGAACAGCGGGGTTCACGACCAGCACATGATCGGTCGCGAAGGCCATGGATATGCCCGCGAGGTCGTTCGCCGGATTGAAGCCCATATTCGCATAGAGATGCGGGTTGATGGTCAGCGTGCCCGTCGTGCCCATCAGCATCGTCAAGCCATCCGGCGCGCTGCGGACGACATTCTCCACGCCGACATTGCCGCCGGCGCCGGTCCGGTTCTCGACCGTCACGGGCTGGCCGAGCTTCTCCTGCATCCGTTCGGCCAGCACGCGGGCGACGACATCCGTCGCGCCGCCGGGCGGGAAGGGCACGACCATGCGGAGCGGTCGGTTCGGCGCCCAGGCGGCACCTTGCGCGGCGCCGATACGAGGCAACAGCGGCAGGGTCAGCGCAGCAATTGCGAGGCTGCGGCGTGAGATGCGGTTCATGGTCGTTGTCTCCCTCATGGATGTCATTCTTCAGACAGCGGTCTGATGCCGCCGCTTGATTTCATCGAGCACATCATCCGGGTCGCGGGTCCACCAGGATCTGGACAGGATTTCGACCTCCGCGAAGCCCCCGGCATAGCCGGCCCGTTCCACCATCGCACGGATGGCGGGGATGTCGATCACCCCTTCGCCGGGCAGGCCACGGTCGAAGACGGTGTCGGTGGTAGGCACCTTCCAGTCGCAGACATGGAAGGCCGCGATGCGCGACCCGGCCCGCGCCACCTGCCGCGCCAGATCGGGATCCCACCAGACATGATAGACATCGAGCGCGATGCCGCTGCCCGCGCCGAGCTCGTCACACAGATCCAGCGCCTGGCCGAGCGTGGACAGCACGGACCGGTCGGCGCAGGTCATCGGGTGAAGCGGCTCCAGCGCAATGGTAACGCCGGCCGCGCGGGCTTCCTCCATGATCGCGTGCAGCCCGTCGCGCATCATCGCGCGCGCGCCGGGCAGGTCCTTCGATCCGGGCGGCAGGCCGCCGCAGACCATGACCAGGCAGCGCGCGCCGATCGCATGGGCTTCCGCGATGGCGCGGCGATTATCCTCGATCGCGGCGGCGCGGCCGGCGGCATCGGCGGCGGGGAACATCCCCCCGCGGCAGAGACCGGTGACAATCAGCCCGGCATCGCGGATCTGCCGCGCCGCGGCCTCCACGCCCATGGCCTGCAGCACGTCGCGCCAGGGCGCGATGCCGGGAATGCCGTGGCGCGCCGCGCCCTCGATGCACTCCGCGAGTCCCCAGCGTTCCTTGACCGTGACGGTGTTCAGGCTGATCCGCATCACGCGACGCCGTGCAGCGCGAGCAGGCCGCGCATCCGGCTCGTGGCCATGTCCGGATCCCGTAGCAGGCCGGCCTTGTCGGCCAGGCGGAACAGCTCCGCGAAATGGCGGATGCTGCGTGTGCTCTGCTGGCCGCCGACCATGACGAAATGGTCCTGGTGGCCGTTCAGCCAGGCCATGAACACCACGCCCGTCTTGTAGAAGCGCGTGGGCGCCTTGAAGATGTGGCGGCTGAGCGGCACCGTCGGCGCCAGGATGTCGTGGAAGGTCGCCAGGTCGTTGCGCTGCAGCGACGCCAGCGCACCGCCCACCGCCGGCGCGATCGGATCGAAGATGCCGAGCAGCGCATCGGAATAGCCGTGCTCGTCGCCCGCGATCAGCTCGGCGTAGTTGAAGTCGTCGCCTGTGTACATGCGGACGCCTTTGGGCAGGCGCCGGCGCATCCGGATCTCCTTCTGGTCGTCCAGTAGGGAGATCTTCACGCCATCCACCTTGGCGGCATTGGCATGGATCACGGCCAGCGCCGTTTCCATCGCCTCCAGATGGTCGTGGTTGCCCCAGTAGCCTTCCAGCGCCGGGTCGAACATCTCGCCCAGCCAATGGATGATCACGGGCTGCGCGACGCCCGACAGGATGCGGCCATAGACGCGTTCGTAATCCGCCGGGGATTTCGCTGCCTTCGCCAGCGCGCGCGACGCCATCAGGATGATGCGGCCGCCCATCTTCTCGACGGCTTCGCATTGCTCCTCATAGGCGCGGATCACGTCGTCCACGGTCACATCGGGGCCGGGCGCGAGATGGTCGGTGCCCGCGCCGCTGGCCATCACCGCGCCAGGCACATCCTTCATCGCATCCAGCGAACGGCGGATCAGTTCCTGCGCCGCGATCCAGTCGAGGCCCATGCCGCGCTGCGCGGTATCCATCGCCTCCGCCACGCCGAGGCCGAGCGACCACAAATAGCGGCGATAGGCGATGGTGCGGTCCCAGTCGATCTTCGCATCGAGCCAGGGATCCTGTTCCGCCAGCGGGTCGGCCACGACATGCGCGGCGGCGAGCGCCACGCGCGGAAAGGGCGGCGTCGCCTTCGGGAATTCTCTCGAGTTGCCCAGCGTATAGGGTTCGAGCGTACCGGCTTCGGTCGGCAGCGTGATCGTCGGCATGGCCTGCTTCCTTTTCGTGATACGATTCAGACCTCCGGGCCATTCGGCCCTTCGATCATCGCATCACACCTCCAGCTTCGGCAGGTCGATCCAGCGGCGCTCGGCCCAGGATCGCAGCCCGGCTTCCGCCAACTGTACGCCCTTCGCACCCGCCAACAGGTCCCAGGGATAGGTCGCCGTCTCTCCGGCGAGGTGGCGGAAGAACATCTCCCACTGCACCCGGAAACCGTTCGGATAGGGCTGGGTGTCGGGCACTTCCTGCCAGCCTTCGTAGAAATCGATCGGCTGCGCGATGTCGGGGTTCCACACCGGCTTCGGCGTGTTCACGCGGCTCTGCGTCCAGCATTTCTGCAGTCCCGCGACGGCGGATCCATGCGTGCCATCGACCTGGAAGGTCACCAGATCATCGCGGCGCACGCGCGTGACCCAGCTGGAATTGATATGCGCGATCACGCCGCCTTGCAGCTGGAAGGTCGCATAGGCCGCATCATCCGTGTCGGCGGCATAGGCCCTGCCCTGTTCGTCGTAGCGGGTCGGGACATGCGTGGCGCCGAGGCAGGACACGCTTTCGACATTGCCGAACAGGTTGTCGAGCACGTAGCGCCAATGGCAGAGCATATCGAGGATCATGCCGCCGCCCTCGGCCTTCTTGTAGTTCCAGGATGGGCGCTGGGTGGGCTGCAGGTCGCCTTCGAAGACCCAGTAGCCGAATTCGCCCTTCACCGAGCAGATGCGGCCGAAGAAGCCGCTGTCGATCACCATCCGCAGCTTGCGAAGCCCGGGCAGGAACAGCTTGTCCTGCACCACGCCCGCCTTGATGCCCGCCTGCTTCGCCAGCCGGGCGACTTCCATCGCATCGGCCAGGTTGTCGGCCGTCGGCTTCTCGCAATAGATGTGCTTGCCCGCCGCGATCGCCTTCCGCAGCAACGATGCGCGCATCTGCGTCGTGGCCGCATCGAAGAACACCTCATCCTTCGGATCGGCGAGGCAGGCGTCGAGATCGGTCGAGACGCGGGCGATGCCATGCGCCTTGGCCAGCGCTTCCAGCTTGTCGCGGTTGCGGCCGACCAGGATAGGGTCGGGCATCACGCGCTCGCCATTGGCCAGGGGCACGCCGCCATCCTTGCGGATGGCCGCGATCGAGCGGATCAGATGCTGGTTCATCCCCATCCGGCCCGTGACGCCGTTCATGATGAGGCCGATGCGGCGTTCCGCCATGACGTTCTTCCCTATCTAGTAACCGAACAGTTACCTAGGCAGGGAACAGCGTCAAGTCACGGTCGCAGGTAACCCAGCACGACCTCCGCGATATGCGCCTCCCGCGCCGCGATGGCGCCTTCGGTGTCGAGCGGCGCGTCGAAGATCGTGGACAGCGTGTGCCGGTTCGCGACGTAGAAATGCCCGAGCGCGATGATCGTGATGTAGAGCTGCATGGGATCCACGGCTGCGCGGAAGACGCCCGCGGCCGCACCGCGCGCCAGCACGCCGCGCAGCGCATCCAGCAGCGGGGAATAGAGCGCGGGCACATCCTCCGACCGGCGCAGATAGGCGGCGCGGTGCAGATTTTCCTGGTTCAGCAGCGCCACGAATTCCGGATGCCGCGCGGTGTAGCGCAGGTTGAAGGCGACCAGACGCACCATGGCCTGCATGGGCGGAAGGCCTTCCACCTCCACCGCGCGTTCCTCGGCGCGCTTGGCGGCATAGGCGCGTTCCAGCACCACCAGCCACAGCTCCTCCTTGGAGCCGAAATGGGCGTAGAGCATACGCTTATTGGCACCCGCCCGGGCCGCGATCTCATCCACCCGCGCGCCGGCCAGGCCGTTCGCGGCGAATTCGACCAGCGCGGCATCCAGGATGCGCTGGCGCGTGGCGGCGGCGCGGGCGGAAAGCGCCGCCGTCCCCTTCGCGGTGCGGGCCGTGGCGTGGTCCATGTTCCCCTCTCCTCCGCTTCGGGGCAGCATGACGCCAGCAACCCGGTTGCGCCAAGATGGAGGAAACGATCCGCATGACCTGGACCGAGAGCATGCGCTACCCGGACCCCGCAATCCGGGCGCTGGACCCGGCCTTCAAGCGTCTGCACCTGCCGCTGAGCTCCGTGGAGCGGCTCTGGACCGGATCGCGCTGGGGCGAGGGGCCGGTCTGGCTCGGCGAGATGCGCTGCCTGCTGTGGTCCGACATCCCCAACAACCGCGTCCTGCGGTGGGAAGAGGAGACGGGACAGGTCTCGATCTTCCGCAAGCCGTCGGGCAACGCGAACGGCCACACCCGCGACCGGCAGGGGCGCATCATCGCCTGCGAACATGGCGGGCGGCGCGTGATCCGCTACGAATACGATGGCGCTATCACCGTCATCGCCGACAGCTACCAGGGCAAGCGGCTGAACAGCCCGAACGACGTGGTGGTGAAATCCGATGGCAGCATCTGGTTCACCGACCCCCCCTTCGGCATCGGCGGCTTCTACGAAGGGGAGAAGCATCCGGCCGAACTGCCGCACACCAACGTCTATCGCGTGGACGGCCAGACCGGCGCCATCACGCTGGTAGCCGACGATGTGGACCACCCCAATGGCCTGGCGTTCAGCCCCGATGAGAGCATCCTCTACGTCGTCGAAAGTCGCAGCGAGCCGCGGAATATCCTGGCCTATGATGTCGCGGGCGCGACGCTGTCGAAGCGCCGCGTCCATATCCGCGGCGAGCCCGGCGAGACGCCGGACGGATTCCGCGTAGATGTGGATGGCAATCTCTGGTGCGGCTGGGGCATGGGCGGGCCGGGGATGGATGGCGTGAAGGTGTTCAACGCCGCCGGCGCGCCGATCGGCTTCATCGACCTGCCGGAACGCTGCGCCAATGTCTGCTTCGGCGGCCGCTACCGGAACCGCCTGTTCATGACGGCGGCGCATTCGCTGTATTCGCTCTACGTCAACACGCAAGGCGTGGCCGGCGGCTAAGGCGATCAGGCCGGGACGGACCTCACCGTCCCGGCCTGACCCTATGCGATCACTGCCCCCAGCGCCGCGCCCAGGATTGCCGTATCGCGGTCCGCCAGCGCCAGCGGGTTCACCACCAGCACACCCTCTCGCAGGCGGCCCTGGTTCACATGGATGGCCGGGCGATGGGCGCGCAGCCGCGCTTCCGCCGCCCGCGCCGCCGCCGCATCGGCGCAGCGCAGCAGCAGCAGCGGCACGGCACCATCGGTGATCTCGGCCGGCGCATCGCCCATCGCTGCGCGCACCGCATCCAGCCTGGCGCGCAGCCGCGCCTGGCGGGGCGCGTCGCCTTCCGCGACGAAGCGGCGCAGCGCGACGATCAGCCCGACGATCTCCTCCTTCCCCGTCTTGCAGGACCGGCCGATGCCGTGATGCGGCAGGTGCGGCGGCGCGTCGTTCACCGCGAAATCCGGCGGCAGGCGGAATTGCGCATCCGGAAGATCCAGGTCGAGCATCTGCATCAGGGCCGAGGCCACCAGCGCGCGACGACCCGCCAGGATCCCGCTGGATTGCGGCCCGCCAATCGCCTTGCCGCCGGAGAAGCAGACGAGATCCGCCCCCTCCTCGATGAAGCGCCGCAGGTTGGACGCCGGTGGCAGCTGCGCGGCGGCATCCACCAGCACCGGCACGCCGGCCTGCTGCGCGACGCGCACCACATCGGGCAGCGTCGGCTCCGACCAGGGCTGCGCCACCCACAGCACGCCCGCCGTGCGCGGGCCGATGGCGGCGGCGATCTCGGCGGCGGAGGCATCGCGGATACCGGCGCCGGAGAACCGGTCGGGGATGCCGACCTCCACGATGCGCCCGCCGGCCACGCGGATCGCGCGGTCGTACATGTTGCGCTGGCTGCGGGCCATGACGAATTCGTTGCGTGCCGACGCCTCCGGCAGCGCATCCATCGCCGCCACATCAAGCCGCGCCATGCAGGCCGCCGCGCCGAGCAGCAGCGCGGCGGAGGCACCGCTGGTCACGATCCCGGCCTCCGCCCCCGTGGCCGCCGCGATGGCGCGTGCGGCGGCGGCCTGCAGCGTGGGCATCTCGACACAGGCCGTCGCAGCGTCCGCCATGGCGGCCGTCACCTCGGGGTGCATCATCCCGCCCGACAGGCGGGTGTTGGTGCCGGCGGCGTTGATCACCGTCTCGACGCCGAGCGTGGCGTAGATGTGTGTCATGTCGTCAGCACCCGCTTCACCGCATCCTTCCAGACAGCGTAGCGCCGATCCGCCTCCTCACGCGCCATGCGCGGCGTGAAGCGCCGTTCCATCCGCCAATGCGCGACGGAAGGCCCCGGCGGCGGCAGCAGCCCCGCCTGCAGACCGGCCAGATAGGCCGCGCCGAGCGCCGTCGTCTCCCGCACCTCCGGCCGGTCCACGGGCGCGCCGAGCAGGTCGGACAGGAACTGCATGGTCCAGTCGGACGCGGCCATGCCGCCATCCACGCGCAGCACGCGACCACCACCCGCCGCGCCCCAATCGGCTTCCATCGCCTCGATCAGGTCGCGGGTCTGGAAGGCGACGGCTTCCAGCGCCGCCCGCGCGATCTCGGCCGGGCCGGTACCGCGCGTGAGACCGAGGATCGCGCCGCGCGCCTCCGCATCCCAATAGGGCGCGCCGAGGCCCACGAAGGCGGGGACGAAGACCACCTCCTGCGCCGGGTCCGCCTGCTGGGCCAGCGTGCCGCTCGCGGCGGCATCGCCGAACAGGCGCAAGCCGTCGCGCAGCCATTGCACCGCCGCGCCGGCCACGAAGATCGCGCCTTCCAGCGCGTAAGCGCGCTGGCCGCCCAGCTGCCAGGCCAGCGTGGTCAGCAGCCGGTTGCGCGAGACGACCGGCGCATCGCCCGTGTTCAGCAGCGCGAAGCAGCCGGTGCCATAGGTGGACTTCACCATCCCCGGCGCGAAGCAGGCCTGGCCGAGCATCGCGGCGTGCTGGTCACCCGCGATGCCGCGGATCGGCACCGCCGCACCCAGCAAAGCCGGATCGGTCGTGCCGAATTCAGCCGCGCAATCGCGGATGGTGGGCAGCACGGCGCGCGGAATGCGGAACAGCGTCAGCAGCTCGTCGTCCCAGTCGCCACGATGGATGTCATACAGCATGGTGCGGCAGGCATTGGTCGCATCCGTCGCATGCACGCGCCCGCCGGTCAGGCGCCACAGCAGGAAGCTGTCCACCGTGCCGAAGGCCAGATCGCCGCGTTCCGCCGCCGCGCGCGCGCCCGGGATATTGTCCAGCAGCCAGGCCAGCTTGGTCGCGGAGAAATAGGGATCGCAGAGCAGCCCGGTGCGCGCGGTGACCATCGCCGCCGCGCCATCCGCGACCAGCCGCGCGCAAGCCGCCGCCGTGCGCCGGTCCTGCCAGACGATGGCGCGGTGCAGGGCGCGGCCGGTGGCGCGGTCCCACAGCAGCGTCGTCTCCCGCTGGTTGGTGATGCCGATCCCGGCGACGGCAGCCGCTTCCGTCTCGCCTTCGGCCAGGGCGCGCTTCAGGACCCCGAGCGTCGCCTGCCAGATCTCCTCCGGCTCATGTTCCACCCAGCCTGGGGACGGGTAGTGCTGTTCCAGCGGCACCTGCGCCGTCGCGCGCGGCACCAGGGCCGCATCGTGCAGGATCGCGCGGGTCGAGGTCGTGCCCTGGTCGAGGGCCAGCAGGGCATCCTTCATGGACATTTCCTCCCACAGCCTGGACCATGCTGATATCGGCTGCGCGCGGTGGGCGCCAGGGCAAGGAGCGGGCGGGATGGAGCTTTACGAACTGGCGGGCGCGGATCCCGCGCGGGTGTTCAGCCCCTTCTGCTGGCGCATCCGGATGGCGCTGGCCGCCAAAGGGCTGGAAGCCCGCACCATCCCCTGGCGCTTCACGCAGAAGGACGCGCTGACGGCACATGGGGCGGAGAAGGTGCCCGTGCTGGTCCATGGCGACACCGCCGTGACCGACTCCTGGACCATCGCCGAATACCTGGAGGCGCAATTCCCCGACCGGCCGAGCCTGTTCGGTGGCGCGGGGGGCCATGCGCTGGCGCGCTTCGTGAACAATTGGGCAGATGCGGTGGTCATCCCGGGCATCGCGAAGCTGATCGTGGCGGATGTGGTGGCGGTGCTCGACCCCGACGACATCGCCTATTTCCGCACCAGCCGGGAAGCGCGCTTCGGCATGACGCTGGAACAGGTACAGGCGGATCGCGACAGCGCGGTGAAGGGCTTCCGCCAGTCGCTGCACGCGGTGCGGATGACGCTCCGCAGCCAGCCCTTCCTGGGCGGGGCCGCGCCGCTGCATGCGGATTCGATCGTCTTCGGCTGCTTCCAATGGGCCCGCTGCTGCAGCCCGTTCCGCCTGCTGGAACAGGACGATCCGATCGAGGCCTGGCGCCAGCGCATGCTGGACCTCCATGGCGGCCTGGCGCGCCGGGTACCGGCCTTCGACTAGGAACTCCCCACAAAACCGCGTCGCGCCTTCGGCACGACGCGACTTTGCGGGGACCCCGGCCCTGGCGCTGATTCTCCAAGGCTGCACTGCGTTGCCGCGGCAAAGCCGCGGCGCCGCCCAGGGCTGGATGCCGTATGGTTAGGCGCTCCAACCCAAGGCGGCGAGACAAGGGGGCGCTTCGATGCGGTGGATCCTGGGCGCGGCGGCGATGATGCTGATGGCGCTCGGCGCCGTGGCGCAGCCGCACCCCGCCTATACGCCCGGCCCCCACAACATAGCGCTGCCGCCGGACTGGCAGGACCGCTTCATCCGCTACGCCACGATCGACAAGCCGGACCGCAGGATCATCCGCCACATCTACGTGAATCCGGAAGCCTATGCGGCCAGCCGCCACGGCACGGCCGCGCCGCACGGCACGCTGCTGATCATGGCCGACACCCGCGCGCGGCTGGACCCGCAGGGCAACCCGCTGCGCGACGCCGATGGTCGCTTCATCCCCGAACCCGGCTGGATCGCCATTGCCGCGCAGCGGAAGGAAGCGGGCTGGGGCGCGGACTACGGGCCGCAGCAGCGCAACGGCGAATGGGAATACGCCGCCTTCGACGGCGCCGGGCGGCGGCGCGACATCCCGCTCGCCTCCTGCTTCGGCTGCCACCTGCAGGCGCGCGCGCAGCAGGATTTCACCTTCACCTATTGGGACCACCTGGCGGGGCGGCGATGACCTTCTCCCTGATCGGCCGCTGCGCGCGCACGGGCGCGTTGGGCGCGGCGGCCACCACCTCCTCCCTCGCGGTCGGGGCGCGCGTGCACGCCGTGGCGCCAGGCGTCGGCGCGGTGCTGACGCAGCACCGCACGGATCCGCGCCTAGGCCCGCGGGGCCTTGCGCTGCTGCGCTCCGGCTGCACGGCGGCGGAGACGGTCGCGGCGCTCATCGCCTCCACGCCCGACCATGCCTGGCGCCAGCTCGCCGTGATCGACGCGGCGGGGCGCACCGCGCATTCTCACGGCGCCCATGTGAAGCGGGAGATGGGGGAGGCGCATGGGCGCGATGTCGTCGCCATCGGCAACATCCTCTCCTCCGCCGCCGTACCGCTGGCGATGGCGGAGGCCTTCGCGGCCGACCCGTCCCTGCCGCTGGCGGAACGGCTGCTGCGCGGGCTGGAGGCCGGGTAAGCGGCGGGCGGCGAACATGGCGATGTCCGCTCCGCCAGCCTGCTGGTCTATGGCGCGCATGATTTCGCGCTGGTGGATCTGCGCGTGGATGGCGATGCGGCGCCGATCCCGCGCCTACGTGCGCTGTGGGACGAATATGCGCCGCTGGTGGATGCCTATGTCGTCCGCGTGCTGAACCCCGACGACGCCATCGTGCTCTGATCGCGCCGCGCCCGGCAGACCGAAGCGCCGCCGAATATCAGGCCGTGTCCAATCGCTGGTGACGCAGCGCGCCGACGGTGGCCAGCGCCGCTTCCGGCGCGACGCCCAGGCGTTCCAGCGCATATCCTGCCATGCCCAGCGCGACTTCCCGTTCGCCCATCATCACCAGGCCGACGCCTTCATCGGCTTCCAGCAGCGCGGCCTCGTCATCGGAATGGGTGCGGATGATCGTGTGGATCGCGGGGTTGGACAGCCTGGCCTGCGCCAGCACGGCGCGCGCTTCCACCACCCCGGGCAGCGCCACCACCAGCAGGCCCGCGCGCGCGGTGCCGGCGGCGTGCAGCACCTCGGGCCGCGTCGCATCGCCCCAGATCGTCGGAACGCCGGCGGCCAGCAGGCGTTCGGCCGCGCCGCGATCCTCCTCCACCGCCACCGCCGGGATGCCATGCGCCTGCAGCGCCCGCAGCACCAGGGACCCGACGCGGCCGGTGCCGACAACGACCGCATGGCCGTCCAGCGAGGCCTCTCTCGGCGGCGGGGCGAGGCGGGGGCGCCGCGCGCCGCGCCACCAGGCCAGCCGGGCGGAACGGTCGAGCCGCGGCGCCAGCGCTTCCAGCGCGCGAAGCGTCAGCGGCGTCAGCAGGATGGTGACGATGGCGGCGACCAGCACGGGGCCGCGCACGGCCTCCGGCAGCAGGTCCTGGCGCACCGCGACCTCGACCAGCAGGAAGGAGAATTCGCCGATCTGGCCGAGTGAGCCAGCAACCGTCGTGGCGACCCGCGGCGGCACGCGCAGCGCCAGCAGCAGGACCAGCGTGCCGCCCGCCACGGCGATCAGCACCGCCACCACCGCCGCCACCGAGGCCAGCGGCTGCGCCGCCACTGCCACGGGGTCCACCAGCATGCCGATGGAAACGAAGAAGATGGCGGCGAAGATGCGTTGCAGCGGTGTCGCTTCCGCCGCCGCCTGGTGGCCCACATCACTCTCCCCCAGCACCACGCCGGCGAAGAAGGCGCCCAGCGCGAAGGAGACACCGAACAGCGAGGACGCGACGAAGGCCACGCCGAGCGCCACCGCCATCACCGCCAGCGTGAAGATCTCCCGCGATCCGCTGCGCGCCACGCGCACCAGCAGCCAGGGCAGCGCCCGGCGGCCGAAGACCAGCATCAACGTGCCGAAGGCCAGCAGCGAGACGGCGGCGGTGCCGACCTCAGCCAGCAGGTCGCCCTCCGCCTCTCGCCCGCCGGCGATGGCTGGCAGCATCACCAGGGCGAAGACAACGACCAAATCCTGCATCACCAGCCAGCCCAGCGCGATGCGCCCCGCCTCGCTGCCCAGCCGGCCGCGGTCCTCCAGCGTACGGGTCGCCACCGCGGTGGAGGAGATCGCCAGCGCCAGCCCGAAGGCCAGCGCCATACCGAACGGCAGGCCGAGTAGCCCACTGCCCACCGCGCTGCCCAGCACCGTGGCCAGCGCGATCTGCGCCACCGCGCCCGGCACCGCGATGCGCCAGACGGCCAGCAGGTCGGCGGGGCGGAAACGCAACCCAACGCCGAACAACAGCAGCGCCACGCCAAGCTCCGCCATTGCACTGACCACCGCCCGGTCCGCCACGAAGCCAGGCGTATAGGGACCGATCAGGATGCCGGCCGCGATGTAGCCGATCAGCGCGGGCAGCTTCGCCGCACGGGCCAGCGCGCCAAACAGGAAGGCAGACAGGATGCAGGCGACCAAGGTCGCCAGCATGGGATCGGGCCCGTGGTGCATGGGGCGAGTTTACGGGCAATCGGTGGCGTCGCGCCATGCCGGCCCCTGCGGTTGCGCCCCGCGTGCGAGCGCCCCACCATCTTCGCCTGGGCGTGCCGATGCCGATGGGGGCGGGCAGCGCCGCGCAGGCCGGGGGCACGATCCGAATGCAGCATGAAGCGATCCTGATCACCGGCGGCGCGGGCGGCATCGGCCGCGCCATCGCACGCCGCGCGGCGGAAGCCGGCTGGCGGCCGGTTATCCTCGACCTGCACGCTCCGGCCGATCCCCTGCCGAACGAGGTCTTCATCCGCTGCGATTTCGCCGACACCGCGCAGGCGCGCGCCGCGCTGGCCGAGGCCGCCACCCGCCACGCGCCCAGGCGGCTGGTGAACAATGTCGGCATCGTGCGTCCCGCGCTGCTGGAGGACACCTCGGTCGAGGATCTGGCGGCGGTGCTCGACGTGAACCTCCGCAGCGCGATCCTGGCCGCGCAGGCGCTGCTGCCGGTGATGCGCGATGCAGGCTTCGGGCGCATCGTCAACATCGCGTCACGCGCCGCGCTGGGCAAGGAATTGCGGACCGCCTACGCGGCCAGCAAGGCCGGGCTGATCGGGCTGACGCGGACCTGGGCGCTGGAACTGGCCGGCCAGGGCATCACGGTGAACGCGATCGGCCCCGGCCCCATCGCGACCGATCTGTTCCGCCGCGCCAACCCCGACAACAGCCCGAAGACGCGCGCCATCATCGAAGGCGTGCCGGTGAAGCGCCTCGGCACGCCGGAGGATGTGGCGCATGGCTGCGCCTTCTTCCTCGACGACCGGGCCGGCTTCGTCACCGGCCAGGTCGTCTATGTCTGCGGCGGCATGACCGTGGGCATGGCGCCCATGTAATTACGCCTGCGCAGCGCGGCGGCCCCGGAACAGCCGCGCGGCCACCGGCCAGAGCAGCCCCGCCGCCGTCACCACGAACAGCGACATCGCGATCGGCCGGCCGAGGAAGCCGGCCAGCACGCTGCCGGCGTCGTCGCCGAAGATGATCAGCGACTGCTTCAGCGTCTCCTCCACCATGCCGCCCAGCACGAGGCCCATGATCAGCGGTGCGGGCGAAAAACCGGCGCGGCGGAACAGGAAGCCGACCACGCCAGCGACCAGCATCACATAGACATCGCCGAGCGACTGGTTCGGCCCATAGGCGCCGATCACCGACAGCACGAAGACCGCGGGCCAGAGGAAGGCGGGCGGGATGAGGCTGATGCGCGCAAAGAGCCGCGCCATGGACAGGCCCATCACCAGGTAGAAGATGTTCGCCGCCAGCATGGAGGCGAAGACGGCATAGAGCAGCGTGGGCTGTTCGGTGAACAGATGCGGCCCCGGGCGGATGCCCTGCACGATGAGGCCCGCCAGGATGATCGCGGTCGTGGCGCTGCCGGGGATGCCGAGCGCCAGCGTCGGCACCATGGACCCGCCGACGGCAGCGTTGTTCGCCGCTTCCGGCCCCGCCACGCCTTCGATGCTGCCCTTGCCGAATTCATGCTTGTGCTTCGACCAGCGGCGCGTCTCGTTGTAGCCGATCAGCGCGGCGGTGGTCGCGCCCAGCGCGGGCAGCGCACCGATGAAGGTGCCGATGCCGCTGCCGATCCAGATGGAGCGGTTGCACTTCTTCATCTCGGCCCAGCCGGGCACGCGGGCGGCGTCCGCGAAGATGATCTGCGCCTTGCCATAGCGGCGCGCCGCCTGGTCCAGCATCTCCCCCACCGCGAACAGGCCGATCAGCACGGGCACGAAGCCGATGCCATCGGCCAACTCCATCACGCCGAAGGCATAGCGCTCGACCCCGGTGGTCAGGTCCATCCCGACGGTCGCGATCAACAGGCCGAGCGCGGCCGCGATCAGGTTCTTGGCCGCGCTGTCGCCGCCGATCGCCGCGCACATGGAAAGCCCGAACAACGCGAGGGCGAAGTATTCCGGCGGGCCGAAGCTGTAGGCCGCGCGCGCCAGCATCGGCGCGGCGAAGATCAGCACGATGACGCTGACGATGCCGCCGATCGCGGAGGAGACGGCGGACATGCCGAGCGCGAGCCCGGCCTGCCCCTTCTCCGCCATCTTGTAGCCTTCGAGCGCGGTGGCGCTGGCGGAAGGATCACCCGGCGCATTCACCAGGATGGCGGTGATGGAGCCGCCGAAATTGGCCGCGCAGTAGATGGCGCCGAGGAAGCAGATCGCCGGGATCGGGCCCATCGCGATCGTCATCGGCAGCAGCAGCGCGATGGTGGTGGACCCGCTGATGCCGGGCAGCGCACCGACGAAGATGCCGAGCACGGTGCCCAGCAGCACCATCATCATCACATAAGGGTCCGCCATGATGGCGAGCCCGGCAAGGAAAGCGTCCACGCGCCTAACCCCCGAAGACCAGGCCGCCGGGCAAGGTGAGCCGGAACGCCTTCACGAACACAAGCCACAGCGCGAGGGTGAGCCCGCCCGAGACCGCGAGCAGCAGCGGAATGCGCCGCTCGCCCCAGATCCAGCCCGCGGCGACCAGGAACAGCGCCCCGGCGCCGAGCAGGCCGACGAGCGCCATCGCCGGCAGGAACAGCAGGCAGCAGCCCCAGATCGCCAGCGCGGGGCCGTCGGGTGCGACATTCTCGGGATCGGGCGGCCCCGGCTCCTGCAGCGCCAGCAACGCCGCAAGGCCGAGGATGATCAGGCAGATGAGGCGCGGGAACTCCACCGCGCCGAGCCCGGGAAGGCCCGGCGGCACCGGATCGAAGAGATAGGTGCCAGCGAACGCCGCCGCCGCCACCAGCGCGACCAGCGCCGCGCTGATGCGGTTGACGGGGCTCGTCCGCGACGGCGCGGTGGAGGCGGTCATCGCAGCAGGCCGAGCGAGGTCAGCGCCTCCCGCCCTTCCTCATGGAAACCGGCCAGCTGGCGGCCCCAGGCCTCGCGCCCAACGACCGATTCCGGGCTCTGGCCGGTGTTCTCCAGGTAGCCGCGATAGAGCGGGCTGGACATGGCGCGAACCAGGCCCTGTTCCAGCCGCGCCACGCGATCCTCCGGGGTGCCGCGCAAGGTTGCGAAGCCACGCACGGTGGAGGCCACGGCATTGATGCCGAGTTCCCGGGCGGTCGGGGTATCGGGGAAGGCCTTCATGCGGGTGGCCGACAGCACCATCAGCGGGCGAACCTCGCCGGCGCGCAGCTGGGATTCGGCCTCGGCCGGGTTCAGCAGGCCGACATCGATGTTGCCGCCAACCAGGTTGATCACGATATCGCCGCCGCCACGGAAGGGCACGAGGGTCGGCTGCTGCAGCTGCGCGGCGCGGCCGAAGGCGAAGACCGCGACATGATCAACCCCGCCCACATGCGTGCCGCCGAAGCGCAGCGACCGCGCGCGGCCGGCGGTGAGCAGGTCCTGCGGCGTGCGGAGCGGGCTGTCGCGGCGCACCAGCACCATCTGCGGATCGTCCGTCGCGCGCGCCAGCGGGATCAGGTCCGTCAGCTGCGGCAGGTTGCGGTTGCGCAGCATGGTCAGCAGATGGGTCTGCGTCATCAGGATGATGGTGTGTCCATCCGCCGGCTTGGAGGCGAGGTATTGCAGCGCCTGCGCACCCGACCCGGCGGTGCGATTCACCACCGTCAGCTCCTGCCGGAACTCGCCCGGCGCGCCGACCATCATCATGCGCGCGGTGATGTCCGTGCCGCCACCGACGCCGGCATGCGTGACGACTTCGATGGTGCGGGAGGGGAAGGCCTCCTGCGCGCGAAGGCTAGCGGGGGCGCACAGTGCGCCGCCGAGCGCCGAGGCGCCGGCCAGCAGGCCGCGACGGCCGATCCTTGTGGTCTTGGTCATGGTGTTCTCCCTTCGGTGCCGCTTGGCGCGGCGTCTTGGTGGACGTAGCAGGCGCGGACGTTGCGCCAGTGGACTGGAAGCGACGCTTGCCGCCAGCGATGTGCGCTTCCCCAGCCGCGCGGGCGGTGGCGGAATCGCGGGCCGCGATGGCGCGCAGGATGGCCGCGTGTTCGGCGTTGCTCTCGCGCATATTCTCGGGCTGGACCAGGGCACGGCGGCGATACAGGTGCAACTCGTTGCCGAGTTCGGCATAGAGGCGCCTTGCGCGCGGGCCGCCGCCGAATTCCAGCAGCGCCGCGTGGAAGTCGAGATTGCCGGCGTAGTAGGCCGTGGCCTCATCCGCGCGCCAAGCCGCTTCCATGCGCTTCACCATGGCGCGCAGCGTGGCAAGCTGCGCGGCCGTGCCGACCTCCGCCAGCCGCGCACAGGCGAGGCCCGTGATGGCGGCGCGGATGTCGTAGATCTCGAGCGCCTCCTCGGCGCTCACCTGCCGGACATAGCTGCCCTGGTTGCGCACGGCGACGACAAGGCCGCTGCGTTCTAGGCCACGCACGGCCTCCCGCACCGGGCCGCGGGAGACGCCGAGGCTGGTGGCCAGCGCGGCTTCGTTCAGGCGTTCGCCGGCGGCGAGACTGCCGGCGAGGATCATCCGCTCGATCTCTTGCGCGACGAGGGATGAGAGGGAGCGAGTGCGGACGATATCGAGAGGAGAGGGGCTGGCTTCCGGCAAAGGCGCGCGCGCTGTCGGCGCCGAAGCGCCGCGGGCGGTCCCGTTCCTGGGGCGCTTGCCTGTTTCCTCCATGGACGCGACACTGCTTCCGGCGACTGTCGCCTGTCAACAGTTTGCGCCGGCCGGCGCCAGTGGTAAGCAGGTGCGCTGTAGGAGGAACCGCCGATGCCCGAAGGTCACATGCCGCAACCGACGCAGGCCTCGACCGCGCTGTCCCGTTTTCGGGTGCTGGACCTGACGCGCGTGCGATCTGGCCCCACCTGCGTCCGCCAGTTGGCCGATTGGGGCGCCCAGGTCATCAAGATCGAGATGCCGCCCGCTCTCGACGAAGGCGACCCGATGGGCGGGCCGCGCCAGGGCTCGGACTTCCAGAACCTGCACCGCAACAAGCGCGGCATGACGCTGAATCTGAAGTCCCCCGAAGGCGTCGCGTTGTTCAAGAAGCTGGCGGAGAGCGCCGACGTCATCGTCGAGAACTTTCGGCCCGACGTGAAGCAGCGCCTGGGCATCGACTATGAGTCGATGGCGAAGGTGAATCCGCGCATCGTCTACGCCTCGATCTCCGGCTTCGGCCAGGACGGGCCCTATGCGACGCGGCCGGGCTTCGACCAGATCGCGCAGGGCATGGGCGGGCTAATGTCCATCACCGGCCTGCCAGGCCAGGGCCCGGTGCGCGTCGGCATTCCCATCGCGGACCTGACGGCCGGCATCTTCGCCGCCCAGGGTATCCTGGTGGCGCTGCTGGAACGCGAAGTGTCGGGCAAGGGGCAGTGGGTGCAGACCTCGCTGCTGCAGGCGCAGGTCTTCATGCTGGACTTCCAGGCCAGCCGCTGGCTGATGGAAGGCCAGGTGCCGAAGCAGGCGGGTAACAACCACCCCACCTCGATCCCGACCGGCGTCTTCACGACCTCGGACGGGTACATGAACATCGCCGCGTCGGGGAACAAGATCTGGGAACGCTGCGCGCGCGCACTCGGCCGCGACGATTTGCTGGCGGATGAGCGCTACAAGACTTCCGGCGGCCGCAGCCAGCACCGCGACGAGCTGAATGCGGAACTCGATAAGACGACGCGCACCAACACCACCGCGCATTGGGTCGCGGCGCTGAACGAGGGCGGCGTGCCCTGCGGCCCGATCTACAGGGTGGATGAGATGTTCGCCGACCCGCAGGTGCAGCACCTGGGCCTCGCGCAGACATCCGAGGAAAGCGCCGGCCGCGAGGTCGCCTATGTCAGCCAGCCGATCCGGCTGTCGCGCACGCCGTCGAAGATCGTCGCGCATCCGCCAGAACTCGGTGAGCACACGGATGCGATCCTGGCCGAATACGGGCTGGACCAGGCCACCATCGACGACCTGCGCGCGCGCCAGGTGATCTGAATCGAAGACGCGGCGCGCGCGTCGCCGCCCCCTCCCCAGCCCTCCCCCGCTGCGCGGGAGAGGGAGAAGGGAGCACCTCTTCCCTCTCCCGCGCAGCGGGGGAGGGAGGGGCCCGCGAAGCGGGAGGGTGGGGGCCCGCGCGGCATCGCCCGCAGGATAGCAATCGGCGAAAGGAAACGCCCATGGACGGCATGATGATCACCGGGTCCGAGAAGATGCTCGGGCGCAAGGCCGACGGCATCGGCTGGATGACCTTCAACAACCCTGAGCGGCACAACGCCGTCTCGATGGAGATGTGGGAAGCGGCCGAGCGCATCCTGACCGACTTCACCGCCGACCCCGAAGTTCGCGTGGTCGTCATCACCGGCGCGGGCGGCAAGGCCTTCGTCTCCGGCGCCGACATCTCGAAGTTCGAATCCGAACGCTCGGGCGAAGCGGCGGTGGCCGCCTATCAGGCGCAGACCGCGAAGGTCTATGACCTGCTCGCCAATTGCCCGAAGCCCACCATCGCGATGATCCAGGGCCATTGCATCGGCGGCGGCACCGCGCTCGCGGTCTGCTGCGACCTCCGCATCTGCGGCGAGACGGCAAGCTTCGGCGTGCCGGCCGCGAAGCTCGGCCTCGGCTACCCGCTGTCGGGCCTGCGGCGCCTGGTGGACCTCGTCGGTCCGTCCTTCGCGAAGGAGATTTTCTTCACCGCGAAGAAGTGGACGTCGGAAGAAGCGCGCATCATGGGCCTGACCAACCGCGTGGTGCCGAACGACGCGCTGGAAGCCTATGTGCTGGACTACGCGAAGATGATCGCGGGGAACGCGCCGCTGACGGTCGGCAGTTCCAAGGCGATCATCAACGAGGCGCTGAAGGATCGCGGCGCGGCGAATGAGGAGATGTGCGACCGCCTGGTGAAGCAGTGCTTCGCCAGCGAGGACTACATCGAAGGCCGCCGCGCCTTCATGGAGAAGCGCCCGCCCCAGTTCAAGGGCCGCTGAGCACCATGCACAGCGCCGGCGATCCTCTTTTCCCGCGGGATGAGGCGATCGCCGGCCTCCCGCTCGACGGGACCATCAAGGGCGTGAAGCCCGGCGCCGCGCTGCGACTGGATCAGGTCGCGGCGCAGGGCTGGCTTCTGCCGGACATGCCTCTGCCACTCGCCGTGCTGCGCGTGGACATCATGCGCCGCAACGCGGCCTGGATGGCCGATTTCGCGCGGCGCAACGGCCTGTCGCTCTGCCCGCATGGCAAGACGACCATGTCGCCGCAGCTGTGGCAGTTGCAACTGGCGGAGGGCGCCTGGGGCATCACCGTCGCCACCGCCCACCAGCTGCAGGTGGCGCGCCGCTTCGGCATCCCGCGCGTGATCTGGGCGAACCAGCCGATCGGCCGCATCGCCGTCGATGCCGCCTTCGACGCGCTGCGCGATCCCGGCTTCGATCTGTTCGTGCTGGCCGACAGCCTCGCGGTGGTCGAGGGACTGGCCGCGGGGGCCGCGCGGGCACAGCTGGACTGCCCCCTGAGGGTGCTGCTCGAGGTCGGCGCCAAGGGCGGGCGCACGGGTGCACGCAGCACGGAAGCGGCGCTGGACGTCGCGCGCGCCATCGCCGCCGCCCCGGGCCTGGCGCTGGCGGGCGTCGAGGCCTTCGAGGGCCTGTTGGCGGAAACCGCGCAGGTCGATGCCTTCCTCGGCATGCTCGCCGCCACCGCCCGCGCCTGCGCGGCGGAGGGGCTGTTCGGCGCGGAGGAGATCCTGCTGACCGCCGGCGGCACGGCCTTCTTCGACCGCATCGGCCCAAGGCTGGCGGAGGCCGGCGATCTCGGCCGCCCCGTCCGCCGCGTGCTGCGGAGCGGCTGCTACCTGACGCATGACAGCATGGGCTACGAACAGGCCTATCGCCGCATGCGGAAGGAGAGCCTCGGCCTGGACTACCCGCCCGGCGACCTGCGCGCGGCGATGGAGGTCTGGGCGCATGTGCAATCGGTGCCGGAGCCGGGCCGCGCCATCATCACCTGCGGCAAGCGCGACATTTCCTTCGATACCGGCTGGCCCGTGCCGTTGCGCCTGCTGCGCGCCAACGACACGCAGGCGGTGCCCTTCGGCGCCTTCCACAAGGTCAGCGGCATGAACGACCAGCACGGCTACCTGACGGGGCCGGCCGATGGGCTGCTGCGGGTGGGGGACATCGTCGTGCTGGGCGTCGGCCACCCGTGCACGACCTTCGACAAGTGGCAGGTCATCCCGCTGGTGGATGAGGCCTTCCGCGTCACCGGCGCGATCCGCACATTTTTCTGACGCGATGCGGCTTCGATAAGGGGAAGCCGCGCTGAGCCCGGCCGGAAGGCCGGGCCGGGCGCCGTCTAGCGCTGGCGCGCCTTGCGGGCGTCCTGCATGGTCTTGTGCGCGACGGCGAGCGCGGCGGCGCGGTTGCGCTGGTCTGCGGCGCGGCGGGCGGCGGCGTTGGCGGCCTCGATCTCCGCAGCGCGGCGGCGGGCGGCTTCTTCCTGCGCCTTGCGCTCGGCTTCCCGCTTCGCGGCCAGCTTCGCGGCTTCCTCGGCCTGCTTGGCAGCCAGCTTGGCGGCGCGCTTCTCGGCCTCACGCGCGGCGCGGGCCTCGGCGATGGCCTTCTGTTCGGCCATCCGCTTCTGGACCTCGGGATCGTCCAGGCGGGACTTCATGGAGGCGAACTTTTCCGCGGCGGCCTTGCGGGCCTCCTCGGCGGCATTCTTACGCTCGTTGAAGTCGAAGAGCTTTTTAGTCTGCATGGTGGTCGATGTAGCCTCAGACAGGCCCGAGGCCAAGAGGATTTGCCGCGCGCATGGCGCAACCCTCCCCCCTCATCCCTTCTTGATGGCAGGGGCCAGCCACCGTGGGGGGATCGACGGGCGGCACGCTTCCCGTGATCCGGGGGCTGATGCCGCGCCCCGCAAAGGGCTATATCCCCCCCATGAGCGACACCACCATCCAGGAGAGTGTCGCGCGGGAAGCCGCGCGGCGCCGCACCTTCGCGATCATCGCCCACCCCGATGCGGGCAAGACCACGCTGACCGAGAAGCTGCTGCTGAAAGGCGGCGCCATCCAGCTGGCCGGCGCCGTGCGCGCCAAGGGCAATGCCCGGCGTACGCGGTCCGACTGGATGAAGATCGAACAGGATCGCGGCATCTCGGTTGCGACATCGGTGATGACCTTCGAACGCGCCGGCGTGGTCTTCAACCTGCTCGACACCCCGGGCCACGAGGATTTCTCGGAAGACACCTATCGCACGCTGACCGCGGTGGACGCGGCCGTGATGGTGTTGGACGCCGCCAAGGGCATCGAGAGCCAGACCCGCAAGCTGTTCGAGGTCTGCCGCCTGCGCGACATCCCGATCGTCACCTTCGTCAACAAGATGGACCGCGAAGGCCGCGATCCCTTCGAGCTGATCGACGAGATCCAGCAGACCCTGGCGCTCGATGCCGCGCCGGTCGCCTGGCCGGTCGGGCGCAGCACCGAATTCTGGGGCACCTACGACATCCTGGCCAAGCGCCTGATGCCCGTGGACGCGACCGAGGATGAAGGCATCCCCGTCTCCGGCGCCGACGACCCGAAGATCGCGGAGCTGGTGGGGGAGGCCCGTGCCACTGCGCTGTATGAGGACATCCTGCTGGCCGAGGCGGGACTGTCCGCCTTCGACCTGGATGCCTTCCGCCAGGGCACGCTGACGCCGGTCTTCTTCGGGTCGGCGCTGCGCGATTTCGGCGTGGGACACCTGCTGGAAGGCCTGTCGCGCTTCGCGCCGCCGCCCGGCGCGCATGCTGCAGACCCGCGCCCGATCGAAGCCGATGAGCCTCGCCTGACGGGCTTCGTCTTCAAGGTCCAGGCCAATATGGACCCCAACCACCGCGACCGCGTGGCCTTCGTGCGGCTGTGCAGCGGGCGGCTGACCAAGGGGATGCGGCTGCGTCAGGTCCGCACCGGCAAGCAGGTGCCGGTGAATGCGCCGCTGTTCTTCTTCGCCAAGGAACGCCAGGTGGCCGAGGAAGCCTGGCCCGGCGATGTCGTCGGCATCGCCAACCACGGCACGCTTCGCATCGGCGACACGTTGACGGAAGGCGAGGATGTCAATTTCCGCGGCGTCCCCTCCTTCGCGCCGGAGATCCTGCGCCATGTGCGGCTGGAGGATCCGATGCTGGCGAAGAAGCTCCGCACCGCGCTTGACCAGCTGGCGGAGGAAGGGGTGGTGCAGATCTTCCGCCCCCTCGACGGCTCGGCGCCCGTGGTGGGCGTGGTGGGGCAGCTGCAGCTGGATGTGCTGCAATCCCGCCTGAAGGTGGAATACGGCGTCCCCGCCGGCTTCGACGCCACGCGCTGGAGCGCGCTGCGGTGGATGAGCGGGGAGCGCGCGGAGATCGAGCGCTGGGCCACCGGCAACCGTTCCGACACCGCGGAGGATCATGACGGCGAATATGTCGCGCTGTTCAGCAGCGACTGGCGCCGCAAGCGGGCCGAGGAAGACTATCTGAAGCTGAAATTCCATGCCGTGCGGGAACAGCACGGCGTGGTACAGATGGCGCGATAAAGCGCGTCGGGGGCGGGCGCTTCGGCCCCTGCCCCATCCGGCGCCGGACGACGAATCATCCGGCGTGCGGGGGCCGACCGGGTGGAGCCACCCGGTCGGAGACAGCGTCAGCGGCGCAGGCCGAGGCGGCTGATCAGGCTCTCGTAGCGGGCCACGTTCTTCTTCTTCACATAGTCCAGCAGGCCACGGCGCTGGCCGACCAGGACCAGCAGGCCACGACGGCTGTGGAAATCCTTCGGATGCGCCTTCAGGTGCTCGGTCAGTTCCGAGATCCGGCCCGAAAGCAGCGCGACCTGCACCTCGGGGCTGCCGGTGTCGCCCGGCTTGGTCGCATATTCCTGGATGAGCGCGGCGCGGCGCTCCGGGTTCGTCGACATCACGTGTCCTTCACGACTGGGGTTCTTCGCCCCCGGCCTCCGCACGCTCGCCGATGAGCACCCGTTCGGGGTGCATCCATCCATCCTCGAGCCGGCACAGGCCGATCAGGCGCCCCCCCGCCATGGCGCGCACCAACCCGCCATTCGGATCGGCTGCGTCCGGAACCCGTCCCATCAGGTCCACCAGGCTCAATGCCTGGCCCTGGAAGAGGCGGGCGGCCTCGGCTTCGGTGACGGCCAGTGCCGGGATGTCGGCCAGCGCGGTCGTGACTGGAAGCAGAAGGTCCGGGGAAGGGAGCGGCGTATCGCCCGAAACGAGCAGCCTGTCCAGCGGAATCCCGTGCGCCTCGAGGAAAGGCCCCACGCGCAGCCGCCGCAGCGCCGCGATATGCCCCACCGTCCCGCAGGCCTGCGCCAGGTCCCGCGCCAGGGACCGCATGTACACGCCCTTGCCGGACTGGACATGGAAGATGGCGGTATCGGCATCCGGCCGCTCGATCAGTTCGAAGCGGTCCACCCGCGCGGGGCGCGGGGCGATCTCCACCGCCTGACCTTCCCGGGCTAGGTCATAGGCGCGTTCGCCGGCGATCTTGATGGCGGAATAGATCGGCGGGACCTGCATGATGTCGCCGCGGAAGGCCGGCAGGGCCGCGTTGATCTGCTCATCCGTGGGGCGCGCATCGCTGGTCGCGATCACCTTGCCATCGGCGTCGTCGGTGTCGCGCGCTTCCCCGAAGCGGAGCGTGAAGCGGTAGGTCTTGGTGCCGTCCATGACATAGGGAACGGTCTTGGTCGCAGCGCCGAAGGCCACCGGCAGCAGCCCGGTCGCCAGCGGGTCGAGCGTGCCGCCATGGCCCGCCTTCTGCGCGTTGAACAGGCGCTTCACCTTGTTGACGACATCGGTGGAGCCGATGCCGGACGGCTTGTCCACGATCAGCCAGCCATCGAGCGGCCTGCCCTTCGGCTTGCGATGCGGCTTGCGCCCCCGCCCGCCCTGGCCCCCGCGGGGGGCGCCATTCGGGCGCCCTTGGCCGCCACCGCCCGGGCGGCCACGGCCGCCCTCGTCACGCTCGTTCATGCCTGGTCGGTCTCATCGTCCTGGGGCGGCTTCGGCGCGGGGGTGAGATCACGGCTCACCTCAGGGCGCTTCAGCACGGCATCGATCTTCATGGCGTAGTCCAGCGCGGTGTCCGACTGGAAATGCAGGTCGGGCGCGAAGCGCATCCGGATCGACTGCGCGATCTGGCGCTTCAGGAAGGGCGCGACGCGCCGCAGCCCCGCGAACTGCTCCTTCGTCACGTCCCGGCCCAGCCCGCTGACGAAGACCGTCATGTGCTTGAGGTCGGGGGAGGCGCGCACCTCCGTCACCGTCACCCGCAAATCATGCAGGTCCGGATCGCGGAATTCCTCCCGCGCGAAGATGGCGGACAGCGCGTGGCGCACTTCCTCCGCCACGCGCAGCTGGCGCTGCGAGGGGGCGAGGGGGTTCTCCCCGGATCTGGTCTGCTTGCGGCCCATGACGGCCTCCTCGAAAGCGAAGGGGCGCGGCCTTTGCGACCGCGCCCCTCCTTCGTCATGCGGATGGGGCGGCTTACAGTTCGGCCGCCACCGTCTCCGTCTCGTAGCACTCGATCTGGTCGCCGACGCGGATGTCGTTGTAGTTCACGAAACCCATGCCGCATTCGTAGCCGGAGGTCACTTCCTTCACGTCATCCTTGAAGCGGCGCAGGGTGTGGAGTTCGCCCTGGTGGATGACCACGCCGTCGCGCAGCAGGCGCACGCCGCAGCCGCGCTTCACCACGCCTTCCGTCACGCGGCAGCCCGCGACATTGCCGAGGCGCTTGACCTCGAACACCTGCAGGATCTGCGCGTAGCCCAGGAACTTCTCGCGCTGCACCGGCGCCAGCTTGCCGCGCACCAGCGTCTCGATGTCGTCCGCCACCTGGTAGATGATCGAGTAGTAGCGGATGTCCACGCCTTCGCGCTGCGCCAGCTCACGCGCCTGCGTGGTCGCACGCACGTTGAAGGCGACGATGACGGCATCGGACGCCTTGGCCAGCTGGATGTCGGTCTCGGTGATCTGCCCGACGCCGCTGAGCAGCACGCGCACCTTCACCTCGTCATTGCCGATCTTGCCGAGCGTGACGCCGATCGCCTCGGCGCTGCCCTGCACATCGGCCTTGACGACCACGGCCACTTCCTTCTGCGCGCCGGCCTGGATGCGGGCGAGCATGTCGGTGAGGCTGCCGCGGCCGGCGCTGATCGCGGCCACCTGCTTCTCCCGCAGCTTGCGCTGGCGGAAATCGCTGATCTCCCGCGCCCGGGCCTCGTCTTCCACGGCGACGAAGGTCTCGCCGGCTGCGGGCACGCCCGACAGGCCCAGGATCTCCACCGGCAGGGACGGCCCTGCTTCCTTGAGCTGACGGCCCTTGTCGTCGAGCATCGCGCGCACCCGGCCCCATTCGGCGCCGGCCACCACGATATCGCCCTGCTTCAGCGTGCCCTTCTGGACCAGCACGGTCGCGACCGGCCCACGGCCGCGATCGAGCTTGCTCTCGATCACGGTGCCTTCGCCCGCGCGGTCCGGATTGGCCCGCAGGTCCAGGATTTCCGCCTGCAGCTGGATCGCCTCGAGCAGCTTGTCGAGGTTGATCTTCTGCGTGGCGGAGACCTCGATCTCCTGGGTCTCGCCGCCGAGGCTCTCCACCACGATCTCGTGCTGCAGCAGTTCCTGCTTCACGCGCTCGGGCTTCACGCCGGGCTTGTCAATCTTGTTCACCGCCACGATCAGCGGCACGCCGGCCGCCTTCGCATGGCTGATCGCCTCGATCGTCTGGGGCATCACGCCGTCATCGGCCGCGACCACCAGCACCACCATGTCCGTCACGCTCGCGCCGCGCGCACGCATGGCGGTGAAGGCCTCGTGGCCCGGCGTGTCGATGAAGGTCACGCGACCGCCATCGGCCAGCTGCACCTGGTAGGCGCCGATATGCTGGGTGATGCCCCCGGCCTCGCGGGCCGCGACATCGGCCTTCCGCAGCGCGTCCAGCAGGCTGGTCTTGCCGTGGTCGACATGGCCCATGATGGTGACGACGGGCGGGCGCAGCAGCAGCGCCTCCTCTTCATCCACCATGCCTTCCAGGCCGATCTCGACATCGCCTTCGGCCACGCGCTTCACGCGATGGCCGAATTCCTGCACCACCAGTTCGGCGGTGTCGGCGTCGATCGACTGGGTCAGGGTGGCCATCACGCCCATGCGGAACAGGGCCTTCACCACCTCGCCGCCACGGGCGGCCATGCGGTTGGCGAGTTCCTGGACGGTGATCGTCTCCGGCACCACCACATCGCGCACCACACGCTCTTGGCCAGCGCGGAGGCGGGCCAGTTCCTGCTGCCGGCGCTCGCGTTCGCGGGCGCGGCGCATGGAGGCGATCGAGCGGACCTTCTCGTCCTCGCCCTCGATCGCGGCACCGATGTCGATGCGGCCGTCGCGGCGATTGCGGTCGCTGCTCAGCGTGCCCTTCTTGGGCGGCACCGGGGCGCCACCCTTCTTGGCATCCGGCCCGAGCGCGCGGCGACGGTCGTCGTCGTCACGGCCCGTGCGCGGACGGAGCGTCAGCTTGGACGGCGTGTCGGAGGACGGCGCGGGCGGCACGCCGAGGCCGGGGCCGGCCGGGCGGCGCGGGCCGCCGAAGCCGGTGGGCACCGGACCGGGACGGCCGGAGCGCATCGGCGCCCCGCCGGGACCGCCACCGGGGCCAGCCGGGCGCGGGCCCATGCCGGGACCGCCGGGCCCACCCGGACGCGGGCCATAGCCACCGGGACGCGGTCCGTCGCCGAGGCGCGGAGGCGGGCCGTCGCGGCGCGGACCCGGGGGGCCGCGATCGCCATAATCACCGCGGGGAGCCGCCGGGCGGGGAGAGCCGTAATCCGAACGCGGCGCGCCATAATCGCTGCGCGGCGCAGCGGGGCCATCGCGGCGCGGGCCGCCATAGCCTTCGCCGCGCGGGGCGTAATCGCCACGCGGCGCGCCGGGGCCATCGCGGCGCGGAGCACCATAACCGTCGCCACGCGGGGCATAGTCGCCCCGCGGTGCGGGCGGGCGCGGTGCCGGGCGCGGCGCCTCGGCCGCCTGGCGCGGGGCCTCGGGCGCGGGGCGTTGCGGCGCGGCGGCAACAGGGGGCGGTGCGGCAGGCTCTGGCGCCTGTGGGGCGGCGGGGGCTGCGCGCGGAGCCTCGGGCGCCGGGTCCGCGGCGCGGATGGTCGCTTCCTCGGCGGCGCGACGGCGCGCCTCGGCGGCGGCGGCGCGGCGCGCGGCCTCCTCCTCCTCCGCATGGCGGCGCTCATCCTCGGCGCGGCGCGCCGCTTCCTCGGCGGCGGAGCGCACCATCAGTGCCTGGCGCTCGCGTTCCTCGCGCTGGCGGTCGGCCTCGGCTCTGCGCTGCTCATCCAGGACGCGCTGGCGGACCGCCAGCTCGGCCTGGGTCAGGGGGCGCACGCCGGGGGCCGGCTTGCCGGCCGGCTGGGGCGAGGCGGTCTGGCCGCCATGCGGCCGCGCCGGCGGGGATGCCGCGGGCTTCGCAACCGGTCCGGCCACGGGCGCGGGCGCCCCACCGGGCGGGCGCTTCTTCACAACCTCCACCTGCACGACCTTGCTACGGCCGTGGCTGAAGGACTGGCGCACGCTACCGCCGTCAACAGTCTTGCCCAGGTCGAGGCGTCCCCCGGGCCGCAGCGAAAGCCGGCCCTTGCCTGCATCCTGGTCGTTCTGGTCGCTCATCCGCCGATCCGAACCCGATCTCTCGTCTGTCATTCCGTGCCGCGCAAGCGACGCGTCCCGCCGGCCGCGCCATCGCGACCGCCGTGTTCCACCCCCTGGGGGGTGAAGGTATCGTCCAGCCGTGCCGGGCTGTCGCCCGGCTTCCGGCCACCACGCCGGGAGTTCCCCTGCCGGGCCTCCCCTGGGGGCGTGGGCCCCTCTGTCCCGGCTGCCGGGATCACGCCCGCCAGCCGCGCGGCTTCCGCCGCGATCCGCCCCGCCAGCCGCCCGGGGGCGATGGCGACATGCACTGCGCGGTCCCGACCGAACAGCGCACCCAGTTCCGACCCGACGAGCGGATCGACCACCGGCACTTGGCGATGGCCGATCAGCCGGGCCTTTTCCGCCGGGCTGCCATCCGCCGCCTGCACCATCAGGCCAGCACGGCCGGTCTGCAGCCACTCCCGGGCCGCTTGCCAACCGCTCACCGCCTGCCCCGCGCGCCGCGCGAAGCCGACAAGATCCCGGATGCGCGCCCGAAGGCCATCCTCGACAGTCGCGCGAAGGTCGGGGGGCGCAAGCACCTCGCCACGGGCGGCCTTGGCAAAGGCCCCGCGGCGGATGGCTTGTTCTATCACATCGGCCTTCGCGCTCAACCACATTCCCCGGCCCGGCAGCCGTTCTGCGAGATCGGGCACGAGATTGCGCTCGGGCCCGAGCACGAAGCGGATCATCGCTTCCTTCGCCAGGCGCTCGCGCGTCACCAGGCAGCGACGGAGCGGGCCACGCTCCGGCTCGTCCTGGTCGGCATCCGCCGCGGCCGGCAGACCCTGAGCTGCCTGGGACAGGAGGTCAGACTGCGGGTTCGTTGTCCGTCTCCCCGCCCTCGGCGCCAGCTTCCTCGGCCGCCGGCTCGTCACCGAACCAGCCGGCGGATTGCCGGGCGGCCATGATGACGGCGTTCGCCGTCTCCTCATCCAGCGCATCCGCGCCCAGGATCTCGATCAGCTCGTCACCCGCCAGGTCGGCCAGGTCCTCGAGCGTCTTCACGCCCTTCTCGCCCAGCGCCACCAGCGCGACGGGGGCGAAGCCGCCCACCTCCGCCACCGCGTCCTCGACGCCCAGCGCCCGGCGCTTTTCGTCCAGCTCGGCATCGCGCTTCTCAAGGAAGGCAGAAGCGCGGCGCTTCAGCTCAGCGGCGATGGTCTCGTCGAAGCCCTCGATCCCGCCGAGTTCCTCGTCCTCCACATTCACGACTTCCTCGATGGAGCCGAAGCCTTCCTGCACCAGCAGGCCGGCGATCACGTCATCGACATCCAGACCCTCGACGAACAGGCCGGTGCGCTTGCGGAAATCTTCCTGGCGGCGCTCCGATTCCTCGGCTTCCGTGAGGATGTCGGTGTCGTAGCGCGTGAGCTGCGAGGCGAGGCGCACATTCTGGCCGCGGCGGCCGATGGCGAGCGAAAGCTGGTCGTCGGGCACCACCACTTCCACGCGGCGGCCTTCGTCGTCCAGCACCACCTTGCTGACTTCCGCCGGCGCCAGCGCATTGACGATGAAGGTCGCGGGATCGGGCGACCAGGGAATGATGTCGATCTTCTCGCCCTGCAGTTCCTGCACCACCGCCTGCACGCGGCTGCCGCGCATGCCGACGCAGGCGCCGACCGGGTCGATGCTGCTGTCGCGGGAGATCACCGCCATCTTGGCGCGGCTGCCGGGATCGCGGGCCACCGCCTTGATCTCGATGATACCGTCGTAGATCTCGGGCACTTCCTGGGCGAAGAGCTTCGCGAGGAAGCCCGGATGGGTGCGGCTGAGGAAGATCTGCGGGCCGCGCGGTTCTTCCCGCACGTCATAGATATAGGCGCGCACGCGGTCGCCGTTCTTGAAGGCTTCGCGGGGGATGGTCTCGTCCCGGCGCAGCAGGGCTTCCGCGCGGCCGAGATCGACCATGAGGTTGCCGTATTCCGTGCGCTTGACGACGCCGTTGATGACCTCGCCCACCCGGTCCTTGTATTCGTTGAACTGCTTGCTGCGCTCCACTTCGCGCACGCGCTGGACGATCACCTGCTTCGCGGTCTGGGCGGCGATGCGCCCGAAATCGATCGGCGGCAGCGGGTCAACGACGAACTCGCCAACCTTGATGTCTTCGCGCACCCGCTTCTGCGCGACGCGCAGCGGAATCTGGGTGTCCTCGTTCTCGACCGGCTCCTGCTCGACCACCTCGGTCCAGCGGGAGAGCTTCACTTCGCCGGTCTTGCGGTCGATGACGGCGCGGATGTCCTTCTCGTGGCCGTACTTGGCGCGGCCGGCCTTCTGGATGGCCTGCTCCATCGCCTCGAGGACTTCCTCGCGCTCGATCAGCTTCTCACGCGCGACGGCGTCGGCGACCTGCAACAGCTCGGGGCGTGCGATGGCAACGTCGAGGGCCATTGTCTCAGTTCCTCCTCGTATAGTCCGGCTCGGATTCACCATCGGCGCCATCGGCGGCGGGGGATCCGGGGCGGGCATCCGCGGCTGTCGCCGCGATGAGTTCATCGGTGAGCACGAGCTTCGCCTTGCGGATATTGCCGCGCGGCAGCTCCAGCTCGCTGCCGTCATCCAACTTCAGGCGCGCCACATCGGCATCAGCGCCCAGCGCGATGCCGCGGTAGCGCTTGCGCCCATCCTGCGGCACCGCGAGTTCGACGGTCGCGACATGGCCGGCGAAGCGATTCCAATCCTTGGCCCGCGTCAGCGGCCGGTCGATCCCGGCCGAGGACACTTCGAGCACCCATTCGCCCTTGATCGGATCTTCCACGTCCAGCACGGCGCCGACGCCATGGCTGATCGTCTCGCAATCCTCGACGAGGAAGGGCTCGCCATCGGCGCGGTCGGCCATGATCTGCACGACCGGCCGTTCCTTGCCGCTGACCTGCACGCGGACAAGCTCGTAGCCCATCTGCGTCAGGCTCGGCAGGATCGCGTTGGCGATCCGCAGCTCCAGCCCCTCATGGCGAGGGATGTCGCTGTCGGCGATCGGGGCGGCGGCGGGGATGGGCGGGGTTTCGGGTTCGGTCATGCGCTTCGGTCGGCGCCTCCGCGGGTTGGCTGGCAGAACGCTTGGCCAACAAAAAAGGCGGCCCTTTTGGGGCCACCCTCCGGATACCACGGAAAGCGATCTCAGATCCTCATATAGACGCCCATGGCCCGCGCGGCAAGCACCAGCCTATTCGGCGCCTGGCGGCGGCGGCAGGCGCGCCAGATGCGTCACGCGGCGCCGCCCATGGGTCGCGGCGGACAGAGGTTCTGCGTGATGGCGGTTGTCGAACACCGCCGCCCGACCGCTGCCCGCCACGCGCAGCAGGCAGAAGTGATCGGTGACGCGGGCCAGCCACCATCCATGCGGCAGCCCGTCCCGCACCGCGCGGCACAGCGTCGGGCGGCCCTGCACCAGGCGCGGCACCGCCGCGATGCCGAGATGCGCCAGCGCCCCCAGCAGGTCGCGCCACCAGGTGGTGACGATCTCCTCCCCCGGCGGATAGCGGTCAGGCGCGATGCGGACCAGCAGCGCGCAGGCGCCGGCATAGCTGAGCCCCGCCGCCGTCGCGACCGCCGCCGGGCCGCACCAGGGCGTATGCCCGCCGCGCTCACCGGCGAAATCCTCCGGCCGCGGTAGCCGGCACAAGGGGGCATCAGGGGCGGGAGGCGGCATGGAGGGGCCCTCGCGAGACGGCGACGATGGCCCTCAACTTAGCGTGACGTATACGATCATACAATCGTGAAGAAGTGCCTCAGCGCCGCGCGAAGGTCCAGTAGATCGGGGAACGGCCCTCGCGCAGCGCCTTCGCCTCGTACCGCGTGCCCGGCCAGCCGGACGGGCGGGCATGTTCGCGCGCCACCAGCGCGAAATCAGTGGCGTCCGCCATCACCTCCTCCACCCAGCCCTGGTAGGTCGGGTCGTCGGACGCGATGCGCCATTCGCCCGCTGGCCGCAGCGCGCGGGCAACCAGCGGCAGCAGGGACGGGTGGACGAAGCGGCGCTTGGCATGGCGGGATTTCGGCCAGGGGTCGGGAAACATCAGGAACAGCCGGTCGAGCGCGCCGTCGGGCAGCGCCGTCAGCAGGTGCCGCGCATCCTGCGGCCAGAGCCGCAAATTCCCCGGCAGCGCGCCGGTCGCTTCCTCCCCCTCCGCGACCAGGCGGGTCAGGAGGGAACAGAGCCCGTTCTCGAACACCTCGGAGGCGATGTAGGCCACATCCCGGTGCGTCTCGATCTGCGCGAGCGTGTGTTCGCCGCCGCCGAAGCCGATCTCCACCCACAGCGGCGCGCCGGGCATGGCGAAGGCGCCGCGCGGGTCGCGCGCCTGATCGGCGCTGATGCGCAGGCGCGGCAGCGTCGCATCCAGCAGCAATTGCTGCCGCGGCCGCAGCGGATGGCCCCGGCGGCGGCCATAGAGGCGGTCGGGAACGCCCTCGGCAAGGGGCGGGCGGTCGGCGGTCATCGGATCATCCAACGAGAAAGGGCGGCAGGCTCGCGCCCGCCGCCCCCAGAACAGAACCAAGGCGCGCACGGCGCGCCCGCGCGCAGACCATCAGACGAGCCGGGCGAACCCGTGCGTAGGCGCGGTAGCCAAGGCCGCGGATGCGGCCGCCCGGCGCCTGAGGGCTAACGACCGAAAGCTCGCTTCAGCTCATCCACCAGGTCGGTCTTCTCCCAGGTGAAGGTGCCGCGCTCGGCGTCCGGCGTGCGGCCGAAATGGCCATAGGCGCTGGTCGGCACGTAGATCGGGCGGTTCAGGTGCAGGTGTTCGCGGATGCCGCGCGGGGAGAGGTTGACCAGCCCATCCATCACCTTCGCCAGCTTCACCTCATCCACATCGTAGCCCGTGCCGTGCAGGTCGAAATAGACCGACAGCGGCTTGGACACGCCGATCGCGTAGCTGACCTGGATGGTGCAGCGATCCGCGAGGCCGGCGGCGACCACGTTCTTCGCCACATAGCGCGCCGCGTAGGCCGCCGAGCGGTCCACCTTGGTCGGATCCTTGCCCGAGAACGCGCCGCCGCCATGCGGGGCCGCGCCGCCATAGGTGTCCACGATGATCTTGCGACCCGTCAGGCCGCAATCGCCGTCCGGGCCGCCGATCACGAACTTGCCGGTCGGGTTCACGTAGAATTCGGCGTCCGGGCACATCCAGCCCTTGGGAAGGGTGCTTTCGACGATCGGGCGCAGCAGGCGCTTGATCTCGGCCTGCTCCAGCCCTTCGGCATGCTGGGTGGAGACGACGACGGAGGTGGCACCCACCGGCTTGCCGTCCACATAACGCAGGGTCACCTGGGACTTGGCGTCGGGCAGCAGCCCCTCCACCGCCTTGTCCTTGTTCCGGCGCATCTCGCTGACGCGACGCAGGATCATGTGGGCGTAGTAGAGCGGCGCCGGCATCAGGTCCGGCGTCTCGCGGCAGGCATAGCCGAACATGATGCCCTGGTCGCCGGCGCCTTCATCCTTGTTGCCGGCGGCGTCCACGCCCTGCGCGATATGCGCGGACTGGGCATGCAGGTGGCATTCGACGCTGGCGTTCTGCCAGTGGAAGCCGTCCTGCTCGTAGCCGATATCCTGGATCGCCAGGCGGGTCAGGTGCTGCAGCAGGTCGGGGGTGACGCTGCCGGGGCCGCGCACTTCGCCGGCCAGGACCACGCGGTTCGTGGTCACCAGCGTCTCGCAGGCGACGCGCGAATAGGGATCCGCGGTCAGGAACGCATCCAGCACCGTGTCGGAAATGCGGTCGGCCACCTTGTCGGGATGGCCCTCGGAGACGCTCTCCGAGGTGAACAGATACTCGCCAGTGTCGCGCATGGCGTGGTTCGGCCTCTTGTCGCGGAAGGCCGGAAGCCCCGGCCGGGAAGGCCCCGGGGCGTCCGGGACGGGCGCGTATCGCAGCCGAGTTGGGCAGGGTCAAGGCAGGCCAGGGATCGGTACCGCTCCGGCCAGATCGGCGCTCATGCCGGCCGCGGAAGTCCAACCAGCCGTCACCCCATGCCGAGCACATGCTTCATGTCGTAGAGGCCCGGCTTCCGCCCCCGCAGCCACAGCGCGGCGCGCACCGCGCCCGTCGCATAGATACGACGGTCGAAGCTGCGATGGGTCAGCGCGATATGCTCGGTCGCGCCGGCGAACAGCAGCGTGTGCTCCCCGACAACCTGCCCGCCGCGCAGCGCCGCGAAGCCGATCGCGCCGGTCGCGCGCGGCCCGGTATGGCCATCGCGGCCGGATTCGATCCCTGCTTCCTCCAGCGTCGTGCCGCGGCCGGAAGCGACCGCGCGGCCGAGCGCGATGGCGGTGCCGGCGGGGGCATCGACCTTCTGGCGATGGTGCATCTCGACGATCTCGGCATCGTAGTGCGCGGGGGACAGCGCGGCGGCCATCTGCTCGGCCAGCGCCAGCACCAGGTTCACGCCGGGCGAGAAATTCGCGGCATAGACCACCGGCACCCGCGCCGCCGCCTCCGCCACCGCGGCTTCCTGGGCGCGCGACATGCCAGATGAGCCGAGGACCAGCGGCTTGCCCGAAGCCGCGGCGGCCAGCGCATGGGGCACGGCTTCCTCGGCATGGGTAAAGTCGATGACGACATCGGCGGCGGCGAACAGGGCGGCGGCATCCGGCAGCAGCGCGGCGCCCTCGGGCAGCGGCTTGGCGGAGCCGGGGCGGATTGTGCCGCCGGCCAGCGTCGCGCCGGCGGCGACGATCTCCTCGGCCAGCAGGCGGCCCATGCGGCCGGCGATGCCGGTGATGCCGATACGCATGTCGGGTCCCCCATGTGAGCGGGTCAGGCTTTCGCGCGCGCCGGGAAAGGGGTCAAGGCCCAGGGGAGGTAAGCCCAGGGGAGGTAAGCCCAGGGGGGGGCGGGCGGCGGCACGGGTGGGACCGTCACCGCGCCGCCGCCCGCCGGGGCCGCCGCTGGGGGGATGCGACGGTTGCTGGCTCAACGCGATCGGGCGGCGGCGGTTTCGGCCGATGGCAAGACACGGTCCGGCCGCCGGCCCGTCACATCCGCGCCAGCGGCGGGATAGGGCGGATCAACGGTTGTTGAGGCCGTCCCAGAACTCCTTCACCTTGGCGAAGAAGCCCTCGCTCTCGGGGCTCGAACGGCCGGATGTCTCCGCTTCCCGCTCGAACTCCGCCAGCAATTCCTGCTGGCGCTTGGTGAGGTTCTGCGGCGTCTCGACCGCCACCTGGACATACATGTCCCCGCGCGCCGCGCTGCGGAGCACGGAGAAGCCCTTGCCGCGCAGGCGGAACTGGTCGCCCGCCTGGGTACCGGCGGGGATCGTGACCTTGGCGCGCCCGCCATCCACCGTCGGCACTTCCACCGCCGCGCCCAGCGCGGCCTGGGTCATGCGGAGCGGCACGCGGACGAAGATATTGGCGCCGTCCCGCTGGAAGATCGGGTGCGACTTCAGGCCAACATCGACATAGAGATCGCCGGCGGGCGCCCCGCGCAGCCCGGCCTCCCCTTCCCCCGTCAGGCGGATGCGGGTGCCCTCCTCGACCCCGGCCGGGATGGAAACGGACAGCGTCCGGTCGCGCTGCACGCGGCCCTGGCCGGCGCAGACCTTGCAGGGGTTCTTCACCACGCGGCCCGCGCCGCCGCAGGTGGGGCAGGTGCGCTCGATCAGGAAGAAGCCCTGCTGCGCGCGGACCTTGCCCGAGCCGCCGCAGGTGCCGCAGGTGGCCGCCGCCTGGGCGGCCGGGCCATCGGCGCCGCTGCCCTTGCAGGCCTCGCACACCACGGCCGTCGAGATCCGGATGGTCTTCTTGGCGCCGGCGAAGGCTTCCTCCAGCGTGACCTCGACCGTGGTCCGCAGGTCGCTGCCGCGCCCGACGGGGCCGCCGCGACCGCCGCCGCGCCGGCCGAGGCCGCCGAACATTTCCTCGAAGATATCCTCGAAGGCGCCGCCGAAGCCGCCCTGGGGGCCGCCACCGCCGCCGCCGCCCATGCCACCTTCGAAGGCGGCATGGCCGAAGCGGTCATAGGCTGCGCGCTTCTCGGCGTCCTTCAGGATGTCATAGGCCTCGTTGAGTTCCTTGAACTTGGCCTCGGCCCCCTTGTCGCCCTGGTTGCGATCGGGGTGATACTGCATGGCGAGCTTGCGATAGGCCTTCTTCAGGTCCTCCTCGCTCGCCTCCCGGGCGACGCCCAGGACCTGGTAGTAGTCACGCTTGGCCATGGGCCCGAGGGTCCTCGATCCGTCGCTTCGTCTTATTCAACATGACAGCGCCCGACCCCCTTGCGGAAGCCGGGCGCGCCATCCTCACGCCATCCGGGAGACCGGGGTCAGGACGGCTTCTTCTTCTTCGGATCGACTTCCTCGAATTCGGCGTCGACCACCTTCTCATTCGGGTTGCCGCCCGGACCACCATGGGGGCCGCCCTGGGCGCCGGCATCGGCCTGCCCCGCCTGCTCGGCCGCCTGCTGCGCCTTGTACAGCGCCTCGCCCATCTTCATCGCGGTCTGGGACAGCTTCTCGGAGGCGGCGCGGATCGCGTCGGCGTCCTGGCCTTCCATCGCGGTGCGGGCCTCGGCCAGCGCCGCCTCGACCTCCGCCTTCTCGGCCGGGCCGACCTTGTCGCCATTCTCCTTCAGCGTCTTGTCGGTGGAATGCACCAGTGCATCGAGCTGGTTGCGGGCTTCCACCGCTTCGCGCCGCTGGCGGTCGGCTTCCGCGTTGGCTTCCGCGTCCTTCACCATCCGCTCGATATCGGCATCCGACAGGCCGGACTTGGCCTGGATGCGGATCTGCTGCTCCTTGCCCGTCGCCTTGTCGCGCGCGCTGACGCTGACGATGCCGTTCGCGTCGATGTCGAAGGTGACCTCCACCTGCGGCACGCCGCGCGGCGCGGGGGGGATGCCCTGCAGATCGAACTGGCCGAGCAGCTTGTTGTCCGCCGCCATCTCCCGCTCGCCCTGGAAGACCTTGATCGTCACCGCGTTCTGGTTGTCCTCGGCGGTCGAGAAGGTGTTGGCCTTCTTGGTCGGGATCGTCGTATTGCGGTCGATCAGGCGTGTGAACACGCCGCCCAGCGTCTCGATGCCGAGCGACAGCGGCGTCACGTCCAGCAGCAGCACGTCCTTGACGTCGCCCTTCAGCACGCCGCCCTGGATGGCCGCGCCGATCGCCACGACCTCGTCCGGGTTGACGTTGCGGGCGGGTTCCTTGCCGAACTTCTGCTTCACCGCCTCGATGACCTTGGGCATGCGGGTCATGCCGCCGACCAGGATCACCTCATCCACCTCGGCCGCCGTCAGGCCAGCATCCTTCAGTGCCTGCTCCACCGGGCCGAGGGTGCGCTGGATCAGGTCATCCACCAGCGCTTCGAGCTTCGAGCGCGTCAGGGTCAGCACCAGGTGCTTCGGGCCGCTCGCATCGGCGGTGATGAAGGGCAGGTTGATCTCGGTCTGCTTGGACGAAGACAGCTCGATCTTCGCCTTCTCGGCGGCTTCCTTCAGCCGCTGCAGCGCCAGCTTGTCGCCGCGCAGGTCGATGCCCTGTTCCTTCTTGAACTCATCGGCCAGGTAGTCGATCACGCGGGCATCGAAATCCTCGCCGCCGAGGAAGGTGTCGCCATTGGTGGACTTCACCTCGAACACGCCGTCGCCGATCTCGAGGACGGAGACGTCGAAGGTGCCGCCGCCGAGGTCATAGACCGCGATGATGCCGCCCTTCTTCTGGTCCATGCCATAGGCAAGCGCCGCCGCCGTCGGCTCGTTGATGATGCGGAGAACCTCGAGGCCCGCGATGGCGCCGGCTTCCTTCGTCGCCTGGCGCTGGGCGTCGTTGAAATAGGCGGGGACGGTGATGACCGCCTGGGTCACCTTCTCACCCAGGTAGGCCTCGGCCGTCTCCTTCATCTTGGTCAGGACATTGGCGCTGATCTGCTGGGGCGCGAAGGTTTCGCCATTCGCCTCGACCCAGGCATCGCCATTCGGGGCGCGTGCGATGGTGTAGGGCACCAGCGCCTTGTCCTTGCCCACCACCGGGTCGTCGAAGCGGCGCCCGATCAGGCGCTTCACGGCATAGAGCGTGTTGGTGGGGTTGGTGACCGCCTGACGCTTCGCGGACTGGCCGACCAGGCGTTCGCCGTTCTTGGCGAAGGCGACCATGGACGGGGTGGTGCGCGCGCCCTCCGCGTTCTCGATCACGCGGACATCCTTGCCCTCCATGATCGCGACGCAGGAATTGGTGGTCCCGAGGTCGATCCCGATGACCTTGCTCATGCGTAAGCTCCTCATTGGCAAGCGGCGGCGGCCCCTGAGGCACCGCATCCGCCCCCTTCGGCCTGTGCCGGGTGGGTTGACCGTGGCGAGTGGACCGGGCGGCCGGAAGGCTGCCCGTCTCCGGCGATGTATTGAGCCCGGCGTGTGCGGACAAGGGGGCCGGGGGCGCCGCCCGCGAAAAGCAACGACCGCGCGGGGAGAGGACATGGCCCATCAAGGCGCTGGCCTGCCGGGCCCGCACGTGGCAAGTTGTTCATCCTCGACATGATCCGCTCCCTCCCCCTGCATCCCGATCGCGACCTGCTCGCGGGGGAATTGCACGCCCGCCCGCCGCTGCCGCTCGCGACCCCGGTCTCGATCAGCCGCCTCGCGAATGTGACCGAGCCGGGCGCCCGGCGCGGCGCCGCGATCGAGCACCTGGCGCTGCTCTGCCGGCGCTATGGCGTCACGCCGCCGGCGCCGGGGGCGGATTTCGTGCTGGCGGATTTCGGGCGGTTCAGCCTGCGCTACGAACGCCATACCGAATTCGACGGCTGGACCTTCTTCCGCCCCGGCCCCGACGCCGCCGCCGCCGACCCCTTCGCCGACAGCGCGATCGAAGCCGTGCCGACGGATTGGCTGGAAGACCTGCCCGGCAAGACGCTGGTCGCCTGCCACATCGCCGTGATCCGCACCGGCGGGGAGGACGAGCCCCCGCCCCCCGGCTGCTTCGTGCCGGACAATCTGGCCGGCGCCAGCCTTTCGGCCGGGGCCGCGACCGGCTGGACGGATTTCCGCCTCGGGCCCGATGGCTTCACGCGGCTGCTGCTGCAGGACCATGGGATGACCGCGGCGCTTGCCGGCCGTCTCGCCCAGGCGCTGTGGGAGATCGAGACCTACCGGATGCTCGCCCTGCTCGCCCTGCCTGCGGCGCGCGCCGTCTCCGCCACACTCGGCCCGGCATCGGAAAGGCTGGCGGCCATCGCCAGCACCCTGCCCGGCCTCGACGACCTTGAAGAAGAACGCAAGGCGCTGGAGGAACTGGCGGGCCTCGCCACCTCCATCGAACAGCAGGCGGCGGCGACGGCCGACCGGTTTTCCGCCGCGCGGGCCTATCACGCGCTGGTGGGCCGGCGCCTGCAGCTGCTGCGCGAACAGCGGCTGCAAGGGCTGCCGACGCTGACAGAGTATCTGGAACGCCGGCTGGATCCGGCGATGGCAACGGTCGATGCGGCCAGCACGCGGATCGGTGCGATGTCCATCCGCTGCGGCCGCGCGGTGGATCTGCTCCGCGCCCGCGTCGCGGTGGCGCAGGAAGCGCAGACGCAGAAGCTGCTGGCGGCCATGGCAGATACCGGCCGCGCGCAGCTGCGGCTGCAGGAGACGGTGGAGGGCCTGTCCGTCGCTGGCATCAGCTATTACGTGTTGTCGCTGCTGGGCTACGCGATCAAGCCCTTCGAATTCGGCGGCTGGCTGAAGGGCGAGATCATCGTCGCGGTGCTGGTGCCGATCATCGCAGGCCTGGTCTGGACCCGGATGCGGCGGCGGCGGATCAAGCCGGTTCTGTTATAGCGCGAGCGTGAGGTAGCGCACCCGCTTGCCGTTGCGTGGGTCGGTCGCGATCCCGGCCTCGGTGAAGCCGAGTTTCTCGTGGAATGCCATGCTGACCGGGTTGGGCGGGTCGAGGTTCACCTCGCAGGCCAGCACCGGCAGCCCCGCCGCCCGCGCCCGCGCCACGAGGTCGGCATAGAGCGCGCGCGCGATCCCCTGACCGCGGCAGGCGGCATCGACCACCACGCGGTCCACATAGGCGAATTCGGGCAGTCGGTCCTGGAACCAGCCATGGTTCGGCCCCTGCGTCGGCGTGGCATGGCTCAGCGCGAGGCAGAAGCCGGCGGGGCGGCCATCGGCTGCGTCCAGCATCCGGGCGGCGAAGGACTGTCGCACCAGCGCCGCGAAGGACGCGGGCGCCAGCGCGTTCACCTCAGCCGCATGGGCGTCGTTCAAGGCGTTCAGCGCGGCGAGATCCGCCGCGCCAACATCCCTCACCATCACGCCTTGCCGGCCACCACCACCATGGCGGGCTTGAGCAGGCGGCCATTCAGGGTCCAGGCGGGGGTCCAGGCCTGGATGACCGTCCCCGGCTCGACGCCCTCGGGCGCGGGCTGCTCGGCCATCGCCTGGTGCAGCTCGGGGTCGAAGGGCTGGCCGGCGGCGTCGTGCTTCTTCACGCCGTGGCGCTCCAGCATCGCCACGAAGCCGCGCTCCACACCCTCGAAGCCGTTGCGCAGCTTGGCCAGAATCTCTGGCTCGTCCTCCGCCGCCGGGGGCAGGCTGTCGAGGCCGCGGCGGAGATTATCCGCCGTCTCCACCGCGTCGCGGGCGAATTTCTGTACCGCGAATTGCCGCGCTTCCTCCGCCTCGCGCCGGGTGCGGGTACGGAGGTTCTGCATCTCCGCCTCCGCCCGCAGCCACTTGTCGCGGAACTGCGTGGCCTCGGCCTCGAGCGTCGCCATGCGGTCGGCCTCCGGCGCTGCGGTGTCGGCCACGGAGATGGGTTCCGCGGCCGGATCGGTCGGGTTCTCGGTCTTCTCGCTCATGTCCGTCGTATGGGGATGAGAGGGGCAAGGGGCCGCGACAGGCGCGGCGCGTGGCCTCCACCTAGGCGCAAGGCGGGCCGGAGACAACCCATCGGCGTCGTGGGCGCCAGCCCCGGCCCTTCCGTCGCCGTCGCTTCGCTGCTACCCCGCGCCGATGTTCCGCAGTGTCGCGACCGTCGGCGCCTGGACCATGGCCAGCCGGATCCTGGGCTTCGCGCGCGACATGCTGATCGCGGCGAAGATCGGTGCTGGCCCGCTGTCCGATGCGTTCTTCGTCGCGCTCCGCCTGCCCAACCTGTTCCGCCAGCTCTTCGGCGAAGGTGCCTTCAACGCCGCCTTCCTGCCCGCCTTCTCCGGCACCTATGCGGCGGAGGGGCCGGCCAAGGCGCGGGCACTGGCCAATGCGCTGGCGGGGCTGATGACGATGGTGCTGAGCGGCATCGTCCTGCTCGGCATCGTCTTCATGCCGCAGCTTCTGTTCGTGCTGGCCCCTGGCTTCGTCGGCGAAGCGCTGCGCTTCCCCCTGGCGGTGGAGCTGACCCGGATCACCTTCCCCTATCTGCTGTTCATCTGCCTCGCCGCGCTGGTCTCGGGCGTGCTGAACGGGATGGACCGCTTCGCCGCCGCGGCCGCCGCGCCGGTGCTGTTCAACCTGGTGACGATGGCGGCGCTGATCGGCCTCACGCCCTTCGTGGCCACGCCGGCGCATGCGCTGGCCTGGGGTGTCGCGATCTCGGGCGTGCTGCAGCTGGGGATGCTGCTGGTGGCGGCGCGGGTGGCGGGGATGGTCATCAACCCGCTGTCGGTGCCGCGCCTGACGCCGGAGGTCCGGGCCGTGCTGCGCCGGATGGGGCCGGGGCTGGTCGGCGCGGGCGTCACGCAGGTGAACCTGGCGATCGGGATCATCATCGCGTCGCTGCTGCCGGCGGGCGCGGTCAGCTACCTCTACTACGCCGACCGCATCTCGCAGCTGCCGCTCGGGGTGATCGGGGCAGCGGTGGGCACGGCGCTGCTGCCCCTGCTGGCGCGGCAATTACGGACCGGGCAGCCCCTGTCGGCGCATCGCAGCCAGAATCGCGCCATCGAGCTGAGCCTGGCCTTCGCCCTGCCCGCCGCCTTCGCCATGGCCGTCGTGGCGCAGCCGATCATCCAGACCCTGTTCGAGCGCGGCGCCTTCGGGCCAGAGGCGACGCGCGCCACCGCGCTGGCACTGATCGCCTATGCCGCCGGTCTGCCGGCCTTCGTGCTGGTGAAGGCTCTGACGCCCGGCTTCTTCGCCCGCGGCGACACGGCGACGCCGGTGAAGGTCGCCATGGGGGTCGTCGCGCTGAACCTCGGGCTGAACCTCGCGCTGACGCCGATCTTAGGCCATGTCGGGATCGCGCTGGCGACCTCGGCAGCGTCCTGGGCGAATGTGTTGGTGCTCGGCGCGCTGCTGATGCGCCGCCGGCAGCTGGTGCTGGATCGCCGGCTGCGCCGGGCCGCGCCGCGTCTGGCGGGGGCGGCCTGCGTGATGGCCCTGGTGCTGCTGGCGCTGGAGGCGGCGATCTTCCCGCTGGCGGGCGGGCTGGCGCAGCTGGCCGGGCTCGGGCTGCTGGTCGGTGTGGGGCTCGGCGTCTATTTCGCGACCGCGCAGATGTTCGGCGGGCTCGATCTGCGGGAGGCGCGGCAGATGCTGCGCCGGCGACGGCGGATGTAGGGCGGCCCCTACCCCCCCACCTCCACACCCAGCAGCCCCGCTTCCAGCACCGCCCGCAGATCGCGCGGCGCCAGCGCGACGCAGCCTTCGGTCGGCCGGCCATCTTCCCGCGCCAGATGCAGGAAGATCGCGCTGCCGCGGCCCCGCTCCACCGGGTCGTCGTTCCAGCCCAGCACGCCGATCACGTCATAGACATGGTCATCCCGCCACAGCATCTCATGCGACGCGTCGAAGGGCAGGCGGACCGCGCGGTTATAGGCGCGGTGCGACGGGTCGTCGCACCATCCATCCAGCGGCGCGATCGGCTCGACCGGCACGGCGCAGCGCGGCGCGGGGCCGCGATCGGCGCGGAAGAACAGGCGGCGGAGCGGCATGCGCGCGGCAGGCGTCGCGCCATCGCCCTCTCGCTTCACCGCCGCCGGCACCACGCCGCCATTGCCGAGCACGCAGCGCAGCACCCGCCCCTGGAATACCAGCCGCCCGTCCGGGAAGACGCGTGCGAAGCCGTCATCGGCCTGCATTGGCTAGACGAGCAGATGCCCGAAGCGGCGCGCCTTGGTCTCGAGATAACCGTCATTCACGCCATTGGCGGCAAATTGATGCGCTTCCCGCCCCTCGACGCCGATCCCGCAGGCGGCGAGCCCCGCCAGCTTGTCCGGATTGTTGGTCAGCAGCCGCACGCGGCCGATGCCGAGCGCGCGCAGCATCTCCGCCGCCACCCAGAAATTGCGCTCATCCGCGCCGTAGCCGAGCGCGCGATTGGCATCGAGCGTATCGAGCCCCTGATCCTGCAGCGCATAGGCGCGCAGCTTGTTGACCAGGCCGATGCCGCGGCCTTCCTGCGCCAGGTAGACCAGCACGCCGCCGGCCGGGTCCTCGGCCATGCGCTTGATGGCGCCGCGCAGCTGCGGGCCGCAATCGCAGCGCAGCGACCCCAGCAGGTCGCCGGTGAAGCATTCCGAATGGATGCGCGCCAGCGGCACGCCGCCCGCGGCCAGCGTGGCTTCCGGCTGGCCGACCAGGATCGCCAGATGCTCGATCCCGCCATCGGCGGCGCGGAAGGACACGATCCGGGCCTCCGGCGCATCCTCCAGCGGCACTCGCGCCTCCGCGACGCGGGCCAGGGTGGAGGCCGAGAGGTCCGGATAGGCCAGGACCTGTTCGGCGGAAACCGACAGCAGGTCGAGACGCGCGGTGGCTGGCTCGGCGGCCGGCATGGCGACCAGCGCGGGCAGCAGCCGCGCGATCTTGGCCAGCGCGATGGCGGCGGGAGCGAGCGCGGGCGCCGCGACACGCTCCGGCTCCGCGGGCATCAGGCGTTCGGCGGTGGGGTCCGCCAGGCTCCGCAGGGTGGCCGGGTCGAGCAAGGCCGGCGGCAGGCGCAGCGCCACGGCGGAGGGCTCCGGCGCGGCGGCGGGCTGGACGGATTGCGGAACCGGACGCTGCAGCACGGCGGCGGCGCGCACAGGGGCCAGCAGCAGCACGGGCGCCGCGTGGGCGCCCCGCGCCATCTCCGCCAGAGAGAGGGCGGAGACGGTCTCGGCGGCGGCGAGGATCAGCGCGCCCTCCGGCCCCGACAGCAGCACGGGCGTACCGCGCCGCAATTCGGATGCGGCGCGATGGACCGCGCGCAGCGCGCGCGCGCCTGCGTCCGGCGCCGCGGCCGTGGCGTCATCGCGAAATTGTGACACGCGTTGTCCGGGTCCGTTCATCATGGCCTTTCCGTGCTGGCCCCCCATTCGCCCGCTGCAATGTGGCGCGGCCAAGGCGTTTGGGAGGGGATAGGCCCGCCAAAATCATTTCACCGGTCAAGCGGTGGTGATCGTGACGGGTGTGCCGCGAGGCTTGCCCCCGCCGTGAGCCGTGAGGCACTCTCCGGCTCATCGGCAGGTTGTGCTGCGCCGCAGCAAGGCCACCAGGTCATGGCCGCCAAGGATCGGCGGCCCAGCCAGGGTGGTGCGGGCCGCGCCCTGCCGGGGATGGAGTTTCACGACGGCGACATAACGCCGTTCAGCGAAGCGGGAGTCAACATGGCTGGCCCTCGGCCTATCCTTGTCGTGGACGACGACGAAGCCTTGCGCGAAACGCTCAGCGAACAGTTGGCGCATGACGGGGAATTCGCCCCCGAGCAGGCCGGCACGGCAGCCGAGACGCTGGCCCGGCTGGCGATGGAGGATTCGCACTACGATGCGATCATCCTCGACATCGGCCTGCCGGACGGCGATGGACGGGAACTCTGCGCGAAGCTGCGGAAGCAGGGGTTGCGGATGCCGATCCTGATGCTGACCGGCGCCGACCAGGAACAGGACATCGTCCGCGGCCTGGACAGCGGCGCGAACGACTACATCGCCAAGCCCTTCCGCGTGTCGGAACTGACGGCGCGGCTGCGTGCCCAGCTGCGCGTCTTCGACAATTCCGAGGACGCGGTTTTCACCATCGGCCCCTACACCTTCCGCCCAAGCGCCAAGCTGCTGTTCGAAGGCGCGCGGAACCGGAAGATCCGCCTGACGGAAAAGGAAGCCGCGATCCTGAAGTATCTCTACCGCGCCGGTGGGCGCCCGGTCGGGCGGCAGATCCTGCTGAACGAGGTCTGGGGCTACAACAGCGCCGTGACCACGCACACGCTGGAGACGCATATCTACCGCCTCCGCCAGAAGATCGAGCCGGAGCCGAGCCAGGCGCGGCTTCTGCTGACCGAAGGCGGCGGCTACCGCCTCGACCCTCATGCCGGCCGCCCGACACAACAGGCCGCGTAGCAGACCAAGAGAAAAGGGCGGTCCGGCCGCAGCCGTTCCGCCCCCCGGTGCCCTCCCGCGGCTTCGCCGCGGGAGGCGGAGCCAACCGGACAAGGCAAGCGCCCATCCGGGGCCCCCGCGGCGACGCGCAGCGTCGTCGTGGGGATCAATCCAACCGGCAGGCCTCGTCGAAGGACAGGCGGGGGCTGCGGGGGAACAGGCCGCTCGGGTCGCCATAGCCGAGATTGACCAGGAAGTTGGACTTCCAGCTCGTGCCGGCCAGGAACAGCTCATCCACCTTCGCATTGTCGAAGCCGCTCATGGCCCCGACATCGAGCCCGACGGACCGCGCCGCCATCATCAGATAGGCGCCCTGCAGCGTGCCGTTGCGGAAGGCTGTGGCCTCGGCAAAGGCTTGGTTGCCGGCGAACCAGGACCGGGCGTCGACATGCGGAAACAGGAAGGGCAGCTTCTCGTAGAACTCGACATCATGCGCGACGATCACGGTGACCGGCGCGGTCATGGCCTTCTCGACATTCCCCGCCGACAGCGCCTGCTTCAGCTTCGCCTTGCCTTCCGGCGTGCGGACGAACACGAAGCGCGCGGGAGAGCTGTTGACCGAGGTCGGCGCCCACTTGAGAAGGTTGTAGACTTCCTCGAGCGTGGCGTCCGGCACCGGCCGGTCCTGCCACTTGTTCTGGGTGCGCGCCTCGCGGAACAGCTGGTCGAGCGCGCGGTCATCGAGTGTGGTCGGGTCTTGGAGCATCGGATATCTCGCAAAGGTTGCCGTGGTGCGCCGCTATATGGGGCGCAGCTGCGACCTGCCAGACCGTGCCGCCCGGATGGCCGCCATCACGGGGATGAATATCGTCCGGCGTGGCAGCCGGGGGCGGGATGCCGGTGCCGCCCCGTCACCGCGGCCGGGATCAGGCCTCGACCTGCTCCACCCGCACCACTTCGGGCACATAGTGGCGCAGCATCGTCTCGACCCCATGCTTCAGCGTGGCGCGAGAGGAAGGGCAGCCGCTGCAAGCGCCCTGCATCCGCAGTCGCACGATGCCGTCGCGGAAGCCGCGGAAGATGATGTCCCCGCCATCGCCCGCCACCGCCGGGCGCACGCGCGTGTCCAGCAATTCCTTGATCTGGGTGACGATCTCGCCATCCTCGGGGGCGAAATCCTCCTCCTCCCCCGCCTGTTCGGCGCCCTCGATCACGGGCAGGCCGGCCAGGTAGTGCTCCATGATCGCGCCCAGCACGCGCGGGCGCAGGGCCTGCCAATCGGCATCCTCGGCCTTGGTCACGGTGATGAAGTCGTTGCCGAGGAACACGCGCGCCACCTCGCCCACCGCGAAGATGCGCGCGGCCAGCGGGCTGCGCCCATCTGCCTCCGCCACGCCGGTGAAATCCGCCGTGCCGCTGCCGCCCATCACATCCCGCCCGGGGAGGAATTTGAGGGTTGCGGGGTTCGGCGTGCCTTCCGTCTCGATGAACATGAGTCTTGGTTGTCCGCAGGTGCCTGGATTGAAGACCAATGTGGTCCGTTTTCTCCCGACCTGCAACGCCACCCCTGGCAAATGGCCGCGCCCCCGGCCCCGGGGTGGTCAGGTCACGCGATCGAGTTCGGAATCGCTGAGGTTGCCAGGCACGATCGTCATCGGCACCGCAAGCTTGGCCGCATACCGCCCGGCCAGCGCCGAGATCAGCGGCCCCGGCCCCGACCCGCCTGCCGCCGCGGCAAGCACCAGGATCGAGATGCGCGGGTCTTCCTCCAGCAGCGCCAGCAATTCGTCGCGCGGCGTGCCTTCCCGGATCAGCAGGATCGGCAGGCCGCCGGTCAGGTCGGTGACCTCGGCCGCCAGGCCCGACAGCAGCGTTTCGGCATCCTGGCGCCGTTCCTCGGCCAGCATGGCGCCGACGCCGGCCCATTCGACCTGCCCCGCCGGCTCGATCACCCGGAGCAGCGCGACCCGGCCACCGCTTTTGCGCACGCGGAGGCAGGCGTAGCGGAGCGCCACGCGCCGTTCGGCACTGTCATCCACCATGACCAGGAAGACCCTGTCCCGCCTGGCCTGCGCGGCCGCCGCCGTCTCGCCCATCCGCCAGTTCCTCCGGCCTCGAACCCTGGGGCCTCAGCCCCTGCGGAACAGCACGCTGCCCAACCAGCCGGCGAAGGCGGCCAGCAGGATGCATGCAATGCCATACAACATCGGCAGGTCGCGTGCGACATCGGCGATGCGCGCGGCGGTGCCGACGCGCACGATGTCGAGCGACAGCTCCTGCCGCGCCACCACACGCCCGGCCCGCACCAGCAGCACCTGCACCCGGTATTCCCCCGTCGCAACGGTGGACGGCACCGGCAGCCGCGCATGGAACAGGCGCCCGCCCGAAAGCTCCATCGGCACGGCATCCGCCCAAAGCCCATCAGCCCGCTTCAGGTCACGCAGCGCATCGCGGAATTGCGGCCCGCGCGCGCCGAGCTGCGGCAGGCTGATCAGGTCCACGCCAAGCCGCAGCTCGGTTCGCTCGACATCGGCCAGCATCTCGGGCGGTGGGCGGGTGGAGGCCATGGCCCAATAGCTCGGCACGTCGTTGAACCGCGCGGCGGGGCCGTTGACCCACAAGCCGAGCAGCTGGACCTTCTCCCGCACGATGAGCCCGGCGTTGGGACCGGTGGCGAGCACCACCACCTCGTCGCCGCCCGCATGGATCAGCCGTTCCGTCGCGCCGAAGACCAGAATCTCGCCGCCCGCGAAGGCCGTCGTCACCTCGATCCGGCGCGTCGACAATTCCGCCGCCAGGGAGGGCGGCGCGACGGGCGCCACCGGCGGCACCTGCGCGGGCGCCAGCCCCGGCAGGCCAAGCAGCAGAAGCGGCAGCAGGAGACGAACCAGCCGGCGCCCCGTCATGGCACGGGTCCGATGACAAAAAGCCGGTCGGGGACGCTGAGCAGATCCCACAGCAGCGCCGCCGCCACGCTCAGCACCAGGGCGCCGAGCAGGGCGCGGGTTTCCTCCCCACGCAGCTTGCCGCCCATCGCGGCGCCGAACTGCGCGCCGGCGACGCCGCCCGCCAGCAGCAGCAGGGTCAGCACCACATCGACGCTGCCCACCTGGATGGCCTGCAGGAAGGTAACATTCGCGGTCACGAAGACCACCTGGAACAGAGACGTGCCGATCACGACCGAGGTCGGCATGCCGAGCAGGTAGATCATCGCCGGCACCAGCATGAATCCACCGCCCACGCCCATCACCGCCGACAGCAGGCCAATGGCGAAGCCGATGGCCAGCGGGGGGATGACGGAGATGTACAGCCGCGACTTGCGGAACCGCATCTTCAGCGGCAGGCCGTGGATCCAGAAATGCTCGTGCAGCCGGGTCTTGCGCCCCTTGCCGCGCCGCAGGATCGCGCCGACGCTCTCCCGCACCATCAGCGCGCCGACGGCGCCGAGGACCACGACGTAGAAGACGGCCACCGCCAGATCCACCTGGCCCGCGCGGCGCAGCCAGGCAAAGAGCTGGACGCCGAGGAACGACCCGGCGAAGCCCCCCACCAGCAGCACCAGCCCCATCCGGATATCGACATTGCCGCGCCGCCATTGCGCGATCAGACCCGAGACGGAGGCGCCGAGCGTCTGGTTCGCGCCGGACCCCACCGCGACCGCGGAGGGAATGCCGATCAGGATCAGAAGGGGGGTCAGCAGGAAGCCGCCGCCGACGCCGAACAGGCCCGAGAGCCAGCCCACGCCGAAGCCGATGCCCAGCAGCAGCAGGGCATCCACCGACATCTCGGCGATCGGCAGATAGACCTGCATCGCATCCGAACCTGAACCGGATCTGTCTGGCACAAGGTGGTGGCGGGAATGCGGCGGCGCGCACCCATTGCGTGCGCCGCAAGCCTTGACCGCATGATTTTCGCGCCCGGCCCGGCAGGACCACGAGAACCCCCGCCGCGACGAGGCGTTGGGCTCCCGCGTCCGATATCGAGGCCGAAACCGGGAAGGACAGCATCATGCAGACACATGTCGCGACCGCCGGTCAGGCGGGCTATGGCCGCGCCGCGCCGGAAGGCGCGCCGGCCCTGCCGCCGCGCATCTCCTGGGGCGCCATCCTGGCTGGCGGCCTGTTCGCCGTGGCGGTGGGCGCCATGCTGAACGTGCTGGGCCTCGCGGTCGGCGCCACCACCATCGACCCGGCGCAGCCCGGCGAAACGCCGGGTGCCGGGCTGCTCGGCATCGCGAGCGGCATCTGGCTGCTGGTCGCGAACCTGATCGGGCTCACCGCGGGCGGCTGGGTCGCGGCGCGGCTGTCCGGCACGGCGGACGATACCGATGGCGTGCTGCACGGCCTGTCGGTCTGGGCGATCAGCTTCCTGGTCAGCGCGGTGCTGCTCGGCAATATCCTGAGCGGCACTGCCAGCACGGCGATGACTGGGGCGTCCGCCATCCTCGGTGGCACGGCGCAGGGCGCAGGCGAAGCCGCGGGCCAGGCCGCGCGGGCCATGGCGCCGCAACTGGCCGGGACGATCGACGCGCAGCAACTGGCCGACCGCCTGCGGAACGGGCTGGAAACCGGCGGCGACCCGGCGCGCATGAGCACCGACCAGCGCCGGGCGGAGATCGCGCGCCTCCTCGGCCAGCGGCTGCGCCAGGGCGATTTCCTGCCCGGCCAGCGGGACAGGCTGGCGCAGATCGTCGGCGCCGAATACGGCCTGCCACCCGCCGAGGCGCAATCCCGCATCAGTCGCCTGGAAGCCGAAGCGCGTCAGGTCGCCGCCCAGGCCGAGACAGAGGCGCGCGCCGCGGCACAGGCGACGGCCGAGGCGACAGCCACAGGCGCCTACTGGATCTTTGCCGCCCTGCTGCTCGGCGCGGTCGCCGCCGTGCTGGGCGCGCGGCTCGGCACGCGCCGGATTGCAGGGACACAACAGCTGGCCGCACAAATTTAACCGGCGCGAAACGCCAACACAGCATCCCGAGCGTGACAGGCTGGGCGGGCTTCACCTATCAAGCTGCGCATGATCAAGCGCCGCCACCTCCTCGCCGCCGCCCTGCCGGTCGCGTCACTCCGCCCCGCGCCGGCGCAGGCGGCGGCCCGGGTCAGCCTGATCCACCTCAACGACTTCCACAGCCGGCATGAGGGCGCGCAGGCCAATGGCGCGGGCTGCCGGGACGGGCAGCCCTGCCTCGGCGGCAGTGCGCGGCTGGTCGGCGCGGTGAAGGCCGCGCGCACGGCCGCCATGGCCGAGCGCCGTGCGAGCCTCGCGCTCGATGCCGGTGACCAGTTCATGGGCAGCCTGTTCTACACCCATCATCGCGGCCTGGCGGAAGCGGCGATCCAGCGGGAATGGGGCGTCGAGGCCATGGCCCTCGGCAACCATGAATTCGACCACGGGCCGGAGAATGCCGCGCGCTACATCCGCGCCCTTGGCGCGCCGATCCTCGGGGCCAACCTCGATGTGCGCGCGGAGCCCGCGCTGGACGGGCTGGTGCGGCCCTGGATCGCCTTCGAACGGGGCGGCGCGCGCATCGTGGTGATCGGCCTGACGACCGAGGACACGCCGACCATCGCATCTCCCGGCCCGCGGCTGCGCTTCCTCGACGCGGAGGAAGCGACCGCACGCGCCGTGGCCGAGGCCCGGGCGGCGGGGCCGGCGACCGTCGTGGTGCTGTCGCATCGTGGCCTCGCGGCCGACCAGCAGCTGGCGGCGCGGGTGCGCGGCGTCGATGCGATCATCGGCGGGCATTCGCACACGATCCTGGCCAACCGCCCCGGCGCCGCCGGGCCCGCGCCGATGCTGGTGGACGGGCCGGACCGCGCGGTGCGGATCGTGCAGGCCGGCGCGCTCGGGCGCTTCCTCGGGCGGCTCGACCTCGACATCGGCGCGGATGGCCGGATCGCGGCGCATGGCGGCGATGCGGCGGAGCTTGGCCCGGACCTGCCCGAGGACGCCGAGGCCAAGGCGATCGTCGCGCGCTTCGCCGCCCCGCTTGGCGAATTGCGCGCGCGGCCCGTCGCGGCCGCCTCGATCGCGATGGACAATGCCGGCTGCCGCACCGGCGAATGCGCCATCGGCAACCTGATCGCGGAAGCGATGCTGGCGGCCGTGCCCACCGCCGATGTCGCGCTGCAGAATGGCGGCGGGATCCGCGCGGGCCTGCCCGCCGGCACCATCAGCTATGGCGACGTGCTGACCGTGCTGCCCTTCGGCAACACCCTCGCCACCGCCGTCGTGCGCGGCGCCCATCTGCTGGCGGCGCTGGAGAACGGCTTGTCGCAGCCGGGCGCCGGGCGCTTCCCGCAGGTGGCGGGGCTGCGGCTGGTGGTGGATATGTCGGCGCCGGCCGGCCAGCGCATCGTCTCGGCGGAGGGCACGCGCGGCGAGCGTGCCGGCCGCGTCGATCCGGAACGCGCCTATCGCATCGTCACCAACAACTTCATGCGCCTGGGCGGCGACGGCTATGTCGCGCTGCGCGACCATGCGCTGGAGGCCTATGACAGCGGTCCGCTGCTCGAGGAGGTCGTGGCCGCCCACCTTGTCGCGCAGGCGCCGGTCACGCCGCGCACGGATGGCCGCATCCGCCAGCGCTGAGCCAACCGCTTCCACTGATCCCACCATGGCTGACGACCCACGCCGCGAGGCCCCATCGGTCGCGCGGAACCGTGCTGCCGTCCTGGACGCGCTGCGCCCCGTCCTGCCGCCGCAGGGCCTGCTGCTGGAGGTTGCGAGCGGGACGGGGGAACACTGCGCCCATCTGGCCCCGGCATTGCCCAGCCTGACCTTCCAGCCGACCGAGCCCGATGCAGAAGGTCGCGCCAGCATCGACGCCTGGTGCGCAGGCTTGGCCAATGTGCGCCCCGCCCTGGCGCTGGATGCGGCCGCCGAGAGCTGGCCGGTCTCACGCGCCGATGCGGTGCTGTGCATCAACATGGCGCATATCGCGCCCTGGGCCGCGACACTCGGGCTGCTGCGTGGCGCGGCGCGGGTGCTGGGCCCGGGCGCGCCGCTGGTACTCTACGGGCCGTGGATTCTCCCGGGTGTGGAGACGGCGGAAAGCAATTGGGCGTTCGATGCGGGCCTACGGGAGCGGAACCCGGATTGGGGTCTGCGGCGGCTGGAGGATCTGGTCGCCGCGGCGGGGTCCGATTTCGCGGCGCCGGAGATCATCGAGATGCCCGCGAACAACGTCACGCTGGTGTTGCGTCGAGCCAACGGGACGGCATGAAAAAACCCGCCCTCACGGGCGGGTTCTTCCGGTCGTCCTGCCGGGCGGATCAGCCCTGGCGGGCGGCGAGAAGCTGCTTGATCTCGCCGATCGCCTGCGCCGGGTTCAGCCCCTTCGGGCAGGTGCGGGCGCAGTTCATGATGGTGTGGCAGCGGTAGAGCTTGAACGGATCCTCAAGCGCATCCAGACGCTCCCCGGTCGCCTCATCGCGGCTGTCGGCGATCCAGCGATAGGCCTGCAGCAGCACGGCCGGGCCCAGATAGCGGTCGCCATTCCACCAATAGGACGGGCAGGCGGTGGTGCAGCAGAAGCAGAGGATGCATTCCCACAGCCCGTCGAGCTTGGCGCGTTCTTCCTTCGACTGCAGCCTTTCGCCATCGGGCGGCGGCGGCGTGTCGGACTTCAGCCAGGGCTCGACCGAACGCAGCTGCGCGTATATCTGCGACAGGTCGGGGACAAGGTCCTTCACCACCGGCATGTGCGGCAGCGGGTTGATCCGCACGTCGCCCTTCACATCCTCGATCGGCTTCAGGCAGGCCAGCGTGTTCAGCCCGTCGATGTTCATCGAGCAGGACCCGCAGATGCCTTCCCGGCAGGACCGCCGGAAGGTGAGGCTGCTATCCACCTCGTTCTTGATCTTGATCAGCGCGTCCAGAACCATCGGCCCGCACTGGTCGAGATCGATCTCGAAGGTGTCGGACCGCGGGTTGTCGCCGCTGTCGGGATCGAAGCGGTAGATCTTGAACGACTTGACGTTCTTCGCCCCCGCGGGCGCGGCATGGCGCTTGCCCTCGGTGACCTTGGAGTTCTTGGGAAGGGTGAAGGTTGCCATCTTCTCGCGGGCTCCTAGTACACGCGGGCCTTGGGCGGGAAGACCTGGACCTCGTTCGTCAGGGTCCGCATCTTCACGTCGCGGTAGTCGAGCTTCACCTCGCGCTTGTCGTTCACCCACGCCAAGCTGTGCTTCATCCAATTGGCGTCGTCGCGATCGGGGAAGTCCTCATGCGCATGGGCGCCGCGGGATTCCTTGCGGGCTTCGGCGCCGACGACCGTGGTCAGCGCATTGCCGATCAGGTTGTCGAGCTCGAGCGCCTCCACCAGGTCGCTGTTCCAGATCAGGCTGCGATCGGCGATGCGGATGTTGTCGTAGTTGGACGCGACCTTCGCCATCTTCTCGCAGCCTTCCTTCAGCAGGTCGCTGGTGCGGAAGACGGCGGCGTGTTCCTGCATGGTGCGCTGCATGGCAAGGCGCACCTCGCCCACCTTCGCATCGCCCTTGGCGTGGCGGACGCGGTCGAAGCGGTCGAGGCTGCTTTCGCCGGCGCCCGCCGGCAGCGGCGGCTGGGTCGCGCCGGGCTTGATCGTCTCCGCCGCGCGATGCGCGGCGGCACGACCGAACACCACGAGGTCGAGCAGTGAATTGGTGCCGAGCCGGTTCGCGCCATGGACGGACACGCAAGCGGCCTCACCCACCGCCATCAGGCCGCGGACCACGCGGTCCTGGTCCTTCGCGGTCGGGTTCAGCACTTCCGTGTGGATGTTCGTCGGGATGCCCCCCATGTTGTAGTGGACGGTCGGGAGCATCGGGATCGGCTCCTTCGTCACATCCACGCCGGCGAAGATCTTCGCGGTCTCGGAGATGCCGGGCAGGCGCTCATTCAGCAGGTCGGCGCCCAGGTGTTCCAGGTGCAGGTGGATGTGGTCCTTGTGCGGCCCGACGCCGCGGCCTTCCCGGATCTCCATCGACATGGCGCGGGAGACGACGTCGCGGCTGGCGAGGTCCTTCGCCGTCGGCGCGTAGCGCTCCATGAAGCGCTCGCCTTCGGAGTTGGTCAGGTAGCCACCTTCGCCGCGCGCGCCTTCGGTGACGAGGCAGCCGGAGCCATAGATGCCCGTCGGGTGGAACTGGACGAACTCGTTATCCTGCAGCGGCAAGCCGGCGCGCAGCGCCATGCCGCCCCCATCGCCCGTGCAGGTGTGGGCGGAGGTGCAGGAGAAATAGGCGCGGCCATAGCCACCCGTGGCCAGCACCACCGTCTGCGCGCGGAAGCGGTGCATGGAGCCGTCTTCGAGGCACCAGGCGGTGACGCCGCGGCAGGCGCCGTCTTCGTCCATGATCAGGTCGAGGGCGAAGTATTCGACGAAGAACTCGCAATTGTGCTTCAGGCTCTGCTGGTAGAGCGTGTGCAGGATGGCGTGGCCGGTGCGGTCGGCGGCGGCGCAGGCGCGCATCGCCGGCGTCTTGCCGTAATGCTGCATGTGGCCGCCGAAGGGGCGCTGGTAGATGCGGCCGTCTTCCGTGCGGCTGAAGGGCACGCCGTAGTGCTCCAGCTCGATGATCGCCGGCACCGCCTCACGGCACATGTATTCGATGGCGTCCTGGTCACCGAGCCAGTCCGACCCCTTCACGGTGTCGTACATGTGCCAGCGCCAGTCATCCTCGCCCATATTGCCGAGCGCCGCACCGACGCCGCCCTGCGCGGCCACGGTGTGGGAGCGCGTCGGGAACACCTTCGTGATGCAGGCGGTCTTGAGGCCCGAGGCGCCCATGCCGAAGGTCGCGCGCAGCCCGGCGCCGCCGGCGCCCACAACGACCACGTCATAGGTGTGGTCCACGATCCGGTAGGCGCCCCGAGAGGGCCCAAGGGGGCTCTTGTTGATGGCGTTCATCCGCGTGCCGTCCGTTCGTCAGGCCTCGCCCGGAATAGGGCTCGGCCGGTCAGATGTTGAAGTCGTGTCGTGTGGTCAAACCGCAATCCGCAGCACCGCCAGCGCCGCCGCCAGGGCCAGCAGCGAGCAGATGCCCTTCACCGCCAGCAGCGCGGCGATCTTGGTCCATTCCGGCTTGACGTAGTCTTCGATCACCACCTGCAGGCCAGCGGCCGTGTGGTGGAAGGTGAGCCCGATCAGCGCCAGCAGCAGCACCGCGTTCAGCGGGTGGCCGATCCAGGCCTGCGCCTCGGCATGGGTCATGCCGGCGTTGGTGGCGAGCGCCACGATGAACCAGATGGTCAGCGGCAGCAGCGCGATGGAGGTCACGCGCTGCATCCACCAGTGATGCGCGCCGGACTTGGCGGCGCCCATGCCGCGGACGCGGCCGAGCGGGCTGCGAAGCTGGGCCTGGCGGGGTGAAGATTGTGACATCGTCCGGACCCTTACCAGGAGAGCAGCAGCATGAGCCAGGTCAGCGCCGTCAGCACGCCCGTGCCGACCAGCACCGCACGGCCGGATTTGTAGACGGTCGGGATGTCGTATCCCCACCCCGCATCCCAGGCGAGGTGACGAATGCCAGCCAGGGTGTGGTACCAGGCGGCGGCGGTGACGCCCATCAGGAACAGGATGCCGAGGAAGGAGCCGAAGACCCATTGCACCGTGCCAAAGGCCTCGGCCCCGCTGGCGGCGGCCACCAGCCACCAGACCATCGCCACCGCGCCGGCCGTCCAGACGACGCCCGTGATCCGGTGCGAGATCGACAGCGCGCTGGTCATCTGCATCATGTCGTAGACCTGCAGGTGCGGCGACAGCGGCCGGCGGATGAGCGTGCCGTCCGACCGACGGCCGACCATCGTCGCCTCGCGTGAATCCTGCGTGGTGGACATGCCCGCCAGCTCCCCATGGCGCACCGCCCCCTTTTTCTGGGGAACCCCTGCCGGGGCCACGTAGCGCGGCGCGCGCCAACCTCTTGGGTATCTTTATGGTGCACCGCGCCAAAGCGTCAACGCGCCCCGGGGCGTGTATCTGCATGGCTTGGCGTGCATGGCAGGGTTTCGAAAGGATTTATTCCTAGACCGGCCGCCCCGCAGCGCCCGCGCAGGGGCTTGCTCCGCATCAAAGAGCGGTCAGCGTGACGTCCAGGGTGCGGGAAACGCGGTGGTGGAGCTGAGGGGAATCGAACCCCTGACCTCGTCATTGCGAACGACGCGCTCTACCAACTGAGCTACAGCCCCGTCCACCGCAGGGCGCGGCTTATGGCGGTGCCGCCGCACCGCGTCAAGACACCCGGTCAACGGCGGGGCACGCGCCTTGTTCGGGGCTGCGCCCCCCACTAGGTTTCCCGCAAGGGCCACGCCCCACATGACCGCCAGGGAACCGCCGATGCTGCTCGATGCCGTGTTCTTCCTCGTGCAGGCGGGTCTCGACCTGTTCTGGTGGGCCGTGTTGCTGGCGGCCATCGTGCAGACCCTGATGGGCTTCAACGTGCTGGACGGGCGCAACCGGATCGTCTGGACCGTCGCCGATTTCCTCTACCGCGTGACGGAACCGGCGTTGCGCCCGCTGCGCCAGCGCCTGCCCAACCTCGGCGGCATCGACCTGTCGCCGCTGGTGCTGCTGCTCGGCATCACCGCCGCCTCCATCGCGCTTGCCGCCATCCGCGGCTACATGCTGCGCGCCGGGATCTATTTCTGACCCCCCTCGCCCCGCCCGGCTTCCCCCACACCTGCACGGCGAATCCCATGACCGCACGCCTGATCGACGGCAAGGCCGTCGCCGCCGATCTCCGCCGCAGCATCGCCGCGCGAGTCGCCACCCTGGGTTTCCGCCCCGGCCTGCGCGTTGTGCGGGTGGGAGAGGACCCGGCCTCCGGCGTCTATGTCCGCAACAAGGACAAGGCAGCACAGGAAGTCGGCTTCGACAGCGCCACGCTTCACCTGCCCGCCACCACGACCGAGGCCGAGCTGCTCGCCGTGGTCGCCCGGCTGAACGCGGACCCGGATGTGGACGGCATCCTGGTGCAGCTGCCCCTGCCGCCGCAGATCCGCGCCGAACACGTGATCTCCGCCGTGCTGCCGGAGAAGGATGTGGACGGGTTTCACCCGCTGAATGCGGGCCGGCTTGCCTCCGGCCAACCGGGGCTGGTGCCCTGCACGCCGAAGGGGGCGATGCATCTGCTGCGCGCCGCCGGCGCGTCCCTGCCCGGGGCGCGGGCGGTGGTGCTCGGGCGGTCCAACATCGTCGGGCGGCCGATGGCGCAGCTGCTACTGGCGGCCGATTGCACTGTCACCATCGTCCATTCGCGCACCCGCGACCTGCCCGCCGAATGCCGCCGCGCCGAGATCCTGATCGCCGCCGTCGGCCGGCCCGAGATGGTGCGCGGCGATTGGGTGACGGAGGGTGCGACGGTGATCGATGTCGGCATCAACCGCCTGCCCGATGGGCGGCTGGTCGGCGATGTCGATTTCGCCGGCGCCTCGATGCGGGCTGAGGCGATCACGCCGGTACCGGGCGGCGTTGGGCCGATGACAATCGCCTGCCTGCTGGAGAACACGCTGGAAGCGGCGCTGGCCCGCCGGGGCGCATCGCCGCAATGACCGGGGCGGCGGACGCCGAAGCGGCCACCCGCTGATGGGTCGGGGCGGGCTGGCCATCGGCGCGGCCTTCGTCGCGATCTGGGCCTCGGCCTTCACGGTGGCTGGCGTGGTGGTGCGCGAATGGCCGCCGCTCTGGTCGCTGGCCATCCGCTTCGGGGCCACGGCGCCGATCCTGCTGCTGATCGCGCTGGCCTTCCGCGCAAGGCTACCGAGCGGGGGCGATGCGGTCCGCGTCGCGCTGCTCGGCGTCTTTGGGATGGGCGGCTACCTGGCGATGGCGTGGCTGGCGATGGCGCGCATCCCCACGGGGTTGGTCGCGCTGATCTGCGCCACCACGCCACTGATGATCGCGGCCGGCGAGAGCCTGATCCTGAAGAAGCCGCTGCCCCGGCTGGCCTGGGTCGGGCTCGCTATCGGCTGGTCGGGCGTCGCGCTACTTGGCTTCCTCCGCGCGCTGGATGGGCTGGAAGCGGCCGAGGCCTCGGGCTTCGTGCTGGCGATCGGGGCCGCGACGGCGCAGGCGATCGGGCTGCTGATCTACGCGCCCGCCAAGGGGCGGGTGGATATGTGGGCGGCAAGCCTGGGGCAGACGGCGGTCTCCGCCGCGCTCTGCCTGCTGCTCGCGCTGCTGCTGGAAGGGGCGGCACCACGCAGCGCCACCTGGTTCACGCTGGGCGGGCTGTTCTGGTCGATGATCGTGGTCGGCATCGGTGGCTATGCGCTGTATTTCATGATGCTGAAGCGGGTGCCGACCTCCACCGCCTCCGCGCTGCAATTGCTGGCGCCGCCGCTGGCCGCCGTGTTCGGCTGGGCGCTGCTGGGGGAAAGGCTGTTCCTCAGCGACCTGATCGGCGGGGTGCTGACGCTTTCGGGCCTGTGGCTGCTGGTACGGGCCCGCGCGCGGGGCTGACGTGCCTCCGTCGTTCGAGATATGGCGGCCCGCATCGCGGGCCGAGCGCCCGAAGGGTGCCGCGCACAGATTATCCGTGCGGCCGGGCACCACAGTGGCCTGCGCGCAAGCCAAGCGGCCGGATGGTCGCGCCCGGCGTTTGAGGGCAAGCTGAAAAAATGTACACACCGCCCGCCTTCCGCGTGGATGACCCCGCCTGGATCCACGGCTTCGTCGAGGCCCATGATTTCGGCCTGCTGATCTCAGCCGCGCCGATGATGGTCTCGCACCTGCCCTTCCATCTGGTCCGCGGCGAAGGCGGCGCGCCGGACCGGCTGCTGTGCCACCTGGCCCGCGCCAATCCGCAATGGCAGGCCTTCCGGGACGAGGGGGCGGAGGTTCTGGCGGTCTTCCGCGGGCCGCACGCCTATGTCTCCACCGCCTGGTACGGCCTGCATCCTTCCGTGCCGACCTGGAACTACGACACGGTACAGGCACGCGGCCGCGCCACCCTGATCGAGGACACCGACGGGATCGCCGTGCAGATGCGGGCGCTGGCCGAGCGCTACGAGCCCGAACAGGGCTTCGACATGGACGCCCAGCCGGCGCGCTACATGGAGGGCATGTTCAAGGCGCTGGTCGGGGTCTCGATCGAGGTCACGGAATGGACCGGCAAGCGCAAGCAGAGCCAGAACCGCCCGATGGCGGACCGCGTCGCGGTCGCGGCGCAGCTGGAGGCACGCGGGGACCATGCCGCCGCCGCCGCGCTGCGAGAGGCAAACGGGCTGTGACGGACGATAGCCCCGACATCGTCCCGACCGCGTCGCGCATCGTCTACGAGAATCGCTGGATGCGCGTGCGCGAGGATGCGGTGCGGCGCCGCGACGGCTCCGCCGGCATCTACGGCGTGATCGAGAAGAATGATTTCGTCCTGGTCGTGCCGGTGCATGAGGACGGCGCGCTCGAACTTGTGCAGCAGTACCGCTACCCGGTGGGTGAGCGGCTGTGGGAATTCCCGATGGGCATGTGGGGCCCGGCGGGCACCGACCCGCTGCTGGTCGCCCGGCACGAGCTGGCGGAGGAGACAGGCCTCGCCGCCGCCACGCTGCGGCATATCGGCACGCTCCACCAGGCGCCCGGCACGATGCAACAGGGTGCGCATATCGTGCTCGCGCACGGCCTCACGCGCGGTCCCGCGCGGCTGGAGGTCGAGGAGCAGGATCTCATCAGCCGCCGCATCCCCCGCGCGGAATTCGAGCGGATGGTGCGGGATGGCGAAATCCGCGACGCCATCTCGGTCGCCGCCTGGGGCCTGCTGCTGATGAAGGGGCTGGTATAGCGCTGCGTTGCACGGGGGCGGGCCGCTCGGCTAGGTTCCGCGCCGGGAAGCCGTCCCCGGCCCCGTCGATAGGAATACGCTGTGGCCAATCCAGACCTGCACCCGGCGGCGCCGCACCATCTGCCAAATTTCCTGCCGGCCGCCGATGGATCCGACTGGCTCTTCGTTGTGACGGCGTTCATCGTGCTCGGCTCGGTGCTCGCCTTCGGCCTGCTGTTCCTGCGGATCCACACGCTGCCGGAACGCATGGCCCATCGCGGCCACAAGCTGCAATTCGAGATCGTGGCCGTGCTCGGCCTGCTGGCGCTGTTCACGCACCAGCACATCTTCTGGGTCGCGGGGCTGCTGCTGGCGCTGGTCGACCTGCCGGATTTCAGCGGCCCGATGCGCCGCATCGCAGGCTCCGCCGAGAAGATCGCGGGCCTGCCACCGGGCCAAGGGGACACCAGGGCGGATGACAGGCAGCCGGACCCGCACGCCGCCACGCGGCGGGAGGGCTGAGCGATGCTCGAACTCATCCTCTGCTCGCTCTTCACGATCCTGCCCGACTACCTGTTCCGTCGCTACGGCCAGGGCAAGCGCATCGGGCATGAGATCACGCTGTTCTCGGTGTGGTTCGAGCTGCGCTGGGGCATCGTGTCCTGCCTGCTGCTCGCGATCAGCCTGATCACGCTGATCTTCTACTTCCACCCCGCCACGACCTATGTCAGCGCGGTCTTCCGCAGCGTGCCGGTGGTGTCGGAGACAGGCGGGCGCGTGGCGGAGATCTATGTGCGCGGCAGCGACCGCGTGGAGGCCGGCCAGCCGATCTTCCGCCTGGACGGCGCGACGCAGCGCACAGCGGTCGAGACGGCGCGCCGCGCGATCGTCGAGGTGGATGCCGCGGTGGTGCTGGCGCGCGCCGACCTCGCCGCCTCCGCCGCCCGCATCCTGGAAGCGCAAGGCGCGCTGCAACAGGCCGAGGACGAATTCCGCACCCGCTCCGAACTCAACCGCCGCAGCCCCGATGTGGTGGCAAGACGGGAGATCGAGCGGCTGCAGGTGGCCGTGCAGACCCGCGAAGCCGGCGTCGAGGCCGCCCGCGCCGCGCAGGCGGCGGTGGAAGCGCGGCTATCAGCCCAGCTTCCCGCCCAGCGCGCGAGCGCCGAGGCCGCGCTGGCCCAGGCGGAGGCGGAGCTGGAGAAGACCACCATCCGCGCCGGCGTCACCGGTCGCGTCGAGCAGTTCGTGCTGCAGGTCGGCGACTTCGTGAACCCCTTCATGCGCCCCGCCGGCGTGCTGATGCCCGAGAATGGCGGTGGCCGCGGCCGCATACTCGCCGCCGGCTTCGGCCAGATCGAGGCGCAGGTGATGCGCCCCGGCATGATTGCGGAGGTCACCTGTGCATCCCGCCCCTGGACCATCATCCCGATGGTGGTGACGCAGGTGCAGGGCTTCATCGCGACCGGCCAGCTGCGCGGCTCGGACCAGCTGATCGACCTGCAGCAATTCCGCCAGCCCGGCACCATCACGGTGATCCTGGAGCCGCTCTATGCCGGCGGGCTGGACGGCGTGCTGCCCGGCAGCAGCTGCATCGCCAATGCCTACACCTCGAACCACGAGGCGCTGCAACAGCCGGGGATCGGCATGGGCAGGTGGCTAGCGCTGCACGCGATCGACACGGTCGGCCTGGTCCACGCCATCCTGCTGCGCGTCCAGGCGCTGCTGCTGCCCTTCAAGGCGCTGGTCTTCTCCGGCGGCCATTGATCGCGGACCACCCCGCGGCGGGCTTCGCCGCGGGGTGGTCCGGGCCTTGTCAGGACTCCGGCGTGAAGGGCGAGATCCGGGTGCCGTTGATGGCCAGCGCCGCCATCAACCCCTGCTGGCCGAAGCTGATCGCATAGACCGGCTCCGTCAGCGTGGTGGTGGTGACATTGGCCTGCAGGCCCGCATCCAGCATCACCACCGAGGGGCCGGTTCCGATCTCCCAGCCGCTGGCGTTCTGCAGCGCGGTCAGCGCATCCTCCCGCATGAAGAACATCGCGAGGCCCGCCGTCTGCGCGCCGGCCAGAAGCCCGAAGGACGCGCCGGCGATCCGGTAGTAGCCGGCGGTGGTCCCACCCCGGATCAGCGCGCCTTCGCCAAACTGCCCGCCCAGGATGAAGCCGCCGCTCAGGATACGCGGGAAAATCAGCTGCGCGACCGACGCGCGCAGCAACGGCTCGGCATTCGACATCGATCGCAGCCGCGCGAGCGCGGCGGTGACAGAGGCATCGATCTCGGCACGCGTCGTCGCCTGGGCGGGGCGCGATAGGCCCCCGGCGGCGGCGGCCCCGGCGGCAACCGTGGCGAACAGGCGCATGGCGTGGCGTCTGGTGGCGTGCATCGGGCCCTCCTCTCGGATGAGGCGCGAAGCCTACACGCCCAGGCCCCGCGCGGGGCGCCAAGCGCGACGATGTGCGGCACGATCCGCATCACGCATCCGCGACCGCCAGCGCGCCGGAAGGGGGGCTGGCAACCGCCCCCCGCCAGCCCCTACAACGGCGCATATCCAAGGGAGAACATCCGTGAAGCTCTACTACTCGCCAGGCGCCTGCTCGCTCGGGATCCACATCATCCTGGAAGAGATCGGCAAGCCCTATGAGCTGTCGCTGGTTGCGCTGAAGGATGGCGCACAGCACAAGCCCGAATTCCTCGCCGTGAACCCGAAGTCGAAGGTCCCGGCGCTCGACCGCGGCGATGGGCGGGTGCTGACCGAATTCCCGGTGATCGCCTATTGGCTCGGCCGCGCGAATCCTGACGCCGGTCTGCTGCCAGCCGACCTCGAAGGCGAAGTCCGCTGCCTGGAAGCGCTGGATTATGTCTGCGGCACGATCCACCCGCATGGCTTCACCCGCCAGTTCCGCCCCGGCAATTTCTGCTTCCGCGAGGAAGACCACCCGAAGTCGGTGGAACTCGGCAAGCAGAACGCGGCCAAGTATTTCGACACGCTGCAGAAGGGCTGGCAGGGCGGCACCTGGATCCTGCAATCGGGCTATTCGGTCGCCGATGCCGCGCTGTTCTTCGTGGAATACTGGGCGACGCGCCGGTCGGGCCTGACGCTGCCGCCCGCGCTCGACGCGCATCTCAAGGCGATGCTGGCGCGGCCGGCGGTGCAGCGGGCGCTGACGCAGGAAGGCCTGGCCCTGTGAGCGGGGCGCAGCCGATGGGCGGGCCGGGGGAGACACCGGTCCTCTGGACCTCGACCTTCACCTCGGGGACGCTCGCGCACCAGGTGGCGGCGGTCTCGGGCCTGCCTTTCGAGCTGCGCTTCATCTCGCTGCGCGCGGGCGACCACAAGAAGCCGGGCTACCTCGCCGTGAACCCGAAGGGCGAGGTGCCGGCGCTGCAATTGCCAGGCGGCGTCGTCGTCACCGAACTGCCCGCGATCATCCAATGGTTCGCGGAAGCCGCGCCGGAGAGCGGCCTGCTGCCGCAGGACCCCGCGCGGCGCATCAAGGGCATCGAGTGGCTGGCCTGGTGCCACTGGAGCATGGGCCGCCACTTCAACCCCTGCTTCGCCGCGATCCGCTTCGTCGATGGGGACGAAGCCGCCGCCACCGTGGTGCGCGCCGCGGCGCTGAAGCGCGTCCGCGCCGCGCTCGGCTTCGGGGAAGCGGCGCTGGTCGCCCATGGCGGCACGCTGCTGGGCACGGATGCGCCCTCGGCGCCGGATATCTTCCTGGCGACGCTCGGGACCTTCGCCGGCTTTCTGAAACTCGACATATCCGACCTGCCGGCGCTCGGGGCGCTGATGGCGCGGGTCACGGCCATGCCCGCGATCGCCGCCGCGACGGCGCGCGAGAAAGCCCAAGGTTAGGGGAACCGATGATGCTGACCACAACCGCCTTCTGGTTCCTCCGCCACGGCGAGACCGACTGGAACGCCCAGGGCCTGTCCCAGGGCCGCACCGACATCCCGCTGAACGAGGTGGGCGTGATCCAGGCCGAACGCGCCGCGCAGGCGCTCCGGACCGCGCGCATCACGACCATCGTCGCCTCTCCGCTGGCCCGCGCGCGCCGCACGGCGGAGATCGTGGCCGCGCCGCTCGGCCTGCCCATCTCCTTCGATCCTGACCTGGCCGAGGTGTGCTTCGGGGAACAGGAAGGCCAGCCGATGGGCGATTGGTACGATGACTGGATCGCCGGCAGCTACACGCCGGCCGATGCGGAATCCTTCCAGGAGCTGCTGGACCGCGCGGTGCGCGGCCTGAACCGCGCGCTGGCACAGCCCGCCCCGGTGCTGGTGGTGGCGCATGGCGCGCTGTTCCGCGCGCTCCGCCTCGCACTGGGCCATGAGCCGAATGTCCGCACGCCGAACGCGCTGCCGATGCACATCACGCCGCCGCCGGATGGCGGCAAGGCCTGGGGCATTACGCCGACGGCGCTCTAGCCCCGCGCCTCGCCTTTCGGCCAGGTGCGGTCCTGCGGTAGAAGGGGGTCGCATGCTGCGACTGACCGAACTCAAACTGCCGCTCGACCATCCGGATGGCGCCGTGGAAGCCGCGCTCTGCGCCCGCCTCGGGCTGCGGAAGCAGGATCTGCTGTCCTTCGCCGTGGCGCGGCGGGCCTGGGATGCGCGCAAGCGATCCGCCATCGAACTCGTCTATTCCGTCGATTTCAGCGTGGCGGATGAGGCCGCGCTGCTGCGCCGCCATGCACGCGATGCGGTGCTGGCCCGCACCCTCGGCCCGGCGCCCGACACCAACTATCGCCCCGTCGCGCATGCACCGGCCCATGTGCCGAAGCGCCCGGTGGTGATCGGCACCGGTCCCTGCGGCATCTTCGCGGCGCTGATCCTGGCCGAGATGGGCTTCGGGCCCATCATCCTCGAACGCGGCAAGGTGGTGCGGGAGCGCACCAAGGACACCTGGGCGCTGTGGCGCCGGAACGTGCTGACGCCCGAAAGCAACGTGCAATTCGGCGAAGGCGGGGCCGGCACCTTCTCCGACGGCAAGCTCTGGTCGGGCATCAAGGACCCCCATCACCTCGGCCGCAAGGTGCTGACCGAATTCGTCGAGGCTGGCGCGCCGGAGGAGATCCTGTTCGTCGCGAAGCCCCATATCGGCACCTTCCGCCTGGTGCAGATGGTGGAAAGCATGCGCGCGAAGATCGAGGCGATGGGCGGCGAATATCGCTTCGGCACCAAGGCGGTCGATTTCGTCATCGAGACCGGCCGCGACGGCACCCGCCGGATGCGCGGCGTCGTCACCGAAGCCGGTGAGACGATCGAGACCGACCATGTCGTGCTCGCCATCGGCCATTCCTCTCGCGACACCTTCGCGCGGCTGCATGAGCGCGGCGTGTATGTCGAGGCCAAGCCCTTCTCCATCGGCGTGCGGATCGAGCATCCGCAATCCATCATCGACCGCGCGCGCTTCGGCGATTTCGCGGGCAACCCGATCCTGGGCGCGGCGGACTACAAGATCGTGCATCACGCCGCCAATGGCCGCGGCGTCTATTCCTTCTGCATGTGCCCGGGCGGCACCGTGGTCGCCGCCGCGAGCGAGCCGGGGCGGCTGGTGACGAATGGGATGAGCCAGTATTCGCGCGCCGAGCGCAACGCGAATGCCGGCATCGTGGTCGGCATCACGCCGGAGGTCGATTATCCCGGTCATCCGCTCGCCGGCATCGACTTCCAGCGGAAGTGGGAAGAAGCCGCCTTCGTCGCGGGGGGCGGCACCTATGCCGCCCCGGCACAGCGCGTGGGCGATTTCCTGAAAGGGCGTCCTTCCACCACGCTCGGCGCGGTCGTGCCGTCCTACAAGCCGGGCGTGACGCCGACCGATCTTGCGCTCTGCCTGCCGGATTTCGCGGTGGCCGCGATCCGCGAAGCCCTGCCCGCCTTCGGCCGGCAGATCCGCGGCTTCGACATGGAGGATGCGGTGATGACGGGCGTCGAGACTCGCACATCTTCCCCGATCCGTATCCGGCGGGACGCGACCTTCCGCAGCGTCAACACGCTCGGCCTCTATCCGGCCGGCGAAGGTGCGGGCTATGCGGGCGGCATCTTCTCAGCCGGCGTGGACGGCATCCGCGTGGCGGAAGCGGTCGGGCGCGACATGGCAGGCCTGGCGGACGCGGCCTGAAGATCGTGCAGGATTTCGACGTCATCATCCTCGGCGCCGGCGCCGCCGGGCTGATGTGCGCCTTGCGCGCGGGGCAGATGGGCAAGCGCGTGCTGCTGCTGGACCATGCGGAGGCGGCGGGGAAGAAGATCCTCATCAGCGGCGGCGGGCGCTGCAACTTCACGAATACAGGCTGCGCGCCGGATCGCTTCCTGTCGGCCAATCCGCATTTCGCGCGCTCCGCCCTCTCGCGCTACACGCAGCACGACTTCATCGCGCTGGTCCGCAAGCACCGCATCGCCTTCCACGAGAAGACGCTCGGCCAGTTGTTCTGCGACGGCTCGGCGCGGGAGATCGTGGGGATGCTGCTGGCCGAATGCGCGGCGGCACATGTCGATCTGCGCCTGAACCACCGCATCCTGGGCGTCACCCGCGCGGAGCGCTTCCGGGTGGAGACTGATCGCGGCAGCTTCGGCGCGGCGTCGCTGGTGCTGGCGACGGGCGGGCTTTCCATCCCGAAGATGGGGGCGACGGGCCTGTCCCACGACATCGCGCGGCAATTCGGTCTGGCGATGGCAGAAGCGCGCCCGGCGCTGGTGCCGCTGACATTCGCGGAGCAGGCGCTGGAGTTGATGCGCCCGCTCTCGGGCCTCGCGCTCGATAGCATCGCGCGCTGCGGCCGCGCCGCGTTCCGGGAAGCGATGCTGTTCACCCATCGCGGATTGTCGGGACCGGCGATCCTGCAGGCGTCTTCCTATTGGCGAGAGGGGGAGGCGATCACGCTCGACCTGCTGCCGGACCGCGACGCCACCGCGCTGCTATTGGCCGGCAAGCGCGCGCGTCCCAAGGCCGAGCCGAAGACGGTGCTGTCCGAGCTGGTCCCGCAGCGCCTGGCCCAGTCGCTCGCCGCCGCCCATCTGCCGCCGCGCGTGATCGGGGAAGTGGGCGACAAGGACCTCACGCGGCTCGGCGCATTGCTGAAGGCATGGCGTCTGACGCCTTCTGGCACCGAGGGCTATGCGAAGGCGGAGGTCACGCTCGGCGGCGTGGACACGGCGGCGCTCGACCAGAAGACGATGATGGCGAAGGCGGTGCCGGGCCTGTTCGTGATCGGGGAAGCGGTGGACGTCACCGGCTGGCTCGGCGGCTACAATTTCCAATGGGCATGGTCGAGCGGCTGGGTGGCGGCGGAAGCCGTGTGATCGCGGGCGACCTGCAGTGCAGGCCAAGGCCGCGACGGGGTCTGATACCAGCGGGCGTTTCTGGTGATCCGATGGCGGCCGGCGTCCTTCACGCCGGCCGAGGCCGCGAATGCGGCCCGCGCACCAACCAACCGCTGGGCCCGGCGCAACAGTGGCCTGCGCGCACGCCAAGCGCCCGGAGGGCGCGCCGGCGCCTGAGGCCTTAAACGTTGAACCGGAACAGCAGGACGTCGCCGTCCTTCACGACGTATTCCTTGCCCTCGACACGCATCTTGCCGGCTTCCTTCGCGCCGCCTTCACCGCCCAGCGCGACGTAGTCGTCATAGGCGATGGTCTCGGCGGCGATGAAGCCGCGTTCGAAATCGCCATGGATCACGCCCGCGGCGCCCGGCGCCTTGGTGCCCTTGGTGATCGTCCAGGCCCGCGCTTCCTTCGGCCCCACCGTGAAATAGGTGAACAGCCCGAGCAGCTCGTAGCCCGCGCGGATGATACGATCGAGGCCGCTATCTTCCAGGCCGAGGGAGGCGAGGAACTCGGCGCGGTCCGCATCCGCCATCTGGCTGATCTCGGCCTCGATGGCGGCAGACACGATGACCGCCTTCGCCCCCTTCGCCTTCGCCATGGCGAAAACGGCCGCGCTGTGCGCGTTGCCGGTGGCCGCCGAGCCTTCCTCGACATTGCAGACATAGAGCACGGGCTTGGTGGTCATCAGCTGCAGCCGCGCGGCGTTCACTTCCTCGCCCTTCGGCACGGCTTCCCGCGCCGGCTTGCCGGCTTCGAGCGCGGCCTTCAGCGGCTCGATCAGCGCCATCTGCGCCACCGCTTCCTTGTCGCCGCCACGCGCGCGCTTGGCCAGCGCCACACTGCGCTTCTCCAGGCTGTCGAGGTCGGCGAGCATCAGCTCCGTCTCCACCGTCTCGGCATCGCGGACGGGATCGACGTTCCCCTCGACATGGGTGATGTCGCCATCCTCGAAGCAGCGCAGCACATGGACGATGGCGTCCACTTCCCGGATGTTGGCCAGGAACTGGTTGCCGAGCCCTTCGCCCTTCGACGCACCGCGCACCAGGCCGGCGATGTCCACGAATTCCAGGCTGGTGGGCACGATCTTCTGGCTCTTGCCGATCTTCGCCAGCACATCCAGCCGGCGGTCAGGCACGCCGACGCGGCCGACATTCGGCTCGATCGTGCAGAAGGGATAATTCGCGGCCTGCGCGGCAGCGGTCTGCGTCAGCGCGTTGAACAGGGTGGATTTGCCGACATTCGGCAGGCCCACGATGCCGCAGTTGAAACCCATGTCACACTCCCAGTCTGAACAGGCCCAGTCTGAACAGGCCCAGTCTGAACAGGCGGCCGGCGTTCTTCACGCCGGCGTCACGCCGCAGGCGTGCCTGCGGCACGACGCGCCCGAAGGGCGCCGCGCACCAACCAACCGCGCCACCGGCACGCCCGTGGCCTGCGCGAAAGCCAAGCCTGCGGAGGCCGGCGCCGGCGTCTGAGGCACCGCTAGTCGCCCTGCGCCAGCAGGGCGCAAAGCTCGGCGGCGAAGGTGGAGGCGGCGATGCGCGCCGCGGCGTCATCGGTGCGGAAATCGAGCGCCGCCGCACGCAGCAGCGGCGCGATGGTGGCAGCCGGCAGGCCGGCGCGCTTCGCGGCATCGGCCAAGCGCGGCGCAAGGTCGCGCGGCGGCTGGCGCACGCCCAGCATCGCGGCGGCGTCCAGCGCGAGCGCGGCGCGCGCCGCGGCTTCCCCGCCCGCATGGGCGGCAAGTCGGGCGCGGCGCATATCGGCGGCCCCATCGGGGCCGGGCGCGGTCGCGGCGCGCAGCGCGGCGGCGGCCTGGGCCAACGCCATCGCTTCCCGCACCAGGCCGGCAGCCAGCGCGGCGGCGCCATTGGCGACATCCTCGGGGCCGGGGCCGTGGCCCATATCGCCGAAGCTGTCCTCGTAGACGCTGTCGCCCATCGGTTCAGCCCTCCTGCGCCTGCGTCAGCAAGGCGACGCGCGTCATGAAATCCTCGGCCTTGCCGGCGGCGAGCAGCGGGGCCGCATCTGCCACGGCGTCCAGCACCGGATCGAGCCAGGTGTCCACCTTGGCGAAATTGCCGAGCACATGGCCCGTCACGCGGTCCTTGTGGCCCGGATGGCCGATACCCAGCCGCACGCGGCCGAAATCGGGTGTGGCGAGCGCGCGCTGCATGTCGCGCAACCCGTTATGCCCCGCCGTGCCGCCGCCCTTCTTCACTCGGACCTTGCCGGGCGCGAGGTCGAGCTCGTCGTGGAAGGCCCAGATGGCGGCGGGTGCGATCTTGTGGAAGCTCGCGGCCTGCTGCACCGCATCGCCGGAGCCGTTCATATAGGTCAGCGGCTTCAGCGCGAGCACCTTCGCCCCGCCAACACTGCCTTCCGCAACCTCCCCCCGGAAGCGCTTGCGCCACGGCGAGAAGCCGTGGCGCTGCGCGATCGCGTCGAGGGCCATGAAGCCGATATTGTGCCGCTGCTTGGCGTGTTCCGGGCCAGGATTGCCCAGCCCCACCCACAGCAGCACGATACCGCCCCCCTGGCGCGGAGGTTACTTCTTCTTCGCCGGCGCGGCGGGCTTCGCCGCAGCGGCCGCCGGCTTGGCCGCGGCCGGCTTGGCGGCAGCCTTGCCCTTGCCCTTGGCAGGCTCCGCCGCGGCCACCGGGGCGGCCTCGGCCTCCACGATCGGGGCGGCGATGGACGCGACCATGAAGTCGCGGCCGACGATGCCCGGACGTGCGCCGAAATGGTCCTTGATCGAGGACCAGCGCAGGTTGTCGCCGATCTTCGCGGCGCCGAGGTCGATCTCCAGCTTCTCCGGCACCTTGGCCGGTTCGGCCAGCACTTCGACCTCACGGCGGACGACATTCAACCTGCCGCCAGCCTTCAGGCCCGGCGAGGTGTCTTCGTTCAGGAAGACCACGGGGACGCGGATGCGGATGCGCGCGCCCGGGGCAAGGCGCTGGAAATCCACATGGACGGGCCGGTCGGTGACCGGGTCGAACTGGACATCGCGCATGATGGTGCGCTCCGTCGGGCCGTCGGTGACCGCCACCTCATAGAGGTGCGACTGCCAGCCGCCCTTCGTCAGTTCCTTGATGATGACGCGGGGGTCGAGCGCAATCAGCGTCGCCTCCTGCTTCGCGCCATAGACAACACCGGGGACCATACCCCCACGCCGGGTCGCGCGCGCCGCCCCCTTACCGGCACGCTCGCGCGCCACGGCCTCGATCCGAACAGTCTGGACCATCGCCAGGCTCCTTATTGCGAGTTGTGCAGAACATCCGCTGCGCCGCGCGCAGGGATGCGAACGCCGGCCTCCAGGGGTGCCAGCGCGGGGCAGCGGGTAGCGGAAGGGCGGGACGGATGCAAGGGCCAGCGCGCCGAAGGCCCCACGCCTACGTTGACAGCCGGTGGAGGTGGGCCTGACATCCCCGCCCGACGACCGATGATGACCGGAGACATGGCGTGACCTTCCTGCCCGTGAAGCCGCTGGACCCGCAGGCCCCGCAGCGGCGGATCGCCTATGATCCGGCGAAATCCCTTCTCCGCCCCTTCGCGCCGCATGTGCCGAACTTCCGCAGCGGCGCCTCATCTCCCCGGGCGCTGCTCGAGGATTGCATCGCGACCATCGCGCGGGACGAGCCCGCCCTGTCGGCCTTCGTGGTGCAGGACCTGGACGGCGCCCGCCGCGCGGCCGATGCCGCCAGCGCCCGCTGGAAGGCGGGCAGCCCGCTATCGCCGGTGGATGGCATGCCGATGGTGATCAAGGACATGATCGAAACCGCCGACCTGCCGACCCAGATGAACAACCCGATCTATGATGGCTGGGTGGCGCGGCGGGACGCGGCCGGGGTGCTGGCGCTGCGCCAGGCCGGGGCGGTGATCCTGGGCAAGACGGTCACGACGGAATTCGCCATCAGCAATTCGGGGCCGACCCGCAGCCCCTATGACACCTCCCGCTCCCCGGGCGGGTCGTCCTCGGGCTCGGCGGCGGCGGTGGGGGCTGGGATGGCGAGCCTCGGGCTCGGCACCCAGACCCATGCCTCCACCCTGCGCCCGGCCAGCTTCTGCGGCGCCTATGCGCTGAAGGCGACGCATGGCGCGCTGAATGCCGGCGGGATGGCCCCGCTCTCGCCCACGCTCGACCATCTGGGCCTGATCGGCGCGAGCCTGGAGGATGTCTGGGCGGCCGGCATCGCGATCAGCCGCCGCACGGGCGGCACGCCCCCGCATCCCGGCATGGCGGGGCCGGAGACCATGCCCGCCGCGCGCAAGCCCGCCACCCTCGTCCGGCTGGCGACGCTGGGCTGGGCGGAGACGCCGGAGACATCCCAGGCCGCCTTCGAGGGCGCGATCTCCGGCCTCGCCGCCGCCGGGGTGAAGATCCTGGACGCGTCCAACGATGCGGAGGTCGCGGCGCTGGAAGCCGTGCTGCGCGGGATCGAGGGCTGGTCGATGGACATCCTGGCCTGGGAAGCGCGCTGGCCGCTCGCCGCCTATCGCGCCCATGGGCCAGGGATGGTCGGCGCGCGCATCCACGACCTGCTGAAGCGGGCGGAGGGGATGACCCCGGCCACCTACATGGCCGCCGTCGCCGCGCGCCAGGCGCTGCGCGACCAGGTTGCGGCCTTCGCCGGGCGGGTGGATGGCTTCGTCATGCTGGCCTCCAGCGGCCCGGCGGTGCAGGACCATGCCTGGACCGGCTCCCGCCACTATCCGACGCCCTGGACCCTGGTCGCCGGCCCCGCCTTCTCCCTGCCGGTGCTGGCGGCGGAGGAACTGCCGCTCGGCCTGCAGGTCGCGGGCTTCACCGACACGGATGCCGAGACCTGCGCGGTCTCGGCCTTCGTGCGCGACACACTCCTGCCACGCTGAGAGAGAGGGAAAGACACCGATGCTTCGTCGTCACCTGCTGGCCGCCGCGCCGGCCCTGCTCGCCGCGCCCGCGGTCCATGCCCAGGGCGCGGGCTTCCCGAACCGCACCATCCGCCTGATCGTCGGCTTCGCGCCCGGCGGCACCACCGATGTCGCCGCAAGGCTGCTGGCGCCGCGGCTGCAGGCAGCGCTCGGCCAATCCGTGGTGGTGGAGAACCGCGCCGGCGCCGGCAGCAACATCGCGACGGAAGCCGTCACCCGCGCGGCGCCGGATGGCTACACGCTGCTGCTCGGCACCATCGGCGGGCTGGCGGTGAACCCGACGCTCTATGGCAACCTGTCCTTCGACCCGCTGACGGACCTCACGGCGATCACGCGCGTCGCGATGATCCTGAACGTGCTGGCGGTGCCGGCGGATCGCCCCTGGCGCAGCGTGGCGGAGCTGGTAGCCGCAGCCCGCGCGCGGCCGCTGTCCTTCGGCTCCTCCGGCGTCGGCGGGGCGGGGCATCTGGCGGGCGAGCAGTTCAACATGATCGGGGGGATGCAGAACACGCATATTCCCTATCGCGGCGGCGGGCCGCTGATCGCGGACCTCATCACCGGGCAGTTCGACTTCGCCTTCACCCCGTCCTCCGGCGCGCGGCCGCAGGCGGAAGCGGGGCGCGCGCGCATCCTGGCGGTCGCCACCGCCGTGCCGAGCCCGCTGCTGCCGGGCGTGCCGCCGGTGGCGGCGACACCGGGCCTCGCGGGATTCGACGCGCAGGACTGGTCCACGCTGATGGCTCCCCGTGGGCTGCCCGCGCCGATCCTCGCCATACTGCACCGCGCCGCCGCCACGGCGCTGGCCGAGGCCGAGGTGGTCCAGGCCCTCGCCCAGCGCGGGATGGAAGCCACGCCCTCCTCGCCCGAGGAATGCGCCGCCTTCATCCGCAGCGAGACGGCGAAATGGGCGCCGGTGGTACGCGCATCCGGCGCGCGGCCGGATTGATCGAGGGGCCTTCCCCTTCAGATTGCGTGGGCGGCGCGGCTCAGGCATAGCCGCCCGCGCATGTCCGATGCTGCGCCTCACGCTGGGGAATGGGCTGACCTACTCGCCGCGCGGGCGGGCGGGGTCGTGCCCGCATCGCCGCTCGGCGCCTTGTTCGCGCCGGTGCTTGCGCCGCCCAGCGCAGCGGATGGCTGCGTGGTGATCGGGCGGCTGGCGCAGACGCTGGATGGGCGGATCGCCGCCGCCAATGGATCGAGCCAGTGGATCGGCGGGCGCGGCGACATCCTGCACACCCACCGGCTGCGCGCGCTTTGCGATGTGGTGCTGGTCGGCGCGGGCACGGTGCGGCATGACGACCCGCGGCTGACGACGCGGGAGGTCGCGGGGCCGAACCCGGTGCGGGTCATCCTGGATGCCCATCGGCGACTGCCCACCACGCATCGGGTCTTCACGGATGGCGAGGCACCGACCCTGCTGGTCGCGGCCAGCGAAGGCCCCGCGACGCATGGCAAGGCAGAGGTGCTGCGCGTGCCGGCGGGGGATGGCGGACTTGACCTGCCGGCGCTGCTGCGCGCCCTGGCGCAACGCGGGCTGCGGCGGATCTTCGTGGAGGGTGGGGGACAGACGGTCTCCGCCTTCCTCGCCGCCGGCTGCCTCGACCGGCTGCACATGACGGTCGCACCGGTGATCCTCGGCTCCGGCATCCCGGCCTTCACCCTGCCGGGGGCGACCAGCATCTCGGACGGGCTGCGCTTCGCCTGGACGGTGCATCCGCTCGGCGACGATATATTGTGCGACATCGTGCTGGGCCGCACGGTGCCGAAGCTGTGCCGGGTGCCACGCGAAGGGACGACCAAGCCATGAAGGCGCGCGCGCTCTGGACCGTCGCGCCCGGCGTGGCGGAGATCCGCGACCACACCTTGCCCTCACCCGCCGAGGGGCAGGCGCTGGTGGTCACGCGCGCCAGCGGCATGTCCCGCGGGACGGAACGGCTGGTCTTCACCGGCCGCGTGCCCGAAAGCCAATGGCCGGCGATGCGCGCCCCGCTTCAGTACGGGGAATTCCCCTTTCCCGTCTCCTATGGCTATGCGGCCGTGGGCGAGGTGCGCGAAGGACCCGCCGTGCTACGGGGACAGCGCGTCTTCTGCCTGCACCCCCATCACGATGCCTTCATCGCCCCGGCGGCCATGTGCATCCCCGTCCCGGATGATGTGCCGGATCGTCGCGCCGTGCTGGCCGCCAATATGGAAACGGCGGTGAATGTGCTGTGGGATGCGCGGCCGCTGGTCGGCGAACGCGCCCTGGTGGTCGGGGCCGGCGTGGTGGGCCTGCTCACCGCCTACCTGCTGGCACAGGTGCCGGGCGTCGATCTGCATGTCTGCGACCTCGACCCCTCGCGCCGCGCCATCGTCGAATCCTTCGGCGCCCGCTTCTGCGCCCCCACCGACGCACCGCCGGATCGCGATCTGGTGGTCCATGCCTCGGCGAGCGCGGAGGGGCTCAACCTCGCCCTCGCCCGCTCCGGCTTCGAGGGCCGGATCATCGAGGCGTCGTGGTTCGGTGACCGCACCTGCGCGCTGCCGCTGGGCGAGGCCTTCCACGCCAAGCGGCTTTCGCTGATCTCGACCCAGGTGGGCGCGGTCGCGCCCGCGATGCGCGGGCGGCGGACGCATGGGGACAGGCTGGCACTCGCGCTCGGCCTGCTGGCCGATCCGCGCCTGGATGCGCTGGTGGGGCCGGAGATCCCCTTCGACCAATTGCCCGCGCGGATCGGCGCGGTGCTGCTGCCGGACCCCGGCGCGCCGCAGCCGCTCTGCCCCCTCGTCACCTATATATAGAAGCGAGTCCGAACCGATGTTCAGCCTGACCGTCGTCGACCACATCATGATCGCCCACAGCTTCCGCGGCGAAGAATTCGGCCCCGCGCAGCGGCTGCACGGCGCGACCTTCGTCGTGGAAGCGGAGTTCCGCGCGCCGCAGCTCGACCACCTGCACCTGCTGATCGATATCGGCCTGGCGAAGGACTTTCTCCGCGCCACCCTCGCGCCGATCGACTACCGCAACCTGGATGCGGAGCCCGTCTTCGCGGGGAAGAACACCACCACCGAATATCTCTGCCTGCACATCCAGCAGCAACTCGCCGCCGCCTGCCGCGACGGGCGGCTGGGCGAGGGCGGCAAGGCGGTCACCGGCATCAAGGTGCTGCTGCGCGAAAGCCACATCGCCTGGGCCGCCTTCGAAGGCCCGGTCTGAGCCCCGCCATGCGGATCGCGCTGCTCGTCCCCGGCCCCTTCGAGACCATCTCCGGCGGCTACATCTATGACCGCCGGCTGGTCGCGGGGCTGCGCGCCAATGGGCATGCGGTGGAGGTGGTGGAACTCGCCGGCCGCCACCCGCTGCCCGACGCCGCCGCGACCGCCGCCGCGCGCGCCGCGCTGGACGCCACCCCTGCGGGTACGCGCATCGTGATCGACGGGCTCGGCCTGCCCGCCTTCGCGCCCTTCGCGGACGAACTGGCCGCGCGCGGCGCCATCGGGCTGATCCACCACCCGACCGCGAATGAACACGGCAATCCCGGCCCGGTGCGAGAGGAATTGCGCGCCATCGAAGCCGCGCTGTTCCCCCGCCTCGCCCGGCTGGTGGCGACCAGCAAGCTGACCGCGCGCCGCCTGCCGGAGGATTTCGGCGCCGATCCCGCCCGCATCGGCGTGGTCGAACCCGGCACCGATCCCGCGCCGCGCAGCCCCGGCCATGCGGAAGGCTGCGCGATCCTTGCGCTTGGGTCGCTGATCCCGCGCAAGGGGCATGATGTGCTGATGCGCGCGCTGGCGACGCTGTTCGACCTCGACTGGACGCTGACCATCGCGGGCGCCGCGCGCGACCCGGTCTATGGGCATGGGCTGTCCGCGTTGGCGGAGGAACTCGGCATCGCCCAGCGCGTGACCTTCGCCGGAGAGGTCGATGGGGCGGCGCTGGAGGCGCTTTGGCAGGGGGCGGATGCCTTCGCGCTGGCCTCCCATTGGGAAGGCTATGGCATGGCGGTGGCGGAGGCGCTTGCCCGCGGCCTGCCGGTCGGCGTCACCGCTGGCGGCGCGCTGGCCGAGCTGGTGCCGGTCGAAGCCGGCATCGTCTCGCCCCCCGGCGATCACGTTTCGCTCGGCAAGGCGATGCGGCGCATCGTCTTCGACCGCGACCTGCGCGCGGAGATGGCGGACGCCGCCTGGGCCGCAGGCCAGAAGCTGCCGCGCTGGGAAGACCGCGCGGCGGCCTTCGCCCTTGAGATCGGAACCGCATGATGGCCGAAAGCTTCGATGGCGACTGGCTCGACCTGCGCGAGCCCTTCGATGCGGCGTCGCGCGATGCGGGGCTGGCCACGATCCTCTCGGCCATCCTGCCGGCACGGCCGCGCATCCTGGATCTCGGCGCGGGCACGGGTTCGCTGCTGCGCTGGCTCGGCAACTATATCGGCCGGGCGCAGGCCTGGTCGCTGGTGGATGCCGATCCCGAGCTGATCGACCGCGCCTTCGACACGACGGCGGACCGCGCCGCCGGGGCCGGCTGGGGCGTCACCTGGCCAAACCGGAAGACGCTGCTGGTGCACAGCCCGCGGGGCGCCTGGCGGGTCGAAGGGCTGCTGGCCGATTTGCGGGAAGCGCCCGATAACCTGCCGCTGCACCAGGTGGATGCGGTGGTGAACACCGCGCTTTGCGACCTGGTGAGCGAGGCCTGGGTGCAGCGCGTCGCCGCCGCCTGCGCCGAGCACGCCCTTCCTTTCTACGCCGCGCTGAACGTGACGGGGCGGGAGCGCTTCACGCCCGCGCATCGCGCCGATGCGCTGGTGGCGCGCGGCTTCGCGCGGGACCAGCGGCGGGACAAGGGCTTCGGCGGCATCGCGCTGGGCGCCCGCGCGCCAAGCGTGCTGGCGGAGGCCTTCCGCGCGCATGGCTATACCGTGATGCAGGCGCCGAGCGACTGGCTGGTGCGGACGCGCCCTGTCTCACCGGCCGTTGCGGATTTCGCGACCGAACTCGTCACCGGCATGGCGGGCGCGGCCGGCGCCTGGGAACGGCGCCACCGCATCGCGCTGCGCGACTGGGCGCGGGACCGCACCGACCAGGCGCTGGACGGGCGGCTCGGCTTCCGCATCGGCCATGCCGACATCCTCTGCCTGCCGCCTGGAAAGGAACCTGGCTGATGCCCCTGCTGCTCGGCTGCATCGCGGATGATTTCACCGGCGCGACCGACCTCTCTTCCATGCTGGTGAAGAACGGCATGGCGACGGTGCAGGTGATCGGCGTCCCGACCGGGCCATTGCCGGAGGCCGATGCGATCGTCGTCGCGCTGAAGTCGCGCACCGCGCCGGTGGGGCAGGCGGTGGCGGAAAGCCTCGCGGCCGCGGATGCGCTGATCGCCGCCGGTGCGCGGCAGATCTTCTTCAAATACTGCTCCACCTTCGACAGCACGGATGCGGGCAATATCGGCCCCATCGCGGATGCGCTGCTGAAGCGGCTCGGCGCCGGCTTCGCCATCGCCTGCCCGGCCTTCCCGGCCAATGGGCGCAGCATCTACCAGGGGCATCTGTTCGTCGGGCAAAAGCTGCTGAGCGAGTCGGGGATGGAAAACCACCCGCTGACGCCGATGACGGACCCAGACCTCGTGCGCGTCCTCTCGCGCCAGACCGATGGCGGCGTCGGCCTCATTCCCTTCGCGGTGGTGGACCAGGGTGAGGCCGCGATCCGGCGCGAGGTGACGCGCCTGACCGATGCCGGGCGGCGCTATGCCATCGTGGACGCGGTGGATGACGAGCATTTGCACGCCATCGGCGCGGCCTGCGCCAGCCATGCGCTGATCACCGGCGGATCGGGTGTGGCGATGGGGCTGCCGGAGAATTTCCGCAATTCCGGGCTGCTGCCCATCCGCAGCGATGCGGCCAACCTGCCGGCGGAAGGCGGGCTCTGCGCGGTGGTCGCGGGGTCCTGCTCGCGCGCGACGCTCGGGCAGATCGGTTTTTCCCGAGACCATGTGCCGGTGCTGGAACTGGACGCGCTGGCCACGCCCGATGCTGCCGCGCTCGCCGCGCAGGCGCTGGCCTGGGCCGAGGGCAAGCTCGACGCCGCGCGGCCCGTGGTGATCGCCGCCAGCGCACCGCCGGAGAAGGTGGCGGCCTTGCAGGCGACGCTCGGCCGCGAGGCGGCCGGCGCGCTGGTGGAACACGCGATGGCCGCGATCGCGGCGGGCCTCGTGGCGCGCGGGGTGAAGCGCCTGGTGGTCGCGGGTGGGGAGACATCGGGCGCGGTGGTGCAGCGGCTTGGCGTCACCTCGCTGCGGATCGGGGCGGAGATCGACCCCGGCGTGCCCTGGACCTATGCGGCGCCAGCCTCGATCCACCTCGCGCTGAAATCCGGCAATTTCGGCGGGCGCGACTTCTTCCTGAAGGCCTTCGAATCCCCCGCCGGCAGCGCAGGGGGCTGACCGGCATGGCGCAGGTCAGCGAAGCGGCAGCGCGGGAGGAATTGGCGCTGCTCGCGAAGTCGCTGTTCGACCGCGGCTATTCGGTCGGCACGGCGGGCAACATCTCGGTCCGGCTGGCCGATGGCTATCTGATGACGCCGACCAATTCCTGTCTCGGGCGGCTCGATCCCGGCCGGATCAGCAAGCTGGCGGCGGATTGGTCGCATGTGTCAGGCGACAAGCCGTCGAAGGAGGTCTTCCTGCATCGCGCCGTGCTGACGGCACGGCCGGAGGCCGGCGCGGTGGTGCATCTGCATTCCACCCACGCCACCGCAATCAGCTGTCTCGCGCCGGAAGGCGGGGATGCGGAGATCCCGCCGCTGACGCCCTATTTCGTCATGCGGATCGGGCGACGACTGCCTTGCGTCGCCTATTACCGGCCGGGCGATGCGGCGATGGAGCCCGCGGTGCATGCCGCAGCCCTGGCGGCGAAGGCGCTGCTGCTGGCCAATCACGGCCCGGTGGTGAGCGGGGCGACGCTGACCGAGGCGGTGCATGCCAGCGAGGAGCTGGAGGAAGCCGCGCGCCTCGCGCTGCTGCTGCGCGACGTGCCGGGCGTCAGGCGGCTGACGCCAGCGCAGGTGGACGACCTGCTACGGACCTTCGGCTGACCACTACAGCGACACGGCGGGGTCGAGGCGGATGACATAGCTCCGCCAATCGGCCCGGGCCGCGATGCGGTCATAGAGCGCGATGGCGCCGGCATCGGCTTCCGGCACGATCCAGCGCAGATGCGACCAGCCCCGCGCGCGCCCGATCGTGGCGGCCTCCGCGATCAGCGCGCGGGCGATGCCCTGCCCGCGCGAGGCGGGATGGACGAAGAGATCGTCGAGCAGGCCGCAGCTTCGCGCGAAGACGATCTCCGGCAGGTCGAAGATCACGGCGAAGCCGCAGGGCACCCCCGCCGCATCCTCCGCGACCAGGACCTCGGCGGCGGGATGCGAAGCCAGGAGCGCGGCCTGGGCTTCCGGCGCGGCGGGACGGTGGCCGGCGAGCGTCGCGCGCATCTCCTCCGCATAGGCGGCCAGCAGCGGCGTCAGGCGATGGCGCGCATCGCGCGGCCAGGGGCGGATCGAGACGGGCATGCCGCCACCTTAGAAGAAGGGCTGGCGGCCGCGTAGCGGCCCGCGCACAGCTCGCCAGGGCCAATCGGACGCCCTTGGCCTGCGCGAAAGCCAAGCGCGGGGAGCGGCACTGCAGCGACCGCGCCGGCGCCTGAAGCACCCATAGAAGCGCAAAGGGCGCCACCCTTGCGGGTGACGCCCTCGACGCCGGGATCGGTCGTCAGATCAGGTCGTGGAGTCGGTCGTCGGCGCGGTCGCGGCGGCCGCAGCGGCGGCGGCGGCCTTCTTCGCGGCGCGCGTGGCGGCGCCACGCTTCGCGGCCTCGGAACGGGCCGAGCTGGTCTTCTTCGGAGCGGCCTTCGCGGCAGCCTTCGGTGCGGCCTTCTTGGCGGCTGGCTTCTTGGCGGCGGCCTTCTTCGGCGCAGCCTTCTTCACGGCGGCCTTCTTCGGCGCGGCCTTCTTCGCGGCAGCCTTCTTCGGCGCGGCCTTCTTGGCGGCGGCCTTCTTCGGCGCGGCCTTCTTCACGGCGGCCTTCTTCGGCGCGGCCTTCTTCGCGGCGGCCTTCGGAGCGGCCTTCTTCGCAGCCGGCTTCTTGGCAGCGGCCTTCTTCGGCGCGGCCTTCTTGGCGGCAGGCTTCTTGGCGGCGGCCTTCTTCGGCGCGGCCTTCTTGGCAGCCGGCTTCTTGGCGGCGGCCTTCTTCGCCGTCTTCTTGGCGGCAGCCATGGCCATCGCCTGGGCGCGCGGCTCGGCGGTCTCGGTGGTGTCCGTCATTCTGTCAGGTCCTTGCGGTATCGGTTGACGCTTCGTGTTCCGGTCGTGGCGTGCCGGCGCGAAAGCGGGGCGCGGCGCCCACGGGAGCAGGCGAAGTGCGGCGTGACGGCCGGCGCGGATCCCGTATCGCGCCGTGCCGTGGAAGCCGCTGGCCATGGGGACGCGGGCGCCGGGGTCGCGCACGGCGCGACGAGGCGCGTGGCGCGTGCTCCGGCATCTCTCCCGCCGCGGCACGTCCTGGGGGCCGCGATGTTCGTCCGGGGCGTTGTCGCCGCGGAGGATCGCGGGCCAGGGCCGGCGGGCGGTGCGGAGAAGGATGCGCGAGTGATGCTTCCCTTCTCCCCGAGCCTGCGGTCCATCGACCGTTCCTTCCTGCTGCGCGCCGCGTCGTCGTGCCGCTTGCTGCGTTTCTTCGTCCGTCGCGTCGCGGCTGGCGACGGTGTGGCTTCGAAAAACAGCGTGCGAATCGCGTCAAGCGCATGCGTGCGAATCACACAAGATGCATGCGCGTCGAATCTGTCAAACGGTTTCGCATCGGATCCGTACGATCCGTCGCGCGGAGTGCGCGGGACATGAGACGAAGCGCGCGCAGCGTGGCACACGGAGAGGGTTTCGTCGCGTCGCTCGCATCGATGCGGCGCATCGCGCCACACCGGTCCGGCCGCCGCTGTGATGGCGCGGCGACCGGACCAGCGATGTCTCAGCCGCGGCGCTCGATCGGCACGACCGGCCGCTGCGCAGCGCCGGTGTAGAGCGACAGCGGGCGGATCAGCCGGTTGTCGGCCGCCTGTTCGAACACATGCGCCGCCCAGCCGGTGATGCGGGAGCAGACGAAGATCGGCGTGAACATCGGGATGTCGAAGCCCATCAGGTAGTAGGCAGGGCCCGCCGGGAAATCGAGATTCGGGTGGATGCCCTTCACCCGCATCATCTTCGCCGCCAGCACGCGGCTGGTTTCCATCCAGCGACGGTCGCTGACCACCTCCGCCATCTTCTCGGCGTATTTGGTCATGGTGGGGACGCGGCTGTCGCCGTTCTTGTAGACCCGGTGGCCGAAGCCCATCACCAGCGCCTTGTGATCGAACTTGCCCTCGAGCCAGTCCTCCGCCGCCTCGGGGCTGCCGATCTCCTTCAGCATGTGCATCACCGCCTCATTCGCCCCGCCATGCAGCGGGCCTTTGAGCGCCGCGATGCCGGCGGTGATCGCGCCGTGGATGTCAGCACCCGTCGAGGCCACGGTCCGCGCGGTGAAGGTGGAGGCGTTGAAGGTGTGCTCCGCATACAGGATCATCGAGACGTCGAAGGACTTGATGACCTCCGGCGCCGGGACCTTCCCGAACACCATGTGGAAGAAGTTCTCGCAGAAGGGCAGCGAGGCATCCGGCGCGATCGGCTCCAGCCCCTTGGACAGGCGGTTGGTCGCGGCGACCGCGGTGGGCAGCTTGGCCAGCAGCCGCATCGCCTTGCGCCGCTGCGCCGCGTCCGAGACATCGGCCGCCTCCGGGTCCTCGGCGCCCATGAAGGAGCAGGCGGTGCGGATCGCATCCATCGGATGCGCGTCCTTCGGCAGCGCGCGGAGCACCTGCATCAGCGCGGGCGACAGGGCGCGGCTGGCCCGTTCCTCGGCCTGGAAGGCCGCGAGCTGCGCCGCGGTCGGCAATTCGCCGTGCCACAGCAGGTAGGCGACCTGTTCGAAGTCGCTTTCCTCGCACAGATCCTGCACGGCATAGCCGCGATAGGTCAGGCTGTTGGTCTCCGGCATCACCTTGGAGACGGTGGAGACATCGGCATAGACGCCGACGAGACCCTTGTAGATCGTTGGGGTGGACTCGCTCATCGCGTTCCTCGTCTTTTGTTCCTGTGAAGGCGGCGCCGCCCCAACCCGCCTCGCTTCGCTCGGCACCCTCCCCCGCTCACGCGGGAGAGGGTCGCGGGGGCGACCGCCTTGGCGATCAGAAGATGCCGGGCTTGCTGGCCAGCAGCCCGCCCGCCGGCAGCGCCACGTTCAGCACATGCAGCTCACCGGCCGGGATGCTGGCCAGGTCCTGCACATCGGCGAGGAAGCGGTTGGCCTCCCGCGTCGAGATGATGCCCTCGGTCAGCGTCCGGAACTTGTTCACATACTGGTCGCGCGCGAAGGGGCGGGCGCCGTTCGGATGGGCGTTGGCGACGCCCAGCTCATCCACCAGCTTGCTGCCGTCGCGGAAGGCGATCTCCACCCGGCCGCCGAAGGCCAGCTCCTCCGGATCGCGGGAGTGGTACTTGCGGGTCCACTCGGCGTCCTCGCGCGTCTCGATCTTGTGCCAGAGGCGGACGGTGTCCGCGCGGCCGGCGCGCTTCGGCGCGTAGCTGTCCACATGGTGCCAGCGCCCGTCCTGGAGCGCGACGGCGAAGATGTACATGATCGAATGGTCCAGCGTCTCGCGGCTGGCCTTCGGGTCCATCTTCTGCGGGTCGTTCGCGCCGGTGCCGATCACGTAGTGGGTGTGGTGGCTGGTGTGGATCGTGATCTTCTCGATGGCGTCGAAGTCCTTGATCTGCTCCCGCATGCGGAAGGCGAGGTCGATCAGGGCCTGCGACTGGTATTCCGCCGAATGCTCCTTCGTGTAGGTGTCGAGGATGGCGCGCTTCGGCTCCCCGGCCTCGGGCAGGGGCACCTCGTAATAGGTGGGGTCGTAGACGGTCTTGCGGCCCTTGCTGTCGGCCTGCGTCCGGCCGCTCAGCACCCAGGCGATCACGCTGTCCTCACCCTCATAGATCGGGGACGGCGCGCCTTCGCCGCGCATGCAGCGGTCCACGGCTTCCACCGCCAGCTTGCCGGCATGGGCCGGGGCATAGGCCTTCCAGCTGCTGATCTCGCCCTTGCGGGACTGGCGGAAGCTGATGGAGGTGTGCAGCGCCTGCTGGATGGACTGGAACACCACCTCCTGCTTCAGGCCGAGCAGCGTGCCGATGCCGGCGGCGGCGGCGGGGCAGAGATGGGCGATGTGGTCCACCTTGTGCTCATGCAGGCAGATCGCGCGCACCAGGTCGACATGCAGCTCATAGGCGGTGGCGAGGCCACGGATCAGGTCGCGGCCTGACTTGCCCATCGCCTGGCCGACCGCCAGCACGGGGGGGATGTTGTCGCCGGGGTGAGAGTAGTCGGCAGCCAGGAAGGTGTCGTGCATGTCGAGCTCACGCACCGCCGTGCCATTCGCCCAGGCCGCCCATTCGGGGGAGACGGTGGTCGCCGCCTTGACGCCGAACACCGAGGCCCCGCCCGCCTTCTTCGCATGACCCAGCGCCATGCCGCGCGCCGAGACCACGGGGCGGCGGTTGATTGCGGCGATGGCGACGGAGGCGTTGTCGATGATCCGGTTGATGATCATCGCCTGCACATCCTTCTGGACGGCGACCTTGTCCGTGGCGACGCCCGCCATCTTCCAGGCCAGTTGCTCCTCGCGCGGGAGCAACGCCTTGGAGGCGTGAACCTTCACTGCGTGCTTCTTCATCTCTCTTCCCTCAACCCTGCCGTGGGCGTGACGCCACCTTTGTGCGCCGGGCGAGTTTGATCGTCCATTCCGATTGGGCAAGCGGGGCGATATGGATTTCGTATCGCGCGCCGGCTAAAGCGCGACGAGGCACCATCCGCGCTGGGGAGCGTCCATGGATTTCCGCCTGGTTCGCCGCCTCGGGCATTTCCTGGCCGTGGCCGAGGAAGGGCATTTCGGCCGCGCCGCCGCGCGGCTCGGCATCTCGCAGCCGCCGCTGACGGCGCAGATCCAGGCGCTGGAAGCGGAGCTTGGCGTCCAGCTGCTGGAACGCACCGGCAAGGGCGCACGCCCGACCCGCGAGGGGGAAGCCCTGATCCCGCTGGCGCGGCGGCTGGCGCAGGATGCGGGGGAACTCGAATCGCTGGCGCGGGAATTGCGCGCGGGGCGGCACGCGCCGGTCTCGATCGCCTGCGTCACCTCGGCGCTGTTCGACTACTTGCCGCCGCTGGTGCGCGCGCTGCAGGCCGCGCGGCCCGAAGCCGCGGTCTCGGTCCGCGAACTCGACACCACCGATGCGGTGGAGGCGCTGCGGCGTGGGGAGGTGGACCTGGCCCTGCTGCGGCTGGAACGCGACCGCCACCCGGTGAAGCTGCGCCCGCTGGGCAGCGACGTGCTGGCGGCCGCGCTGCCGTCGGGCCATCCACTCGCCGAGAGCGACGCGCCGCTGCCGCTCGGCCTGCTGGCGGATGAGCCGCTGCTGATCCTGCCGCGCGGGATCAGCCCGGCCTATTCGGATGCGATGGTCGCCGCCTGCCGCGCCGCCGGCTTCACCCCGCGCGTGGTGCGGGAAGTGGGCAGCGCGATGGCGCAGCTCGGCTTCGTCGCCGCGGGGCTCGGCGTCGCGCTGGTCAGCGCGGGAATGGCGCGGCTGCGCCCGCCGGGCGTCTCCTTCCGCGAACTGGAAGGGCCGGTCCATGCGGTCGGCGTGGCGCTCGCCTGGAATGCGGAGCGGGAGAGCGAGGCGACGCGCCTTGCGCTGGACTTCGCGGAGATGATCTTCCCGTCCGGGAGTGTTGGCGGGGGCGATCCGCCGGCCTAGCCTGCGCGCCCGACCATCCGCGAGAGGCCCGCATGTCAGACGCCGCCCCCTTCGACCTCGTGCTCACGGGCGATGTGGTGCTTTCGGACCGCGTGGTGCCGGGCGGCTATGTCGCCATCCGGGGCGAGACCATCGCCGCCATCGGCGAAGGCGCGCCCCCGCCTTCCAAGGCGATCGCGAGGCATGACGGCAAGCTGATCATGCCCGGCCTGGTGGATGGGCACATGCACACCTCCAGCAGCACCGGCTGGCCGGGGATCGAGGGATCGACGATGTCGGCGGCCGCCGGCGGCGTCACCACCGTCTGCGACATGCCCTATGACGTGCCCCAGCCCGTCACCAGCGGGGCCATCTTCCGCGAGAAGGTGGAATGGGTGAACCGCCTGTCCCATGTGGACATGGCGCTCTACGGCACCATCCGGAAGACGGGCGGGATCGAGGAGGTCGCCGGCATCGCGGAAGCCGGCGCCAGCGCCTTCAAGGTCTCCACCTATGAATACGACGCGCACCGCTTCCCGCGCATCGACCACCCGACCATGCTCTCGGCCTTCGCGGAGATCGCATCCACCGGCCTGATGGTCGCGGTCCATAACGAGGACCAGGAACTGGTGGTGAAGTTCTCGGAGGCCGCCAAGGCCGCGGGCAACCTCTCCCCCATCTGGCATTGCCGCACCCGCCCGCCGATCACCGAGACGATGGCGGACCTCACGATCTTCGAGATGGCGCTGGAGACGGGCGCCCATGTGCATATCGCGCACTCCTCGCTGGCCCGCGGCTTCGAACTCGCGAAAATCTATCGCGGCCAGGGGGCCAAGACCTCGGGCGAGGCCTGCATCCAGTATCTCTGCATGACGGAGGAGGACATCGTCCGCCTGGAAGGCTTCGGGAAGTGCAACCCGCCCTTCCGCACGGCGGCGGAGGTGGAGCGGATGTGGGCCGCGCTGGATGACGGCATCGTCGCCTATGTCTCGACCGACCACGCCCCCTGGCCCCGGCAGAAGAAGGTCTATGCCGGCGACATCTTCGCCGTCGGCGCCGGGCTGACGGGCATGCAGAGCTTCGCGCCGCTGATGTATTCGCTGCTGGCCGAACGCGGCCTGCCGCCCACCGTCATGGCGCGGATGTGCTCCGAGGAGCCGGCGCGGTTCCACGGGCTCGATCCGAAGAAGGGCGGCATCCGGCTCGGCGCGGATGCGGATTTCTGCGTGCTGGAACGGGGCGAGTTCGTGTTCGACGAGGCGTCCATCCGCGACCGGGACGATGCGCGCTGGTCGCCCTATCATGGCCGCCCGATGAAGGCGCGCGTCGCCGCGACCTATCTGCGCGGCGCCGAGATCTGGAACGGGACGGAGGTGAAGGCCAAGCCCGGCACCGGCCGCTTCGTCCCGCGCCAGCACCGCCGCAGCGCGCTCGACGCATGAGCCGCCCGCCACGCCCGCGGAACCAGCGCTGGATCAAGCGCCCGCCGCGCCCGTCGCGCGGGAAGCCGCCGGTCGCGCGGCGCCAGGCGCCGGGGATGGGGGCGCTGCTGCTCGCCCTCGGCTTCGGGGTCTGCGCCGGGCTGTTGGGCGCCTTGGTCGGGCCGAAGCTGATGCCGGATCAGCCGGGGATGGCCGGGCTCTTCGCAGGGCTCGGCTTCGCCATCGGCTTCATGGCCTTCTGGCGGGGCATGGGCGGCACGCGCGAAGATATCAGGAACCTGTTCAGATGAGCCGTATCATCACCGTCGCGGGCGCGCAGATGGGCCCGACCCAGCGCGCCGACAGCCGTGCCGACACCCTTGCGCGCATGATCGCGCTGCTGGACCAGGCGGCCGCGCGGGGCGCGAAGCTGGTGGTCTTCCCCGAACTCGCCTTCACCACCTTCTTCCCGCGCTGGCCGATGGGCCGCGAGGACGCCGAGTTGCTCGGCAGCTTCGAGACGGCGATGCCGAACCCGGCCGTGCAGCCGCTGTTCGACCGCGCCCGCGCGCTCGGCGTCGGCTTCTATGTCGGCTATGCCGAACTCACGCCGGATGGGCAGCGCTTCAACAGCGCGATCACGGTCGGGCCGGATGGCGCGATCCTGTTCAAGTACCGCAAGGTCCACCTACCTGGATCGGATCATGTGAAGGCCGGCCAGACGTACCAGCAGCTCGAGAAGATGTATTTCGAGTATGGCGACCTCGGCTTCCCCGTCACGCGCGGGCCGGAGGAATGGGGCCGGCCGGTGCTGGGGATGCTGGTCTGCAACGACCGCCGCTGGCCGGAAGGCTGGCGCTGCCTGGGCCTGCAGGGGGTCGAGCTGGTGATGATCGGCTACAACTCCGCCGCCTATGACCCGAATGGCGGGGAGGGCGAGAGCGCGGAGTTGCGGACCTTCCACTCCACCCTGGCCGCGCAGTCCAACGCCTATATGAACGCGACCTGGGCGATTTCCGTCGCCAAGGCCGGGAATGAGGATGGCGCCGGGCTGATCGGCGGGTCCTGCATCGTCGATCCGAACGGCGTGGTCGTGGCGCAGGCCAAGACGCTCGGCGATGAGGTGATCCTGGCCGAGATCGATTTCGACGCCTGCCGCCAGGGCAAGGAGAAGATGTTCAACTTCGCCCAGCACCGCCGCCCGCAGCATTACGCGCGCATCGTGGAGCAGGTCGGCGCGGTGGCGCCGGAGTAACCGCGCGTTCGGGAATCGCGGGCAGGCCCGATCAGTAGCGGTGGCGGTAGGCGATCATGAGGACATTCGATCCCTCCCACACGCCGTTCATGTTGCCGAACACGCCGCTGCGGTGGTGGTAGCGAAGGGCCACCTCGTGCTGCGGGGATTCGGGCAGGGAAAAGACCAGTTCCGGCGAGAAATAGTGCAGCCACTTCGACCGATGCGGCTCGGGCCGCTCCGGCGGGCCGGTCTCGGCTTCCGGCAGGGTGTCGAGCCAATGCAGGCCGGTGCTGAAGCCGAAGGCGGTATAGAGCAGGTCGCGCCAGGGGAACCCATCGTAGCGGACATAGAAGGCCCCCCAGGCATCGAGCGTGTTGGTGTCGCCGAAGCGATAGCCGCCGCCGATCTCCGCATCGAAGGTGAAGTCCCGCCAGAATCGCCCGAAGCGGTAGCTGTGCGAGGCGCCGACGAACAACTCCCGCCCCCAATCATAGCTCCAGGGCTGCACGGCGATGTCGCGCACGTCGCCGTCACGCGCCGAAGGCCCGATCCAGAGGGACAGGCTACGGCGCAGCCCATCGCGCGCCAGGCGCGGATCGACAGGCTCGGCACGCGCGGCCCCATTTGCTGGCTCGACGGCAGAAGATGCGGTCTGGGCATCCGTTCGCGTGGCCGCCACAGCGAGCAGGGCGGCGAGAGCGATGCGGATGACGACGACCAACCGGGACATGCTGCGAACCTCTATCACCACATGGCCTTAGCCACGAATCGATGATGCAACAATAGATCCCTGTGCTTGACCCCTTGGTTGTTCGACCTCAATCGTCCCGACACCCCGCAGCCTGAAGGCCCGCATGCCCCGCCACCTCGTCCTCGCCGCCGCCCAGCTCGGGCCGATCCAGAAGGCCGAGGGCCGCGATGTCGCCGTCGCGCGCATGGTCGCGCTGATGGAAAAGGCCGCCCGTCGCGGGGCGGAGGTGGTGGTCTTCCCCGAACTCGCCCTGACCACCTTCTTCCCCCGCTGGTACCATGAGGATCTGGCCGAGGCGGATCACTGGTACGAGCATGCGATGCCCTCCAACGCCACGGCGCCGCTCTTCGACGCGGCGCGGCGGCTGAATGTCGGCTTCCACCTGGGCTACGCCGAGAAGACGCCCGAAGGCCAGCGCTTCAACACCGCGATCTATGTCCACCCCTCGGGCCAGGTCGCGCTGAAGTACCGCAAGGTGCATCTGCCGGGGCATGCGGAGTACGACCCGGTGCGGCGCGTGCAGCACCTGGAGAAGCGCTATTTCGAACCCGGCGACCTCGGCTTTCCCGTGGTGCGCGCACCGGTCGGCCCGCATCAGGTCAATATCGGCATGATGATCTGCAACGACCGCCGCTGGCCCGAAGCCTGGCGCGTGCTGGGGCTGCAGCAGGTGGAACTCGTCATGCTCGGCTACAACACGCCGAGCCTGAACATGGAGAATCGCGGCTTCGAGGCGCATCACCTGCGCGTCGCGCACAGCCATCTCTCGATCCAGGCCGGCTGCTACCAGAATGCCTGCTTCGGCGTCGGCGTGGCCAAGGCGGGCAGCGAGGATGGGCATGAGCTGTTCGGCCATTCGATCATCGTCAACCCGCAGGGCGAGATCATGGCCCAGGCGACGTCCTGGGATGACGAGGTGATCGTGGCGGAGTGCGACCTCGGCATGTGCGAGCTGGGCCGGTCCACCATCTTCAACTTCGCCCGCCACCGCCGGCCGGAACACTACACCCGCATCACCGCCCAGATCGGCAGCGAAGCGCCGCCGGTCTGGACGCCGACCGGCTGAGGCTGATCGCTTACCGGACCCGCGCGATATCCCGCGCCAGCGTCTCGCGTTCCGCGCAATCGGGGCAGCGGGCGGTGAGGCGCGCGAGGTTCGCCTCCGCCTCCGCCCGCCGCCCGAGTTCAAGGAACAACGCCCCCTGATAGGCCAGCGCGCCGGGATGATTCGGATCGGCGGCCAGCGCCTGACGGTAGGCTTCCATCGCCGCCTCGGTCCGGCCGGCGCGGCGCTCGGCGAAGGCGACATAGACCAGGACATCCGGGTCGCCGGGCAGGCGTTCCAGCACCGCTTGCAAAAGCTGCAGGCCCAGCTCGTAGCGCCCGCCATCAAATGCCTGCCGCGCCGCGGCGACATCCGGATCGCCCTCGGGCTCCGGCAGCACGGCGGCGGCCGGTGCCGCGAGTAGCAGCAGGCCGAGAAGAAGTCTCTTCATGCCGGAGCCTCGATCCGCGCGGCGCGACCGGCGATCACGGCCTGCAGCGCCAGCGCCGCCGCCGCCTGGCAGGGCTCGATCACCGGCACGCCGCAGGCGTCCTCGACCACCGCGCGATGGCCAGCCATGCCGGCGCAGCCGAGGATCACCGCCTCCGCCCCCATCCCCACCATGCGGCGGGCGATCTCGATCAAGGCGGCGCGCGGGGCGACGGGGTCGGTCAGCACCTCCATCGGCAGGTTGAGCGGGATATGCCCGGCGACACGGCCCTCCGCACCCATCGCCGCCAGCGCCCGGCGCTGGCGCGCGATGGACGGGTCGGCGAAGGCGATCAGGCCGAAGCGGTCCGCCCGCGCCAGCGCCGCCGCGATGGCGCTGCGGAGCGGGCCGAAGACCGGCGCGCGCGTCACCGTCCGCACCGCCTCCACCCCCGGGTCGGAGACGCAGGCGATGACATAGGCGTCAGCCTTTTCGCGTTCCGCCAATTGGCAGAGCGGCTCCGCGACAGAGAACCAGTCGCGCCAGGTGATGACGGCGGGCGGGCCGCCCGGCAGCTGCGTCACCTCGAAGCGGGGCAGGCCGGGGGCGGCGAAGCCGGCCAGCGCGGCCGCGATGCCGGCCGTGCAACTCGCGCTGGAATTGGGGTTCACCACCAGGATGCGTTCGGTCATGGCGCCTCTCCTCGGGCCGGATGTATCATGAGAATCGGGCGGGCGCGCCAACGGCGCAAGCGCTGCTTCCGCGCTTGATCGCGGCGCGCCATCGGGTCATGATGCACTGCACAATGATGCTGGCGCGCCGATGATGGATCGTCCGCCAAGCGCCCTGCCCCATGGGGCCAGAACGCCCGAAGGAACGCCCGATGCGCTGGGAGCCCGACCGTTCGGCACCCGCCCTGCCCTATGCGAAGCCGGACAGCTTCCGGACGGCGGTTGCGCGCGGCATCCGCAACCGCTGCCCGTCCTGCGGCGAGGGGCGGATCTTCGACGGCTATCTCAAGGTGGTTCAGGCCTGTTCGGCCTGTGGCGCTCCGCTCGGCCGGCTTCGGGCGGATGACGCGCCGCCCTATTTCACGATCTTCCTGGCCGGGCATATCCTGGTCCCGCCCGTGCTGTGGATCGAGCGCGCCTGGCAGCCGCCCATGTGGCTGCACATGGTGGTCTGGCTGCCGCTCTTCGCCGCCGCCTGCATCCTGTTGCTTCGGCCGGTCAAGGGCGCCACGCTGGGGTGGATGATGCGGCTCGGCTTCACCGGGGCCGAGCATGGGGGGGCGGAATATGGACAGGGCGGCGATGGCGGCGTTCCGCCACGGGGCCGGTAGCGGGGCGTGATGTCCGAGAAGGACCTGGTCCGCATCGTCCTGCCCGACGCCCAGCCCCTGCCAAGCCCCTATGCGGAGGCCGACCGGCGGCAGGCGGTGGAAGACCTGCTCGCGGGCAACAGCTTCCGGCCGAAGGGGCTGGCTGGGCCCTTCGGCCTTGCGATCATGGTGCGCGACGGGCGCCTGATCCTCGATATCCGCGATGCCGAGGACAAGGCGCTGCATGCGCTGGTCCTGGCGCTTGGCCCCTTCCGCCGGCTGATCAAGGACTACCACCTGGTGGTGGAAAGCCATGAGAAGGCGGTGACCGAAGGCGGGTCCGAACAGCGCATCCAGGCCATCGACATGGGCCGGCGCGGCCTGCACAACGAAGGCGCGACGCTGCTGGTGGACCGCCTGGCCGGCCGGATCGACCTGGATTTCGAAACAGCGCGGCGCCTGTTCACCCTGGTCTGCGCGCTTCACCAGCGGATCTGATCGCGCCGCGGTTGCCAAGGGCGGCCGCGCATCGCATGTGTCGGCCCATGAAGATCGACGGCATTCCCTATCGCTCCGTCTGGGTGGATCGCGACGATGGCTGGTCCATCCGGATCTTCGACCAGACGAAGCTGCCCTGGTCGCTCGACATCCTCCGCCTCACGGATGAGACGCAGGTGGCCCACGCCATCCGCTCCATGCAGGTGCGCGGGGCGCCGCTGATCGGCGCGGTCGCGGCCTATGGCGTGGCGCTCGCGCTGCGGCGGGATGCCGCGACGGCCCACCTCGAAGGCGTGGTCGCCAGCTTGGGCGAAACACGCCCGACCGCCATCAACCTGCGCTGGGCACTGGAGCGGATGCTGGCGGCGCTGCATCCCCTTGCCCCCGGCGACCGCCTGGCCGCTGCCTATGCCGAAGCCGGCGCGATCTGCGACGACGATGTGGAGACCTGCCGCCGCATCGGCGAACACGGCCTGCCCCTGCTGCGGGAGATCGCGGCGCGCAAGGGCCGGGTGAACGTGCTGACCCATTGCAACGCCGGCTGGATCGCGACCGTCGATTACGGCACCGCGCTCAGCCCGATCTACCAGGCGCATGACGCCGGGCTGGATGTGCATGTGTGGGTGGATGAGACGCGGCCGCGCAACCAGGGCGCGGCGCTGACGGCCTGGGAACTCGGCCGGCACGGCGTGCCCCATACGGTGATCGCCGACAATGCCGGCGGGCACCTGATGCAGCATGGCGAGGTCGATATCGTCATCGTCGGCACCGACCGCGTGACGCGGCAGGGCGATGTCGCCAACAAGATCGGCACCTACCTGAAGGCGCTCGCGGCGCGGGACAATGGCGTGCCCTTCTGGGTGGCGCTGCCGCATTCCACGCTGGATATGCGCGTGCGCGACGGCGTGGCCGAGATCCCGATCGAGGAACGCCACGCGGCGGAGGTGACGGATCTGACCGGCCGTACCGCCGATGGCCGGATCGAGACGATCCGCGTGGTGGCGGATGGCAGCGGCGCCGCCAACCCCGCCTTCGATGTCACGCCCGCCCGCCTGGTGACGGGCCTGATTACGGAACGCGGCCGGGCCGAGGCCTCGGAAGCCGGTCTAGCGGCCCTTTACCCCGAGAAAGTCTGACGAGTCCTCGCCGCGCCCGCGCGGTTCCAGCAGCCAGAGGCCGCCGACCAGCGACAAGCCGCCGAGCCCCGCGAGCCACGCCGCGGCCATCGGCGGCACGCGCCCAGGCAGCGTCGCTTCCCCCATCACCAGCACGACGGTGAGCAGGATGGCGAGCAGGCCGAGGATCACGAAGGCCAGCGCGATGCGGTGCATGGAACCCCTTTCGGACAATCCGGTCATCTGGCGTCCTGCCGCCTTCTACGCAGGCAGCAGGGCCCATAGACGACCCGGAAGCGGCCGGATTATGGCGTTCCCCGCTTGAATCGTTGCGCCCTCATGCGCCGGGTGCATGGCGCCCGGGGGCGGCGCCGCAGCTTTGGGGGCGATCTAGAGAATCGCGTAGACGTCGTAGATCGGCCCCTGCGGCGGGCGCTGGCCCACCGCCACCGCCAGGATCCGGTTCAGCCATTCCAGCGGCCCGGGGCCGGTCTCGAAGCGGATGGAGGTCCGCATGTAATAGGTGGCGGGGTCCACCACCTCGCCGGCCGCGATGCGCGCCAGCACCTCGGGCGGGCCGGCGCGGAGGCCGGTATAGGTGATCGCGATCAACTGGCCGTCATCGGCCCGCAGCATCGCCCGGACATCGAGCCGTGTCGCGCCGTCGCTGCCGGTCAGCATCCAATCGGCCCCGCCCGGCAACACCACGCCATTCGCCACCGGCCCATGGAAGCGCCCGCTTTTCAGCAGGCCCACCCGCCGCTCGCCGACCGGGGTCGGCGAGGCGGGGCCTCCCTCCACCATGATCTCGATGCGGAACAGGAAGTCGGCGTTGAGCGGCAGCGGCGCGAAGGGCATCAGCGCTGCCGCCAGGGCAGGCCATCGGCCTTCCAGCCCGCGACGGTGCCGCGATGGCCTTCGGCATCCACGGGGCCCTCGAAGCCGTCGGCGACGTTGAAAGCGCTGGGAAAGCCCGCCGCCTGCGCGGCCTGCCCCGCCGCCAGGCTCCGCGCGCCGGAACGGCAGATGAAGAACAGCTTCGTCTCCGGCGTCGCCCCGGCGCGGCGCAGATGCTCGGCGAAGGCGCCGTTGACCTGCATCGACGGATAGACCTGCCAGGGGATCAGCACGGCCTGCTTCTGCAACTCCGACAGGTCGGGGATGCCGACGAAGTTCCACTCCGCATCGGTCCGGCAATCCACCAGCATCGCGCTCTCATCCTGCGCCAGCTCCTGCCAGGCGGCTCGGGGGCTCACATCGGGTACGCCTGCCATCGGTCTTTCTCCTCGAACTGGCGCGGAGGATGGGTCGGCCATCCCCCTGCGGCAAGACGCGGGTCAGCGCCTCTCGCGCAACCGGATCGCCAGCGGCGGATCGTCGGTGGCCAGGAGATCGACGCCAAGCCCCAGCATGCGCCGGATCGAGGCTTCGTGATTGGCGCCCCACACGCCGACGCCGAGCCCCGCCGCGCGCAGCCGCGCGAGCAGGTCGTGATCCAGCGCGCCCTCATGCATGCCCACTTCCGGGAAGCCACGGGCGCGCGCCACGGCGATCACCCCATCCGCCCCGAGGTGGATGAGGGTCGAGATCTCCAGCAGCCAGGCGACCCCCGCCAGCCCGCCAGCCGCATGGGCTTCCGCCATGGTGTCGGCGTTGAAGCCGATGATCCAGCTGCGGCCGCGCTGCCCCGAGGCATCGAGATGCGCCAGCGTCCGCGCCACGATCCCCGGATAGGGAAGGCGCTGGGCATCGCTCTTGATCTCGATCCGCGGCGCGACCGGGGAGGCGCCGAGGATCGCGAGGTATTCCGCGAGTGTGGGCGGCGCTTCGCCATCCGTGCCGCGCACGCGGGTACGGGCGAATTGCGCGGCGCTGCGCGCCACCACCGGGCCGGAGGCATCCGTCATGCGGTCGAGCGTCGCGTCATGCATCACGACGACTTCGCCATCGGCGGTCATATGGACATCGCATTCCGCCTGCTCGACCGCGAGCTTCGCGGTTTCGCGAAAGGCGCGGGCGCTGTTCTCAGGCCACAGGAAAAGGCCGCCGCGATGCGCGGCAATCAGGGTGCGGGTCATGGCGCGGCATCCTGGCCCGGCGGCCGCGGATAATCCAGGCCAAGCGCCGAGGATGATGGGGCCGGGAGGGAACCGTTTCCCATCCCGCGCGCTCTCGGCCCTGGCGGGTGGTGGTGCAGAACTTCCCCGGCCGCGCATGCCATGCCGGGGGACCAAGTTTGCGCCTTCCCGCTTCCCGCTCGCCGGCCTGGGTGCTGGCGGAAACGGCGACGACCGCCGTCTTCTCGCTGCTGTCGATGCTGGCCATCGGCCGCGTGATCGGGCCAGAGGCGGCGGGGACGGGGATGATCGCCATCGCCGCCTTCGCGCTGCTCGACATCATCGGGTCCACCCTGTTCCCGGATTCGCTGGTCCAGCGGCCGGGGCTGCAGCCGCGCCACGTCGCGAGCGCGCTGAAGGTCGCGGTGCTGGCCGGCATCGGGACGGGGCTGGTGCTCGCGGCGGGCGGGACGCTGCTGGCCGGCTGGGCGGGCGTGCCGCTGGTCGCGGCGCTGTGCCTCGCGCTGGCGCCGCTGCTGCCGCTCTCGGCCTTCGCGGGTGCTGCCTCCGGCCCCGTGCTGCGGGACCAGCGCTTCGCGGTGCTGGCCTGCCGCGTGCTGATCGGCCAGCCGCTCGCGCTCGGCGTCGGGTTATGGATGGCGGCGACGGGCTGGGGGGCCTGGGCGATGATCGGCAACCAGGTCGCGGCCACGCTGGCGGCCTTCCTCGTGCTGCTGCTGGCCGGCCGCCTGCCGCTGCGCCCACCGGTGGCGCGCGCGGCGCTGGCGGAGTTGTGGCCGGTCGCGCTGCCGCAGATGGCGGCGATCATGGTGATGATGGGGCGCTACCGCCTGTTCCTTCTGGCGCTCGGCCTGATCGCGTCGGAGGCGGTGCTGGCGGTCAGCCACTTCGCCTTCCGCATGCTCGATGCGGCGGTGATGGTGGTGGCGCACACCACCGGGCGCATCGCCATGCCGCGGCTCTGCGCGCTGCAGGGCGACCGCGACGCGCAGGCCGAGGCCTTCGGCGACCTCGCGCAGTTGCAGGCGCTGCTCGGCATGCCGCTGGCCGCCGGCATCGCGCTGACAGCGCCGGACCTGGTCGCGGTGGTGCTCGGCCCGGCCTGGGCGGGGGCGGGCCAGGCGGCGCAGATCGTCGGCGGCGCGGCGCTGCTCGGCTTCATCCATGGCGAGCCCTTCAGCCTGTTCGTCGCGCGCGGACGGGCGCGGTGGAACCTTGCGATCAATGCCGTGGCGCTGGCGGTGCCGCTGGTCGCGCTGCTGCTGTTGCAGCCGGAAACGCCCTCGGAGGCGGCCTTCGCCTGGGCCGCCCAATCCCTGCTGCTGCCGCCGCTTTTCACCTGGCTGGTGCTGCGGGAGATGCGCCGGCCGCTCTCCTGGCTGCTCGCGCGCATCGCCCCCGCCATCGTGGCGACGGCGGCCATGGCGGCGGTGGTGGTGACGATGCAGAAGGCGCTGGGGCTGGGCCCGGCGGCGGAACTCGCCGCTTCCGCAGCGATCGGCCTCGCGACCTATGCGGTCGCGGCCTTCGCCCTGCTGCGCGGCCAACCGCCCCGTGCCTTGCGGCGGCAGGCGGCGCTGGCCTGAACGGAGACGCGCCGCCTCGCGCGATCGTGTCGGGCCGCGCACTCAGCCCATGCCGGCGGGGGATCGGTCGTTCGCCGCAACAGGGAACCCTCACCGCGGGATCGCGTTGGGCTGCGGCAGTCGGGAGCGGAGCGCCGCGCGAGCATGGAAGCCCGGGATCACACGCGGCAGGCGCCAGGGATCGTGGCGCCGATCCGGCGCCCGGTGCCACCCCGCCTGCCGCCCGGCCTGACGCTGCGGGGGGGGGCCATCATGCCCCGGCGCGGAGAGGTGCTGGCGCTGATCGTCGCGCGTGACGAGGCGCTGCGCCTGCCCGATGCGCTCACCGCCGCGCGACGGCTCGGCGTCGATCGCGCCATCGTGGTGGATAATGGGTCCTCCGATGCCACGCGCGCCGCGGCGGAAGCGGCCGGCGCGCATGTGATCGCGGCCGAGGGCGACTATGCCGCGGCGCGGTTCGGCATCACCTGGACCAATGCGGTGCTCGATGCCTATGGGCGCGGGCATTGGGTGCTGGTGCTGGATGCGGATGAGCAGCTGGTCTTCCCCGGCAGCGATCGCGTCGGCCTGCGGGCGCTGACGACGCATTTGGACGCGCTAGGCAGCGAGGCGCTGCGGACCGTGCTGCTCGACATGTTCCCCCCCGGCCCGCTTGCGCGCTGCGACTACCGCGCAGGCACGAAGCTGGCCGCGACGGCCAGGCTCTTCGAGCCGCCGCGCCTGCGCCGCGAGCCGATTCCGGAGTTTCCCCATACGCTCGACTATGGCGGCATCCGGGAAAGGCTGTTCTTCCCGGAAGCGGATATGCCGCGCCCGCTGCGCTGGCTGCGGCAAAGGCTGCACAATCTCGGCCACCGCGTGCCGGGGCTGGCCGGCACGGGGCTGCATACGCGGCTCGCGCCGCCGCCTTCGCCGACGCTGACGAAGCTGCCGCTGCTGCGCTGGCGCGAGGGCGCGGCGCTGATCGCATCGACGCATCGCATGGCACCGATGGCGATGGCGGCGTCGCAGCCCAACGGCGTGCTGCTGCACTTCAAGTTCCTGCAGGATTTCCACGACCGCGCGCTGGATGCGGTGACGCGCGACGCGCATTGGGACGGGTCGCGCGAATACCGGCGCTACCTGGCGCGGATCGTGGCCAAGCCGGGCTTCACCATGTCGGGGCCGCGGGCGCGGGCCTATACCGGCCCGGCCCAGCTTCTGTCGCTCGGCCTGATGCAGGACACGCCCGCGTGGCGGCGGGCGCGCGGCACGGGAGAGTGAGCGAGCCGATCAACCCTTCAGGCGTAGCGTCCAGGCCTGGAGCGCGGCCATCTGCTGGGCCAGCAGGCCGCGCGCCGTCTCATCCGTCAGCCGGCCTTCGGCGTCGAAGCGCGTCGCGGCCTGGGCGATCATCACTTCCGGCTTGTTCAGCAGCATCGCATTCAGCCCGCCCAGGATCTTCCGCAGATCGTATTGCGACCGCGCCGTGCCGGTGAGCCCGGCCGCCGCGCCCAGGATCGCCACCGGCTTGCCGTCGAAGGGCTGGTCGGGCGCGCGAGACGCCCAGTCGATCGCGTTCTTGAGCACGCCGCTGACCGAGAAATTATACTCCGGGCTGGCGATGAGCAGCGCATCGGCCGCCTTGATCGCGGCGCGGAAGGCCGCGACAGGCGCCGGATAGCCGCTGCCAGCGCGCAGATCGTCGTCATAGAGCGGGATGTCGCGGAGCCCCTCATACAGCGTGACCTCCATCCCCTCCGGCGCGAGTTCGGCGGCGGCGCGCAGCGCCAGCGTGTTGAAGGACGCCTTCCGCAGGCTGCCCGAGATCGCAAGAACCTTGATCGTCATCGATGCAACTCCTCGCCCGAAATGGTTATTCGTCACGCCGGCCAGCCGAGGGGCTCGCCGCGCAGCCAGCTTGCGCCGGCACGGTACAGCGCCTCGACGCGCTCGCCCTTCAGGCCGGGCATGTCGCGCTTCACATCATAGCCGATCCGGGTCTGGAGATAGGCCAGGTGGCGATAGCCTTCCGGGAACCGCGCCAGCAGGTCCCGGTCCAGTTCCAGCCGCGCCGCGGGGTCCACCGGGTCCATGCGGTCCTTCTCATAGATCGGCTGGCGCATCACGATGCCCCACTTTCCCGTGCGTTCCTCGACGAAATCGTAGAAGCGGCCGGTGCAGACCACGTCCACCATCACGCCCTGCACCTCGGCGCGCTGGCTGATGGTCATCTTGGTCTGGGCGATGGCGCGCACCCCCGCGACATCGACGCTGACGCCGCCCAGGAAATGCAGGATGGAGACGCCCTTGGCCCAGCCGGCCTGGCTCGCCGCGATGAATTGCGCGGCCGGCGCCTGGCACCAGGTGGCCATCATGAAGCCGTCCTCATGCCAGCAGCTGCGGAACCGCTCCCAATCGCCGGCATCGCGCCAGATGGCCCAGTTCTGCACCAGCTCGGCCACGCGCTGGCGCTGGATCATGTCGCTATCCGCGGCCATGCGGCTGTCCTCCACGGCGTCTCGCGCGGCGGGGTAGAGGGCGCCGGAGACAGGGTCAAGGCGCATACCCGGTTGAACGCCGCCGCCGCAGGGTGCAATCAGCGTTCGGGAGGAAACAATATGACCAAGTTCACGATCCGCCGCCGCGCCCTGATCGGCGGCGCCGCGCTCATGCCGCTGGCCCTGCCCGCGGCGGCACAGACCGCGCGGCGCGCCTGGCCCGACCGGCCGATCCGGCTGCTGCAAGGCTTCGCCGCCGGCGGCGCGACCGACATTGTCGCGCGGCTGGTCTCCCCGCCCATGGCCGCCGCATTCGGCCAGCCCATCGTGGTGGAAAGCCGCCCCGGTGCGGGCGGCACCCTGGCGGCGGAGGCGCTGGCCCGCGCGCCGAAGGACGGCCACACGCTGATGATGATCAACAACGGCTTCGCCGTCTCCGCCGCGCTGTATCGGCGCCTGCCCTACGACCCCGTCGCGGATATCGAGCCGGTGGCGATGGTCGCCTCTGTCGGGCTGGTGCTGCTTGCCGGCCCGGCTGGCGCGCCGGACGCGATCGCGGATTTCGCCGATCTGGTGCGCCGCGCGCAGGCCCAGCCGGAACGGCTGAACGTCGCGACCGTGGGCGTCGGCAGCACCCAGCACCTGGTCGCGGAAGCGACGCAGGCCGCCGGCGGCTTCCGCCTGACCCATGTGCCCTATCGCGGCACGCCCGCCGCGCTGATCGGCCTGCGGAACGCGGAGGTGCAGACGATGGTGGAGCCGATCTCCGCCGTGCTCGGCCAGCTCCGCAGCGGGGATGTGCGCGCACTCGCCGTCACATCCCGCACGCGCTCGCCCCTCCTGCCCACGGTGCCGACGGTGGGCGAGTTGCTCGGCCAGCCGGATTTCGACATCCAGACCTGGTACGCCGTGGCCGCCCCCGCCGGCACCCCGCCCGACATCCTGGCGCGGATCGAGGAAGTGACGCGCGCCGCGACGGCCGCGCCGGAGATGCGCGCGCGGCTCGGTGAACTCGGCCTCGCGCCGAGCGCCATCGCCTCCCGCGCGGCGGCGCGACAGGCGGTACATGCCGAGATCGCGCGCTGGAGCACGATGGTGGAACGCGCCCGGATCGAACGGCAGTAGCAGCGCCTGCGGCGCGGCGACCTCAGCCCCTGGCGGCCGAGGTCGCCCCCGCAACCCGCACGGCCGATGCCGGCAGCTGGATGGTGACGGCGGTTCCCTCACCGGGCTCGCTCACGATCCGCAGCTCCCCGCCATGGGCCGCGATCAGGCCCTTGGCGATCGGCAGGCCGAGCCCCGTGCCGGGGAAGCTGCGTGCGAGCCCGCCATCGATCTGCTGGAAGGGTTCCAGCGCGCGCGGGATGTCTTCCGCCTTCATGCCGATGCCGGTGTCGCGCACCACGATCTCCGCATCGCCATCCGGCCGCAGCCGCGCCGAGACGCTGACAAGGCCGCCCGAGGCGGTGAACTTCACCGCGTTGCTCAGCAGGTTGTTCATCACCTGGCGGAAGCGCAGCGGGTCCACCAGAAGCTCCAGCCCCGGCTCCACGCGCCGCACATCGAGGGTCACCTGGTTCTGGATCGCCAACGCGCCGAGTTCCCGCGCAGAGGCGCCGATCAAGGTCTCCGCCCCCTGCCAGGCGAGCGTGAGCTGCGGCGCGACCTTGGCGAGGGCGGAGTAGTCCAGGATGTCGTTGATCAGCGTCAGCAGCAGGCTGCCGGATTCGTTGATCTGCTGGGCGTATTCGGATCGCTTCGTGTCATCGAGACGATAGGACGAGCCGGGCATCATCATGCCGGAGAAGCCGATGATGCTGTTCAGCGGGGTCCGCAACTCGTGGCTCAGCGTCGCGATGAAGCGGGCGCGGAGCGCGCTGGCTTCCTCGGCCGTCGCCTTGGCGATGCGGAGTTCCATCTCCGCCTCCTTGCGCGCCAACACATCGATGTAGACAGACAGCGCACCTTCGACGAGTTCCTGGTCGCCTGCCTCGAAGGGGCGGCTGACATTGGCCTCGGACTGGTTGCCGAGGATCAGCGCATGGCCGGAGACGCGATCATGCGCCCAGAGCACATAGGGCAGGCGCAGGATGCCAGTCAGCTCATAGGCCGGGGATTCGATCACGGTGCGGGAGGTGGTCAGGAAGAAACCCGGCGCGTTGGGCACCGAGGCGAATTCGGCGGGCGGATCGCCGCCGAAGCCGGCCGCATGGGTGACGCGGAACAGCTCGGTCCCGGCGGGGACGGCTTCGCGCCGGACGAAGGCGGCGCGGTCGCAGAGCGTGTTCTCCACGATCATGCCGAGCATCGACGCGCCGATCTCCTCGGGCGTCGCGCAGTGATCGGCCAGACGGTGCGCCTCCCGGATCAGCTTGGCGACGGTGCGGCTGCGGCGCGCTTCGCGGAAGGCCTGGCTCTGTTCCTCCTGCAGGCGCAGCAGGCGTGCGCCGAGATCGTTGCATTCCCGCCGATAATAGGCGAGCTCGCGGTCGAGCTTGCCGATATCGAGGGTGCGGGATTCGCTCACCGGCGGTGCCGCAACAGCGTGAGCACGCCGGTCCAGTCGAGCGGCTTGCTGCGATCCCCGGCGAAGGGCGCGACCTCAACGCCCGAATAGAAGCCGAGCAGGGGCACGCGCGGGTCGAGGCCCTTCGCGACCAGCTCCGCCTCCTCGATCGGGGATCCGCTGCGGACGCTCGCGCGCCCCGCGCAATCGATATAGAGCGCCAGCAGCGCGTCGCGGTCCTGGATCGAGGCATTCGCCGCCTTCACGCCGCGCCGGACGGATTCGAGCATCAGGCTGTTGTCGCGGCTCATGATCTGGACCATCGCGCCCGGCTCGAAATCGGGCTCGAACAGGGTGATCGCGCCGGTATCGGGATGGGCGGTCAGGATCAGACGATTGACGTAGGAGCGTTCGTCATAGGGCGCAAAGGGGTCGCCCTGCTTCTGGCCCAGCGTCGCGATCAGCGACAATTCCTGGCCCCGCCCGCCGCCGATCGGCAGGCCCAGCATCCGCTCGATCACCCGCAGCGCCGGTTCTCCGTCCAGTTCATAGACCGTCGCGCCGTCGATCCGGGTGATCTCCATGAAGGTGCTGACGGGACGGCAGCCGTGCAGGATCTCGGTCTCGGCTTCGATGCAGGGGGGGAAGATCAGCGCGGTGGTGGCGTGCTTGTTCACGCCATCGCCATCGAAGACCCAGGCGCCGGTCATGTTCATGTCGGTCAGCATGCCGCCGCCGATCAGCGTCACCGGGGCGTTGCCCATCGCCTCATTGAAGCCGGCGACGATGGCGCTGGCATAGTGCAGCCGTGGGGGGATGGTGCTGGCGACGCTGTCGAAGAACATCACCACGACCGACGCATCGTTCACCGTCTGGCGCACCTGTAGGCCGAGCTCCGCGCCGGCCACGCGTTCCCCGCGTTCCAGCGCGTCGCTCTTGATCAGCTGCGGCGCCGTCTCAGGATCGTCGAAGGCGACGAGCCCGATCTCGAAGCCACTATAGCCAAGGCCTTGCCGCGTGATCGCGCCAGCAGCGGAGCCGCCCGCGACAGGGACCGGGCCCAGCTGGTCGGCCAGCGCCGCGCGAACCGCGAAGGGGTCGAGCTTGCCGCCCGCGAAGGCCATGACGATCTGCGGCGGCCCTGCGGCAGGACCGAGCGCGGCCACGGCCTCTCGCACGGCCGCGACCGGATCGGTGTTCTTGCCATAGCCGACGCGCATCCAGTTTCTCCACGCAGCCCGGTCGCGGGACGAAGTGCAGGGGGCGGGTCCCGGTCGCTGGGCCGACCGGGTTCTCGCCCGTCCAGAAAATCATCCTACCGGGGACGTCGACTTATTGCGACATCGCCTCGTTTTCGTCAACCATAGCGTGCGATATGGCCGCGACGCGGGTCGCCATGCGCATCAGTCGGCCCCCTGCAACTGCGCCGCGTCGAAGCCGGGCCCGCGGCCAGCGTCCGCCGCACCGACGCCCGCCTTGGGCTCCCGCCCGATCGTGGCGGGGGCGGTGGCGGCGAGGCTCGCAAGGTTGCGGTCCACGGCGGCGATCAATCCCCAGCACTCGAAATAGCCCGCAGGGTAGCCGGGCGATCCGGCATCCAGGTCGGACTGCCGCGCATGGATGTAGCTGGTCCACTTCTTCGAGGCCGGCTTGCGGTGGTGGAAATCATGGCAGGGTGCATCCCCCACCATCACGAACAGGCGCACGAACAGGTGCACCGTCAGCATCTCCGCCCACCAGGCGCCCCAGGCCAGCAGGCCGGGCAGCGTCCGCGCACGCTCGAGCGGCGGCGCGCTGCCGGGGAAGACGCCGAGCGTGGCGTGGGCCACGAAATCGCGGTCCCGCGCGGCGACGTGATGCGCCTCGGGGAAGGCATGCTCGACGATGATGCGCCCGACTGTCGCGACCTGCAGCAGCACCGTCACCGGCAGCACCCAGGCCAGCAGGAACAGCCAGAAGGTGCCGGTCGCGATGGTGGCGACCAGCAGCGCGGCCCAGATGAAGCGGCTCATCCAGTCATGGCCGGCATCGCCGGTGAACATGCTGTTCTTGATCCGGCGCGACAGGAAGTTCCAATGGAAGGCCGGCGAGACCAGGTTCACCAGCAGCCGCCGCCACAACTCGCGCTTCGGCACCCCGGCTTCGAGGCCGCAGAGCCCGAGCACGAAATCGGCGAACTCATCCTCCTCCGTCAGCAGCTTCTTGGCGCTGTGGTGCAGCATGTGTTCGCGCTGGTAATCGTCGAATCGCTTGAACAGGAAGGCGGCGGAGATCATCCGTCCCGCGCGGCGATTCGCGTCCCGCGTGGCGAAGACGGTGCCGTGCGAGCAATGGTGGAAGATCACCACCTGGAACAGGCCGAGCCCGCAGCAGGTGAAGGTCAGCCCGACCGGCACCAGCAGCCACGCCGCCAAGGGCGGCGCCGCCAGGATGAAGGGCAGGACCGTCAGCACGACGCCCAGCAGGATCCAGCCGAGCGCGCCCACCACATAGGAAATCGCGCTGTGCTGGGGGGCCTCCTCGCCGGGCGCGGGCCGGGCGGTCAGCCAGGTGAGGAAGGGTTGAAGGATTCGCGGCAGCCTCGCCGCCATCGCTTCCCGCGGATTCACCTCCGCGCGGGAGAAGGGAAGATCGCCAGTCAGGGTTTCTGGCCGAGGTGGCATCACCAGCATGTTTTTGCTCCGTTTTGGTCGAGAGAGGACGCCCGCCCGGCGAAGAGGCCCGGGCGCGTGCCAGCGTCATGACACACTTCAGGGTTGCGTTTTATCGTTAACTTGATGTTCTGGGTTGCAGTTCAAGCTGGCCGTTTTGGCCCGACTCCGGCGCGGCATGTCGCGTCGGTACCGATCCCTTCCGGATCCGTAGCTTGGTGCCGGGTCTTCGCCTAACTTCTTCCTAAGCGGCGAGGTTCAACTGCCATGCGGCGGCACGTCGCAAGCCGTGCAAGCAGGGCCGCGCGGCAGCCCGGTGCCGAGGGGGACCCCAAGGCTCCGAGCGGTGCGACACGGATCGGGATTTGCAACGGCACAAGCGCGTGCAACGCTTCCCAGAATGTCCTGCGCCGCCATCCCCGCCCCCGCACATCAGCGGGCCCATGGTCGTGCCGAGTTGACGCTCGGGGCGGCGCCCGCCGGCGCGCGGCTGCGGCATCTGTTCCAGGCCGCGCCGCTGCGTGCGCTGTTCCCCGCGACGGATCCGGGCGACCCGACGCTCGGCGCGCTGGTCAATGTCGCGGGTGGGCTGGCCGGGGGCGACACGGCCGCGACGCGGCTGGAGCTGGACCGCGACGCGCGCTTCACCGCGACCACGCCGGCGGCCGAGAAAATCTACCGCAGCCTGGGGGCGGAGACGCATATTGCCGCCGACCTGACCATCGGCGAAGACGCCTGCTGCGAATGGCTGCCGCAGGAGACGATCCTGTTCGACGGCGCGCGGCTGCGACGGCGGATCGACATCGCGCTCGCCCCCGGCGCGCGGCTGCTGGCGGCGGAGATGCTGGTCCTCGGCCGCGCCGCGCGTGGCGAGACTCTGACCCAGGGCACAGTGCTGGATTGCTGGCGGATCCGCAGCGCGGGGCGGCTCGCCTGGGCCGATTCCGTGCGGATCGACGATCCCGCCAGCACGATCGGGGCGCGCTTCGCGCTCGGCGGGGCCGGCGCGCTGGCCACGCTGCTGCTGGCCGCGCCCGATGCGGCGGCGCATCGCGCCACCGCGCGCGACCTGGCGGATGGCGCGGCAAGCCTGGTGGCACCCGGCCTGCTGGTCGCGCGCTGGACGGGGGAAGCGAGCGCGGTGCGCGCCGCGCTCGGGTGCGCGATCATGGCATTGCGCGAGGCCGCCTTCGGGCATCCGGCGCGGCTGCCAAGGCTCTGGCGTACATGAAGCCGCTTGCGCCACACTCGGCGCAGCCTGGAGGTAAGGCATGAACCTGACGCCCCGCGAGAAGGACAAGCTGCTGGTGGCGATGGCCGCGCAGGTGGCGCGCCGCAGGCTGGAACGCGGCGTGAAGCTCAACCACCCGGAAGCGGTGGCGCTGATCACCGACTTCGTCGTGGAAGGCGCCCGCGACGGGCGCAGCGTGGCGGAGTTGATGCGCGACGGCGCGACCGTGATCACCCGCGCCCAGGTGATGGAGGGCATCGCGGAGATGATCCACGAGATCCAGGTGGAAGCGACCTTCCCCGACGGCACGAAGCTCGTCACCGTGCATGAGCCGATCCGATGAGCGCGCCGATGATCCCCGGTGAGCTGTTCCCCGCCGATGGCGAGATCGAGATCAATGCCGGCCGCCCGGTGATCGAGATGGAGGTCGCCAATACCGGCGACCGTCCCGTGCAGGTCGGCAGCCACTTCCATTTCGCGGAAACCAACGCGGCGCTGCGCTTCGAACGCGCGGCGGCACGCGGCATGCGGCTGGATATCCCCGCCGGCACGGCGGTGCGGTTCGAGCCGGGCCAGGCGCGGCGCGTGCGGCTGATTCCTTACGTCGGCGCGCGCATCGTCCACGGCTTCCGCGGCGAGATCGAGGGGACGCTCTGACATGGCGATGAAGCTCTCCCGCCGCGCCTATGCCGGCATGTACGGCCCGACCACCGGCGACCGCCTGCGGCTGGCCGACACCGACCTCGTGATCGAGGTCGAGCGCGACCTGACCACCTATGGAGAGGAAGTGAAGTTCGGCGGCGGCAAGGTGATCCGCGACGGCATGGGCCAAAGCCAGGTGACGCGCGCCGGCGGCGCGATGGACACCGTGATCACCAATGCGCTGATCCTGGACTACACCGGCATCTACAAGGCGGATGTGGGGCTGAAGGACGGGCGGATCGCCGCCATCGGCAAGGCCGGCAACCCGGACACCCAGCCGGCCGTCACCATCATCATCGGGCCGGGGACCGAGATCATCGCCGGCGAAGGCCGCATCCTGACCGCGGGCGGGATCGATCCGCATATCCACTTCATCTGCCCGCAGCAGATCGAGGAAGCGCTCGCCTCCGGCGTCACCACCATGTTCGGCGGCGGCACCGGTCCCGCGCATGGCACGCTCGCGACCACCGCGACGCCGGGGCCCTGGCACATGCAGCGCATGCTGCAGGCGGCGGAGGCCTTCCCGATGAATCTTGGCCTGCTCGGCAAGGGCAATGCGGCCCTGCCGGCGGGGCTTGAGGAACAGATCCGGGCCGGCGCCTGCGGCCTCAAGCTGCATGAGGATTGGGGCACGACGCCCAAGGCCATCGACACCTGCCTGCGCGTCGCGGACCAGTACGACATCCAGATCGCGATCCACACCGACACGCTGAACGAAGCGGGGTTCGTGGACGAGACGATCCGCGCCGTCGGCGGGCGCACCATCCAGGCCTTCCACACCGAAGGCGCCGGCGGCGGCCACGCGCCCGACATTTTGCGCGTTGTCGGCGAGCCGAACTTCCTGCCGAGTTCCACCAACCCGACGATGCCCTACACCGTGAACACGGTGGACGAGCATCTCGACATGCTGATGGTGTGCCATCACCTCGACCCGCGCATCCCGGAAGACGTCGCCTTCGCCGAAAGCCGCATCCGCAAGGAAACCATCGCGGCAGAAGACATCCTGCACGACATGGGCGCCATCAGCATGATGTCGTCCGACAGCCAGGCCATGGGCCGCGTGGGCGAGGTGATCATCCGCACCTGGCAGACCGCGCACAAGATGAAGCTGCAGCGCGGCCGCCTGCCGGAGGAGACCGGGCAGAACGACAATGCGCGGGTGAAGCGCTACATCGCGAAATACACGATCAACCCCGCCATCTCGCAGGGCGTCTCCCAGCATGTCGGCAGCATCGAAGTGGGCAAGCTGGCCGATCTGGTCCTGTGGAACCCAGCCTTCTTCGGCGCCAAGCCCGACTACATCATCAAATGCGGCACCATCGCGATGGTGCCGATGGGCGATCCCAACGCCTCGATCCCGACCCCGCAGCCGGTGCATTACCGGCCGATGTTCGGCGCCTATGGGCGGGCGAACACGCTGTCCTCCGTCACCTTCGTCAGCCACGCCTCGATCGAGGACGGGATCGCGCATGCCTATGGGCTGACGCGCCCGCTGCTGGCGGTCAGCGGCAATCGCACCATCGGCAAGAAGGACATGAAGCTGAACGCCGCGATGCCGAAGATCGAAGTGGACCCCGAGACCTATGAGGTCCGTGCCGATGGCGCCCTGCTGATCTGCGAACCCGCCACCCTGCTGCCGCTGGCGCAGCGCTACTTCCTGTTCTGACGATGGACGAGGCGATCCCCCGCGCCACCGCGGTCGCTGCCGCCGGCAGCTGGCCGGAAGACCAGTTGCGCGACACCGTGACGGTCGATTTCGACGACCGCTTCCGCCGCCGGCGGCTCTATACCGGCGAAGGTGGCCTCGCCTTCCTGCTCGACCTGCCGGAAGCGCAGGTGCTGAAGGATGGCGACGGGCTGGCGCTGGCCACCGGCGGCTTCGTGCGCGTGCGCGCCGCGGCGGAAACGCTGGTCGAGGTCACAGCCGCCACGCCGCATCACCTGCTGCGGCTGGCCTGGCATCTCGGCAACCGGCATCTGCCGGCGGAGATCGCCGATGGGCGCATCCTGATCCGCGACGACCATGTGATCGTGGCGATGCTGCAAGGCCTCGGTGCCACGGTTCGCCATGTCGAGGCCCCCTTCAATCCCGAAGGCGGCGCCTATGGCGAACACGGGCATGGTCACGTGCACGGCCACGGGCACGGGCACGGGCACCATCATCACGACCACGACCACCATCACGACGGGCACGATCATCACCACCACGATGGCTGCGATCACCAGCATTGAGGACGCGGTCCAGGCGAAGCTGCTCGCCTGGCTCTCGCCCGCCTATCCGATCGGCGCCTTCTCCTACAGCCATGGGCTGGAGATGGCGGTGGAGGATGGCGCCGTGACGCGCCGCGCCGATCTCGTCGCCTATATCGAAGCGGCGCTGCGGCACGGCGCGGGCGCGGTCGATGCGGGGCTGCTCGCGCTGGCGTGGCGCGCCGCGGCGGGCGGAGAGGACGCGGCGCTCGATGAGGTAACCGATCTCGCCGCCGCCTGGCGCGGCACGGCGGAGCTTTCGCTGGAAGCGACGCAGCCCGGCGCGGCCTTTGCCCTCGTCACCGCCGCCGCCTGGCCGGAGCCGCGCTTCGCCGCCTATGTGGCGCGCCATCCCGGGCGGCTGACCCATGCGGTGGCCTTCGGCGCAGCGGCGGCCTTCCACGGCATTCCGCTGCGCGCCGCCTGCCATGGCTGGCTCGCCGCCTTCGCGGCCAACATCGTCTCGGCAGGCGTGCGTCTCGTGCCGCTCGGCCAGACCGATGGGCAGGTCGCCACCGCCGCGCTGCTGCCCGCCATCGCGCGCGCCACGGATGCGGCGCTGGCGGTCGGGGATGCCGACGAACTGGGCAGCGCCGCGCCGCTGCTCGACATCTTCTCCATGCGTCACGAGACGCAATACACGAGGCTTTTCCGCTCATGATGAACGGACCATTCAGGGTGGGGGTCGGCGGCCCCGTCGGCTCCGGCAAGACCGCGCTGGTCGACCGGCTCTGCAAGCTGATGCGCGACGGCAACGAGGTCGCGGCGATCACCAACGACATCTACACGAAGGAAGACGCCGAATTCCTGACGCGCTCCGGCGCGCTGGCGCCGGACCGCATCATGGGCGTCGAGACCGGCGGCTGCCCGCACACCGCGATCCGGGAAGACGCCTCCATCAACCTCGCGGCAGTGGCGGAGATGTCGGCGCGCTTCCCCGAACTCGAAATCCTGTTCATCGAAAGCGGCGGCGACAACCTTGCCGCCACCTTCAGCCCGGAACTCGCGGATCTCACGATCTACGTCATCGATGTCAGCGCCGGCGACAAGATCCCGCGCAAGGGCGGACCAGGCATCACGCGGTCCGACCTGCTGGTGATCAACAAGACGGACCTCGCGCCGCTGGTCGGCGCGGATCTGGGCGTCATGGACCGCGACGCGCGCAAGATGCGCGGGCAGCGGCCCTTCATGTTCACGAACCTCAAGGAGAATCAGGGCGTGGCAGAGATCGCAGCGTTCATCCTCAAGTCCGGCGGCCTTGCCTCGCGCGGGAGGGCCGCCTGATGCGCCGGCTTCTGCCCATCGCGGTCGCGCTGCTCGCGCCGCTGCCGGCGCTGGCCCATCCGGGCGGCGATCACGTGCACGGCTTCGCCGCCGGAATCCTGCATCCGCTGACCGGCGTGGATCACCTGGTCGCGATGGTGGCCATCGGCCTCTGGGCAGGGCTGCTGGGCGGGCGGCTGGCCTGGCTGCTGCCGCTGGGCTTCCTGGGCGGCATGGCGGCCGGGGGTGTGCTCGGTCTCACAGGCATCGGGCTGCCGGGGGTGGAGGCAGGCATCCTCGCCTCCCTCGTCGTGCTCGGCGCGCTGGTGGGCGCGGCGGGGCGGCTGCCGGCGGCCTTTGCGCTACCGATGGTCGCGGCCTTCGGGCTGCTGCATGGCCATGCCCATGGCACGGAAGCGGTGGGCGGCGCCTTCGGCTATGGGGCCGGCTTCCTGATCGCGACCGCGCTGCTGCACGGCGCGGGGCTGCTGCTGGCCGCTGGCGCCGCCCAAGGGCAGGGCCAGGGGCGCGTGGCGCTGCGCGTCGCGGGCGGGTCGGCCGCGATGCTCGTGGCAGGGATCGCCCTGGTCAGTTGAAGCGGCGCCTCCAGGCAGGCAGGGCTTCGGGGTTCACCAGCCGCGGCGGCATCTCGCCGCGGAACAGCCCCACGATCTGCTCCGCCCCCCAGGCGGCCATCGCCCGGCGCGCTTCCACCGTCACGCCGGCGGTATGGAAGGTCGCGACCACGTTGGGCAGCGCCAGCAGCGGGTGATCCAGCGGCGGCGGCTCGATGTCCCAGACATCGAGCCCCGCCCCGCCCACCTGCCCGCTGACCAGCGCGGCATGCAGCGCGGCTTCGTCATGGATACCGCCGCGCGCGGTGTTCAGGAACCACGCGCCGCGCTTCATCCGCGCGAAGGCCGCCGCATTCATCATCCCGCGCGTCGTCGCATCCCGCGGGCAATGCACCGAGACGACGTCGGACGCCGCGAGCAGCGCCTCGAAGCTCACCGGCTCCGCACCACGCCGCGCGATCTCCTCCGGCGCCAGCAGCGGATCATGGGCCAGGACGCGCATGCCGAAGGCTGCCGCCAGTGCCGCGACGCGCGTGCCGACATGGCCGATACCGACCAGTCCCAGCACCTTGCCGCCGATCTCGACACCCATCAGGTGTTCGCGCGAATAGCCGCGGTCCGCCCGCAGGCGCCGGTCGCTTTCCGACAGGCGCTTGCCGAGGTCGAGCATGAAGCCGAGCGTATGTTCCGCGACGGAGGCGGCGTTGGAGCCGGACTGGTTCACCACCAGCACGCCCGCGCGCGTGCAGGCCTCGACATCCACCGTGTCGAACCCCGCCCCGGTGGCGGAGACGCAATGCAACCGGGGGCAGCGCGCCAGCATCTCCGCCGTCACGAAGAAGCGCTGCATCAACTCATCCTTGGCGGAGGAGACCTGGTAGACCTCCGCCTGTTCCAGCGCCGCCCAGGCCTCGGCTTCCGGCGCGTCGAGGGGGATGGTGGCGAGTTCGACGCCGGCCGCGCCGAGGATCTCGGCAAAGGCGGGGTCCTGCCAGAAGGCGAAGCGGACCACGCGATGCGGCGTGAGGCGGTCGGGCGAGGTCATTGCGGTGCGGTCCTGGCGTCGCGGGCAGCGCGAAAGGACGCTGCCCGGCGCCGAGGCTACAACAGGTTCCGCCCGGGCTTAACCGGCCCGGACGGATTTCCTGCACCTGGACAACAGGACGCAGAGGCGGGCGCGATCAGTTCAGGAACGGGTTGCGCCCACGGGCCGGCGCCTGCGCGGCGCCGAAATGCTGCGTGAGGTAGTTCACGATCGTCTCGCGCAACTCGCCCTCCAGCCGGGTCATGTTGTGCTTTTCGGTCATCCAATCCATCAGCCCATCCCATTGGTCGCGGGAGAAGGCGCTGCGGCGGATGATCGCCGTGCTGTGGCAGGCCACGCAATAGCCGAAGGTCTCGGCGCGGCCATGGCCATCGGGCAGGATCGTCTCCTCCTCCGTCGGCTGGGTGACAGCCTGGGCGGCTTCCACCTGCCGCCGCACCGCCTCCGCGCGGGACGCGGCCTCGGCCTGCGCCTGCTGGAAGGCGAGCGCCGCCGGGGTCGGCGGCGGCGCAGGCCGCGGCGCCGCAACATGCGGGCCGCTGCCGTCCACGAGCACCAGCAGGATCGCCCCCACCATGCAGACGGCGATCAGACGTTCCATCGTGAGCACGCCGGTCGCCCTCAGCCGACCAGGACCGCCGCCCGGCTGATCGGGTTGGCCCCGTAGCCCTGCGGGTTCCAGTTGGCCGGCGCGTGCGGCTGCATGCGGCCCTGGCTGTCGGTGGCGCGATACCACACCTCGTAATAGCCGTCCGAAGGCAGGGCCACGCGGCCGGTCCAGCGCTGCCACGCATGGCGGTTTGCGGCGGCCGCCACCTGCATCTCGGTCCAGGTCGCGCCGAAATCGACGCTGACATGGACCGCGCGCACCGTATGGTCGCCCGCCCAGGCCGCGCCGCGCAGGTCGAGCGCGCGGGTCCCGGCCGCAAGGCGCGAGCCATGCGCGTGCGACGACAGGATGGAGCGCACCGGCATGCTCTCCATATCCGTGAAGTCAGCGCCGTTGTTGTTGCTGCCGGGCACGATCGGCCGCTGCGGAAGGCGGTAGGAGGTGCCGCCCATGCCGGAGCCGTCATGGATGCGGTCGCGCAGCGTGACGCGGTTCAGCCACTTCTGGCTCAGGCTGCCCGGCCAGCCCGGCACCAGCAGGCGCAGCGGGGCGCCATGGATATGCGGGATCGGCTGGCCGTTCATGCGGAAGACGATCAGCGTGTCCTCATCCATCGCCTTCGCCAGGCGCATGCCGCGGCTGATCGCGGCGCGGTCGGCCGCGCCCGACAGATGCGGGTCGGCGCCGAAATGCCCGGTGAAGATGGCCGACGGCTTCACGCCCGCCGCCTGCAGCACGTCGCGCAGCCGCACGCCGGTCCATTCCGCGTTGCTGATCGCGCCATTGCCCCATTGGTTGCCGCGCGTCTGCGGGGCGAAGGAGGCCCGGCCATTGCCGCCGCATTCCATCTGCAGCTGGCGTGTGACGACGGGGAAGCGGCTTTCCAGCTCACCCACCGTCAGAGTCAGCGGGGTGTTCACCTCGCCATCGATGGTCAGGCGCCAGGCGCGGGGGTCGCCGGTCCCGACCTCGGGGATCTGGCCGTTGTTGCGGATGAAGTGGTTGGCGTAGCTGGTCACCGCCTCGTCCAGCAGGTGCTCGGGCGTCTCCGCGACCAGCGGGCGTTCCTGCAGCAGGATCAGCTGGCCCTTGCCATCCATCCGCAGCACGGGCTGCTGGCCGGCGCCCTGGGCCGCGGCCGGGCGGGCGAACAGCGCCGGCAGCGTGCCGGAGGACATGTTGCCGGCGAAGGGAATGGCCCCGCCGACCGCGGCGCCCATGGCCGCCAGCGCCGTGCCCTTCAGCGCGCCGCGCCGCCCGAAGGCGATCGCATCGCCGCGCTCGGGGTCGTCGCGATAGAGTTCCTGGACCGAACGCTCTGTCTTCCCGAACCGAAGTGTCATGTCTTGCTTCCTCCTGGGTTGGTTGTCGTTGTCACGCGGGGCGGTGGGTCAGCCCAGCGCCGTCTCGCAGGGGCGCCGCCCCAGCCCGGCCATCACGCCGATCTCGGGGGGCGCCTCCATCGCGCGCTCGACCTCGAGCGCGATGGGGCGCAGCCGCTCACGCGGCAGCTGCGCGGTGACCAGGTGCAGGTGGCGGCCATCCGACCAGCTATAGGTCACGATCCCGCCCGGCTCATCCGTGCAGCGCATCCGCCGCGAGACCGGGTCCGGGGAGGGCCGCCGTGAGACCGAGAGCACGATGCCGTCGGCATCCACGAAGCGCAGCACCGCTGCCGCGCCATCCGGCCCAGGCTGAACCAGGGCGCCATCCAGCGCGAAGCCGAAGCCCGTCAGGTCGGGCAGCGGCACGAACTGCCCCGTCTCCCGCCGCAGCCAGGCGCCGATATCGGCCATCCGCGTTGAAGCCTCGACCCGCTTGAACGGCGGCGACGCCGCATCCGGCACTGGGGGCTGGGTCCGCTCGATGGCCGCCAGTTGCGGATCGAAGGTGCCACGGATGCCCCAGCCGAGCCCCGCGCCGACCGCAAGAAGGACCATCGCGGCGACCGCCACGCGCGCCCGCGCCCAGGCGGCCCGCCGCCGCGCGGCGCGCAGATGGCCGATCCGCAGCCGCGCCGGGATCGGCTCCGCTTCCTTGAAGGCCAGCGCCGCGCGGAGTGCGTCCCGCTGCGCCGCGATGGCGCGCAGCCGCGCCGCCTCATCGGGCCGCGCCGCCAGGAAGGCCTGGACCGCCGCCATCCGCGACGGATCGAGCACGCCATCGATGAAGGCGTGCAGATCGTCCTCCCCGATCGGGGCCTCGGGCATTCTCGTCATGGTTCAGATCACCCGCCGGAGTGCCGTGACGGGCGCGGGGCGCCCTTCGGCCAGGCGCCGCAGCCTCTCCCGGCCCCGCGACAGGCGCGACATCACCGTGCCCACCGGCACGCCGAGCACCTGCGCCGCTTCGTCATTGGACAGGCCCTCGACGCCGATCAACAGCAGGACGGCGCGCTGATCCTCCGGCAGGGTATCGAGATGCGCCAGCACCTCGGCGCAATGAAGCGCGGCATCCTGGCCGCCTTCCATCGCGGGCTCCTCGGCCAGGGCGGGATCCGCCAGCAGCCGCGCCCGGCGGGCCAGCCGGCGCCGGTCCGAGATGTGCAGATTGTAGAGGATCGTGAACAGCCAGGCGCGCAGATTGCCGTCCAGGCGCCGCCGGTGCCACGCGCCGAGCGCATGTTCCAGGCAATCCTGCACCAGATCGTCTGCGGCATCCGCGCCACGGGTCAGCGACCAGGCAAAGCGGCGCAGGGCAGGCACCAGCGCTTCCATGCGCCTGTCCCCATCGCCCATCATGCCGCCACCGTAACCCGCATCCCGAAGCCCTGACGCCTCCCGTTCCGTTTCCGCCCATCAGACGCGCGACAGGGTGATCCTATTCCCGCACCCCGCAAATCTTTTTCGCGGGCGTGGCCCCCCGGGCCAGTGAGGGGATCAGGCGAGGTTCTCGATGCGGATCAGCGCCGGCTTCTCGACCACCGTGCCCAGCGCCTCGATCCGGGCCAGGGCGGCGCGCATCTGGGCTTCCTCGCAATCATGCGTGGTCACCACCACCGGCACCGCCTCTCCGGGGGAGCGGCCGCGCTGGAGCATGGATTCCAGGCTGATCTGGTGGTCGCGCAGCGCGGCGGTCACATCCGCGATCACGCCCGGCCGGTCCAGCACCATCAGGCGCAGGTAATAGGCGCCGACGCGCTTTTCCATCGGGATGGCGGGCAGGGCGGACAGCGCGGAATCGGTCACGCCCCAGACCGGGGTGTGGCGGCCGCGCGCGATGTCGATCAGGTCCGCGGCGATGGCGCTGGCGGTCGGGCCGGCGCCGGCGCCGCGCCCTTCCAGCACCACGCGGCCGACGAAATCGCCTTCCGCCACCACCGCGTTGAACACCCCATCCACCCGCGCGATCGGATGCGCGACGGGGACCATGCAGGGATGTACCCGCGTCTCGATCCCCGCTTCCGTCCGGCGCGCGATGCCGAGCAGCTTGATGCGGTAGCCGAGTTCCCCGGCCAGCACGATATCGAGCGCGCTGACGCTGCGGATGCCCTCCACATGCACCGCGCCGAAATCGACCGGGCGGCCGAAGGCGAGCGCGGCCAGGATCGCCAGTTTATGCGCCGCATCGATGCCGTCCACGTCGAAGGACGGGTCGGCTTCCGCGTAGCCGAGCTTCTGGGCCTCGGCCAGGGCTTCCGCGAATTCGCGCCCACGCTCGCGCATCGTCGTCAGGATGTAGTTGCAGGTGCCGTTGAGGATGCCGAGCACGCGGGAGATGTCGTTCGCCGCCAGTCCTTCGCGGATCGCCTTGATGGCGGGGATGCCACCGGCCACCGCGGCCTCATACATCAGCGGCACGCCGCGGCTTTCGGCGAGGCGGCTGAGTTCCGCGCCATGGGTGGCCAGCAGCGCCTTGTTGGCGGTGACCACCGGCTTGCCGGCCGCAAGTGCGGCGCGCACCAGGTCGGCGGGCGGGCCCTGCGTGCCGCCGATGGTCTCGACCACGATGTCCACATTCGGGTCATGGGCGAGCGCGACGGGGTCCTCGTACCAGCGCAGCCCGGCCAGCGAGACGCCCCGATCCTTGGTCCGGTCGCGAGAGGAGACGGCGGTGACGGCGATGGGCCGGCCGGCGCGCGCGGCGACCGTCGCCGCATTGTCGCGCAGCAGGGCCAGCACGCCGGCCCCCACGGTTCCGAGGCCGGCAACGCCGATGGCAAGGGGCTTGGTCATGATGTCACGCGGTCCGATCGGAGGCTGGACGGGAAGCTCCCTCTCCCGCCCGGGCGGGAGAGGGTTGGGGTGAGGGTGGGATGCGGGGGCGCCGTGATCGGCATGCCCCCCTCACCCCGGCCCTCTCCCCCCTGAGGGGGAGAGAGAGTGTCATGCGGGCCGGGCGCTCACGCCGCGTCCACATCCACGCCATCCACCGGGCCGGCATTGTCGGCCGCAAGGAAGGTCTTGATGCCGCGCAGCGCCTGGCGGATGCGGTGGTTGTTCTCGACCAGCGCGATGCGGACATGGTCGTCGCCATGCTCGCCGAAGCCCAGGCCCGGCGCCACCGCGACCTTCGCCTTCTCCAGCAGCAGCTTCGAGAAGCCGACGGAGCCGAGATGGCGGAAGCGGTCCGGGATCGGCGCCCAGATGAACATCGAGCCATCGGGGCTCGGCACGTTCCAGCCCGCCGCATGCAGCCCCTTCACCAGCACATCGCGGCGTTCGCGGTATTCGGCGCGCATCGCGGCGACGCAGTCCTGCGGCCCGTTCAGCGCCGCGACGGCCGCGATCTGGATCGGCGCGAAAGCGCCGTAATCGAGGTAGGACTTCACCCGCGCCAGCGCCGAGATCAGCCGCGCATTGCCCGCCGCGAAGCCCATCCGCCAGCCGGCCATGTTGTAGGTCTTGGACATCGAGGTGAACTCGACCGTCACATCCTTGGCGCCGGGGATCTCCAGCACGCTCGGCGGCGGGTTCGCCTCATCGAAATAGAGCTCGGCATAGGCAAGGTCGGACAGGATGAAGAGTTCGTGCTTGCGGGCCAGCGCAACGAGGTCCTTGTAGAATTCCCGGCTGGCGAGCAGGGCGGTCGGGTTGGATGGGAAGTTGACGATCAGCGCTGTCGGCTTCGGCACCGAATGCCGCACGGCGCGATCGATCGCCTCCAGCATCGCATCATCGGGCGTGTAGGGGATGGAACGGGCGGAGGCGCCGGCGATGATGAAGCCGAATTGGTGGATCGGATAGGACGGGTTCGGCACCAGGATGGTGTCGCCCGGCGAGGAGATCGCCTGCGCCAGATTGGCCAGCCCTTCCTTGGAGCCGAGGGTGGCCACCACCTCGCTCTCCGGGTCCAGCTTCACGCCAAAGCGGCGGGCATAGTAGCCGGCCAGCGCCTTCCGCAGGCCGGGAATGCCCTTCGACATCGAATAGCGATGGGTGCGCGGGTCCTGCACCGCTTCCACCAGCTTGGCGACGATATGCGGCGGCGTCGGGCTGTCGGGGTTGCCCATGCCGAGATCCACGATGTCCTCGCCCACGCCACGGGCCTTGGCCTTGGCGCCGTTCACCTCGGCGAAGACGTAGGGCGGCAGGCGCCGGATACGGTGGAACTCCTCAGTCATCGTCCTGGGTCCGTCTGATTCGGTGGCAGCTATAGCCAAGTGGTTCAGTCGCGGCGAGGCGCAAGCAATTCCCGCGGCGGGGGCGGGGGGGCGAGCAGGTCGCGTGGCGGCGGGGGCGGCGGGGCGAGCGCCGCCGGGGCAGCTTCGGGCACAGCGGAGGGGGCAGGCGCAGCCGGCAGAGGGGCGGCCGGGGCCGGCGCGGGCACCGGCATGGCGGCGGGCTCGGGCCGGGCCGGCACGGGGTCGAGCCGGATGGGCGGCACGGCGGCCAGCCTCGGCGGTGCCGGGGGAACAGGGCCGGGGGCGGCCACGCCACGTCCGGCGGGGATCAGCGCGTCGCGGGACGCCGCGCGATCATCCGCCAGCGCCGAGGAAAGGCGCGCCCGGGCGGCAGGGTCGGGCGGCTCCGGCCGTGGCGGGACGGAGGACAGGCGCGGATAGGCCCCGCCGAGGCCCGGCGGCGGCTCCCGCCCTTCCAGATGCGCGCCGAAGATGTTGGCGACCACCGGGCGGGGGTCGAGTTCCGCCCAGCGATCGGTGCAACCCGCCAGCGCCAGGGTGGCCAGGATCATCAGGGCCGGACGTGCTTGATCCGCCGTCCGGCACCCCCTAGCCTCTCGATCCCTGCCATGGCCTAAGTGGCGCGGGCGCATTGCTTCCCATCCAGATGGGCGGCAGCGTTGGAAGCGGATCGCGGGGCGGCGTGAAGGCCCGGACGCGCGGCTCCGCCCGTTGAATACTGAGCTGCAGCGGTTTCGCATTCGGTCGTGAACGCAAGCCGCTGTAGCCCGAACCAGAGGCGCGCGGAAGCGTCCCGTCGCCGGGACGCGCGCCGGCAGAAGGGGTTGAGGAAAGCCGGATGCCGCAGGACCCGACGACCGAGGACAAGACCAGCTTCCGCCTTGCCGATCCCGCGGTGGTCAGCCGCACCATGGCCGATGTGGCGGAGCGCGGGCAGCGCCTGGTGACCGACTTCCTCCGCCGCCAGGCCGAGGACGGCACCACTCCGCCCGGCCCCGATCCGCTGAACCTCGGCTCCGCCTTCCTCGAGATGACGGCGCGGCTGATGGCCAATCCGGCGCGGCTGATGCAGGCGCAGATCGGCTTCTGGCAGGATTATCTGACACTTTGGCAGAACACCGCGCGACGCATGATGGGCGACAAGGCCCAAGCGGTGATCGAGGAACCGAAGGGCGACCGCCGCTTCAAGGACGATGCGTGGCGCGAGAACGAGGTCTTCGACTTCATCCGCCAATCCTACCTGCTCTCGGCCCGCTTCTTCACCAACGTGGTCCAGACCACGGAAGGGCTGGAGCCCAAGACCGCGCAGAAGGTCGATTTCTACACGCGGCAATTCGTCGATGCGATGAGCCCGTCGAACTTCCTGCTGACCAACCCCGAGGTGCTCCGCCGTACCGCCGAGACGGGCGGCGAGAATCTGCTGAAAGGCCTGTCGAACCTGCTGGCGGACCTCGAACGCGGGAAGGGCCAGCTTCGCATCCGCATGACGGATGAGACGAAGTTCAAGGTCGGCGAGAACATCGCGGTGACGCCCGGCAAGGTCGTCTTCCGCAACGACCTGATGGAGCTGATCCAGTACCAGCCGACGACGGAGAAGGTGCTGAAGCGCCCCCTGCTGATCATCCCGCCCTGGATCAACAAGTTCTACATCCTCGACCTGCGGCCGAAGAACAGTTTCATCCGTTGGGCGGTCGAGCAGGGCCATACCGTCTTCGTGGTGTCGTGGGTCAATCCCGACGAGAAACTCGCGGAGAAGGGCTTCGACGACTACATGCGCGAAGGCCCCTATGCCGCCTTAGACGCGATGGAACAGGCGACCGGCGAACGCGCCTTCAACGTCATCGGCTACTGCCTGGGCGGCACGCTGCTGTCCTGCACGCTCGCGCATATGGCCACGCGCAAGGACACGCGCGTGAAATCGGCGACCTTCCTGACGACGATGCTGGATTTCGCCGAGGCCGGCGAACTCGGCGTCTTCATCGACGAGGAACAGCTGCACGCGCTCGAGGAGAAGATGAGCAAGCGCGGCTTCCTGGAGGGGTCGGAGATGGCGACCACCTTCAACATGCTGCGCGCCAACGACCTGATCTGGTCCTTCGTGGTCTCGAACTACCTGATGGGCCAGGAGCCCTTCCCCTTCGACCTTCTGTACTGGAACGACGACAGCACGCGCATGCCCGCGCGGATGCACAGCTTCTACCTGCGCCGGATGTACCAGCAGAACGACCTGGTGAAGCCGGGCGCGGTGGAGCTGGACGGCGTCGCGCTCGACCTCCGGAAGATCAAGGTGCCGACCTACATGCTCTCGACGCGGGAGGACCACATCGCGCCGTGGAAATCGACCTACCGCGCGACGCAGATCTTCTCGGGCCCCGTGCGCTTCGTGCTGGCCGCGTCGGGGCATATCGCAGGCGTGGTGAACCCGCCCGAGGCCGGCAAATACAGCCATTGGGTGAATGAGGAGCTGCCGCCCGACCCCGACGCCTGGTTCAAGGGCGCGACGGAGCTGGCGGGGTCCTGGTGGCCGGATTGGCAGCGCTGGATCGTCGCACAGGACAAGGCGATGGTCCCGGCCCGCATCCCCGGCGCGGGCGCGCTGCCGGCGCTGGCGGATGCGCCGGGCACCTATGTGACCGTGCAGGCGCGGGATTAGCTTCCCCACAAAGCCGCGTCGCGCCTCCGGCACGACACGGCTTTGCGGGGGCCCCGGACCAGGCGCTGCTCCTGCGAGGTTGCGCCGCGTTGCCGCGACAAAGCCGCGGCGCCGCCCGAGGCGAAAGGCGGGTTAGGACCGTTACGGCCCCCTGAGCGGCCCCATGCCGGCGGGCGGGGCATTCGCCTGGCCCAGGCCGAGCAAGCCTGCATCGGGGTCCAGCGCATTGCTCAGCCCGCCGCCGCGCTGGCGGGCGAGCCGCGCCATCTCCCGCTCCAGCAGCGCCGTCGCGCTGCGCGCCGTGGGCAGGGGACCCGGCGCGGCGAGGCGCGCGAGCGTCACTGTGCCCCCCGGTTCGAACAAAGCGGGATCGAGCGCCGCCGCGCCGCCGCGGGTATCCCCGGCCGCCAGCGCGATCGCCGCGCGGCCCAGCGCGGCGCCCACGGCCTCCGGCACCGCGCCGGCGCGGATGCCGAGGGCGGCGCGCCATTCCAGCCGTGCGGTCCGCAACTCGCTCTCGATCACCGGCGGCAGCCCGACCCAGCGCGGGTCGCGGCGCAATTCGGCGCCGAGGATCTCGCCCTGCCCGACCGCGCGCGCCGTGGCGCCGGGGCGGCCGGCCAGCGCGCGGCCGCCATCGGCGAAGGATGCCGCCGCCTCCGCCGCCATCGCCGGCAGGGGATCGGCCGCGACGACCCCAAGCCCGGCCGGGATGCGGGAGAGGGCAGCCGGCGCGCGCATCTCGGCGCAGCCGGCCAACAGAGCCGCGCCGAGCAACAGGGCAGCCAAGCTGCGGGACATGCGCGGCCTCTCGCTCAGCGTTCGCATGGTGCAGCGATAGCCGAGACGCGCTGCCACGCGAAGGGCGCACAGGTTGACACCCCGAAGCGCCACCCCCGATCCTGCCATGAAACAGGAGGAACGCCGTGCTCACCCGTCGCACCATCATGGCCGCGCTCGCGGCCCTGCCCGCCATGCCCGGCGTCCTACGCGCCCAGGATGCCGCCTTCCCCAGCCGATCCATCCGCCTTCTGGTGGGCTTCGCCCCCGGCGGTGCGACCGATGGCGCGGCGCGCGCCATCGCCCCGCGCCTGTCCGAACTGCTCGGCCAGCAGGTGGTGATCGAGAATCGCGGCGGGGCCGGCGGCAACATCGCGACCGAAGCCGCCGTGCGCGCGGCACCCGATGGCTACACGCTGCTGCTCGGCACCATCGGCCCGCTGATCGTGAACCCGATCATGGAGCCCAGCCTGCCCTACGCCCCGCTGCGCGACCTGGCGCCGATCTCGACGCTGGTGGAGGCCTATGGCGTGCTCGTCGTGCCAACGGCGCGGCCCTGGCGGACGGTGGCGGATCTGGTGGCGGAGGCGAAGCGCCGGCCGGGCGCGCTGAACTGGGGCTATTCGGGGGTCGGCACCTCCGGGCATCTCTCGGGGCTGCTGCTGGACCGTGTGGCGGGGATCGACACGCAGGGGGTCAGCTATCGCGGCGGCGCGCCGTTGATGACGGATCTGATCGCCGGGCGGCTGGACTACGCCTTCTCCACCGCGCCGACCTCGCTGCCAAATGTGGAGAATGGCCGGCTGCGGGCGCTGGCGGTGCCCACGCCGCAGCGCGTGCGCGCCCTGCCCGATGTGCCGACCATCGCCGAGACGGGCGTGCCCGGCTACGAGGTGTTCAGCTCCTACGGCCTGCTCGCGCCGGGCGGGACGCCGCACGCTGTGATCGCGCGGCTCGCGGCGGCGGTGCGGATGGCGCTGGAGACGCCGGAGGTGATCGCGGCACTCGCCCGCCAGGGGCTGGAGGCGCAGCCGGGCACACCAGAGGGCTACGGCGCCTTCCTCCGCGCCGAGGTCGAGAAATGGGCGCCGCTGATCCGCGCCAATAACCTGCGCGCCAATTAAGGGCGCCCCGCGACTCCTGACGCGAAAGGCCCTGTCCCATTACAGCCGCCACTGGCGGGGCCGGCCGCCATCGCGGTCCATCCGGTTCATCCCGTTGCGCGCTCGCGCCAGCGCCTCGGTCGCGCGGGGCAGGCTCGGGAAGGCGGCGAGCCGTGCCAGCGCCTTGGCCGCGCCGGCCGCGCCGGTCAGCGGGGTCAGCGCGGCGATGGCGCGGTCGCGGTCCCCCGCACGGAGCGCGGCGGCGGCGCCATAAAGCCCATCCATCGCCCGCTGCGGCGACACCGCGGGATCGAGGCCGAAGGCGGCGCGCGCCTCCGCCCGGCCCTGCGCCAGCGCAAGCGGCACCAGCGGGTCCATGCCGATCCAGCGCGGCCCGACATCCAGTTCCACCGCCAGATATTCCAGCCGCGCCAGCGCCTCCGCCCCCGCGGCCGCATCGCCGGCGATAGAGCCGGGCTGGGCGAAGACGTAGGACGCCGAGAGGATCGCAGACCGCGTCGGGTCGGTCAGGCCATCGGTGCGCGCCGTCTCCGGCAACTGCACCTGGTCCTGGCGCAGGGGAGCGTTGCCGCAAGCAGCCAGCACCAGGACGGGCAGGAGGGACAGGATGGCCCGGCGGGACGGATGCCGAAGGGCGTGGTGGATCGAAGGGTCCGTCATGCCATCCTCCCTGGGCCGGCCCGCCTTGGGCCGCCGGCCTCCCCCGCGAAACCCCGTCCCTCCGCCGCCGGTTGCCGCCGCCCGCCCGGTCAGCGTGCGGCGAGGCTCGCGCGGTGGCGCTTGGCGAGTTCCACATAATGCACGGCCGTGCGGTCGAAGCGCGCGCGTTCTTCTGCCGTCATCACACGCACCATCTTGGCGGGGTTGCCGACCCAAAGCTCGTTCGGGCCGATCACCTTGCCGGGGGTGAGCACGGCGCCCGCGCCGAGCATGCCGCCTTCCTCGATCACCGCGCGGTCCAGCACGGTCGCGCCCATGCCGACGAAGGCGCGGTTCTTCAGCGTGCAGGCATGCACGATGCACGCATGGCCGATGGTGACGTCATCGCCGATGATCAGCGGCTCCGCCCCCGTATTCAGGTGCAGGATCGAGCCATCCTGGATATTGGTGCGCGCGCCGATCCGCATGATGTTGGTGTCGCCGCGCAGCACGCAGTGATACCAGACCGAGGTCTCCGCCCCGATCTCCACATCGCCCACGACGACGGCGGTCGGCGCCACCCAGGCCTCCGGGTGGATCGTCGGCATCTTGCCTTCGAAAGGCAGCACGCTGTCCGTCATCATCGTCACTCCGCAACCAGGGGAAGGGCGTCGGCGACATCCACGCCGAGCATGAGGCCAATATTCTGCACGGCCGCCCCGGAGGCGCCCTTGCCGAGATTGTCGAGCTTCGCGACCAGCACCGCCTGGCCGCGCGCCGCGTTGCCATAGACGCGCAATTCCAGCCAGTTGGAGCCGTTCAACTCCTCCGGCGCCAGCCGGGCCTTGGGGTCGGCGTCCATCACGCGCACCCAGCCGGACCGCGCATAGGCCGCGCGCAGGCAGGCTTCGAGATCGGCGGGCGTCGCACCGCCCATCAGCAGGTCCAGATGCAGCGGCAGGCTGACCAGCATGCCCTGGGCGAAGTCACCCACGCTCGGCACGAACAGCGGCCGGCGGGTCAGGCCGCCATATTGCTGCATCTCCGCGACATGCTTGTGCTCCAGCCCCAGCCCATAGAGGAAGAAGGGCGCGGCGCTGCGGGCGGGCTCATACTCCGCGATCATCGCCTTGCCGCCGCCGCTATAGCCGGAGACGGCGTTGACCGTGACGGGATAGTCCTTCGGCAGGATGCCCCCCTCCACCAGCGGGCGGATCAGCGCGATGGCGCCGGTCGGGTAGCAGCCGGGGTTGGAGACGCGCGGCGCCGCCGCGATCGCGGCTTCCTGCGCGGCCGACAGCTCGGCGAAGCCATAGGCCCAGTCGGGGTTGGTGCGATGGGCGGTGGAGGCATCGAGCAGCTTCGGCGCCTCGGCACCGAGGGAGGCCGCCATCGCGGTGGCTTCCTTCGCCGCATCGTCGGGCAGGCAGAGCACGACGAGATCGACTTCCGCCATCAGGGCGCGCTTGGCCCCTGCGTCCTTCCGCAGTTCGGGCGCGATGGATCGCAGCGCGATGCCGGGGAAGCGCGCCAGGCGGTCGCGGATCTGCAGGCCGGTGGTGCCGGCCTCGCCATCGATGAAGACGCTGGGGATGGGTCCCTTGGCCATGCTGCGATTCCTCTTCCCGAGAGAAAGGGGCGCGTCGGCGCCCGAAAAGCAAGAGGGGCGGGCCCTTGCGGACCCGCCCCCCCTGATGAACCAGCCATGCGGCCGGGCGGTGACGCCCGATCCGCCGGACGTCAGCGCTTGGAGAACTGGAAGGAACGTCGGGCCTTCGCCTTGCCGTACTTCTTGCGCTCCACCACGCGCGCATCGCGCGTCAGGAAGCCGGCCTTCTTGAGCACCGGGCGGAGCCCCGGCTCGTAGTAGGTCAGCGCGCGGGAGATGCCGTGGCGCAGCGCGCCGGCCTGGCCCGAAAGCCCGCCGCCGACGACGGTCGCGAAGACGTCGAACTGCGCGTGGCGGTCGGAGACCAGGAAGGGCTGGGAGATCATCATGCGGAGCACGGGGCGCGCGAAATACTTCGCGGCCGGCTTGCCGTTGATCTCCATCTCGCCCTTGCCGGGCTTCACCCACACGCGGGCGATGGCGTTCTTGCGCTTGCCGGTGGCGTAGGAACGGCCGAGCGCATCGCGCTTCGGCTCACGCACCGGGGCTGCCTCGGCCAGCGGGCCACCGGCGGCGCCGACCATGTCCTTGAGCTCGGCCAGCGAACCGCCGCGGGAAATCTGCTCGCTCATCGTCAGATGACCTTATTCTTGCGGTTCATCGCGCCGACGTCGAGCGCGGCCGGGGTGTTGCCGCCATGCGGATGCTCAGGACCCGCATAGACATGCAGGTTCTTCATCTGGGCGCGGCCGAGCGGCCCACGGGTGATCATGCGCTCCACCGCCTTCTCGATCACGCGCTCGGGGTGCGCGCTTTCGATCCGTTCGCGGAAGGTGCGGCCCTTGATGCCGCCGGCATAGCCGGTGTGCCAGTAGAAGACGGACTGTTCCGCCTTCTGCCCGGTCACGCGGACCTTCTTCGCATTGATGATGACGACATGGTCGCCGCAATCGACATGCGGGGTGAATTGCGGCTTGTGCTTGCCACGGAGGCGGTTGGCCACGATGGCGGCGAGGCGGCCGAGCACGAGGCCCTCCGCATCGATCAGCACCCAGCCCTTGTTGACCTCCGCCGGCTTGATCGAGCGGGTTTGGCGCGTGAGCATTGTCTTTGGTGATGTCCAGGGTTCGGAACGGCGGGGGTTTTGCTGGCGATCGGCGGGAAAGTCAAGCTTGGGCTTGGATTTCGCTATGCGGTATTATGATACCGCCACCTACGCAACACGCGCCCCCACCCTCCCGCCGGGGCGCGGTAGGGAGTAATCCTGGCGTAACGCCAGGAGAAACGCCGCCATGACCACCGACACGCCGAAGCCGCACGGCCTCGCCAACCGGTCCTCCAACTACGGCGACAAGGAATTCGCGCTGTATCTGCGCCGGTCCTTCGCCAATTCGATGGGCCTGTCGCGCGCCATGCTGGAAAAGCCGGTGGTCGGCATCGCCGATACCGGCAGCGACTACAACAACTGCCACCGCACCGCGCCGGAGTTGGTGGAAGCCGTGAAGCGCGGCGTGCTGGCGGCCGGCGGGCTGCCGCTGGCCTTCCCGACCGTCAGCCTGTGCGAGCCCTCTCTCAACCCCTGCTCCATGCACTTCCGCAACCTGATGGCGCTGGACACGGAAGCGATGCTGGCCGCCCAGCCGATGGACGCCGCCGTGCTGGTCGGCGGCTGCGACAAGACCGTGCCCGCGCAGCTGATGGCCGCGATCAGCGCGGGCACGCCTGCGGTCTTGCTGGTCACCGGCCCGATGCTGGCCCAATCCTTCGAAGGCGAGCGGCTATCCGCCTGCACCGATTGCCGCCGCTACTGGGCCCGTTACCGCGCAGGCGAAGTGAGCGCGGAGAAGATCAACCAGATCGAGGGCAAGCTCGCCACCACCGCCGGCACCTGCGGCGTGATGGGCACGGCCAGCACCATGGCCTGCATCGCCGCCACCCTCGGCTTCATGCCGCTCGACGCCGCCAGCGCGCCGGCGGTCCATGCCGACCGGCTCCGCATGGCCGAGGAAGCCGGCGCCCAAGCCGTGCGGCTGATCGCGCGGCCCGTCGCCCCGGTCGCGCTCGTCACCCAGGCGAGCCTCGACAATGCAACCCGCGTGCTGCTGGCGCTCGGGGGCTCCACCAATGCGGTGGTGCACCTGGCGGCGATTGCCGGGCGGGCGGGGCTGTCGCTCGACCTCGCGCGGCTCGATGCGCTGAGCGACACCACGCCGGTGCTGGTCGATCTGAAGCCGACCGGCGAGGGCTACATGGAGGATTTCCACGCCGCCGGCGGCATGCAGGCGCTGCTGTGGGAATTGCGCGACCTGCTGAACCTCGACACGCCCGACCTGGACGGCGTGACGCTGCGCGATCGCATCGGCGACGGCACGCATTTCGTGAACCGCAAGATCATCCGCGCGCGGGAAAACCCGATCAGCCCGGAGGGCGGCCTGATCGCACTGCGCGGCAGCCTGGCGCCGGACGGCGCGATCCTGAAGCGCAGCGCCGCGACGCCGTCGCTGTTCGAGACGGAAGCGCGCTGCATCGTCTTCGACGGGCTTGAGGACCTGGCGAACCGCATCGACGACCCGGATCTGGATGTGACGGCCAGCGACATCCTGGTGCTGAAGGGCGCCGGCCCGCGCAGCGCGGCGGGGATGCCGGAAGCGGGCTACCTGCCCATTCCGAAGAAGCTGGCGCGAGCCGGCGTGAAGGACATGGTGCGGATCAGCGATTGCCGCATGTCGGGCACCGCCTTCGGCACCATCGTGCTGCATGTCGCGCCCGAAGCCGCGGTGGGCGGTCCGCTCGCGCTCGCCCGCAGCGGCGACCGTATCCGGCTTTCGGTGAAGGATCGCCGCCTGGACCTGCTGGTGGATGAGGCGGAGATGGCCGCCCGCCGCGCCGCCTGGACCCCCGCCCCCGCGCCGGTGCGCGGCTGGGACCGGCTGGTGCATGACCAGGTGACGCAGGCGCCGCTCGGCGCCGACCTCGCCTTCCTCCGCCCGCCGGGGGCCTGAGCCTCCCCTCACCTATTACGTTCCAACAGCCACCCGACGGAGCCACAACCCATGCCCGTGATCAACCGCATCGCCGAATTCCACCCCGAAATGACGGAGTGGCGCCACGACTTCCACATGCACCCCGAGATCGGCTTCGAGGAAATCCGGACCGCAGGCATCGTCGCGCAGAAGCTGCGCGACTTCGGCTGCGATGAGGTCCACACCGGCATCGCCCATACCGGCGTCGTCGGCGTCATCCGCGGATCGGGCGCATCCTCGCGCGCCATCGGCTTTCGCGCGGACATGGACGCGCTGCCGATCATGGAAGCCACGGGCAAGTCCTACGCGTCGAAGACGCCGGGCAAGATGCACGCCTGCGGCCATGACGGGCACACCACCATGCTGCTGGGTGCTGCGAAGTACCTGGCGGAGACGCGCAACTTCGACGGCACCGTCTACCTGGTCTTCCAGCCGGCCGAGGAGAACCTGGCGGGCGGCGAGGTGATGGTGAAGGAAGGCCTGTTCGAGCGCTTCCCGATGGATCGCATCTTCGGCATGCACAACTGGCCCGGCATGCCCGCCGGCACCTTCCTGCACGCGGCGGGCCCGGTGATGGCGGCGGTGGCGAATCTCGAAGCGACGATCACCGGCGTCGGCGCGCATGGCGCCATGCCGCATAACGGCACCGACCCGATCGTGGCGGCGGCGCAGATCGTCTCCGCGCTGCAATCCATCATCGGGCGCAATGTGAACCCGCTGGAAGCGGGGGTGATCACCATCGGCCACATCGCCGGCGGCCACACCTTCAACGTGATCCCCGAAAGCGTCCTGCTGCGCGGCACCGCGCGCTGGTTCCTGCCCGAGGTCGGCGACCTGCTGGAGCGCCGGTTCCAGGAGATCGTGACCGGCATCGCGACCGCGATGGGCTGCACCGCGACCTGCAGCTTCACCCGCAGCTACCCCGCCACGGTGAACGAGGCCGAGAGCACCGAGCTTGCCGCCCGCGCCGCCCGCGCCGTGGCCGGCGAGGCCCGCACCCGTCCGCTACCCCAGCCCACCATGGGCGGCGAGGATTTCGCCTTCATGCTGAACGAGAAGCCGGGCGCCTACCTGTTCCTCGGCGGCGGCACGGGCCAGGGCGATGCGATGGTCCACCACCCGAAATACGACTTCAACGACGAGATCCTGCCGATCGGCGCCAGCTGGTTCGCAACGCTCGCCGAACAGCTGATGCCGGCCACCCGCTGATGCGCGCCGCCTTTGTCCTCGGCGTCGCATTGGCCGCGGCACCGGCCGCGGCTCAGCAGCCGGAGCCGCTGCTCGAGGATCCGGTCGGCCTCACCGGCGTCGAGCCGGTCTCGCCGGGCAGCTACACCATCACGTTCAGCGGCAGCTGGGAACGGGCCCGTTCGGGCCGCCGGCCCAATACCTACGGCGGTGGGATAGAGGCCGAGATCGGCCTCGTCCGCGGTCTCGATCTGCTCATCCAGCAACTCGGCTCATATGGTCGCGCTGCGCCCTATGGCGATGAAACGACGGCGCCGAACTGGGGTGGCGAAAGCCAAGCCGGCCTGCGCTGGCAGCTGCTGGAAGAGGGCGACTGGACGCCTTCCTTCGGCGTCTTCGGCGCGGTCGGAACCGCGTATGGGCAGAGCCGCCCCGCGACCGACCTGGGAGCGCTGGCGCTATTCGGGAAGACGCTGCTCGGCGGCGCGCGGCCGGTCGCGCTGCTGCTCAACGCCGGCTGGACGCAGCGGCTGGACCCCGAGCCAGGGGAGCGTGCCGGGCGATACCTCTTCGCCGGCGGTCTCGCGCACAGCATCTCGCAGGACAGTTCGGTCGCGCTGAGCGTCGAGCGGCAGCAGCAGGACCATGGCGAGCAGGACCAGACCCTGGTGCAGGCGGGGCTGTCGCACCAGCTGGGCGGTGGCGGGCCGATCCTCGGCCTCGGCGCCGGCTTCGGCATCGGGCGGGATTCGCCCAGCTTCGTGCTGGGCCTCACCGCGATATGGACAATCGGGGACTGAGGCCAGCCGGCTTCAGGCGGCCGGGCATTCGCGCCCGGCCGCGATCCGCAGTCCCGTTTAGCTGCCGATCTTCAGTGTGCTGGTCAGGCCGCGCAGGCAGGCCAGGATCGACAGCGGCGTGATCTTGCCGGTGCGGGGGTTTTCCTCGCTCGGCACGTTCTCGATCATCATGGTCCGGCGCGCGGCGGCGGCTTCCACGCGGATGGTGTGGGTGTTGCGCGTCACATGCGGGTCCGCCCAGATCTCGATCGTCGTGCGCTGCGGGCCAATGCCGGCCAAGGCGAGCGCGGCGGCAACGTTGACGTTGGCCGGAAAGCCTTGCGCGGCATCGAAGGCGTTGCCCTTGAAGACCAGCTTCTTCTCATCCTTCACCGCCAGAACGTCGATCCCGTGCTGTTCCAGGTAAGGCGCACCGACCAGGCCGCGCGGGGGCTTGCGGGTCTCGATGGTGATGGAGCTGACCTCGCCTTCGGCGGCCGCGCGCACGGCATCGAGGCCGAGCAGCGCGCCGGTCGGCACGACGATGCGCGCGCCGGTCTTCCGCGCGTCCTCCACCAGATGCATGCGCGGCAGCAGGGCGCCGACGGAGGACGGCACGAAGATGCGCCCGCGGGCGATGGCGGCGGTGGCCACCGTCTCGAAGACGGAAGCGGGGGCGGCTTCCACCACGATATCGGCCTCGGCCAGATCGGCGAGGCCGACGATGGCGGGCTTGGTGCGGAACTCCGCGAGGTTGGCTTGCGCCTTGGCGTGGTCGCGGGCGGCGACGGAATGGAGTGCAAGCCCCTCCACGCCCTGATCCAGCGCGCGGGCGAGGTGGAGGCCGATGGCGCCGAGGCCGGCGATGCCGACGGTGAGGGTGCGTGACATGCGTGTCGTCCTGCGCTGCGTGCGGAAGGTCGGTCGCGCCCCCACCCGGCCGCTGCGCGGCCACCCTCCCCCGCTCACGCGGGAGAGGGATTGTGGGCGCACCGGACTCCCTCTCCCGCGCAGCGGGGGAGGGTTGGGGAGGGGGCACGACCAACCTGCCCAAGTGTCGCGCGGTTAGCACGCCACCGCGCCGCGGGGGAGACTGCTGGCCCGGGGCTGCGTGCAGGAGGTCGGTCGTGCCCCCAGCCGGCCGCTGCCCGGCCACCAGCCTTCGGCGCAGCGGCAGTGCCGCTGCCCCCCGCACAGCGGGAGAGGGATTGTCGGCGGGCCCCGCTCCCTCTCCCGCGCAGCGGGGGAGGGTTGGGGAGTTGGCACGAACAAAACTGTCCAATCGTGGCACGGTCAGCACGCCCCCCGCGCCGGCGGGGAGACTACTCCTCCTTGAACCCGTAGGCCTGAATGCCCTGTTCGTTGCCATAGTACTTGTAGGGCAGGAACTTGCCGGACATCTCGATCTTCACCCGGTCGCCCTTCTCATGCGCCATGCGCTCGAACTGGAAGTCGAAATCGATGGCGGACATGATGCCGTCGCCGAACTCTTCCTCGATCAGCGCCTTCCAGGCGGGGCCGTTGACCATCACCATCTCGTAGAAGCGGTAGATCAGCGGGTCGGTCGGCGGCATGGCGGTGCCGCGATAGGGCACCTCGTTCAGCATCCGCTGCTCGACCTCGGACAGGCCGAACAGGGCCGCGGCCTTGGCGGCCAGCGGCTTGACCAGCTTCATCTGGCCCAGCAGCGCGCCGACGATCATCGTGTCGGACAGGCCGCCGATCTCGCCGCAGATGTATTTCCAGGTCCAGTTCTTCTCGCGCTTGATGTCGAGGATCTTCTCGGTGAGCTGGGCGCGCGTCATGGCGTGCGATGTCCCTATCGTTGTGGGTGAGTGGTTCAGGCTGCGGCGCGCGGGGGTGGCGGCGCGTGGAGTTCGGCGGGCCGCACTTCCGGCACCTGCCTCGCGTCCCAGCCCTCCGGCCGCTTGCCGGCCAGCGTGCGGCTGCGGGTGATCAGGAAGTCCAGGATGTGGTCGCGCAGCGCGTGGTAGCCGTCCATGTGATGCAGCGTGGCCCGCGTGCGCGGGCGCGGCAGCGTGTTCACCACTACCTCCGCCAGCCGCGCATCCGGGCCGTTGGTCATCAGCAGGATGCGGTCGGCCAGCAGGATCGCTTCATCCACGTCATGGGTGATCATAAAGGCGGTCTGGTCGGCTTCGGTGACAAGGCGCGACACCTCGTCCTGCAGCGCGCCGCGTGTCAGCGCGTCCAGCGCGCTGAAGGGCTCGTCCATCAGCAGCATCTTGGGCGCGATGGCCAGGGCGCGCGCGATGCCGACGCGCTGCTTCATGCCGCCCGAAAGCTGCGCCGGCTTCTTCTCTGCCGCATGGCCCAGCCCGACCTTTTCCAACGCCTTGCGCGCTTCCTCGCGCAGCTTGGCCTTGGGCCAGGAGGGATGGCGGCAGGACAGCGCGAAGGCGACATTCTGCTCCGCCGTCATCCAGGGCATCAGCGCATGGCCCTGGAAGATCACCGCGCGATCGAGCGAAGGGCACGGGCTGCGCCACGCCGACGCCGAGCGACATCGCGACCGGCATCGGCGCCAGCATATGCGCCGCGTCGTATTCGCGGGCGATAGCGCGGTCGCGGATCACCGCCCAGCCGGCGGTGCGGACGACTTCCACATTCAGCCCGTGCCGCCGGTAGAAGCCCATCGGATCGGCCATGATGATGGGTGTCGCGCAGGTGATGGGGATGAAGCCGATCTTGAGGTTCGGCTTCTCGATCGCGCCGCCGGCGGGTGCCTGGGCCAGCGCTTCCCGCGCCGCACCCAGCGGGAAGAAGGCGTTGATCGCGGCGAACAGCGTGCCGGCACCGACGGCGCGCAGCATGCCACGGCGCGTGGCGTCGTCCGGGTAGAGCGCGCGGAGCACGGCCTGCTCCGCGACCTCGCCGAAAGCGCCGGTGCCGTCGGCGGCGGAGGCGTTCGGCACCTCGTCGCAGCCGAAGGCGGCATCATGTGGGCGACCGCAATCGCAGCCGCCGAGGCGCGTGCTGGGGTCGAAGGGATTGGCGAAGCGGCGGGCCATGGGGCGGGTCCTCCGGAGGGTTCCAGGCCGTGAATTGGCCGGCTCCCGGAGGATCAGCAACCATTGAAAAGCACGATTTTAAGGCATTCAGATCTGGGCGGGGGTTGTATTGCCCCATATTGGATCTTTTGCACTTAAATCGTGCAATTATTCGGCCGGAAAATCCCGCCCGCCCCGCGCTGTCAGACGACTGGCGTGCGCCCGCCATCGACATTGATCGCCGTCCCCGTCACATAGCTGGCCTGGTCCGAGCACAGGAAGGTCGCCAGCGCCGCGAATTCCGCTGCCTTGCCGATCCGGCCGACGGGCACGCCCTTGGCGGCGTCCTTCTTCCACGCCTCCCAGCTCAGGCCGCGCGGGTCAGTGGCGTGGCGGCGCACCCATTGATCGCTCTCGATGATGCCGACCAGCATGGCATTCACCAGGATGCCGAGAGGGCCGCCCTCATTCGCCAGCACCTTGGTCAGCGCCATGCCGGCGGCGCGGGAGACGGAGGTGGGGCAGCTTTCGGCGGCTGGCGCCTTCGCGCCGCTGTTGAGCACATTGATCACCCGCCCCCAGCCCTTCGCGGCCATCCCCGGCCACACCGCGCGCGTCAGGCGGATGGCGGCGAACAGCTTGAGGTCGAGGTCGGCCTGCCACAGCGCGTCATCCACCTCCAGGAAGGCGCCGCGCTGGCTGGTGCCAGCATTGTTCACCAGGATGTCCACGGGCCCGAGCGCCGCCGCTGTGGCCGCGACCGCATGGGCGCAGCCCTCGGCGGTGGAGACATCGGCCGGGATGGCGGCGATGCGCGCACCCTGGAAGCGGGCGGCCAGCTGGGCCTTCGTTGCGTCAAGCTCGTCCGCGCGGCGGGCGACGATGGCCACCGCCGCCCCGGATTCGAGGAAGGCCTCCGCCATCGCGCGGCCAAGGCCCTTGGACCCCCCGGTGATCAGGGCGGTGCGGCCATCGAGACGGATCTGCATGGGATGTGGTTCCGAAAAGGGGGCGTGTGGGGCGATCGACGGGGCTCGAACCCGCGACATCCAAGACCACAACCTGGCGCTCTACCAGCTGAGCTACGACCGCCACACGCCTGCCCCGGACGCGACGCGGCCGGGGGCCCGGGCGACGCGCGCCCGGGGGGCGGGGTTTACGGCCCGGCGGGCGTTTTCGTCAACCGGCGGCCGCGTTCGGTGCGGCGGCGCGCGCGGCGAGCCACGCCGCCATCCGCTCCAGCGCCGCATCCAGCAGGGCATCGGCCTTGCAGAAGGCGAAGCGGGCATAGTGGTTGGGCGCATCGCCGCTGGCATAGAAGGCCGTGACCGGGATGGCGGTGACCTTCGCTTCCACCGTCAGGGCGCGGCAGAAGGCCACGTCGTCGCCCATAAACCCCAAGGGGCGGAAATCGGTGGTGATGAAGTAGCTGCCCTGGGTCGGCAGCACCCCGAAGCCGAGCTTCGCCAGCCCCGCCGCCAGCCGGTCGCGCTTGGCCTGCAGGCTGGTCGAGAGGCCGGCGAAATACGCATCCCCCTTGGCCAGCCCCACCGCGACGCCGCGCTGCAGGTTCGGCGGGGTGGTGAAGGTCAGGTTCTGGTGCGCCTTGGCGACGTTGGGGGCGAGCGACTTGTCGCAGGTGACGTAGCCGATCTTCCAGCCGGTCAGGCTGAAGGTCTTGCCCGCGCTGCCGACGCGCATGCAGCGTTCCCGCATGCCCGGCAGCGTCATCAGCGGGATATGCTTCCAGCCATCGAAGGTCAGGTGCTCATACACCTCGTCGCAGACGGCGTAGCAATCGTGGCGCTGCACCAGGTCCGCGATGAAGGCCAACTCGGCGGCGGTGAACACCTTGCCCGCCGGGTTCATCGGCGTGTTGAGCAGGATCGCCTTGGTCTTCGGCCCGAAGGCCGCCGCCAGCTCCGCCCGCGGCAATTCCCACTTGGGCGGGGACAGGCGGACCAGCCGGGGGATCGCGCCCAGCAGCTTCACCACCGGCAGGTAGGTGTCATAGAGCGGCTCGATCAGCACGCATTCGTCGCCCGGGTTCAGCACCGCCATCAGGCAGGCGGTGATTGCCTCCGTGGCGCCGGAGGTGACGACGACCTCGGTCTTCGGGTCCACCTCCAGGCCGTAGAAGCGCCGGTTGGCGGCGGCCACGGCCTCTCGCAGCTCCGGCACGCCGGTCATCGGCGGGTATTGGTTGCGGCCATCCAGCAGGGCGGCGGCGGCGGCGTGGATCACATCCGAAGGCCCGTCATAGTCGGGGAAGCCCTGGCCAAGATTGATCGCGCCATGCTCGGTCGCCAGTGCCGACATGACGGTGAAGATCGTGGTGCCCGTTGCGGAGAGCAGGTCGTTCTGAGGCTTCACGGCGGTGTTCCAGGACAATGGCGCGGGCCGGTCGCGCCGCGGGGCGCAGAGAATGGCGATGGTCGCCGATCTGTGCAACGGCCCCACCGTTACGATGCTTGTTTGTTGGGCTGATTGCCTAATAAATAACCACATCGATGCCTGCGAAGCCCAGAATCCGCCTCTGGCGGCGTTGCCGTGCTGGCACGGGGCATGCAAAACCCCGCGCGCCGGCCCGACCATCAGCCGGTGTCGACCGGCGTGGGACCAGCGGGAGCGATCCCGATGCACCCCCCGGGGGCGGCGAGCAGGGAGAAGGATCGCACGCGAAGGATGCGCGCGCGGCGTGCGGAGCGACGGAGCCGATGAAGAAGATCGAGGCCATCATCAAGCCCTTCAAACTGGATGAGGTGAAGGACGCGCTGCACGAGATCGGCCTGCAGGGGCTGACCGTGGTCGAGGCAAAGGGCTTCGGCCGCCAGAAAGGCCACACGGAACTCTACCGCGGCGCCGAATACGTCGTGGACTTCCTGCCCAAGGTGAAGATCGAGGTGGTCTGCCCGGACGATTTGGCCGAACGCGCGATCGAGGCGATCACGGCAGCCGCCCGGACGGGACGCATCGGCGACGGCAAGATCTTCGTCAGCGACGTGCTGGAAGTGGTGCGGATCCGCACCGGCGAACGCGGCGACGAGGCGGTGTAGCCGCCAGGAATTCGAATCGGCCCGCGCGCGACCGCGCGGGCCGGACCGGATCGCCGCCAGCGACCCGGCCCGCATGGCGGGCCAGGACCTTCGGCGAGATGGGCGTGCTGCGGGGACCGGTGTCCGCGGCGCTGCAGAACAGGACCGGGACACGCTAGGGGAACAGGACCTCAAACGATGGCGAAGAAGCCGGCAACTGGCGGGGGCAATGCCGCCGTCTCCAAGGTCATGGACATGATCAAGGAGCACAGCGTCGAATACGTGGACTTCCGCTTCACCGATCCGCGCGGCAAGTGGCAGCACACCGCGCAGCACGTCTCCACGATCGAGCCCGAGGTCTTCGAGGAAGGCATCATGTTCGACGGCTCCTCCATCGCCGGCTGGAAGGCGATCAACGAGTCCGACATGATCCTGATGCCGGATGCCGAGACGGCCTGCATGGATCCGTTCTCCGCCAAGCCGCAGATGATCCTGTTCTGCGACATCATCGAGCCGTCGACCGGCCAGATGTATTCGCGCGACCCGCGCTCCACCGCCAAGCGCGCCGAAGCCTATCTGAAGTCCACCGGCATCGGCGACACGGCCTTCTTCGGCCCCGAAGCCGAGTTCTTCGTGTTCGACAACGTGAAGTTCGGCACGGGCGGCAACTACGGCATCTACCAGCTCGACAGCATCGAGGGCCCGGGCGCCAGCCTGAAGGACTTCCCCGAGGGGAATATGGGCCACCGCCCCGGCGTGAAGGGCGGCTACTTCCCGGTGAACCCGGTGGACAGCGAAGTCGACCTGCGCGCCGAGATGCTCTCGACCATGATCGAGATGGGCGTCGAGGGCGAGAAGCACCACCACGAAGTGGCGCAGTCGCAGCATGAGCTCGGCACGAAGTTCGGCACGCTGGTGAAGCAGGCCGACCACATGCAGATCTACAAGTATGTGATCCACAACGTCGCCCACAGCTACGGCAAGTCCGCCACCTTCATGCCGAAGCCGATCTACGGCGACAACGGCAGCGGCATGCATGTCCACCAGTCCATCTGGAAGGGCGGCAAGCCGGTGTTCGCGGGCAACGGCTATGCCGACCTGTCCGAGACGGCGCTGTACTACATCGGCGGCATCATCAAGCACGCGAAGTCGCTCAACGCCTTCACGAACCCGCTGACCAACTCCTACAAGCGCCTGATCCCGGGCTTCGAGGCACCGGTGCTGCTGGCCTATTCGGCCCGCAACCGCTCCGCCTCCTGCCGCATCCCCTATGCGACCAGCCCGAAGGCCAAGCGCGTCGAGGTCCGCTTCCCCGATCCGGGCGCGAACCCCTACCTCGCCTTCTCCGCCATGCTCATGGCCGGCCTCGACGGCATCAAGAACAAGATCCATCCGGGCGACGCCATGGACAAGGATCTGTACGACCTGCCGCCCGAGGAGCTGAAGGGCATCCCGACGGTGTGCGGCAGCCTCCGCGAAGCACTGGGCGCGCTCGCCGCCGACCATGACTACCTGCTGGCCGGCGATGTGTTCACCAAGGACCAGATCGAGAGCTACATCGAGCTCAAGTGGTCCGAGGTGTACCGCTTCGAGCACACCCCGCACCCGGTCGAGTTCGAGATGTACTACTCCGTCTGACCGGACGGGTTCCGCGGCCTGCCGCAAGGTGGCCGCGGGACGGGATCGGGCCGGGTGCCGCGCGAGCGGCCCCGGCCTTTTTCATGCCTGCCGTCGCAGGGGGGATGGGCCTACAGCGGCCCGCCGCCACCCCCGGCCAGCGACATCCGCGCCGCGTGCCGCGCGCCCCAGCCCTCGCCGCGCACCCAATCCAGCAGCGCATCCCGCGACGGCGCCGCGCCGTCCAGCACGCTCACACCGCGCCAGGCCAGCGCCAGCATGCAAGACAGCACCGGCACGCCACCATGGAAGGGCGTCCGCAGGATCGGCCCGAGCGTCGGCATCCCCGTGCCCAGCATCGCAATCGCATCCAGCCCCTTGGGGTCGAGCGACAGCAGCGCCTGATGCGCCCCTTCCGCCGTCATCGCGTAGATCGGGTGGAACACGCCGCCCCGCTGCTCCGACCCGGCGACGCGCGCAACCTGGAAGCCGAGCGCGGTGAAATACGCGACCGCGGCCTCCGTCAGATCCTGCGGATAGGGGCTGACCAGCCCGATCCGCCGCGCACCCAGCGTGCGGAAGGCATCGCGCACCGCGTGCCCTGCCGTCACGAAGGGCACGCCGCGCGCAGCCGAGATGCGCGCAACCGCTTCCTCCTCCGCCGCCACGCCAGCGAAATAGCTCGCGCCGGTGCAGGCGAAGGCGACGGCGCCGACGGGCGCATTGGCGAACTGCCCCGCCCAGTCATCCAGCGAGGCGAGGTAGTCCAGCAGCCGCGCCACGATGGTCGCCTTGCCCGAGGTCATGCGGGCATTCAGCATCCCGACGCCGGGCGGCAGCAGCGCCGCGAATTCCGGCTCCACCGTGGTGTTGGCCTGCGGGGTGAGCACACCCAGCAGGCCACGCGGCGCGTACTCGACCGCGCTCATTCGACCCGCAGGTTGTTGGCGCGGATCACCCGGCTATAGGCCGCCGTCTGTTCCGTCAGGCGCTGGCGGAAAGCGGCCGCGCCATCGGCCACGACCTCCCCGCCCAATTCGCCGATGCGGGTGCGGATCGCGGGTTCCGCGAGCACTGCGGCGATCTCGCGCTCCAGCCGCGCGACGATTGGCGCAGGCGTGTTGCCCTGCACCAGGATGCCCTGCCAGGTGCCGCTATCGGGCTCCGGCCAGCCCAGTTCGCGGAAGGTCGGCAGGTTGGGCAGGTTCGGGAAGCGGCGCGGCCCCGTGACCGCGATGCCGCGCATCTGGCCCTGCACGACGAAGGGCATGGATTGCGTGGCCCCCTGCAAGGTCATGTTCGCTTCCTGCGCGACCAGCGCCGTCAGCGCCGGCGCGCCGCCGCGATAGGGGACGGAGGTGATCTCGCCCCCCCAATGGGAAGCGAGCGAGAGGCCGACGATATGGGTCAGCGTGCCGATGCCGGAATGGGCGAAGTTGAGCCGCCCCGGATTGGCACGCACCCAGGCCGCCAGTTCCTGCGCGGTCTGCACCGGCAGGTTGTTGTTCACCGCCATGATGTAGGGCGCGTAGATCACCATCTGCACCGGCGCGAGATCGCGTGCCGAATCGAAGGGCAGGCGGGAATACAGGAACGGGTTCGTCGCCAGCGCCGAGACATCGAGCAGCAGCATCGATGTCCCGTCCGGACGGCTTTTGGCCACGGCATCCGCGCCGATATTGCCCCCCGCCCCCGCGCGGTTCTCCACCACCACATTCTGCCCGAGGCGGGCTTGCAGCGTGGGCGCGATCAGGCGGGCCAGGATGTCGCTGGTCCCACCCGGCGCGAAGGGCACGACGATGCGAAGCGGGCCGGTGAAATCCTGCGCGCGCAGCGCCGGCGCGGGCAACATGGCGGCGCCGGTGGCGGCGGCCAGAAGCGTACGGCGTTTCATGGTGTTCTCTCCCTCATGGTTCACGTGCGGTGTTGTTCGCGGATCCGCGCATCGGCCCGGCGCGCGACCTCCGGCAACAAAGCGGTACCCAGGCCGGGTGCGGTCGGCGCCTGCGCCATGCCCATCCGGATCACCGGCAGGTCGGTGACCAGGTCGCGGTACCAGGTGGCGAGCGTGGCGCGCACCACTTCCTGGAAGATCGCGGTCGGCGCATGCAGCGCCAGATGCAGCCCCGCCATCAGCGTGACAGGCCCGGTGCAGTCATGCGGCGCGATCGGCCTGGCATGCGCCTCGGCCAGCGCGGCGATCTTTCGCCCTTCGGTGATGCCGCCGCACCAGGCAAGGTCGAGCATCACCACATCCACCGCCTGCGCTTCCAGCATCCGCCGGAAGCTCGTGGCGCCGCCCAGCGTCTCGCTACCGCAGATCGGCACGCGGGTGCGGTGGCGCAGATCGGCGAGCGAGGACACATCGTCCATCTTGCCGATCGGGTCCTCGGCCCAGAACACGCCGTAGTCTTCCAGCGCCTGGCAGATGCGCGCGGCGGCGGGCAGGCTCCAGAGGCTGTGCAGCTCCGCCATCACGTCGATGCGGTTCCCGACCGCCGCGCGGATTTTCCGGAACGGCTCGAGCCCTTCCTTCAATTCGGCCAGCCCGATCATCTGCCCGCCGGTTGCCGCGGCATGCACGTCGAAGGGCCAGATCTTCATCGCGGTGTAGCCTTCGGCCAGCAGGCTCTCGGCCAGCGCGCCGGCGTCGCGCATGAAGGCGACCTGGTCGTCATAGGGGCCGGCCAGCGCATCCCCCGCGCCGATGTCGCGCCGCCCGCCGCCCGAATTGTAGGAATAGCCGGCACAGGTGTTGTAGCTCCGCACCGCATCCCGCACCGCCCCGCCCAGCGCCTCATGCACCGGGATGCCGTGGCGCTTGCCCGCCAGGTCCCACAGCGCGATGTCGATGGCAGACGCCGCGCGCAGCTCGGCACTCGCCGCGCCGAAGCCGACATAGGGCGTGGTCAGGTAGCGGGAGATCGCCTCGATCCGCCGGCTGTCGCGGCCGAGCAGCCAGGGCGCGATGCTCTCATGGATCACCGCCTCGGTCGCCTCCGCGCCGCGGAAGCTCTCGCCGAGGCCGGTCAGGCCCTCATCGGTGGTGACCTCGACCCAGATCAGGTTGGGGCGTTCCGCGATGCGGATGGTCCTGAGGCGCTCGACCCTGGACATGGCGACCTGCCTTTCCCCCTGTCCGGGCAGTCTCGACCGGTCGGGTGGCACGATCAACCCGGCGGGGGATGAAGACGAGGCAAGGCCGGGCTTTACGCGCGGCGCGCGGGGCGGCAGAGGATCGCCACCTGTCAACCGGAGTGTCCCATGCCCCACGCCTCCCCCGCCGGCTTCCAGCACGGCCTGACCCTCGCGGCCGCGCGCACCATCGCGGATGTCACCTTGGCCAAGGGCCGCGAACTCGGCCTCGCGCCGCTCACCGTGGTGGTGCTGGACGCCGCCGGCCAGATGAAGGCGGTGCTGCGGGAAGATGGCGCGTCGCTGGCGCGCGTCGACATCGCCTGGGGCAAGGCGAATGGCTGCGCGGCGATGGGCCTCGGCGGGCGTGAGCTCGCGCGGCGGTCGCAGGCGATGCCGGGCTTCATGAACGCGCTGTCCGACCTGACGCGCGGCCGCGCCGTGCCGGTGCCGGGCGGCGTGCTGGTGAAGGATGCCGATGGCGTGGTGCTCGGCACGGTGGGCGTCTCGGGCGATGCGTCGGACAAGGACGAGGTCTGTGCGGTGGCCGGCATCCGCGCCGCCGGCCTGGTGCCCGAGACGGGCGACCCGCTGGCCTGACGCCGTGGGGCGCCTGCGCGCCCCATGCAACCCGCCCGACGCGCTCTTGCCGTCCGGCGCGAAAGGGACGATCCGTTCCCCACACCCATCGGGGAACGGAGACGCCCATGCTCAAGATCCACGGCCTCGCGCGCAGCCGCGCCTTCCGCTGCATCTGGACCGCCGAGGAAGCTGGCCTGCCCTATGAGGTGATCCCGGTCGCCTTCGGGCCCGATCTGAAGGTGGCCGTCGCCGCCGTGAACCCGAACGGCAAGGTGCCGGCGCTGCAGGATGGCAGCCTGACGCTGTTCGAGAGCCTGGCGATCAACCTTCACATCGCCGGCAAGGCCGGCGCCCCGCTGATGCCCGCCGGCGACGACGGGTCGCGCGTGCTGCAATGGACGCTCTGGGCCGGGACGGAAGCCGAGCCCGCCATCATGCAATGGGCCTACAACACCTACATCCACCCCGCAGAGAAGCGCGACGCGGCCCTGGCCAAGGCGGGCGCCGAGGCGGTGGCGCCGCGGCTGGCGGTGCTCGACCAGCATCTGGGCGGGACGGGCTTTCTGGTGGGCGCGGGCTTCACCGTCGCCGACCTCAACCTGGCCTCCGTGCTCTATGGCGCCTGGATGAACGGCTTCGATTTCGGCCCCTACCCGAAGGTCAAGGCGTGGCTCGACGCCTGCCTGACGCGCCCGGCCGCACTCGCCGCACGCAAGCAGCGCGAGGGGTAGGACTTCCCGGCGGGTTGCGCCGCCTTGCGGCGGCGACGCCCGCCGCCCGATCACGTGAAACAGACTCCATCTCTCGCATCCTTGTTGTCCGTTGCGCCGGCGCTCGTCACTCTCCCCCCCGGGATCACGAGGACGTGAAATGGCGGAACGGGCCGAGGAGCGGGAGGAGTGGCGCAAGCTCTCCGCCGCCGTCATGGAATTGCGGGCGGAGCTGATGGTGACGCAGGCCGCCCTGGCCTCCGCCATGGCGGAGGTCGCGCGCCTCTCGCCGGACCCGAAGCCGCTGCTGGGGGAAGCCGTGGCGCGGCTGCTGGGCTTCGCCGATGCCGCCGCCTCTGGCCTGCGCGACCAGCCGCGGGTGAATGCCCAGGCACCCACCACCGCCGCGCTACGAATGGCGGATTGGGCAGAAGGGCTGCTGTGCGGGACCCCAGGGGCCGGCAGGGGGGCCAAGCCGGAGCCGGGCAAGGCGGACGGCTGAAGCGCCGCCACACGCGCGGGTGGCGCGGCGCGGGAGCCCGCTGCTAGGTTGCCCGTATGTCCTTCTTCTCCCCTCGCCGTCCGCTGCTGCTGGCCGTGGCGCTGCTCTCGGCCTGCGGCGCGGCCGGCTCACCGGTCGCAACCCCGGCGCGCGCGCCGGCGGAACCCGCCGGGGTCTTCGGCCCCTACCTGACCGGACGCTTCGCGCAATCCGAGACCGATACGCGCATCGCCGCCGACACCATGCTCGCTGCGCTGCGGCGGGATCCGAATGCGCCCGAACTCGTCACCCGCGCCTTCCTCGCCAGCCTGCTGGATGGCCGCGCCGACGCGCAGCGCCTGGCGCGCCAGCTGCCCGACAACCAGGCCGCGCAGCTGCTGCTGGTGGGCGCCGAGGTCCAGGCCGGCCGCTATGAGCGCGCCGAGCAGATGGTCCGCGCCCTGCCCCGCCAGGGCCCCACAGCGATCCTCGGGCCGATCATGCTGGCCTGGGTGCAGCAGGGGCGCGGGCAGACCGACCAGGCGATCGCGACCCTCCGACCCCTGGCCGAATCCGGCCGGCTGCGCGGCATCCACGCGCTGCACCTGGCGCTGATCGCCGATGTCGCCGGCCGCAACCGCGATGCGGAGCGCTATGCGCGCATGGCGCTGGCGGAATCGCCCGACCGCTCCCTCCGGCTGCTGCAACTGGCTGGCGGCATCCTGGCCCGCAACGGGGCGGAGGCGGACGGGCTGCGGCTGCTGGAGGGCCTCGGCCGCGGCATGACCGATTACGCGCTGGCCGCCCGCACGACGGCCGGGCGGCAGGCGCTGATCGCGGGGCGCGGCGTCGCCTCCCCCGCCGAAGGGATCGCGGAGGCGCAGCTCGCCTTGGCCGCCGCGCTGCGCGGCCAGGGCGCGGGGGAGGCCGGGCTGATCCTGGCAAGGCTCTCGCTGCGGCTGCGGCCGAACTTCGCCCCCACCCTGCTGCTGGTCGCCGAGCATTACGCCGAGGGCCGCAACCCCGAGACCGCCTTCGCCGTGCTCGGCGGCGTCGCCGGGAACGACCCGCTGGCGCAGGTGGTGGCGCTGCGGCAGGCCGCCCTGCTGAACCGCATGGACCGCGTGACGGAAGCCGAGGCCGCGCTGCGCGCCGTCGCCGCCGCGCTTCCGGACGCGCCCCAGCCCTATGCGCGGCTGGGCGACATCTTCCGCACGCGCAGCCGCTTCCCCGAATCGGCAACCGCCTATGATGCCGCGCTGGCGCGGATCGCAACGCCGCAGGCCAGCGACTGGACACTGTTCTACGCCCGCGGCATCGCCCGCGAACGCTCCGACCGCTGGCCGCAGGCGGAAGCCGATTTCCAGACCGCGCTCCGGCTCTCGCCCGAACAGCCCTATGTGCTGAACTACCTCGCCTATACCTGGGTCGAGATGGGCAAGAACCTGACCGAGGGGCGGCGCATGCTGGAACGCGCGGTGGAGCTGCGCCCGAATGACGGCAACATCGTCGACAGCCTGGGCTGGGCCCTGTTCAAGCTGGGCGACATCCAGGCCGCGGTGCGCTGGCTGGAACGCGCGGTGGAACTCGAACCCCGCAACAGCGTGATCAACGACCACCTTGGCGACGCCTATTGGGCGGCGGGGCGCCGGAACGAGGCGCGCTTCCAATGGCAGCGCGCCCTGGCCACGGAGCCCGAGGCGCCGGAGATCCCGAAGATCGAGGCCAAGCTGCGCGACGGCCTGCCAACCCCGCCCCCCGCCACCGCGCGCCGGCCCGACTGAGCCGATGGCCGATCCCACGCCGCACCAGGATATCGCCCGCGCCAAGGTCAATCTCTACCTGCGGGTCACCGGCCGCCGCGCCGATGGCTACCACCTGCTGGACAGCCTCGCGGTCTTCGCCGACGCCAAGGACATCGTGACAGCGGGCCATGCGGAGGACCTGACCCTCGACATAAGGGGCGCGGAGGCGGTGGCCCTGAGCGGGGAACCCGACAACCTTGTCCTGCGCGCCGCCCGCGCGCTGGCGGACGCGACGGGGCGCGCGCCAAAGGCGGCGATCACGCTCACGAAATTGCTGCCCGTGGCATCCGGCATCGGCGGCGGATCGGCCGATGCGGCCGCCGCGCTCCGCGTGCTGGACTCGCTGTGGGAGACGGGGCTGGACGCAGCGGCGCTGGAGGCGATCGCCGCAAAGCTCGGGGCGGACGTGCCGGTCTGCATCGCGTCGCGGCCTGCGCGGATGATGGGGGTGGGAGAGATCCTGTCCGCCGCGCCGGAGCTGCCGGCCTGCGGCCTGCTGCTGGCCAATCCGCGCATCGCCCTGCCGACGCCGCAGGTTTTTCGCGCGCGGCGCGGCGAGTTCTCCCCGCCCGCCGAGATGCCCGAACGCCTGGCCGATGCGGCGGCACTGGCGGAATGGCTGCGCCCGCTGGGCAATGACCTGCAGGATGCCGCGCTCAGCCTCTGCGCCGCGATCGCGGAGGTGCTGTCCGCCATCGCCGCGCAGCCCGGCTGCCTGCTGGCGCGGATGAGCGGATCGGGCGCCACCTGCTTCGGGTTATTTGCGACACCAGCCCAGGCCCAGGCCGCCGCGAAGGCGCTGCCCGCCGATTGGTGGCGGCACGGCGGCGGGCTATCCCGCTAAGAACTCCCCACAAAACCGCTTCGCGGCTTTGCGGGGCCCCCAATGCGGGTTCTATTCCTGCACAGGTGCGCTGCGTTGCCGTGGCAAAGCCACGGCGCCGCCCAGGGTTGGAGACGGGTTATGTCAGGCTCTTTTCAGCGTCCGAGCCAGGCCTTCAACCGCCCCGGCGCCTGCACCATCTCGGCTTCCACGCCGCAATAGCTGAACCGAAGAAAACGCGTGCCGCGGTCGCGGTCGAAATCCACGCCGGGGGTGGCCGCGATGCCGGCGCCGTCCAGCATCCGCGCGGCGAAATCCAGGCTGTCATTGGTCAGGTGGCCGATGTCGCACCACAGATAGAAAGCGCCATCGGCCTCAGCGATCCGGTCGAAGCCCGCGCCCGGCAGGCCGGCCAGCAGCGCCGCCCGCGCGCGGGCATAGCCGTCCTTGTTCGCCTCCAGTTCCGGCACGCAATCGAAGGCGGCCTCGGCCGCCACCTGCGCCACATGCGGGGCGGAGATGAACATGTTCTGCGCGAGGCATTCCACCGGCCGCACCAGATCCTCCGGCAGCACCAGCCAGCCGATCCGCCAGCCGGTCATGGAGAAATACTTGGAGAAGCTGTTCACCACGATCGCGCTGTCGCTGAAGGACGCCGCCGAACTTTCCGCCACCGTGCCCCAGGTCAGGCCGTGATAGATCTCATCGGAGACCAGCCGCACGCCCTTCGCGTGGCACCAGCGGGCGATGTCGCGCAGTTCGTCGGGCGCCAGCATGGTGCCCGCCGGGTTGCAGGGGCTCGCCACGATCAGCCCAGCCGGCAGGGGGTCCAGCTTCTCCAGCATCGCCAGCGTCGGCTGGAAGCGGGTGGAGGCGTCGCAGGGCAGCAGCTGCGGCACCATCCCCAGCGCGGTCAGGATATTGGCGTAGGGCGGGTAGAAGGGCGCGGCCATCGCCACCCGGTCCCCCGCATCGAAGGCCGCGAGGAAGGCCAGCGGAAAGGCGCCGGAGGCGCCGACCGTCACCGCGATGCGCGCAACCGGCACCGTGACGCCGTAGCGCGCCTGGATATGGGCGGCGATCCGCGCGCGCAGGCTCGCGCGGCCGAAGGCCTCCGTGTAGCCCATCGGGTTGCCGGCCTGCAGCGCGCGGATCGCGGCGTCCGCCGCGCCGCGCGGGGCGCCGGTGCCGGGCTGGCCGACCTCCATGCGGAGGATCCCCGGCGCGCCGGGCGGCAGGGACGCGGCCCGCGCATTGGCGGCCGCGATCACATCCATCACCAGGAAGGGCGGCGCCCCCGCCCCCCGGCCGACCTTCAGGGCCATCGGCCTATCGCTCGGAACTGCCGAGCGCGAGCCCGGCGCCGCGCGGATCGGCGGCGGCCGTGCAGCTTTCGGCGGCACCCGGCAGGGTGCGCGGGCAGGTGACGAGCAGGCCGCGCCCAGGCTCCGGCACGCCGGCGAGCGCCGTCGTCGCAACCGCGCCGCGCAGCGCGGCGGCCAGCGCACCGCCGACCGCCAGCGGGGCGGCCGCCTGGCCGCTGCCCGCCGCCGCCGCGCGGAAGGCGCGGGTGTTCGGGACATGGGCGATGCCGGCCGCCAGCAGCGGCGGCCGCACCTGGCCGATCCCCGGCGCGGCGGCCAGCAGGATGCCGGTGCCCGGCGCCACGCGGCCCGTGCCGAACAGGTTGTTCATCGTGAAGGCGCAAGAGACCGCCATCCCGTTGCGGTCCACCACGACCAGCCCCGCCGAGGCCGGCAGCGCACCCGCCGCCGCCGGCGCTTGGCCGGCGAAGGCATCCGCGCTCGCCTGCCCGCCCGGCACATCCGCCGGCAGGAAGGAGATCGTGTCCGTCCCCCGCACCACCTGCACCGGCGGCGCGACGCGCGGCACGGAGGCGCGGAGTTCCTCCACCGTCAGCCCGCCGCCGGCGGGCACCGAGGCCTCCGCCAGGCGGCGCGCCATCGCACCCTGGTGCAGATCGCCGATGCCCGCCGTCCGAAGCGAGGCCAGCGTCGCGCCGAGATCGGGCTGCACCAGCCGATCGCCGAGCGCGAGCGGCCGCCCGCCCGGGCCGGCGAAGACCGACGCCGCCCAGGGATCGGCCAGCAAGGGCCCGGCCACGGCCGCGAGATCGGTGGCCAGCGCGCGGCTGACATCCGTGCCGAGCCGCGCGGCGGCCTCGGCCGGGGCGGTCAGCACCTCGAAATTGCCGCTGCCGTTGCGGGCATGCAGCGCGAACAGCCCGCGCGCCATCATCGGCACCGCCGCCGGGCGGTCGGCGCCGCGCGGCGGGGCCTGCCGGGCGCCCGGGGTGAAGACGATGGCCTCGGTCGCCCCGCGACGCGGATCGAAGACCAGGCAGGCGCCGCCGCCGCCGAGCCCGGCGCGCGACGGCAGCGTGACCGCCATCATGAAGCCCGCCGCCGTCGCGGCATCGGCGGCATTGCCGCCGGACGACAGCACGTTGCGCGCAGAAACCGCGGCGAGCGGCTCATCGGCCACGGCATGGCCCAGGAAGCCGCGGACAAAGCCTTCCTGGCCCGGCGCCGCATTGGCCGCGGCGCTGTCACCGGATGATTCGAACAGGCTGCAGCCAGGCAGCGCCAGCATCAGGGCGAGCGCCGCCGCCGCGCCGCCTCTCACGGAAACTGGCTTCGCCGGGGCACGAAATACGCTTAGGCTGCGCGCCATGCGCCGCCCGATGGACTGCCGCTGGCCCTGCCCCACCGCGCTGCTCCGCATCCTGCTTGCCCTCGTCATGCTCGGCGCCGTGGCAGCCCCGGCCGCGGCGCAGGCTCCCCCGCAGCGCATCGTCACGATCAGGGATGCCGAGACGGAGCATCTGCTCCGCCGCATGTCGCATCCCCTGTTGCGAACCGCCGGCGTGGACCCGCGCCTCGTCCGCATCACACTCATCCAGAACCGGGCCATAAACGCGTTCGTGGCCACGGGCAACCGCATGTTCCTCCATACCGGGCTGCTGCAACAGGCGGCGTCGGCCTCGGAAGTGGTGGGCGTGCTGGCGCATGAGACCGGCCACATCGCCGGCGGCCACCTGATCCGGCTGCCGGAGGAGATGCGGGCGGCGATGCTGCGCGGGCTGGGGGCGATGCTGCTCGGCGGCGCAGCGGCCGTCGCCTCCGGCCAGTCGGGCGCGGCGGCGGCAGGGATGCTGGGCGGGCAGGCGATGGCGATGGGCGAATTCCTGGCCTTCACCCGCAGCCAGGAACAGGCCGCCGACCAGGCCGCAATCGACTATCTGGAACGGCTCGGCTGGTCCGCGCGCGGGCTGGAGCGGCTGCTGGAACGGCTGCTGGACCAGGAACTGCTCGCCGCCGCACGGCAGGACCCCTATTTCCGCACCCATCCGCTGTCGCGCGACCGGCTGACCTTCGTGCGGGAACAGCTGGCGCGGTCGCCTGCCGCCGACGCTGCCCTGCCCACCGGGCTGGAGGGCGCCTTTGCCATGGTGCGGGCGAAGATCGACGGCTTCATCGACCTGCCCGCCAACACCTGGCGCCGCTACCCCGAAAGCGACACCGGCGCCCCGGCGCGCTACGCTCGCACCATCGCCCTGTTCCGCTCCGGCCGCACGGCAGAGGCGCTGGCCGTGCTGGAGACCCTGCTGCGGGAGACGCCATCGAGCCCCTGGCTGCATGAGCTGCAAGGCCAGATCCTGTTCGAAGGCCAGCGCGCGGCGGAAGCGCTCGGGCCCTACGCCACCGCCGCCCGGCTCGCGCCCGAGGAAGGGCTGATCCGGCTGAACCATGCCCGCGTGCTGATGGAGCTAGGCCAGCCCGCCCAGCTGCGCCAGGCGGTCGCGGAGCTGGAGGCGGCGCTCAGGACCGAACGCGAGAGCCCCTTCGCCTGGCGCCAGATGGGCATCGCCCGCGGGCGGCTCGGCCAATTGCCGCAGGCCGACCTCGCTTTGGCCGAGGAAGCGTTGCTGCGCGGCGATGCGCGCACGGCGCGGATGCTGGCGCAGCGGGCGGAACAGGCCCTGCCACCCGGCCCGATGCGCCTGCGCGCGCAGGACTTGGTGAACGCGACGGAGCCGGAGAACCTGTCCTACCGCCCCAGGCGATAGAAGCGGGGCGGCTTCGCGCTGGCACGCCCCGGGCGGTCGTGCGAGGAAAGGGGATGATGCGACGCATATCCCACGCCCTGATCCTCTGCCTCGGCCTGCTGCCCCTGGCGCTCGCCTGGACCACGCCCGCCGCCACGGCGCAGGGACTGACCGAGGCGCAGCGCGCGGAGGTGGTGGAGGTGCTGCGCCGGGCGCTGCGGGACGACCCATCGATCCTGCGCGACGCCATCGTCGCGCTGCAGGAGGCCGAGGATCGGGATCGCAGCACGGCCGGCCGCGCCGCCATCGTCGGACAGGCGGACGCGCTGTTCGCCGACGCCGCCGACCCCACGCGCGGCAATCCGCGCGGCGATGTGACCATCGTGGAGTTCTTCGATGCACGCTGCGGCTTCTGCAAGCAGCTGCACCCGTCTTTGGACGCGCTGCTGCGCCGCGACGGCAACATCCGCGTGGTGATGAAGGACCTGCCGGTGCTCGGCCCGAACAGCCAGCTCGCCGCGCGCGCGCTGCTCGCCGCCCATCGCCAGGGGCGCTACGCGGCGCTGCAGGATGCGCTGCTGACCCTGCGCGGGGAACCGACGGAGCAGGTGCTGCAGGACCTCGCGCGCCGCATCGGCCTGGACTGGGCGCGGCTGCGGCGGGAGATGGACGATCCGGCCATCGCGCGGCGGATCGAGTCGAATACGCGCCTCGCGCAGTCGCTCGGCATCCAGGGCACGCCGGCGCTGATCGTCGGCGGCCCCGGCGGGCCCGGCGCGGCGGTGCTGGTGCCGGGGGCGGTGGATCTCCAGCAGTTGGAACGCCTCGTCGCGGAGGCGCGCGGCAGACGCTGAGTCGCGGAGGCGCGCGGCAGACGCTGAACGGCGTGTGACGGCGCCCGGATTTGCCACCGCCGGGCGAGCGTATAGACTGCTCTGCAAAGGAAGGCGGCAGGGGATATGGGGGCGGGTCTCGACGCGATCGATGATCTGGCGCGGCCGGTGGCGTTCGGCACAGCCCGTCGCGGCATAGCCTGCGCCCAGCGGATCACGCGCGGTCGGAGCGCGGCCTGACATGCGCGCCGAGATGGGGATGCCGAGCCAGGATCACGCGCTGCCCGACCTCGATGTCCGGCTGCCGCTGCCCGATCTCGCGCCCTGGCGCGCCGGCAATACCGGCATCGCCGGCGCCTGGCGCTTCGCCGCCACCGAGCCCGGCCCGCATCTGCTGGTGACCGCGCTGGTGCATGGGAATGAGATCGCCGGCGCGCTGCTGCTGTCGCGCTGGCTGCGCGCGGGCATCCGGCCCCGGCGCGGGACGCTGACGCTCTGCTTCGCGAACCTCGCCGCCTTCGACCGCTTCGACCCCGCCGACCCCACCGCGAGCCGCTTCGTGGACGAGGATCTGAACCGCGTCTGGGCCGAGGAGACGCTGGCCGGCACGCGCCGGTCGTCGGAGTTGGAACGCGCGCGGGCGCTGCTGCCGCTGGTGCGGCAGGCCGATGTGCTGCTCGACCTGCATTCGATGCTGTGGCCGTCGGACCCGCTTTTCCTGGCCGGGCCCGGCGCGGGGGCGCGGGATCTCGGCCGCGCGCTGGGCACGCCGCCTCTCGTCGTCTGCGACGAGGGGCATGCGGCGGGGCTGCGGATCATCGACCATGCGCGGTTCCGCGCCGGCGCGCAGGCCCTGCTGCTGGAAGCCGGCCCGCATTGGGCGCCGGAGACGCTGCGCCAGATGGAGGACACCGCCGCGCGGCTGCTGCGCCGCCTGGGCATGGCGGCGGAGGATGCGCCGCTGCCGCCCGAGGCGGCGCTGCCGCCCAGCCGCGTGGCGCGGGTGACGCGCACGGTCACGGCGCAGACCGCCGATTTCGCCTTCCTGCGCGGCTACCGGGGCGGGGAGGTGATCGCGCGGCGCAACACGCTGATCGCGCTGGACGGCGAACAGGAACTCCGCACGCCGCATGACGACTGCCTGCTGGTGATGCCAAGCCCCTGGGCGATGCGCGGTCACACCGCGGTTCGGCTGGCGAAGTTCGAGGAATAGGGCGGGGTCTCGGGAAGGTTGGTCGCGCCCCCTCCCAGAAACCGCGCCCTACGTCGGCGGCTCGCCCGGCACCGGCTTCGCGCCCATCGCGCGCAGCAGCGTCGTGATGTCGTGCGCCGCAGCCTCGACATCCGCGGCCTCCGCGCCCTTCGCCACCAGCGCCACGCCGCCGCCGCCCATGCGGTAATAGGGGTAGCTGCCGATATCGAGCGCCGGCCAGCGCGCCTGGATCGCCGCCAGCCCCTCCGCGATCCGCCCTTCCATCACGCCATCGGCATGCACGGTGCGGGACGCGACCGGCGGCCCGCCTTCCAGGCTCGGCGCCAGGCTTTCGAACATCGCCTGCATGATGCGCGGCACGCCGGCCATCACATGCACATTGCCGATGGTGAAGCCCGGCGCGATGGAGATGGCGTTGTCGATCAGCGTCGCCCCGCGCGGCATCGTCGCCATGCGCTGCCGCGCCGCGTTGAACTCGCCCGGTGGGTAATGACGGTCCAGCCGTGCCCAGGCCTCCGGCTGCGCCTCCCACGGCACGCCGAAGGCGGCGGCGACGCATTCGCTGGTGATGTCGTCATGCGTCGGCCCGATGCCGCCGGTGGTGAAGACGTGGTCGAATTTCGCCCGCACCTCGTTCAGCGTGGCGATGATCGTCGCCCGCACATCGGGGATCACGCGGACTTCCCGCAGCGGAATGCCGATCTCGCCCAGGCGGGTCGCGAGGAACTGGACATTCGCATCGCGCGTGCGACCCGACAGCACCTCGTTGCCGATCACGAGCAGGCAGGCGGTGGGGGATACTGCCGACATGCGACCTCCGGAAACTGCCTGAGCTTACAGGAAATCCCGCAACAGGGCGACCAGCGGCTTGTCCGCCGGGGGCATCGGATACTCGGCCAGCTTCTGCGGCCGGACCCAGGCCAGCGCCTGCCCTTCCCGCCCCGTCACCACGCCCACCCAGCGCCGGCAGAGATAGAGAGGCATCAACAGATGGAACTTGTCATAGCCATGGGACGCGAAGGCGAAGGGCGCGAGGCAGCTTTCCGCCACATCGATGCCGAGTTCTTCCTTCAGCTCGCGGATCAGCGCGGCTTCCGGCGTCTCGCCGGGGTCCACCTTGCCGCCGGGGAATTCCCACAACCCCGCCAGCGCCTTGCCTTCCGGCCGGCGCGCCAGCAGCACGCGCCCGTCGCTGTCGATCAGCGCGACGGCGGAAACCAGCACGATCCGCTTGCCCGGTGCGGCATCCGGCATCGTGTCCGGTGTCGTCCGCAGCGGCGCGTTGGGGCTCGGCGCCGCGGGGCCGGGGGGGTCGGATGGCAGGTCGGTGCGGCCCATCTCGAACAGCACCACCGGCATCGCCGGGCCACGGCAGAGGAAATCGGCCGCCCCCTCTCCCACCCGGCGGAAGCCGATGCGGCGCAGCAGCGCCTGGCTGCGTTCATTCTCCACCAGGGCGGAGGCAACCAGCTTCTCGATATCGAGATTCGCCAGCGCCCAGCGCGCCACGCGCCCCGCCGCTTCCGGCCCGAAGCCCTGTCCCCAGGATTTGCGCCCGATCCAGTAGCCGAGTTCGGCGGTCCGCCCTTCCGCATCCAGCGTCAGGCCGACGCAGCCGACCAGCGCTTCCTCCCCCGCCGCGCCGAGGCCGGTGATCGCCAGGTGCCAGGCGCGGCCTTCCGCCATCTGAGCGTGGGTGGAGGCGATCCATTCATCCGCCAGGTCGCGCGGATAGGGGAAGGGCACGCGCGCGAGGGTCTTCGCCACATCCCAGTCATTGACCAGCCGATGCAGCGAGGCGGCGTCTTCCGCCCGCAGGGGGCGGATCGTCAGGCGGTCGGTCCGCAGCGCCTCGAAGGGCGGCGGGATCAGGGCGTCTTCGGCGGTCAGGACCGATACGCCCCGTTGATGTCGATGTAGCCATGCGTCAGATCGCAGGTCCACACCGTGGCCTTGCCGCGGCCGAGGCCGATATCGACGCTGATCACGACCTCCCGGCCCTTCATATGCGCGACAACCGGGGCTTCGTCGTAGCCCGGCACGATCTCGCCGTCCCGCGCCATCCAGGTGCCGCCCACGCCGACCGAGAGCTTGTCGCGATCAGCCGGCTCGCCGGACTTGCCGACGGCCATGACGATGCGGCCCCAATTCGCGTCCTCCCCCGCGATGGCGGTCTTCACCAGCGGCGAATTGGCGATCGCCATACCGATGCGATGCGCGGATTTCGCAGAGACCGCGCCGGCCACATCGATGCGGATCAGCTTCTGCGCGCCTTCCCCGTCGCGCGCGACCATCAGCGCCAGGTCCATCAACACCTCATGCACCGCACGGGTGAAGTCGCGGAGCATGCTGTTCGCCCCTGGGCCGCCTTCGGCCGGAATGCGCGGATGCTTCGCGGCGCCGGTCGCGAACAGCAGCACCGTGTCGGAGGTGGAGGTGTCGCTGTCCACCGTCACGCAGTTGAAGCTGCGGTCGGACCCCTTGGACAGGATCTTCTGCAGCACCGCCGCCGGCACCTTCGCATCCGTCGCCAGGAAGCACAGCATCGTCGCCATGTCGGGCGCGATCATGCCGCTGCCCTTGGCGATGCCGCTGACCGTCACCGTCGCGCCGCCGATCTGCGCGGTGCGGGTCGCGGCCTTCGGGAAGGTGTCGGTGGTCATGATGGCGCGGGCGGCATGCGCCCAGAGATCGTCACGCAGCGCGCCATGCACGGCCGGCAGCGCGGCGGTCAGCTTCTCGGTCGGCAGCTTTTCGCCGATCACGCCGGTGGAGGCCAGGAAGACCTCATTTGGCTTGCAGCCGGCGAGGCCGGCCATGGCCTTGGCCGTCGCGGCGCAGGTCTCGCGGCCCGCCTTGCCGGTGAAGACGTTGGAATTGCCGGCGGTGACCACCAGCGCACGGGCCTTGCCGCCCTTCAGCGCGGTGCGGCACCAGTCGATCGGCGCGCCCGGACACTGGTTCTTCGTGAAGACGCCCGCCGCCGTGGTGCCGGCGGGGAAGGTCATCATCGTGACATCCTCCCGCCCCTTGTAGCGGATGCCGGCCATGCCGGTGGCGATCTGCACGCCCGGCACGGGCGGCATCTCCGGCATGGGCAGCATCAGCGGCGACACGGGCAGGTCCTTGCCGGAGGCCATGGGCGGGAATCCAGTCTGGTCGGTGGCGGGATGATGGAGGAGAGGAAGGCCGCTTCAGCCCTAGCGGCGCTGCGCCGGCGGAGGGGCGGCGCCATCGAGCAGGGACGGCGCGCGCGGCGCCTCCCCGCCCTGCAGGCGTTCCACGCGGGCCGCGGCGCGGATGCGCTCCACGGCAGCGTTCACGCCTGCCTCGAAGGCCTGCTGGCGCAGCGCCTCGCGGCTTTCGTCGAAGCTCGCGGCCGGGACGGCGCGGCGTTCTTCCAGCCGGATCACATGCCAGCCAAATTGGGTGCGGATCGGGTTCTGGGTGATCTCGCCGGGGCGGAGCGCGAAAGCCGCCTGTTCGAATTCCGGGATCATGTCGCCGCGCTTGAAGAAGCCCAGGTCGCCGCCGTTGCGCGCGCCCGGATCGGTGGAGCGGCGGCGCGCGATCTCGGCGAAATCGGCGCCAGGGCGGCGCAGTTCGGCCAGGGCGGTGCGGGCTTCCTGTTCGGAGGCGAGCAGGATGTGGCTGGCGCGCACCTCCTCCTCCGCCGGGCGGCCGGCGATCTCGGCCTGGTAGCGCGTGCGCAGCGCCTCATCGGTCAGCAGGGGCTGCACTTCGCGCAGCAGCAGGGCCTGCTGCAGCGTCTCCTCCTCCGCCCGGCGGACGCGGGCGACGACCTCGGCATCGCGGTCGAGGCCCCGGGCGCGGGCGGCGTTCACGATGGCCTTGTGGGTGATCATCTGGTCCAGCAGCAGCGGCTGGAGCATGGCGGGGGGCATGTTCCGCAGTTCTTCCGGCAGGCGGCGGAATTCCAGCTCGAGGTCGGAGACCCGGATCTCCTGCCCATCGACGCGGGCGAGAACCGGATCGGCGGCTGCGCCGGGGGCGGGGGTGGCAGCCGGGGTGGGGGCCTGGGCGAAGGCAAGGCCGGCCGGAACCAGGAGGGCAGCGAGGAACAAGGCCGGGCGGCGCATGGGATCGACTCCGAGGATCGGGGCGGAAGATGGCCCACGCGCCCGGCCTTCACAAGTTGCGCCGCGCCCCCGTTCGCGGCCCGCGATCCGGGCCGGAGCACCTCATCCGTCACGGGCATCGCGTTGACGCGCCACCCCGGCGCGCCTATCTCTCCCGCCGCTGCGCCGCCGCCGGCAAGCGTCGGCTTTTCGCCGGCTGCCCCCTTGCACGGCCGATGCTCCGCCCGTCCCGGGCAGCCTGTCCTGGCGAGCCAGGGCCCGGCCATCCTGGGGATGCGCGTCGCCCCGGCCGGAGACGACACGGAAACATGTTCCAACGCCTCGTCCGCGCCATCTTCGGCACCTCGAACGACCGCGCCCTGAAGCGCTTCCAGGCGCGCGTGCCCGCAGTGAATGCGCTGGAGCCCCAATTCGGGGCCCTGTCGGACGGCGCGCTGCGCGCCAAGACGGACGAATTCCGCGCCGCACTGGCCGCCGGCAAGACGCTGGACGACATCCTGCCCGAAGCCTTCGCCGTGGTGCGGGAAGCATCGAAGCGCGCGCTCGGCCTGCGGCATTTCGACGTGCAGATGATCGGCGGCATGGTGCTGCACGAAGGCAAGATCGCCGAGATGAAGACCGGCGAGGGCAAGACGCTGGTCGCCACCCTGCCGGTCTATCTGAACGCCATCTCCGGCAAGGGCGTGCATGTCGTAACGGTCAACGACTACCTGGCCAAGCGCGATGCGGAATGGATGGGGCGGCTCTATCGGTTCCTCGGCCTGACCACCGGCGTGATCGTGCATGGGCTGACGGATGACGAACGCCGCGCGGCCTATGCGGCGGACATCACCTACGGCACCAACAACGAATTCGGCTTCGACTACCTGCGCGACAACATGAAGTACCGCCTGGATGAGATGGTCCAGCGCGACTTCAACTTCGCCATCGTGGACGAGGTGGACAGCATCCTGGTGGATGAAGCGCGCACGCCGCTGATCATCTCCGGCCCCACCGACGACACCAGCGACCTCTATAACCGCGTCAACGTGGTGATGAAGGATCTGGTGAAGGACCAGGCGCTGTATGAGAAGGACGAGAAGCTCAAGACCGTCCACCTGAAGGAAGAAGGCACGGAAGCCCTCGAAGTGGCGCTGCGCGAGGCCGGGCTGCTGACGGAAGGCGACCTGTATGACATCGGCAACGTCACGCTGGTGCACCACGCCAACCAGTCGCTGCGCGCGCATGTGCTGTTCACGCGCGACGTGGACTACATCGTCAAGCCGGTCACCGAATTCGGGCGGACACAGGACAAGGTGGTCCTGATCGACGAATTCACCGGCCGCATGATGGAAGGCCGCCGCTATTCGGACGGCCTGCACCAGGCGCTGGAGGCTAAGGAAGGCGTGCCGGTGCAGCCGGAGAACCAGACCCTCGCCTCCATCACCTTCCAGAACTACTTCCGGCTTTATCCGAAGCTCGCGGGCATGACCGGCACGGCCAGCACCGAAGCCGACGAGTTCATGGAGATCTACAAGCTCGAGGTGATGGAGATCCCGACCAACGTCCCGGTCGCGCGCGCGGATTCGGACGACGAGGTCTACCGCTCCGCCACCGAGAAGTATGACGCGGTCATCGCTCTGATCGACGAATGCCGGACCAAGGGCCAGCCGATCCTGGTCGGCACGACCAGCATCGAGAAGTCGGAGCTGATCTCGGGCCTTCTGAAGAAGAAGCAGGTCCCGCACCAGGTGCTGAACGCGCGCTACCACGAACAGGAAGCGGGCATCATCTCCCAGGCCGGCCGGCCGGGCGCGGTGACCATCGCCACCAACATGGCCGGCCGCGGCACCGACATCCAGCTCGGCGGCAATGCCGACATGCTGGCGCGCGCCGAGATCGGCAACGCCGACAGCCCCGAATACGACGCCGCACTGGCGCGCCACAAGGCAGAGGTGGAAGCGATCCGCCCCGCCGTGAAGGCGGCCGGCGGCCTGCTGGTGATCGGCACGGAGCGCCACGAAAGCCGCCGCATCGACAACCAGCTGCGCGGCCGATCGGGGCGCCAGGGCGACCCCGGCGCATCGCGCTTCTTCCTCTCGCTCGAAGATGACCTGATGCGGATCTTCGGAAGCGACCGCATGGGCGGGATGCTGCAGAAGCTCGGCCTGAAGGACGGGGAAGCGATCGTCCATCCCTGGATCAACAAGGCGCTGGAAAAGGCGCAGAAGAAGGTCGAGGCGCGGAACTTCGACACACGCAAGAACCTGCTGAAATACGACGACGTGATGAACAACCAGCGCCGCGAGGTCTATGCGCAGCGCAAGGCGTTCATGACCGCCGACGACGTGGCCGAGACGGTGGCCGAGATGCGGCGCGAGACCATCGGCGCCCTGGTGGACAAGGCGATCCCCGAGAACGCCTACCCCGAGCAATGGAACACGCAGGGGCTACAGGACAAGGTGCTGGAGGTGCTCGGCCTCGATCTACCCGTCGCCGATTGGGCGCGGGAGGAAGGGATCGATGAGACCGAGGTGCGTGAACGCCTGCTGAAGGCGGCGGATGAGGCCTATGCGTCGCGCGTGGCCAATATCGGGCCCGACCTGATGCGGATGGTGGAGAAAAGCCTGCTGCTGCAGATCTTCGACGCGGTGTGGAAGGAACACCTGCTGTCGCTCGATCATCTGCGGCAGGGCATCGGGCTGCGCGCCTATGGCCAGCGCGACCCGCTGAACGAATACAAGTCCGAGGCCTTCAACCTGTTCAACGCCATGCTCGGCGACCTGCGGGAGAGGGTGACGGGCGTGCTGATGCGGATCGAGCTCTCCCCCGCCGCCCCGCCGCCGATGCCGGAGCCGGTGCGGGTGACGGAGATGCGCCACCCCGACCCGAACATGGCGGGGCAGGAGCTGGACTACGCCGATGCGGTGCAGGTGCCGGCCTATGGCACCGCGGTGCAGGCCGCGCGCACGCCGATGGTCGCGGCGGAGGTGGATGCGAACGACCCTTCCACCTGGGGCGCGACCCCGCGCAACGCGCCCTGCCCCTGCGGTTCGGGGAAGAAGTACAAGCACTGCCACGGTCGGGCCTGAGCGCCCGCCGAGAGCCGCGCCGCTGGGTCACGCCCGGACGGCACGACCCCGGCCCGGGCGATATTGGCGGCGCTGCACACGGCGTCTGCCGCCACCTCCACGATCTGGCCGGCCGGCAGGCGCACCCGTGCCCGCCGCGCGCCAGCCTCAACGGGATGAAGCCAGGCGACCAGCCGCACATGCCCGAGGATGACGGGCCGCGGTGTGGCGCCCGTCCCGGTCGCCCCGGTCACGAAGACGGGCACCTCGCCCGCCATCCGATGCACATAGCTCCGGCCATCCGTGCCGGTGACGATCGCGGTCATTCTGCGCCTCCAACAAGCAGGCCCAGCTTTATCAAGCCAGGCTCAATTCTGGAAGCAGAAAATAAAGGGGGGCTTCATCAATAGGGGCGCTTGGGCGCGTCCTCATGCAAGGTGCGGGGCGTCGCATCCGGCCCGGGCGCCCGAGGCGGGTGACGGGTGGCGATGGCGCCGGCCACCTCGTCGGGCGGCACCAGGGACGGCGCGAAGCCGGTGGCGCGACCCCATTCGTCCCGGATTCGCCGCGCGATCTCCGGCGCGTCGGGCGCGGCGCCATAGGACACCAGGAACTGGATGAAGGTCGGCGGCAGGCTCCGGTGGTCCTCGGCGAAGATCCAGTCGAGCGAGATCTGATGCACCTGCTTGAGCCGCACCATGATGGCGAGGTCCGGCTCGTAGCGGCCTTTTTCCCAATGGTTCCATCGCTGTGGCGATGCGCCGACATCGCGCGCCAGGGTGGCCTGGTTCAGCCGCAGCCACAGCCGCGCCAGCTTCAGCCTGTCGCCGAAACCCACCAGAGCGGCCGAGAGCGGGATGGTGCGCTTGCCCATGGACCGCGCCTTCTTACAGGATCGCGAGCCGTCGACAAATTGAGCCCGCTGTCAGGAAATCAAGCAAAGCTTGATATTCCCAGGCCGCCGTCAGCCTTCCGTTCCGTGCCCGGACAGGCCAGACTGCCGCGCACCCAGCGGATCGGGCAGGACGCATGAACACGGGCAGCGGCGGGGCTGGCCCGCCTAGCGGGACGCCGGCCACCGACCCGCGCGCACTGGCCATCGGCCAACTCGCGCCCTGGTTCGGTCGCCGCCTCGGCAGCGTTCAGGGCGATGCGGCGCTGGCGGAGCTGAATGCGCGCGACGCCTCCATCTTCATCCTCGACATCGCCGGCGGCGAAGCGCGGCTGCACCAGAAACCGGGCCACTACCCAGCCGAGGAGATCGCGGGCACCGCCCCGCCGTCGCACAACCTGCTCGACCGCGCGCATCTCTACCGCGCCTTCGTGGAAGGCCTCGTCCGCGCGCGGGGCTTCCACACCCCGCTGCGCCTGGCCTTCACCACGCATGACAAGGCGCCCTTCGAGCCGGACTTGCCGCTCTTTGCCTACCAGAAGCCGCGCGGCAGCGCGCTGGTGCTGTGGCCGGACATCGAGTTCCTACGCTACCGCTTCTACGCTGACCCGTCCTTCGACGACCCCTTCCCCTTCGCGGAGAAGGCCGACCACGCCATCTTCGTCGGCGCAACCAGCGGGATGCTGCTGACGCCGGCCGCGGTGGCCTCCCTCGCCGCGCCAAGGCTGCGCGCGGCCGTGCATTTCCGCGGCTCGGCCCGGGTCGGTTTCTTCCTGCCGCAGGTGGTGCAATGCACGACGCCGGAAGCCGCGGCGGCGGTGGTCGCGCTGGACGTTGCCGGCCGCCGCCACAGCTGGCGCGAGATGTATGGCTCCCGCTACCTGCTGGCGATCGACGGCAATGGCGTGTCCTGTTCGCGCGTCGCGCTCGGGCTTCGCAGCAACAGCGCGCTGGTGAAGTACGACAGCCCCTGGCAGCTGCACTACTTCGACCGGATGCTGCCCTGGCGCCACTACATCCCGGTCGCGCGCGATGCCGATGTGACGCAGGCGATGGATCTCTGCGCAGCCACGCCCGGCCTCGCCGCCGGCATCGCCGAGGCCGGGCGCGCCTTCGCCGCCGCCTGGCTGTCCCAGCCGGCCGTGGAGGACTACGCCTTCGCGCTGCTGCGCGCCTACGCCGCCTGCTGCGGCTTCGCCGAGAGCTGATCCGCCAGCGCGCCGCGATTGCTGGCCGGTATCGGCCCGGGCATCATCGAGCCTTCCAAGCATGTCGGCGCGATCCCGGTCGGACCCGCCGGGGAGGGTCAGGCCATGAGCGCCATCCGGATCGTCGCCGCCGCGCCACGCCACCGTGCGGCGTGGGACACGCTCTACGCCGGCTACGCCGAATTCTACCGCGTCACCCAGACGCCGCAGATGCGCGAGACCGTCTGGAGCTGGATCATGGACCCCGCGCATGAGGTCAACGCCCTGATTGCGGAGGATGCGGCCGGCCGCCCCATCGGCCTCGCGCATTACCGCCCCTTCGCGCGCCCGCTCGCGGCCAGCACGGGCGGGTTCCTGGACGACCTGTTCGTCAGCCCGGATGCGCGCGGGCTGCGGGTGGGGGAAGCGCTGATCGACGCCCTGGCCGCGGAGGGACAGCGGCGCGGCTGGAGCGTGATCCGCTGGATCACGGCGGACGACAATTACCGCGCGCGCACCGCCTATGACCGCATGGCGGTGCGGACGATGTGGGTGACGTATGATCGAAAGATCCAACCCGCATAGCGCGTCGGATACAGGCGAGGGTTTCTGGTGATCCGATGGCGGCCGGCGTTCTTCACGCCGGACGAGGCCGCGACTGCGGCCCGCCGCCTGTGCGGCGAAGCCAAGCCGGCGGAGGCCGGCGCTGGCGTCTGAAGGCGTTTTCGGATCACCGAAAACGCACGACGACATGCACCCGGCCCTGCCCCATCGGGGGCAGGGCACGGGGGAAGATCAGGCGGCGCGGAGCGCGCGGGGCAGGTCGGCGACGGCGCGGTCGATCAACTCCGCATCGGCCGTGGCATCGAGGCTGGCGGCGAGAACCTCGCGCGCGGCCGCCACCGCGACTTCGGCGGCCGCGTTGCGGACCTCTGTCACGGCGCCCGCCTCGGCGGCGGCGATGCGGTCGAGCGCCATGCGCTCGCGGCGCTTGGCGCTGGCCTCGGCCTCGGCGGCGGCAGCCTCGGCGACGCGAAGCGCCTCGGCCTGGGCGCGGGCCAGAAGCTCCGCGGCTTCCTGCAGCGCGGCGGCGCGCTCACGCTCGGCTTCGGCGCGCATCGCCTCCGCCTCGGCACGAAGGCGCGAGGCCTCGTCGAGTTCGGCGCGGATACGCTCGCCACGGGCGTCGAGCATCGCGGTGATGCGCGCCCAGGCCATCTTGCCGACCAGGACGACGAAGAGGACGAAGGAAACGGCAACCCAGAACTTCGGGTCGAGCCAGATGGTGGCCATCGAAGTCTCCTCAGCCCTGGCGCGCGGCGAGCGCGCGGCCGACAGCGGCGTCCACCACCGCGCCGTCGGCGCGACCGGTGAGCTTGGTGACGAGCGAGGACGCGGTCTCGGACGCGACCTGGCGCAGCGCGCCCATGGCGGCGTCGCGGGACGCGGCGATCCGGACCTCGGCTTCGGCGATCTGGGCGGCGAGGCGCGCATTCAGCGCGTCGCTGCGGGCCTGGGCCTGGGCCTGGGCCTGCTGCATGGCGGTGGCGATGGCGGCCTGGGCCTCGGCGCGAGCCTTCATCGTGGCGGCGCGGTGCGCGGCCATGGCGGCATCGGCTTCCGCCTTCAGCGCCTGCGCGGCCTCGAGGTCGGAGGCGATGCGGCGGGCCCGCGCCTCCAGCACGCTTTCCACGCGCGGCAGCGCGTAGTTCGAGAGCGCGAAATAGAGCAGGCCGAAAATGATCAGCAGCCAGACGATCTGGGCGATCATCAGCGGATTGCCGAAATCGAGCTGCGGCATCGGTCGTTCCTTCCTGCGTCACATGTCCCGCGCGCCACCCAAAGGGGATTCCCCTGGGGGCCGCGCGCGGGCCGAACCGCCGGCCGAAGCCGGCGGCGGGGATCAGGTGAACAGGATGAGGAAGGCGATCAGCAGGGCGAACAGCGCCACCGCTTCCGTCAGCGCGAAGCCCAGGATGCCGATCGGGAAGACGGCGTCGCGGGCGGCCGGGTTGCGCGCCACGCTGGTGATCAGCGCGGAGAAGATGTTGCCGATGCCGAGACCAACGCCAAACAGCGCGATAACGGCGATACCGGCCCCGAGAGCCTTCGCAGCGGCGACTTCCATAATCCTAATCCTTCCGTCCGTAGGTGGAGCTTCTGAACTTACGCGGATGCGCCTGAACCCAGGTCACATGGCTGGTCAGTGCAGGTGCACCGCGTCGTGCAGGTAGATGCTGGTGAGGATCGCGAACACATAGGCCTGCAGGAAGGCCACCAGGATCTCGAACCCAACCAGGGCAACGTTGACCGTCAGCGGCAGCACCGCGACGAAGGGACCGACCGCGCCGAGGCCGCCGAGCAGGACGATGAAGGTGGCGAACACCTTCAGCATCACGTGGCCCGCCACCATGTTGGCGAAAAGTCGGATCGAAAGGCTGATCGGGCGAGAGAGGTAGGACACCACCTCGACCGGGATGATGATCGGCGCGAGCCAGAGCGGCGCGCCCTCGGGGAAGAAGTAGCCGAAGAACTTCTTCCCGTGCAGCGCCAGCGCCACCACCGTGATCAGCACGAACACGATCGCGGCCAGGGTGAAGGTCACCGCGATGTGGCTGGTATAGGTGAAGGCGTAGGGCAGCAGGCCCAGCATGTTGCCGAACAGCACGAACATGAACAGCGTGAAGACGAAGGGGAAGAAGCGCTTGCCCTCGTCGCCCACCTGGGCGGTCACGATGCCATGCACGAATTCATAGGCGCTTTCGGTCAGCGACTGCAGGCGCCCCGGCACCACGGCGCGGCTGGCCATGCCGAACATCACGAGCATCGTTATCAGACCGGCCGCGAGCGCCATATGGGCGGTGGATTGGGTGAAGCCCACGGCCTCACCGATCGGGCCGAGCACCGTCTTGAGCTCGAACTGGCTCAGTGCGTCGATCGTCTTGCCTTCGACCGCCAAGATCAGCTCTCCCGCCCCACCGCGGGATGCGTCCCGCGAAATCCTTGCCTATCCCGGTGGGCGGTCCTGCGTGTCGCGGCCGACGCGGCGCGGGTTGAACAGCCGATAGACGTTCAGCACCCCAGCCACGCCGCCGAACACGAAGAACAGAAGAAAGAGCCAGGGCCAGGTCCCAAGCAGGCGGTCCAACAACCACCCCAGCCCGAGTCCCGCGATCAGGGCCGAGACAACCTCGACCCCAGCCCGGAACCCGATGCCCAAGGCATTCGGCGGCGTCGGTCCCGACTGGCCCGGAGGGGTTTCCACCCCTCGCCGAGCCCGGGCCTTTCGCAACCGCTCCTCGAAGCTGTTCTTGTCCGGCACGCCTGCTCCTCCTCGCGGTCCCCCGCCCGGAAGGCGGGCCGCTGTTACGGCGCGGGGGGAAACGTGTCAAGGCGAGCTTCGCCGCAACGCAGCATCCCATGCGGCCCAACCACAGACCTCACCCAACGACCTTCACCCAGCGGCCGGGCCTTCCGCCAGTTCCACCGCGCGCTGCAGGTCCACGCTCAACAGGCGGGAGATGCCGCGTTCCTGCATCGTCACGCCATACAGCCGGTGCATCCGCCCCATGGTCAGCGGATGGTGGGTCACGATCAGGAAGCGCGTGCCGCCCCGCCCATCCTCATCGGTTGCCGCCATCACCTCCAGCAGGTCACACAGCCGTTCGACATTGGCGTCGTCCAGCGGCGCATCCACCTCGTCCAGCACGCAGACCGGCGCGGGGTTGCAGCGGAAGACGGCGAAGATCAGCGACAGCGCCGTCAGCGCCTGTTCCCCGCCCGACAGAAGGTTCAGGGACGCCAGCTTCTTCCCCGGCGGCTCCGCATAGATCTCGAGCCCCGCCTCGAGCGGATCGTCCGACCCGACCAGCGCCAGATGCGCCCGCCCGCCACCGAACAGGCGGGAGAACAGGCCGCGGAACTCCACATCCACCTTGTCGAAGACGACGCGCAGGCGTTCCCGGCCTTCGCGGTTCAGGTGGCCGATGGAGCCGCGCAGCTTGGCGATCGCGGTCGCGACCTCCGCGCGTTCGGTATCGATCGCGGCGCGGCGGGCATCGAGGTCGTTCAGCTCGGTCTCTGCGCGCAGATTGACCGGCCCCATCTCCTCCCGCTCGCGCGTCAGGCGGTCCAGCTTGCGCCTGGCCTTCTCCTCCGCCGCGTCGGACAGGTCGTCGATCTCGGTCGGCAGGTCGGGATGCGACTCGCCCAGCCGTTCCGCCACGCGTTCCTCGACGCCGAGGGCGGCGGCTTCCGCCGTCTCCTTCGCGCCCTCGGCGCGCAGCTGCGCCTCGCGCGCCGCGGCGAATCGGGAATCGGCATCGCGGCGATGGGCGGTGGCATCGCGCAATTCGGTCTCGGCGGCCTTGAGCCGGGCCGCCGCTTCGGCATGTGCGGCCTCCGCCTCCGCCAGAGCGCGGGCGGCGGCGGCGCGGCGCTGGCCGGCGGCCTCGGGCGCCTCGGCCAGGGCGGCGACCTCGGCCTCCGCCTCCGCCAGCCGGGCGGCCAGTTCGTCCTGGCGCACGGCAGCGCCGGCGCGGCGTTCCGCCCAATCGGCGCGCTCCGGCCCGATGGTCTCCTGCCGCGCGGCGAGGCGCGCGGCTTCCGCCGCCAGCGCGGCGCGCAGGTCCCGGGCAGCGGCCTCGGCGGCGCGGGCGGCGGCCAGCGCCGCACGGGCCTGGTCCACCTCCGCGCGCAGCGCGGGAAGGTCGGGGGCGGCTTCGCGGGCCGCGCGCGCCTCGGCCAACGCGGCCTCGGCGGCGTCGCGCTCGGCGGTCAGGCGTTCCAGCTGCGGCGCCAGCGCCGCCAGCCGCGCCTCGGCTTCCGCCGCGCGGGCCGCGAGCGACTGCGACTCGGCCCGCGCGCGGGCGAGGCTCGCCTCGGCATCCCGCCGCGCCTCCCGCGCCGTGGCTTCGGCGCGGACGGCGTCCGACTCGGCCCGGGCTGCGACCTCGCGCGCGGCGCGTGCGGCCAGCGTGTCCGGGGCGGCGTCGCGGGCCGCGCGCGCCTGGTCCAGCGCAGCGGCGGCCGCCTGCATCTCGGCGTCCAGCCGGGCGAGTTCGGGTTCCAGCCCCTCAAGCCGCCGCACGGCCTCGGCGGCGCGGGCGGCGATCCGCTCGGCGGC